>NZ_CP108088.1:6325625-7545000 GCF_036192275.1 Streptomyces sp. NBC_00250 | reverse complement strand
GGACGGGCACAAGGTGCCGCTGCTCGCCAACGTCGGCGGTCCGGCGGACGTGCCGGCCGCGGTGGAGGCCGGTGCCGAGGGTGTCGGTCTGTTCCGTACGGAGTTCCTCTTCCTGGACGACAGCAAGAAGGCTCCGTCCGAGGAGAAGCAGATCGAGGCCTACCGCGCGGTGCTGGAGGCCTTCCCCGAGGGCCGGGTGGTCGTGCGGGTGCTGGACGCCGGTGCCGACAAGCCGCTGGACTTCCTGACGCCGGTGGACGAGCCGAACCCGGCGCTCGGTGTGCGGGGTCTGCGGTCGCTGCTCGACCATCCCGAGGTGCTGCGGACGCAGCTGACCGCGCTGGCGAAGGCCGCCGAGGGTCTGCCGGTGTACCTCGAGGTCATGGCGCCGATGGTGGCGGACCGTACGGACGCGAAGGCCTTCGCCGACGCGTGCCGTGAGGCGGGGCTGCGGGCGAAGTTCGGTGCGATGGTCGAGATTCCCTCGGCCGCGCTGCGGGCACGCTCGATCCTCCAGGAGGTCGAGTTCCTGTCGCTGGGCACCAACGACCTGGCGCAGTACACCTTCGCGGCCGACCGTCAGGTCGGTGCGGTGTCGCGGCTGCAGGACCCGTGGCAGCCGGCGCTGCTCGACCTGGTGGCGCTGTCCGCCGAGGCGGCCAAGGCCGAGGGCAAGAGCTGCGGTGTCTGTGGTGAGGCTGCCGCCGACCCGCTGCTCGCCTGTGTGCTGACGGGTCTGGGTGTCACCTCCCTTTCCATGGGTGCCGCCTCGATTCCGTATGTGCGGGCGACGCTGGCCAAGTACACGCTGGCTCAGTGCGAGCGGGCCGCTGCCGCGGCGCGTGCGGCGGACACGGCGCACGAGGCGCGTGTGGCCGCTCAGGCGGTGCTGTCCGGGGAGTGATCCCGGGCGTTCGCCGACGTACGAAGGGGCTTTCCGTCATCCAGGTGACGGGGAGCCCCTTCGTCGTGTCCGGGGTCAGTGGTGGGTGGTCCAGTCGTCGTCGGGGTCGAGGGTGAGGGCGAAGCCGGCGCGGTGGTCCACGCCCGGTTCCGGGGAGAGGGGTTCTCCGGTGCGGGCGTCTGTGCAGTAGGCGGCGAAGACTTCCGCCTCGGTGAGCGGGGTGAGGGTGCCGCCGGTGAGGCGCCAGCCGTGGAGCCGGTCGCGGTCGCCCGGGGTGCTGGTGCGCAGGACGAGTCCGCCGGGGGCGCCGAGGACGATGCCTGCGGCGAGGACGGCGGTGAACTCGGCGGCCGGTGCGTCGTCGACGCCCACCGGTTGTGTGGTGCCGTCGGCGTGGAGGACGGCGAGGAGTTGATCGTCGGCCGCCGGGACGCTGCAGACGAGGTGGTGGGTGCCGCCGCCTGCGGCGTCGAGGAGCCGGGCGAGGAGCCGGGCGGCCCGCTCGAAGGCGGCCCTGCCGATGTCCTTGCCGCAGGTGGCGCAGTCGCCCGCGCCGGCGAGGACGGTCGTGGCGTACTCCCAGGTGGCGTGGCGGACGGCGGTGTCGACGAGCTCGGGGAGGAGGGTGCTGAGGGGCTGCCCGGTATAGGTGACGTGGGCGCCGGTGGCGGCGAGGTGGGCGGTGAAGCGGCTGCGGCTGGTGGGGTGGTCCGGGTCGATGGCGGTCTCGGCGCAGTAGGCCGCGTACTCCTCGGGGTCGAAGAGGGTGACGGTGGTGTGGCCGCCCTGGGTGGCGAGGGTCCTGAGGAGGGCCTCGACCTGGCGGAGGTAGGTGGTGTGGTCGTCGAAGGCGAAGGTCCGGTACTGGCGCATGGTCGTGAAGTCGTGCTCGTCGGCGAGCAGGCCGACGGTGCTGGGAACTTCGCGGCGCAGTGCGCGGCGGAGGCTTGCCTGGGTGGTGCCGGTCCGTGTCATGTCTCCCCCTGGTGACGGTCCGATCAGTGCTCACTCACCGTAACCTTCGCCACTGACAGTGACGCTTGGGGGAGGCGTCGGCGGACGAGGCGGTTCTGGGCGGCGGTGGTGCCGACGAGGGCGGCGCCGAGGACGGGCCAGGCCAGGGGGCCCGCGGAGACGAGGCCGGTCATGAGGAGGGGGCCGACGAAGCGCTGGGTGGACTGGGCGAGGCCGTGGACTCCGAGGTAGGCGCCCTGGGCGTCGTCGGGGGCGAGGGCGACGGAGATCTCCCAGGACGCGATGGTGTGGATCATCTCGGCGAAGGTGAGGGCGACGGCGGCGGTGATCAGGGCGGTGATGGAGAGGGTCCGGCCGCCGAGGGCGGAGACGGCGAGGGCGAGCGTGCCGACGGCGAAGAGCGCGGCGAGGGGGGCGAGCAGGCGGCGGGCGGCTTCGGTGGAGGAGCCGAAGCGCGAGAGGGGGACCTGGAAGATCACGACGAGGGCGCTGTTGGCGACCATCAGGAGCGGGGCGAGGCCGACGGGGGCGTCGGTGGCGTGGACGATCCAGAGCGGCAGGGCGACCTGGAGGATCGAGTCGTGGAGGAAGAAGACCGAGTCCGCCGCGGTGAAGCCGAGGAAGCCCCGGTCGCGCCAGGGGTTGGAGGGCTTGGTCGTGGGGGTGGCGTCGGTGGACGCGGCGGCGATCCGGGAGGCGGCGGGGGCGGGGGGTTCGGCGCAGCGGAGGGTGAGGGCCGCCATCACGAGGTACGAGAGGGCGTCGCCGATGAGGAGGAGGTGGAAGGCGGTGGTGCTGCCGACGGCCAGGGCGGCCGCGGCGCCGAGGCCGCCGAGGGTCCAGCCGATGTTGGAGGTGGTGCGGTTGATGGCCTGGTAGCGGACGCGGTCGGGGCCGGCGACCCGGGCGGCGTAGAGCTTGGTGAGGACGTTGGTGGCGCGGTCGGGCAGTGCGCCGACGGCGGAGAAGAGGACGAGCAGCAGGTAGTCGTCGGTGGTGAGGAGGGCCAGGAGGGCCGCGGCGCGCAGCAGTTGGGTGCAGATGATGACGCGGACGAGGGGGAAGCGGTCGGCGAGGCGGCCGCCGAGGGGGGCGCCCGCGATGCCGGCGGCGCCCGAGACGGCGATGAGGAGGCCGACTTCGCCGAGGCCGAGGCCGGTGACGTAGGTGAAGTAGAGGGCCATGGCCGTGGACCAGAGTCCGGTGCCGCACTTGTCGATGAAGCCGATGACGAGCATGCGGCGGCCGTCCCGGCCGCCGGGGATGCGGTCCTTGAGGCCTGTTCGGGTGGAGTGGGTGGAGCGGCTCAACGGGTCCCCCTTGCGAACTGCTTTGTATTGATACATACTTGACTACGTGGCAGCACAATATGCGATCGAAGGTACGACGGCCAAGGGGATTGCCGCGTCCGTGGAACGGGGCGTCACCGAGGGCGGGCTCTCCCCCGGCGACCTCCTGCCGCCCGTGCGGCGGCTCGCCGACACGCTGGGGGTGAGCCCGGGAACGGTCGCGACGGCCTACAAGGAGCTGCGGCAGCGGGGGCTGATCGTCACGCGGGGTCGGGGCGGCACGGTCGTCGCCGACGTACCGTCCGTGGCCTCGCGGCGTCCGCCGCGGGTACCGCAGGGTCTGGTGGACCTGGCCGGCGGGCATCCCGACCCGGCCTTCCTGCCCGTACTGCGGCCCCCGTCGACGGTCACCCCGGTGTACGGGTCCCATCGCGCCGCGCCTCGGCTCGCGGTGCTCGAAGAGGTGACCCGGCAGTGGTTCGCGCGGGACGAGGTGCCGGCGCGGCACGTGACGTTCGCGCACGGGGCGCTCGACTGCATCGCGCGGCTCCTCTCGACGGAGCTGCGGCCCGGTGACGCGGTGGCCGTGGAGGATCCCGGCTTCCACCATCTGCTCGATCTGGTGCCCGCGTTGGGGCTGCGGATGGTCCCGGTGGCCGTGGACGGTGAGGGGCTCGTACCCGAGTCGCTTCGGACGGCGCTCCGGGGCGGGGTGCGCGCGGTGGTGTGCAGTCCTCGGGGGCAGTGTCCGACCGGGGCGTTCTTCACCCGGTCGCGGCGGGACGAACTGGTGGCGGTGCTCCGGGAGTTCCCGGAGGTGCTCGTCGTCGAGGACGACCACAACGCGGAGGTCGGCGGGGCCGCGGCGTACACGCTCGCGGCGGCGGGGCTCGAACGATGGGCGCAGGTGCGCACCGTGTCGAAGCATCTCGGGATCGACCTGCGGTGGGCCGGGGTCGCGTGCGACGCGGTGACGCTCGCGCGGCACGACGGGCGGATGCTGATGACCTCGGGCTGGGTCAGTCACGTCCTCCAGGAGTCGGTGTCCGGCCTGTTCCGCGACGAGGCGGTACGCGCGCTCGTGGCGGACGGCGAGACGGCGTACGCGGAGCGGCGCGCGGCCCTGATCGGCGCACTGGGGGCGCACCGGATCCGGGCGGTCGGGGCCAGCGGGCTGAACGTGTGGGTGCCGGTGCGGGACGAGTCGGCGGTCGTCAACGGGTTGCGGACGCAGGGCTGGTGGGTGGCCGCGGGGGCGCGGTTCCGGATCGCCGCCCCGCCGGCCGTACGGATCACGACGTCGACGCTCGCGCCCGAGGACGCGCCGCGCCTGGCGGCGGACTTCGCCGAGGTGCTGGGGGACGCGCAGGCGACGTACGGCGGGTGACACCCGTAGGGGGTTGGTGGCGGCGGACGTGCGTGAGCGCTCCGGGGAGGGTGGTCCCTTCCCGGAGCGCTCGGATGCGGTCTCGTCAGGTCATCGGGTCCGGTAGGCGTTCGTCAGGGTCTGGGTGAGGGTGTTGCCCTGGGTGTCGGTGAGTTCGGCGCGGAGCGAGACGGACCGGCCGGGGCCGGGGGTGCGGAAGCCCGCCTCGTCGTTGACGACCGGGACGCGGGTCCACGTGGTGCCGTTGTCGGTCGACATCGACACGGTGAGGGAACGGATTCCGGTCTCGACGGCCGCGCCCTGGACGGTGACCGGTACGCGGACCAGGGTCCCCGCCGGCGCGGTGCCGTCGAGGTCGAGCGCCGGGGCGAAGCGGACGGTGCTGAGCGGCAGCGCGGCGGGGCGGGACGCGGCGGCCGAGGTGAACGTCCAGGCGGCGGTGACGCGTCCGCTCGCCGGGGTGCCGTCGCCCCGGGTCGCGGTGGCGGTCAGGCGGTACGAGGCCCGCCCGGGAGTGGTGGTGAAGGTGGCGCGGCCGGGGTCGCCCTGACTGGTGCCGATCAGGAGGCCGTCCCGGTGGAGTGTGGTGGTGGCGCTGTGGAAGCGCGGGGCGGTGGGCACGTGACCGTCGCCGTCGGCGAGGAGCGGGATGTCGAGTGCGAGGCTGTCGCCGTCGCGCACGCCCGCGGGGCGGGCGCCGGGTGCCGTGTCGAGGGCGGGGCCGAAGACGGCGTTGTCGAAGGTGTGGGTGGTGGTGGCACCCGCGCGTACCGCGATTCCGTTGGCGGCGTAGCGGTTGGGCGGGGTCTCGGGGGCCGCGGGACCGGTGTAACCGAGGTCCCAGAGGCCGCGTTCCGGGGTGACGAGGAAGGTCGCGGTACCGGGCAGAGGGAGGGGCTGGACGAGGCCGACGGTGGGGCCGGCGCTGGGCTGGATGTCGACGAACCCGGTTCCGGTCACGCCCTCCGGGGCGGCTCCGCGGACCTTGACGGTGGCCAGGGAGGCGGCCGAGGGATGGCGGACGAGACCGGTCAGGGCGCGTGCGGAGGTGAAGACGTAGCCGAGCGCGTAGTCGGCGCGGGCGCCCGACCAGTAGGTGTCGATCCACTCCTTGACCGAGCCGGACTCGGCGGCGGGGCCGAGGTGGGCCACGCGCAGGTCCCCGCTCGACATCATGATGTTCGCCGAGCGGGTCGTGCCCGCGTGGGTGGCCTCGACGAACGCCATGCTGTGCAGGTAGCGGGCGCCGGACTCCGGCGGGCGGACGTCCACGGGGGCGGTCGTACGGGCGTCGACGGTGACCGTCGTGTCGTGGTCCAGGTCCAGGCGGGGCTGGACGATCCAGTCGGTTCCGGTGGCCTGCTCGGCACCGGAAAGGGTGGAGTCGAGCAGGTAGCGGCCCTTGGGCAGGCGGACGGTGACCGTGCCGGACGGGTCGTGGGGCGAGGCGGAGGCGTCGGCGCCGGGGCCCGAGATGCCGGTGACGTTCGTCCGGTAGTCGCCGGTGGCGGCGCCCGCGCGGTCGAGATGACGGATGGTCAGCGCGTACGTCTCCGGGGTCGCGGCCGAGGCGGTCGCCGTCGGGGGCAGGGCGGAGAGGGTCGTGCCTCCCAGTACGGCGACCACGGCCAGGGTGCGCAGGACCGTGCGACGGTTCGCGCCCCGGGGCGTACGGCTGGGTGTCGAGGAATCGTTCATGTCCAGCACTGCGCGTTGAGGGTCCAGCGTTCCCGTGACCTGGGCCACATCGGCGCATGTCCTGGACGACGATGGCGCGAGGTGTGGCGCGGGTCACGGGAACCCGGACGAACCACCGCCCAGTGCCTTGTGTGGAATCACCTATGAGAGATCGTTTCCGCGCCGGGGACCCCTCCGCGCTCGGCGAGGCGTACGACGAGCACGCACGCGTGCTGTACCACTACGCCTTCCGGGTGTGCGGGGACCGGGCGGCGGCCGAGGATGTCGTCTCCGCCGCGTTCCTGGAGGCCTGGCGCTGTCGCGGGATGGTGCACGCCGAGGGCGGAAGTCTGCGCCCGTGGCTGCTCGGCATCGCGACCAACATCATGCGGGGTGCCGCCCGCGAGGCGCGGCGGCGGGACGCGGCGCTCGCCCGGATGCCGGAGCGCGGGGTGCTGCCGGACTTCGCCGACGACGTCCTCGCCCGGATGACCGACGGAGAGCAGATCCGGGCCGCGCGCGCCGCTCTCGGCAAGCTCCGGCGGCGTGAGCGGGAGGTCTTCACGCTGGTCGTGTGGGCCGGGCTCGACTACGCGGCTGCCGGGGAGGCGTTGGGGATCCCGGTCGGGACGGTTCGTTCACGGCTGTCCCGGGCGCGTGAACGGCTCCGGAAGCTCGCCGATGCCGAACTGCGGGCGGCCCGCCGGGAGGAGCGGGCCGCGGCCGTCGCCGTTCGGTCCCGTACCAACGCCGCACCCGCCCCGGAACCCGTGAGCAGAGCCCTTTCCGCCCCGTCCGACGTCCGTCCTGCCCTCGTGCCCCGATCGATCCCGGAGAACCAGGCATGAACGCCTTCGCCCCTCGTACGCCGCGCCACCAGGACCACGGGCACGCGGACGCGCACCTGCGGGCCGAGCTCGCCGAGCTGCTGCCGCCGCCTCCTGTACCCGAGCTCGCCCCGGAGCGGGATCGCGATCTGCGGCACACCGTCCTGCGGACCGCCCTCGCCTCCGGTGACGGCGCCGGCGTCCGCCCGCCCCGTGCGCGCCGGGCGGGGGCCAAGCTCCGGCTCGGCTGGATCGCGGCGCCGGTGGCCGCCTGCGCGGTCGTGGCCGGTGCGGTCGTGCTCGCGCCCCAGGACCCGCCGGCCGGGTCCCCGGGCCGGATCTCGGCCGGGCAGCAGGCGTCGCCCGGCGCCGTACAGGTGCTGTCCCGCGCGGCGCTCGCCGCCGCCGCCGCTCCCGCGCCGGACGCCCTGCCCGAGGGGTACGTCTACGTCAGGAGCCTCGTCGCCCATGCGGGGCGCAGCGCTGCCGGTGGATCCGCGACGCTGCCGCCCGTCCATCGGCGCGAGGTCTGGCTGTCGGCCGACGGCAGCCGGCCCGGGCTGCTGCGCGAGCCCGGTTCCGCCGACATTCCGCTCGGCGCGCCGCTGCCCGTGTACGAGCTGGACCACCGCGGAGCCACGCCCCGGAAGACCACGGCGGGGGCAGAGCCGCCCTCCGTCACCAACCCGACCCACGCGTACGTGGCGACGCTTCCGACGGACCCGGAGGCGCTGCTGAGGCTGATCCGTGACGAGACGCGGGGGCGGGGGGACGACGGAGGCGATCCGGACCAGCGGGCGTTCACCGCGATCGGAACCCTGCTGGCCGAGACGTGGGCTCCTCCGAAGGTCACCGCCGCGCTGTACGAGGCCGCGGCGCGGATTCCCGGGGTCACCGTGCTGCCGTCCGCGAAGGACGCAGCCGGTCGCGAGGGCGTCGCCGTGGCCCGTACCGCGCACGGCGAGCAGACCCAGTGGATCTTCGACCGTACGTCGTCGGCGTTCCTCGGGGAGCGGACCGTCCTGACCGCGACCACGTCGGCGGGCCCCTCGGGCACCGTCCTCGGGGTGTCCGCGGTGCTCGCCAAGGCAGCGGTCGGCGCCCCCGGCGAGCTGCCGGGGGCGCCGAAGGGCTAGCCGCTGGATCAGCCCCGGCGGGTGGCCGCCAGGGTCTCGTAGAAGTGCAGGAGTCCGAGGTCGTCGACCGAGCCGGCGTTGACGGCCTTGGCCAGCGGGGTGCCCTGGAGGAGGCGCTTGACCGGGACCTCGATGCGCTTGCCTGTGAGGGTGTGCGGGACGCCCGGGACCTCGATGATCTCGTCGGGGACGTGGCGCGGCGAGAGTTCGGAGCGGATCGTCCGCTTGATGCGGGCGATCAGCTCCTCGTCGAGGGTGGCGCCCTCGACGAGGTGGACGAAGAGCGGCATCCAGTAGCCGCCGTCCGGCTCCTCCAGGCCGATCACGAGGGATTCGCGGATCTCCGGGAGGCGTTCGACGGCCTCATAGATATCGGCGCTTCCCATCCGTACGCCCTGGCGGTTCAGGGTGGAGTCGGAGCGGCCGTGGATGACGACCGAGCCGTGGTCGGTGATCGTGATCCAGTCGCCGTGGCGCCAGACGCCCGGGAACATCTCGAAGTAGCTGTCGCGGTAGCGGCTGCCGTCGGGGTCGTTCCAGAAGTGGATCGGCATGGACGGCATGGGATTGGTGACGACGAGTTCGCCGACCTCGTCGATCACGGGCTTGCCGGAGGGGTCCCAGGCCTGGAGGTCGGTGCCGAGGCCCGCCGCCTGGAGTTCCCCGATGTGGACGGGGAGGGTGGGGACGGCGCCCGCGAAGCAGGAGCACACGTCGGTGCCGCCGCTGACGGAGGCGATCCAGAGGTTCTCGCGGACCTCGTCGTGGAGCCAGCGGAAGCCGTCGGGGGGCAGCGGGGAACCGGTGGTGGCCACGCACTTCACCGACGAGAGGTCGAAGTCACGGCCGGGGTGCACTTCCGCCTTGGCGCAGGCCATCACGTACGCGGCGGAGGTGCCGTACAGGGTGGCGCGGGTGCGTTCGGCCACGCGCCACTGGGCGGCGGTGTCGGGGTAGCCGGGGCTGCCGTCGTACAGGACGACGGTGGTGCCGGTGAGCAGGCCGGAGACGAGGAAGTTCCACATCATCCAGCCGGTGGAGGTGTACCAGAAGAACACGTCCTCGGGACCGAGGTCGCAGTGCAGGCCCAGTTGCTTGACGTGCTCGACGAGGATGCCGCCCTGGGACTGGACGATCGCCTTCGGCAGGCCGGTCGTGCCGGAGGAGTACAGGACCCACAGCGGGTGCGAGAACGGAACCTGCTCGTACACCGGCTCGACGTCGGCCGCGACGAGGTCGTCCCAGGCGAGGGTGCCCTCCGGGGCCGGGGTGCCGAGCAGCGGGATGTGGACGACCGCGCGGAGGGTCGGGAGCTCGGCGCGCAGTTCGGCGACGGTGTCGCGGCGGTCGTGCTCCTTGCCGCCGTAGCGGTAGCCGTCGACGGTGAAGAGGACGACGGGCTCGACCTGCTGGAAGCGGTCCAGGACGCTGCGGGCGCCGAAATCGGGGGCGCAGGAGGTCCACACGCCGCCGACGGCGGCGGTGGCGAGGAGCGCCACGACGGACTGCGGGACGTTGGGCAGGTAGCCGCTGATCCGGTCGCCCGGCTGTACGCCGAGGGCGCGGAGTTCGGCGGCGAGGGAGCCGACCTGGCGGCGGAGCTCGCCCCAGGTGATCGGCGTGGGCTCATGTGTTTCGTCCACATGGAGCAGCGCCGTGTCATGGGGCCGCTCGCCGGCGGCTCGCAGGGCGTGCTCGGCGTAGTTGAGGGTGGCCCCGGGGAACCAGTCGGCGCCGGGCATCGAGCGGTCGCCGAGGACGCGCTCGTACGGGGTGGAGAAGCGGATGTCGAACCACTCGACGACCGCCTGCCAGAAGGCTTCGAGCTCGTCGACGGACCAGCGGTGGAGCGCCGGGTACCCGCCCTCGGCCGGGGCGCCGTGGTGCTCGGCGGCCCAGGTCTGGAAGCGGGTGACGGCGGCCGTGGCGATGCGGTCCTCGTCCGGCTGCCAGAGCGGCTCGGTCTGCGCTGATGTCATTGGGGTGGCTCCCTGGCTGTACGCGGGGTCGGCGTGTGTCCCGCGCACGTGCTGGGGTGTGCGCGCGACGCGGCTGACAGGACGATGCCATGTGATCGTCTTTCGCACCAGGGCTGCCCGCCCATGGTCGGGGAGGTGAATATGTGCTCCCACCACGGGTGAACGACAGTTGAACGGACCTTGTTCCGCCCCTGGTGGGTGGCAGGGTGAGCCGCATGGACGGTCGTGAACTGGTGCGTTCGATGAAGGTGTTCGGCTCGGTGCAGGGGTTGCGGACGGTGCGGGCGGCGTGGCGGCAGCGTCGTACGGACGCGTGGGGGCTGCCGCCGAGGGGTGCCGAGCGGGCCCGGGTGCCGGGGCTCGCGATCGGGGCGGAGTCCGCGCCCGGTGGGGGGACCGTCCGGTTCGCGCGGTCCTCGTTGCGGATCTGTGTGTCGTCGGGCGGCACCGTGTTCTGGGGGTGGGACGGGGCCGATCCCCTTCCCTCGTACGCCTTGGCGGGCGAGGCGCCCGATCCGGATCCCCGGGCCGCCCTGGAACCGGACACGGACGGCGGCTGGCGGATCGTCTCGGAGCGGGTGACGGTGGCGGTCTCCCGGCACGGGGCGGTGGAGATCCGTACGCCGGGCGGGGTGATGCTGCGCCGGGACCTGCCGCCGCGCTGGTGGGAGCCGGTGGCCGAGGGGGGCGCGGGCGGGGCGCGCTGGGTGCAGCGCAGTGAGGTGCCGGCGGACGCGCGGTTCTTCGGGCTCGGTGGGCGGTCCGCCGGGCCGCGGCTTCGGGACGGCTCGTACCGGCTGTGGAACACCGATCCCAAGGGGAGCTTCGGTCCCGGGGACGATCCGCTCTACCTCACCATGCCCGTGCAGTTCGTCGTCTCGGACGCCGGAACGCACCTGGCCTTCCACGACAACTCCTGGGACGGCCGGGTCACCCTGGCCGAGGGCGAGGAGGGCGCGGGGTCCGGGCACGACCGGCCGGGGACCAGCGAGGTCCGCATGGGCGGCGGGCCGCTGCGCTGCTGGGTGGTGGTCGGCACCCCCGCGCGCGTGCTCCACGGCTGGGCGGCCCTCACGGGTGCTCCGGCGCTGCCGCCGGACTGGGCGCTCGGAGCGCAGCACGCGCGCTGGGGGTTCGGCAGCGAGCGCGAGGTCCGGCGCGTCGTGGCCGGATATCGGGAGCGGGGGCTGCCGCTGTCCGCCGTCCACCTCGACATCGACCACTACGACGGGCACCGGGTGTTCACCGTCGACCGGGAGCGGTTCCCCGATCTGCCGGGGCTCGCGAAGGAGCTGCGGGAGCAGGGCGTGCGGCTCGTGTCGATCGTGGACCCGGCGGTGAAGGCCGAGCCGGGGAACGCGGTGTACGACAGCGGGCGGGCGGCCGGGGCCTTCGTCCGGGACGCGCGGGGCGACGAGGTCCACGGGGTGGTGTGGCCGGGCGAGTGCGCCTACCCGGACTTCACCGATCCCGCGGTACGGGAGTGGTGGGGCGGGCTGTACGAGGAGCGGCTCGGGCAGGGCTTCGCCGGGGTCTGGCACGACATGAACGAGCCGGTGTCCTTCGCCCCCTTCGGTGACACGACGCTGCCGCGTTCGTCGCGGCACGCCCTGGACGGCCGGGGCGGCGACCACCGCGAGGCGCACAACGTGTACGGGCTCACGATGGCCCGCGCCGGGTACGAGGGGCTGCGGCGGCTGCGGCCCGACGAGCGGCCCTTCCTCTTCTCGCGTTCCGGCTGGGCCGGCATGCAGCGGTACGGGGGCACCTGGTCGGGCGACGTGTCGACGGGGTGGCCGGGGCTGCGGGCCTCGCTCTCGCTGGTACTGGGGCTCGGCCTGTGTGGGGTGCCGTACTCGGGCCCCGACGTCGGCGGTTTCGACGGCAGCCCGACGCCGGAGCTGTTCCTGCGCTGGTACCAGCTGGGGGCGTGGCTGCCGCTGTTCCGCACGCACGCGGCGATCGGCGCGGGGCGGCGCGAACCGTGGGAGTTCGGACCCGAGGTCCTGGAGCACGCGCGCGTGGCCCTGGCCGAACGGGAGCGGCTCCGGCCGTACTTCACGACCCTGGCCCGGCTCGCCCGGATGACGGGCGCTCCGTACGTGCGCCCGCTGTGGTGGGGGGCGCCCGAGGACCGGGTGCTGCGCGACTGCGAGGACGCGTTCCTGCTCGGCGACGCGCTGCTGGTGGCGCCGGTCCTGACCCGGGGCGCCGACCGGCGGGCGGTGCGGCTGCCGCGCGGACGGTGGTACGACACGGCGACGGAGCAGGCGTACGAGGGTCCCGGGCAGGTGCTGCTCGACGCGCCGCTCTCCCGGGTGCCGGTCCTGGCGCGGGCGGGGGCGGTGCTCCCGGTGCGGGGCGAGGACGGCGGTCTGGCCTTGGAGGTGTGGGCGCCCGCCGCCGGGCGGACGGGCGGCGGGCTCGTCGTACGGGACACGGGGGACGGCTGGGAGTCGGCCGAGATCGAGCGGTACCAGTCACGGCTCGTGGACGGGCGGGTGCTCGTGGAGCGGGTGACGGACGACGGGGTGGAGGAGGCCGGGCTGCCGGTGCGGGTGCGGGGGGTGTGACCTCGCGCCGAGGTCGTGTCCGGAAAGTCCTGCCTGGCCTGCGGACAGGCGGCGCTACTTCCCGGACGCGACCTAGGGGACGGGGCTCGTCCGGCGCTTGGCCCCCTCAGCCGTACGCCCCCTCAGCCGTACGCCCCCGCGAACCACTTCCGTACCGCCTCCGTGTGGAGCGGGAAGGCCAGCTCCACGGGCGCGTGGAGCACATGGTGGCCGCTCGTCTCGTTCGTCGGGGCCGAGGGCGGGAGAGCGGCGGCCGGGCGGGGCGGGAGGAGGCCGAAGAGGAGGAGGTGGCCGGCCGGGGAGCTCAGTGCGTCGGCGAGGCCCACCTCCTCGGCGGAGGCCACGATCCCGGTCTCCTCGCGCAGCTCGCGGGCCACGGCTGCCCGCCAGTCCTCGCCGTGGTCGATGAAGCCTCCGGGCAGGGCGACCCCGCCCCGCGCGGGCTCGATGGTGCGGGTGATGACGACGAGGCCGGTGCCCGCTCCGTCCGTGACGGGGAGCAGGGCGACGGCGACGGGCAACGGGTTGCGGTAGGCGGTGTGGCCGCAGGCCGCGCAGGTGCGGGGCCAGCCGGCCTCGGCCGGGTGGGCGGCGCCGCAGGCGGTGCAGTGCGAGGCGCTGGTGCGCGCGGCGGTGTGGGAGGTGCCGGGCGCGGTCGCGTGGGAGGTGCCGTGGGTGTCCTTCACGGGCCGACCGTATGCGATCACCCTTTCCCGGCGCTGCCGGAACTGATAGACGGTGCGCATGACAGGACTTGCTTCCGCTCTCCGTACTCTCGCCGTCACGGCCGCGGCCGGACTGCTCGCCGTCACGGGTGCCGTCGCCGCCCCCTCTCCCCCGGCGTCCGCCGCGCAGGAGCCGAAGGCGCCACGGGAGTTCGTGGCCCTCGCCTCCGTGGACCGGACGATCCTTCAGGAGATGCGCTACACGACGGCGCACAACTTCGTGGGCGAGCCGGTGGACGGCTACCGGCAGCCGCTGTGCATCCTGACGCGGTCGGCGGCCGAGGCACTGCACCGGGCGCAGGTCGGGCTGCTGGCCCGGGGTTACACGCTGAAGGTGTACGACTGCTACCGGCCGCAGCGGGCCGTCGACCACTTCGTGCGCTGGGCGAAGGACCTGGCGGACGAGCGGATGAAGGAGGAGTTCTATCCGCTCGTCGACAAGTCGAGGCTGTTCGCCGACGGTTACATCGCGGAGAAGTCCGGTCACAGCCGGGGCTCGACCGTGGACCTGACGATCGTGCGACTGCCGGCGGTACGTACGCGCGCGTACGTGCCGGGCGAGAGGCTGAGGGAGTGCTACGCCCCTCGGGCGGAGCGGTTCCCCGACAACTCCGTGGACATGGGGACCGGGTACGACTGCTTCGACACGCTCTCGCACACCGACGACCCGCGGGTCCAGGGCGTGCAGCGGGCCCATCGGCAGTTGCTCAAGGGGGCGCTCGTCGAGCAGGGCTTCGTGAACCTGCCGGAGGAGTGGTGGCACTTCACCTTCAAGCCGGAGCCGTTCCCGAGCACGTTCTTCGACTTCCCGGTGGCGCGGAGGTCGGTGGCCGGTCACTGAAGTCTTTCGTCCGCGAGGCTCCCGTGGCACACTCCTGACGGTTCGTCAGATCAGTGGTGATCGTCGCGATCGGTGGTACGGGAGGCCTTGATGGCACGGACGCGCAGACCTGTGGTGGCCGGGTGGTTCACCGACGACACCGTGCCGGAGACGGAGTTCCGGCTGCTCGGCACCCGTTGCACCGCCTGCGCGTCGGTCTTCTTCCCGCGCGCGGACGACGGGTGCCGCAACCCGGTCTGTCCCGGCGGCGGGGAGCTCGCCGAGTTCCCGCTCTCCCCGCGCGGCCATGTCTGGTCGTACACCGACGGGCGCTACCGTCCGCCCGCCCCGTACGTCTCCGATCCGGACGCGCCCTGGGAGCCGTACACCCTCGTCGCCGTCGAGCTGGCGGCCGAGGCGATGGTGGTCCTCGGACAGGCCGCTCCGGGGGTGACCGCGGCCGATCTGGCGATCGGGACGGAGGTCGAGGTGGTGCCCGGGGTCCTCAACCAGGACGAGGAGCACATCTGGACCACCTGGAACTGGCGGCCGGTCGGGTCCGGGGCAGAGCAGGAACGGCCCGTCGAGCCTGCACGGGAGGAGCGGTCGTGAACGACATCGCCGTACTCGGGGCCGGAATGCACCCGTGGGGCAAGTGGGGGCGGAGTTTCATCAGTTACGGGACGGCCGCCGCCCGGGCCGCCCTCGCCGACGCTGGCCTGGAGTGGACGGACGTCGGCTCCGTCGTCGGCGCCGACACCATGCGGTGCGGATACCCGGGGTACGTGGCGGGGGCGACGTTCGCGCAGGCCCTCGGGTGGCAGGGCGCACGGGTCACCAGCGTGTACGCGGCCTGCGCCTCGGGCGCCCAGGCGATCGGGACCGCACGGGCCCAGATCCTCGCCGGACTCGCGGACGTGGTCCTGGTCGTGGGCGCGGACTCGACCCCCAAGGGGTTCTTCGCGCCGGCCGGCGGCGAGCGCCCCGACGATCCGGACTGGCTGCGGTTCCGGGTGCTCGGGGCCACCAACCCCGCGTACTTCGCGCTCTACGCCCGCCGCAGGATGGCCCTGTACGGGGACACGCCCGAGGACTTCGCCCAGGTGAAGGTGAAGAACGCGACGGCCGGTGCGCTCAATCCGCTCGCCCGCTACCGCGCGCGCGTGAGCGCAGAGCAGGTCGCGGCCTCGGCCGTCGTCGCCGATCCGCTGCGGCTCCTCGACATCTGCGCGACCTCGGACGGGGGCGCCGCGCTCGTGCTGTCCAGCATGGAGTTCGCGCGCCGCCACGGGCACCCCGACCCGGTGCGGGTCCGGGCCGTGTCGACGGTCTCCCCCACGTACCCCAAGGCGGTGCTCGACCTCCCGGACATCGCGACCGACTCGGCGGTGGCCGTCGCCCCGGCCCCGCACTCCTTCCGCGCCTCCATCGCGCGCGCCGCCTACGAGGAGGCGGGGATCGGGCCCGAGGACCTCTCCCTCGCGGAGGTGTACGACCTCTCCACCGCCCTGGAGCTGGAGTGGTACGAGGACATCGGGCTGTGCGCGGCCGGCGAGGGCGCCAAGCTGCTGCGCGACGGGGCGACCGCGCTCGGCGGACGTCTGCCCGTCAACACCAGCGGCGGACTGGCCTCCTTCGGGGAGGCGGTGCCCGCCCAGGCGATCGCCCAGGTCTGCGAGCTGACCTGGCAGCTGCGGGGGACGGCCGGCGACCGGCAGGTGCCGGGGGCGCGGGTCGGCATCACCGCCAACCAGGGCCTGTTCGGGCACGGGTCGGCGGTGGTGGCGGTGCGCTGAACACCGTGCCGCCGTCCCGGGCCCGCTCCTGTCAGGTCGTCGCGGCCGCGTGGCTCCGGTCCGCGAGCACGAGCGCGTGCTCGACGACGGCGACCAGGACGTTCTTCACGGACTCGCGGTCCCGGGCGTCGCACATCAGGAGTTCGACCTCCGGGTCCAGGTCGAGCGCCCCGCGCACGCTCTCGGCGGGGAACCGCCGGGCGCCCTCGAAGCAGTTGACGGCCACCGTGAACGGGATGCCACGCCGCTCGAAGTAGTCGATGGCCGCGAAGCTGTCCTCCAGGCGGCGGGTGTCCGCCAGGACGACCGCCCCGAGCGCGCCCTGCGCCAGCTCGTCCCAGAGGAACCAGAACCGGTCCTGCCCGGGGGTGCCGAACAGGTACAGGACGAGGTCCTCGCGCAGGGTGATCCGGCCGAAGTCCATGGCGACCGTGGTGGTCGTCTTGGCCTCGACGCCGTGCAGGTCGTCGACGGGCCGCCCCGCCTCGCTGAGGATCTCCTCGGTCCGCAGGGGCCGGATCTCGCTGACCGCGCTCACCAGCGTCGTCTTGCCGACCCCGAACCCGCCCGCGACGAGGATCTTGAGGGTCACCGGCTCGACGTACGGCTTCTTGCGGCTAGAGCGCCCGAAGGCCATTGATCACCTCGCGGAGAATGCTCACGTCCGGCAGCTCGGCCGGCGGAACGGGGCGGGTCACATGGACGAGTTCGTCCTCGACGAGGTCGCCGACGAGCACCCGGACCACCCCGACGGGGAGGTCGAGTCCTGCGGCGAGCTCGGCGATCGACTGGGGCTGCTCGGAGCAGCGTTCGACGATCTCCACGTGCTCGGGGGAGAGCGTCTGGTCCCGGCCGGGGTCGTCGGCGGCGGGCTCGGGCACGACCACCGCGATCAGGTCGAGCCGGTGACGGGTGGCGGCGCTCGTCCGGCCGCGGGTCATCGCGTACGGACGGACCACCGGACCGGCCTCGTCGTCGAACCAGTGGTGGTGGCCCGGGGTCGGGCCCTGGTCCGACGGGTTCGGCACGTCCGGTCGGCCGAACCTGCTCGGCGGGCTCGACTGGTTCAGCTGGTTCCGCTCGGTTGCGTCACTCATGCCGTCCCACTCACCCTCCCGCGGGCAGACCGGTCCGGGGGGCCGTCGCGAGGTGGGCCCCGACCCGCTTCACCATCAGCGTCATCTCGTACGCGACCTGGCCGACGTCGGAGTCCGCGTCGGCGAGCACCGCCAGGCAGCTGCCGTCACCGGCGGCCGTGACGAAGAGGAAGGCGTCCTCCAGCTCGACGACCGTCTGGCGGACCTTGCCCGCCTCGAAGTGGCGGCCGACTCCCTTGGCGAGGCTGTGGAAGCCGGAGGCGACGGCGGCCAGGTGCTCGCCGTCCTCCCGGGTCAGGTCCTGGGACGCACCGGTCGGGAGGCCGTCGCTGGAGAGCACCAGGGCCTTCCGGATGGACGCGACGCGCTGCACGAGCTCGTCGAGGAGCCAGTTCAGCTCGCCGTTTCCGTGCCCGTGGCCGGAAGTGGTGCTGGATGCTGCGGCGTTCGGTGCGGTCATCGACCGTCCCCCTCGGGTGTCGTTCCAGGTGCTGTCGGGTCGTCCGGGTCGGCGTTGTGCCGTCGCCCGCGCTGCCAGCCGCGCTGCATGGCGGCCATGCGCGCGCGTACCTCCTCGGCGTCGCGCTCGAAGGACTCGGGGTCCGCCGGCGAGGTGCCGTCGCTCGTACGGGCGTCGGCACGCCCGCCCGTACCGCGCTCGGCCGGGCCGTCGGTCGCGCGCAGCTGCGGCGCGAGGCTGGCCTGGCGGACGCGGCGGGGCAGCCCGCCGAACGGCTCGGCGCTCTCCGGCGGCACGGGCCCCTCCGGCGGGACGGGGACGAGGGTGGGGCCGGTTCCGCGCGGGGGGATGGGCAGGCCGTGCTGGATGCCGGTTCCGCGCGGGGGTACCGGCGGATCGTCCTGCCGACCGGCTCCACGCGGGGGCACCGGCAGATCGTCCTGCCCGGCTCCGTAGGCGTGGTGGCCCGGGATGCCCAGGCCATCGGTCGGCCGCCCGAGACCGCCGGTCGCCGGGCCGAGGCCGTCGGTCGTCCGGCCGGGGACGGGATGCGCCCGGCCGGTGAGCGGCTGGTCTAGGTCGGGGAGGGCGTGGGACCGGTCCGGACCCGAGTCGGCGCGGTCCGGGAGCGGGTGCGGGCGGTCCGCGAAGGAGCGGCCGCGGCCCGGCTCGTCGGCGCGCTGCCCGCGGCCCGGCACGTCGGTGCCGCGACCGCGGTCCGGCTCGTCGAGGCGGCGGCCGTGGTCGACGACGAGCGTCGGGGTGCGGCGGCGCGGCAGCGGTACGGGGCCGAGAACTGCCCCGTCGACGGGCTTCTCCTCCTCGCCCTGGCCGTTCGGCCGGTCCGCGGCCTGCTGGTGCTGGTCTCCCGCCGACGCGAGTCCGGCGCGGCGCCGTCCCCGGGGCAGGAAGAGGCCGCCGCGCTCGCTCTCGGTGTCGAGGAGGTCGGCCGAGCGGTCGAGGAGCACGTCGAACTCCTCGCTGCCGATCGGCCCTTCGAGTTCCACGGGACCGTCGAGCGGTCCGGGTCCCTCGGTCACGTCGGGGACCCTGGCGAGCGCCGGGCGGCGGCTGGGCAGAACGCCGTCGTCGGCCGTCGCGCCGTCGGCCGGGCCGGTGCGCTCCAGGGTCTTGCGGTCGAGGCGGAAGCCGGCGCCCTGGGTCTCGGGCGCGTCGGTGAGCAGCGCGGCCGGGATGAAGACGACCGCCGTGGTGCCCCCGTACGGAGAGGTCTGCAGCGAGACACGGACGTTCTGGCGCTGGGCGAGCCGGCTGACCACGAAGAGGCCGAGCCGGTCGGTGTCCGAGAGCTCGAACTCGGGGGTCTCGGCGAGCCGGAGGTTGGCGTCGAGCAGGGCGTCGGGGTTCATGCCGAGGCCGCGGTCGTGGATCTCCAGGGTGAAGCCGTTGGCGACCCGCTCGCCGAGTACCTGGACGGCGGTGTGCGGGGGTGAGAACACCGTGGCGTTCTCGAGGAGTTCGGCGATGAGGTGGGTGAGGTCCGCGACGGCGGGGCCGCCCACGCCGAGGCGCGGGAGCCGGCGTACCTCGATGCGCTCGTAGTCCTCGACCTCGGCGACGGCGGCGCGGACCACGTCCATGAGCTGGACGGGCTTGCGCCACTGCCGGGACGGCGCGGCGCCGGACAGGATGACGAGGCCCTCGGCGTGCCGCCGCATGCGGGTGGTGAGGTGGTCGAGCCGGAAGAGGTCGGCCAGCTCGTCGGTGTCCTCGGTGCGCCGTTCCATGGTGTCGAGGAGGGTGAGCTGGCGGTGGAGCAGGACCTGGTTGCGGCGCGCGAGGTTGACGAACACCTCGGAGACGCCGCGGCGCAGTTCGGACTGCTTGACGGCGGCCTCGACGGCGGCCCGCTGGAGCGTGTTGAGGGCCTGGCCGACCTGGCCGACCTCGTCCTGCCCGTACGCGAGGTGAGGCACTTCGGTGCCCACGTCGACCTGTTCGCCCGCGGCGAGCCTCCGCATCACGCTGGGCAGGCGGACGCCGGAGACCTCCTGGGACTCCTTCTGGAGGCGGCGCAGGTCGCGGACGAGTTCGCGGCCGATGCGGACGGAGATGACGATCGAGGCGAGCAGGGCGAGGAAGCCGAGGACGCCGGCGACGCCGACCTTGAGGAGGACGCTGTACGCGGCGGGCTGGACCCGGTCCTGGTAGCGGTCGCCGGCCGCGGTGTTCTCGCGGGCCAGGTCGTCGAGGACCGGACTGGCGTTCTCCTGCCAGTAGACGGGCGTGACGGCACGCGGGCGGTCGGTGGGGCCCTCTTCGATGATCGCGTTCTCGGCGGTGCGCAGCGGCTGGCTGTCGGGGCTTCGCCAGTACTTCTCGAACTTCTCGCGTTCGGCGGCAGGCAGGAGTTCGAGGTTGACCTCGTAGAACTGCTTCCGGTTGGCCACGAGGTTGGATATCTCGCGGATCTCCTCGATGGTGACGCGGTCCGCGACGAGCGCGGAGAGGACGAGGGCGTCCTCGCGGGAGAGCAGCTCACGCGCGCGGGTGACGCCGACGAGGGCGCGGCCCTGCTTGTCCATCTCCACGTTCTCGAGGGCGTGGAGGGTGATGAGGAAGCTGTAGCAGGGGTCGACGAGCCGGTTGTAGAAGTCGAGGGCCTGCATCCGGCCGATGTCGCGTTTCTCCACGGAGCGGCGCAGCGAGGCGAGGCCGTCGAGCGCTTCGAGGAGGGAGGTGAGCCGCTGGGCGGTGACGGGCCGCATCTCCTCGCGTACGCCGGGGTCGGCGGCGTTCGCGCGGATGCGGGCGATCTGGCGGTCGGTGGCCCGGCGGGTCTCGTTCAGCGAGCCCAGGGTGTCGGAGCCCCGGGGGTCCGCGAGGTAGATGAGTGACTGGCGGCGTTCGAGCTGGATGACCCTTGCGGTGTCCTCCAGGGGGTAGCCGACCTTGTCGACGATGTAGCCGACGTCGAGGAGTTGGTCCGCCTCGCGTCCGGTGAGGACCGTGGCGAAGCCCCACAGGCCGGTCAGGGAGACGAGCGGTACGAGCAGCAACGCCACGATCTTCCGGCGGATGGACTTCCCGCGAAAGCGCATGGCCTCCCCCAGCTCGGCCTCCGCGGCCACGGAGGTCCTTCACGTTCGTGACGTCCGGCGTCAACACGCGGCGTCAACCTTGAGTTTCAACAAACGGCGGCGTGAGCCTACTACTGCATCACGGCCATCTCGAAGGCATGTCCGGGCTATTTTCAGCCTGTCGAGTGAGTGTTGATCATGAGATGTCCTGGTATTCGGGGAGTTGGGATTGGTCAATGTGGCGTAGGACACCTGATGACGCTCCATTTCTCCGGCCTGCGGAGATGGCTGGAATTGTTCGTTCCGGTCCTGCGTCGGTCACGTTCATCCCGGGACGGGCGAAACCTTTTCCCTCCCTCGTGCGTCAATAAGTACGGGGAGGGTTCTGTCCGCGTATAGGCGCTCAAGACGGGCAGCCACTCCTGTAGTCGTTCGGTGGTGGGGAGTGACAGGACAATGGAACACGAGGCGCGGTCGGCCCGGCAGTTGTGGGTCGAGGACGAGCAAGCCCGACGGCGGATGCCCGATCCGGTGCGCAATTCCGCCGTGCGGGCCGTGATGATCACATCGGTGACGCTCATCCAGGGAGTCGTGGCGTTCTTCAGTTCCCTGACGGGCTCGTGGCTGGCGTTCCCGGTGACCGTCAGCGCGGTGGTCTCCACCGTCGTGGCCACCTGGAGTGTCCTCGACATCTGGATCACCCGTCAGGTGTGGCGCCAGCGCAACGGTGTGGTGTCACAGCCGAGCAGCACGGCGCGTCCGCCCATCCGGGCCGGCCGCGGAGAGGGGTCGGCGGAGACGGCCTCGCTGTCCGAGGCGGCCTGAGGCGACTGGGGCCTGTCCGACCCTGATCCGCCGGACAGGCGCCCTGGGACCGTCCGGCGATTCACGTCGTACAGGTCCCGGGAGAACCGATGAGCGGCCCGGCCCCCTGTCGAGGGGGCCGGGCCGCTCACCGTTGCGCTAGAGAGACGCCACCCGGGTGGGGTCGTCGGAGGCATGGCGGCGGTACATCCTCGTCGCCGTGATCTCGCCGTGGATCGCCTCACCCTCCCCGCCGGTCTGCGGCAGACCCGGGCGCAGGTGCTCCTCCACGCTGATGTACTTGAGGCCGGCCCGCAGGTCGGCGTCGTTGCGGAGCCGGATCACCAGCGGGAACTCGGCGAGCGCGGTCGTGTCGAACAGGCCCGTCGTGTACAGGAGCTGGACGCCCAGCGCGTCCGACACGGCCCGCTGGAGCTCCAGGAGGTACGTGGCGTTGGCGCGGCCGATCGGGTTGTCCAGGAACAACGTGCCCGCGTGGCGGTGCTTGTCGCGGCCCCGGTCGTTGGAGCGGAGCGCCGCCATCGTGCAGTACAGGGCGATGGCCGCGGTGAGCAGCTGTCCGCCGGAGAAGACGTCGCCCATCTGCCCGACGGGCACCCGCTCGGCGCGGAGCACCGCGTCCGGCTTGAGGATCTCGACGGAGACGCCCTTGGGTTCGAGCGCCGCCTGGACTCCCCGGAGCAGCAGGGACATGCCGTCGCGGCGCAGGTCGGAGTTCTTCTTGACCGCGGCGCGGGTCGCCTCGTCGACGACCTCGCCGAGCCGCTCCGCGAGGGTGGCCTGATCGGGCTCCTCGAAGCGGATCCGCAGGAACTCCTGCCCCGACCACTCGCCGAGGCCCTCGGGGAGCCGGGAGAGCCGCTGCGCGGAGCGGAGGGTGGCCAGCGAGGACTCCACGAGGCCGCGCAGCCGGTCCACGATCGAGTCGCGGTTGCGCTCCAGCTGCTCCAGTTCGTCGGTGAGGACCCGCAGCCGGGGCGCGAAGGCCTCGGCCCACTTGGCGGCGTGCTCGGGCAGCGCGGACGCGGGCAGTTCGCGGATCTGCTGGCGTGCCGGGGTGCGGACCTGCTCGTAGCGGGTGGAGTTGGCGTGCCGTACGAGGATGTCGCTCGCCTCGCGGACGGAGGCGTCGGCCGAGGACAGCTCGGCCGTGCAGCCGCGCAGCGAGCGGCGTGCCTCGGTGGCCGTCGTACGGGCCTCATCCAGGCTGCCGGGGTACGGCTCGGACTCCTCCCGCTCCTCGTCCGTGTGATCGCGGAGCAGGTCCCGCAGCAGGGCCGCGGTCTCGTCGAAGCCGCCCGCCGCGTCCTCGGCGGTCCGGTGGTCGCGGAGCAGGCCGGTGTGGGCGGCGCGGGCCGCCTCCAGGGCGGCGCTGCGGGAGGCCAGTTCGGCGGTGGCCGTACGGAGCAGGACCTGGGCCCGCTCGGCGTCGGCGGGCACGACCTCCTCGGGCAGCTCGGTGTGCGCCTCGCCGTCCTCGGGGGCGAGGCGCTCGGCCTCGCCACGCAGTCGGCCGAGCTTCTCGCTGGCCTCCGACGCGCGGGTCTCCAGCATCTGCACGAGGGACTCGGCGCGGGCCGCCGCCGCCTGCCGGGACGGGCCGTCGGCGCCGTCGGTGGACTCCAGGAGCTGCTCGGCGCGGGTGCGGACCTTGTTGGTGAGACGGTCCAGCTCGGCGAGGGCGGCGGACTCGTCGCTCTCGGCGCGGGCCTGCTCGGCGCGCAGGTCGGCGCCGACGCCGACCTTCTCGTACAGCTGGGAAGCGGCCCGGTAGGCCTCGCGCAGGGTGGGGAGCGCGGCGCGGGGCGCGGTCTCGTTCACCTCGGGGAGGGTGTCGGGGGCGCCGGCGATCTCAGCGCGCTCGGCCCGCAGGGCGCGGGCGGTGCGGTGGGCGTCGTCGGCGGAGCGCTGGGCCGCGCGGCGGTCCTCGTCGGCGGCACGGGCGCGTTCCAGACAGGTCTGGGCGCGGGCCTCGGCCTCGGTGGCGTCGTCGGCGAGTTCGCGGAGCTTGGCCTGCCAGGCGGACCGCTCGCGCAGCCGGAACGCGAGGCCCGCGAGGGCGTCGGCGACCCGGCGGGCGCGCTGGGCGGCCTCCTGGCGCTCGTCGCGTACCTGGGCGGCTTCGGCGGCGGCCTCGTCGGCCTCCACGCGCGCGGTGCGTGCCTCGTCGAGGGTCGCGGTGGCGGCTTCCGCGGTCTCGCGGGCGGTCGTGGCGACGGCCGCGAGCTCGGCGAGCATCCCGGGCGGGCAGTCGGCGCGCCAGGAGCCGATCCGGGCCGCGAGGGAGCGGTCGCCGGCGAGGCGGGCGGCGAGGGTACGGATCTCCTCGTCGCGGGCGGTGGCGCGGGCGCGCAGCGCGTGGCGCTCCTCGTCGGCCGCGTGCTCGTCGTGCATGGCCGGGTTCGGCGGGACGAGGAAGACGCTGTGGACGCTGCTGTCGTCCGCCGTGTCCTGCCCGGGTACGGGGGCGAGCAGGGCGGCGGCCGTACCGACGGCCACGGCGGAGCGGGGCAGCAGGGCGGCGGTGCCGAGGACCTCGCGGGCGCGTCCGTACGAGACGGGGTCGGTGATCACGACGCCGTCGACCAGCTCGGGGCGGGCGGCGAGTACGCGCGCGTGGTCGGCGGGGTCCACGGCCTGGGCGAGGTAGCGCCAGCCGGGGAGGGCGGGGATGCCGTGCTCGCCGAGGTACTCGACGGTGGCGAGGACGTCGGGTCCCGGCGGCAGCAGGCCGCCGTCGCCGAGGGCGCCGAGGATGCGGGAGTCGTCGGCCGCGGCGGTGCGCAGGTCGAAGAGCTGGCGCTCGGCGGAGGTGACGGCCTGGTCGAGCATGCCGCGCAGTTCGTCGGCGTACCGGTCGAACTCGGTGACGGTGAGCGGGCCCTGGGGCGCGCTGTCGGCGTCCGCCCCGGAGGTTTCCCCGGGGTCGGCGTCGGGGTGGGCGGCGCGCTGACCGGGCAGCGGAGAGCCGGTGGCCGGGAGGGACGGGCCGGTGGTCGGGAGGCTCAGGAGTTCGGCGAGGCGCTCCTCGCCGGCGAGGAGCTCGGCGGCCCGGCGCTCGGCGTCGTAGGCGTTCCCGGCGGCCTCGGCCGCGTCCGCGGCGCGGGCGGCGGCGAGTTCGGCACGGGACTCGGCCCCGGCCGCCTCACGCGCGCGGTCCGCCGCCGTACGGGCGGCCTCGCGGGCGGTGTCCCAGGCGGCGACCGTCGTCTTCTCGGCGTCGCTCGCGGCGAGCGCGGCACGGGCGGGGTCGGCGTCGGGCGCGGTGTCGTCGAGCCAGCCGGCGCGTACGGCTTCGGCGGTCTCCTGCTCGACCTCGGCGAGGCGCTGGCGCAGGTGACCGGCCTCGCTGCGGGCCCGCTGGGCCTCCGTCGCGGCGGCCGTGGCGTCACGGTGGGCGGTCTCGCCCATGTCCTGGAGGGCGGTGGAGCGTTCCTCCTCCTCGGCCGCGTGGCGCTCGCCCTCCTCGGCGGCGGCGGAGAGGGCGCGTACGAGGTCGGCGGCGGCCTCGGCGCGGGCCGCGAGGGCCGGGGCCGCGTCCCGCTCGGCCTCGCGGATGGCGGCGGCCACGCGCGCGGAGCGGTCGCCGGCGGCGCGTTGACGGAGGACGACCTCGGCCGCCTGCCAGGCGGAGTGCACGGTGCGGGCGTCGGTGAGTTCGCGACGCTGGGACGCGGCGCCCTTCTCCGCGGCGGTCAGCGCAAGGGAGGCGTGCCGGTAGGCGAGTTCGGCGGCGATGAGGGCGGCGCGCCCGCGTGCCGTCTCGGCCTCGGCGACGGCGTGTCCCGCGGAGGTGACCTGCTGGGCGAGTTCGGCGCCACGCGCGCGCTCCACGGCGGCGCGGGCGGAGAGCCGGCGGGCCAGGGTGCGGGTGCGGCGCTCGGCCGCCGTGTGGATCTCGCGCGCGTGCGACCGGGTCCCGGCGGCCTCGACGATCCGGTTGAGCAGGTCCACCGATCCGGCGGTGAACTCGCGCTCGGCGGTCAGTTCGGCGCGGCGGCCGAGCTTGTTGCCGAAGCCGCCGACGAGGTCGGCGAGGCCGTCGGTGTCGCGGGTGTCGGTGACGGCCCGCAGCAGCAGGTCGGTGAAGTCGGAGTCCTTCTTGACCGCGAAGAGGCCGGCCGCCTCGCCTTCGTCGGCGTTCATCTCGCGCTGGTAGCGGAAGAGTTCGGGGTCGAGGCCGAGCTCCCCGAGGTGCTCGTTCCAGCGGTCGTGGATCTCCTCCCAGTAGACCTCCAGGTGCGGGTACGCCTTGCCCGCCTCCGTGATCGCGTCACGGAAGCCCTTCATGGTGCGGCGGCGGCCGGTCGCGCCGGAGGCACCCTCGACGGGCGGGCGGACGGAGGTCGCCTCGGCGACGGGGAGGTTGTCCAGGCTGAGGCCGGGGCCGGGACGGAACGAGTACCAGGCCTCGGCGAACCTCCGCGGGTCGGAGGAGACCTGCCGGCCGCGCCACTCGCTGGCCTTGCCGACGACGACGAGTTCGCCGGTGAGGGTGTGCTGCCACTCCAGGGCGACGTGCCCGCAGTCGTCGGCGAGGAGGAACTTGCGCAGCACTCCGGAGCTGGCGCCGCCCAGGGTGTTGCGGTGGCCGGGGAGCATGACCGAGAAGATCAGCTTCAGGAGGACGGACTTGCCGCCGCCGTTCTCCAGGAAGAGCACGCCCGCGGGGGCGGGACGGCGCGGCGGGCCGACCGGCTCCTCCTCGAAGAACTCCGCCTGGGTGGGGGCGGGGTGGGGCACGGGCGCGCCGACCCCGCGCAGGTCCAGGACGGTGTCGGCGTAGCGCGCACCGGCGGGACCGATGGAGTACAGGCGGACCCGGGACAGCTCGTACATGGCGAGGGACTCTCGTGCTCTCGTGCTCGGGAAGATCGGTTACGCGGGGCGGTTACGCGTGCGGTGAGGCGTGGAAGGGCAGGCCCGCGTCGGCCGCGAGCTCCAGGTCGTCGCCGTCGGGCGGCGGAAGGAGGGTCGCGGAGCCGTCGCTGACGGGGACGACACCGAGTTCGAGCAGCTCGGCCATGGCGGCCGAACCGGCCATGTCGCGGACCTGGAGCTGGTAGCGGGCGGTGGTGCGGTAGGAGCCGCCGCCCTCGTCGCCGGTGCGCTGGAGGAAGCCGGATTCGGTGAGGAACGCTGCCGCCTTGCCGACGATGCCGGTGGTGGATCCGGCGAGGCGGCGGGCGTCCTTGGTGGCGCCGGTGGCGCTGCGGCGGGCGTAGATCCGCCAGGCGGCCTCCAGGCCGGGAGCGTCGGACGCCGGGTCGGTGTTCTCGCCCAGTTCCTCGGCGCGCTGCTCCAGACGCAGACACGCCTGGCGTACGAAGGCGTCGACGCCGTTGACGGTGAGGCGGCCGATGTACGCGTCGTCCGCGAGGTCCTCGGGGCGGGGGAAGGCCATGGCGGCGACGGCGAGATGCGCCAGGCCGTGCAGGAACCGGTCGGCCGAGTCCGTGGAGGCGCGGCGCGCGTAGTCGCCCATCCGGACGGCGAAGACGGAGTCCTCACCGGCGGTGACGGCCATCCCCGCGCGCGGGGAGACCTCCAGGACGACGAGGCCGAGACCGGTCGCGACGGCGTCGGCGAGGCGCGCGAAGGCGGGGTCCTCGCGGTAGCGGCGGAGCAGCTCCGCGTACTCGGCGTCGCGGGCCGGGAGCAGCTTGGGCTGCAGCCCGAAGGCGACGAGCCGGGCCGCGTCGGAGGCGTCGGCGGGGGTGACGGCGGACGCGGCGGCGCCGGCCGTGGCGGCGGCGCTCGTGGTGGCGGCCTGGGGCTGCGGGGGCTCCTGCTCGCCCCACGCGTCGGCGTACTCGGCGTGGGTTTCGCTCACGGCTGGGGCTCCTCGGTACGGCTCTCGGTCGATGTCGGTACGGCGGGGGTGACGGGTCGGGGTGGGGGCAGCGGCAGCGGGACCGGGGTGACGGCCGCCCGGGAGGTGGCGGGGCGGTCGGTCGGCGGGGCGGCGGGACGCGCGGCGGGCCCGTCCGCGGTGCGGTCCGCCGGTCGGTCCGCGCGCGTGACCGGTTCGTCCGTGAGCCGCACGGCGCGGACGGACGGGACGTCGCGCCGCCGCCGGGCGGACGCCGTACGGGTCGGCTCGGGCACGGCCACGACGCCGAGCCGCGGCTTGGGCCGGGGGCCGGACGCCTGTGCGGGCCGGTCCTCGGCGTCACCGCGCGTCGACGCGCCGGCGGGCGGGTCGACGCGGACGGCACGCACGCGGGGGCCGGGGCTGGGGACGGGGCGGTGGGTGGCGGGCTCCGGCGCGGTCTCGGGCTCCGATGCGGGCGCGGGCTGCGGCGGGGAGCCGGGCTGTGACGTGGAGCGCGGCTCCTGTTGCCGCTCCACGTGTTCAGACGGTGCCGACGAGTCGCGCGCGCCGTCTTCGCGTACGCCGATGCCCGCCGGGTCCGACGGGTCCTGCGCGGCCTCGGACGGGTGGGCGGGGCGGGCGGGCGGTACGGCGGCGTCGGCCGCGAGCGGCGTCGGAACCGGAGGGACGAGGGTCACGAGCCCTCCGTGCGGCCGGCGGCCATGCCCGCCGCGTCGAGCAGCGCCGTACCGACGATGAGGTCGGCGCCGCCGAACTCGGGGTCGTCCAGCGGGGTGCCGTCGTCGACGGCGAAGAGGAGCCGCTCCTCGCCCTGGCGGTAGGCCGTGCCGACCGGGGGGCTCGCCGCGTGGACGGCGAGCAGGGCGACGAGGTAGGGCAGGTCGGAGTCGAGCTCGCGGGCCTCGGCGAGCAGGCCGGAGAGCCGCCGCGGGGCGTCGTGCTCCAGGTCGAGCAGACGCATGGCGTTCGCGAGCTGCTCCTCGCTGAACCGGGAGTCGTCGGGGGTGGCGATGAGGTCGGGCTCGGGCATCTCCGCGCCGAGGTGCTCGCGCTCGACGGGCGGGGTCAGGAGGAGGTCGACAAGGTCGCCGAGGCGTACGGAGGCCGGGGTGCGCAGACCGGTGCCGCGCGCGAAGAACGCGTCGGTGACCCTGGCGGCCTGCTCGACGGGGAGCGGCAGGGTCGGCGCCACGAGCTGCCCGTACAGGTCGAGCCCGGTGTACGAGGTGGGGGCGGCGAAGGCCTGCCGGTCCTGCTCGGCGCGGAAGAGCGGCCCGGCGTCCAGGAGACGGGACTGGAGCTGGGTGTGGCGCCGGATGCAGTCCTTCACTATGTCGACGAGCTCGGCGGCGCGGCGCTTGTGCTCGGCCGTCTTGGCGTCGGACGCGGCCTCGGCCTCGTCGCGCGCCCTGCGGATGTTGGTGAGGATCGCGTTCTCGTGGCGGTAGCGGTCGGCGACGTGGTCGAGCGCCTCAGCGATCATGTCCGGCACCGTGTTGAGCCAGTCCACCGCGCGCACGTTGCGCCGGGTGGCCTCCAGGGTCTTGCGGAGGGTCTCGGCGTACTGCACGGTCCGGTAGCGCGCCTGCTCGGCGGCGAGCTGGGCGTCGGCGAGCCGGCCGCGGTTGATGAGGACCTCCAGCTTCACCTCGGCGGCGATCTGGGCGCTGGTGACGTCGGTGTCGAGGGCTCCGACCAGGACGTTGACCGCTTCGTCGGTGGTCCGGAGGTAGACGCCGCCGCCGTACCCCGGGACCTCCTCGATGAGCTTGAAGTCGTAGTCCCTGCGGACGTACACGCCGTCGGTTCCGAAGGTGCCGTAGACGGCGCGGAAGCCCCGGTCGACGCTGCCGACGTTGATCAGGTTCTCCAGGACCCAGCGGGCCACGCGCTCGTGCTCGGCGGCGGGGCGGGTGGGCGCCTGGGCGGCGACGCGGGGCAGCAGCCGGGCGACGATCTGCTCGTGGTCGGCGCCGGTGTCGAAGTCCATGTTCAGCGTGATGAGGTCGATCGCGGAGAGGGCCACCTCGGCCATCGCGTAGACCGTGTACTCACCGGCCAGGTTCGCCTTGCGGGCGTCCAGGTCGTGCAGCGGGGCCGTGCACGCGAGCGCGCGGAGGCGCCGCGCGAGCCCTTCGTCGGCGGCCGGACCCTGCGCGGGCCGCGGCCCCGCGCTGAGCTGGGGCGGAGCGAGGTCCGTCGAGGCAGGCGAAGTCACGGTGGACAGATTAGGTCCTCGAACTGACAACGGTCGAAACGGCGCAGATCGGGGAGGTCAGTCCGCCGGGCTCGGAGGGGTCCCGACGGCCCGCGCGTAGGCGGCCGCGACCCGGGTGCGGGAGTCGTCGAGATAGCGGGCCAGGAGGTCTTCGGCCGTGGTCCGCTCGCCGGCTCGCAGGGCGTCGAGGATCTCCCGGTTCCGTGCCAGGTACGGCTCGTGCAGGACACGGGGGTCGCCGACGACGTGGAAGGCGAGTCGGAGTTCCGCGAGGACGCCCCGCATCAGCTCGTCGGCGCGGGCGCTTCCGGCGAGGCCGACGAGCTCGCGGTGGAAGTGGATGTTGGCCGTGGAGACGGCCTGCCAGTCGCCCGTCCGCGCGGCCGTCTCGCCTTCCACCACGGCGGCGGCGAGGGCGTCGAGGGCGTACGGCGACGGTCCCAGGTCCCGCACGACGGCGCATTCGACGAGCCGCCGGGTGCGGTAGATGTCGTCCACGTCGTCGACGGCCAGGACCCGGACGAAGACGCCGCGGTTGAGCTCGTGGACCAGCAGCCGTTCGTGGGTGAGGAGCCGGAAGGCCTCGCGCAGGGTGTTGCGGGACACACCGAGCGCGCCGCCGATGCCGTCCTCGGAGAGCCGGGTGCCGGGCGGGAAGTAACCCTCCGCGATGCGGGTGCGCAGGATGTCCGCGACCCGCTCCGCCGTGCTCGTACGCCCGAGCAGCGCACGGTCGTCGGTCAGGTCCCCGGCTTCGCTCGCTGCCACGGCACTCCTCGTCGTCATCTTGTCGGATCGTTCAACAATCCTCTACGTTGACGGCATCGTACGGTCCCCCGTGCCGGCCCGGCACCCCTTTCCTCCCTCCTGCGAGGTGCAGATGCGCACGCCCCCGGCCCCGAGCACGGACGAGGCCCTGATCGATCTCAACGCCGATCTCGGCGAGGGCTTCGGCCGCTGGACGCTCACCGACGACGAGGAGCTCCTGTCGGTGGTGACCAGCGCCAACGTGGCCTGCGGCTTCCACGCCGGCGACGCGGCGACCATGCGGCGCGTGTGCGAGCTCACCGTCGCGCGCGGGGTACGGATCGGGGCCCAGGTGTCGTACCGCGACCTGGCCGGCTTCGGACGCCGCTCGATGGACGTGCCCGCGGCGGAGCTGGCCGCCGAGGTGGCGTACCAGATCGGCGCCCTGGAGGTCTTCGCGCGGGCGGCCGGCGCGCGCGTGGCGTACGTGAAACCGCACGGGGCGCTCTACAACCGGGTGGTCCGGGACGAGGAGCAGGCGGCGGCGGTCGTCGAGGGCGTCCTGCTCGCGGACCGCACGCTGCCGGTCCTGGGGCTGCCGGGGTCGCGGCTGCACGAGGCAGCCACGGAGGCCGGTCTGCCCGTCGTCCCGGAGGCCTTCGGCGACCGGGCCTACCGGGCGGACGGCTCCCTGCTGCCCCGCGGACAGGCGGGGGCGGTCGTCAGCGACCCGGACGCGGTGGTGGAACGGTCGGTGGCCATGGCCCGGTTCGGGGTGGTCACGGCGCACTGCGGCAGTTCCGTCGCCGTACGGCCCCGGTCACTGTGCCTGCACGGCGACACCCCGGGCGCGGTGGACCTCGCCCGTCGGGTCCGGAAGCACCTTGAGGGCTCCGGGGTACGGGTGGAGGCCTTCGCGTGAGGTCCACCGCCCCGCGCGCGTTGCGCGTGGGCGAGGGGGCGCTCCTGGTGGAGCTGGCCGGGGGCGAGGAGACGGAGGCGTTCCACGCCGAGCTGCTGCGGCGCCGGGCGGCCGGTGCTCTGCCCGCGATACGGGAGATCGTTCCGGCGGCGCGGACGGTGCTGCTCGACGGGGTGGCGGACCCGGACCGGCTCGCGGCCGAGCTGACCGGCTGGGAGCCGGGGCCGCTCTCCGCGCGCGTGGGCGAGGCGATCGAGATACCGGTCCGCTACGACGGGCCCGATCTCGCGGAGGTCGCCGCGCTGTGGGGGGTGTCGGTCGAGGCTGCGGTGCGGATCCACACGGCGGCCGAGTTCCGGGTCGCGTTCTGCGGGTTCGCGCCGGGCTTCGGCTATCTGACGGGGCTCGACGAGCGGTACGGGGTGCCGCGGCGGGCGACGCCGCGCACCGCCGTGCCGGCGGGTTCGGTCGCTCTGGCGGGGCCGTACACGGGCGTGTACCCGCGCTCCTCCCCCGGTGGCTGGCAGTTGATCGGGACGACGGACGCGGTGCTGTGGGACACCGGCCGTGACCCCGCCGCACTCCTTTCGCCCGGAACCCGCGTCCGCTTCACGGCGGAACGGTCCACCGCGGGCGACTCCACGGCGGAGGGCGGGCGATGACCGACCGGGCCGTCGCCGTGGTCCGGGCCGGGGCGCTGACCACCGTCCAGGACCTGGGGCGTACCGGGTACGCGCATCTCGGCGTGCCCCGCTCCGGCGCCCTCGACCCGGCGGCCGTACGGCTCGTCAACCGGCTCGTCGGCAACCCGGAGACGGCGGCCGTCCTGGAGACCACCGTCAACGGCTGCGCCCTGCGGCCCCGTTGTGCGGTGACCGTCGCCGTGGGCGGCGCGCCCTGTCCCGTACGGGTGGACGGGCGCCCGGGCGCCTGGGGAACCGCCGTCCGGGTGCCGGCCGGGTCCCTCCTGGAGATCGGCGCGGCCGTACGTGGGCTGCGCGCGTACGTGGCGGTCAGTGGCGGGATCGACGTCGAGCCGGTGCTCGGCAGCCGCTCCACCGACCTGCTGTCCGGACTGGGTCCGGCGCCGCTGGCGGACGAAGCGGTCCTCCCGCTGGGCCCGGGAACGGGCGTACGGGGCCCGGCCGACGCTCCCCCGTGGCCCGGCCCGCCGGACGAACTCGTGCTGAGGGTCCGGTTCGGGCCGCGCGACGACTGGTTCACCGCCGCCGCGCTCCGCACCCTCACCACGCGCGCGTACCGGGTGTCCCCGGCGAGCAACCGCATCGGGCTGCGCCTCGAAGGCCCGGCTCTTGAGCGGGCCATGCCGGGCGAGCTGGCGAGCGAGGGCATGGTCCTCGGCGCGGTCCAGGTGCCGCCGGACGGGCGGCCCGTGGTGTTCCTCGCCGACCATCCGACGACCGGGGGCTACCCGGTGGTCGGCGTGGTCCGGGAGGCCGATCTGGGCGCGGTGGCGCAGGCGGTGCCGGGGACGCCGGTTCGGTTCACGGCCGTGCGCTGAGGCCGTCCACGACGGCGGGACGGTTCGATCCGGGGACGGCGAGACGGTTCGTCCGGGGACGGGGGATGTCACGTCCCGTCGGGCGGCGGGCCGTAGCCACCGCCGCCGGGGGTGCGCAGGACCAGGACGTCGTCCGGCCCGACCTCCGTGGTGGCGGCGGCGCCGAGGCGCTCGACGGTGCCGTCCGCGCGTTCCACGAGGTTCTCGCCGAGGGCGCCCGGCTCGCCCCCCGCCATGCCGTACGGGGGGACCCTGCGGTGTCCGGTGAGGAGGGCCACCGTCATCGGCTCCAGGAACCGGATGCGGCGCTCCACCCCGCGTCCGCCCCGCCAGCGGCCGCGCCCTCCGCCGTCCTCCCGTACCGCGAAGGCGTCGATCCTGACCGGGTGGCGCCACTCCAGGATCTCGGGGTCGGTGAGCCGGGAGTTGGTCATGTGGGTCTGGACGGCGTCGGCGCCGTCGAAGCCGTCGCCCGCGCCGGAGCCGCTGGCGACCGTCTCGTAGTACTGCACGCGCGCGTTGCCGAAGGTGACGTTGTTCATGGTCCCGGAACCCTCCGCCTGGACGCCGAGGGCCGCGTAGAGCGCGCCCGTGACGGCCTGGGAGGTCTCGACGTTCCCGGCGACGGTGGCGGCCGGGTGGGCGGGCGCGAGCATGGAGCCGGGCGGGACCCGGACCTCCAGGGGTTCCAGGCAGCCGCTGTTGAGGGGGATGTCCTCGTCGACGAGGGTGCGGAAGACGTACAGGACGGCGGCCATGACGACGGCCGTGGGTGCGTTGGCGTTCCCCGGCAGCTGCGGGGAGGTCCCGGTGAAGTCGAGGACGGCGGACCTCCGTTCGCGGTCGACGCGGACGGCGACCCGGATGATCGCGCCGCCGTCGGTCTCGTAGCGGTATGCGCCGTCGTCCAGGCGGGCGACGATGCGGCGGACGGACTCCTCCGCGTTGGCGCGGACGTGCCGCATGTAGGCCTGGACGACATCGAGCCCGAACTCGTCGACGGTCTTGCGGAGTTCCTCGATTCCCTTCTCGTTCGCGGCGATCTGGGCGCGGAGGTCGGCGAGGTTGGTGTCCGGGTCACGGGAGGGGTGAAGGGCGCCGGTGAGCAGGGCCCGCGTCTCGGTCTCGCGCAGTCGCCCGTCCCGCACGAGCAGCCAGTTGTCGAAGAGGACGCCCTCCTCGTCGACGGTCCGGCTGAAGGCGGGCATGGAGCCGGGGGTGATCCCGCCGATCTCGGCGTGATGGCCGCGCGAGGCGACGAGGAAGCGGAGGTCGGCGCCTGATTCGTCGAAGACCGGCGTCACGACCGTGACGTCGGGCAGATGGGTGCCGCCGTGGTACGGGTCGTTGATCGCGTACACGTCCCCGGGGCGCAGGTCGTCGCGGCGGCGCCGCAGGACCTCCTTGATGGATTCGCCCATGGAGCCCAGGTGGACGGGGATGTGGGGCGCGTTGGCGATGAGGTTGCCCTCGGCGTCGAAGAGGGCGCAGGAGAAGTCGAGGCGTTCCTTGATGTTGACGGACTGGGAGGTGTTCTCCAGGCGGACGCCCATCTGCTCGGCGATGGCCATGAAGAGGTTGTTGAAGACCTCCAGGAGGACGGGGTCCACGTCCGTGCCGGCCGCCACGCGCGCGGGGCGGGGGGTGACGCGCTGCAGGAGGAGGTGTCCGGTGCCGGTCGCGGTGGCCCGCCAGCCGCTGTCGACGACGGTCGTGGCGTCGGCCTCGGCGAGGATCGCGGGCCCGTCCACGACGTCGCCCGGCCGCAGGTCCTCACGCCGGTGGAGGGGAGCCTCGTGCGGCGTGCCGGCGCTGAACATCCGGACGGCGGCGTGGGGCGTGGGCGGCCCTGCCCGCTCGTCCGGGGCTGCCCGCTCGTCCCGGTCTGCCCGCTCGTCCCGGTCTGCGGGCTCATCCCGGTCTGCGGGCTCATCCGGGGCCGCGGGCTCATCCGGTGCTGCCGGCTCGGCGTGAACGGGGCCGTGCGGACCTGCCCGGCCGACGGCTTCGACGGAGACCGCCTCGACGACGAGCGGCCGGTCCATGGTGAAGGCGTACCGCGCGCGGTGCACCGCTGTGAACTCCGCTTTCAGGTTCTCGGGCGGCGCGAGGTCGACCTGGAGGTTCGCGTCGGTTCCCGCGTATCTCAGGAGTACGCGCGCGTGCGTCGTGATCGCCTCGTCCGGCAGGCCGTCGGCGCGCAGCTCCGCGCGCGTGCGGTCGGCGAGTTCGGCGCAGAGATCCGTCACGCGCGCGTGCGTGCCGGGGGCGTCGAGTTCCGCCTCGACGGACCGCTCGCGCATGGCGGTGGCGTCGGCGAGCCCGATGCCGTACGCGGAGAGCACCCCGGCCAGCGGGGGTACGAGCACGGTGTCGACGCCCAGGGCGTCGGCGACCGCGCAGGCGTGCTGGCCACCGGCGCCGCCGAAGCTCGTGAGGGCGTACCGGGTGATGTCGTGGCCCCGCTGGACGGAGATCTTCTTGACCGCGTTGGCCATGTTGAGGACGGCGATCTCCAGGAAGCCCGCCGCGACCTCCTCGGGCGTGCGGTCGCCACCGACCTCCTCCGCGAGGGCGGTGAACCGTTCCCGTACGACGTCGGCGTCCAGGGGCAGGTCGCCGTTCTCGCCGAACACGGCGGGAAAGTGGGCGGGCTGGACGCGGCCGAGCATGACGTTGGCGTCGGTGACCGTGAGCGGCCCGCCCCGGCGGTAGCAGGCGGGGCCCGGGACGGCGCCCGCCGAGTCGGGGCCCACCCGGTAGCGGCGCCCGTCGAAGTGCAGGACGGACCCGCCGCCGGCCGCGACGGTGTGGATGCTCATCATCGGTGCCCGCATCCGCACCCCGGCGACCTGTGTACCGAGTTCACGCTCGAAGACGCCGGCGTAGTGCGACACATCGGTGGAGGTGCCGCCCATGTCGAAGCCGATGACGCGGTCGCGGCCCGCCTGTGCCGAGGTGCGGGCCATGCCGACGACGCCGCCGGCGGGTCCGGAGAGGACGGCGTCCTTGCCCCGGAAGTGGGCCGCCTCGCGCAGTCCGCCGTTGGACTGCATGAACATGAGGCGGATTCCGGCGAGTTCGTGGGCGACCTCGTCGACGTAGCGGCGCAGGATCGGCGAGAGGTAGGCGTCGACGACGGTGGTGTCCCCGCGGGGGATGAGTTTGATGAGCGGACTCACCTCGTGCGAGGAACTGACCTGGGTGAAGCCCGCGTCGCGCGCGATCGCCGCGATCCGGGCCTCGTGTGCCGGATGGCGGTAGCCGTGCAGGAGGACGACGGCGGCCGAGCGGAACCCCTCGCCGTGGGCGGCGTCGAGCGCCTCGGCGACGGCGGACTCGTCGAGGGGCCGGACGACGTGGCCGTGGGCGTCGACCCGCTCGGGAACCTCGATCACGCGCGCGTAGACCGCCTCGGGGAGCACGATCCGGCGGTCGAAGAGCCGGGGCCGGTTCTGGTAGGCGATGCGGAGCGCGTCGCGGAAGCCCTCGGTGACGAGGAGCACGGTCGGCTCGCCGCGCCGCTCCAGGAGGGCGTTGGTGGCGACGGTGGTGCCCATCTTGACGACGGCGATCCGGTCGGCGGGGACGGGTTCGTCGGGCCCCAGGCCGAGGAGGAGGCGGATTCCGGCGACGGCGGCGTCCTGACGCCGGGTGGGATCGTGCGAGAGCACCTTGCGCGTGACGAGCCGGCCGTCGGGCCGCCTGCCCACGACGTCGGTGAACGTGCCGCCCCGGTCGATCCAGAACTCCCAGCGCCCGTTCATCTCCCCATTGTGGCCGTGAGTGCGGCGGCGAGGGCGTCGTCCGCCCGCGCGTCGAGGGGTGCGGGACCGGTGCCGTCGGCCCAGTGACGCAGTTCGGCACCGGCGAGCAGCAGGAGCTGCGGCAGCAGGTCGTGACTGCGCCGGACGAGCCAGCCGGTACCGGCGGTGGCGAGCCAGAGCACGGTCTCGGCACGGCTCGGCGGCGGCAGGCCGGGCTCCCGGGCGGGCGGCGCCCCGTGGGCGAGGCCCCGGTCGGCGAGGAGCCGGTGGAACCCCTCGGCGACGGCCCGGTGGCCGCGCTCGCCGGGGTGCAGCCGGTCGGCGCTCCACAGGGTGCGGTCCTCGGTCCAGCTGTCGTCGGCGAGGTGCAGGTGGACGGCGCCGTAGCGAGCGGAGAGGGCGTGCACGACGGCGTTGACGGACCGCTGGCGGCGGGCGAGCGGGCGCGCCAACGGGGGCGGCAGGCCGAGCATCCGGCCGGGGTCGGGCAGACAGGCCGTCAGGAGTACGGCTCCGGCGTCGTCGAGGTCGGCGCAGACCCGGCCCAGACGGCGGGCGAGCACCCCGATGTCGAAGGTGCGGCGCAGGGTGTCGTTGACACCGACGACGACGGAGGCGAGGTGGGGACGGAAGGCGAGGGCTCGGGGGGCCTGCCGGTCTGCGACGTCACCGCTGAGCGCCCCGCTGACCGCGAGGTTCAGGAACGCCGTCTCCTGCCCCTCGGCCGCGAGCCCGTCGGCGAGGAGCGGCGCCCACCCCCGCCAGGCCCCGTCCACCCGGTCCCCGACGCCCTCGCTGAGCGAGTCCCCGAGCACGACGAACCGGACGGTGCCGGTGGTCCCCGGACGGGGGCGGGGGCGGGGCGGGGGTACGCGGGCGGGGGCGGGGGCGGGGACGGGGAGCGCGGCGTGAGCAGGGAGCGCGGCGGGAGTGGTGGCGAGCGCGACGGGCATCGGGGCCGTCGCCTCGGACTCCACCGAGATCGCGAGCGCGACCGGGGCGGACGCCTGGTCCGGTGTCATCGGCGCACCTCCTCGGGGAGCAGCGCCTCCGGGGCCGGGAGGGCGTCGTGTGCCCGGAGGAAGGCCGTGACGGAACGCTCCCAGGTGAAGACCTCCGCACGCGCGCGTGCGGCCTTGCGGCGGGCGGTCTCCGGGGCCGCGAGGAGTCCCCGTACGGCGGAGGCGAAGGCGCCCGGGGTGTCCACGGCCGAGGCACCTGCGGCGCCGACGACCTCGGGGAGTGCGGAGGAGGCGCTGACGACGACGGGGGTTCCGCAGGCGAGGGCCTCCAGGGCGGAGAGACCGAACGTTTCCGCGGGTCCCGGGGCGAGACACACGTCGGCCGCCGCCTGGAGGTCCGCCAGCGCCTCCCGGTCGGCGACGTGCCCGAGGAACCGCACCGGGAGGCGCCGCTCCCGTGCCCGCCGTTCCAGGGCCCCCTTCAGCGGCCCGTCGCCCGCGACCACCAGCGCCGCCTCGATGCCCGCGTCCCGCAGCTCCGCGAGGGCGTCCAGGGCCGTACCGGGCCGCTTCTCCACGGAGAGGCGCGAGCAGAGCAAAAGCAGTACCCGCTCCCCCTCCGCGTGCCGGGCCCGCAGCGCGGTGCTGCGGCGGCCGGGCCGGAAGCGCTCCAGGTCCACGCCGAGCGGAGCCCGTACGACGTTGCGTGCCCCGATCCGTACGAACTCGCGCTCCGCCCACTCCGTCGTGCAGACGATCCGCGCGAACGCCCACGCCGTGCGGCGGTTGAGCCGGTCCGCCGCGCGGGCCGCGACCGCCGACGGCACCCCCCAGGTGCGCAGGACCCCGTCCGCGGTCTCGTGGGAGACCATCACCGAGGGCACGCGGGCGCGTCGCGCCCACTCCCCCGTCCACCGCAGGGTCGTGCGGTCCGAGACCTCGATCCGGTCCGGCGCGAGTCCGTCGAGGAGGCGACGCAGCCGGCGCCGGTCGGTGAGGACCCGGTAGCCGCCGGTGCCGGGCAGTACCGGGCCGGGGAGGGTGATGACCCGGCCCTGCTCGGTGTGGACGTCGCTCGCGACGTCGCCGGGGACGATCAGGACGGGTCGGTGCCCTGCCGCGCGGTAGCCCCGGCCGAGCTGGTCGAGGGCGGTACGGAGGCCGCCCGATGTGGGGGTGACGAAGTTGGCGAGCCGTACGATGCGGAGCCCGGCCCCGTCGTGGCCGTGAACCCCTTCGGTCTCGCTTCCGCTGTGAACCCGGTCGACACGGCCGCCTCTCATGCCGCCACCACCGTCCGCTCCCGCAGGACCTCCAGGTAGTGCCCGATCAGCTCGTCGCCGAGGGCCTCCCAGGTGCGGCCCTCGACGGTGGCCCGGCCGGCCAGGCCGAAGGCCGCGCGCAGGTCCGGTGCCGCGGCCAGCGAGGCGACGGCAGCGCGCAGCGCGTCCGGGTCTCCCGGGGGTACGAGGAGTCCGGTGCGGCCGTGGTCGACCAGGTCCAGGGGTCCACCGGCGGCCGGGGCGATCACCGGGACTCCGCTCGCCATGGCCTCCTGGACCGTCTGGCAGAAGGTCTCGAAGGGGCCGGTGTGGGCGAACACGTCGAGCGAGGCGAAGATCCGGGCGAGGTCGGCGCCCGTGCGGCGGCCGAGGAACCGGGCGCCCGGCAGGGCGGTGCGGAGCGCGGGCCCGCTCGGCCCGTCCCCGACGACCACCAGCCGCACCCCGGGGAGTCTTCCGGCTCCGGCGAGGAGGTCCACGCGCTTCTCGGGGGCCAGGCGGCCCACGTAACCGACGAGGAGTTCCCCGTTCGGGGCGAGTTCCGCGCGCAGGGCGTCGTCGCGCAGCTCGGGGCGGAAGCGGACGGTGTCCACCCCGCGGCCCCAGAGCCGGATGCGGCCGATGCCGTGGGCCTCCAGGTCGCGGACGGCGGCGGAGGACGGGGCGAGGGTGCGGTCGGCGGCTCCGTGGACGGCGCGGAGGCGGCGCCAGGCGGCGCCCTCGCCGGTTCCCACGTAGGTGCGGGCGTAGCCGGCGAGGTCGGTCTGGTAGACGGCGACGGCGGGGATGCCGAGCCGGGTGGCGGCCGTCATCCCGCGCACCCCGAGGACGAACGGGCCGGCGAGGTGGACGAGGTCGGCGCGGTGGGCGGCGATGGCCGCGGCGACACGGCGGCTGGGCAGGGCGACGCGTACCTGCGGATAGCCGGGGAGGGGGAGGGAGGGCACCCGGACGACGGCGCAGGGGGCGTCGGCGTCCGCGGCCGGGTCGGCGACGGCGGGGGCGATGACGAGCGGGGTGTGACCCCGCCGGACGAGGTGGCGCGCGGTCTGCAGGGCGCAGTGCGCCACACCGTTGACGTCGGGAGGGAAGGATTCGGTGACGATGACGACACGCATACGGGTGTTGTCGTCGCGTCCGGCGTGTCCCCGCCAACGTCGATCTGGACGGGGAGGGAACGTCCCATGAGCGTTTCGCGCGGGGACCACCGGCGGCCGGAAACGATCAAGCGCCGCCGTGCGGGAGCGTGCCGGGCGCTCCCCCCGTGGCCCCGACTCGTCCGTGCGCCCGGCCGGTGCGCCGGGGCGGGGCCTCGCGCGGCGGGTTCTCCGCCGGGGGCCGCGCCGCCCCGGAGCCGGGTGACGGGGTGACCGGTTCCGGCCCGTGGGGCCGGAGCTCGGGTCGGGTCCGAGGTCCGGGCCGGACCTCGCCACGGTCAGACCTGCAGGTCAGGCCCTATCCGGTTGCGTACCGCGGTCTGGACCTCGACCTCTTCGGCCGGGTCCGCCGCGAGGCGGCGCAATCGTTCGGCGACGCGCACGTCCCCGGTCTCGGCGTGCTGGGCCGCGACCTCGCGGGTGGTCTCCTCGCAGTCCCACAGGCATTCGACGGCGAAGCCGTTCGCGAAGGTGGGGTCGGTGGCGGCGAGGGCGCGGGCCACGCGCCCGCGTAGCTGGGAAGAGGCCGTCTCGCGGTAGACGTGGCGCAGCACGGGGGCGGCGCAGACGATGCCGAGGCGGCCGGCGCCGTCCACGAGCGCGCCGAGTGAGGGCGCGTCGGGGCCTTCGGAGCGGATGGTGTCGCGCAGCGCGCCGAGGACGGAGGGGGAGTCCTGGGCGGTGCCTCGGGAGGCGAGGACGTCTGCGGCGGCGGCGCCGAGGGCGTCGGTCCGACGGACCCACGCGCGGGCGCGGGCGACGGCGTCCTCGCCGCACATGCGGCGGTAGGCGGCGATCGCGGCATCGGCGACCTCGCCGGAGTCGCCGTCCGCGGCGGCCGCGACGAGGTCGAGGACCGCGGGGTCCCGCGATTCGGCGAGGTGGTGGAGGGCGGCACCCCGGGCTCCCACCGAGCCGTGGCGGGCGGCGGCGAGGAGTTCGGGCCGGTCCTCGGGGCCCGCGACGGCGGTGAGGCAGCGGGCGGCGGGACCGTACAGCACGGCTCCGCGCTCGTAGCCCTCCTGCGCCCAGTCGAGGACGGCGCGCACGCTCCAGCCGGGGCGGGGCCCGGCGGGGCGCATCTGGCGCTGCCAGCGGTCGAAGGAGCCCTGTTCCTGGGCAGCCCTGACCCGGGCGCCGACGGCGTCGCGCTGGTCCTCGGCCCACAGGCGCCAGGGGCGGGGCTCGAAGGCGTCCCGTACGACGCCGGCCAGCTCGGCGTCGCCCTCGGCGTCGGCCGGGAAGCGGGCGAGCACGGGAACGGCCAGCGCGCGGAGCCCGGCGTCGTCGTCGCGGAGCGCCAGCTCGTCGAGGGCCCAGGCCCAGTTCGTGCCGGTCGCCGCGTAGCGACGGAGCAGGACCAGGGCGTCCTGGCGTCCGTAGGAGGCGAGGTGCCCGAGGACGGCGAGCGCGAGCCCGGTCCTGGACTCCTCGGTGTCGAGGTGGTCCTCGGCGCCGAAGAGGTGCGCCTCGATCTCGTCGAGACCGCCGTGGAGGTCCAGGTAGAGACGGGCGTAGTAGAGGGAGCGGTTCTCGACCTGCCAGTCGTGGCGGGGGTCGTCGAGAACGCAGTGGTTGAGGGCCGCGAGGGCCTCGGCGCGTGGCGCGGCGAGCGCGTGCAGGGTGCCGTCGCCGCGGCCCCGCTGCAGCAGGCCGAGCAGAGTGCCGCTCGGCGCTATGACTGGATCGAACATGGGGAGACGCCTCACATCAAGCTGTCGACACGACCGGGGGATACCGGGATGACCCGGGTCGGGCGGTACATCGCCCGTACGCCTAGGCCGTGCGGCAACATGTCGGGCCGCTCGTCGTCCATCGCCTGCCAGTGACCATCTTCCTCAGCCTCTCGTCGGTGGCCCGTTTTGCCGGGCCCGACGTCATGATGACCCACCCATTTCGCCACCGCGACCACATTTACGACGCCGCTCTCACCTGGGGTTCAGTGCCCGTTCACCGGGATCCGAAGAGGGCGAGGAGTTCGGTCTTGCCGAACATCCGGGCGGTGTCGAGCGCGGACGGAGTCCCAGCCTCCGGATTTGCCCCGCCGGCGAGGAGCGCGTGGATCACGGCGTCCTCACCCTTGAAGACGGCACCGGCGAGCGGGGTCTGGCCGCGGTCGTTGGCGCGGTCGGCGTCGGCACCGCGCGCGAGGAGGGCGGAAACCGCGGCGGGGTGGCCGTGGTACGCGGCGAGCATGACGAGGGAGTCGCCCTTGTCGTTGGTGAGGTTCGCGGGGACACCCGCGTCGACGTAGGCGGCCAGCGCGTCGGCGTCCCCGGTGCGCGCGAGGTCGAAGACCTTGGACGCCAGCTCGATGACCTCGGGGTCCGGAGTCTCGCTCATCGGGGGGATCCCGCCTCTCTCTCCTGCGTTCGTCGACCGGTGCACGGCAAGCGCGGCCGTACGAGTGAATCGACAGGGTACTGCCCGTTCGGCGACATGACCTCGCCCGACCGAGGCAAAGATCACGACAGCCCGCCCACGGCCGCTCCTCTAGCGCACGCCGGGCATTTCGCCACCCGACAGCCCGTTCGATGTCCGCCGGTCAAGTGAAATAGCCCGTTTTTCACTCTAATGCACCTTTAGTCACATAGATACTTGCTGTGAACTTGGAAGGACTCATGGTGACTGTCCCCTCAACCAGGAGAACACCCAATGATCCTGTCCATCTCAGGCGTGGTCCTGCTCGGCATCATCTGCTTCCTGTTCTTCAAGAAGGACGGGATGAAGGCCTCGCACGCCCTCGTCAGCGCGCTGTTCGGCTTCTACCTCGCGGGTACCGCCATCGCACCGAGCATCACGGCGGGCGGGCAGAGCCTCGCCGGCCTCCTGGGCGGGATCAAGTTCTGACGCCCTCCAGTCCCTTCCACCACTTCAGGAGTACTTCGTGGCCCGGCGACCACTCCCCCGCATTCTGAGCAGCGGCAGCGCACAGATCGCTCGTAGTCGAGAGATCGCGCGCACGGCCGCCGACAGCGCCACCGACGTGCTCCATCCACTGATCACGGTCTCCCGTGGTCTGCGGAAGCTGGCCGCGACCGCGCGCGCCAAGTGGGCCGCGACCCCCAAGGAGCGGCGTGGTCCTACGCTTCTCCTGGTCGCGGCCTGCGTCCTGGTCGTCGCCCTGATGCCGTACGGGCCGCTCCTCGCCCTCGTCACGCTCATGGCCGCGGCCGCGTGGAAGGGTCGCGAGCGCCCCGTCGTCAAGACCGGTCCCGACGACGCGGAGCTCGCCCGGCTCAAGGGCCTTTACGAGGCCCTCGTGCCGTACTTCTCCGTCGCCGAGGACCCCGCCCCGCTCTTCGCCCACGGCGGCGACTGGAGCGGCGCCTTCACGGAGTACGCCTTCGACGAGGACGGGCGTCTCACCCGGCTGAGGATCGCGTACCCGCCGTACTTCACCGACGGCGAGCCCGCCGCACGCGCGCGTATCGAGCAGTTGCTGCACGCCAAGTCCGGGCGCGGCCGCGAGTACCTCTTCGACTGGGACGAGGAGGGCAACCGGCTCGTCATGAGCGTGCTGCCCGCCCTGCCCACCACCATCGCCGCCCAGCGCTTCGTCACCGTGCCGGGCGAGACCGTCCTCGGCTTCACCGACGCGGAGGCCGTGCAGCGGACGGTGCCCGTGATCGCGTCGGACGGTACGGAGGACGCGCCGGCCGTGGTCTGGCGCACCGGCCCCCGGTCCACCGAGCCGCATCTGCTGGTCGTCGGCCAGCCGGGCAGCGGCACCACCTCCCTGCTGCGCTCGATCGCGCTCCAGGCCCTCCCCCACGGCGACGTGCTGATCGTCGAGGGCGGTGGCACCGGCGAGTACGCGTGCCTCACCGGCCGCGACGGAGTCCTCGCGGTCGAGTGCGGGCTCTCCGGCGCCCTCGCCACCCTGGAGTGGGCGGCGCACGAGACGGAGCGGCGGCTGATCGCCGCGAACCGGGCCCGGCAGGCCGGACAGCCCGCGCCCGAGGACACTCGCCGCCCGCTGTGGATCCTGCTCGACCGGCCGGGCGTCCTCGGCGACCTGGCCGCCGCCGACGGCCGCCCCGACCCGCAGGAGCTGCTCCAGGTGCCGCTGCGGCACGGGCGCGCGGCCCAGGTCACGGTGGTGGTCGCCGAGCAGTTCGACAGCGCGGACACGCTGAGCGAGGCGGTACGGACCCACACCAGGGCCCGGATCGTGCTCGGCCCCGCCGCACCGGAGCAGATCGCCTCCGTCCTCGGTACCCGGCCGCACACCACGCCCACGCCACAGGTCCCGGCGGGCCGTGGCTACGCGCGCCTGGGCGCCGGCCCGGTCCTTCGCCTCCAGGTGCCCGCGACGCCCGACCCGTACGACGACGCGACGAGCGAGGCGCACCGCCAGGCGGTCCTCGAACTCCTCCCGGAGCGCCGCACGGCGACGACGATGGAGATCGAGACGGTCACCGTGAAGAGCTCCCCCGAACCGGCCCCGGCACCCCGCGCCGAGCCGGACCCCGAGCCCGCCCCCCTGCACGCCCCCGTCCCCGCGGAGGGCTGAGCACCACGCGCGCGTGAAGAGGCCGGTACGGACCCCCCAGGTCCGTACCGGCCTCTTCACGCGATGTGCGAGAACACGCGATGCGCGAGAGGACGAACGACTACGCCACGAACGACCGCGGCGGTTCGGTCCCCCCACCGGCGCCCGACTCCACGAGCCGGGCCGCGGCGGCCAGTCGGGCCGCGGCCTCGTCGGCGACCGGCCCACCGACCGTGAAGGGCAGCCGGACGAAACCCTCGAAGGCCCCGTCGACGCCGAACCGAGGGCCCGAGGGGACCCGGACGCCGACCCGCTCGCCCGCCTCGGCGAGCCGGGAGCCGGAGAGGCCGCCGGTCCGGACCCAGAGCGTCAGGCCGCCGCGCGGCACGGAGAACTCCCACTCCGGGAGTTCCCGGCGGACGGCGGTGACGAGCGCGTCCCGGTTCTCCCGTGCCTGGTCGCGGCGGAGGGTCACGGCCTCCTCCCAGCCGCCCGTCCGCATGAGCCAGTTCACGCCGAGCTGTTCGAGGACGGGGGTGCCGAGGTCGGCGTACGCGCGCGCGGCGACCAGGGAACGGATGACGTCGGGGGCCGCCCGGACCCAGCCGATGCGCATGCCCGCCCAGAAGGCCTTGCTCGCCGAGCCGACGGTGAGGACGGTGGAGCCGGCCGGGTCGAAAGCGCAGACCGGCCGGGGCATCTCCAGGTCGTCGTCCAGGTGGAGCTCGGCCATGGTCTCGTCGACGACGAGGACGGTGCCGGCCGAGCGGGCAGCGTCCACGAGCTGCCGCCGCTGGTCCTCGTCGGCCAGGGCGCCGGTCGGGTTGTGGAAGTCGGCCACCACGTACGCAAGGCGGGGGGCCGCGTCGCGCAGCACCTGCCGCCAGCGGCCCAGGTCCCAGCTCCCGAGCCCCTCCGACATGGCGACGGGCACGAGGCGGGCCCCGGCCTCCCTCATCAGCTGGAGGATGTTGGCGTACGACGGGGACTCGACGGCGATGCGCTCGCCGCGCCCCGCGAAGAGGTGGCAGATGGCGTCGATGGCACCCATGGCGCCGGTCGTGACCATGATCTGCTCGGGCATGGTGGGGATGCCGCGCGCGGTGTACCGGTCGGCGAGCATCTGCCGCAGCGTGGGCAGTCCCGCCGGGTAGTCGCCGTGCGTGTGGGCGTAGGGGGGCAGTTCCTCCAGGGCACCCTGGACGCCCCGGGTGAGCCAGGGCTCGGGCGCGGGCAGCGCGGCGCAGCCGAGGTCGATCATCGAGCCCAGCGCCTCGGGGGGCAGCGGTTCGAGTCCCCGCGCGGGCAGTGGGTTCCCGGCCGGTACGGCGGTCCAGCTGCCGGCCCCGCGCCGCGACTCCAGGAAGCCCTCGGCGCGGAGCGCCTCGTAGGCCGCGGCCACCGTCGTACGGCTGACGGTGAGGGCGAGGGCGAGTTCCCGCTCGGCGGGCAGGCGGGCGGCGACCGGGACCCGGCCCTCCAGGACGAGCAGACGGATGCCGTCGGCCAGCGCGCGGTAGGCGGGCGGCTTCCGGGCGCCGGGTCCGGCGGGCCTCGGCTGCTGCGCCTGGAGCTGCCGCGCGAGCTGAGCCGGTCCTACCGCCGAAGTCCACTGGGCCATCGAAATCAGTCCACCTTCCTCGAATTGGCCATGGTTGGCACCCGTTCCCCCGCCACAGAGTGTCATGAGCCAGTCCACTACCACCACTCTGGGGGAAGACCCTTGTCCATCGCCTCCGGCCTCCACGGCCGGCACCTCACCCGTCGGCTCGTCCAGCTCTACGTGGGGTTGACGCTGTACGGGGTCAGCTCGGCGCTGCTGGTGCGCAGCGGTCTCGGCCTGGAGCCCTGGGGAGTCCTCCACCAGGGCCTCGCCGAGAAGACGGGGCTGACCATCGGCGTGGTGTCGATCATCGTGGGGGCCGTGGTGCTGCTGCTGTGGATCCCGATCCGGCAGCGCCCGGGGCTCGGCACGGTGTCCAACGTGTTCGCGATCGGTCTGGCGATGGACGGCACCCTGGCGCTCGTCCCGGACGTCCACGGCCTGACGGGCCGGATCCCGCTGCTCGCGGTCGGCATCGTCCTCAACGGGGTGGCCACCGGCCTGTACATCGCGGCGCGCTTCGGCCCCGGCCCGCGCGACGGCCTGATGACGGGCCTGCACCGGCTCACCGGCCGGTCGATCAGGCTGGTGCGGACGGCGATCGAGGTGGCGGTGGTCGCCACCGGCTTCCTGCTCGGCGGCTCGGTCGGCGTCGGCACGGTGCTGTACGCGCTGGCCATCGGACCCCTCGCCCAGTTCTTCCTTCGCCGGTTCGCCGTTCCCGAGCCGGACTCCGTAAGCACCTCGGTCTCCACCGCGACACCGGAAGGCGCCATACTGCGGCGGTGACTCGCGTACGCCACCCCTATCTCGACCATCCCTCGCCCCTCCCGTTCGCCCATCGCGGCGGCACGGCGAACGGCCTGGAGAACACCGCGGCCGCCTTCCGCGGAGCCGCCGCGGCGGGCTACCGCTACTTCGAGACCGATGTGCACACGACATCGGACGGGGCTCTCGTCGCCTTCCACGACGCGACCCTCGACCGGGTCACGGACGCCTCGGGCCGGATCCGCGACCTGCCGTGGGCGGCGGTCCGGGAGGCCCGCGTGGCGGGCAAGGAACCGCTGCCGCTCTTCGCCGACCTCCTGGACGAGTTCCCGGAGGCCCGCTGGAACGTGGACCTCAAGACCGAGTCGGCGCTGTACCCGCTGGTGAACCTGATCCGCAAGAAGCGCGCCTGGGACCGGGTCTGCGTGGGTTCCTTCACCGAGGCGCGGATCGCGCGGGCCCAGCGGATGGCCGGGCCCGAGCTGGCCACCTCGTACGGCGTGCGCGGGGTGATCGGGCTGCGGCTGCGCTCGCTCGGCATCCCGGCGGCGGTACGGGCCGGGGCGATCGCCGCACAGGTCCCCGAGCGGCAGGGCGGCATCCCTGTGGTGGACCGCCGCTTCGTTCGGGAGGCGCACGCGCGCGGGCTCCAGGTCCATGTGTGGACCGTGAACGATCCGGCCCGGATGAACTCTCTCCTCGACCTCGGGGTCGATGGCATCATGACCGATCAACTGGAGACGCTGCGCTCGGTGCTGACCGAGCGGGGTGTGTGGGTCTGAGCGCGCGTCCCGGTGACTCCGGGCCCGGATCACCAGGCCCGCTCACGGGGACGAACGAGGGGGCGCGGCCTTGACCGCTGGAACCACCGAACCGGAGGAGTACACCTCCGATCCCGCCGAACGCAAGCGGGAACAGCGGGGCTGGTACTTCTACGACTTCGCCTGCTCCGTGTACTCGACGAGCGTGCTCACCGTGTTCCTCGGCCCCTACCTGACCTCCGTGGCGCGGGCGGCGGCCGACGCCGAGGGCTTTGTGCACCCGCTCGGAATACCCGTGCGGGCCGGCTCGCTCTTCGCGTACGCCGTGTCCGCCTCGATCGTGGTCGCGGTCCTGCTGATGCCGCTGGTCGGCGCGATCGCGGACCGTACGGGCCGGAAGAAGCCGCTGCTCGCGGCCGCCGCCTACGTGGGCGCGACGGCCACGGCGGCGATGTTCTTCCTGGCGGGCGACCGGTATCTGCTGGGCACGTTCCTGCTGATCGTGGCGAACGCCTCGATCTCGGTCTCGATGGTGCTCTACAACGCCTATCTGCCGCAGATCTCGGAGCCGGACGAGCGGGACGCGGTCTCCTCGCGCGGGTGGGCCTTCGGCTACACGTCGGGCGCGCTCGTCCTCGTCCTGAACCTGATCCTCTACTCGGGCCACGACTCCTTCGGCCTCACCGAGGGCGAGGCGGTCCGGATCTGCCTCGCCTCGGCCGGCGTGTGGTGGGGCGCCTTCACCATCGTGCCGCTGCGGCGGCTGCGGGACCGGCGGATCGGCCCGGAGGGGCACGAAGGAGCCGGCGGGGTCGGCAGCGGCTGGCGACAGCTGAGGGCGACCCTCAAGGACATGCGCCGGCATCCGCTGACGCTCTCCTTCCTGCTCGCCTACCTGGTCTACAACGACGGCGTGCAGACGGTGATCTCGCAGGCCTCCGTGTTCGGCTCGGAGGAGCTGGGCCTCGACCAGACCACGCTCATCACGGCCGTCCTGCTGGTCCAGGTGCTCGCGGTGGCGGGCGCGCTCGGCATGGGGCGACTCGCCCGGTCGTACGGCGCCAAGCGGACGATTCTGGCCTCGCTCGCGGTCTGGACGGCGATCCTGGTGGCGGGCTATCTCCTGCCGCCCGACGCGCCCGTGTTCTTCTACTGTCTCGCCGCCGCGATCGGCCTGGTGCTGGGCGGGAGCCAGGCGTTGTCGCGTTCGCTGTTCTCTCATCTGGTGCCGCGCGGCAAGGAGGCGGAGTACTTCTCGGCCTACGAGATGAGCGATCGTGGGCTCAGTTGGCTGGGTCCGCTCGTGTTCGGTCTCGCGTATCAGCTGACCGGGAGCTACCGGGATGCCATCATCTCCCTGGTGATCTTCTTCGTGGTCGGTTTCGCCCTGCTCGCCCGGGTCCCGGTGCGGCGCGCGGTGGAAGCCGCCGGGAACCCGATACCGGACCGAATTTAGACGTGGCAGTGAAAGGGCGGTAGTGTACGCGTTTGGCCTGCCAGGCGGACCGTTACTGCGTGCTGCTTTGGTGAAGACACCGGGTCACTTCTGCCGTCAGATGTGACAAAACGGGCACTGGTGGGTACAACAAGGGGCGGCACGACGGGCGACGCATGACCCGGCACGGGAATCTTTACCGCCGACCGGACGTTGACCGGATAACGACGACAGCGACACCTGTCCTGTGGGCGACAAGCCCGGGAGGCACGATTCATGAGTGAGCGAGCTCTTCGCGGCACGCGCCTCGTGGTGACGAGCTACGAGACCGACCGCGGCATCGATCTGGCCCCGCGCCAGGCCGTGGAGTACGCATGCGAGAAGGGCCATCGTTTTGAGATGCCCTTCTCGGTGGAAGCGGAAATTCCGCCGGAGTGGGAATGCAAGGTCTGCGGAATCCAGGCACTCCTGGTGGACGGGGACGGACCTGAGGAGAAGAAGGGCAAGCCTGCGCGTACGCACTGGGACATGCTCATGGAGCGACGCACCCGCGAGGAACTGGAGGAGGTCCTTGCCGAAAGGCTGGCCGTCCTGCGTTCCGGCGCCATGAACATTGCGGTGCATCCGCGCGACAGCCGCAAGTCCGCCTAGCGGACCCATCGGACGAACAGACGCCGCGGGGCCCGGTACACGAACTGTGTACCGGGCCCCGCGGCGTTCGTCGTGTCCCGCTCGCTCGCCGACGGCGGATCAGGACCCGCCCGCGACCTCACTCACAGCGGACCCGTGCCCGCCACCTCGGCCCACCACCTCACAGCGGACCCGCGCCCGCCACCTCGACCCGCCATGTCACAGCGGACCCGTGCCCCGCTCCCTCAGTGCGGAGGGGCGGGGCACGGGCAGTGCGGGGCAGGGGCGAATGATCAGGACATCAGGGGCGGGCGGGGCTCGTCGGCCCGGCGCGGGCCCTGAGCGGCGTCCTCGCGGATGACCTCACCCTGCACGACCTTGCCGTCCGGGCGGTGGATACGGGCCTGCTGGAAGGCGTCCTGGAGGCTGCCGGGAGGTGCGGCGGCCATCCGGCGCTCGGCGGCCCGGTCCGCGTACCGCCCGAGGAGGGAGCGGACCGGGGGGATCAGCAGCAGCAGGCCGAGGACGTCCGAGACCAGGCCGGGGAGCATCAGGAGCAGACCGCCGAGCATCAGGAAGCCGTTGCGGTCCTCCGCGCCGGTCCGCTCGGGCGCCGAGGGCATCGTGCCCGTCTGCGCCGCGGCCTGGGCCTGCTGGAAGGTCGAGGTGAGGTTACGGAAGGCACGCCGGCCCGCCCGCTTGACGACGGCGGCACCGAGCACGATGCCGCCGACGAGCAGGGCGAAGACGGTGAGTCCGCCCGCCGCGTTCGCCACCACCGTGAGCAGCCAGATCTCGAGGACCAGCCAGGCGGCGACGCCGATCGGAAGGAACGTACGCGCGCGTGAGCGCTTGGGGGCGAGGGGAGGCGTTGCGCCGGTCGTCATGGTCCCCAGTGTGCCTGGACCCCCGCCGGAACGTCGTAAAGGAGAGATCAGGACGCGGGAGGGCGACGGGTCAGGCCACCGAAGGAGAATCCGAAGGGAAACCGCGGGAGAACCCGTGGGAAAGGGTGGGGAATCCGGTCAGGAAGACTTGCGGCCGAGCAGCTTGCCGACCTTCTCCGCGCGCGCGGAGAGACCCCAGCCGGTGACCCGCCACAGCGCCTCGACGACGATGTTCCGGCTCATCTTCGAGTCGCCGATCTCGCGCTCGACGAAGGTGATCGGGACCTCGACGACGTGGAAGCCGGCGGCGACGGCGCGGCGGGCCAGGTCGACCTGGAAGCAGTAGCCGGCCGAGGCCACGTCCTCCAGGCCCAGGCCCTCCAGGGTCTCCTTGCGGAAGGCCCGGTAGCCGCCGGTGACATCGCGGATCGGTACGTCGAGCATCACGCGCGAGTAGAGGCTGCCGCCGCGGGAGATGAACTCGCGGGACTTCGGCCAGTTCACGATGCGGCCGCCCGGCACCCAGCGGGAGCCGAGGACCAGGTCCGCGCCCTTGAGGGCGGTGAGCAGCCGCGGAAGCTCCTCGGGCTGGTGGGAGCCGTCGGCGTCCATCTCGACGAGGACGCCGTAGCCGTGCTCGATGCCCCACCGGAAGCCGGCGAGGTAGGCGGCGCCGAGCCCCTCCTTGCCCTTGCGGTGCAGGACGTGCACATGGTCGTCCTCGGACGCGATCTCGTCCGCGAACTTGCCCGTGCCGTCAGGGCTGTTGTCGTCGGCGACGAGAACGTGCGCCTCGGGCACGGCCTCCCGCACCCGCGCGACGATCGGCTTGATGTTCTCCGCCTCGTTGTAGGTCGGAATGATCACCAAGGCCTTGCCGAGCGGGCCGTAACGCCTCTGGCCACCGTCGTTCACTACTGCCCCTTCGGATACATACACAGGCCCCCACCATAGCGAGGTCCTCGGAGTGCTCCGGCGCTGCGGGGTCGGTTGGAAGGGTTGACGCGGCGGCCGGACCGGACGGTTCGCGGGGTGGCGCGGCCGGTCGGGCGGGGGGTCACGGCCGGTCGGAGGGGCGGTCGGCGCCGTTGACGTGCGGTGCGGGGCCCGACGTCCTTCGGTCCGACCTGGGATCCGCTGGCTGCGGGTCGACCGAGAGCCGTTGTCTACTGAACGTCCGGGCCCCACCCGGGTCGCACCTTCCGCCGGAGAAACCTTCCCCCTCGCGGCCGAGGCGCGGGCGGCGTTCGGCGAATGCGTGGAGGTGCGGACCGGTCGGACGTCCTGTGGTGGACGCGGAGAACCTACCCGCCCCCGCCTGTCGACTGTCAACACCCGCTTGACCTGCGGAGACTTCCTAAAAGCCCAGGCCGGAGGGGAAGATCCGCAGGTCGGGGACAAGCGTACGGAACGAGTGTCCCAGGGGGGATATATCCCTACATCACTCGTTCGGCCGTACGAACACCGTCTGCCCGTGCACGACCGTCCGCAGACAGACGGGAAGATCGACACCGGGGGACAGATCGGGCAGACCGGGCGTTCCGGAGCGCGGGTCGGTGGACCAGCGGGCGACCCGGTCGTCGGGCGCCTGGACGACGAGTTCCTCGGTCCGCCAGACCGCGTAGTCGGCGGGGGCGCCGGGCACCAACGTCCCGGCGTCGTCCCGGCCCACCGCCCGCCAGCCGCCCCGCGTGTGGGCGGTGAAGGCGGCCCGGGCGGAGATCCGGTGCTCGGGGGTGCGGTGGAAGGCGGCGGCCCGGACGGTGCCCCAGGGGTCGAGCGGGGTCACCGGGCTGTCCGAGCCGAAGGCCAGCGGCACTCCGGCGCGCAGCAGCGCCGCGTACGGGTTGAGGGTGCGGGCCCGCCCGACACCGAGCCGGTCGGCGTACATGCCCTCCTCGCCGCCCCAGAGCGCGTCGAAGGCGGGCTGGACCGAGGCGGTGAGGCCGAGCTCGGCGAAGGCGGCGATGGTCTCGGGGGTGAGCATCTCGACGTGCTCGACGCGGTGCCGGGCGGCCCGGATGCGGGCCAGGCCGAGCTTCTCGGCGGCGGCCCTGACGCCTTCGACGACGGCGGTCACGGCGGCGTCCCCGATGGCGTGGAAGCCGGCCTGGAGGCCCGCCTCGGTGCAGGCCACGACGTGGAGGGCGATGGTGGCCGCGTCCAGGTGGGCGGCTCCCGTGTGGCCGACGTCGGCGTGGTCGGCATACGGCTCGTGGAGGCAGGCCGTGTGGGACCCGAGGGAGCCGTCGGCGAACAGGTCGCCGGCCGCGCCGAGGGCGCCGAGGGCGCGGGCCCGCTCGACGTCGAGGTCGGCCCAGTAGCCGACGACCCGGGGTCCGGACTCGTCGCGGGCCAGGTCCAGGAGCCCGGTGAAGTCGTCCTCGGAGGAGATCCGCGGGCCGCCGCACTCGTGCAGGGTGCCGATGCCGAGGGAAGCGGCGCGGCTCCGGGCGGCGCGCTGCGCCTCCGTGCGCTGGCGCGCGGAGACGGCGCCGAAGGCGGCGGCGCGCACGGCGTGGTGGGCGTCGCCGGTGAGCGGCTGCTGTCCGTCGTGGAAGCCGTCCAGGTCGCGGACGCCCGGGACGAGGTCGAGGAGGGCGGTGGTGACGACGGCCGAGTGGACGTCGATGCGGGTCAGGTAGAGCGGACGGCCGCCGGTGAGTCCGTCGAGTTCGGCGCGGCCGAGCGGGCGGCGCTCGGGCCAGCGGGAGGCGTCCCAGCCGTGGCCGATGAGGATGCGGTCCTCGGGGCGGGCGGCGGCGTGGGCGCGGATCAGCTCCGCGGCCTCGGCGAGCGAGGCCGCGGAGGACAGGTCGAGCCCGGTGAGGGCGAACCCGGTGGCGGTGGTGTGGACGTGCGCGTCGACGAACGCCGGGGTGACGAGCGCGCCCTCCAGGTCGACCACCTCGTCCACGCCGGTGGCGAAGGCGTCGGCCGCGCCCTCCGAGCCCACCCAGGCGACGTGCCCGCGCTCCACGACCATGGCGGTGGCGAAGGGATCGGCCGGGCTGTGGACTTCCCCACCGCGCAGCAGCACGGTGCGGTGTTCGGCGGGAGACGCGGGAGGCATGGACTCACTCATGCGACCAGGCTAGGACCTGCCCGGACCCGGTTTGTCCGGCAGGTCCCCCTTGCCGGCCCCGTTCCGTGGGGCCGGGGGGTCAGATGCGCGGCGGCCTGGCCTCGTACGGGGTGGAGAGGACGACGGTGGTGCGGCTGGAGACACCGGCCTGGGAGCGGATGCGGCTGAGCAGGTGCTCCAGCTCCAGGGGGGTGGCGACGCGGACCTTGAGGATGTAGTTCTCGTCACCGGCGACGCTGTGGCAGGCCTCGATCTCCGGGATGTCGGCGAGCCGGTCGGGGGTGTCGTCGGGGGCACTGGGGTCGAAGGGTTTGACCGAGATGAAGGCGGTCAGCGGCAGCCCGACGGCCTCCGGGTCGACCACGGCCGCGTAGCCGCGGATGACTCCGCGCTGCTCCAGACGGCGGACGCGCTGATGCACCGCCGACGTGGACAGGCCGGTGGCCTTGCCCAGGTCGGTGTAGCTCATGCGCCCGTCCTTGACGAGCAATTCTACGATCTGACGATCCAGCTCCTCCATGCGGTGACCCTATTGCTCCCGGAGAGGAGCGGCACCGCCGGGGTCGACCACTATCAGGCGGTATGGGGCATCACGGGGCACCTGCGCCGGGCATGTGACGAACGCCACAGGTTTGCGTCCGCCCTGAGGTGCTGCCACACGGTTATGCGGACGGCCGCATGGGAAGTGCTTGCTGTGGTCGAGGCCGTACAGATCCGGCCGACCCACCCGAGGGGGAGATTCTCCATGCAGGAGCCTGTTGATTCGGTCGACACGCCCGACGAGCTCGACGCGTACGACACCTTTGAGATGTTCCGGGTCATCTGCCCGGAGTGCGTGCAGCCCATCGCGCTGCTCGCGGACGAGGACGTGCTGCCGGAGCACGCGCTCTGCCCGACGCCGTGGAACCCCTTCGTCCTGACGGTCTGCTCGGGTACGGGCCTGTCGGCGAGCGAGGCCCGTCCGGCCGACGACACCCTGGAGGTCCAGGAGCAGGACACCGCGTTGCTCCTGACGCTTCCCCAGGGCCTCGACTGGCGCACGCAGCCCTTCTCGCACGTCGGCGGTCCGGGCTCGCGTCCGATGCGGGTACCGCAGATGCGGCGCGCGGCCTAGGGAAAGGCCCGCCGATCAGGCCGGGCTCGCCGAGTCAATGGCCGGCGGGGCCTCCGGGCCCCTCCGTTCACCAGTAGCTTCCCCGCACCATCGCCGCGAGCGTGGCGTGGTGCAGGATCAGGCCGTCGGGGTCCCCGGGCACCTCGACCTCGCCGAAGTGGGCCTGCCGGTACGCGATCCTGAGCATCACGATGGCGTGCCGCAGCGCCGCGTAGAGGGTGTGGAACTCCATGTCGCGCGGGGTGTGTCCGGTCAGTTCCGCGTAGCGCCGTTCGATCGCGTCGCGCCGCAGGAAGTCCGGCAGCCCGGGCTGGCCGAAGCTCACCGTCAGGTCCTGGAAGAAGCGGTGGAGGTAGACCGTCCAACCGAGGTCCACCTCGCGCGGGACGCAGGCCGCCATCTCCCAGTCGAGGACGGCGGCGGGGGTGAATCCGTCGTAGACGATGTTCCCGATGCGGGCGTCGCCCCAGCCGAGGACGGCCGGGCCCTCGTCGGCCGGCCAGTGCGCCTCCAGCCAGTCGAAGGCCGACTCGATGAGCGGTGAGGGCGCGAGTCCGTCCACCACCCATGCGTAGTACGCGCGCTGGGCGTCGACATGGCGGCGCAGCGGGGTCCCCGCACCGTCCGGCAGCAGGAATTCGGCCTCTTTCGCCGGGAACTGGTCGTGGAGCCGGGCGAGTACGGAGACGGATTCGGCTTCGAGCAGGGCGCGTTCGGCGTCGGTGGCGGCGTGCAGCCAGTTCCCCTCGTACGTGTAGGGCATGACGTCCGGCGGGACGCGGCCCTCGGCGCGGGCCATCACGAAGAAGGGCGCACCGAGTGGCTCGGGGTCCTCTTCGAGCCAGAGCACGCGCGGTACGGGAATGTCGGTGTGCTCGCCGACCAGGTGCATGACCCGGTGCTGGCGGGCCATGTCGTAGACGGGGAAGACGGTGTACGCGGCGGGGTCGGCGGCCAGCCGCAGGGCGCAGCCCCGTACCGGGGCGTCCGGGTGGTCGAGGTCGAAGAGCAGGGTCTCGCTGGACATGCCGTTGGAGCCGGGCACGGCGAGGCCGGTGACCCGGGCGCCGGGCAGGTGCCGGTCGAGCCAGGCGGTGAGCCTGCGCCCCAGCTCCTCGGGGTCGCGGGTGGTGGTGCGGGGGCGGGGCGCAGAGGTCAAGGGGAGCTCCTCGGAGGGCCGTTGACGTAGGAGGGTTCGGCGCACGGGACCGTGGAGGAAGGGAGCCGACGGTCCGCTCGACGCGGAGGGAGAAGGTTCCTCAGCGGGCGGTGGAGGTGTGGTCGGCGAAGCCGCTGGGGTCGTGGCGGCCGAAGGAGCCGTGCTCGAAGATGCCGTAGCCCGTACGGCCGTCGAGGGTGAAGCGGGCCGCGTGGTCGGTGACGCCGTAGGCCGCCATGGGGTGGGCGGCGGGGTCGGAGAGGTCGTACACGCGCCGGTCCGTCCAGCCGCGGCCCTGCCAGGTGCCGTGCTGCCAGTCGGTGGCGGGCGGATAGCCGGCGCCGACGGCCAGCGGGGAGGAGGCGAGGATCTCGACGCCGATCTCCAGGGGCTTGCCGGTCGGATCGGCGAGGTGGACGACGGCCCGTTCGGGGTGACGGCTTCCCGTGCGGTACGTGATCTCGGTGCGGGGCCAGCCGAGTTGGGTGTCGCGGTGGCCGTTCCGGACGAGCAGGGCCTCGTTGAGGGTGCGGTAGCCGTCGGCGTCCTCCTGGGCGATGACCATGAGGAAGCGGTCCTCGAAGCGCATCGGGATCCAGAGCCAGTGGAAGCCCTCGGGCCGGAACTCTGCGGCGCGGCCGGGCTCCTCGCCGGGGATGGGGCGGACTCCCCAGCTGCGGTCGCGGGTGCCGGTCCACTCCCCCGGGGTGACCGCGAACTCCTGGCCGGCGGCCCTGATCGTGCCCTCGCAGTGTCCGGCCTGGACGAAGCGGCGGCCTTCCAGGGTGAGCCGGCCGCCGTGGCGCTGGGTGTGGTGGGGTTCCCAGACGGCGGGGAAGTCGCCGGTCCAGGTGAGGTCGTACGACAGGCCCTCGGGGTCGTCGGGGTCGGCGGCGCAGCGCAGGGAGAGGCGCTTGAGGGGCTCGTCGACGGTGATGGCGAACGGCCCGACGGAGAGGTTCATCCGGTCGTCTCCGAGGGCGTCGGAGGCCCGGACGGCGTGCAGCCGGTCACCGACCCGCAGGGTGGCGTAGGCGTCGACGACGCCGGTGTTGGGGTAGACCCCGAGGCCGGCGATGAGCAGGGCGCGGCCGGTGTGGTCGAAGACATGGAAGATGCACCGGTCGTAGGCGTTGCGGTCGCCGCTGACGTGGTGCTTCATCGAGAGCGGGGCCTGGTGCACGGGGTATTCGTCGAGTGCGACGGGCCGGTCGTCGACGTGCCGGTGCACGGACATGGCTGACCTCCTGGTCGGCGAGCGCTTGTTCCGCGAAGGAACCTGACGGTACGTCAGGTCTGCGTCGGGAGGCCAGAGTCGTGCACCGGGTACCGGACGAACTGCCGCTCGAATCCGTTCGGCGGTGACCACGGCCGCCGGGGCGCGTTGGTCCGGGCATGACCACGCTGTACACGACACCCAGCGGAATCGGTCGGCACCGGCAGGCCGAACCCAGCGTTGAAGAATCGGTTCACCACGCGATGTCGGCGCCGACGTCGGGATCGGCACCGGCACCGGCACCGATGTCCGGCGCCCCCGGCTCCGGCCCCGTGCCCCTGCCCGCGCCCGTCCCCGTGCCCGTTCCGGCGCAGGCACCCGCCCCGGCTCCCCTCCCCGCCGACCCGCCCATCTACAAGGCCGTGCTCTCCCTCTGGGCCAGCCAGGGCCGCACCCTCCCGGGCCACCGCGACCAGGAGTGGGCGCGGCTCGCCGCCGGACCGGTCTGGGCGGACCGCACGGTGCGCGTCAGCGGGATTCTGGTCCGACCAGGTGACGCGCGATGACCACCCGCTGGATCTGATTGGTCCCCTCGACGATCTGGAGCATCTTCGCCTCCCGCAGATACCGCTCCGCGGGGAAGTCCGCCGTGTAGCCGTACCCGCCGAGCACCTGCACCGCGTCCGTCGTGATCCGCATGGCGGCGTCCGTGCAGAACAGCTTGGCCATCGCGGCGATCCGGCCGAAGGGTCGCCCCTCGTCCCGGAGCCGCGCCGCCTCCAGGTACAGCGCCCGGCCCGCCTCGACCCCGGTCGCCATGTCGGCGAGGAGGAAGCGGAGCCCCTGGAAGTCGGCGATCGGCCGGCCGAACTGGCGGCGCTCCTTGGCGTACCCGACGGCCTCGTCCAGGGCCGCCCGGCCGAGCCCGACCGCGCAGGCGGCGATGCCGAGCCGCCCCGAGTCCAGGGCGTCGAGCGCGATCGCGAAGCCCTGCCCCTCGGCACCGAGTCGCCGCTCGTCGGGGACCCTCACCCCGTCGAAGTGGAGCTGCGCGGTGGGAGAGCCCTTCATGCCCATCTTCCGCTCGGGCGGGGCCGCGCTCAGCCCCGGCGCGTCCCCCGGCACCAGGAAGGCGGTGATGCCCCGCGCGCCCGCGTCGCCGGTCCGGGCCATCACCGTGCAGAAGTCGGCGATGCCGCCGTGGGTGATCCACGCCTTGGTGCCGTCGATCACCCAGTCGCCGCCCTCGCCGGAGGAGCCGCCCTCCCCGGGAGACCGGACCGCCCGGGTGCGCAGCGCCGCCGCGTCCGATCCGGCGGAGGGTTCGGAGAGGCAGTACGCGCCGAGGAGACCGCCGCCCAGCATCGCGGGCAGATGGGTGGCGCGCTGCTCCTCGGTGCCGTAGCGGGCGAGCGCGTGGCAGGAGAGGCTGTGGACGCTGACGCCGAGCCCCACGGTGAGCCGGGCCGCGGCGAGCTCCTCCAGGACCTGGAGGTAGACCTCGTACGGCTGACCGCCCCCGCCGTACGCGGGGTCGTAGGGCAGTCCGAGCAGCCCGGAACGGGACAGCAGCGCGAAGAGCTCGCGGGGGAAGTGTCCGGCGGCCTCTTCCTCGGCGGCACGCGGGGCGATCTCCCGCCGGGCGATGTCCCGCGTCAGGGCGAGCAGCTCGCGGGCCTCGTCGGTGGGCAGGCGGCGTTCCACGCCGTCCGGGGTGCTGTCGGCCATGGCCGGGCGCTCCTCCCTGCCGGGCGCGGGCACGGCACGGGCGTGCGGGCCGCGCGCGGGGTCGCGGGGAGTATGCCCGTTCGGGGCGCCGGGATCACGTGGCCGACGGGAGATCACACGGACGCCGGGCCCCGGACCCCCGACTACATGAGGCCGGCCCCTGTGACGAAGACGGCCAGGAGGACGACCAGCGTCCAGCCGAGGACCTGCTCCAGGAGCTCGGCGCCCCGGTCGTCCTTGGGGCCGCCCGTACGGGCACGGAGGAAGAGGCGGGTGGCGGTGGTGGAGGTCATGGCGACCACCTTGCGGTACGGGGGCGGTCCCGGGGTAGAGACGTCGGTCACGTCCCCCGGGGCCGCGCGGTGACGCCGGCCGATGACGAGGGCCGCGAGGGCCTTGCGCCGTGCGGGCCAGGGCGGTCCGGGAGGTACGGGCGGCGGACGCTTCCTGTGCCGGAGACCACTGTCCCGGTCGCGTCGCAGCACTTCATGCGGAGCGAGGTTCTCCGGACCGAAGGGCGTCGCCCGTCTGCCACGAAATGGACCGGCCGCGACCGTTTGGAAAAGGCGGATTTCGGCCAGGGGCATAATTCTTCGACCCCGGCAAGTGAATTTTCGCGATTTGCGTGCACACGCCAAGGAACCTTGACGAGCCAGGATGATCTTTGCCTATCATCCCCTGTCGCTTTCGCGGCACACACAGGGGACCAAGGGGATTCAATGCGCAAGCTCCACATTCTCGGCATAGCCTCCGCCGTGCTCGGCATTACAGCATTCGCAGCACCGGCCCACGCGGCCTCGTACGACGGTGTCTGCAACTCTTCGAGCGGTGGGGAAATCTGTCTCTACCGCGACAAGGATGCGCAAGGGCCCATCTACGACACGCTCTACAGCAAGCCCTCGTACACGGGCACGTACTACGGAACAGGCACTTCGATCAACGACAGCGTGACGTCGATCAAGAACCTGGACCCCGACACCGACGCCATGGTCTTCACCAATGCCAATTACACGGGCGACGATTCGATGATCTGGTCGGGCGCCACGTTCCATGACATGGGCTACGGTTCGCCGTGGATGAACGACTCGATCTCCTCGCACTGCTTCATAAACAACTCGGCCTGCCCGTACTAGAGCACACCGACGCGGCGGATGCCATGGAAGGCTCTTCCATGGCATCCGCCGACGTTTCGTCCACACTCACCAGAGAGTGAATCAAGATGATTCCGCAGCGCCGAGCGGCCGCATTCAGTTCACTTGCCGTACTGGCAGTGCTCGGAATATCCGGCTGCACCGAAGGTGCCGTTCACGCCGGGGAGAAGAGCGGGGCAGGGACCGTGTCCGGCCCGACGCCGACGACCTCCACCACGCACACCTCGCGAACCCTGGAACTGCCGCTCGACTCGTACAAAATGAGCACCAAGGATCGGACGTCCCTCACGTGGGCGCAGTACGTCCTGGCGGAAAAGTGCATGCGGCAGCGCGGAATGAAGTGGCCGGCCCCGCTCACTCCTCGCGGAGAGAATCGCGATCCGAACCAGCGCCGCTACGGCATCAGCGACGCGACCGTCGCAGCCTCGTACGGGTACCAGCTGCCTCCGCCTCCCGGCGTCTCGCGTGCGGAGGAATTCACGTCGGAGCGGCGCGGCAAAGAGCGTCTCAAGACCGTGGACCGCGCCACGATGAACGCCTACACAGGCGAGGGTGGCAGCGGTCCCGGCTGCCAGGACCGGGCGCGCGAGACACTGCACATGCAGTGGATGTTCACGGCCGATCCGGTGTCGGCCGCGTCGCACACCGCTTGGGTCCGCTCGAAGAACGACGGCAGGGTGCGGACGCTGGACAGCGAATGGAGCGCCTGCATGCGGGCCTCCGGGCACACCCAGCCGGATCCCCTTTCCGCGGCCGAATCCTGGGCCGGATCCGGCACGGTCCCGGGAAAGGAGGGACCCCTCCGGGCTCCGAGTGCCGCAGAGGTGTCCATGGCGCGCGCGGATGTGACGTGCAAGGACAAGGTCGACTACATCGAGCGTCGGCAGGCGGTCGAAGCCGGCTACCAGACCGCGGAGATCACCGCCGGTTCGCAGAAACTCAAGGCCTACTGGTCCGCCTTGCAGCGCAGCCTCAGCACGGCGCGTGAGGTCACCCCTCGATGAGGATGCCGTAGTCGTGGTTCCGGGACCACGAGTTGACGCGTCCGACTGCTGCCTGCCCGGCTCGGGGGTCGGGCAGGCAGCAGTGTCTCGTGCCGTCCCTCAGTCCTCCATGAAGACGATGCGCCGCGGCCCGGCGCTGCCGGGTGTCGCCGCCGCCATCGCCGACCGGCCGGCCGGGACGGCCCTCTCCCGTCCCCATGCCCGGATCTCCTCGATCTGCTCCGGGTTGACCCTGCTCAGCGGGACGGTGTTGGCGAAGGTGTCCACGATGAACGAGGGCTTCAGGTTCTCCACGCCGCCGCTCAGGTGCGCCTCCGCGCCCACGTCGTGCAGGGCCGCGGCGATGTCGGAGCCCGCGAAGCCCTCGGACAGGTCGACCAGCCGGTCCAGCTGCTCGGGCTCGGGCCGCCGCTTCAGATAGAGGCCGTGGTACAACTCGATGATCTCCCTGCGGTCCTGGGAGTCGGGCAGGTCGACGAAGAACAGCTCGTCGAACCGGCCCTTGCGCAGCAGCTCGGGCGGCAGGCTGCGGACGTCGTTCGCGGTGGCGACCACGAACGCGCGGGAGTCCGACTCCTGAAGCCAGAAGAGGAACTGGCCGATGATCCGTTGCGGCACGCCCGAACCGTCATCGCGGCCGGCCAGCCCCTTCTCGATCTCGTCGATCCACAGGATGCAGGGGGCCACCCGGTCGGCCATGCCCAGCGCCTCCCGGAAGCGTCCTTCCGACTCGCCCAGGTACTTGCCGTGGATGCTGCCCATGTCCAGCCGGTAGAGCGGCAGCTGCCACTCGTGGGCGATCGCCTTGGCGGACAGCGACTTGCCGCAGCCCGGCACACCGACGAGCAGCACCCCACGGGGCGGCCGCAGCTTCGTGTCGCGCAGGTCCTCGTGCATCAGTCGGTGTTTGCGCTGGAGCCACTCGCGCAGGCTCGTCAGACCGCCGACGGTGTAGTCCTCGTCCTTCAGCTGGACGCGCTCCAGGCCGGTCAGATCGCTGAAGATCCGGTCCTTCGCCTGGGCGAGCCCCAGCACGTCCTCCTGCTCGATGGCGCCCTTGGCGGCCACGGTGGCCATCAGGTTGACCGCCTCCGCCTCGGTGACCCCGCGCAGGAACTCGGCGGCGCGGCGCGTGTCGCTCTCGTCCCATCGGATCGGAATGATCCCCTCGTGGTCGGAGAGGAAGGCCCTGAGGGTCTCGTACGTCTCCTCCGGATGGGGCAGGTCGAGGTGCAGGCTCATGCCGAGCCGCTGCAGACCGCTCCAGATGGGGCTGTCGGTGATGACGACGATGCTGCCCATGTTGTTGCCGGCCAGCCGGGCGAGCTCGGACATGTGCCGGGCGACCGGGGTGTCCGTTTCGAGGTCGGCGGGGTCGACGAAGACGACGGTGGCGTTGGCCCGGCTGGTGAACTGTGCGGCGGCGAAGTCCATCGCACCGGTCAGCGAACGGTCGTCGATGACCGTCGTGTTGGTGCGCAGGTCCCGCAGGCCCGTGGCCCTGGTGTAGATCCAGAAGGGCAGGCTGCTGCGGCGAGGCTGGGTGGCGGCCTCCCTGAGCAGCCGCAGCGCCCGCTCCTGCTCGATGGTGCGCATGCCGATGACCGGCACGCGCGCGGAGATATAGCTGTCGAGGTGCTTCAGACAATCTTCGTAGTTCGACATCGCGGACCTTCGGGACTCGGGAAGGGAACAGAACGTGAAGAGCGGGTCAGTCCCGTAGGACGCGCCGGCGGGGTGCCGCCGCCGGGTCGTAGGACCAAGCGTCCGCGCCCCCCGGGGGCGGCGCCGTCGCGGACGGCTGGGCCAGGACGGCGGTGAGGGCGTTGTCGCGCAGAGTGCGGCGGCGCTCCTCGACCCAGCGGGCCTCGGGTTCCTCGCGGGCCGCCTCCTCCAGGAGTCGCTCCAGCTGTGCCTGGAGCTCGGGGATCTGACGGTCCACCACCTCGGTCAGCCGCTCGCGCAGCCGCTCGGGCAGCCCGTGGTGGCCGGCCAGGTCCCGGATGGACCGCAGCCCGGTGCGGGCCTGGGCCAGCTCCCGGCCGGCCGAGAACTCGTCGGTGGCCGCGTCCACAGCCCGTACGAGCGTGTCGGCCCAGGCCTGCAGCCGGGTGTCCAGGGCCGCGGTGAGGTGCGTGGCGAGGCGGGCCACGGTGGCGCCGTCGTACGCCTCCGCCTCGATCGCGGGCAGCCGTGCCGGGTCCACGGGCTCGAACCCGGCCCAGCGGCGCAGGAACTCCACCCACTCCTCGTACGGGCCTCCGTGCCCCCAGAACCCGCTCATCGGTCGCTGCCGGGGCGGCGTACCAACGTCTCACCGGGGGGCAGCGGCTCCCAGTCGGGCAGGCCTTCGACGACTCGGCGCAGCCGGCTGGTCGCCCGCTCGGTGGCCGCGGGGCGGTGGGAGGCCCACGGCGAGTCGGTGACGGGTCTGCGGACGGTCGGCGGGACCGAGGCGGGCTGCAGTGGGGCCGTGGGCTGCGGGGGCACGGCCGACTGCCCCGGCGGGGTGGCGGGCTGCCGCGGGACGTACGGGGTGCTCACCGGTGGTCCTCCTTGAGTACGGTACGGCCCTCGAACGGCGAGGCGCCGTGGTTGGCGGTGGCGAGTGAGGTGATGAGCTCCCGGCACCGGGCCTCGACGGCGTCGGCCGCCCTGAACTTCTCGTACCAGTCCGTCAGTTCGGCGGCGGCTCCCCGGAGCTGGTGCAGCGAGTCGAGCCGGGCCTGCCCCAGGAGCCTGCCGGCGTTGTCCTGGTGGTTCTGCGCGGCCTTGGCCTGCTTGTCGAGGGCCAGACCCCAGATGCCACCGGTGATCAGGGCGGCGACGAACGCGAAGCCCAGGTCGATCTGGCCGATGACGAGCAGGATGCCGAGGACCACGAGCACGGGAGGCACCAGCTTCTTCACCATCGGGAAGGCGAGCGCGTCGATGAACGGTCTCATGTGCTGGTCCCAGTGACGGGCGAGCGAGGCCTCGTTGTCGGCCAGCGGCTGGGCGAAGGAGCCCTGCCAGGGGGGAAGCTGGAAGGTCTGCGCACCGACGGTGTGCGCCGTGCCGAACACCGCCCGCACGTCCTGGGGGACGGCGCCCCGCGCGTCGCGGGTGAAGCCGGTGTGCGCCTGGAAGAACCACTCGTGACAGGCGGCGACGGCCATCCGCTGGGTGGCGCCGGACGTGCCGATGGCGGCGGGGTTGAGCGCGGCGGCGCTCTGCACCGTCAGGTAGTCCAGGGTCTCCTCGTACGAGGCGGAGTCGGCGTCGGACTCCTTCCGGGCCGAGTCGAGGTCGCCGTCGTGCTCGACGATCTTCTTGTTGAAGGCGAGATCCCGGCGGAGCGGCAGCTCGTCGTTGTCGTACTCCGATACGAGCCGGTCGAGAATGTCGTCGACGGTGTCCTCAAGCCGCCCGGAGAGCTCGGGTTCGCGCTCCAGGATCGCCTGGTACTTGTCGAGCAGGTGCTGATGGGTGCGGGCAGCGGACAGGACGGCGTCGAGTTCCGGCCACTGCGGGGAGACCACCGACAGCCTGGGGAACTCGGCCTTGGCCGAGGGCGCGCGCAGGGACTCGATCTCGTCGCGCCAGCGCTGGACCTGGCGGGCCCGGGTGTCGGTGTCCGCCATCAGCACCTCGCGCCACTCGCGCAGGGTCCGGTCGAGCATCGCGCGCCCCTCGGGGCCGAAGGCGCCCTGCGCGATCGACTCCAGGATGACCGCGAACTCGCGTCCCAGACGGTTCGGGTCCTGTGCGAGGAGGTAGTGCCTGAGCCAGCGGGCGGCCGACTGCCTCCTGTTCTGCCGACGCAGGACGAGCGCGAAGAACAGGGACGTACGGTCCGGGGAGCGGCGGAACGCCTCTTCGACGGCGCGTTCGCACAGCTCCCGGTCGTCGGAGGACCAGGTGGCGAGCGCGACCAGGGCGGGCGCGAGCCAGTAGCGCGGGGTCTGCAGCATCAGCTGGTCGCTCACCGCGTGGAAGCTGTCCTCGGAGACGATGCCGACGTCGAAGGCCTGGAGCGTGCCGACCGCGGTGCGCCGCACCACCTTGTGGTGGCCGAACTCGTGGTCGAGCTCGTCCTGGAGGACGCCGATCCGGGTCTCGGCCCGCTGTACGTTGGCGATGAGCTGGGACTGCTGCATGAAGGCCTGGAAGTCGGCGCGCAGCTGCTGGAGTTCGTCGGTGGTCTGCTGCTGCCTGGCCTCGACGGAGTGGACCTGGCCGGACACCGATCCCACCTGTTCGCTGAGCCGGGCCACGAGGTTGCCCACCTCCCGCACCTTGTTGTGCAGGGCGATGTCCACGTCGACCATTGCGTCGTTCTCCGTTCGGGATAGTCGGGCCGGGGCCCGCACGCTGGTACGTGTGCGGCGGATCGCCCGGTCAGGGGTGTACGACGGTGCCGTCGGTGAGGACGGGGAGGATCAGTCCGCTGTCGTAGATCTCGATGTAGGCGTAGCCGTCCGAGCGCGCCAGCATGCGTGCCTTGGCGAAGGGTTCGGGCATCTGCTCGGCCGGCGAGAAGTGCTGGACGATCACCCGGAAGAGGTTGAGGATGTGGTCGACGTAGGGCGGGCCGAGGAAGCAGCGGGCGACGAAGCCAAGGGGCACGTCACCGTGGGCGCCCGCGTACTCCTCGCGGGCCCAGTCGGCCAACTGCCTGCGCGCGGCCTCGTCGAGACCGGCGTCGAGCCGTCCGACGGCCCCTCGCAGTCCGTCGGACCGGCGTTCGTACAGCTCGCGCGGCGTGCCCCGTCCGCCGGGCGTGGCGGCCGGGCGGACCGCCGGGCCGGTGGTCAGGCGCCGGGACGTGCCGATCCTGCGCGCCTGGCCGGGCGATTCGGTGCCGCCGGACTCCACGACGCGTCGTGGACGCTCGATGTGACCCATGTGTCCCCCGAGATGTGCTGTGTTCTGTCACCGCTGGTCACGAACCCGGCCGTGCCGTCGGCGGAATCGCATGACGCTTCATCAATAGTGGTCCGCGGAGGGCACATTGTGTCGGCGTCGGACAGGGTGCGCCCAGAACACGACCCGTTTCCAGCCGCCCTGAAGGTACGTCGTGCTCCGTGGTGCTGGAACACTCTCCCGTATGGGTTTGATCTACGCACTGCTGGTGGGGATCGACGACTACCCGTCGCGCATCGCTCCGCCGCTTCTCGGCTGTCGCAACGACATCGCGGAGGCCCGTCGTCTCCTGGTGGAGCGGATGTCCGCATCCGGCGAGGCGGTCGTCCGGGTGCTGCTCGACGCCGAGGCCACGCGCGAGTCGATCGAGGACGCCGTCGTGAACCATCTGGGCCGGGCGGGCGCCGGGGACACCGCGCTCTTCTGGTTCTCCGGGCACGGCACGCAGTCCCGTGCGGAGGAGGAGGCCCACCTTCGGATCGAGGCGACGGGCCGGAATCAGGCCCTCGTCTGCGTCGACGGCCCGCTGCTCGACAAGCGGCTCGGCCGGCTCCTCGACGGGGTGGCGGCGGGCGGCGCGCATGTCGCCGCCGTACTGGACTGCTGCTACTCGGGCGGCGCCACGCGCGGGGACGGGCCGACCGCCCGTTACGCGCCGCCCGCCGCGGACTGGGACCTGAGCGGCTCCGACGACGCTCCCCCGGCGGCCCGGGACGTCTCGGCCACCGGCGGGCAGGGCGCGCCCCGCCATGTCCTGCTGGCCGCCGCGCGGCTCGACCAGTACTCGTACGAGGGCGACTACGACGGGCGTCGACACGGCGCCTTCACCCACGCCCTGCTGGGCGCGGTGCGCGCCGCCGGGCCGGCGGCCACCTACCGAGAGCTGCTGTCCGCCGCCGACGCCCGGCTGCGGCGCTCGGGCGGACGGCAGCAGCCGGTGCTGTATCCGGCGGAGCCCGGAGGCCCGGCGGACACGCCGTTCCTCGGGGGGCGCGTGGCCCGGCCCGTGGGCCCGTATCTGCTGCGCCTCGGTGCGCACGGTTGGGAGGTGGACTGCGGCGCTGTCCACGGTCTCGCCGACGGCACGGGGCTCGACGGCACCACGTTCACGGTGGTGCCGGAGAACGGGCCGAGGCCCGGCCTCCCCATGCCCTCCGTCCGGGCCCGCGCGGTGCACGCGGCGCACACCCTCGTGGAGCCCGTCGACTGGGTGCCGTCGCCCACCCGTGTCTACCCGGTGGCGCTCTCCGCCCTGCCGCAGCCGCCGGCCACGGTGTCGCTGATCGCCTCGGGGCCGGGCGAAGGACTGCTCGGCCCGGTCCGGGAGGGCCTCGCCGCCGCCCCGCTGCTGCGGGTGCTCGACGATCCGCGCGAGGCGGCCGACCTCCACTTCCGGGTCGAGGTGGACGGCGGTCTGGCGCACGTACGGCGCCGCGACGGTACGCCGTTCACCGAACCCCTGCCGCTGAGCGGCCCCGGTGACGCCGGGCGGGTGGCCGACTGTCTGACCCATCTGGCGCGCTGGCATCAGATCCGCGATCTCACGCCGGGGCCTTCGCTGTTGGACGGTCTGGTGCGTGTGGAGATCTCGCCCTGGGGCGCTCCGGACGGCGAGACGCTGCCCCCGGACGGCAGCGGCGAGATCGTCTGCCCGTACACCCTCGGCCCCGGCGGGCTCCAGGAGCCGCGGGTCTCCATCCGGCTGCACAACCGCTCCGTCGACCGGACCCTGTGGTGCGCCCTGATCGATCTGACCGACAGCTACGCCAGTCATGCACTGCTCTACCCCGGGCACTTCATCGGCCCCGGCCGCACGGGTCACGCGCTCGACGGCGAGCCGGTGCAGCTGTCCCTGCCGCCGACCCGCCCCGCGGTCCCCGGAGCGAGCGCTCGGGATTGGCTGAAACTTATCGTTGCCGAGAGTGAACTGAACATCGTCCCGTACCAGTTGGACGCCTGGGAACCATGGGCTTCCGGTTCGCGGGTGATGAGCCGCGTGACCGGGCCGACGGGCCGGTGGACGGCCCGTACGATCCAGCTGCGCACGGTGGTGCCTACTGGCCCAGGTGCGTGAAACCCGCCCAGCTGCTCAGATCGCCGGGATCCACCCGCCGGGCCCGCTCGGCGATCAGCGGGGGGAGCCCCGCGGGCAGCTTCCGCGCCGGATCCAGCATCCACAGCTGGGCCCGGCGCAGAGCCTTCGCGGGTGGCTCCCCCTCACGGCGCAGATAGTGGTGCGTCAGGAACATGAGGACCGACGTCGCGTCGTCGGGCACCGGCCACAGCGAGCCGATCACCGAGCGTGCCCCGGCCACCAGGAAGGCTGTGGCGAGGCTGTACGCCTCGTTGTGGCCACGCCCCGACACATGGCTGCGGCAGGCGGCGAGCAGGACCAGGCCGAGCCGTCCCCGGCCGCCGCCGATCGCCTCGGTCAGCTCCTCGGCGGCCAGATCACCGTCGTGCAGCGACAGATAGGCGGTACGCCGGGCATCGCGCGCGATGCCCGCATGGCAGGCGAGATGCAGCAGCCCGCCCTCGTCGGCCCCGGCGTCGGCCAGCCACGACACCACCTCGCGGGGCGTGCCGGGCCCGTCGGCCGTGCCATCCGGCCGCCGCCCGAGGAAGGTGCCCTGCGGGTAGAAGGCCCGCTGTACGGCGTCTGCCTCCTCACCCGCATACTGCAGGCCGCCGGTGGGGTTGCCCACGACGAGCGCGCCGCCCGTGTGCTTCCCGGCGCTGCGGGCCGCCACCTCGCACAACAGCCGCGCCGACGCCGCGTACGAGATCTCCGCCTCCTCCAGGGCGTACCGGCGCCGCCCGTCGGCGTCCTCCCCCCAGGCCGCGTGCCAGGGGACGAGACCCAGCGCCCCCATCGGTACGAACACAAGACGCGGGACACGTCCGGCGGGGGCGTCGAAGGCGTCGAAGAGCGGTCTGACGCCCGCGTACCAGGCCCAGCCGCACAGCCGCTCCAGCTGCCGACGGAGGGGCTCCGCCCTCCGATCCGCGGCTGACGGACCACCGGGTACGGGCCCGAGGTCACGGCCGGATTCCGGCTCGGGCGGCCCGGGCTCGCGGCCGTCCCCCGGCTCGGCCCCGGGGTCCTCACGCCCGGCGCCCGGCTCGGGCGCGTAGTTCTTCAGCGGCGCGGCGTCCTCGGTGAGCCGGGGCAGGGGTACGACGTGGACGTCGCCGCCCGACGTGACGACGACGGCGGAGCCGCCCGCGTCGTCGGAAGCGGGCACCAGGTAGACCAGGGCGTCCTTGCGCAGCGAACGCAGCCCTGTGGCGATCTCGTCGACGGCGGGCGGGTCGAGCAGCCGGTCCTGGAGGCCGTCCGCTCCCGTCGTGAGGGCGGCGAGGACGCGGCGACGCAGCGTGCTGGGCACCGACAGCGGTGTCTGCGCGGCGGACAGCCCGTCGGCGGAAGGCTCGGCGGTGACCCCGGCCGCCCGCCACTCGTCGGCGAGGTCCTGGTGACCGGCCGCGATCAGCCGCTCGGGCACCTCGCGGGAGGTGACGGCGGCGTGCAGGACGAGGCCGCGGCAGGCGTCGAGGGCCTGGACCGCCTCCTCCAGGGCGTTGTCCCGGAGACACCAGGCGGCGACCTCCAGGGCGGTCGAGGTGGCCTGGACGGCGGCCATCGTGGCGTGGTCGGTGCCGGACTGCAACAGCGCGGCCCAGGCGTGACCGCGCAGGGCGTCGAGGCCGATGCGCCGCCCCTTCGCCCGGTCGTCGCGGCGGAGTTCGCCCCGGGTGCGGTAGGCGCGGGCGAGAGCGAGCGCCGCGCCGGCGTACAGGCGGTGCTCGGGGCCTCCCGCCGTGCCGAGCGCGGCCTCCAGGAGGGTGATGCCCTCGGCGAGTCCGCGCGAACGCGCGACCGGGTTGCGCTGCCCGGAGGCGAGCCCGCAGTGCGCGGAGCCGAGGGTGTAGGCGTACCGCAGTCTGCTGTCCGAGCCCTCGTCGACCATGTCATGGGCTTCCCTCATCAGCTCCATGGCCTCGTGGATCGCCCTCGCGTCACCGGTCGACGCGGCACGGTGGTAGCGGGCGATGCCGTTGTCCCCCAGGACCCAGGCCCGGTGGTCCCGGGGCAGCCGGCCCGCGGCGCGTCGCAGCACCGCCAGGGTGGGGCGGCCCACCAGGGGAGGGCCGGGCGGGGCGCCGAGCCGACGGGCGAGATCGTCGCGGGCCATCCGGGCATTCTCGATCGCCGTCCACACTTCGATACGGGAGGGGTCGTCGGGGTCGAAGGAGGCGTGTGCCTCCACCATCCGCGCGATATGGGTGTCCGCCGCACCGAGGTCGCCCAGCTGTGCGGCCCGGTGCGCGGCCAGGCTGGCCTGATGAGCTTCCATGGCCCGCCGCACGTACGGGGAGAGACCCGCGTCGTCGCGCAGGCGCCGCCAGGTCTCCCCGGCGTCCTCGACGTCGTCGGCCGCGCCCAGGGTCTGTCCGCGGTGTTGGGTGGCCATCATCCGGATGAGGTCGATGCTCGTGCCCATGGTTCGAGTCGTGCCGTCCGTGGCCTGCGCCCGGGTGAGGTGCTCCATCACGTCGTCGGTGCCCTTGCTGCCCAGGCCGGTCATCTCCTCCCAGAGCCGTACGTGGGCGATGGTGGCATGCACACGCCGCTGCCACGCCGGATCGTCGTTGTCGGCCTCCAGGACGCAGGTGGTCAGCGCGGCCTTCTGCTCGGCGGTGACGTGCGTGCCGTGGGCGTCGAAGAGCATCAGGTGCGTCAGCAGCGTGACGGCGAACTCGGCGCGCGGTCCCGCCGGTTCCGTGGCGAGCCAGCGTGCGTACGCCGCGTCGAAGACGCCCGTCAGCCGGGAGGGGTTCGAAGTGCCCCGGATGAGGCCGGGGAAGTCGTCGTCGGTCTCGCTGAAGTCGAGGAAGTTCCGCCCCTGGCCCAGGTTTTCGTAGATCCTGCGCCCCATCCGGCCCAGGTCGGCCATGCTCATGCGCGACGGACCGCCGTCCGCGGTCTCGGGCGTGAAGCCGTGCTCCTGCTCCAGCGTGATCCAGGCCCAGCCGCCGATGAGTTGCACCATCTCGCGTACGCCCGTGTCGAGTTCGTCGTCCTGGAGAACCAGGTCGGCCGCCCGGGTGATCTCGTGCAGCCGGTCGGGGTCCGGGTCGTCTTGGTAGCGGCCCTGCTGGAAGGCCGCGAGGAAGAAGGCGGTGGCGTTGACCTTGCCGTCCCTGGCGGGCCGCCACGCCTCGACGGCCCGCCGCATCAGACCGATCGCCCGGTCCTGTCCGGCGGTGTCGCCCCGGGCGCTCGACCGCTCGAACAGGAGCCGCCCGAAGGCGTCGAGATAGTGCGGCGGGAGCCGGTCGACGGCGTCCGGGGCGGCGAGCAGACCGCTCAGCTCCGCCTCCGCCGCGGCGGCGTGGGCCTGATCCTTCCAGTTGGACCAGATCACGGCGCGGATATAGGCGGCGCGGATCTCCGACTCCCAGGCCCAGGAGGGCTGTTCGCCGCTCCGCCCGGCTTCGTGGAGCGCGGCCCCGAGCTCGGCCCGCGCCTCCTCCAGTACGTCCCGGTCCCTGGTGGCCGTCCCCTGGATCATCAGCGCCAGGCCCACGCTGTGGCGTACCAGCGGCAGGTCGCTGGTCGGCAGCGCCGCGTCGAGGACCGCACGGTAGTGCCCGGCCGAGGCGACGGCGTCGTCGAGGTCGCCACCGTCCGAAGCTCGCACGAGATGCAGGTAGCCGAGGGATTCGCGCAGGTCGGTCTCCTCCTCGCTGCCCGGTTCGAGCAGCTGCCGGAACTCGTCGTGGAGCTCCAGCGACTCGGCGAGAAGCTCGGCCCGACGGCGGCCGCCGTCTCCCTGCTCCGGCAGGCTCATCACGCGGGCCTTGGAGCCGTTCGCCAGGAGGTGCCGGCCAAGGGCCCGCTCCTGGTCGTACTCCTCGTCCGCAGGAAGCTCCGCGAGCCCCTCGCAGACAAGGTCCAGAGCCTCCTCCAGGCGCTCGGGGTCCTCGCCCTCGTCGTACTGGCAGGCGCGTACGTACGCGTACCGGATGCGCCAGGCGTGCCACGGGCCGAGGTCCCCGGGCGGACGATAGGCCCGGTCGAAGGCGTCGAACGCCAACTGGAAGGCCTCGGCGGCCAGTTCCAGATCATCCTGCCGGCTCAGGCGCGCGAAGAGCACGGCGCTGAGCGCGCCGACGTGCGCGCAGAGCTCCGGCGCCTCGGGGTCGTCGGGTGCCGTCCGGGCAAGTACGTCGAGGAGCTCGTCCCGTTCGGCCCGCAGTTCGTCGTCGCTGGGTTCCGGCTGTCCGGTCATGTTCAGGTCGCGAGCCTCACGTGGTACGGCTGGAGTACGGAGTTGAGCCATTCCTCGCCCTCGGGCGTGCCGAAGTCCACGGACCCGTCCGGGACGGCCTCCAGGGCCGTGGGCGGGCAGCGGTCCCCGAAGAGGAGGACGGTACGGTCGCCAGGCTCCCGTTTGGACGACCAGATCAGGCCCTGTGCCCAGGGCTCGGTGTGCCGCCGGATCCAGTGCGCCCAGTCCCGGGTGTAGGCGTAGTCGTGCGCCTCGGTGTGGACGAGCCAGCTGTCCTGGTGCACGGCGGCCAGGTCGCGGGCGGAGACCAGGGGGACGATGTCCAGGTCGGCGGCGAGCCGGAGCCGGGACAGCTTGCGCCGGGCGACGCTCACCCGCGGCAGCAGCCGGGGACCGCCCGCGGGGTCGAACGGCAGCGAACGCAGCAGGGTCTCGCAGAGCGCGGCCTCGGCGCCGAGACCCGCGTACAGATAGCCGTACGGGTCGCATGCGGTGCCGTCGAACCGGCCGCCGCCGTACAGGCAGTGCGACGGCACCGGATTGAAGGCGGTGGCCTCACGGTGGGCCGCGTGGACACGGTAAAGGGCGGTGCCCCGCGGCAGGGTGACCTTGCCCGGGGATCCGGTCATCCGGGAGGGCGGCCGGTAGTGGGGCATGGCTACTCCCCCTCCATCAGCAGCAGGGCCACGTCGGCCAGTTGGCGCTCCCTGGGGCCCCCGAGGAGCTCGGCGGGCGTGGCGCCAAGCCAGGCGTTCGCGGACAGCCACCAGTCGGCGGCGCCCCACGGGTCACGGTCGGCCTCCAGGAGCCGGTTCACCTCGAGAACGGCCATCCAGGGCAGGCTGCCCTCGGAGAACTGGAACCGGGGCAGCCGAAGCACTCCCCCGGCGCCCCGCAGCCGGATCAGCTCGGGCGCGTACGGGTCGCCGCCGCGGCGCAGCACGGTGTCGGCGTTCAGCGCGGGCGCCGCGAGCAGTCTCTCGCGTACCGGCCCGAGGACCGGTCCGACCATGCGGTGCCCGTCGAGGAGCAGGACCGCGAGGTCCTCCATGCGGAAACCCAGGTAGGCGTCGTCGAGGACATCGGCGGAGAGCCGCGCCTGTGCCACGGCGCCGAACTCGTCCGGCAGGCCCTCCAGCAGGACCTGGGCGGCGGCTTCGACCGCGGTCCCGCGCCCCTCCTCGTCCTTCGCCCGGCGCACGGCGTCGAGTCGTCCGGCCAGGCGCTCGCGGAGCGGGCTGCCGAGGCGGTCGGCGACGTGTTCCCAGCGGGCCGCCGCGGCAGCGAGCACGGCGTACGGATTCATGCTGTCCCCCGGTCGTGGTCGGTCGTGTCGGCGAGTGGCGCGAGCATCCTCTCGATGAAGTCCGCGCGGGCGTGGGCGCGTACGACGAAGTGGATCTGCCAGTCGCGGCGCCGGGCGAGCTCGGCCTCCACGGCGGGCCAGAGGGCACCGAAACTCTCCAGCGGAGTGAGACCTCCCCGTCCGGCGCCGAGCAGCGGGAGACACACGGAGGTGAGGGGCGGGTCGTGCCGGGCGGACTCCTCGGCGAGCAGGGCGAAGGCGCGGGCCACGCCTCGGGTGACGTCGGCCGGCAGGACGTCGTAGTCGTTGGTACCGGGGCGGGGCTGGGCGACGGCCACGTGGTAGATCCGCCGTACCCCCTGGCCGGCGAGGGCTCCCGCCGAGGTGACGGCGACGGTGCCCGGAAGGGCCGCCCGGCCTTCTGTTCCCTGCCGGGCGGCCCATTCCCGTAACTCGTCGTGGAGGTGGTCCGCGACGAGTACCCCCGTGGGATCGAGGCGTGCCGCGGCGCGCCGCAGCGTCGCGGCGACGGACGACTTGTAGGCGGCGGGCAGCACGAAGTACGTGTTGGAGGGCGAGAGGACGACGTCGACGTCACGCAGCAGGTCCACCGAGTGGACGTGGATCCGCACGGTCGCGGGATCCGGCCGCCCGTGGATCCGCAACCGGAGGGCACGGTGTACAGGCGGCAGCGGGGCGGCGTCGTCCGACGGGTCCGCGGTGACGTCGGCCGGTTGCCGACCGGCGAGGACGATGATCTGCTCCGTGATCTGCCCCAGGACCATCAGCTCCTGGTTCTTGCGGAACCTCTCCACGCTGACGCCGTAGACCTGCGCCGCCCTTCGACGCCGGTCGGAGGCCGGCCAGTCGCGCGTGCCCTGCGCGAGGCCGAGGCTGTACTGGGCGGCGGTCTGGAGGCTGCCGCCGCCGATGCGGGAGACCGCCATCCGTAACAGCCGTTCAATGCCCACGACGGCTGTCAGCTCGCCCGTCGCGTCCGGTGCCGCGGCCAAGTCCTGTGCGATGAGGGAGAGTTCCGGAAGTCTCAGCTCTCGCAGTCTGACGAGACCGGCTCGCCTCACCTGTCTCACCTCCGCAAGGACCGATCCGTGTCTTGATGGGAGGGAGTGGGCTGGCATGGCGGCAAGGATCGCACCGCGCCCGCCGGGGTCACAAGCCAGGCTCCCCTGTCCATTGCACCGGACCCACCGGTCGGAGACCGGCCGGTTCCGGGTCGGAATCGGGTCGGAACGGAGACGGCCGCCGCCGCGTCGTACTGCGGCGGAGTCAAGAAGATCAGCTCAGGTTCCGGTTCGGTCGGGTTCGATCGAGGACGCTGGACCTGCACGCGAAGCTCGGCGAGCCCGAGATCAAGAGCACGCCGAGGGGCGACATCGAGGTGTGGCAGCTGTCCGACGATCCGAAGGCGACCGTCACGTACCGGTCGTTCAGCAAATCCGGTGGAACAACCATCGACTACAACGGTGTGGACGGTCCGGACATGAAGCGAATCCACATTCCGCAACACGGAGAAAACCGAGTGGTGGTGAACCAGGACGCATACCGAAGCGAGCTGGAGTACCTGACACGGTACGCGCACGACGACTGGATCGGCTTCTCGGTCGTCAGCGGTTCCGTGGGCAGCCTTCTCGGGCGCGGCGCCTCGTTCCAGGAGCAGCTGACTCTCCTGCTGCGCATCATCGGCGACCTGTACGACGCCGGAGTGCGGGCCGGCGAACTGACGGAGTCGGCGGCAGAGCCCTTCCTGCCGTGGCCCCTGGAGAAGGCCGACGCCCTCGGGCGGATCGCAGCGGAGGTGCGACACCTGTCCCAGTTGCCCGATTCCGGTGACATCTGTTGGTTCATGGTGCCGTGATGCCGCGAACGCCCCCGGGGGGAAGCTGCCTACCCGGCATGTCAGTCGGATGCGTGGCCGGTCCCGACCGATTGTCAGGTGCCCACCATCACCGTCGCGCAATTCGCTCCCCATTACGACGAGACCCATGCCCGTGGTCGGCTGGGCATCGGCTGTCCCATGGCGATCGCTGCGACCACACTCGTACCTGAGCCACGAGCAGTGACCGGCAAAGCCCAGTTCGACGCGGTGATGTCGGCCCAGGACCGGAACAGGCCGCACGGCAGCGGGGGCCAGCGGCGCAAACCGCGGAGAGCGTAGGCTCCAGCAGCCCGAGGGCGCTTCGACCGGCCCGCCGTGCCATCCGGCTACAGTGGGTGAGCCCGTTGAGTGGCATAGCGAATCCGTGCAGAGAGGGGCAGCGGGGAATGAGTGTGGTGGAGAGCTGGTCCCGCGTGATGAGTCTTCTTCGGGAGTGCGCCCCGGCCGATCACGCGGATCTGCCCGGTCCGGCCACGGAACAGATGATCGCGGCCGCCGAGGAGCGGATGGGAATCTCCTTTCCCCAAGACCTGCGGGCGTGGCTGCTTCTGAACAATCTGGATCTTCCTGAGGAAGACTTCGACGACGACGTGGCATGTTGCGGCTTCGACGGGTTCCCGGACGAGGGAATCTTCTTTCTGGGCATCCGGGCAATGGAGAAACTCCACGCGAACCGGTACATGCCCGGTGGATTCGATCCTCCGGACCAGCCGGAAAATCCGTTCTGGCGTAATGAGTGGATCCCGTTCCTGTCAAGCCAGGACGGCTGGAGAGGAAAGTTCATTGATGCGCGGGACGGGCGTGTCGGGCGCTGGTTCGTGGGTGCCCCTACGGTCACAGGCGAGTACGAATCCATGGCCCAGTATTTCGACTCCGTAGCGGAGATACTGACAAGTATCGCCGACGGAGACAATCCGATCTGCAAGGTCGCCGAAGGGCGCCTCGTCTGGTCGTGAAGCTGACCTATGAGAAAAATGCCCCCCGAGCTCACGGGGGGCATTTTTTGTTACTCGGCTACGGTGTGGGTGCGGTGAACCCGTCTAGGTCCATCCAGTAGTTGTCGTCCTCCAGCAGGCGCTGATTAGCGATGAAGGTGCCGAACGGTTGCATTGATTGGCCGTTTTGCCAATTCGACATCGAGGATCGCCCGCAGGGCTCCTTCCAGGTTGGCGCCGGAGCATCCGGGCGCAGGTGGAGGGTCATGGTGTCGTCGGGGTTGCGGCTGAGGTAGGTCTGCACACATTCCTTGCCGCTGTACGACACGAAGTTCGGCCCATTGGAATTTCCGGCACTCTGGAAGGAGTTGGCAAAAGCGAACTCGTCGCAGCTTCTCTGGTCGGTGCGTGGCGCCCCTGCATCCAAGCTCCACATGTCACTGAACAGGCCGGTACCCGGATAGGTTTTCCACCGCCTCTCGCAGATGATCTGGCGATTGCGATCCTGTTGCGTCTTGTCGGGATTTCGGGGATCGTCGGTGGAAAGCTTATTGGCCAGGTAAGTGAGAGGCTTTCCGCCGTTCTTGTTTCCCCACTTGATGTTGGTCTTGCGCCACATCATGTCGATGTGGGCCGCGGCTCCGGGGAATTTCTTGGAGTTCATGACGTAGGTCGGCGTGTATCCGGAGAATACGCAACCGGTACCGGCGGCTTCCTTGTCACAGCGGATGTCCAGCTTGGTGTTTTCGAACTCGGACGGATTCACGACCTTAGTGGTGTTGACCTTACCGCCGAGAGACAAGTACGGGGTGATCGTGTTCTTGGTCGCGCCGCTGGGCGCCCACTTGAACCGCGTGGTGACGGTCCGCAGGAGCGTGTCGCCCTTGGCGAAGGTCTTCGACCCGTTCCAGTCGACGCTGGTGATGTCGCAGTAGCCGCGGCACTTGGCCGCGTAGTCGAAGGTGGCGTTGTTCACCGTGCCGTCCATCGACTTCAGCCGGATCTCGGCGACCTGCGAGAATTCGGCGCTCTTCGGGTCGAGGTAGTAGGTGATGTAGAGGTCGAAAGCCGCGCTTCCGGTCGGGACGGTGTTCGTGTACTCCGTCATTGCGTAGTCGCTGTGGATACAGGCGGTGGTGCGCTTGCGGGTGAGGTTGTGGATGACCAGCGAGCATGTCGCGGTGCTCGTGGCGGCCATCGTCATCGCCCTCGGCGCCGCCGTGGCGGTGTTTGCCGAGGAGCTGCCGGCCGCGGAGAAGGTGCTGCCGGTGATGTCCTCGTCCGGCTCGACCGGCGCCGGATCCGGAGCGGTCGGGTTGGCCCTCATGTTGCCGGTCAGGGACAAGCCGTTGTACGTGCCCGGGACGAATGCCAGCGCGTCGAAGGCGATGTCCGCGCTGCCGTCGCCGCCGCTGAAGTTGTCGAGCCGCACCTCGGGGATCTGGTCACCGAAGGTGTAGGCGCCCAGGTCCACCCACTTGTTGGCCTGGTTCGCCGTCTGCGAGATCTCCGCCTCCTCTTCCCCTTCGGGCGTCTGGATCCGGTACACGGCGTTGGTGGTCTGCGCCCCGTGGTCGGGTATGTGCGCGAAGATCTTCGCCTGGCGCGTGGTGTTGGTCAGCGGAGCGTTCAGCTTCCACGTGCCGGTCACCTTCAGGCGCTCGGCGTTGGCCGGGGACGCCTCGGGCGAGCGGGTGTGCGTGAACCAGAAGTGGTTGCCGTAGCCCGCACCGATCTGATGCGTGTCGATCTTCCCCGGATACGTGGTGACGGTGGTCGGGTTGTCCGTACCGTCGTTGGTGAGATCCATCTGGGTGTCCCACGGGACATACGTGAAGTTGAACGTGCCGCTCGACTTCACCGCCCCGCACCCCCGCTTGGCGTCCACGCCGGCGGGTATGGTCCCGTCCGCCAGATCGTCGACCACGAGGGCGTTGGCGGGCAGAGGCGTGGTGGCGCAGTTCGGCGGGTAGGAGCCGGCATCCGGCTGCTCGCCGTAGGTCGTCGGGAAGCGGTGCACACCGTTGCCGCACTTGGCCCCCGTGGTGCAGTTCTTCCACTGCGCCTCGGTGACCGGCTGGTTCCACCAGCAGTGCAGCCAGTGCGGGTTGGTTTTGCTGTTGCCCGCGTCCAGGGTGCAGGCACCCTGGCCCTGGTCGTTGGAGTCGTTGTCGCCGATCTTGGCCGGGTTGCAGTTGTTCGACGCGTTGCAGAACAGGTCGACCGGAGGCTTGGCGCTCGCGCGGTCCGCGTTGGAGTTCCACCATGCGCCCTTATAGCCCGCCTGGAAGTCACCGGGAGCGAACAGCGCTGAGATCGGGCGCGCCGCCCAGCCGATCACCTTCTCCTGGTACGGCCAGTCCTGCGGGTGCGCGGCGTGGCTGTAGTCGTCCTTGGACGAGTCGGTGGCGTGCTGCAGGAACGGCACCCGGTTGGCCTTCCACAGCGGGTTGGCCGGGTTGTTCGTCCAGCCCACGCCCGAGTGCCCCGCGGAGTCGGCGGTGGCGTAGAAGCCGGAGTTGTACGCCCACAGGGCGAAGAACCAGTTCTCGATCCACTTGGGGTGGCCGCCGTTGATCTTCATGCCGGCGTTGTACGTCAGGTTCCACTTCTCCGACAGGATCCGCACGCCGGCCGCGACGTTCGCGGTGTAGTCCAGCGCGACCGCTTCCTGGGCGACCGTGGACAGGGCGGTCTCGCCCGGCTTGGTCTTGCCCGCCAGGCGCATGCCGTCGGTGGCCTGGGTGATGCCGTAACCGCAGTCGGCGTCCGCCCAGTCGATCCGCCAGGGGTCGAGCTGCTCGCCCGAGGCGGCGTAGTCGACACCGTAGTAGTTGCCGATCAGGGAGTTGGCGGTGACACCGGGCACGGCGAAGCGGGTGGCCTGCCACATGTTCGACTCCTGCGCGGTGATGCCGAGCATCACCTGCGCGGGAATGTGCCACTTGTCGGTGACGGCCGGGTCCTCGTTGTCGAGCTTGCCGTTGGGGTCACCCGCGAGGACGGTCGGCGGGAACAGGCCCTGGGGCTGGTAGCCGCCGGCGATGCCGGTGTTCTTCCAGTTGCTGTCGCGGTAGAAGTTCAGCTCACCGACGACGGCCTGGTCCACGGCCCATTCGACCTGGCGCGGTGTGGGCTGGAACGCCTGCTTCTTCACGTCGTTGCGGGCCACCGCGCAGTAGCGTTCCCCGGTGCCTTCGCTCGGGCTGTCGGCCTGCGCGGTGAGGGCCTGGGTACGGACGGTCTGTGTGGACAGGCCGTCTGTGCTCTTCTTGCCCATGTCCGGGCCGGAGTCGACCGGGCCGCCGGTGGGTAGAGCGGGGGAGAGAGCGTGCCCCTGTGCCTCGCCCCCCACGCGGTGCGCGCCGGGGCGCAGGTCGAGGGTGACGGACTTGCCCGAGTCCAGCATGCGCAGGGCCGTACGGGCGGAGCGCGGCTTGGCGGCGTCCTCCGGGTTGACCAGGGTGGTCTTCCCGTCGGACCAGGTGGTGGTCAGGGCCGCCTGGGCGTGGCTGGAGATCGCCGCGCCCTTGGGGAGCTTGCCGGGGTTGTGCACCCGCTTGGGCAGGGCCTTGGACGTGGCGTCACCGGTGACGAACACCTCGCCGCGTGCAGAGCGGGTCAGGTCCCAGGCGTACAGCCCGCCGGAGGCGACGGTGACGGGCTCGGTCTTCTTGCCCTGCCTCACCTTCGTACGGTCCAGGTGCTTGGCCCAGGCGGCCGGCTTGTCGGACGCCTTCTTGTCCAGCTCGCGGTCGATGAAGGTGATGCCGCCGTCGGCGTCGGCGGTGATCTGGAACGGCACCGTGGTGGTGGACGCCAGGGTCTTCTCGGCCGTGCCGTTGATCCGTACCAGCTTGTTGCCGTGGGCGGCGACGATGCCCGCGCCGGTGGGGATCGCCGCGGTGATCTGGCCGGCGAGCGTGACCGGCTTCGACTGCTTGCCGGTGGCCGCGTCGACGGTGATCAGACGGGTCTGCTGCTTGTCGTCGCCGTCATGGGTGAGCTGGGTGAACACCGCCTGGTCGCCCTGGCCGCAGCCGGGCGAGAAGTAGGCGAGCGACGACTGGAACGGCAGCTTGGTGACCTTGCCCGAGGTCAGGTCGACCACTGCGGTGAAGGCACCGCGCACCATCAGCTCGGGCTTGTTGGTGAACATCCGGGGCGCGTACGAGACGGCCGCGTACTTGCCGGACTCGGTGACGCAGTGGTTGCCGATCCAGGTGTCCGAGGCGAAACCGTCCTCGAACAGACTGGCCACCGTGCGGAGTTGGTAGCCGTCCTTCTCCTTGCCCGCAAGGAGGTGGAAGCCGGTGCCGTCACCGGTCGTGGTGACCGCAGTGTCCGCGGACTTCTCGTAGCCCTTGCCGAGCAGGCCGACGCGGTCCTTCGCGGGGATCGCGGAGGGCTCCAGGGAGGGCTTCTTCCGCTGCTGGGTGGTGTCGCTCCACCCCTGCGCCGCTCCCTTGGGCGGCTTTGGTTCCTTGGCCTGCGCGGGCAGGCTCAGCGGTATCGCCAGCGCGGTGGTCACCACAAGGGTGATCGGCACGCGCAGGCGACTACGTATCGGTCTCAACTGTGTTCCTTCTCTGGTTACTTGACTGCTTTCGCGGCCGCAAGGGCCTCGCCCATCCGCTTCTTGACGGCGGCAAGCTGGTCCTTGTTCTCCTCGATCAGCCGCTTCTGGACGGCCGACTCCTCCTTGAACCAGACCTCGATCAGACGGGTCTGCTCCTTGCAGTCGATGTCGTCCAGCGCGAGCTCGATCGCGTTCTTGGTGGTGCCGTCGCCGTCGGCGTAGCCCTGCTCCATCGCCCGGTACGGATCGGCGGCCTTGCGGCCCTTGCCCTTCATGCAGGCCGACCAGCTCTTGAGGGCCTTCTCGACCGGCTTCAGCGGCCGGGACTCGGAGATGCTTGTCGAGGCGAGCCCGGAGACGAAGCCCGCATCCGCCTCGTTCACATTGAGCCGCCGCTTCGACCAGCCGGCGCAGCCGCCCTCGTGCAGCTTCTTTCCGTTGTGCTCCGCGCGTGCGGGCTCCGGGACCCCGCCGAAATGGCCGTCGGCGCCCTTGGCACCCTTGGGCGGGGCGAACTCGGGCTTCTTCCGCCCGGTCAGAACCTCCACCTCGATGCCTGAAAGCCCCTCCTCGACGGATTCGAGGCTCCGGGTCAGCTCCTTCGGCAGCCCGTACCCGTACTTCTGTGCCTGTGCGCGGTCGCTGAGGCCGTAACGCCGCTCGATCGAGACGGCGTTGCTGTAGGGCGGCGGGTTCGCGCCGGGACGCGGCAGATCTACGGTCAGCCCGTACTCGGACATGCACCGCGTCTGCAGGGTGCGCAGCGCGGTGTCGACGGCGACCTGATCCGCGTAGGAGGGCAGGTAGGACTCAAGCGGCAGCTCCAGGCCCTTGACCAGTCCGGAAGTGGGCACCTCCGCAGGCCAGTTGGCTTGGTCGACCGGGGCCTTGTCCTTCGGGGCCTTGTCCTTCGCCGAGTCGGAGGCCGATCCGGACGAGGAGCAGGCACCGAGCGAGATTGCCGCGAGCATGACAGTAGTGGCGACGGTCGTTCGCCTGAGGACGTGCATGGGTTTTCCTTCTCTACGTGACGTGAGGTGGTCCACGTGCGTGGCGCATGCCGGCCACGCTCCTTACGCTCAGCGGCGCAGCGCCTCTACCGGCGTGATGCGGGAAGCTCTCCAAGCCGGATACAGGCCGGCCGGCAGACCAGTCGCCAGGCCGATGGCGGGAGTTGTCACCGTCATGGAATGGATGACGGGCGTCCAGTCCCGGGCGATCGCGACTCCAACGACAGTCGGCGCGCCAAGGGAGGTACCAACGAGGCCACCCAGGGCCCCCAAGGTCGCGGATTCCGTGAGGAACTGAGTGGTGATGTGCCGACCGCGTGCTTGCTCCCCATCAGCTGGGAATGCGAGATCCCCAAACTCGTTGTGGTCTCTTGCAACGTCCTCGATGGTCACTTCCGTCGCGCTCAGGGCGCTGAAACGCTTGTCGGTCTGCGACGAGGCTGTAGAAGTCAATCCCAGGACGGCCACGAAGGTGCCCACTCCCAGAACCGTCCCCATGGACGTGGGCAATGAGCGTGCGGGACGCTGCGGCATGCCGGCACTCGACTCCGCCGGCACGTCTCGTACGGAGAATCGCGTGACGGGTATGGACCGAGCATTGTGGCGACCTCGGCGCAGCCGCACCATTGACATGGGTCTGCGCCTCACCTCCTCACCTCTTCCGTGAGTCGTCCGTCGCCGATAGTGATCGTTCGTTCGCCTTGCTGGGCCACTGCCAGATCGTGCGTAATGACAAGAACGGTCATGCCGGCCCCGCGCAAACGGCTTCTTCCAATTTCACTCAAGCCGAGGGGGATCGTGCGCATCTGAGCGAAAGCTGCACGGCCAGCGTCAACACTCGCACGAGTTGCGATACAGGCCGCATGAGCCCCCCCGGCCTGCTGAAATCCAAGTGGATCCACCCTACACTCCGGGGCGACCAATTCAAGATATATAAAGCCGACCTGTCGTGCGATCAGGGGCATACGGGATGACTGCTGATCTTTGGCGCCGCTTTGATGGGCCCTCGACTACGGAATCCCGAATTCGCGGAAGTCTGGCACGAATTGTGCCGCAGCGGCCGCGGACCCGTTCGGACAAGGGATGGGGCGATACAAGGCCGCGTACGTGGTCAGGGCGACGCCGCACGCAGTCAGCGGTGCAGGGCTCCGTCGTTCTCGTGCTTGGCCCGACGTAGTCGGCATGGGCCCGGTGCGGCATTCGTGATGGTTCGGTAGATGCACGCGCAGGCACAGCCTCCAGCGATCACAGAGTGTCGAGTTCACTGATCACCACGACCGAGGACCGTGCCTGCCCGGTTCACACCCCTTGTCGCTGAGGTTGAAAGGGTGGGGTGACAGCGGACGTCGGCGGTGCTACGTCGTCGTCATGAGGTATGCGGATGGCGGCGGTCTGACCGCTGCGGGGCGGGCGAAGCGTGAAGCGCTGCGTTTCGAGGCCGCGGAGATGTTCGAGCAGGGGGTGCGGCCGCCGGAGGTGGCCCGCAGTTACGGGTGTCGCCGAAGTCGGCGCACGCCTGGCACGCCGTCTGGCGGGGACGGCGGCAGGCCGGCCCTGGCCTCCAAGGGGCCCGGCGGATCGGCGGTATCGACGCGACGAGCGGCTGGAGAGCGAGACTGTCGCGAGTGTTGGCCGCGGAGACGGCGACCGCGACGGGCAGGCCGGACCGGTCGGTGACGAGGTGGATCCTCGATCCGTTCTTGCCGCGGTCGGTCGGATTCGGTCCGGTCAGCAGCCCCCTTCGAGGGCCCGGACACTCACCGAGTCGATGGCGAAACGCGACCAGTCCAGGTCTCCCTGCGCGCCGAGTTCGTCCAGGATGACCCGGTGGAGACGGGCCCAGACCCTGTCCTTGCTCCAGCGGGCGAAACGCCGGTAGACCGTCGGCCAGGCCGGCCCGAACAGCGGCGGGATCCTCGCCCGGCTCACCTGGGGACCGGGGACCTGGAGGTCCGCCTCGCCTCGGCGGCCGACCTGGAGAGGGCGGCGCCGCTGATTCGGCGAGCGTTCGAGGCAGCCTGACGCAACGAGAAGGGCGGCCGGCGCATCGGTCATTCGATGCACCAACCGCCCTTGGGCGTCTGCGGCCCGCCCGCCCCGGGATCTCTCCGCTCTCATGATCACGCCTCCGGCCCGGCCAGGTCGAAGTCGTCCTTGGTCAGCTCGGCGAGGAGCGCAGGTCACCGCGGCGGACATCGAGGGTCTGTACGCACGTTGGAGCCGGGACGGGGCGGCCCTCGACACCATCGAGTCCCGGCACATAGCCCTCTCGGCGCTGTTCTCCCACGCTGTGCGCCGCAGGCGGATTCCCGTGAATCCCATGACGCAGGCCGAGAAGCTGGAGAACCCTGTCGTTCCTGTCGACGACAGGAAACTTCCCAGCTTCGACGAGATAACCGCCATCGCAAAGGAGATCGGACGTCGCCTGTCTCCGGCGACATGACTCATGACGTATTGTGGACTTCGTATAGGGGAATCTCTGGGAGTCTTCCCGGAGGACATGCGCGACGGAACCCTGCGAATCCGGCGGCAGGTTATTCGCTACGAGGACACCTCCGGAAAGTACACACCGAAATACGCCCCGTTGAAGCATCGGAAAGAGGGCGAGTGGCGCGACACACCCGTGCCTGCTTCCCTTGAGCCATTCATCGACCGGCTTCCGATCCGAGACGACCGTCGGGCCGCACATGCTCACACCAGGCCGAGCGACCGCAGCGCGCGGTGCCGGCCCGATACCGGCGTGGCCGGCCAGAAGATGTAGCAGACACCGCCCGTGCCGCTTCTGACCTTGCCGTTCGCGTCGTAGCGCTTGGTGCGGAGCCAGATGTTCTCCCATTCGCGTCGCTGGTAGACCCGGCGGACGGCCCCGTTGCTGGGCGAGGCGGGGTCGTTGGCGATGACGTCGCCGTCGGCGGTGAAGCCGATGACGGTCATGAGGTGGCCGGAGGTGCCGTATCCGGCGCCGGTCAGCTCCTCCTTGCGGAAGGACTGGGACGTTATGGCCGGGATGCCGGCCCGGATCAGGCTCTCCAGTTCGGTGAGGGAGTTGAGTCGGGTGACCACGGCGTTCATGTCCGGGTACGTGGCCGCGTAGGCGGCGTTGAAGGGCCAGTTCCCACAGCCCTCGTACTGGTGGTCGAAGGTGAAGCGGGCCGCGTGGCAGACCTGGGGGTCGTCGAAGGCCGGGTTCACCCAGGCCAGTTCCTCCGGCGACGGCCGGCGGCCCCAGTACTCGACGATCATCTGGGAGGAGGTCGGGCTGCACCACGCCTCGCCGCCGTTGTCGTACTCGGGGTACTGCCCGACGTGGGTGTTCTGCGAGTAGCGCGGCACGGTCAGCTCGCGGGCGAGGCCCGGCGTGGAGGCCGGGACCGTGAAGCGGTCCGGGACGTCGGAGGCCATCGCGCCGAGCCGCCACACCGTGGGCGTGAGGCCGCTGCCCGGGGTGCGGTACAGCGTCAGACGCAGCCGGTACGAGGCCAGCCGCAGCCCGCTCGTCGCGTCGTCGATCGCGAAGGTGTCCGTCCAGACGGTGCTTCTGCCGTCGGTCTGGTCGTCGACCGAGGTGCGCCGGATGTCGTCGTCGCCGGCGGCCCAGCGGCCCAGGACGTACCAGGGGGTGGCGGTGGCGTCGGAGTACGTGCCGGACAGCTCGACCTGGAGCCAGGTGCCCGGCGGGGTGTGGGCGTTCCAGGAGGCGATGACCTCGGTGGCGGGCACGGTCGGGGTGTGGACGGGCGAGGTCCAGCTCGCGTACTCCCAGGCGGAGGTCCGCCCGGTGTGCGGGTCGGTGTAGTCGGTGCGCCCGACGGGGGCGGCGAGGACGAGGCCGGGGCGGTGCCCGGCGACCGCCTTCGTGCCGGCCGCGCTGCCGCACCTCCAGTCCGTGTACGAGGACCAGAAGCGGTTGTCGACGAGGCCGGGCACGGGGGCGTGGCCCCGCCCGGCGCCGTCGACCGGGGCAGCAGGCGGACAGTCGGTGGCGCATTCGGGAACGGCGGCCACGGCGGGAGCGGCAGTGGCGGCGGCCGTTCCGGCGGCCGCGAGCGCCGCCGCGAGAACGGTTCTGCGCGGGGTGGAGCTGGTCATGGACGGTGACCCCCAGTCGAGAACGGTGGGCGTACGGACCTGTGGACGAGCGGCCGGCGGTACGCGCGCGTACCGCCGTGCGGGCGGACGATCCTGCGGGCGGACGGGGAGGACGTACGAGCGGGGGCGCACGCACAGGGGCGTACGCACCTGCCCGAGCGCACGGACGGGGCTTCGCGCGCCCCACTATCTCGGCTTCCGCCACGCCTCCGCCAGCACTTCGCCTCGCGTCGCCGCATCAATATTGGTCTCGACCACTGACGGCGGTACCTCCCTGACCTGCGACGGTCCCCCGCTCCCCTACCCTGGGCCCATGAACGACCTCGACCGCGCGGCCCACGCGCTGCTCCGGCTGCCGCCCTCTTGCGGGCCGGTCCGGCTGATCGCGGTCGACGGGCACGCGGGTTCCGGCAAGTCCACGCTCGCGGCCCGTCTCGCCGCCGCACTCGGCGACGCCCCCGTCCTCCACCTCGATGACCTCGCCACCCACGAGGAGCTGTTCGAGTGGACCGACCGGCTGTGGGAGCAGGTGCTCGACCCCTTCTCGCGGGGCGAGACCGCGTCCTACCGGCCGTACGACTGGCACCTCCGGCGCTTCGGCGAGGCACGGGAGCTCCCCGCGGCCCCGGTCGTCCTCGTCGAGGGCGTCGGCGCGGGCCGGGCGGCGGTGCGGCCGTTCCTGGCGTGGCTGCTGTGGATGGAGCGCGGGCCCGAGGAGTCCTGGGCGCGGGGCCGTCACCGGGACGGCCCGGACCAGGCAGCCTTCTGGGACGGCTGGACCGTGGCGGAGACTCGCCATTTCGCCGGGGACCCCTCCCGGCCCTTCGCCGACACCCTGGTACGGGAGTGCCGAGAGGGGTACGACTGGCTCCCCGGGCCGGGTGTGACAGCGGGCGCGCACCAGATCATCACGCACCGTGACGGCTTCATGTCCGTGAACTGAGGGGCTGAAAGTCCGCTTTCGCAAGTGCTTCAACTCCGCTTGACCCAAGGGGCGTACAGGTCTTACGTTCTGAATGTGCGGCTTTTCGGAGCCGCTGCGGACGCGAAGCCCCCGGTTGTTCCCCCGTGATCGGGGGCTTCGTTCTGCCGCTGACAGCCCTCTCCGGACCCCTCCGCGACCCCTGACGCTCACCCAGGGTCACCGCTTCCGGATCATGCGCTTCTCCTTAAGTACGCACCCCCTGCGCAGGTACGATGCCCCCAGGTGCGGTCAAATCCCGTCCATGCGAAGACGGTTGTGGGGGACCCGATGGACATCGGCACGCAGGGCGCGCAGGCCCCGGCCGAGCTCGCCTGGCTGCGCGGAATCGACGCCTACACGATGGGCGCGTATCCGCAGGCGGAGGACGAGTTCCGGACGGCGGTACGGATCGACCCCGGGATGGCGGACGCCTGGCTCGGGCTGCACGCGCTCCGGGTCGACACCACGACCGCGCTGCTGCGCATGTACCGCAACCGCGACCGCTTCGGCGAACAGCGGACCCGGTACCGGCGCACTCTCAACTCCTGGTACTGGCTGGGCTGGTGGGTCCAGCCGGTCCTGGAGAGCCCGCGCGACCTGCTGCTCGCGCACGCCTCCCACTGGCTCGACGGACGCCATGTGCCGGAGCTGGACCGGGCCCTCGCGGGGCTCCCCCCGGTCGACACCGACCCCCAGGTGCGCTTTCTGCACGCCTGCCGCGCCTATCTCGTCAAGGACTGGGACCAGTTGGTCCGGCACACCGAGACCCTCGTCGACGACCCGCTGCTCGGCATCGAGGCCGGGCTCTTCGGCGGCATGGCCCGGGTGCGTCTGGAGATGTACGGGCAGGCCGAGCCGCTGCTGTCGGCCTCGCTGATGCGCTGCCGCAGCGAGCAGCCCCAGCGCAAGGAGCTGCGGTACTGGCTGGCCCGCGCCCATGAGGGCACCGGGCGCAGCGCCGCCGCGCTTCCCCTCTACCGGGCCGTGCACCGGATCGACCCCACGTTCATGGACACGGCAGCACGGCTCGCGGCGATCGCCGAGTACGACGGCTTCGAGGGATACGACGGCGTGGACGACCCGGCCGGGCTGGCGACGGTCGCCCTGGGCACGGTCGGCGGGGGCCTCGGCCAGGACGCCGTGGACACCGTGCCGGGCGCCGACCCCGACGCCGGCGGCCCGCTGGGCGACGGACTGCGGCTGGCGCCCGAGCCCGTACCGCCGCCGGCCCCGGTCCCGCCGCCGGAGACCGTACGGCAGAAGGCCCCGCTGCCCTCCCAGCCCGTGCCACCGCGCTTCCCGGCGGGTCCCACCGATCCGGTCCTGCTCGCGGAGGCGCTCGCCGAACTGGAGGGCATGGTCGGCCTGGAACCGGTGAAGCGGCAGGTCAAGGCGTTGTCGGCACAGCTGGAGATGGCGCGGCTCCGCGCCGGGCAGGGCCTTCCGGTCCAGCCGCCCAAACGCCACTTCGTCTTCTCCGGCCCCTCGGGCACCGGGAAGACCACGGTCGCCCGGATCCTCGGCCGGGTCTTCTACGCCCTCGGACTGCTCGGCGGCGACCATCTCGTGGAGGCCCAACGGGCCGATCTGGTCGGCGAGTTCCTCGGTCAGACCGCGGTCAAGGCGAACGAGCTGATCGATTCGGCGGTCGGCGGGGTGCTCTTCGTGGACGAGGCCTACGCGCTCTCCAACACCGGCTACAGCAAGGGCGACGCCTACGGGGACGAGGCCCTCCAGGTGCTCCTGAAGCGGGCCGAGGACAACCGCGACCACCTCGTGGTGATCCTGGCCGGCTACCCCGAGGGCATGGACCGGCTCCTCAACACCAACCCCGGTCTCTCCTCCCGGTTCACCACCCGCGTCGACTTCCCCTCGTACCGGCCGCTGGAACTCACCGCCATAGGCGAGGTCCTCGCGGCGGCCAACGGCGACGGCTGGGACGACGAGGCCCGCGAGGAGCTGCGCTCGATCAGCGGGCACGTCGTCGAGCAGGGCTGGATCGACGAGCTGGGCAACGGCCGCTTCCTGCGCACCCTGTACGAGAAGTCCTGCGCCTACCGGGACCTGCGGCTCTCCGGCTACGCCACCACCCCGACCCGGGAGGATCTCGCCACCCTCCGGCTCGCCGACCTCATGCAGGCGTACGGCGAAGTCCTGTCGGGCCGCGGTCCGGTCGACCGCGGCCCCCAACAGGAGCCCCCGGGGTACTAGGGGGTGTCTGAGCCCCGTCGGGGCCGGACCCACTGCCCCCGGGGGCCGTCCTGTCGGTCAGGCCCCAGGGGGTGGCTTGCCCACCAGGCCGGGCTCGCCCTAGCTCTCCCACGCGGCGGCGCCGCGCAGGAGGTGGTGGTCCGCCACGCCCGAGCAGGCGACGGCGTCGCCGCGCACCGTCGTGGACCAGTGGTGGCTCAGGAAGATGTAGTCGATCTTCTTGTTCGACTTGGTGTGCTCCGAGCAGGCCGTGGTGGCAGTGGGTTCACCGCTGCGGCACCGGTCCGCGGTCTGGGGGCAGTCCGCGCCGGTGAACCGGTCCTTGTCGTTCTCGTCGACCTCCCGGAACACGCCGGTCGACCCCGTGCCGTGGTCGTAGAGGGGGTTCATGTCCGCGTGCTGGGGGGACTGGTTGAAGTCCCCGGCGAGCACCACGGGCTCCGCGGCGGCGAAACCGCGGGTGATCGCGGCGACCTGGGCGATCTGGGCCGTGGTGTTGTCCCTGTTGAAGTCGATGTGGGTGTTGCAGGCGCGGACGGAGCGCCCGGCCACCAGGGTCTTGGCGCAGAGGAGGATGCGGTTCTCGGCGTTGATGGGGCTGGGGGGCTTCGTGGGGTCGGGGCGGTAGTCGGGGTTGTTCGTGGGTTCGGGGAGGAAGGTGACGCTCCGGGTGGACCCGTCGATCGTGCCGGGGCCGCCCTTCGCGAAGATGGCGAGGCCGAAGCGCAGGTCGGGCGCGACGCCGTCGTTCGGGTCGGGGTCCCACCGGGCGCAGCCTGCGGCGGACGGGAGCGCCGCTCCCCAGACGGTGTCGTACCTGACGCCGGAACGGTTCGCCAGGTGGTCACGGAGCAGCTTCCACTGCTCGTAACAGACCTCCTGGAGCATGACCAGATCGGTCTCCCAGTAGTCGACGGCGTGGACGACGGCGTCCCGCCACTCCGCCTTCTCCGCGGGGCCCACCCGGTCCTCGCACGTGGAGGAGGCTCCGCACACGTTGTACGTGATGAAGCGCGGCTTGGGTGCGGTCTCCTCGTCGACGACGTCCGCCTGAGCGGGGACGGACACCGCCGCTATCAGGAGGCCGGCGGAGAAGACCGCGGCGAGCAGCGCTCTGAGTGTCGCGCGCACAACACGCCCTTTCATGATCGATTGTGAGGACGGGCATCGTCCCACAGCCCGTTCGTCCCACAGCCCGATCGCCCCACAGCCCGTTCATCCCGCTGCGCGAGGGCACACGGAGCGAGGGGGCCCATAGACCGACGGGGCGGGCCCCGGAGGACCCGCCCCGCTGTGCGCGGTTCCTACGCGGTGGGCACCCGGTCCGGCGCGATCCGGTGGGCGGGGTCGCGGACCTCGCCCACCAGCATCTCCAGGACGTCCTCCAGGGCGACCAGGCCGAGAACCCGGCCCGAGCCGTCGGCGACCTGCGCCAGATGCGTCGCGGCGCGGCGCATCACGGTGAGGGCGTCGTCGAGGGGCAGTTCGGCGCGGAGCGTCGCCATCGGCCGCCACAGCCGCTGGGGCACCGCCCGCTCCCGTTCCTCCAGGTCCAGGACGTCCTTCACGTGCACGAAGCCCATGAAGGCGGCGCCCGCCTCGGCGCGGACCGGGAAGCGCGAGTACCCGGTGCGTACGGTCAGCTCCTCGATCTCGCGCGGGGTGACCGTCGGCGGAACGGTGATCAGGGAGGCCGGGCCGATGAGGACGTCCGTCACCGGGCGGGTGCCCAGTTCGAGGGCGTCCTCCAGCCGCTCCTGCTCGGCCGGGTCCAGCAGACCCGCCTGCCCGGCGTCCTCGACGAGCCGGCCGAGCTGGGCGCTGGTGAAGACCGCCTCCACCTCGTCCTTGGGCTCGACCTTGAACGCCCGCAGGACCAGCCGGGCACACGCGCCGAGCGCGGCCGTCACCGGCCGGCAGACCCGGGCGAAGCCGACCAGGCCGGGGGCGAGCCAGAGCGCGGTCCGCTCGGGCGCGGCCATCGCCAGGTTCTTCGGGACCATCTCCCCGATGACCAGGTGGAGGAAGACGACCGCGGCGAGGGCGATGACATACCCGAGCGGGTGGATCAGCCCTTCCGGGACCCCGACCGTGTGGAAGACGGGTTCGAGGAGACGGGCGACGGTCGGCTCGGCGACGGCGCCGAGCGTCAGCGAGCAGATGGTGATGCCGAACTGCGCGGCCGCCATCATCTGCGGCAGGTTCTCCAGACCGTGCAGGACCTGCTTGGCACGGGCGCCGCCGAGCGGTTCGATCTGGCTGCGGCGGACGGAGACGAGCGCGAACTCCGCCCCGACGAAGAAGCCGTTGGCCAGGACGAGGAGGACGGCGAAGAGGAGTTGCAGGGTGCTCATCGGACGGCCTCCGCCGGGACGGGAGCCTGGGCGGGAGCCGGAGCCGCGGAGGCCGCGACCGGCTCGGGGGCCGGGGCGGCGGTGGCCGCCGCGGGGTCCGGGTCCGGGGCGGTACGGACGATCCGGACCCGCTCTGCGCGGTAGCGGTCGACCTGACGCACCGAGAGCCGCCAGCCGGGCAGTTCGGCCCGGTCGCCGGGGGCGGGGATGCGCCCGAGGAGATCGGCGACGAGCCCGGCGACGGTCTCGTACGGCCCGTCGGGTACGTCGAGGCCTATCCGGCGCAGGGTGTGGACCCGGCAGGAGCCGTCGGCCTCCCAGGCGGGCCGGCCGTCCTCGGCGGGAGCGGCGGCCAGCTCGGGGCGGCCGTCGGCCACGGTGTCGTGCTCGTCGCGGACCTCGCCGACGAGCTCCTCGACGATGTCCTCCAGGGTGACGACCCCGGCCGTACCGCCGTACTCGTCGACGACCACCGCGATCGGCTGCTCCCGGCGCAGCCGCTCCAGAAGGGTCTGGGCGGGCAGCGTCTCCGGCACGAGGAGCGGCGGAACCGCGATCCGGCCGACGGGAGTGCGCAGCCGGGCGTGCGGGGCGACGGCGAGCGCGTCCTTGAGGTGGACCATGCCGACGATCTCGTCGATGCGGTCGCGGTAGACGGGGAAGCGCGAGAGACCGGTGGCCCGGGTGAGGTTGAGGACGTCGGCCGCGGTGGCGTCCCACTGGAGGGCGCTCACCTTCACGCGCGGTGTCATGACCTGCTCGGCGGTGAGGCCGCCGAGGGACAGGGTCCGTACGAAGAGGTCGGCGGTGTCCTGTTCGAGTGCGCCGGCCAGGGCGGAGTGCCGGGCCAGGGAGACCAGTTCGCCGGGGGTGCGGACCGAGTCCAGCTCCTCGGTGGGCTCGACGCCCAGGAGCCGTACGAGCCGGTTCGCGACCCGGTTGAGCAGGGAGATCACCGGCCGGAAGAGGGCGGAGAAGCGGCGCTGCGGGGTGGCCACGAAGCGGGCCACCTGGAGCGGCCTGGAGACCGCCCAGTTCTTCGGCACGAGCTCGCCGACCACCATCTGGACGGCGGAGGCGAGCAGCATCCCGATCACCACCGAGATCCCGGAGACGGCCCCGGCGGGCAGTCCGGTCGCGGTGAGCGGTCCGTGCAGCAGTCCGGCGAGCGCGGGCTCGGCGAGCATGCCGACGACGAGGGAGGTGATCGTGATGCCCAGCTGGGTGCCGGAGAGCTGGAAGGACAGCTCGCGCAGGGCGGTGACGACGGTGCGGGCGCGCCGGTCGCCGGCGGCCGCGGCCCGCTCGGCCTCGGCGCGCTCGACGGTCACGAGACCGAACTCGGCGGCCACGAAGAAGCCGTTGGCGAGGATCAGGACGAAGGCCGCGAAGAGCAGCAGAAGGGAGATGATCATGCCGCCGCCTCCTGGGAGGGGGCGGCGCAGGTACTACCGGACGATCCGTCCATTGCTGGAGGGAGTCACTCCTCGGGTCGAAGGGTGGCCTCGCGGGCCGCGATTCCGCGGCCCTGCACATGCGAGGCGGTGGTGCCGCTCGGCACCACCGCCTCCAGAGTAGTCACGCGAAGGCCCCGAGGGGCAGGGGGTCGGCCCCGGATGGGGGACGGATCAGGGTCCACCCGGATCCCGACCGGGGGTCGGATCGCCCGCGTGTCAGGCCGACCGCCCGTTCCGGGCCCCGTTCGTCAGGCCGTCTGCTCCGGGACCGTGCCATGGCTGTCGACCAGGGCACGCAGCGCGCGGGCGTCGCGGATGGCCGCCTCCTTGGCGATGCCCGGCTGGATGCCGAGCGCGGGCAGGCTGGTGCCGTCGCTCAGGTCGAGGAAGACCCAGGGGTCGCCGGGGCGCAGGTTGACCTTGAGGATCTCCGCCCACGCCAGCCGCCGGGTGCGGGTGATGTTGACGACCGTGACGCCCTCGTCGTCGGCGACGACCTTGGGGCGGCTCAGCATCACGAGGCCACCGGAGATCAGCGCGGCGGTGAGGAAGAAACTGCTGCGCTCCCCCGGTCCCAGCCGCTCAAGCATCACCGCGACGACGCTGATGACGACGAAGATCGCGACGCTCATCGTGATCAGGACCGCACGGGTGCGCCCGGGACGGAAGGTGACCGGCAGAACGGGCGACTGCGCTTGGGACATCGGGGGTTCCTCGGGGCCTTCGGAGCGGACGGTCCGTGCCGTCAGAGGCGGCAGGCGTGGATGGCGGTGGTGAGGATGGCGCGGGCACCGATCTCGTACAGGTCGTCCATGATCCGCTGTGCTTCCTTGGCGGGGACCATCGCGCGGACCGCGACCCAGCCCTCGTTGTGCAGCGGGGAGACGGTCGGCGACTCCAGGCCCGGGGTGAGGGCGACGGCCTGCTCCAGGTGCTCGGCGCGGCAGTCGTAGTCCATCATCACGTACGAGCGGGCGACGAGGACGCCCTGGAGGCGGCGCATGAACTGCTGGACCTGCGGGTTGTCGTCCGTGGCGCCGTGGCGGCGGATCACGACGGCCTCGGAGGTCAGGATCGGCTCGCCGATGACCTCCAGACCGGCGTTGCGCAGGCTGGTGCCGGTCTCGACGACGTCCGCGATGATCTGGGCGACGCCCAGCTGGATCGCGGTCTCGACGGCGCCGTCCAGGTGGACGACGGAGGCGTCGATGCCCTGGTCGGCGAGGTGCTTGGCGACGATGCCCTCGTAGGAGGTGGCGATCGTCATGCCGCCGAAGTCCTCGGGGCCGTTCGCGGTGCCGGGACGCGTGGCGTACCGGAAGGTGGAGCGGCCGAAGTTCAGCGCGAGGATCTCCTCGGCGCTGGCGCCGGAGTCCAGGAGCAGGTCACGGCCGGTGATGCCGATGTCCAGCTTCCCGGAGGCGACGTAGATCGCGATGTCCTTCGGGCGCAGGTAGAAGAACTCGACCTCGTTGTCGGGGTCGATGACCACGAGCTCCTTGGACTCCTTGCGCTGCCGGTAGCCGGCCTCATGGAGCATTGCCGACGCAGGTCCGGAGAGGGAACCCTTGTTGGGAACGGCGATGCGCAGCATGAGGTGAGCTTCCTTTGCCTGGGAGTGGTGGGGAGTCCGGGTCGGTGGGTGCCCGGAGGGGTGTGCTCAGAGGTGGGCGTAGACGTCGTCGAGCGAGATCCCGCGGGCGACCATCATCACCTGGACGTGGTACAGCAGCTGCGAGATCTCCTCGGCGGCGGCTTCCTTGCCCTCGTACTCGGCGGCCATCCAGACCTCGGCGGCCTCCTCGACGACCTTCTTGCCGATGGCATGGACGCCCTTGTCCACCAGCTCCGCGGTGCGGGAGGTGGCCGGGTCGCCGGTCTCGGCCTTGAGCTTGAGCTCGGCGAAGAGCTCTTCGAAGGTTTTACGGGTTCCGTTCGCCATGATGGTCCTAAGAGTACGGGGTAAGGGTCGCGTCATCAGCGCCAGGGTTCGCTCACCGTGCGCAGCGTCGTCGCGGTGGCGACGGCGGCGGTGACGGCCTCGTGGCCCTTGTCCTCGCTGGATCCTTCGAGGCCGGCCCGGTCGAGGGCCTGCTCTTCGTTGTCGACGGTGAGGACGCCGAATCCGACGGGTACGCCGGTGTCGATCGAGACCTGGGTGAGGCCGTGGGTGACGCCCTGGCACACGTACTCGAAGTGCGGCGTTCCGCCGCGGATGACGACGCCGAGCGCCACGATGGCATCGTAGCCGCGACCCGCGAGGACCTTCGCCACGACCGGGAGCTCGAAGCTGCCGGGGACGCGGAGGAGGGTCGGCTCGTCGATGCCGAGCTCGCTCAGGGCGCGCAGGGCGCCGTCGACGAGACCGTCCATGATCTTCTCGTGCCACTGCGCCGCGATGACCGCGACCCGCAGGTCGCCGCAGTTCTTCACGCTGAGGACGGGTGCGCCCTTGCCGCTCATGTCTCTCCTTGAACCGTTTTGAAGCGTCTTGAACCGTACGAAAGGAAGGATTTACTGGTTGCCGCAGGTGGAGGCCGGGGAGCCGTCCAGCCAGGGCAGGTCGTGGCCCATCCGGTCCCGCTTGGTGGTCAGGTACCGGAGGTTGTGCTCGCCGGCCGTGACCGGCATGGGCTCGCGACCCAGGACCGTGAGGCCGTGCCGGGTCAGGGCGTCGATCTTGTCGGGGTTGTTGGTCATCAGGCGCAGGCTCCGAACGCCGAGGTCGGCGAGGATCTGCGCGCCGGCCGCGTAGTCGCGGGCGTCGGCGGGCAGCCCTAGTTCCAGGTTGGCGTCGAGGGTGTCGCGACCGCGCTCCTGGAGCTCGTACGCGCGGAGCTTGGACAGCAGGCCGATGCCCCGCCCCTCGTGGCCCCGGAGGTAGACGACGACGCCGCGGCCGGCCTCGGTGACGCGGTCCATGGACGCCTGGAGCTGGGGGCCGCAGTCGCAGCGCAGCGAGTGGAAGATGTCGCCGGTCAGGCACTCGGAGTGGACCCGGACCAGGACGTCCTCGCCGTCGCCGATCTCGCCGTGGACGAGGGCGACGTGCTCGACGCCGTCCACGGTGGAGCGGTAGCCGTACGCGGTGAAGTCGCCGTGCGCGGTGGGGAGCCGGACCTCGGCCTCGCGGCGGACGGTCGGTTCGGCGGAGCGCCGGTAGGCGATCAGGTCCTCGATGGAGATGATCGTGAGGCCGTGCTTGCGGGCGAAGGGGACCAGCTCGGGCAGGCGCAGCATGACGCCGTCCTCGCCGGCGATCTCGACGATCGCGCCGGCCGGGCGGAGGCCCGCGAGGCGGGCGAGGTCGACGGCGGCCTCGGTGTGACCGTTGCGGGCCAGGACGCCGCCGGGCTTGGCGCGGAGCGGGAAGATGTGGCCGGGCCGCACGAAGTCGGAGGGCTCGTGGCTGCCGCTCGCGAGCATCCGCAGGGTGGTGGCGCGGTCGGCGGCGGAGATGCCGGTGGTGACGCCGTGGGCGGGGGACGCGTCGACGGAGACGGTGAAGGCCGTGCGCATCGACTCGGTGTTGTGCGCGACCATCTGCGGGAGTTCGAGGCGCTCCAGCTCCTCGCCCTCCATGGGGGCGCAGATCAGGCCGCGGCACTCGCTCATCATGAAGGCGACGACCTCGGGCGTGGCCTTCTCGGCGGCGATGACGAGGTCGCCCTCGTTCTCGCGGTCCTCGTCGTCGACGACGACGACGGGGCGGCCTGCGGCGATGTCGCGGATGGCCTGCTCGACGGGGTCGAGAGCCAGGTCGGTGGCATCCCAGAGGGGAAGGGCGGCGCTCATGCGTGGGCTCCTTCCAGAGCAGCGGAGGTCGTACGCGTCCGGAGCCACCAGTCGCGCATGCCCCAGACGACGAGGGCGAAGTAGATGACGTAGACCAGGCCGGAGAAGGCGAGGCCGCTGTTGAAGGCGAGCGGGACGCCGACGAGGTCGACGAGGAGCCAGGCGAACCAGAACTCGACCAGGCCGCGGGCCTGGGCGACCATCGCGACGAGGGTGCCGACGAAGATGTACGCGTCGGCCCACGGGCTCCAGGAGAGCGACGGGTAGAGGGTGAAGAGGCCGCCGACCGCGAGGGTGCCGAGGACCGCGCCGGCGAGGAGCAGGCCGCGCTCCTTCCAGGTGGCGAAGCGGACGGCGATGGTGCCGTCCTGGGCCTGCTGCCTGCCCCGGTTCCACTGCCACCAGCCCCAGGCGGCGACGCCGATGACGAGGAGCTGCTTGCCGACGCCGCCGGAGAGGTTCGCGGAGGCGTAGGCGCCGACGAGGATCAGGCCGGAGAGCAGCTGGGCGGGCCAGGTGAGGATGGAGCGGCGCCAGCCGAGCGCGAGGGCTATGAGTCCGATCGTGTTGCCGATCATGTCGGACCACATGATGTGCTGACCGAAGGCGCTGAACGCCTCGGAGTTGAGCCAGCTCACTTGTCGCTCTCCTTGGCGTTCGGGCCGAGCAGCCGCTCGACGTACTTGGCGATGACGTCCACTTCGAGGTTGACCGGGTCGCCGGACTGCTTGATGCCGAGCGTGGTCAGGTCGAGGGTGGTGGGGATGAGGCTGATGGTGAACCAGTCGTCGGTGACCTCGACGACGGTGAGGCTGACGCCGTCGACCGTGATCGACCCCTTCTCGACGACGTAACGGGAGAGGTGGGCGGGCAGACCCACCTTGACGAGTTCCCAGTGCTCGGACGGGGTCCGCTCCAGGATCGTGCCGGTGCCGTCCACATGGCCCTGGACGATGTGACCGCCGAGGCGGCCGCCGACGGCCATGGGCCGCTCCAGGTTGACGCGGGTGCCGACCTCCAGTGCGCCGAGGCTGGACCGCTTGAGGGTCTCGGCCATGACGTCGGCGGTGAACTCGCCGTCGCCGAACTCGACGACCGTGAGACAGACACCGTTGACGGCGATGGAGTCGCCGTGCTGGGCGCCTTCCATGACCAGGGGGCCGCGCAGTCGGAAGCGGGAGGCGTCCTCCAGCTGCTCGACGGCGACGACCTCGCCCAGTTCTTCGACGATTCCGGTGAACACGGTCAGGCTCCCTTGGGGGTGACGGAGATCTTGGGGGTGGCGGTGACGCGAAGGTCGGATCCGATGCGGACGGTCTCGGTGACGTCGAGCCGCAACGCTTCGGTGATGGTGGAGATTCCGGCGTCGGCAAGGGCGTTCGGGCCCGCGCCGAGGAGGACGGGGGCGAGATAGCCGACGACCTCGTCGACGGCGCCCGCGGCGACGAAGGCGCCCGCGAGGGTGGGGCCGCCTTCGAGGAGGACGGAGCGGACTCCGCGTGTGTGGAGGGCGTCCAGGAGGGCGGGTACGGACAGGCCGCGCTCGGCCCTGGGAAGGCGTACGACCTCGGCGACCCCGTCGATGGGGTTCTCGGCGTCTTCGGCGATCGCGACGAGGGTCGGTGCGGCGTCGTCCAGAACCCGGGCGCCCGGCTTCACGGCGGTCGCCTCGGTGTCGACGACGACCCGGAGCGGCTGGACGGCACCCTCGATGCCGCGTACGGCCAGATGGGGGTCGTCGGCGCGGGCGGTGCCGGAGCCGACCACGACGGCGTCGGCCTCGGCGCGCAGCCGGTGGACGTCTGCGCGGGACTCGGCGGAGGTGATCCAGCGGGAGGTGCCGTCGGCGGCGGCGATGCGGCCGTCGAGGGTGGCGGCGTACTTCCAGCGGACGAAGGGGCGGCCGTGGCGTACGGAGGCGAGCCAGGCGATGTTGACCGCTTCGGCCTCGGCCTCCAGGAGGCCCTGCTCGACCTCCACACCCGCGGCGCGCAGGGTGTCGGCTCCGCCGGTGGCCTGCGGGTTCGGGTCACCGACCGCGTACACGACCCGACTGACGCCGGCCTCGATGAGGGCCTGGGCGCAGGGGCCGGTGCGGCCGGTGTGGTTGCAGGGTTCGAGGGTGACGTAAGCGGTGCCGCCGCGGGCGAGGACGCCTGCCTCTCGCAGGGCGTGGACCTCGGCGTGGGGGCCGCCGGCGCGCTGGTGGAAGCCTTCGCCGACCACGTGTCCGGAGGCGTCGGTGATGACGCACCCGACGACCGGGTTGGGGCTGGTGGCGCCGAGACCGCGTGCGGCGAGCTCGACGGCGCGTCGCATGGCGGTGATGTCGGCCGGCTGGGCCACCGGGTCCTCCTGCCTCTTCGGGCACGGACTCCGGGGCCTGTCGATGACGACAGAGAGCGGAACGACACTCACGCAGGGTGCGCCGAGGCCGCGTCCTCCGGGTACGCCGATCGATGTCGATACGGCGACCAGCGGACGTACGGCCGGCACACCCCTGACAGGGGTCGCCCGCCGCGCACTGCCTCCCATCCGGACTTTCACCGTCGGTCCAGGAATTTCACCTGATCAACCGGCCGCTGGCTGCGGACGGGTCGCGGACTATACCGCCGGTTCGGAATTACACCGACCCCGGAGTGCGCTGCTGCTGATACAGGGCCAGTGTGCCACGAGCCGCGCCGGGCGATGTGGCCGAGATCCTGTGGTCTGGCTCACAGACTCCCAGAGAACTCTTCGATGGTCCAGACCTATTGACGCACTGGTCTAGTCCTCTTAATCTCCGTGTCACCTCCTAGGAACGGCCCGGCGGCGTGCGCACTCCACGGGCCCAACACGACCCACCCCTTTGTTCGTTGTGTTCCACGACCTCCCCAGGAGGACCCGATCGTGTTGTCCCCCACCGCGAAAAGAGCCTCGCTGCTCTCCTCCGGCGCAGCCGTCGCCGGGCTGCTGCTCAGCTCGCTCTCCGGCGGCGTCTCGTACGCGGCCGACAACGAGTCCTGTCGCCCCGACGGGCTTTACAAGACCCCGGGCGTCGACGTCCCGTACTGCTCGGTCTACGACACCGAGGGCCGCGAGAAGATGGGCGCGGACCACCAGCGCCGGGTCATCGGCTACTTCACCGGCTGGCGCGACGGCAAGAACGGCCAGCCCGCGTACCTGGCCAAGGACATCCCGTGGGAGAAGATCACCCACATCAACTACGCCTTCGGCCACATCGGCGGCGACAACAAGCTCTCCGTCGGCAAGGACGGTCCGAACAACGCGGCCACCGGGATGACCTGGCCCGGTGTCGCCGGCGCCGAGATGGACCCCGCGTACGCCTACAAGGGCCACTTCAACCTGCTCAACAAGTTCAAGAAGCAGCACCCGAACGTGAAGACCCTGATCTCGGTCGGCGGCTGGGCCGAGACCGGCGGCTACTTCGCGGACAACGGTGACCGGGTCGACTCCGGCGGCTTCTACTCGATGGCCACCAACGCCGACGGTTCGGTCAACCAGGCCGGGATCGACACCTTCGCCGCCTCGTCCGTCGACTTCATCCGCAAGTACGGCTTCAACGGCGTCGACATCGACTACGAGTACCCGACGACCATGAAGGACGCCGGAAACCCGCTCGACTGGCAGCTCGCCAACGCGCGCCGCGCCGGACTCGTGCAGGGCTACGCGGCCCTCATGAAGTCCCTGCGCGAGAAGCTGGACGTGGCGGGCGCCGCCGACGGCAAGCACTACCTGCTGACCGTCGCCGCCCCCTCCTCCGGCTACCTGCTGCGGGGCATGGAGACCTTCCAGATGCAGAAGTATCTGGACTACGTCAACATCATGTCGTACGACCTGCACGGCGCCTGGAACGAGTACGTCGGGCCCAACGCCTCCCTCTTCGACGACGGCAAGGACGGCGAGCTCGCCGCCGCCAACGTCTACGGATCGGCGCAGTACGGCAACATCGGGTACCTCAACACCGACTGGGCGTACCACTACTTCCGCGGCTCGATGCCGGCCGGCCGCATCAACATCGGCCTGCCCTACTACACCCGCGGCCACAAGAACGTGCAGGGCGGCACCGACGGTCTGTGGGGCAAGGCCTCCGCGACCACCTGCCCGGCCGGAGCCGGTCTGACCAAGTGCGGTGACGGCGCCACCGGCATCGACAACCTGTGGCACGACAAGGACACCAACGGTGTCGAGTCGCCCGCCGGCTCCAACCCGATGTGGCACGCCAAGAACCTCGAGAAGGGGATCGTCGGCGACTACGTCACCCAGTACGGCTTCCCGGCGAACACCACCCTGACCGGCACCTACGCCCGCAAGTACGACTCGACCCTGGTCGCGCCGTGGCTGTGGAACGCACAGAAGAAGGTCTTCCTCTCCACCGAGGACGAGCAGTCGGTGGCCGCCAAGGCCGACTACGTGGTCAACAAGGGCATCGGCGGCACCATGGTCTGGGAGATGGCCGGCGACTACGCCTGGAACGCCACCAAGGGCCAGTACGAGATGGGCTCGACGCTCACCTCGCTGATGTACGACAAGTTCAAGGCGGCCACCCCGTACGGCGCGAAGAAGTCCAACGCGACCCTGCCGACCCAGGCCGTGAAGATCGACGCGCAGTTCACCGAGTTCAAGCTGGGCGACTCGAACTACCCGATCACCCCGAAGATCAAGATCACCAACAACACCGCGGCCACCCTCCCCGGCGGCACGGAGTTCCAGTTCGACTACGGCACCTCGGCCCCGGCCAACGCCTCCGACCAGTCGGGCTTCGGCACGAAGGTGATCAGCAGCGACCACACGGGCAGCAACGTGGGCGGCCTGAAGGGCGACTTCCACCGCGTCTCCCTGAAGCTCCCGGCCTGGCAGTCGCTGGCCCCGGGCGCCACGGTCGACCTGGCGTTCAACTACTACCTGCCGGTGTCCACCCCCTCCAACTGGACGGTGAACATCAACGGCACGACGTACGCCCTCGCCGGTGACCTGGCGCGCGGCACGACGGTGGTCGAGCCGGGCACGACGACCCCGCCGACCACCCCGCCGACCACGCCTCCCACCACGCCGCCGACGACCCCGCCGACGACTCCCCCGACCACGCCTCCGACGACGCCGCCCACGGGCTGCGGCACGGTCCCGGCGTACGTGGCCAGCACCGTCTACAACGCGGGCAACGAGGTCTCCCACAACGGCCGCAAGTACAAGGCCCAGTGGTGGACCCAGAACGAGGCGCCGGGCACGACCGGCGAGTGGGGCGTCTGGAAGGACCTCGGTCCCTGCTGACCCCACCCCTCTGAAACCCCCGGCGGCGGAACTTCACGGCCCTTGCCGCCGCCGGGCTCCCACAGCGCCGCGCCCCCCTGTCCGGGGCGCGGCGCTCCGCGTGTGCGGAGGACGCCGAGGGCGGTCAGTCTGGAGGCATGAGCACGATCCTGGTGACCGGCGGCACGGGGACCCTCGGCCGGCCCGTCTGCGAGCGTCTGCGCGCCGACGGCCACGAGGTACGGGTCCTCAGCAGGCACTCCCCGCCGTACGCGGTCGACCTGCGGCAGGGCGGGCCGCTGCTCGACCGGGCGGTCGACGGGGTGGACACGGTCGTCCACTGCAGCAACATCCTGCGCGGCGACAAGGACGCGGCCCGCCTCCTGATCGAGGCGGCGCAGCGCGCCGAGGTGCCGCACCTGCTGTACATCTCGATCATCGGCGTCGACCGGGTACCGCTCGGCTACTACCGCACCAAGTACGCCGTGGAGCGCATGATCCAGGGCTCGGGCCTCGGCTGGACGCTGCTGCGCACCACCCAGTTCCACGACCTGGTCCTCCAGCTGCTCCAGGGCCTGGCCAAGCCGCCCGTGATGCTGCTGCCCAAGGACGTGCGGGACCAGCCGCTGGAAGTGGCGGAGGCGGCCGCGCGCCTCGCCGAGCTGGCCGCGGGGCCGCCGGCGGGCCGGGTGGAGGACATGGCCGGCCCCGAGATCCGGACCTTCGTCGAGCTGGCCCGCTCCTACCTGCGGGCGAGCGGGCGCCGGCGCCGCCTCGTCGAGGTGCCGCTGCCGGGCAAGGTCTACCGGGGACTGCGGCGCGGCGAGCACCTGGCGCCGGACCGCGCGGTGGGCCGGGTGACCTTCGACGAGTTCCTGGCGGGACGGTTCGGCGGACCGGGCGGCCCGGCGGCGGGCGCCTGAAGCCGGGTGCCGCCCGGAGCCCTGTTCTGGAGTCCCGGCGTTCTAGAGTCCCACCGTCGGCGCTCCGAAGAGCGCGTCCTGCGCCGCGTCCCGGGCGAGGAGCAGGGCGCCGCGCAGAACCGCCGCGTCGCCCAGGGCGGTCGGGCGGACCTCCGTACGCAAGGGGGAGAGGGTGGCGAGTTCGGCCTCCACGCGCGCGGCGAGTCCGGCGCCGCCCTGGTGGCCGGTCTCCCCGGCGAGGACCACGCAGCCGGGGTCCAGGACGGAGGCGACCGCGGCCGCGCCGATGGCGAGGCGTCGGGCGAGGGCGTCGAGGAAGGGGGCGTGGTCCGAGGCGAGGGCCTCCGCCGGGGCCAGGCCGTGCGCGGCGGCGAGGGTCTCGACGGCGGCCGCGCAGGCCAGCTCGTGGAAGCCGCCGTCGCAGCCGGTGGACGAGGGGACCCCCGAGGTGCCGGGTACCGGCAGGAAGCCGATCTCGCCCGCGCCGCCCGAGGCTCCGCGGCGCAGCCGCCCGTCGAGGACGACCGCGGCGCCGACGCCCTGGCCGAGCCAGAGGAGGACGAAGTCCTCGCGGTCGCGGGCCGCGCCCTCGCGCAGTTCGGCGACGGCGGCGAGGTTGGTCTCGTTCTCGACGAGGACGTGGGCGGGGAGCCGTTCCTGGAGGACGCCGACGAGCCGCCGGTGCCAGGCGGGCAGTCCCGAGGAGTCGCGGAGTTCGCCGGTGGCCGGGTCGATGAGGCCGGGGGCGCCGACGGCCACGGTGTGCAGCCGGTCTGCGCCGGCCTCCTTCACGGTGCGCTCCAGGAGCGCGACCGCCTTCTCGACGGCGGGTCCGGTGCCGCTGTCGTCGCCGACGGGTACGGAGGCCTCGGCGAGGGTGGTGCCGAGCAGGTCGGCGACGGTGACGGAGACGGAGCTGGTGCGTACGTCGAGGGCGGCGAGGTGCGCCCGGTCGGCGACGAGTCCGTACAGCTTGGCGTTGGGGCCCCGGCGCTCGGCTCCGGACTCCCCGACGACATGGACGAGCCCGGAGCCCTGGAGGCGCTCGACGAGGTCGGCGACGGTGGGCCGGGAGAGTCCGGTGAGGGTCTTCAGCTGAGTGGCCGTCAACGGGCCTTCGTCCTGGAGCAGTCGCAGGGCGAACCGGTCGTTGATGGCTCGTGCGGTGCTCGGGGATGCGGCCATGCGGCGATCCTCTCAGACGGGCTCCGGCGCGGATGCCATCCCGTGATCTATTTATCAGGCAGGGTTCCTGATAGTTTACGCGCCACACCACCCGACAGAGCCACACCACCACCCCCAGGGAGGGCCCATGGCGGCGGAGACCGTCTCCAGCATCGATCGCCTGCGGCGCGCGCGTTTCGCCGTCGCCGCCGTCTTCTGCGTCCACGGCGCCGTGACCGGCAGTTTCGCCACCCGTATCCCCTGGATCCAGGAGCACGCGGGCGTGAGCGCCGGACAGCTCGGGCTCGCGCTCGCCTTCCCCGCCCTCGGCGCCTCCGTCGCCATGCCGCTCGCCGGGGCCGTCTCCCACCGCTTCGGTGCCCGCACGGCCCTGCGCGGACTGCTCGCCCTGTGGACGCTCGCCCTGACGCTGCCCTCACTCGCGCCCAACATCTGGGGCCTGTGCGCCGCGCTCTTCGTGTACGGCGCGACCGCCGGCATGTCCGACGTGGCGATGAACGCGCTCGGGGTGGAGACCGAGAACCGGCTCGGCAAGTCCATCATGTCGAGCCTGCACGGCATGTGGAGCGCGGGCGCCCTCGTCGGTTCCGCGGCCGGCACGGTCGCCGCGCACCTCGGCGGCGACGCCCGCCTCCACCATCTGATCGCGGCCCTGGTCCTCACCGCCCTCGGCCTGTTCTTCTGCCAGGGCGTCCTCGACATGCGCAGCACTCCGGACGAGGAGCCGCCGCCGCGCTTCTCCCTTCCGCCGAAGTCCGCACTGGTCATCGGCGCGATCGGCTTCTGCGCGGTGTTCGCGGAGGGCGCCAGCCTCGACTGGTCGGCCGTCTACCTCCGGGACGAGCTGGGCAGCTCCGCGGGGCTCGCGGCCGCCTCCACGACCGCCTTCGCCCTGACGATGACCGTCGCACGGCTGGCGGGCGACCGGGTCGTGGACCGCTTCGGCGCGGTCCGTACCGTACGGGTCGGGGGCGCCGTCGCCACCCTCGGCGGTGTCCTGGTCGTCCTCGCCCCGCACGCCGCCGTCGCGATGGCCGGATTCGGTCTCATCGGACTCGGGGTCGCTGTCGTCGTCCCGCTCGCCTTCGCCGCGGCCGGGCGCAGCGGCCCGAACCCCAGCCAGGCCATCGCGGGCGTCGCCACCATCACGTACACCTCGGGACTCATCGCGCCCTCGGCGATCGGCGGCATCGCGGACGCGACCTCCCTGGTCTTCTCGTTCGGCCTGGTCACCCTGCTCGCGCTGGGGCTCGTCCTCGGCGCGGGCGTCCTCAGGTCCGGTGGTGCCGGCGGGCGGGAGCCGGCGTCGGCGAAGCCCGCTCCGGAGAAGACCCCGGGCCCGGTCGGCTAAGGCCTGTCCGGCCCTCGTCCGCGGTCCGGGCCCTGGCGGGACCAGGGCCCGGACGGACGCTCCCCTCTCCTGCGGCGCATAGCATGTGGCTGATCTTTTGCGGTCGTGACACGGCCGCCGGAACCGGAGAACGGGAGCGACCTCATGAACCTCGGCGTGCGCTGGACCTTGCACGGCGACGGGAAGACACCCGCTCCCGGAGCCGTCGTCCGCCCGGACGAACGGCTCTCCTGGCCCCGTACGGTCGGCCTCGGCGCCCAGCACGTGGTCGCGATGTTCGGTGCGTCCTTCGTCGCTCCGGTGCTCATGGGTCTGGACCCCAACCTCGCGATCATGATGTCCGGTGTCGCGACCGTGATCTTCCTCCTCGCGACCCGCGGCACCGTCCCCTCCTACCTGGGCTGCTCACTCTCCTTCGTCGGCGTCGCCGCCGCGATCCGGGCGTCCGGCGGCACCAGCGCCACCGTGACCGGCGCGGTCCTGGTCGTCGGCGCGGTGCTCTTCCTCGCGGGTCTGGCGGTCCGGAAGTTCGGCGCGCGGATCATCCACGCGGCGATGCCGCCGATCGTGACCGGCGCCGTCGTCATGCTGATCGGCTTCAACCTGGCCCCGGTCACCGCGGCGACGTACTGGCCGCAGGACCAGTGGACGGCCCTCCTCGTGATGCTGTTCACCGGCCTCGCCGTCGTCTGTCTGCGCGGCTTCTGGTCCCGGATCGCGATCTTCCTCGGCCTGATCTTCGGCTACGGCATCTCGTGGATCTTCGACCTGGTCTTCGGCCAGATCCACTCGATGTCCGCGAGCGGCCAGGTCACCGACCACTGGCGGCTCGACCTCTCCGGCGTCTCCCAGGCCGACTGGATCGGCCTGCCCTCGTTCCACGGCCCGAGCTTCGAGTGGTCCGCGATCCTGGTCGCGCTGCCCGTCGTCATCGCCCTGATCGCCGAGAACGCCGGGCACGTCAAGGCCGTCGGCGAGATGACCGGCGACTCGCTCGACGACAAGCTCGGCACGGCGATCGCCGCCGACGGCGCCGCCTCGATGCTCTCCACGGCCGTGGGCGGCCCGCCGAACACCACGTACTCCGAGAACATCGGCGTCATGGCCGCCACCCGGGTCTACTCCACGGCCGCCTACTGGGCCGCCGCCGGCTTCGCCCTGCTCTTCGGCCTCTGCCCGAAGTTCGGCGCGGTCGTCGCCGCCATCCCCGGCGGTGTCCTCGGCGGCATCACCGTGATCCTCTACGGCATGATCGGCCTGCTCGGCGCCCAGATCTGGATCAACGCCAAGGTGGACCTGCGCAACCCGCTCAACCTGGTGCCGGCCGCCGCCGGCATCATCATCGGCGTCGGCGGGGTGAAGCTGACCTTCACGGACACCTTCGAGCTGGGCGGCATCGCGCTCGGCACGATCGTCGTCATCACCGGCTACCACGTGCTGCGGGCCTTCGCCCCGGCCCACCTCAAGCAGCAGGAGCCTCTGCTCGACTCCGGCACCAGCTCGTACGAGAGCACTTCCAGCGAGGAGCCGCTGTCGAAGAACTGAGTGATTCGCCCGTTCTGGGTAAGCCGGGCCCGAGGAGTTCCCTCGCGGGCCCGGCGACTGGGAGCCTGCCCGCATGGCGCAGACCCATCAGATCGGGCAGACCCGGCGGACCGAGCAGAGCGGGCAGACCGGAAGGATCGGGCCGTCGCTCGGCCCGTTCCTCGCGGTCGACCCCGTGGTGGACCGGATGCGGGCGCTGCGCTCGGCCTGGCATCCGGCCGACGGGGTCGCCGTCTTCAACCGGGTCTATCTGACCGTCACCGAGGAGATCGGCCACGCCGTCGAGTCGGGCGGCTTCGCCGACCGGCGGGCCGCAGCGACCCTCGACGTGCGGTTCGCCGAGCGGTACCTGGCGGCGGTCGACGCCGTCGCCACCGGCCGTCCCGCCCCCGCCTGCTGGCGGCCCCTCTTCCACTCGCGGCGCCATCCCGGCGTACGGCCGCTGCAGTTCGCACTGGCCGGGATCAACGCCCACATCGGCCACGACCTCGCCCTCGCGGTGGTCGACGCCTGCCGGATCCTGGAGTGCGCACCCGCCGACCTGGAGGACGAGTTCGACCGGGTCGGCGACATCCTCGTCCTCCTGGAGGAGCGCATCCGGGAGGAACTGATGCCGGGCCCGGACCTCCTGGAGGTCGCGGACCCGCTGACGCATCTGCTCGGCTGCTGGAGCCTGGACCGGGCCCGCGACGGGGCCTGGTTCGCCGCGCGCTCGCTCTGGCAGCTGCGCGGCCTTCCCGAGCTGGCCGAGGAGTTCACCGAACGCCTCGACCGCTCGGTGGGCCTGGTGGGACGGATGCTCCTCACGCCCCTGACCAGGCCCTAGAGAGCTGTGATCAGTCCTCCGGCAGCTCGACCGGGGCGATCTCGTCGTACACGTCGCCCGGGCCCGGGTTGGTGGCGTCGGTGCCGCCGCCGAAGTGGTGCATCACACCCCAGACCGCGTTGAGCGCCGTCTGCACCGCGCCCTCGGCCCAGCCGGCCGTCCAGGAGATGTCGTCGCCCGCGAGGAAGATGCCCCGCTTGTCCTCGGGCAGCCGGTCCTGCATGAAGTGGGTGAACAGGCGGCGCTGGTAGCGGTAGTGGCCCGGCAGGTTCGCCTTGAACGCGCCCATGAAGTAGGGCTCGTTCTCCCAGGAGACCGTCACCGGGTTGCCGATGATGTGCTTCCGGATGTCGACCTTCGGGTAGATCTCGCCGAGCGACTTCAGCATGACCTCCATCCGCTCGTTCGCGGACAGCGGCAGCCACTTCAGGCTGTCGTCGCACCAGGTGTACGAGAGGCAGATGGTGGCCGGCTTGTCCGGGCCGTCGTCCAGGAGGTACGTGCCACGGGTCATCCGGTCGGTCAGCGTCATCGACATGACGTCACGGCCGGTCTCCTCGTCCTTGTCCAGCCAGAACGGCCGGTCCACGGGCACGAAGAGCTTCGAGGACTCCATGTAGTGGGTGCGCTCGATCGCCGTCCAGTGGTCGATCGGGAAGAGCGAGTCGTCACAGGCGATCTTGGAGAGCAGCATCCAGGACTGGGCGGTGAAGATCGCCGCCTGGAAGGTGCGGATGTCGCCGGAGGCGTCGGTGACGGTGATCCGGTTGCCGGCGGTCCGGTTCAGCCGCGTCACGGCCGGCTTCGGGGTGCCCTCGTGCAGGGAGCTGAGCGAGGTGCCCTGCGCCCAGTGGAGGATCTTCTCCGGCTCGCGCTCCCACAGCCGCACCGGCAGCTGCTGCGAACCGCCGACGATGCCGCGGTGGTGGTCGTCGGCCTCGGTGTAGACGACGCGGAGGATCTCCAGGATGGAGTTCGGGAAGTCGGTGTCCCAGCCGCCGGTGCCGAAGCCGACCTGGCCGAAGATCTCGCGGTGCCGGAAGGACTTGAAGGACTCGGACTCGCAGAGGAAGCCGTAGAAGGTCTGGTTGTCGAGCTTCTCGACGAGCTTCGACCAGATCTCGCGGATGCGCGGGACGTCGCGCTCGCGCATGGCCTGGTTCATGTCGGAGAAGTCGGCGCCCTCGTCGAGACAGGCGTTCCACGCGTTCATCACGTCGCGGTAGACCTGCGGAAGGTCGTCGACGGTGGTGGCGTAGTGCGACTCGCCCTTGAGGTCGACGACGGTCGACGGGGTCGACTCGGCCAGCGGGTTCGGGAACGGCGTGGTCTCCAGGCCGACCAGGTCGATGTAGTGCTGGAGCGCGGTCGAGGAGGGCGGGAAGCGCATGGCGCCCATCTCGGCGGTGAGACCCTCGGTGGCGGTGCCCTCGAAGCCGACGGTACGCAGTCGGCCGCCGATCTGGTCGGCCTCGTAGACGACGGGCTTGAGGCCCATCTTCATCAGCTCGTACGCGGCGATGATGCCGGAGAGCCCGCCGCCGATGACGGCGACCTCGGTGCCGTGCTCGGTCGCCGGTATCTGGCCGAGCCCGGCCGGGTGGGCCAGGAAGTCGTCGTAGGCGTACGGGAAGTCCGGACCGAACATGGTGATCGGCGGCTGGCCGTCGCTGTGGGGGACGGCGGTCGTGGGCACCGTGGACGTCATGGGGTACGGACTCCTTGCACGGAAAAGGTGAGGCAGGTCGGGGAGGCGGGGAGGCGGCGGCTCAGACGAGGGGGCCGTAGAGGCCCGGGCGCCGGTCGCGGAGGTAGGGGTTCTCCGCGCGGGAGGCCGCCAGGAAGTCGGGGTCGACATCGCCGATGACGAGGTCCTCCCCGCGCCCGGCACGGGCGCGGGCGGTGCCGTCGGGGCCGGCCAGGGTGGAGAGGCCGACGAACTCGAACCCGCCCTCGGGGCCGGTCCGGTTGGCGTACGCGATGTAGAGCTGGTTCTCGAAGGCACGGACCGGCACCACGGACAGCGGCACGATCTCGGCGGGGTGCATGAGCGCGGTCGGTACGAGGAGGAGGTCCGTACCGGTCAGCGCGTGCGCCCGCACGTTCTCGGGGAACTCGACGTCGTAGCAGATCATCAGGCCGACGGTGACGCCGTCGACCTCCGCCTGGACGACCGCCCGGTCACCGGGGGTGAACCACTTCAGCTCGAAGTCGCCGAAGAGGTGGGTCTTGCGGTACCGCGCGAGCGGGACGCCGTCGGCGCCGATGAGCTGCGCGGAGTTGTAGAGGACCCCGTGCCGCTCGGTGTCCCGCTCCGGGTAGCCGTAGCCGACGGCCAGGCCGTGGCGCACGGCGATCGCCGCGACGGCGCGGAAGGAGGGGCCGTCGGCCGGCTCGGCCAGGCGCGCCATGTCGGCGCCGATGGCGTAGCCGGTGAGGAACAGCTCGGGGGCGAGCAGCACGCCCGCTCCGGCGGCCGCGGCGCGGGCGGCGGCCTCGTCGAGGATCTTGAGATTGGCGGCCACGTCACCGAGTTCACCGGAGCTCTGGAGCAGGGCGGTGCGCAGCGCGGGCATGCGTGATCCTCGGGGGTCGGAGTACAAGGGGAAGACGTCAAAAACGGTACGGTTTCGCGCCGCGCGGGGACAAGACGGCAGCGTTGCGGACCGACCGTCGAACCGTTGCGCGATCCGCGGCCACCGCGGCGATTCGTTGCGTACGCCCCCGGCGTGGAGCCGTACACCTCCGCCCCGGGGGCGGACGGCTCCGCCCGGGGGCGGACGGCTCCCCCGCCGCGCGGCGGAGACGAGGACCGTCCCACGGCGCGACGTCCCGGCGCGGTCCGCGCGGAAGAGTGGTGGTCGTCCGGAGGAACCCCGGACGACCTGCCGAAAGGACCGAGTAGCCATGAACCGCCGCACGAAGATCGTCGCCGTCGCCGCCGCCGTCCTGCTCACCCTGGGGGCCGGGGGGATCGCCGCCGCCTCGGCGGACGACGCTCCCGCCCCGGCCGCGGCCCCCGCCGCCGTCTCGGAGGCCGCCGCGCTGACCGGCACCGCGAAGCTGTACCGGCCGGCCGGGGACGACATCACGTTCACCTTCGACGCACACCTGGCGGAGAAGAACCGGCAGGATCCGATGAAGGCCACCGGCACGTTCCGCTTCAGCCACTACAAGGGGGACTGGGGCGGGTACGCGAAGGTGAAGGTCGACTGCCTCACCACGGGCGGCAAGGTGGCCGTCGTGTCGGGTGTCGTCGTCGAGACCGACGTGAAGGAGTTCCGGAAGGCGCGCGTCGGCGTCACGGTGCACGACGACGCGGCCGGCGACCGGCTCGGCTACACGTGGATGACCGCCGACCCGAAGAAGGACAAGGTGCCGCCGTGCATCAGCGGCGCACCGTTCGAGAAGGTCAAGGAGGGTACGGGCGACTTCAAGGTCGTGCCCTGGGAGTTCGTCTACCCGACCGAGTAGTCCGCCCCACGGGGGTGGGCGGGCGAAGGGCGGTGCGGGAACCACGGCCCGCACCGCCCCGGCCCACGGGCCGTCCCTACGCGGGCGAACCCGAGGAGAAGCGCCGCAGCAGCGGCGAGAGCACCAGGACGGACTTGGTGCGCTCCACGAAGGGCTCACCCGCGATCCGCTCCAGGACCCGCTCGAAGTGGCGCATGTCCGAGGCGAAGACCTGGACGACGGCGTCCGCGTCACCGGTGACGGTCGACGCGGACACCACCTCGGGATACCGCTCCAGACCTCGCCGGATGTCGTCCGGCGAGGTGTTGTGGCGGCAGTAGATCTCGACGAAGCCCTCGGTCTCCCAGCCGAGCGCCGCCGGGTCCACCCGTACGGTGAAGCCGGTGATGGCGCCTTCGGCCCGCAGCCGGTCCACACGCCGCTTGACGGCGGGCGCGGAGAGCCCGACGAGGGAGCCGATGTCGGCGTAGGAGCGACGGGCGTCCTCCGCGAGGGCGTGGACGATGCGTTCGTCGAGGTCGTTGAGTCGCACTACGGGTGGATCACTTCTCTGCTGATGCTGCTGACGCTGCGGTGGCCAGTCGGGAGCGGCTCATGCCGTACAGGAAGTAGAACACGAGTCCCGCGGCCATCCAGCAACCGAAGACCACCCAGGTGACGGCGTCGAGGCTGAACATGTTGTACGCGCAGAAGATGAAGCCCAGGACCGGGAAGACCGGCCCGAACGCCACCTTGAAGGTGCGCGGCATGTCGGGGCGCGTGTAGCGGAGCACGATGACGGCGATGTTCACCAGGCCGAAGGCGAAGAGGGTGCCGATGCTGGTGGCGTCGACGAGCTTGCCCAGCGGGATGACCGAGGCGAGGGCGCCGCAGAAGACGGAGACGATCACCGTGTTGACGCGCGGGGTGCCGGTCTTGGCGCTGACCTTGCCGAAGGCCTTCGGCACGAGGCCGTCGCGGGACATGGCGAAGAGGATGCGGGTCTGGCCGTAGAGCACGGTCAGGACGACGCTGGCGATGGAGATGACGGCGCCGGCGGCGAGCAGGGTGCCCCAGAAGGTCTGGCCGGTGACGTCGTTCATGATCGCCGCAAGGGTGGCCTCGGAGCCGTCGAACTTCTTCCAGTTCCACGCGCCGACCGCGACCGCGGCGACCAGCACGTAGAGCGCGGTGACGATGATCAGCGAGAGCATGATCGCCCTCGGCAGGTCGCGCTTGGGGTTCTTGGCCTCCTCGCCGGCCGTGGAGGCGGCGTCGAAGCCGATGTACGAGAAGAACAGGCTCGCTCCGGCGGCGCTGACGCCCGCGGTGCCGAGCGGCATGAAGTCCTTGTAGTTGCCGGACTTGAAGCCCATGAAGCCGATGGCGCAGAAGAGGACGAGCGCGGCGATCTTCACCACGACCATGATCGTGTTGACCACGGCGGACTCACGGGCGCCGCCGAGCAGGAACACCATGGCCAGCATCACGACGATCAGACCGGGCAGGTTGACGATCCCGCCCTCGCCCGGAGCCGAGGAGAGCACGTCGGGGATGGTGACCCCGATCGTGCCGTCGAGCAGCTCGTTGAGGTACTCGCCCCAGCCGACCGCCACGGCGGCGACGGAGACGCCGTACTCCAGGACCAGGCACCAGCCGCAGACCCAGGCGACGAGTTCACCCATCGTTGCGTAAGCGTACGAGTACGAGGAGCCCGCGACCGGTATGGAGCCGGCCAGCTCGGCGTACGAGAGCGCCGAGAAGAGGGCCGTGAGGCCGGCGATGACGAAGGCGATGGTGACCGCGGGGCCGGCCTTCGGAACGGCGTCGCCGAGGACGACGAAGATCCCGGTGCCGAGCGTGGCACCGATGCTGATCATGGTCAGCTGCCACATGGAGAGCGAGCGGCGGAGATTGCCACCCTCACCCTGTCCACCCTCTGCGACCAGCAGTTCCACCGGCTTGCGCCGGGTCAGTGCGCCGAGGGCGGAGGTCTTGCGGGTGGTCGATTCCTCGACCGGTGGGGCTGCGCCGTGGTCCAGCACTGCGGAGGCTCCTTATCGCTGCCTGTAGGCGGGGCGTGGGACCGCGGCGGCACGCGGGCATGACGAGGCAAGCCCGCGAAGGGAGGGGAACCGCCGAGCAGGCGGTCCCCGCCACTCCTGGTACGAGGCATGAGCCTAAGGGTCCGGGGTTCGCACTCGTAATGCAGGGTTGTTGCGCACTGCCGGATGATCATTGCGCGCTTGGGGCACGGACGGGGAAACATTGCGCTCCCCCGCATGAATCCACACATTGGGGGTGTGAACCGGTCCCCGCGCGCGCATTGACTCCTCGTGCCCCATGACCCACGCTGCGAGCCCTCGACGACCCGACGATCGGAGGCCCAGGTGGGCTGGCTCGACCCGGCACCGTTCCTGCGCGGCACGGCCTGGCTGGACGGGGACCGGCCGGTGCGCGCCGACCCGGACGACCTGGAGCGGTTGCCGTGGGACATCGCCGAGCGGGCCGCGCTGCCCATCGGCGTACGGATCGAGTTCACGGCCGCTCCCGGCACGCGCGCGGTGCGGCTGCGCTACCGGGCGGCCGTCCCCGAGCCCGACGACCCGCTGGCCGAGCTGCGCCACAGCTTCGCCCTCTGGAGCGGTACGCGGCTCGTGGGCGAGGCCTGTGTCGCCCCGGCCCCCGAGGCCACCGTGACGCTCCCACTGCCCCCTGGCGGCGGCGTCTTCACCGTCCACCTCCCGGAGGGCCAGGCGCCGGTGCCGCTCGCCCTGCGGGCCCTCGGCGGCGCCCTCTCCCCCGCCCCCGCCCGGCCGCGCTGGCTGGTCCACGGCGACTCGATCACCGAGGGCTGGTGGTCGACCCGTCCCGCCCACTCGTGGCCCGCCACCGCGGGCCGGCTCCTCGGCCTCGACCCGGTGAACCTGGGGTACGCGGGCGGGGCACGCGGCGAACTCCCGCTCGCCGAGCACCTGGCGCGGCTCCAGGGCGAGGTGATCACCCTCGCGTTCGGCACCAACTGCTGGTCCACGGTGCCCGCGACGGCCGACTGGCTCTATGCCACGGTCCGGGCCTTCGTGGGCCTGGTCCGCAGAGGCCACCCGGACACCCCGCTGCTGATCGTCTCCCCCGTCCTGCGCCCGGCGGCCGAGCACACCCGCAACGCCCTCGGAGCGACCCTCACGGAGCTGCGCAGGGCCATGGAGCGGGCGGGCCGGGACCTGGCGGCCGAGGGCGACGGGCGGCTCCTGGTCCTCCCGGGACGGCCGCTCCTGGGCCCGGAGCACCTGGCGGACGGACTGCATCCGGACGACCGGGGCCACGCCCGGATCGCGGCAGCGGTCGCGGAGGCCCTCAGAGGGGCCCTGGAACCGCCCCTGCCGGTCGGGCGCTCGGCGGCACCAGGTTCCTGACCAGGAAGGTGCAGGCGTCGGCGTACGCGTGCGTGCGGCCCTCCGCGTCCGTCCGGCTCCAGCGGTCCGTGTAGGCCACGGCGGGCTCGTAGCCGAGCCGCGCGTACAGCGCCGCCGCTCGCGGGTTGTCCCGCCCCACCCCGAGCCCCAGGACCGTTCCGCCGCGCCCCCGCGCCAGCTCCTCGGCCGCGTGGATCAGGGCCGTACCGATGCCCTGTCCGCGGAGCTCCGCCCGTACGTCGAGGCCGTTGAACTCCGGGCACGCCCCGACCGCCGCCCGCACCTCGGGGGCCGCGCAGCCGTCCCAGCGGACCTGTCCGTGGCCGACGGGCACCCCGTCCCGCCAGGCGAGGAGGTACGTGCCCGTCCCGGCCTCCTGGCGCGCGAACCGGTCCGCGTGGCGCGTCGGCGCCCCGGGCGCGGGAAGGTGGCGGTCGAGCAGGGGCACGTCGACGGCGCGGCAGGGCCTGATCTCCGTGCGACCCATGCCGTCCATGCCGTCCATGCCGTCCATGCCGTCCATGCCGTCCATGCGGCGACCGTACGGGACGACAGCGGGCCCCCGGGAAGGAATTTCCCGGGGGCCCGCTCCTGTCACGATGTGACGGGACTAGCTCCAGCTGGCGTGCAGCGGCTTGCCCTCGGCGTAGCCGGCGGCGGACTGGATGCCGATCACGGCCTTCTCCTCGAACTCGGCGAGCGAGCCGGCACCGGCGTAGGTGCAGGAGGAGCGGACGCCCGCGATGATCGAGTCGATCAGGTCCTCGACGCCCGGGCGGGCCGGGTCGAGGAACATGCGCGAGGTGGAGATGCCCTCCTCGAAGAGACCCTTGCGGGCACGGTCGTACGCCGACTCCTCGCTCGTGCGGTTCTGCACGGCGCGGGCCGAGGCCATGCCGAAGGACTCCTTGTACGGACGCCCGTCGGCGGTGTGCTGGAGGTCGCCCGGGGACTCGTACGTCCCGGCGAACCAGGAACCGATCATGACGTTGGACGCGCCCGCGGCGAGCGCCATGGCGACATCGCGCGGGTGCCGGACGCCACCGTCGGCCCAGACGTTCTTGCCGTACTTCTTGGCCTCGGCGGCGCACTCCAGGACGGCGGAGAACTGCGGGCGGCCGACACCGGTCATCATGCGGGTGGTGCACATGGCGCCGGGGCCCACGCCGACCTTGATGATGTCCGCGCCGGCCTCGATGAGGTCGCGCACACCCTCGGCGGCGACGATGTTGCCGGCGACGATCGGCACCTGCGGGTCAAGGGCGCGCACGGCCTTGATCGCGGCGATCATCGACTCCTGGTGGCCGTGCGCCGTGTCGATGACGAGCGTGTCGACGCCCGCGTCGAGCAGCTGCTTGGCCTTGCCCACGAAGTCGCCGTTGACGCCGACGGCGGCGGCGATGCGCAGCTTGCCGTTCGCGTCGGTGGCCGGGGTGTACAGGGTCGCGCGGAGGGCGCCCTTGCGGGTCAGGATGCCGGCCAGGCGGCCGTCCTTGTCCACGGCCGGGGCGTAGCGGCGGTTGGCGTGGTCGAGCGTGTTGAACGCGTCGCGCGGCTCGATGTCGGCGTCGAGGAGCAGCAGGTCCTTCGACATGACCTCGGAGAGCTGCGTGAAGCGGTCCACCCCGGCCAGGTCGGCGTCGGTGACGACACCGACGGGACGGCGGTCCTCGTCGACGACGACGGCGGCGTCGTGCGCCCGCTTGGGCAGCAGCGAGAGCGCGTCGGCGACGGTCTGGTGGGGGGCCAGGACGATCGGCGTGTCGAGCACGTGGTGACGGCTCTTGACCCACGAGATGACGTCGGTGACGACCTCGATCGGGATGTCCTGCGGAATGACGACCAGTCCGCCACGGCGGGCGACGGTCTCGGCCATGCGGCGGCCGGCGATGGCGGTCATGTTGGCCACGACCAGCGGGATCGTGGTCCCGGTCCCGTCCGGCGAGGAGAGGTCCACCGCCTGGCGGGAACCCACGGCCGAGCGGCTCGGCACCATGAACACATCGTCGTACGTCAGGTCGTAGGGCGGCTTGACGTCATTGAGGAAACGCACGTGCTGACATCCCAGTCGTTCGGATCGGCCCCTAGGCATTTCAGCCAGGGGAAAAAGCACGTAGTTCATTGTCCCACGCCAGTACGAATACCAGCCCCGGGCGATTCATCCGAGGCTTGCGGCAGGGCTTTCGTCGGATCCTCCGAATGCCTCCCCGAGGGAGAGGAGGACCGTGAGGCGGGTGGGGCGCTCGTCGACGGCCGTGGCGAAGACGTCCTGGGCGGTCCCCCACTCGCGGGGGCGCGTCCTGGCGTACTCCCGCCAGCCGGTGACGACGAGGGTGACCGGCTCGGGCAGATCGGTGAGGCAGTCGGCGAGGGCGTCCCAGTTCCGGCCGAACCAGTCGGGCAGGGCGAGGGCGGTGGCACACCGGTCCATGAGGGCGGCCTTGTCCGTGACGCCGGCCAGATCGAGGACGACGGCATCGTCAATCCTCATCCGTGATCACCTCCCGGAAGCTGTCGTAGTGGTCGTCGGTCCAGTAGATCTCGCCGCTCCGCCCGGTGACGATCCGGCGTGCCCCGCGATCGCGTTCTCCGGGGGTCTTCACCGTGTACTCGCGGTAGTAGCCGCGTTCCTCGCGGGGCAGGATCCGCTCGAAGTTCGAGAAGACGGTGCCGTCCTTGGCGTACGGGTAGGGCCCGCCGCGCGCGATGAGGTCGAGTGTCCTCCGCGCCTCGGGCGGCAGGTCGGCGGCCCGTACGGTGGGCAGTCCCGAGGTTCCGGTGGGCCCGGCGGACTCGGCGGTGCCGGTGGTGCGAGCGGGGGCGGCGGGGGCGGCCCCGCCGCTCGCCGAGGAGCACCCGGCCAGGAAGACGCACAGGACGAGCGCGAGGAGCACGCGCAGGGGCCGGAGCAACATGTCCCGAACATACCGTTACGGGATGGCTCCGGCCCCTGGATCGCCCGGGTCGACGACGGTGGTTCTCAGCTGCCGTCGGGGTCCGTCCGGTCGAGCGCCGGGTGCGTGCCCGGGCTGGACTCGGTGAGCAGGTAGTCCGCCGCCGCGCGGTCGGTGACGAGGCTGGTGACGAGCCCGGAGCGGAGCACCGCACCGATCGCCGCCGCCTTGCGCTGGCCGCCCGCGATGGCCACGACCTCGGGGATCCGGCGCAGCCGGTCCGCCTCGACGGTGATGCAGCGCTCGCCCAGGTCGCGGCCGACCCGGCGCCCCTCGGCGTCGAAGAGGTGCGCGGACATCTCGGCGGCGACGCCGAGCGAGGCGTAGTGGGCGCGCTCCTCGTCCGAGAGCATGTCGTGGACGGTGGAGATGCCCGGCTCCCAGGAGCCGATGGAGACGCAGGCGACGGTCACCTTGTCGAAGTACTCGAAGGCCCGCGCGATACCGGTCTGGCTGCGCAGCGCGGCCGCCGTCGCCGGGTCGGGCAGCAGCATGGGCGCGTAGATCGGGTGCGCCTCGCCGCCGGAGACCTGGGCGGCGCGACGTACCGCCTCGACGGAGCCCCGCTCGGCGGTCCCGGCGTCGTACACCCCGGTGAGCTGGACGACCGTGCACGGGGGCAGCCGGTCGAGGGCCGCGGCCATGTGGATGGTGGAGCGTCCCCAGGCCAGGCCCAGGACGTCCCCTTCGGTGACCAGTTCGCCGAGCAGGTCGGCCGCCACCTCGCCGAGGTTCTCGGGGTCGGGCGACTCGTCCTCGCCCTCCGCCGGGGACTCGACGACGACGGCGTGGCGGAGCCCGTAGCGGGCGCGGAGCGCGTCGGAGCGCTCGGCGTCCAGCTCGGCCGGTACGCGGATCTCGATCCGTACGAGATCGCGCTCCAGGGCGGTCTCCAGGACCCGGGCCACCTTGAAGCGGCTCACGCCGAACTCCTCGGCGATCTGGATCTTGGACTTGCCCTCGAGGTAGAAGCGGCGGGCCATGGCCGCCGCCTGCACCAGCTCCGCGGGGCCCATCCGCAGGGCTGATCGTCCCGCCGACATACCCGCCACCGCGATCTCCTCACTGCTGTTCACGTACCGCTGTTCACGTACGACGTTCATGTACCGCTGTTCGCGTACCGCTGTCGTTCACACTCTGGACTCGCCGTCCATCCTGTCAGATCCGGCGAGCCTTGATCAGTCCTGTCGGCGGCCCGACGGACCGCGTTCATCAGCCGGAGGCTCAGTGGCCACATGCCCACGGGGCGGTGGCGGTCACGGCGTCGGCGCGGGCTCGCAGCGAGGCGACGGCGGCGGCCGGGTCGGCCGCGCCGTAGACCGCGGAACCCGCCACGAAGACGTCGGCGCCGGCCTCGGCACACCGCTCGATCGTGGACTCGGCGACCCCGCCGTCGACCTGGAGCCACAGCTCCAGACCGTGCTTGGAGATCAGCTCACGAGTGCGGCGGATCTTGGGCAGCATGATGTCGAGGAAGGCCTGCCCGCCGAAGCCGGGCTCGACGGTCATGATCAGCAGCATGTCGAGCTCGGGGAGGAGATCCTCGTACGGCTCGATCGGCGTGGCCGGCTTGAGCGCCATCGAGGCACGCGCACCCTTGGCCCGGATCTCCCGCGCGAGTCGCACGGGCGCGGCGGCCGCCTCGACGTGGAAGGTCACCGAACCGGCGCCCGCCTCGACGTACTGGGGCGCCCAGCGGTCGGGGTCCTCGATCATCAGGTGGCAGTCGAGGGGGGTGTCGGTCGCGCGGGCGAGCGACTCCACGATCGGCACACCCAGGGTCAGGTTGGGCACGAAGTGGTTGTCCATCACGTCGACGTGCAGCCAGTCGGCACCGTCGACGGCCTTGGCCTCATCGGCGAGCCGGGCGAAGTCCGCGGACAGGATGCTGGGGTTGATCTGCGCCATGAGGCAAGCCTCCCACGTTCTTGGGTACTTCTTTGCCGCCGAGCGGTTTCGGTTGCGGTCCAGACCATTTTCGGTACGAAGCGACGAGACCGGGACCGGCGCAGACCGGGATATTGCGGTCAGGTGATCGAAGGGTCGGGCCCGGTCGCCCCTGCCTCGACCCTCCGCCGCCGACCGTGACCACCCGGCTACGGCTTCGGCCGCGTCACGCCCTCGCGGATCACCCGGGGCCCGACCCGGTCTCGTCGGTCGCTCCGACCGCGTCGGGCTCGCCGGACCGCCGGACCGCCGGACCGCCAGGCCACCGAACCGCCGAACCGCCCCGATCGAGCGCGGTGCACCCGCCCCGGCCTCGGCGAACGCCGGCCCGGCGGCTTTGCGCCACCGCGTCGATCTCACCTGACTGCTTATCAACTTCCTTTCCCTAAAGGCGAATTGTAGGTTGCAGCGCGCGACGCGGCGTCGTGCGACCGAGGGGCGGGGAGACCGGCATGACGGTGCACAACCCTGATCTACGCGTGCCCGAGGACGACGGGCTGACCAGACTCGCCGACGATCTCGACGCCATGCAGCGTCACCTGAACATCCAGGTGCAGCGGATGGACGGGATCGTGGACCGGATCCAGGCGCGCTGGCGTGGCGCCACCGGGGACGCCTATCGCGTCCTGCACACGGAGGCCGCGCAGGACGCCGTACGCATCCGGGAGCAGCTGCGCCTCCTTGAGGAGGCGGTCCGGCTCAGCCGGGACGGGTTCAGCGAGCAGGAGCTGGAGGGGCTGTCCCGGCTGCGGAAGGCCCAGAGCCAGGTCGACGTGGCGCGGGAGGCGAACGCCCTCCAGGCGCCGCCGCCGGGCGCTCCGCCCGCCGAGTCCGGGGCCGTGCCGCGCAGCCGTATCGAAGACCTGTAGGGGAGGAACGGACGTGGCGGGCGACGAGCACATAGCCGTGGACATCACCGCGTTACAGGCGATGTCCGGGGAGCTGGAGGAGATCCTCAGAAAGCTGAACGAAGAGCTGAGCCTGCTGTACGAGCGCACGGAACGGGTCGTGCTCGGCTGGCAGGGCGAGGCCCGCGAGGCCTTCGTGCTCACCCTGGACGGGTGGAGCGCCGAGATGGCCGACCTCAAGGGCAGGCAGGCCTGGCTGCACGCCTCGGTCACCACGGCCCACGCCAACTACTCGGCCGCCCACCAGGCGGTGCTGCGCGGCTGGGGTGCCGCCTGATGGCCATGCCGCCGCCGCCCGTCGGAGGAAGCGGGAACGGGAACGGCCAGCCGAACGTGCCCGCGGTCCCGTCCCCCTCCCCGGGCAAGCTGTACGACCCCCAGGGCAAGGACATCTCCCAGGGCCAGCCGCCGCCCGACCCGAACAAGCAGGTCCAGGACCTCAAGCCCTCCGTGGACCCGGGAGGGTTCGCCGGCGGCTTCGATGTCGACCCGACGCACGTCTGGTACACGTCGTACCTCATACGGAACCACCAGACCGGGTTCCACCAGGCCCCGCAGAGACTTCTCAGCACCCTGGACGGCCACGAGCGCGTGTGCGGGGTCGGCTCGGGTCCGGAGGCGTTCGCGAAGGCCTACGAGGACGTCTCGGGCCGCTACCTGGAGGTGTGGGCCGCCGCGGTGGCCGCGGTCGGCGGGGTCTCGGCCGGCCTGACCATCACGGCGAACAACTACGTCAAGGCGGAGTACGCCTCCAACCCGGCCCTGGGCACCCCGACCAGCCTGAAGCCCGTTCCGGACGTCATCCGGACCCCGCCCACGTACGGGAAGGCGGCGTATCTCGGCTGGCGGGCCGGGGGCGGGGGCGGCAACTTCGCCGAGCGGATCATCAACAACGTCCTCGGGCAGATCGGCAACGCCGTCCAGGGGCTGATCCGCGAGGCGATGGACAAGGCCCTCAATCACGGGAAGGTCGGCCAGATCACCCCGGGCGGCGACGATCTCGAACTGCCCAAGGTCAGGGACGCCTGGCGGAAGATCTCGGACGACGCCAAGGAGTCCGGCAAGAACCTGGACGACGCGATCGGCTACCTGCGGAACCCGGACGCGGCGGCCGTGGAATGGCAGTCGGCCATGCATCAGTTCACCGCGAGCCTGTGGGGGACCGCGTCCTGGGGCAAGGGTGCCAACAGCCCGGTCGCTCACGGCTACGACTGGAAGCACCCCCTGCCGGTGCACCAGGGCCGGAGGCCCGTACTCCAGATTCTGATCGACATCGCATGGAAGATCGCCGACATCCTCCAGCTGTTCACCAAGGAGGTGGAAGACGTCCGCGACGTGATCGAGAAGGAGTACCTCCATGCGGCCAAGGAGTGCATGGAGCTGGACAGTGTCAAGGACTTCCTCAAGGACGTCGGCTCACTGCTGCTCGGCGGGCCGGCGGGACTCGCCAAGCAGTTCCTCGACAACCTGGACGAAGCCAAGCTCAACGGGGGCGTGGACAGGTACAACAACAACACCCACCAGCTCGCCGATCAGCTGAACGCCCTCAGACCCGTACTGGACGAGGCCCGGAGGAGCGTCCCCAGCTACCAGGCCGAGGAAGCCCGCGCCCAGACCGTCGGCGCGCGCACCATCGAGGGCTACGAAACCACGCACAACTGGACGGTCCCCGGGGACCTGAAGACGAACCACCGGTACCCCATCGACCTGGCGAACCAGGAGGACATGAAGGTCGGCAACCAGACCGCGCATGCCATCGACCGGCACGTGGGGCTGACCCCGGAGGAGCTGCAGCGGCGCATGCGAGACGCCAGCCCGACCCCTCCTCGCGCCTCCACCTTCTACGATCTCGCCACCGCGCAGCACTACGTTCAGGCAGCCATCGACCGGGAGACGGCCCAGATAGCACACAAGATCCTGAACGACGAGAACGGCGACCTCGTGTTCAACGTCGACTTCTCTCCGGCCGTCACGGGTGTCACCGTGACCGGCCCCAACGCCCAGCCCGTACCCGTACACAATGTGAAGGTCCGTCTCCAGTTCACCGATGACGGGCGGCAGCCACCGTTCATCGTCGTCACCGCCTTCCCGGAAACGCCCTAGCACCGTCAGGAAACCGCCCGTGCATCAGAACCACTTCCGCTACGCGGCCGCGCGCACCCTGCTCGCTCCGTTCTTCTCCCGCGCCACCCGGGGCGTGCCCGTCGATCCGGCGCCGCGGGAGGCCGCGCTCCAGGCTCCGTTGCGGGTCCTGTGGGACCGGTCCGAGCGCGGTGGCCCGACGGTGTACGAAGCCGCCGCTGAGGTACGGGCCCTGGCGGACGCACTCGCCGAGGGCGAGGCGACGACGTCAAGGATCCCCGACGACCTGCGGGAGCTGGCCGCCCGGTCCGGTGCCGGCGGGGAGCCGGCGGTGTTCCTGGACATCGCCGCATACGTCGACGAGTGGCAAGTCGGCATGAACCCGAAACTCGCCGCCGCCGTCCCGACCGCCTGGGAGCTGGCTCAGCGGTTCCCGCTGCTGCACGGCATGCTCGACGCGTACTTCGGCCAGGACGGCATCGCCATGGAGGACGAGGAGCTGTCCGACGTCGAACGGATCGGCCTCTACGTCGCGTACTGGCACGGGCGCGGAACCTGTCCGTGGCGGCTGCCCCCCGTCGTCGCCGAGTGCTCCGAAGCCCTCGCCCTGTTCCAGGACGACGACACCCTGCGTCGCTTCTTCGCCCGCGACCTCGGCCTCGGTTCCGGCTCCCACGACTCCTGGTCCGACTGGCTGACCCTGATCGCCGACACCCTGACCACCCACCTGCGCCGGGAGCACGGGCCCCTCACCTGGACCGGCGGCCGAGAGGAGCAGTCCCCTTGCTGACACGTTCCGCCACCTACCCCGACCGGGAGACCGCCCAGTGGGCCACTCAGGCGGTGGTCTCGCAGAACGAACAAGCGGTGCACCGGTGGCTGACCCGATCGGACCGGCAGCGGCTCACGATCGAGGCCTGCTGGCCGTCCCGGCCCGAGCCGGTCGGGCAGGTACTGCCCCAGGCGACGATGCTGGCCGGCCACCCGCCGGTGGACGTGCGGGCCGCTCGGGTGGTGCTGAGGCGGGCCCCGGACACACCGCTCGGGTTCACCGTGCACGCCACCTTCCCGATCCTCCCGTGACAGGAGAACGCCTCCGATGCCGCTGACTCCCCTCCAGCACGACCACCTGTACGGCGAGATGGACCAGGTGCTCCGCGCGTACGCCGGGCAGCCCGCGGACGACACCGAGGAGAAGCCCAGCGAGGCCCTGACGGCCTACCTGCGGCACACCTGGCACACCCGCCCCTGGGCGGTCGGGGTCGCCGAGAGCCAGCTGCGCGAGTACGCCCGCCATCCCCCGGGGCCGTTGCGGCTGCGCCTCGGGGAGGTCTACCCGCTGCCCGACCCGGGACTCGACGGGCCGTCGATCCAGGCGTGGCTGCTGACCGTCGCCGGGCATCTGCGCCGTTGTCTGGCGGAGGGCGACATGCCGCCGCCGGGGGCGCCCCGGACCCGGTGGGAGTGGCAGGCCCGGTTCCCCGAGCTCGGGCAGCTGCTCGGCGGCTGGTTCTCGCAGGACTTCGGCGAGGAGTTCGAGGACCACGAGGAGGCGCTGCGCGACTACCTGGAGGGCACGGACCGGTCGCTGGTGGCGCGGCTGTGCGGGGAGGTGCACGAGCTGCTGGCCCTGCGGCTGGACGAGGCGGAGTACGCGTACGGGCTGGCGCTGCTGGGTCTCGAGGTGGACCCGCCCGTCCCGTACACGCACGGCGCGTGGCTGGGGACGCTCGCCGAGGACGTCCTGCGGGGCTGACCGGCGGCCCGCGCTTCCGGGCGCCCCCGGTCGGTCCGGGGGCGAAGGCGGAACGCTCAGGCGGTCCGGCGGATCAGCGCCAGATACATGGCGTCCGTACCGTGCAGGTGCGGCCAGAGCTGGACGTCCGGTCCGTCGCCGATCGCCGGTACGCCCGGCAGCAGCGGACGGGCGTCGATCAGCTCGGCGCCGCCGACCTTCTTCAGTACGTCGTCGACGACGACCCGGGTCTCGGCGAGGTGCGGCGAGCAGGTCGCGTACCCCACGACACCGCCGACGCGGACGGCGCTCAGCGCCTCCGTGAGGAGGGCGCGCTGGAGCGGGGCGAAGCCGTCCAGGTCCTCGGGGCGGCGACGCCAGCGGGCCTCGGGGCGGCGGCGCAGGGCGCCGAGGCCCGAGCACGGCACGTCCATGAGGACCCGGTCGAAGGAGCCGGGGCGCCACGGCGGGCGGGTGCCGTCGGCGGCGATGACCTGGTACGGGCCCGGGTTGCCGGCGAGGGCGCGTTCGACGAGACGGGCGCGGTGCGGCTGCTTCTCGGAGGCGAGCAGGGCGGCGCCCCGTTCGGCGGCGAGGGCGGCGAGGAGCGCGGCCTTGCCGCCGGGGCCCGCACAGCCGTCGAGCCAGCGGGCGTCGGGGCCGTCGAGCGGGGCGTTGGCCAGGGCGATCGCCACGAGCTGACTGCCCTCGTCCTGGACGCCCGCCCGGCTCTCCTTCACCGCCTCGATGGCACCGGGCTCGCCGCCCTCGGCCATCCGGACGGCGTACGGCGACCAGCGGCCCGGCAGGCTCTCGGTGGCCGCGGCGAGCTCCTCCGTGGTGGAGCGGCCGGGGCGGGCGACGAGGGTGACCTCGGGGCGCTCGTTGTCGGCCTCCAGGAGGTCCTCGATCCCGGCGCGGCCGCCGCCGAGGGAGTCCCAGAGCGCCGAGACGACCCAGCGGGGGTGCGAGTGGACGACGGCGAGGTGGTCCTCGGGGTCCTTGTCGTACGGCGGGGCGACCTGCGCCACCCAGGCGTCGAGGTCCTGGGCCGAGATCTTCCGCAGCACGGCGTTCACGAACTTGGCCCGCCCGTCACCGAGCACCACCCGCGCCAGCTCGACGCTGGCGGAGACGGCGGCGTGGGTGGGGATCCGGGTGCCGAGCAGCTGGTGCGCGCCGAGCGCGAGCACGTCGAGCACGGGCGGGTCGACCTCGCGCAGGGGCCGGTCGATGCAGGCGGAGATGATCGCGTCGTACGTGCCCTGGCGACGCAGCGTCCCGTACACCAGCTCGGTCGCGAGCGCCGCGTCCCGGGCGTCGAAGTTCCCGCCCTCACGGGCCTTCCGCAGCAGCGGCGGCAGCACCAGGTTCGCGTAGGCGTCCCGCTCGTCCACCGCCCTCAGGGCCTCGAAGGCGAGCATCCGGACGGGGTCCTTCTGGGGCCGCCGGTAGGGCTTGTGGGGACGGCGACTTGCCTGCTCGCTCAAAGGTGCTCCGCGTGACGAAATGAAAGAGGTCGAACCCCCCAAGCCTACGTCCGCCGCGCCCCCACCCGCTCCCGGGCCCGTGACGGCCGCGTAGACGCCCCCTAGGCGCCGAGGAGCTCGCCGGGCGCGATGCGCACGCCGCGGGCCCAGTCGGCGGCCTTCATCGGCTTCTTGCCCTGCGGCTGGACCCAGACGAGTTCGACGGCGTACGAGCCGGTGCCCACGTACACGTTGTTCTTGCCCGCCGCGAGCTCGCCCGGGGCCAGGTCGGTGCGGTCGGGCAGCGGGGTGACCTGGATCAGCTTGAGGCGCTCGCCGCGGAAGAGCGTCCAGGCGCCGGGGGCCGGGGTGCAGCCGCGGACCACGCGGTCCACCCGGAGGGCGGGGGCCGCGAAGTCGACCTGGGCGTCCTCGACCTGGATCTTCGGGGCGAGGGTGAGGCCCTCGATGGGCTGCGGGACGGCCTTGAGCGTGCCGTCCTCGATGCCGTCCATGGTGGCGGAGAGCAGCCCGGCGCCCGCGAACGCGAGGCGGGTGAGCAGATCGCCGCTGGTGTCGGTCGGCCGGATGTCCTCGGTGACGACGCCGTAGACCGGGCCCGAGTCGAGGCCTTCCTCGATCAGGAAGGTGGAGGCGCCCGTCACCTGGTCGCCCGCCATCAGCGAGTGCTGCACCGGCGCCGCGCCCCGCCAGGCCGGCAGCAGCGAGAAGTGCAGGTTGACCCAGCCCCGGGAGGGGATGTCGAGGGCGACCTTGGGCAGCAGCGCGCCGTACGCGACGACCGGGCAGCAGTCCGGGGCGATCTCGCGCAGCCGGGCGAGGAAGTCCTCGTCGCGGGGCCGGTTGGGCTTCAGGACCTCGATCCCGGCCTCTTCGGCCCGCTGGGCCACCGGGCTGGCGACGAGCCGCCGGCCGCGACCCGCCGGGGCGTCCGGCCGGGTGACGACGGCGGCCACCTCGTGCCGGCCGGAGGCGAGCAGGGCGTCCAGGGCGGGTACGGCGACCTCGGGGGTGCCTGCGAAGACGAGCTTCATGGGTGGCGACTGCCTGTCTGTCCGGGGGCTTTACGGGCAGCGCACCAGTCTAGGTGCCCCGTACGGAGGGGGCGTACGGAAGGACGAGCGCCCCGCGCATATGCGTGTACGCCCCCGATGCGTGACCCAACTCCGGGTGGCGCGTTGGTCAAGAGAGATTGACCGAATCGGGTCGCCGTTCCCCCCTGCGGCCCTTCCCCTTACATGCCGGTTCGAGAGGCTTTCACATGGCCGACCACGCAACCCACGACGCCCAGGCTCGGGCGAGTCTGCACCTTCTGGTGCGGGACATCGAGCGGGTCCGGCGGCAGGTGGACGCACTGCGCACGCTCACGGCCCAGCTGGGCAATGTCTACCGCCCTCGCCGCTCCGGCCCGTCCACGGGCTTCGTCGTCTACGGGCGGGCCCCCGCCCCCACCGTCCGTCTCGCCCAGGAGCTGCGGGACAGTGTCGAGACCCTGGTGACCGCCGCGGTCGACTTCGACCGCTCGCTCGGGTTCTCCTGGGACGCGGTGGGCTCCGCGCTCGGAGTCACCAAGCAGGCCGTCCACCGCCGTTACGGTGCCCGGCGGGCGCCCCAGCCGGGCGTCGGCCTCGACCAGGAACCGATGGTGGAGCCGACGGCGACCCGCACGCTCCCCTCGGTGCCCGCGGCCCGCTCGATGCCTCCTCAGCCGACCTCGGGCAGCGCGTCGCTCCGCGAGGAGCCGCGGACGTCGGCCTTCCCCGGCCCGCGCAACGGCTGACCCGCGAGCGCCCCACGGCCGTCCGCCCCCACCGGGGACGGACGGCCGTCCCGTGTGCCGGGTCCACGCCCGCCTGCCTGCGCACCCCAGTCGCGCACGCGGGACCACCCGAGTCGCGCACGCGGCCCCACCCGGGTCGCCCACGTCGGCCGCCCCCCACCGCGCCGAGCGCCGCTCGTCAGCCGATGTCCGGCGGGTCCACCCGGATCCGCACGGAGTCGCCGCCGCCCCGTGCGAGTCGGGCCGCGCGGGCCTGCTTGAGGGCCGCCGCCAGGGCCGCGCCGCTGCCCGGCGGGACCCGGACCAGGGCGCGGTCCCACTGCTCGCCCGGCGGCGGGTCGCCGGGCCTGCGCGGCCCGCCGGGGCGGACCACCGGCAGCGGCACCGGGCCGAGCACCTCGGCGTCGGTGGGCAGCCCGGCCGTCGCGAGGAAGCCTTCGACGGCCTCCGGGAGACCCGTCACCGCCGCCATCCGGGAGACCGGCGGGAAGCCCAGTTCGGCCCGCTCGGCCAACTCGCGCTGGGCGTGCCCGACCGGGTCCCAGCGGACGAGCGCCTGGACCGGCCGGAGCGTCGGCTCGGCGACCACGACGACGGTGCCGCCCTCGGGCTGGCCGCGGACGAGCGAGGCCGCGTCGATCCAGCGGCGCAGGGCCTCCTCACCTGCGCGCAGATCGGGCCGGCCGAGCATGGCCCAGCCGTCGAGGAGCAGCGCGGCCGCGTAGCCGCCCTCGGCGACGGGTTCGGCGCCGGGGGTGGAGACGACGAGCGCGGGGCGCCCGGGCACGGTGTCCAGGACGTGGTCACGTCCCGAGGTCCTCACCGGCACCGCCGGGAACGCCCGGCCGAGTTCCTCCGCCGTCCGCCGCGCGCCGACGACCTGGGCGCGCAGCCTGGTCGAGCCGCACTCCACGCAGTGCCAGTCGGCGGCGCCGCGCCCGCACCAGGCACAGTGCAGTTCCCGCTGTTCGGGGGCCTCCAGGGGACCTGCGCAGTGGCGGCAGCGGGCGGGCGTCCGGCACCGCTCGCAGGCCAGCCGGGGTACGTAGCCCCGGCGGGGCACCTGGACGAGCACGGGCCCGGTCTTGAGTCCTTCGCGTACGGTCTGCCAGGCCAGCGAGGGCAGCCGGGCCGCGCGCGCGGCCTCGTCGCGGGCCAGTTCGCCGTCGCCGACGGTCCGGATCAGCGGGGCCGCCTTGCGGATCTGTTCGCGTCCGGCGCTCAGCGGCTTGGCCCAGCCGGACTCGACGAGCTGGGCGGCCTCGACGGTGCAGCTGGTGCTGCCGAGGAGGAAGGCGCACCGGTCGTGGGCGGCGCGGAGCAGCAGCACGTCGCGCGCGTGGGGCTGCGGGGCGTGCAGTTCGCTGTGGCTGCCGTCGCCGTCGTCCCAGATGACGACGAGCCCGAGGTCCCGGACGGGGGCGAACATCGCGGCCCGGGTGCCGACCACGGCCCGCACCGCGCCGCGCCGCACGGCGAGCCACTGCGCGTACCGCTTCTCGGGGCCCGCCTCGGCGGTGAGCAGCGCGTGCCGCCCCTCCCCCAGGACCGCGGTCAGGGCCGCGTCGACCCGCCCCGCCGCACGACCGTCCGGTACGACGACGAGCGCGCCCCGGCCGGAGGCCAGGGTGGCGCCCACGGCGCGGGCGATCTCCTCGGCCCAGAACGGTCCCGGCAGCGCGTTCCACACGGCCCTGGGCGCCCCGCCGCGTGCGAGGGAGTCCAGGAACCCGGGCCCCCGCTCGTACCGCGTCCAGGTACCCGGCTCCGGCGCGGCCGGTGGCGGCAGCGGCTCCGGGGAGGGTCGTCCCTCGGCGCGGGCGCTGCGCGGCGGCACGGCGAGCTGGAGCACGTCCGCGAGGCTTCCCGCGTACCGGTCGGCGACGGCACGGGCGAGCCCCAGCAGCTCGGGGCCGAGGACCGGCTCCGGTGAGACGACGTCGGCGAGCGCGGCCAGTGGCCCCGAGTAGTCCGAGGTGGCCAGCCGCTCGACGAGGAAGCCGTCGATGAGCCGTCCGCCCTCCCGGCGCCCGTTCTTGACCTGGTGCGCCCCCGCGCCGAACCGCACCCGGACCCGCACCCCGGGTCGTGCCGCCTCGTCCAGCTCCTCGGGGACCGCGTAGTCGAAGAACTGGTCGAGATGGAGCGAGCCCTTGTTCACGACGACCCGTGCGACGGGCAGCTCCTTGGCCAGCGCGGCCCCCCGCCAGGTCCGCGGCTTGGCCCGCGGCACCTTCGCCTTCCGGACGGTCTCCCGGATGAGGGCGAGCTGCTCGGGCTCCTCGGCCTTGTCGGGCCTCTCGTTCTCGCTGCTCACAGCCCCATACCTACCAGACGCCACCGACAACCGGGCACGGCCGAAGCCCGGCACCCCCACGGGGTACCGGGCTTCGGTCACCTACAGCCTGGGACTACAGGCCGGCGGCCTTCTTCAGGGCGTCGACGCGGTCCGTGCGCTCCCAGGTGAAGTCCGGCAGCTCGCGGCCGAAGTGGCCGTAGGCGGCGGTCTGGGAGTAGATCGGGCGGAGCAGGTCGAGGTCGCGGATGATCGCGGCCGGGCGGAGGTCGAAGACCTCGGCGATGGCGTTCTCGATCTTCTCGTTCTCGACGGTGTTGGTGCCGAAGGTCTCGACGAAGAGACCGACGGGCTCGGCCTTGCCGATCGCGTAGGCGACCTGGACCTCGCAGCGCGCGGCGAGGCCGGCGGCGACGACGTTCTTGGCGACCCAGCGCATGGCGTAGGCGGCCGAGCGGTCGACCTTGGACGGGTCCTTGCCGGAGAAGGCGCCGCCACCGTGGCGGGCCATGCCGCCGTAGGTGTCGATGATGATCTTGCGGCCGGTGAGGCCGGCGTCGCCCATCGGGCCGCCGATCTCGAAGCGGCCGGTCGGGTTCACCAGGAGGCGGTAGCCGTCGGTGTCGAGCTTGATGCCGTCCTCGACGAGCTGCTTGAGCACGTGCTCGACGACGAACTCGCGGATGTCGGGCGCGAGCAGCGACTCGAGGTCGATGTCGGAGGCGTGCTGCGAGGAGACGACGACCGTGTCGAGGCGGACGGCCTTGTCGCCGTCGTACTCGATGGTGACCTGGGTCTTGCCGTCGGGGCGCAGGTACGGGATGGTGCCGTTCTTGCGGACCTCGGTCAGCCGGCGGGAGAGCCGGTGCGCGATGTGGATCGGCAGCGGCATCAGCTCGGGGGTCTCGTCCGACGCGTAGCCGAACATCAGGCCCTGGTCGCCGGCGCCCTGCTTGTCCAGCTCGTCCTCGTCGCCCTCGACCCGCTTCTCGTACGCGGTGTCCACGCCCTGGGCGATGTCCGGGGACTGGGATCCGATGGACACCGACACGCCGCAGGAGGCGCCGTCGAAGCCCTTCTTCGAGGAGTCGTAGCCGATCTCGAGGATCTTGTTCCGGACGAGGGTCGGGATGTCCGCCCACGCCTTGGTGGTGACCTCACCGGCGACGTGCACCAGGCCGGTGGTGATCAGCGTCTCGACGGCGACGCGCGAGGTGGGGTCCTCTCGCAGCAGTGCGTCGAGGATGGTGTCGCTGATCTGGTCAGCGATCTTGTCGGGGTGTCCCTCGGTGACGGACTCCGAGGTGAACAGACGACGGGACACAACGCTCCCTGGGGTTGCAGCGGCTGCTGGCTACTCGTGACGCGGACCGGCAGGGGGCTGCGCCCCGCGACGTTCCACGAACAGTCTATCGGTCGTGGTCGCGCTATGGACCAGGTGTCTCGCCTGGCGAATACGCGTGGGCGCGCGAAATCGGCCTCCGGCAAGGCGGAGGCGCCCGCCCCGGTGGGGCGTAAATCACTCGCGACTCGGCGTTTCGCCTCCACCGGGAAGTCGTGGAACGCCGAAAATCAGCCGCCGCGCAGCCGGATCACCGAAGGCCGGAAACGCGCCACATGCGTCAGGTCGTGGCGCGCAGCCGCGGCAGGACCAGGTCCCAGACCGTCTCGGCGAGCGCTTCCTTCGGACCGTACGGTACGGGAGTCTCGGCGCCGTCCGACGCGAGCACGACGGCCTCGTTCTCCTCGGAACCGAAGGTCTTGCGCTCCCCCACCTCGTTCACGACGAGGAGGTCGCAGCCCTTGCGGCGGAGCTTCTCCCGGCCGTTGGCGAGGACGTCGTCGGTCTCGGCGGCGAAGCCGACCACGACCTGGCCCGGCAGGGCGCGGTCGGCCGAGATCTCGGCGAGGACGTCGGGGTTGCGGACGAGCTCGACGGTGGGGGCTCCGCCGTCGTCCTTCTTCTTGATCTTCCCCGTGGCGTAGACGGCCGGTCGGAAGTCGGCGACGGCGGCCGCCATGACCACCGCGTCGGCGTCGGCGACGGCCTTGAGCACGGCCTCACGGAGCTGGACGGCGGTGCCGACGTGGACGACGTCGACGCCGGCCGGGTCGGGGATGCCGGTGTTGGCCTCGACGAGGGTGACCCTGGCGCCGCGGGCGGCGGCGGCCCGCGCGAGGGCGTAGCCCTGCTTGCCCGAGGAGCGGTTGCCCAGGTAGCGGACGGGGTCGAGGGGCTCGCGGGTGCCGCCGGCGCTGACCACGACGTGCCGTCCGGCGAGGTCGGGGGCGGCGGTACCGCGGGCGAGGACGCGCCGGCAGATCTCGAAGATCTCCGCCGGGTCGGGCAGTCGGCCCTTGCCGGTGTCGACGCCGGTGAGGCGACCGACGGCCGGTTCGATGACGACGGCGCCGCGGCGGCGCAGGGTCGCCACGTTCTCCTGGGTGGCCGGGTGCTCCCACATCTCGGTGTGCATGGCGGGGGCGAAGACGACGGGACAGCGCGCGGTGAGCAGCGTGTTGGTGAGCAGGTCGTCGGCCAGGCCGTGGGCGGCCTTGGCGAGCATGTCGGCGGTGGCGGGGGCGACGACGACGAGGTGGGCGGCCTGGCCGATCCGGACGTGCGGCACCTCGTGGACGCTCTCCCAGACCTCGGTCGAGACGGGATGGCCGGAGAGCGCGGACCAGGTGGCCGCGCCGACGAAGTGGAGGGCGGAGTCGGTGGGAACGACACGGACGTCGTGTCCGGACTCGGTGAGCCTGCGCAGCAGCTCGCACGCCTTGTAGGCGGCGATACCGCCGCTGACCCCCAGAACGACCTTCGGCTTGGCTGCTGCGCCCACTGCTGCTCCCCGCACTCGGATGCGTACGACTCCATGAGACACCACAGGCCCGGCGGATGTTCCGCCGGGCCTGTGGTGACGAACGTTACGTGCTTACGTAGCCGGGCCCTCGATGGCCTCGGACGTCAGCAGACCCGCGTTGATCTCGCGCAGGGCGATCGAGAGCGGCTTCTCGTGGACGTGGGTGTCGACCAGCGGACCCACGTACTCCAGCAGGCCCTCGCCGAGCTGGGAGTAGTACGCGTTGATCTGACGCGCGCGCTTGGCCGCGTAGATCACGAGGCTGTACTTCGAGTCCGTGGCCTCGAGCAGCTCGTCGATCGGCGGGTTGATGATGCCCTCGGGCGCAGTGATGGAAGAGGACACGCTCTACCTTCCGAAGAATGGAAAAAAGATCAGACAGCCGTTGGGTGTCCGGGGATCAGTGGATCATTCCCCAGAAGTCAACAGCATCAACGTTAGCAGCTCGCGTGCCACGTCCTCGACGGAGGTGTTGACGAGGGTGGTGTCGAACTCCGACTCGGCGGCCAGTTCGATCTTCGCGGCGGCGAGACGGCGCTCGATGACCTCGGGCGACTCGGTGCCGCGGCCGGTGAGCCGGCGGACCAGCTCCTCCCAGCTCGGCGGAGCCAGGAAGACCAGCTGGGACTCGGACATCGAGTCCTTCACCTGACGGGCGCCCTGGAGGTCGATCTCCAGGAGTACGGGCTCTCCCGCGTCGAGGCGGTCGAGGACCGCGCGGCGCGGGGTGCCGTAACGGTTGCCCGCGAACTCGGCCCATTCGAGGAGCTCACCGTTGGCGATCAGCTTGTCGAACTCGTCGTCCGTCACGAAGAAGTAGTGGACGCCGTGCTTCTCGCCGGGGCGGGGCTTCCGTGTCGTCGCCGACACCGAGAGCCAGACCTCGGGGTGGACCTTGCGCATATGAGCGACGACCGTGCTCTTGCCGACCCCTGAGGGGCCGGAGAGCACGGTCAGCCGCGGACGTACCTCTGCTGCCATGCAGCGATTATTCCAGCTTTGACGGTGTGCCCGGGACGCGAGTCCCGGATCCGAAGCCGGACCGGTCGCCGGATCAGGCGCCGGTGCTGCCGAACTCGCGCTCCAGGGAGGCGATCTGGTTGGAACCGAGACCGCGAACCCGGCGGCTCTCGGAGATGCCGAGGCGCTCCATGATCTGCTTGGCGCGGACCTTGCCCACGCCGGGGAGGGACTCGAGCAGCGCGGAGACCTTCATCTTGCCGATGACGTCGTTCTCCTGGCCGGTCTTGATGACCTCGTGGAGGGATGCGCCGGAGTGCTTGAGTCGATTCTTGACCTCGGCCCGCTCCCGGCGAGCCGCGGCGGCCTTTTCGAGCGCGGCTGCGCGCTGTTCAGGGGTAAGGGGCGGAAGAGCCACGCCTACGTCACCTCGGATGTCGATCTGTCGGATACGGACCGGTGAGGAACCCTGCGCCCCACACCAGTGGAGCAACGCTCAACGGAGTGGTCGTTGAACGCCTGCTCTGCCCCGGAGACTAGCGGCCGAGGCCGCTCCAGTCAGCGAGAACAGCGGAAAAGTCCTGGTCAGCATCGACCGACCGGGACTTTTCCGGCAAAACGACCCGGTTTTGAGCCAAGTTTTCGTCAAGGAGTGAGACGGCCCGGCGGGACGAGTCGTCCCACCGGGCCGAAACAGCTCGGAATCCGGGGTCGATCCGCTCCGACCTGCGGAGAGACCGTGGAGCTCCGTGGCGCCCCTTACCCGCCGACGGCCGCGCGGATCTCGTCCGCGTACCGGTGAGCCGAGTCCCGCAGGGCGGCCGCGTCCGGGCCGTTCCGCAGGACCCCGCGGCTGACGTTCGGGACGACGTTGCCGACCGCGGCGCCGAAGACGGCCGGGAGGTCGGCCGGGGTGGCTCCCTGGGCGCCGATGCCGGGGGCGAGGAGGGGACCGTTGATGTCCAGGTCGAACGAGGAAAGGTCGCCGAGGGTGGCACCGACGACCGCGCCGAAGGAGCCCATCGGGGTCTCCCCCGCGTTCTCCGCGGCGAGGTGGGCCAGCATGGTCGCGCCGATGGTGCGGCCGTCCTCACGGACGGCCCGCTGGACCTCGGCGCCCTCCGGGTTGGAGGTGAGGGCCAGCACGAAGAGACCGGCGCCGGATTCGCGTGCCAGGTCGACGGCCGGCTTCAGGGAGCCGTAGCCGAGGTACGGGGAGACCGTGAGCGCGTCGGAGAAGAGCGGGGAGTCCTTGCGCAGGTAGGTCTCGGCGTACGCGGCCATGGTCGAGCCGATGTCGCCGCGCTTGGCGTCCATCACGACCAGGCCGCCCGCCGCGCGCAGATCGGCGACGGCGCGCTCCAGGACGGCGATGCCGCGCGAGCCGAAGCGCTCGAAGAAGGCGGACTGGGGCTTGAAGACGGCCACGGTGTCCGCGAGCGCCTCGACGACGGTGAAGGTGAACCGCTCCAGACCGGCGATGTCGTCGGTCAGGCCCCAGGAGTCGAGCAGGGCGGCGTGCGGGTCGATGCCGACGCAGAGCGGGCCCCGCTCGTCCATGGCGGAGCGCAGCCGGGTACCGAAGGAGAGAGTCACTTGGCGGCCTTTCGGGAGTCGGCGCCGACGGCCTCGGCGAGGGTGGCGTACGGGGAGGCCGCGAGGCGCGCGGCGAGGCCCTTGTGGATCGCGCGGGCGTAGAACGGGCCCTCGTAGATGAAGGCGCTGTAGCCCTGGATCAGGGTGGCGCCGGCGAGGATGCGCTGCCAGGCGTCCTCGGCGTTCTCGATGCCGCCGACGCCCACGAGGACCAGTCGGTCGCCCACGCGCGCGTGGAGGCGCCTGAGGACCGCGAGGGAGCGCTCCTTGACGGGCGCGCCGGACAGGCCGCCGGTCTCCTTGATCAGCGCGGGGTCGGACTTCAGGCCCAGGCCCTCGCGCGCGATGGTGGTGTTGGTGGCGATGATGCCGTCGAGGCCGAGCTCCAGGGCCAGGTCGGCGACCGCGTCGACGTCCTCGTCGGCCAGGTCGGGGGCGATCTTGACCAGGAGCGGGACCCGGCGGTCGGTGACGGTGCGGTCGGCGGCTTCCCGTACGGCCGTCAGGAGCGGGCGCAGGGACTCGGTGGCCTGGAGGTTGCGCAGGCCGGGGGTGTTGGGCGAGGAGACGTTCACGACGAGGTAGTCGGCGTGCGCCGCGAGGCGCTCGGTGGACTTCACGTAGTCGGCGGCGGCCTCGGCCTCGGGGACGACCTTGGTCTTGCCGATGTTGACGCCGACGACGGTCTTGAAGACCGGTACGCGCGCGTGGAGGCGGGCGGCGACGGCGGCGGAGCCCTCGTTGTTGAAGCCCATGCGGTTGATCAGGGCGCGGTCCGGGATCAGCCGGAAGAGGCGCTTCTTGGGGTTGCCGGGCTGTGCCTCGCCGGTGACCGTACCGATCTCGACGTGGTCGAAGCCGAGCATCGACATGCCGTCGATGGCGACGGCGTTCTTGTCGAAGCCGGCGGCGAGCCCGAAGGGGCCGTGCATCCGCAGGCCGAGGGCCTCGGTGCGCAGCTCCTTGTACCGGGGGGCGAGGACGGCGGCGACGAAGGTCCGCAGGACGGGGACGCGGGCGGCGAGGCGGATCCAGCGGAAGGCCAGGTAGTGGGCCTTCTCGGGGTCCATGCGCTTGAAGACGAGGTCGAAGAAGAACTTGTACATGCGGGGAGTCCAGGTCTGCTCATGACGAGGGGGACACCGCAGGTCCTGCCGGTGTCCCCCTCCTCGTACGGGCTGCTAGTCGCGGGCCGCGGTCAGGTGCTCCGCGTGCTCCTGGAGCGAGCGGACGCCCACGTCGCCCCGGTTGAGCGCGTCGATGCCCTGGACGGCCGCGGCGAGTGCCTGGACCGTGGTGAGGCAGGGGACGCTGCGCGCCACCGCGGCCGTACGGATCTCGTAGCCGTCGAGGCGGCCGCCGGTGCCGTACGGGGTGTTGACGATCAGGTCGACCTGGCCGTCGTGGATGAGCTGGACGATCGTCTTCTCGCCGTTCGGGCCCTCGCCCTCGGACTGCTTGCGGACGATCGTGGCGTTGATGCCGTTGCGCTTGAGGACCTCCGCCGTGCCCGAGGTGGCCATCAGCTCGAAGCCGTGGGCGACCAGCTCGCGGGCCGGGAAGATCATCGAGCGCTTGTCGCGGTTGGCGACCGAGATGAACGCGCGGCCCTTGGTGGGCAGCGGGCCGTAGGCGCCGGCCTGCGACTTGGCGTACGCCGTGCCGAAGACGGCGTCGATGCCCATGACCTCGCCGGTGGAGCGCATCTCCGGGCCGAGGACGGTGTCCACACCGCGGCCGTGCACGTCGCGGAAGCGCGACCACGGCATCACGGCCTCCTTGACGGAGATCGGCGCGTCGAGCGGCAGTGTGCCGCCGTCGCCGGTCTTCGGCAGCAGGCCCTCGGTGCGCAGCTCGGCGATGGTGGCGCCGAGCGAGATACGGGCGGCGGCCTTCGCGAGCGGGACGGCGGTCGCCTTCGAGGTGAAGGGGACGGTCCGGGAGGCGCGCGGGTTGGCCTCCAGGACGTAGAGGATGTCGCCGGCCATCGCGAACTGGATGTTGATCAGACCGCGCACGCCGACGCCCTTGGCGATGGCCTCGGTGGAGGCGCGCAGGCGCTTGATGTCGAAGCCGCCGAGGGTGATCGGGGGCAGGGCGCAGGCCGAGTCGCCGGAGTGGATGCCGGCTTCCTCGATGTGCTCCATGACGCCGCCGAGGTAGAGCTCGTGGCCGTCGTAGAGGGCGTCGACGTCGATCTCGATGGCGTCGTCGAGGAAGCGGTCGACCAGGACCGGCCGGGTGGGGCTGATCTCGGTGGACTCGGCGATGTACGACTCCAGGCGGGCCTCGTCGTACACGATCTCCATGCCGCGGCCGCCGAGCACGTACGAGGGGCGTACGAGAACGGGGTAGCCGATCTCGTCGGCGATGGCCTTGGCTCCGGCGAAGGTGGTCGCGGTGCCGTGCTTGGGGGCCGGGAGCCCGGCCTCGGCGAGGACCTGGCCGAAGGCGCCGCGGTCCTCGGCGGCGTGGATGGCCTCCGGAGAGGTGCCGACGACCGGCACGCCGTTGTCCTTGAGCGTCTGCGACAGACCCAGCGGGGTCTGGCCGCCGAGCTGGACGACGACACCGGCGACGGGGCCGGCCAGCGTCTCGGCGTGGACGATCTCCAGCACGTCTTCCAGCGTCAGCGGCTCGAAGTACAGGCGGTCGGAGGTGTCGTAGTCCGTGGAGACGGTCTCCGGGTTGCAGTTGACCATCACGGTCTCGTAGCCGGCGTCGCTGAGGGCGAAGGAGGCGTGGACGCAGGAGTAGTCGAACTCGATGCCCTGGCCGATGCGGTTCGGGCCGGAGCCCAGGATGATCACCGCGGGCTTGGTGCGGGGGGCGACCTCGGTCTCCTCGTCGTACGAGGAGTAGAAGTACGGGGTCTTGGCGGCGAACTCGGCGGCGCAGGTGTCGACCGTCTTGTAGACCGGGCGGACGCCGAGGGCGTGCCGGACCTCGCGGACGACGTCCTCGCGCAGACCGCGGATCTCGGCGATCTGGGCGTCGGAGAAGCCGTGCCGCTTGGCGTCGGCGAGGATCTCGGGTTCGAGCTTCTCGGCGGCGGCCAGCTCGTCGGCGATCTCCTTGATCAGGAAGAGCTGGTCGACGAACCACGGGTCGATCTTCGTGGCGTCGAAGACCTCCTGCGGGGTGGCTCCGGCGCGGATCGCCTGCATGACGGTGTTGATGCGGCCGTCGGTCGGGCGGACCGACTCGCGCAGCAGCTCCGCCTTGTCACCGGGCTCGCCCACGAAGGTGAACTGCGAGCCCTTCTTCTCCAGGGAGCGCAGGGCCTTCTGGAGCGCCTCGGTGAAGTTGCGGCCGATCGCCATGGCCTCGCCGACCGACTTCATGGTCGTGGTCAGCGTGGAGTCGGCGGAGGGGAACTTCTCGAAGGCGAAACGCGGGGCCTTGACGACGACGTAGTCGAGCGAGGGCTCGAAGGACGCCGGGGTCTTCTCCGTGATGTCGTTCGGGATCTCGTCCAGCGTGTAGCCGACGGCGAGGCGGGCCGCGATCTTGGCGATCGGGAAGCCGGTCGCCTTGGAGGCGAGCGCCGAGGAGCGGGAGACGCGCGGGTTCATCTCGATGACGATGATCCGGCCGTCGACCGGGTCGATCGCGAACTGGATGTTGCAGCCGCCGGTGTCGACGCCGACCTCGCGGATGATCGCGATGCCGATGTCGCGGAGCCGCTGGTACTCGCGGTCGGTGAGCGTCATCGCCGGGGCGACGGTGATCGAGTCACCGGTGTGGACGCCCATCGGGTCGAAGTTCTCGATGGAGCAGACGACCACGACGTTGTCGTTCTTGTCGCGCATCAGCTCCAGCTCGTACTCCTTCCAGCCGAGGATGGACTCCTCCAGGAGCACCTCGGTGGTCGGGGAGAGCGTGAGTCCCTGGCCGGCGATGCGGCGCAGCTCGTCCTCGTCGTGGGCGAAGCCGGAGCCGGCGCCGCCCATGGTGAAGGAGGGGCGGACGACGACGGGGTAGCCGCCGAGGGTGTCGACGCCCTTGATGACGTCGTCCATGGTGTGGCAGATGACCGAGCGGGCGGACTCGCCGTAACCGATCTTGGCCTTGACGGCCTCGACGACGCCCTTGAAGAGGTCGCGGTCCTCGCCCTTGTTGATGGCCTCGACGTTGGCGCCGATGAGCTCGACGCCGTACTTCTCCAGGACGCCCTGCTCGTGCATGGAGATCGCGGTGTTGAGCGCGGTCTGGCCGCCGAGGGTGGGCAGGAGGGCGTCGGGGCGCTCCTTGGCGATGATCTTCTCGACGAACTCGGGGGTGATCGGCTCGACGTACGTGGCGTCGGCGATCTCCGGGTCGGTCATGATCGTGGCCGGGTTGGAGTTGACCAGGATCACCCGCAGGCCCTCGGCCTTGAGGATGCGGCAGGCCTGGGTGCCGGAGTAGTCGAACTCGGCGGCCTGTCCGATGACGATCGGGCCGGAGCCGATGACCAGGACGGACTGGATATCGGTGCGCTTAGGCACGCTCGGCCTCCATGAGGGATACGAAGCGGTCGAAGAGGTACGCGGCGTCGTGCGGGCCCGCGGCCGCCTCGGGGTGGTACTGGACGGAGAAGGCCGGCTGGTCGAGCAGCTGGAGGCCTTCGACGACCTGGTCGTTCAGACAGACGTGGGAGACCTCGGCGCGCCCGTAGGGCGTGTCGGAGACCTTGTCGAGGGGCGCGTCGACGGCGAAGCCGTGGTTGTGCGCGGTGACCTCGACCTTGCCGGTGGTGCGGTCCTGGACCGGCTGGTTGATGCCCCGGTGGCCGTACTTCAGCTTGTAGGTGCCGAAGCCGAGCGCGCGGCCGAGGATCTGGTTGCCGAAGCAGATGCCGAAGAGCGGGGTCCTGCGCTCCAGGACGGCCTGCATCACGGAGACGGGACCGTCGGCCGTGGCCGGGTCGCCGGGGCCGTTGGAGAAGAAGACGCCGTCCGGGTTCACCGCGTAGATGTCCTCGGCGGTGGCGGTGGCGGGGAGCACGTGGACCTCGATGCCGCGCTCGGCCATCCGGTGCGGGGTCATGCCCTTGATGCCGAGGTCGACGGCGGCGACGGTGAACTTCTTGGTGCCGATCGCGGGGACGACGTACGTCTCCTTGGTGGCCACCTCGGCGGAGAGGTTCGCGCCCTTCATCTGGGGCTGCGCCTTGACCTTGTCGAGCAGGGCCTCGTCGCGGATGCCCGTCCAGGCGTCGCCGGAGAAGATGCCGACGCGCATGGCGCCGCGCTCGCGCAGGTGGCGGGTGAGGGCGCGGGTGTCGATGCCGGAGATGCCGACGACGCCCTGGCGCTCCAGCTCCTCGTCCAGCGAGCGCTGGGCGCGCCAGTTGGAGGAGACGCGGGCGGGGTCGCGGACGACGTAGCCGGAGACCCAGATCTTCGAGGACTCGGGGTCCTCGTCGTTGACGCCGGTGTTGCCGACGTGCGGGGCGGTCATGACGACGACCTGGCGGTGGTACGACGGGTCGGTGAGGGTCTCCTGGTAGCCGGTCATGCCGGTGGAGAACACGGCCTCGCCGAAGGTCTCCCCCACGGCCCCGTAGGCGCGACCGCGGAAGATGCGGCCGTCCTCCAGGACGAGTACGGCGGGAACCTTGCTGGTTCCCCGGGTGGAGGTCGTCATCGTGCGATGCCTTCCGTCGTGTTGATCATGGAGTTGATGGTCTCGACCCAGGCGGTGTGCTCGGCCGCCCGGTCGGACCGGAAACCGGAGTCGAGCAGCTTGTCGCCGTGCGCCCAGGTGACGACCAGCAGGCCGCCCTCGGCGAGGACCTTGCCGGCGATGCCCTTGTCGAGGCGTGCCTCGCGCAGGGCCTCGGCAGGGACGAAGAAGTCGTTCGCCCCGGGGCGTACGACGGCCATCCCGGCGTCGGTGAGCGTGAGCTCGACGCGGCTGCGGGTGCCGAGCCCGTGGGCGACGATCCGGTCGAGCCACTGCCCGGCGGTCGTGGACCCGTGGTAGCGCCCGCTGAGAGTCAGTCTCGCCGGACCGGCCGCCTCGGGCGCGGTGGGGAGCTCGGGGAGGTCCGACTGGAGGCTGCCGCGCCACTTCCAGCCCTGGCGCATCAGCCAGTACACGAAGGCGACGAAGAGCAGCAGTCCGGCGACCCAGCCGAGCCGTCCGGCCCATTCGGTCACCTCCGCCGACTTCTGATCGGCAGCCTCTGCGGCGATTGCGATGAGTGGTGTCACGCCAGCTTCCCGTCCACGACCGTTGCCCGGCCCCGCAGGAAGGTGTGGGTGACGCGTCCCGGCAGCTCACGGCCCTCGTAGGGGGTGTTTCGGCTGCGGGAGGCGAAGTCCGCGGGGTCCACGACACCACGGTAAGCCGGATCGACCAGCGTCAGGTTCGCGGGCTCACCAGCCGAGACGGGGCGTCCGTGGCCCTTGGCCCGTCCGATGCGGGCGGGCGCGAAGGACATCCGGTCGGCGACGCCGGCCCAGTCGAGGAGGCCCGTCTCGACCATCGTCTGCTGGACGACGGAGAGCGCGGTCTCCAGGCCGACCATGCCCATGGCGGCCGCGGCCCACTCGCAGTCCTTGTCCTCGTGCGGGTGAGGGGCGTGGTCGGTGGCGACGATGTCGATCGTGCCGTCGGCCAGGGCCTCGCGGAGCGCGAGGACGTCCTTCTCGGTGCGCAGCGGCGGGTTGACCTTGTAGACCGGGTTGTAGCTCCGGACCATCTCGTCGGTGAGGAGGAGGTGGTGCGGGGTGACCTCGGCGGTGACGTCGATGCCGCGGGACTTGGCCCAGCGGACGATCTCGACGGAGCCGGCGGTGGAGAGGTGGCAGATGTGGACGCGGGAGCCGACGTGCTCGGCGAGGAGGACGTCGCGGGCGATGATCGACTCCTCGGCGACGGCCGGCCAGCCGCCGAGCCCGAGCTCGGCCGAGACGATGCCCTCGTTCATCTGGGCGCCCTCGGTGAGGCGGGGCTCCTGGGCGTGCTGGGCGACGACGCCGTCGAAGGCCTTCACGTACTCCAGGGCGCGGCGCATGATCACGGCGTCGTCGACGCACTTGCCGTCGTCGGAGAAGACGGTGACGCCGGCGGCGGAGTCGTGCATGGCGCCCAGCTCGGCGAGCTTCCTGCCCTCCAGGCCGACGGTGACGGCGCCGATGGGCTGCACGTCGCAGTAGCCGGATTCCTTGCCGAGCCGGTAGACCTGCTCGACGACGCCGGCGGTGTCGGCGACCGGGTGGGTGTTGGCCATGGCGAAGACGGCCGTGAAGCCGCCCGAGGCGGCGGCGCGGGTGCCGGTGAGGACGGTCTCGGAGTCCTCGCGGCCGGGCTCGCGCAGGTGGGTGTGGAGGTCGACGAGGCCGGGCAGCAGGATCTGGCCGTCGGCCTCGATCACGGTGGCGCCCTCGGCGGACAGACCGACACCGACCTCGACGATGGTCTCGCCGTCGATGAGGACGTCCTGGACCTCGCCGCCCAGCACCTGCGCACCGCGGATAAGGATCTTGCTCATGGTTACTTGTTCTCCTCGGTGCGGGTGTGGGTGACGGCGGAGTCGTTGCCGCCCAGAAGCAGATAGAGGACCGCCATCCGGACGGAGACGCCGTTGGCGACCTGCTCGACGACCGTGCAGCGGTCGGAGTCGGCGACCTCGGCGGTGATCTCCATGCCGCGGACCATGGGGCCGGGGTGCATGACGATGGCGTGCTCGGGCATCTTGGCCATCCGCTCGCCGTCGAGCCCGTACCGGCGCGAGTACTCGCGCTCGGTGGGGAAGAAGGCGGCGTTCATCCGCTCGCGCTGCACACGCAGCATCATGACCGCGTCGGACTTCGGCAGCACGCGGTCGAGGTCGTACGAGATCTCGCAGGGCCAGGTCTCGACGCCGACGGGGACCAGGGTCGGCGGGGCCACCAGGGTGACCTCGGCGCCGAGGGTGTGCAGCAGGTCGACGTTGGAGCGGGCGACCCGGCTGTGCAGGACGTCGCCGACGAGCGTGATCCGCTTGCCTTCGAGGTCGCGGCCGAGCCCGGCGTCCCGGCCGACCAGGCGGCGGCGCATGGTGAAGGCGTCCAGGAGGGCCTGGGTGGGGTGCTGGTGGGTGCCGTCGCCGGCGTTGATGACGGGGGCGTCGATCCAACCGGAGGTGGCGAGGCGGAACGGGGCCCCGGAGGCGCCGTGGCGGATGACGACCGCGTCGACGCCCATGGCCTCCAGGGTCTGCGCGGTGTCCTTGAGGGACTCGCCCTTGGAGACGCTGGAGCCCTTGGCCGCGAAGTTGATCACGTCGGCGGAGAGGCGCTTCTCGGCGGCCTCGAAGGAGATCCGGGTCCGGGTGGAGTCCTCGAAGAACAGGTTGCAGATGGTCCGGCCGCGCAGGGTCGGCAGCTTGCGGATGGGCCGGTCGGCCACCCGGGCCATCTCCTCGGCGGTGTCGAGGATCAGGACGGCGTCGTCGCGGGTGAGGTCGGCGGCCGAGATGAGGTGACGCATCATCGGTGAGTCTCTCCGTGGTGGGGAGGTGTGAGGGCATGCGGGGGCGCAGGGGGGTGCCCCGGCCCCGCGGGGGAAGCCGGTCCGGCTAGGCGGTGGGCCTGGCACCGAGCAGGACGGTGTCGCGACCGTCCTCCTCGGAGAGCTGGACCTTGACCGTCTCCCGCAACGACGTGGGGAGGTTCTTGCCGACGTAGTCGGCGCGGATCGGAAGCTCGCGGTGGCCGCGGTCGACGAGGACGGCGAGCTGGACCGCGCGGGGGCGGCCGATGTCGCCGAGGGCGTCGAGGGCGGCGCGGATGGTGCGGCCGGAGAAGAGCACGTCGTCGACGAGGACGACCAGGCGGCCGTCGATGCCGTCACCGGGGATCTCGGTGCGGCCGATGGCGCGCGCCGGCTTCATCCGCAGGTCGTCCCGGTACATGGTGATGTCGAGGGATCCGACCGGGACCTTGGTGCCGGTGATCGATTCGAGCTTCTCGGCGAGCCGGCGGGCGAGGAAGACACCGCGGGTGGGAATGCCGAGGAGAACCACGTCGTCCGCGCCCTTGGCGCGCTCGACGATCTCGTGTGCGATGCGGGTCAGGACCCGCGCGATGTCCGGGGCCTCGAGAACGGGCCGCGCGTCGTCGCCGTACTGCTGCTGAGTGTCCATGAAGAAACGGACCTCCTTCTCCGCCTCACGGGACGGCTCTTAAAGGACGTCGGATTTGCGACGTCAACGATACCAGGGGCGGACGGAAGCCTCCCTCGCACCCCTGCCGCCACTCCGGGCGCCGTCCCCCGGGAGGGGGCGGTACGGACCATTCGGCTTGACGGGAAAGAGTAACGCTGCGTAACCTCACAGTGAGTTACCAGCCGCGCGGCGCAGCCGCATGTCGTCACAGCGTCCGGGAGCGTTATGTCCAGCGAATACGCAAAGCAGCTCGGGGCCAAACTCCGTGCCATCCGCACCCAGCAGGGTCTCTCGCTCCACGGGGTGGAGGAGAAGTCCCAGGGCCGCTGGAAGGCCGTGGTGGTCGGTTCGTACGAGCGCGGGGACCGCGCGGTGACCGTGCAGCGTCTTGCCGAGCTGGCCGACTTCTACGGGGTGCCGGTGCAGGAGCTCCTGCCGGGCACCACTCCGGGCGGGGCCGCCGAGCCGCCGCCGAAGCTCGTCCTGGACCTGGAGCGCCTGGCGCACGTCCCCCAGGAGAAGGCGGGCCCCCTCCAGCGCTACGCCGCGACGATCCAGTCGCAGCGCGGCGACTACAACGGCAAGGTGCTGTCGATCCGTCAGGACGACCTGCGCACCCTCGCCGTCATCTACGACCAGTCCCCCTCGGTCCTCACCGAGCAGCTGATCAGCTGGGGCGTCCTCGACGCGGACGCGCGCCGCGCGGTCGCCCACGAGGAGAACTGACCCCCTTCCGGGGACCCAGCAGAAACGTACCGCCGGGCCCGTGGACGTCATCCGACGTCCACGGGCCCGGCGCTTTTTTCACCCTCGCGCACCCCGGTGCGTTTCGCCGTAGCGAACGATGAGCCGGAGATACGCCGAAGGGGCCCGCAGCACGTGTGCTGCGGGCCCCTTCGACTGCCGGTGACGTTCTGGGACTCAGGCGTCCGTGTCCCGGCGCAGACGCGGCTTCAAGTCCTTGAAGCGCGCCAGCAGACCGTTGACGAAGGTCGGGGACTCGTCCGTGGAGAACTCCTTGGCGAGCTGGACCGCCTCGTCGATCGCGACCGCGTCCGGCGTGCCGTCCTCCCAGATCAGCTCGTACGCGCCGAGGCGCACGATGTTCCGGTCGGCGACGGGCATCCGGTCGAGGTCCCAGTCCACCGCGTAGGTCGCGATGAGCTCGTCGATCCGCGCCACGTGGCCCGCGTACCCCTCGACCAGCTGCATGGTGAAGTCGTTCACCGGCGGCTGGCGGTCGTCGGACCGCGCGTGCCGGACCTGGTCCGCGAGAACCTCCTGGACGGAGGCACCGCGCTGGTCCGCCTCGAAGAGGATCTGGAAGGCGCGCTTGCGGGCCTTGCTCCGAGCGGCCACGGTTACTTGTTCACCCGGCCGAGGTAGTCGCTGGTGCGGGTGTCGACCTTGACCTTCTCGCCGGTGGTGATGAAGAGCGGGACCTGGATCTCGTGGCCGGTCTCCAGCGTGGCGGGCTTGGTGCCGCCGGTGGAGCGGTCGCCCTGGACGCCCGGGTCGGTGTGCTGGATGACCAGCTCGACGGCGGCCGGGAGCTCGACGTAGAGCACCTCGCCCTCGTGCTGGGCGACCGAGGCGGTGAAGCCCTCGATCAGGAAGTTGGCCGCGTCGCCGACCGACTTGCGGTCGACCATCAGCTGGTCGTAGGTCTCCTCGTCCATGAAGACGAAGTAGTCGCCGTCCATGTACGAGAACTGCATGTCGCGGCGGTCGATGGTGGCCGTCTCGACCTTGGTGCCGGCGTTGAACGTCTTGTCGACGACCTTGCCGGAGAGCACGCTCTTCAGCTTGGTGCGCACGAAGGCCGGGCCCTTGCCGGGCTTGACGTGCTGGAACTCGACGACGGACCAGAGCTGGCCCCCGTCGAGCTTGAGCACCATGCCGTTCTTGAGGTCGTTCGTGGAAGCCACGGTTGCGAAATCTCCTGGACTGACGTGGGACCGCGGAGGCGTACGCGCCTTACAGCGCGAGCAGCTCCTTGGTCGTAATGGTGAGTAGCTCGGGTCCGCCGTCCGCCTCCTGGCGCACGACGAGCGTGTCATCGATCCGGACCCCGCCCCGGCCCGGGAGGTGGACCCCCGGTTCGACGGTGACCGGCACACAAGCGTCCAGTTTACCCATGGCCGAGGGTGAGAGCTGCGGGTCCTCGTCGATTTCGAGCCCCACCCCGTGCCCGGTGAGGGGTACGGCGGCCTCCCCGTGGCCCGCCGCGTCCAGGATCTGGCGGGCGGCCCGGTCCACGTCCCGGTACTCGGCGCCCGGCGCGAGGGACTCCCGCCCGGCCCGCTGAGCGGCGAAGACGAGCTCGTACAGCTCGATCTGCCAGTCGGCCGGAGTGGTGCCGATCACGAAGGTGCGGCCGATCTCGCACCGGTATCCGCGGTAGTCGGCGCCCAGGCAGACGGAGAGGAAATCCCCCTCCTCGACCCGGCGGTCGGTGGGCCGGTGTCCACGGCGTCCGGAGTGCGGGCCGGTCGCCACGGAGGTGGGGAAGGCCGCTCCGTCGGCACCGTGGTCGACGAGCCGCCGCTCCAGCTCCAGGGCGAGATGGCGCTCGGTCCGCCCCACCAGGATCGACTCCAGGAGCTCACCGAGCGCCTGGTCGGCGATCTCGGCGGCGATCCGGAGGCAGGCGATCTCGTCCTCGTCCTTGACGATCCTCAGCTGCTCCACGGCGCAGGCGAGGTCCGCGAGGCGCAGTGCGGGCGCGACCGAGCCCATGGCCCGGTGCCGGGCCACGGTCAGGTCGTGCTCCTCGACGGCCAGCGCGTCGGCGCCCGCCCGGCGCGCGAGGTCGACCGCGGCGACGGCCGGATCGCCGCCCCCGGCGGGCAGGACCTGCCGGCGGAGGAGTTCGTCGAGCCGTCCGTCGGCCGGTTCCCCGGTGGGCGCGACCGGGCAGAGCAGCACGTCCGCGTCGGGCTCGGGCCCGACGAGGAGGACGGCGCCCGGGGGCGAGCCGCCCGCGAGATAGCGGACGTTGGCGGGGCGGGAGACCAGGGCCGCCGGGCTGCCCGCGGCCGCGCACCGATCGCGCAGCCGTACACGGCGGTCCGCATACACCTCTGACATGCTCCGAGCCTACGAGCAGCGCGGCGCGGTGGCCTGTTCAGCACCGCCGACCGGGCAGCGGCCCCCGGGACGTCACCAGGTGGGCGGGCTGGCGATCGCGCGGGCGAGGATGTCGTCGAGGACCCGGGCGGTGGTCTCGACGTCGTACGTGGAGTTGTCGATGATCGGCAGGCCCGAGCCGTACCAGCCGGCCATCCGGCCGTGGATGGCGGCGACCTCCTCGTCCGAGAGGCGCCGGTTGCCGCTTCGCTCGGCGTTGCGCTCCAGGACGATCTCCAGGCCGGGCAGGAGCACCACGGGCAGCAGGCCGGGGCCGACATGGCGCTTCCAGCCGCCGAGGCCGACGACGGGCCGGTCGGGGAAGACCGCGTCGTCGACGATGCAGGAGATGCCGTTGGCGAGGAAGTTGCGCGCGGCGAAGCCACAGGTGCGGCGGGCGAGCCGGTATTGCGCCTCGGAGTTCTCGTTCCACCCGGACTGCGGGTCGGCGAAGCCGGAGCAGACCCACTCGCGGACGTCGTCGAGGCTGATGTGCGCGGTGGGCACGCGGCGGCGCTGCGCCCAGTGCCGGGCGACGGTCGTCTTGCCGGCCCCGGCGGGGCCGATGAGCAGCACGGCGAGGGTCGCGGCGCCCGTACCGATGCCGTGCTCCACCGGGGGCGCGAGCGGCGCGCTCACGGGCGGCAGGGGGACGTGGCCGGTGAGGTCGGCCCGCGGGGGCTGCCCGCCGGAGTGCTGCGGTACGCCTCCGGGGCCGTACCGGCCGGGTGTCCCCGCGCCCGTGGGGGGCGCGGAGTACGGAGGCGGCGCCGAGTGCGGGGGCGGCGCGGAGTGCGGGGGCGGCCCCGCGTGCGGAGGCCGGGGGGCTCCGCCCTGGACGGCCGGGTGCACGCCGAGCCGGGATCCGGCGGGCGGACCCGGGTACGGGGAGCCGGGCGGAGGCGGCGGTATGGGCGGACGCCCGCCCGGGGCGCCGCCGGCGGCGGCGGACACGGGCACAGGTCCGGGGTTGTGGCCCGGCCCGGAAGCGGCTCCGGAAGCGGGCACGGAGCCGGCCACAGGTCCGGCTCCGGGAGCGTGGCCGGATCCGGGAGCAACTCCGGAAACGGGTCCGGGGCCGGTTCCACTCCCGGGAACAGCCCCAGGAACAACCCCGGGAACAGCCCCGGAAACGGGTCCGGTGCCGGGAACAGATCCCGGGCCGGTGCCGGGGACGGGCGCCTGGCCCGGTCGCTCGGGCGGTGGCAGCGGACCCCCCACTGCGTGCTGCATCCGGTCCCACTCCGTCTCGTACGCCTGATGTATCCGGTGCGCCGGAACGTTACCGCCCCCGGCCCCCACAAGGGGAACGGCCGGGGGTCGCGCCAGGTGCCCCGTCAGCCCGTCAGTTCCTCGGCGAGCGCCCGCAGGGCCAGCCGGTAGGAACCGATCCCGAACCCGGCGACCGTCCCGGTCGCCACGGCCGCGACGACCGAGGTGTGCCGGAACTCCTCCCGGGCGTACGGGTTCGAGATGTGCACCTCGATCAGCGGAGCGGTCCGCTGGGCGGCCGCGTCGCGCATCCCGTACGAGTAGTGCGTGAACGCCCCCGGGTTGATCACGACGGGGGTCGAGCGGTCCGCGGCCTCGTGGAGCCAGCGGATCATCTCGCCCTCGTCGTTCGTCTCCCGCACCTCGACGTCGAAGCCGAGCTCCGCGCCGAGGGTCTTGCAGGACTCGACGAGCCCCTTGTAGGACGTGGCGCCGTAGATGTCGGGCTCACGGGAGCCGAGCCGGCCCAGGTTGGGGCCGTTGAGCACCAGAACCGGACGGGGCTCGCTCACGCGGACACCTCGCCGTACGCCGCGATCAGGACCGCCGGGTCGGGGCCCTCCAGGACGGTCGGCTTGCCGATCCCGTCGAGGACGATGAAGCGGAGCAGGTCGCCGCGGGACTTCTTGTCGACCCGCATGGTCTCCAGGAGCTTGGGCCACTGGTCACCGCGGTAGGTGAGCGGCAGTCCGACGGACTCCAGGATCGCCCGGTGCCGGTCGGCGGTGGCGTCGTCGAGCCGCCCGGCGAGGCGGCCGAGCTCGGCGGCGAAGACCATGCCGACGGAGACGGCGGCGCCGTGGCGCCACTTGTACCGCTCGTTCTTCTCGATGGCGTGGGCGAGGGTGTGGCCGTAGTTGAGGATCTCGCGGCGGCCGGCCTCCTTGAGGTCGCCGGAGACGACCTCGGCCTTGACCCTGATCGAGCGGACGAGCAGCTCGGCGGTGTGCGGACCGGCGGGGGTGCGGGCGGCCTGCGGGTCCTCCTCGATGAGGTCGAGGATCACCGGGTCGACGATGAAGCCGGCCTTGATGATCTCCGCGAGGCCGCTGACGTAGTCGTGCACCGGCAGCGAGTCGAGCGCGGCCAGGTCGCAGAGGACCCCGGCGGGCGGGTGGAAGGCGCCGACGAGGTTCTTGCCCTCGGCGGTGTTGATCCCCGTCTTGCCGCCGACGGCCGCGTCGACCATGGCGAGGACGGTGGTCGGTACGGCGATCCAGCGGACGCCCCGCAGCCAGGTCGCGGCGACGAAACCGGCCAGGTCGGTGGTGGCACCGCCGCCGACGCCCACGATCACGTCGCTGCGGGTGAAGCCGGTCTGGCCGAGCGCCTTCCAGCAGTAGGCGGCGACCTCGACGGTCTTCGCCTCCTCGGCGTTCGGCACCTGGATGGCGACCGTCTCGTAGCCCTGCTCGGCGAGGTCGGCGCGGAGCGCCTCACCCGTGTCGGCGAGCGCCTCGGGGTGGATGACCGCGACCCGCTTGGCCTGGGTGCCGATCAGGGCCGGGAGCTCACCGAGCAGCTGCCGGCCGACCAGCACCTCGTACGGATCCGTGCCGGCGGAGCCCGCGACCTGGATACGGGTGACTTCCTGGTCCGTCGTCATGCGTCCTTCTTCAGATCCAGTGCCGCGAGGACCGCGTCCGCGACCTCTTCGGGGGTGCGGTCGTCGGTGGAGACGACGGCCCGCGCGACTTCGGTGTACAGGTGGCGGCGTGCCTCCATCAGCTCGCGCCACTGGCGGCGCGGGTTGACGGCGAGCAGCGGCCGCGCGGTGTTGAGGCCGACGCGCCGGACCGCCTCGTCGACGTCCATCGAGAGGTACGCGACGGGCAGTCCGGAGAGCAGGGCGCGGGTGCCGTCGTCGAGGATCGCGCCGCCGCCGAGGGCGAGGACGCCCTCGTGTTCGGCGACGGCCGCGGCGACCGCGTCCCGCTCCAGGGCGCGGAAGTGCTCCTCGCCGTCCTCGACGAAGATGTCGGAGATCTCGCGTCCCTCGGCGGCGACGATGTCGGCGTCGGTGTCCCGGTAGGGCGCGCCGAGCCGTTCGGCCAGGAGCGCGCCCACCGTGGACTTGCCGGAGCCCATGGGCCCGACGAGGACGACCAGGGGACCGGCGGTCACCGGATGGTCAGGTTCTCGAGGTACGACCGCACGTTGCGACGGGTCTCCGGGACGCTGTCGCCGCCGAACTTCTCGACGACCGCGTCCGCGAGGACGAGCGCGACCATGGCCTCGGCGACGATGCCGGCGGCCGGGACGGCGCACACGTCGGAGCGCTGGTGGTGGGCCTGGGTGGCCTCGCCGGTGGCGACGTCGACGGTGGCGAGGGCGCGCGGCACGGTCGCGATGGGCTTCATCGCGGCGCGGACCCGCAGCAGCTCACCGGTGGTCAGACCGCCCTCGGTGCCGCCGGAGCGGCCGGAGGTGCGCTTGAGGCCCTCCTCGGTCTTCACGATCTCGTCGTGGGCCTTGGAGCCGGGCACGCGGGCCAGCTCGAAGCCGTCGCCGACCTCGACGCCCTTGATGGCCTGGATGCCCATGAGGGCGGCGGCGAGCCGCGCGTCGAGACGCCGGTCCCAGTGGACGTGGGAGCCGAGGCCGACGGGCACGCCGTACGCCAGCACCTCGACGACGCCGCCGAGGGTGTCGCCGTCCTTGTGGGCCTGGTCGATCTCGGCGACCATCGCCTTCGACGCGTCGGCGTCGAGGCAGCGGACCGGGTCGGCGTCGAGCTTCTCGACGTCGGCGGGGGTCGGGTAGACGCCGTAGGGCGCCTTGGCGGCGGCCAGCTCGACGACGTGCGAGACGATCTCGATGCCCGCGGTCTCCTTGATGAAGGAGCGGGCGATGGCGCCGAGGGCGACACGGGCGGCGGTCTCCCGGGCGCTGGCGCGCTCCAGGATCGGCCGGGCCTCGTCGAAGCCGTACTTCTGCATGCCGGCGAGGTCGGCGTGTCCGGGACGCGGCCGGGTCAGGGGGGCGTTGCGGCCCGTCTCCTTGAGCTCGGAGGGGTCGACGGGGTCGGCCGCCATGACCTTCTCCCACTTGGGCCACTCGGTGTTGCCGACCATCACGGCGATCGGGGAACCGAGGGAGAGCCCGTGCCGGACTCCGCCCAGGAAGGTGATCTCGTCCTGCTCGAACTTCATCCGGGCGCCACGCCCATAGCCGAGGCGTCGCCGCGCGAGGTGGTCCGCCACCAGCTCAGTGGTGACCGGGACGCCGGCGGGAAGGCCCTCCAACGTCGCGACCAGCGCGGGTCCGTGGGATTCCCCAGCGGTCAGCCAACGCAACCTGCTCAACGATGCTCCTCATGCTCGCGCCTGGGTACTGCGACGGCGCGACCGGGTGCGCGGCCCTGGCCCGCCATCCCCGATCCTCCCACGTCCGGGGGGCGAACCCGCCCTCCGGTCCAGCTATCGGACGCGGGTCCCGCTGTTCTCGACGATCTCGTCCGTCGTCCCGGACGCGACCTCCACCGTCCCGCCGGATCCTCCGGGCGTGCCACCGAGCTCGCGCGAGGCCCGGAAGCGGTCGCGCAGCCGGACCGCGGCGAGCCATCCGAAGCCCGCGGCGATGACGCCCAGGACGGTGTACCGCACCCACGCGGGCAGATCGTTGAAGATCACCCCGAAGAGGAAGCGCACCACGTCGAAGGCCGCGTCCCCCTTCGACGCCAGCTGTATGTCCCCGCCCATTTCTGTCGTACTCCGCCTTGCTCCTGTTGCTCCCCCTGCGGCCGGCCCTAACGGGCCGCCAGGGCCTGCTCCCCCGCCGCCCGCATGGCGGCCAGCGGCGCCTCGGGGACGCCCGTCATCTGTTCGACCTGGAGGACCGCCTGGTGGACGAGGAGGTCGAGGCCGCCGACCACCTTGCCGCCGCGGTCGGACCAGGCCGCGGCGAGTGCCGTCGGCCAGGGGTCGTACAGGACGTCGAAGAGGGTACCGACCGTGTCGGGCACGGCGGTCGCGAGGGCGTTCGTCGTGCCGGCCGGGGTGGTCGCGACGACCAGTGGGGACGCGAAGGCCTCCGCCGCGTCGTCCCAGTCGGCGGTACGGACGTCCACGCCGAGCCGCTCGCCCCAGCCGCGCATCTCCTCGGCACGCGCCTCGCTCCGTACGTACGCGGTCACCGGCCCCGCGCAGATCCGGGCGAGCGCGGCGAGCGCGGAGGAGGCGGTGGCGCCGGCGCCGAGGACCGCCGCCGACTCCACCTTGTCGACGCCCCGCTCGCGCAGGGCGGCGAGCATGCCGGGGATGTCGGTGTTGTCACCGACCCGGCGCCCGTCCTCACGGAGGACGACCGTGTTCACCGCCTCGACCGAGGCCGCCGTGTCGCTGATCTCGTCGAGCAGCGGGATGATCGCCCGCTTGAGCGGCATGGTCAGCGAAAGACCGGCCCAGCTGCCGTCCAGCTCGCCCACGAACGCGGGCAGCCCGGCCTCGTCGACCTCGAAGCGCTCGTACGACCAGTCGTCGAGGCCGAGCTCGGCGTACGCGGCCCGGTGCAGGACCGGGGAGAGCGAGTGGGCGATCGGCGAACCGAGGACGGCCGCGCGGTGTTGCTTGCTCACTGCCCCTGCTTCCGTTCCTTCTCGTACTCCGCGACGTTCTGGTTGTGTTCCTTGAGGGTCACGGAGAAGACGGTCTTGTTCTCGTTGATCGACACGAAGTAGTACCACGGGCCGTCGGCGGGGTTCATCGCCGAGTTCAGCGCCTCGATGCCGGGGTTGCTGATGGGACCGGGGATGAGGCCCTTCACGTCGTACGCGTACGTGTTGTACGGGTCCTTGATCTTGCGCATCTCTTCGACGGTTCCGACGTCGAGGGTGCTCTCGCCCTTGAGGTAGTTCACCGTCGAGTCGAACTCCAGTCGGCCCACGGTCTCCACGTTGTTCGGCTTGAGGCGGTTGTAGACCACCCGCGCCACCTTGTCGAAGTCGTGCTTGTACTTGCCCTCGACCTGCACCAGGCTCGCGACCGTCAGGACTTCCCACGGCCCCTTCAGACCGTGTTCCTTCGCCTTCGCGTCGAGGTCGAGCTTCCCGTACTCCTGGTTCGCGCGGCTGACCATCTTGCGCAGCGCGTCCTCGGGCTTCGTGCCCTTCGCGACCGGATAGCTCGCCGGGAAGAGGAAGCCTTCCAGCGGGTCCTTGATGTCGGGGTGGTTCTCGGCCCAATCGGGCAGACCCAGACTCTTCGCCTTCGCGAAGGCGACGTCCTTGGTGGTGCCGGGCTTCAGGTCGAGGCGCTTGTCGAGCTGGTCGTAGACCCAGGCGTTCCGCTTGCCCTCGGGGACGACCAGGTTCGCCTGGCTCGCCGGGTTGAGCATCAGCGTGACCGCGCTCTCGGCGGACATCCCCTTCTTCAGGGTGTAGACCCCGGCCTGGATCGCTCTGCCCTTGGGGTTCTGCTGCTGCGCCGAGACGAAGGCGTCGACGCTCTTGACGACGCCTTCCTTCTTCAGGATGTTGCCGATGTCGGAGCCGAGCGCGCCCTTGGGGATCTCGACCTGCACCTCGCCGGAACCGGAGCCCGCGAAATCCTCGGCCGCGCCGAACTGGCCCTGCCAGAACTGGTAGCCGAAGTAGCCGACGCCACCGACGACGCCCGCCATGACGACCGCGACGACGAGGCAGGCCACGCCGTTCTTGCCGTTGCGTTTCTTCGCTTTGCTCCGGCGTTCGCGATCGCCGCCGCGGGAACCGCGGCCGCGGCCGGGCTCCTCCTCGTCGTCGTACTCGTCGTCCGGGTCGTCGCCCTCGCCGGTGAAGAAGGGGTGCTTCTCCTCCTCCGGCTCCGGACGCGCCTCTTCCTCCGGCGCCCAGTCGATCACCGGCTCCGGCGGGTTCTGCCGGCGACCGGGAGGCTGGGGCGGGGGGTACGCCTCGGGCGTGCCGTAGAGGTCGGGGTTCTGGCCGCCGTACGGATCGGCCGGAGTCCCGGCGTACGGCATGGCCGCCTGGCCCGTCTCCCAGTTGCCGTCGTACTGCTGTCCGAGGTGCCCGGGCGTGTCGTAACCGCCCTGGTACCCCGTCCCGTACTGCTGCTGCTCGTACGGCTGCTGCTGTTCGTACGACTGCTGGTACTGCTGCGGCTGAGGCTGCTGCTGGTACTGCTGCGGCTGAGGCTGCTGATACTGCTGCTGCACGTGCTGCTGGTACTGCTGCGGGTCGACGTACTCCTGCGACTGCTGCTGGTACTGCTGCTGCGCATGCTGCTGCTGGTACGGGTCGCCCTCGTATCCCTGAGCGGCCTGACCGCCCTGCCCGTACGGGTCCTGGTAGTCGTGACCGCCCTGGCCGTACTGGTTCGCCTGCTGCGGGTGCGGGTACTGCTGCTGGCCCTCCCACCCCTGGTCCCCGTAAAGCGGGTCCCCGGGGTGCCACGGTTCGGAGCCGGGGCTCCGGCCATACTCAGTCATCGATCCCCAAAACAGCCGCGAGGCTTCCGGACGATCCGCCTCTACGTAGTGCGGCAGCTGTTCGAACACCGCCGCATCGCGCGGAACGTTACCGTATCGCGATCAGATGACCACTTCGACGCCCTCGCCGGGCGGATTACCTGATACCCGTTCGGACTCAAGAGCGTTCTGAAGGATGATCACAGCGGCGGCCTGATCGATGACGGACCGCCCCTTCTTGGCCTTCACACCGGAGGCCCGCAGCCCCTGGGTCGCGGTGACCGTGGTCATCCGCTCGTCGACCAGACGGACCGGCACCGGGGCGATGCCCTTCGCCATCTCCCCTGCGAAAGCACGGACCTTGGTCGCGGCCGGACCCTCCCGCCCGCTGAGCGAGCGGGGCAGGCCCACGACGACCTCGATCGGCTCGTACTCCTCGACGATCTGGCGGAGCCGCCGGTGGGCGGCCGGGACGTCACGTCCCGGCACGGTCTCCACCGGCGTGGCGAGGACCCCGTCGGGGTCGCACGAGGCGACCCCGATCCGGGCGTCCCCGACATCGACCGCGATACGGCGGCCGCGGCGCATCGTCACGCCGTCTCCACCACGAGGCGCTCGACGGCGGCGATGGCCTCGCCGACGGCCTGCGGGTTCGTACCGCCGCCCTGGGCGACGTCCGGCTTGCCGCCGCCACCGCCACCGAGGGTCTTGGCGGCCGTGCGGACCAGCTCGCCGGCCTTGAGACCGCGCTCACGGGCGGCCTCGTTGGTGGCGATGACCGTGAGCGGCTTGCCGTTGGCCGTGGTGAACAGGGCGACGACGGCCGGACGGTCGGACGGGAAGCGGCCGCGGATGTCGAGGACCAGCTTGCGCAGGTCGTCGGCGCCGGTGCCGTCCTGGACCTGACCGGTGACCAGGGCGAGGCCGCGGATGTCCTGGGCGGAGTCGACGAGACCGGCGGCGGCCTGGAGGACCTTCTCCGCGCGGAACTTCTCGATCTCCTTCTCGGCGTCCTTCAGCTTGCCGAGCATGGCGGAGATCTTCTCCGGCAGCTCCTCCGGACGGCCCTTGACCAGCTCCTGGAGCTGGGCGACGACCGTGTGCTCGCGGGCGAGGAAGTTGTACGCGTCGACACCCACGAGGGCCTCGATACGGCGCACGCCGGAGCCGATGGAGGACTCGCCGAGCAGCTTCACCAGGCCCAGCTGGGCGGTGTTGCCGACGTGCGTACCGCCGCACAGCTCCTTGGAGAAGTCGCCGATGGTGACGACGCGGACCTGCTCGCCGTACTTCTCGCCGAACTCGGCGATGGCGCCCTGGCGCTTGGCCTCGTTGATCGGCATGACCTCGGCGTGGACCTCCAGCTCGCGCGAGAGGACCTCGTTGATCTTCTGCTCGACGTCGGTGAGGACCGCGCCGGGGACGGCGTTCGGCGAACCGAAGTCGAAGCGGAAGCGGCCGGGCTGGTTCTCGGAACCGGCCTGGGCGGCCGTCGGGCCGAGGGCGTCGCGCAGCGCCTGGTGGGTCAGGTGGGTGGCCGAGTGGGCGCGGGCGATGGCCCGGCGGCGGCGCACGTCGATGGTGGCGTAGGCGGTCGCGCCCACGGTCACCTCGCCGACCTGCACGGAGCCCTTGTGCACGGAGACGCCCGGGACGGGCTGCTGGACGTCACGGATCTCGATGACCGCGCCGCTGTGCAGCTTGATCCGGCCCTGGTCGGCGATCTGACCGCCGCCCTCGGCGTAGAACGGGGTGCGGTCGAGGACGACCTCGACCTCGTCGCCCTCGGAGGCGGCCGGCGAGGAGACACCGTTGACGAGGAGGCCGACGACCGTGCTCTCGCCCTCGGTGTTGGTGTAGCCGGTGAACTCGGTGGCGCCGTTGCTGTCGGCGATCTCCCGGTACGACGTCATGTCGGCGTGGCCGGTCTTCTTCGCCTTGGCGTCGGCCTTGGCGCGGTCCCGCTGCTCCTTCATCAGGCGGCGGAAGCCGTCCTCGTCCACGGAGAGGCCCTGCTCCGAGGCCATCTCCAGGGTGAGGTCGATCGGGAAGCCCCAGGTGTCGTGGAGCAGGAACGCCTTGTCGCCGGAGAGGATCGTGCCGCCGGCGGCCTTGGTCTCGGTGACGGCGGTGTCGAGGATGTTGGTGCCGCCCTTGAGGGCCTTGAGGAAGGCGGCCTCTTCCGCGAGGGCGACGGTCTCGATCCGCTTGCGGTCGGTGACGAGCTCCGGGTACTGCTCGCCCATCGTGTTGATCACGGTGTCGACGAGGTCCTGGACGACCGGGCCGGTGGCGCCGAGCAGGCGCATGTTGCGGACGGCGCGGCGCATGATGCGGCGCAGGACGTAGCCGCGGCCCTCGTTGCCGGGGGTGACGCCGTCGCCGATGAGCATCACGGAGGTGCGCATGTGGTCGGCGACCACGCGCAGCGAGACGTCGCTGTCGTGGGCCTTGCCGTAGGCGACGCCGGTGAGCTCGGTGGCCTTGTCGATGACGACCTGGAGGGTGTCCGTCTCGTACATGTTCTGGACGCCCTGGAGGATCATCGCCAGGCGCTCGAGGCCGAGGCCCGTGTCGATGTTCTTCGACGGCAGCTCGCCGAGGATCGGGAAGTCGTCCTTCCCGGTGCCCTCGCCGCGCTCGTACTGCATGAAGACCAGGTTCCAGATCTCCACGTAGCGCTCGTCGTTGACGGCCGGGCCGCCCTCGACGCCGAACTCGGGGCCACGGTCGTAGTTGATCTCGGAGCACGGGCCGCAGGGGCCGGGGACGCCCATCGACCAGTAGTTGTCCTTCTTGCCGAGGCGCTGGATGCGCTCGGCGGGGACGCCGACGACGTCGCGCCAGATCTGCTCGGCCTCGTCGTCCTCCTGGTAGACGGTGATCCAGAGCTTCTCCGGGTCGAGGCCGTAGCCGCCGTGCTCCACCGAGGTGGTCAGCAGCTCCCAGGCCAGCTTGATGGCGCCTTCCTTGAAGTAGTCGCCGAAGGAGAAGTTGCCGCACATCTGGAAGAACGTGCCGTGGCGGGTGGTCTTGCCGACCTCTTCGATGTCCGGTGTGCGCACGCACTTCTGCACGCTGGAGGCGCGCGTGAAGGGCGGCTTGACCTCACCCAGGAAGTAGGGCTTGAAGGGCACCATGCCGGCGGGGACGAGCAGCAGAGTCGGGTCGTCCGCGATGAGCGACGCCGAAGGGACGACGGTGTGCCCGCGCTCCTCGAAGAAGCTCAGCCAGCGGCGGCGGATTTCAGCCGACTCCATCAGTGGTCCTCATTCCGGTTGTACGAGATCGTGGGAATTGAATGCGTGGTCGAGTACGGGGTGGGGCCGAGCGCGCCCCTGCGGCGCGGCTCCGGAAGCTCCCGGCCCTGGGCCGGGCCCGGGTCGACGGGTGCGTCGAGGCCGAGCGCCTCCTCCAGTTCGGCCTCCCGCTGGACCATGCCCGCCCTCACGTCGAGGGCGAAGTCCTTGAGGCGGTGGCCGGTCTCGATCGCCTTGTTCGCGGCCTGGGCCGCGAGGCTCTCGGGGGTCAGCTGCTTCAGCTTCCGGTTGACCTTGGTGGTGGCCCACACGCCGGCGGCTGCGCCGGCCGTGAACCAGAACGTGCGGCGGAACATCGCGGCTCAGCCCTTCTGCTTCCGGCGTCGCGAGGACGGCACGGTACGGCCGACGATCACAGTACGTCGCGAGGAGGCCCGCGGCGCGTCCGCGCCGGAGGCGCCGTCCCCGGCCCGGCCGAGCGCCTTGCGCACCCCGTAGCCGAAGGCGGCCACCTTGACGAGCGGGCCGCCGAAGGTGGAGGCGACGGTCGAGGAGAGCGCCGAGGCGTTGGAGGTGACCTCCTGGACGTCCGAGGCGATGGCGTCGACCCGGTCGAGCTGGGTCTGTGCCGAGCGGACGGTCGCGGAGGCGTCGGCCAGCAGGGGAACGGCCTGCTCGGTCACGTCCGCCACCATCTTGGTGGTCGCCCTGAGCGTCTGCGCCAGCCTCACCAGCACCACGGCGAGGAAGGAGACCAGGATCGCCCAGAAGACGGCCACCAGGATCCCGGCAACCTCTCCACCGGTCACTCTGCACCGCTCTCTGCTGTCGTTGGGCCCTTGCGAAAAGTCGTCCCCCGACCCTATCGCGCCCGGGCTGTCGCGCCGTACCGCATTACCGCCCGTGGGACGGGAGTTACGGGAACCGATTGTACGGAGCGCGCGGGGGTGAGTACGCTCCGTGTCCCATGCGACGGAGCAATCTCCCGGCGGAGCTGAACCGGTTCATCGGACGGGCCGCCGAGCAGGCCGCACTGACGGCGCTCCTTGAGGCGTCCCGCCTGGTCACGGTCGTGGGCGTGGGCGGGGTCGGCAAGACCCGGCTCGCGCTGAGGGCTGCCGCGGGGGTGCAGGAACGCTACGGCGACGGGGTCCGCCTCGCCGAGCTCGCGCCGCTGCGCGACCCCGACCTGATCGAGTACGCCCTGGTCGAGTCGCTCGGCCTGACCGACCACACGCCGAGGCCCCCGCGCGAGGTGCTCGTCGAGCATCTCGCGGAGCGGCGGACCCTGCTGGTCGTGGACGGTTTCGAGCACCTCGTGGAGGAGTGCGCGCCCCTGGTGCGGGAGCTGCTCGAACACGCTCCCGGGCTCACCGTCCTCGCGGCCGGCCGGCGGCCGCTGCGGGTGGCCGGCGAGGCCGTCTTCCCGCTGGCGCCGCTGGGCGAGGAGGACGCGATGACGCTGCTCGCCGAGCGGGCGGCGGAGGCCGGCGCGCCGCCGCTGCCGGGGGCGGCAGCGGGGACCTTCCACGGGGTTCCGGCGCTGACGGGCGCTCCGGCCCGCCCGGGGGCCACGGCCCTGCCCGGAGTACCGGCGCTCCCCTGCGGGTCGGCCCACGACGACGGGTCCGCACAGGCGCGCGGCCGGGACGCCGTGCGGGAGTTGTGCCGACGGCTCGACGGGATTCCGCTCGCCCTCGAACTGGCGGCCGGGCGGCTCCCGCTGCTCTCCGTCGAACAGATGCTGTGTCGCCTCGACGACCGCTTCCGGCTCCTCACGGACGGCGCGCGCGGGGCGCTCCCCCGTCACCAGACGCTGCGCACCGCCATCGGCTGGAGCCATGAGCTGTGCAGCCCGGAGGAGCGGCTCCTCTGGGCGCGGCTCTCCGTCTTCCCCGGCCCCTTCGACCTGGAGGCGGTGGAGTACGTGTGCGCGGGTCCGGAGCTGCCTCCGGAGCGGATCCTCGATCTGCTCGGCGGGCTCCTCGCGCAATCGCTGCTCACCCGCGAGGACACCCCGGCGGGTCCCGCGTACCGGATGCTCGACACGGTCGCCGCGTACGGGTCGGAGTGGCTCGCGGCGCTCGACGACACGGAGCGGATGAGGCGGCGGCACCGCGACTGGTACATGGGCCTGGCCACCTGGTGCGAGCTGGAGTGGTTCAGCCCGCGCCAGCCGGAGGTCGCGGCCCTGACGGAGGCGGCGCTGCCGCATCTGCGGGCGGCCCTCGACCTGTGTCTGGAACTTCCGGAGGACGCGCATCTCGCCCAGCACCTGGCGGGCACGCTCTGGTTCGCGTGGGTCGGCTGCGGGCGCCTCTCGGAGGGCCGGCACTGGCTGGACCGGGCGCTCGCGCTCGAATCCGGCCACGAGGAGGCGCGGCTGAAGGCGCTCTGGGTGCTCGGGTACGTCTCGGTCCTGCAGGGCGACGGTACGGCGGCGGTGGCGGCGCTCCACGAGTGCGGGGAGCGGGCCAGGTCCTCGCGGAACGCGCTGGCGGAGGCGTACGCGACGCACCGGATGGGCTGCCTCGCGCTGCTCACGGACGACATGCCGCGCGCCGAGGAGCTGATCGGGCGGGCGCTCGTCGCGTACCGGGAGCTCGGCGAGCTGAACAGCAATGTGCTGATGGGGCAGATCGAGGTGGGCCTGGCGCGCGCCTTCCAGGGCGATCTGGAGGGGGCGGTCGCCCTCTGCCGCGAGGTCAAGGACATCTGCGAGGAGCGGGGCGAGCTCTGGGCCCGGGCGTACGCCCTCTATGTCCTGGGGTACGCGGCCTGGACCAGGGGGGCGTACGCGGAGGCGCGGGAGCTGCTCACCGAGTGCGTGTCCATCAACCACGCCTTCCGCGATCTGGTCGGGACCGTCCTGGCGATCGAGATGCTCGCCCTGGTGGCGGTGAGCGAGGGCGATCCGAGGGAGGCGGCGGTCCTCCAGGGGGCCGCGGTGCCGCTGTGGGAGACGGTGGGTGTACGGCTCTTCGGCTCGGCGGCGTTCGACGCGCCGAGGACGCTGTGCCAGCAGCGGGCCGAGGAGGCGCTGGGGGTGGAGGCGTACGCCGCCGCGTTCCGGGCGGGCCAGGGGCTCTCGGCGGCGGAGGCGGTGCAGCGCGCGCTCGTGGCCGGCCGTCATCCGGCCATCGATGCCCCGGCGGAGGGGGCCGCCCCGCGTCCGTTCCGTACGGCCGGTTCGACGGCGGTCCCGGGAACGCGGAAGCCCGCCGGCTCCCCCACCGGAAAGGGTGGGGAAGCGGCGGGCTGAACACCGCGAGGGTGGTACTACGCCATTGCCGAGATCAGCGGGCGTAGTACTCGACGACCAGCTGCTCGTCGCAGATGACCGGGATTTCCTTGCGGTTCGGGTCGCGGTCGAGACGGAAGGCCAGGGCCTTCAGGTTGACCTGCAGGTAGCGCGGGGTCTCACCGTCGGCGGCGAAGCCACCCTCACGGGCAACCTCGAACAGCGGCTTGGTGCGGCTGCGCTCGCGGACCATCACGACGTCGTCGGGACGGACGCGGAACGACGGCTTGTCGACCTTGCCACCGTTGACCTGGATGTGGCCGTGGACGACCATCTGGCGGGCCTGGTAGATGGTGCGGGCGATGCCCGAACGCAGGACCAGGGCGTCGAGGCGACGCTCGAGCTCGACGACCAGCGCCTCGCCCGTCTTGCCTTCGGCCTTCTTGGCACGGTCGTAGGCGCGCGCCATCTGGCGCTCGCTGATGTCGTACTGGGCGCGCAGACGCTGCTTCTCGAGCAGACGGACCTTGTAGTCCGAGTTCTGCTTGCGGCCACGGCCGTGCTCGCCCGGCGGGTAGGGGCGGGCCTCGAAGTACTTGACGGCCTTCGGGGTCAGCGCGATGCCGAGGGCACGCGACTTCTTGACCTTGGGACGGGACTGGTTCGGCATGAACCAACCTCTCTACTGTGTACGAAACGGCTTCACCAGGGTTAGGGGAGGTCGCATCCGCAGCCGGGAAACCCGCCTGGTCCGTACGAGACGGACCTGTCGGGCAGCCGCTCCCAGGTCTGGGCACATACGTGCAGCACGCGAACGACCCACCGCCGCTCCCGGGATCCGGGTGGTGGTGGGTTGCCCGCGACACCTTCGAAGGTGCGCGACGCTCCTGGAAACCCCGCCCGAGGGCGGGATCTCCGGCTGACTGTCCCGTTCTGGTGGTGCCGACCGGAGCCGGACACGGGACGCAGCAATCTGGACCAGTGTACCGGGTCCGCCGGGCACTCTCGCCCGGGGTCCGACGGCCTCAGCGGCAGGGGTCCAGGAGCTCCCGGACGGGGCGGTCTACTCGTTGCCCTTCAAGCGGGCTCGCACCCGGTCCACCACGTCCGCGTACCGCGCTTCCGCGCCGTAGCGGGTGGGCTCGTAGTACTGCTTGCCGTGGATGGTGTCCGGGGCGTACTGCTGGGCCGCGATGCCGCCGGGGACGTCGTGGGGGTACACGTATCCCTGGGCGTGGCCGAGCTTGGCGGCGCCCTTGTAGTGGCCGTCGCGCAGATGCGGCGGGACCGAACCCGCGAGGCCGTTCCGCACGTCCGCCAGGGCGGCGCCGATCGCGGTCGTCGCCGCGTTCGACTTGGGGGCCAGGGCCAGGGCGATCGTCGCGTGGCTGAGGGTGAGTGCCGCCTCGGGGAAACCGATCATGGCGACGGCCTGCGCGGCGGCGACGGCGATCGGCAGCGCGTTGGGGTCGGCGAGTCCGATGTCCTCGCTCGCGGAGATCATCAGGCGCCTGGCGATGAACCGCGGGTCCTCCCCCGCCTCGATCATCCGCGCCAGATAGTGCAGGGCGGCGTCCACGTCGGAGCCGCGGATCGACTTGATGAGCGCGCTGGCCACGTCGTAGTGCTGGTCTCCGTCCCGGTCGTACTTCACCGCCGCGCGGTCGACGGTCTCCTCGACCGTCTCCAGCGTGATCTCCGGCTCGCCCTTGGCGATGGCCGCGCCCGCGGCCGCCTCCAGGGCGGTCAGGGCGCGCCGGGCGTCGCCGCCGGCGACGCGCAGGAGGTGGGCCTCGGCATCCTCCGGCAGGGTCACGGCCCCGCCGAGGCCGCGCTCGCCGGTGAGGGCCCTGGCCATCAGACCGCGCAGGTCGTCGTCGGTCAGCGGCTCCAGGGTGAGGAGCAGGGAGCGGGAGAGGAGCGGCGAGATGATCGAGAAGTACGGGTTCTCGGTGGTGGCGGCGATCAGCGTCACCCAGCGGTTCTCGACGGCGGGCAGCAGCGAGTCCTGCTGGGCCTTGGAGAAGCGGTGGATCTCGTCGAGGAAGAGGACGGTCTCCTTGCCGTAGCCGCCGACCGCGCGGCGGGCGCCCTCGATGACGGCCCGGACCTCCTTGACGCCCGCGGTGATCGCGGACAGCTCCACGAACCGCTTGTTGGTCGCCTTGGAGACCACGTACGCCAGGGTCGTCTTTCCGATGCCCGGCGGCCCCCAGAGGATCACCGAGGAGGCGCCGGCGGGGCCGCCGTCCCCGTCGCCCACGAGTCGGCGCAGCGGCGAACCGGGCTTGAGCAGGTGCTTCTGGCCCACCACCTCGTCGAGGGTGCGCGGGCGCATCCGGACGGCCAGCGGGCTGCCGGCGGGGTCCTTCTCCTGGCGGTCTTCGGCTGCTGCGGTAAAGAGGTCGGGCTCCACAGTCATGAAGCCTAGGTCACCGCACTGACAGCACTGCCGCCGCCGACGGTCCGCCGGCCGTCCGTGAGCGGTCGGTCAGCTGGTCCAGAAGTCCCACCAGCGGGTCAGGATCAGCATGCCGATGATCCCGATGTGCAGGACGGGCAGGATCCAGGTGAATTCGTCGAAGAAGGTCTTCAGGCCGCGGGGGGCGGGGATGACGCCGTTGCGGACGTTGTGCGAGGTCACGTACCAGAACATGACGATGGTGGCGACCCAGGCCAGGCAGCACCACAGGCAGAGCGAGTTGATCTCGTACAGCGACTGGTACATGAGCCACGTGCAGAAGCCGACACCGAAGAGCGTGCCGGCGTTGAGGCCGAGCCAGTACCACGTGCGGTAGCGGGCTCCGGCGAGCAGGGCCACACCGATCGCGATCACCATGGCGTACGTGACGAGGCCGAGCATCGGGTTCGGGAAGCCGAAGACCGAGGCCTGCTCGCTCTTCATGATGTTGCCGCAGGAGACGATCGGGTTGAGGCTGCAGCCCGGGACGAAGTTCGGGTCTTCGAGGAGCTTGAACTTGTCGATCGTGATGACCCAGGCGGCGAGCACCCCGGCCGCTCCGGTGATCACGAGCAGCCAGGCGAAGGCCCGGCTCGCGCCGATCGTGCCGCTCGTCCCGTCGCCGTCCCGGCCGGACGCGGCCTCGTCCACCGCTGCCTTCGTCATATCGCCTTTTCCCTCGCTCGCGGGCCTTGTGGGCACGGTCATTCTGCCGTACGGGGGACGGCGCCCACCGTTCGCCGGGGATAAGTGAAGCGAACATAAGAGCGATGGGAAGGGGCCCGGACCCACGCACGCGCGTGGGTCCGGGCCCCTTCTCCCGAACGGTCCGTCAGGCCAGCTTGGTCCGTACCGCGTCGAGCAGCGCGTCCACGGCGACCGCCTGCTGCTCGCCGGACTCCATGTCCTTGAGCTGGACGACGCCCTCGGCGAGGTCGCGCTCACCGGCGACGACGGCGAGGCGGGCGCCCGAGCGGTTGGCGTCCTTCATCGCGCCCTTGAGGCCCTTGCCGCCGAACGAGAAGTCCGCGGAGATGCCCTCCCTGCGCAGCTCGGTGACCTTGCCGAAGAGGATCCGGCGCGCCTCCTCGCCGATGGCCACCGCGAAGACGCTGGTGACGGCGGGGAGGTCGAGCTCGACGCCCTCCGCCTCCAGGGCGAGGACCGTACGGTCCACACCGAGCGCCCAGCCGACGGACGGCAGCGCGGGGCCGCCGATCATCTCGGAGAGTCCGTCGTAGCGACCGCCGCCGCCGACCGCCGACTGCGAGCCGAGACCGCCGTGGACGAACTCGAAGGTCGTGCGGGTGTAGTAGTCCAGGCCGCGCACCAGCTTGGCGTCGTCCTCGAAGACCACGCCCGCCGCGGTGATCAGGGCGCGCACCTCCTCGTGGTACGCCTTGCACGCGTCGCACAGGTAGTCGCGCAGCAGCGGGGCGCCGACGAGCTGCTTCTGCACGGACTCGCGCTTGTCGTCGAGGACGCGCAGGGGGTTGATCTCGGCGCGGCGCAGGGTCTCCTCGTCGAGGTCGAGCCCGCGCAGGAAGCCCTGGAGCGCCTCGCGGTAGACGGGACGGCACTCCTTGTCGCCCAGCGAGTTGAGCAGGATGCGGAAGTTCCGCAGGCCGAGGGAGCGGTACGCCTGGTCGGCGAGGATGATCAGCTCGGCGTCGAGAGCCGGGTCCTCGGAGCCGATCGCCTCGGCACCGACCTGGGAGAAGTGGCGGTAGCGGCCCGCCTGGGCCCGCTCGTAACGGTAGTACGAGCCGGAGTACCAGAGCTTGACCGGCAGGTTGCCCTGCTTGTGCAGGTTGGCCTGGAGCGCCGCCCGCAGCACGGACGCGGTGCCCTCCGGACGGAGGGCGAGGTGGTCGTTGCCCTTCGTGGTGAGGGTGTACATCTCCTTGGTCACGATGTCGGTGGACTCGCCGACACCGCGGGAGAACAGCTCGACGTTCTCGAAACCGGGCGTCTCGATGTAGCCGTAGCCGGAGTTCCTCAGCGGCGTGGAGATCGCGTCCCGGACCGCCAGGAAGGTGGCGGAGCGGGGCGGGATCAGGTCGTACGTGCCCTTGGGGGCCTGAAAGGTGCTCACGAAAGTCTCGTCACATTCCTCGTCGGGGAGCGTCCGTGCTCCCGAGACCGGCGGCCACGTCCCGCAGATAGGGGTTCGTGGCGCGCTCCTGGCCGATGGTCGTCTGGGGACCGTGTCCCGACAGCACCACGGTCGAGTTGTCGAGCGGCAGGCACACACGGGCCAGCGAAGCGAGCATCTCGTCCATGTCACCGCCGGGAAGGTCGGTGCGTCCGATGGAGCCGGCGAACAGCAGGTCCCCGGAGAAGAACACGGAGGGGATCTCCGTGGTCTGCGGCATCCTGAAGGTCACCGACCCCTTGGTATGACCGGGCGCGTGGGCGACGGAGAAGTCCAGACCGGCGAGCTTCAGCTCGGCACCGTCGGTGAGTTCTCGCACGTCGTCGGGTTCGCCCACGGTCAGCTCGCCCATGAGGGGCATCCCGATGGAGCGGCCGAGGGCCTTCTCCGGGTCGCTCATCATGTAGCGGTCGGACGGGTGGATCCACGCGGGGACGTCATGGGCGCCGCACACCGGGACGACGGAGGCGACGTGGTCGATGTGTCCATGGGTGAGGACGACGGCGACGGGCTTGAGCCGATGCTTCTTCAGCGTCTCCTCGACACCCTGGGCGGCCTGGTGGCCCGGGTCGATGATCACGCACTCCTCGCCTGCGGCGGGGGCGACCAGATAGCAGTTGGTCCCCCAGGCCCCGGCGGGGAACCCGGCAATCAGCACGTTCGTCCTTAGATGTCGTCCGGCACAGGGGCGCGGAATTCGGCAGAGATCACGGAATGCGGCAGATCAGAGCCTACCGGCGGTGCCGGTTCCACAGCCAACCCGTATACGGTACGGGCACATCCGGCCCGGACGGGAACAGACGAGCGACAGGAGCGGAACCGGTGGTCACCAGCGATCAGCGGCGGCGGCAGCTTGCCAGGGAGAAGTACGCGCGGCAGCAGCAGCGGCGGGAGGAGAACCGGCGCAAGGCGAAGCGCCGCAACACCGTCGTCGCGGCCGCCCTCGCGGTGGTCCTCGCGGCGGGCGGCGCGGTCTACGCGTCCGTGGCGCTGACGGACGACGACTCGCCCAAGGACAACGCGGGCTCGGACAACTCGGCGAGCAGCTCGCCCAGCAGCCCGGCGCCCTCGCAGAGCGAGTCGGCGGGCCCGGAGCCGGTGATGTCCGTGGACGCCAAGGCCACGTACGCCATGGCGCTCAAGACGAACGAGGGCGACATCACGATCACCATGGACGCGGCGAAGACCCCGCGCACGGTGAACTCCTTCTCGCACCTCGCGGCGAAGAAGTACTTCGACGGCACGAAGTGCCACCGGCTCACCACCCAGGGCATCTTCGTGCTCCAGTGCGGTGACCCCAAGGGCGACGGCACGGGCGGCCCGGGCTACAACATCCCGGACGAGAACCTGGGCGCGCTCGGCAAGGCGGGCTCGGACGGCACCGTGACCTACCCGGCCGGCTCCGTGGCGATGGCCAACACCGGGCAGCCGGGCAGCGGCGGCTCGCAGTTCTTCCTCGTCTACAAGGACACCAAGCTGCCGCCGAGCTACACGCCGTTCGGAAAGATCGACGCGGCCGGCCTCCAGGTGGTCAAGGACGTGGCCGCCGCCGGTGTCACGGGCGGCGCCACGGACGGTGCCCCGAAGAAGGCCGTCACCGTCGAGAAGGCGACCGTCGCGAAGAAGTGAGCCGGGCGTCCGCACGCACGCGTGAACGTGAATCTCGGTCGCGCTGAGTGCGGACAGCCGGGCCGCCGTTCGCCTAGATTGGCGTTGTGCAGCGTTGGGCCGTCGGCCGCGCTGCGGAAGGCGGGCGAGGCCCGCCGGGAAACTGTGGACGATGCCCGGGGGGTACGACCCCGCGACGGCATCATGGTGAGGAGGCGCTGTGAGCAGCGACCCGTGGGGCCGCGTCGACGAGACGGGCACCGTGTACGTGCGGACGGCCGAGGGCGAGAAGGTCGTCGGATCGTGGCAGGCCGGCACCCCTGAGGAGGCCCTGGCCTACTTCGAGCGCAAGTACGAGGGCTTGGTTGTCGAGATCGGCCTCCTCGAGAAGCGGGTGAGGACCACCGACCTCTCGGCGAAGGACGCCACCGCGGCGATCGAGCACATCCGGCAGCAGGTCGACGAGCACCACGCCGTCGGCGACCTGGCCGCGCTCGCGACCCGCCTGGACAAGCTCGTCGAGACGGTCGACTCGCGCCGCGAGGAGCGCAAGGCCCAGAAGGCCAAGCAGACCGACGAGGCGCGCACCGCCAAGGAGAAGCTCGTCACGGAGGCCGAGGAGCTGGCCCAGAGCGAGCAGTGGCGCTCCGCGGGCGAGCGGCTGCGGGCCCTCGTGGACACCTGGAAGGGCCTCCCCCGGCTCGACCGCAAGTCCGACGACGAGCTGTGGCACCGCTTCTCGCACGCCCGCTCGGCGTTCTCGAAGCGCCGCAAGGCCCACTTCGCCTCGCTGGACGCCCAGCGGGAGGACGCTCGCAAGGCCAAGGAGCGTCTGGTCGCCGAGGCGGAGTCGCTGTCGAACTCCACCGACTGGGGCACCACGGCGGCCCGCTACCGCGACCTGATGACGGAGTGGAAGGCGGCCGGCCGCGCCCAGCGCGAGCACGAGGACGACCTGTGGAACCGCTTCCGCGGCGCCCAGGACGTCTTCTTCGCGGCGCGCGGCGAGGTCTTCGCCGAGCGGGACGCGGAGCAGACCGAGAACCTCAAGCTGAAGGAGGAGCTCGCGACCGAGGCCGAGAAGCTGCTGCCGGTGTCGGATCTGAAGGCGGCCCGCGCGGCCTTCCGTTCCCTCAACGAGCGGTGGGAGGCCATCGGCCACGTGCCGCGTGACGCCCGTCCCAAGGTCGAGGGCCGGATGCACACGGTGGAGCGGGCGATCCAGGAGGCCGAGGAGGCCGAGTGGCGCCGGACGAACCCGGAGGCACGCGCGCGTGCCGCGGGTCTGACCGGCCAGCTCCAGGACGCGGTCGAGAAGCTGCGCAAGCAGATCGACGCGGCCCGTGCCGCCGGCAACGACGCCAAGGCCGACAAGCTCGCCCGTGAGCTGGAGGGCCGCCAGGCCCTGCTCGACCAGGCCATGAAGGGCCTGGAGGAGTTCGGCGGCTGATCCGCGGATACGAGAGGCGGCTCCGGTACGTACGTACCGGAGCCGCCTCTCGTATCCGCTGTTACGGCCTGCGGGCCGAGGTCACGCGGTAGACGTCGTAGACGCCCTCCACGCCCCGTACGGCCTTCAGGACGTGGCCCAGGTGCTTCGGGTCGCCCATCTCGAAGGTGAAGCGCGAGGTGGCCACCCGGTCGCGGGAGGTCTGGACGGCCGCCGAGAGGATGTTCACGTGCTGGTCCGAGAGGACCCGGGTGACGTCCGAGAGCAGCCGCGAGCGGTCCAGGGCCTCGACCTGGATGGCGACGAGGAAGACCGAGGACTGGGTGGGCGCCCACTCGACCTCCAGGATCCGCTCCGGCTCCCGGGAGAGCGACTCCACGTTGACGCAGTCGCTGCGGTGAACCGATACGCCACTGCCGCGGGTGACGAAGCCGATGATCGGGTCGCCGGGCACGGGGGTGCAGCAGCGGGCCAGCTTCACCCAGACGTCCTCGACGCCCTTGACGACGACACCGGGGTCGGCGCTGGAGCGGCGCTTGGAACGGCCGCGGCTGGGCGGTGCGACCTCTTCGATGTCCTCGGTGGCCGCGTCCTCGCCGCCGAGCGCCTGCACCAGCTTCTGCACGATGGACTGGGCGGTGACGTGGCCCTCGCCGATCGCCGCGTACAGCGAGGAGATGTCGGTGTAGCGCAGCTCGTGGGCGAGGGTGACGAGGGAGTCGCCGGTGAGGATCCGCTGGATCGGCAGGTTCTGCTTGCGCATGGCCCGCGCGATGGCGTCCTTGCCCTGCTCGATGGCCTCGTCGCGGCGCTCCTTGGAGAACCAGGCGCGGATCTTGTTGCGGGCGCGCGGGGACTTGACGAAGCCCAGCCAGTCGCGGGAGGGCCCGGCGCCTGCGGCCTTGGAGGTGAAGACCTCGACCAGGTCGCCGTTGTCGAGGGTCGATTCGAGCGGTACGAGCCGCCCGTTGACCCGCGCCCCTATGGTGCGGTGGCCGACCTCGGTGTGGACGGCGTACGAGAAGTCGACGGGGGTGGCCCCCGCCGGCAGCGCGATGACGTCGCCCTTGGGCGTGAAGACGAACACCTCGTTGCGGGAGAGGTCGAAGCGCAGGGACTCCAGGAACTCGCTGGGGTCCTCGGTCTCCTTCTGCCAGTCGAGGAGCTGGCGCAGCCACGCCATGTCGTTGAGGTGGTCGTCCTTGCCGGTCCTCTTCGGGACGTCGGCGCGGACCTTGGAGGCACCGGCGACGGCCTCCTGCTTGTACTTCCAGTGCGCGGCGATGCCGTACTCGGCGCGCCGGTGCATGTCGAAGGTGCGGATCTGCAGCTCGACGGGCTTGCCGTTGGGTCCGATGACCGTCGTGTGGAGCGACTGGTACATGTTGAACTTCGGCATCGCGATGTAGTCCTTGAACCGGCCGGGGACCGGGTTCCATCGCGCGTGGACGGTGCCGAGGGCGGCGTAGCAGTCCCTCACGGTGTCGACGAGGACACGGATGCCCACCAGGTCGTAGATCTCCGCGAAGTCACGGCCGCGGACGATCATCTTCTGGTAGACGCTGTAGTAGTGCTTGGGGCGGCCGGTGACGGTCGCCTTGATCCGGGCGGCGCGCAGGTCGGTCTGGACCTCGTCGGTCACTATGGCGAGGTACTCGTCCCGCTTGGGGGCGCGCTCGGCGACGAGCCGGACGATCTCGTCGTACATCTTGGGGTAGAGGATCGCGAAGGCGAGGTCCTCCAGCTCCCACTTGATGGTGTTCATGCCCAGGCGGTGGGCCAGGGGCGCGTAGATCTCCAGGGTCTCGCGGGCCTTCTTCTCCTGCTTCTCCCGCTTGAGGTAGCGCATGGTGCGCATGTTGTGCAGGCGGTCGGCGAGCTTGATGACCAGGACGCGCGGGTCCTTGGCCATGGCGACGACCATCTTGCGGACGGTCTCGGCCTGCGCGGCCTCGCCGAACCTGACCTTGTCGAGCTTGGTGACGCCGTCGACGAGCAGGGTGACCTGGTCGCCGAAGTCACGGCGCAGGTCCTCCAGGCCGTACTCGGTGTCCTCGACGGTGTCGTGGAGGAGCCCGGCCATCAGGGTCGCCGGGTCCATACCGAGCTCGGCGAGGATGGTGGTGACGGCGAGGGGGTGCGTGATGTACGGGTCGCCGCTCTTGCGCTTCTGGCCGCGGTGCCAGCGCTCGGCGACCTGGTAGGCCCGCTCGACCTGGCGCAAAGTCGCCGTTTCGATCTTCGGGTCGTTGGATCGGACGATCCGCAGCAGCGGTTCGAGGACCGGGTTGTACGGGGAGGAGCGCTGCACGCCGAGCCGGGCCAGGCGGGCGCGGACGCGGTTGGACGAGCCGCCCGAGCGTGCGGGGGCGGCGGGCGCGGGCCGCGCGGGCGCGGGGGCCTCGGAGGCCGGTGCGGGCGTGGGCGCGGCAGGCGGGGGCCCGGTCTCCGCAGGCTTGTTCTGGGGCGTGCCCGTCCCCGGCGCGGCCTTTTCGGCCTTCGGGTCGGGCTGCGCGGCGGAGAGTGACTGGGCCTCGTCTGGCAAGAGCGCTCCTCTGGGGTCCCCCCGGACGCAGTCTGGGGGAGGTACCGGGTCCCCCGGTCAGGCCCGGAAAGGCCATGGTATCGAGCCACGCGTCGCGGTGCGCACGCGGTGGCCACTCGCCCCGGGAGAGCGGGGGTCGCGCGGCCCGCGACCCCCGCCACCGGCCGGCCGTCAGTTCCAGCGGAGCAGGGAGGGCCCGCCCTTCACCTGGATCTCCTTGGTCGCGGCGACATTGCCCCAGTGGATCTTGAGGGAGCCGCTCTTCCCGCACAGGGGGTCGGACCAGAACTCCTTGCGCCGGGCGTCGAAGCCCTTGGCGCGGATACAGATGCTGCCGCCCCGGTAGACCTTCCAGGCGTAGCCCATCTTCATGCCCTCGGCACCGAAGTGGCCGCAGGCGTCACTTGCCTTCGTCCACTTCAGGGGCGCGCTTCCGGCGTTCTTCCAACCGACGCACGAATCGGCCGCGGCCCCGGGGGCCGCCGCGGGGGCCTGTGCCGGGCGGCCCGCGCTCGCGGGGTTCACGGCGGTCCCGAGCGCGGCGAGCGCGATCAGGGAGACGACTCCGGCGACGGTCTTCCGCGACATGTCCATACGACTTCCTCCTGGCAGCGTGACAACGTCCGGGAACGACGAAGGGCGCCTCGGGAGGTCCCGGGCGCCCGTCGCCGTATCCCTCGACCGTTATCGGGCGGGAGATCGTCGGACTTGAAGCATCACACTCGGATGAGTGCCGTGAGCGGCGCCCCGTTCAGGGCGGGCTCCAGTCGGGCGCGGCCCGGCAGGAAGCCCAGCTCCATGAGGACCGCGACGCCCGCCACCTCGGCGCCCGCGCGGCGGATCAGCTCGATCGAGGCCTCGGCCGTCCCGCCGGTGGCGAGGACGTCGTCGATGACCATGACGCGGTCGCCCGCGGCCAGGTCCTCGGCGTGCACCTCGATCTCGGCGGTGCCGTACTCCAGCTCGTACGCCTGCTTCAGCGTGGCTCCGGGGAGCTTGCCGGCCTTGCGGACCGGGATGAAGCCCAGGCCCGCTCGGACGGCCACCGGGGCGGCCAGGATGAAGCCGCGCGCCTCAAGGCCGACGATCTTCGTCGCGCCGTGCGCGGTGCACAGCGCGGCGAGGGCGTCGGTGAGCGCCGTGAACGCCTCCGGGTCCGCGAGCAGCGGCGTGATGTCCTTGAACAGCACGCCCGGCTTCGGGTAGTCCGGTACGTCGCGGATACGGCTGAGCAGGAGGTCGCTGACGTCCTGGGCCTCGGCGGTCATCCTCGCTGCTCCGAGGAGCGGCCGCGACGGCTCGCCCGCGGGCCGACGACGGCGATCTCGTTGTCGTCGACGGACCGGTCGTCCGACCCGTCGTACGACTCGCCCTTGGCGGCCGCACCGGCCCGCTTCGCCATGATGCGCTTCTTGAGTGCCCTGATCGCCGGCTCGCGCTCCTTGAGGTCGGCGACGAGCGGGGTGGCGATGAAGATCGACGAGTACGCACCGGCGGCGAGACCGACGAACAGCGACAGCGAGATGTCGTTGAGCATGCCGGCGCCGAGGACGCCACCACCGATGAAGAGCAGGCCGGCGACCGGCAGCAGCGCGACGACGGTGGTGTTGATCGAACGGACCAGGGTGCCGTTGATCGAGCGGTTGGCCAGCTCGCTGTACGTGAAGCGGGTCTGCTTCGTGATGTCCTTCGTCTGTTCCTTGAGGGAGTCGAAGACGACGACTGTGTCGTACAGCGAGTAACCGAGGATCGTCAGCAGACCGATGACCGTACCGACGGTGACCTCGAAGCCGACCAGCGAGTAGATGCCGACCGTGATCGTGAGGTCGTGGATCAGCGCGATGAGCGCCGCGACCGCCATTCTCCACTCGAAGGCGATGGCCAGATAGATCACCACGAGGATCATGAAGATCCCCAGACCGGTCCAGGCCTTGGTGGCGATCTGCTCACCCCAGCTGGGGCCGACGAGCTCGGCCGCGATCTTGTCCTCGGCGACGTTCAGGTCCTTGGCGAGCTCCGAGCGGACCTGGTCGGACTGCGCGGTGTCGAGGCCGCCGACCTGGATGCGCAGGGAGCCGTTGCCGAGCTGCTGGACGATCGCGTCGTGGCCGGAGGCCTCTTCCGCGTACTCCTGGGCCTGGCTGACGGAGACTTCCGACTTCGGGGTGGTGAAGACGGCACCGCCCTGGAACTCGATGCCCATGTTGAGGCCGCGGACGGCCAGGGCGACGATGGCGGTGATGGTGATCAGGATGGACAGGCCATACCAGATCTTGCGGTTGCCGATGAAGTCGTAGCCGACCTCACCGCGGTGGAGCCGGGCGCCGAGATCGCCGAGCTTCGACATCTCACGCCTCCTTCGGGTCGACAGGGCCAGCGGCAGAGGCATTGGCACGACGGGTGCGGCGCAGCGGCGGCTTGGCGCCGAGTCGCTTCGGGTCCAGGCCGGACCAGGCGTGGCCGTCGCCGAAGAACTTGGTCCGCGCGAGGAGCGTCATGACCGGCTTGGTGAAGAGGAACACCACGACGACGTCGAGCAGGGTGGTCAGGCCGAGCGTGAACGCGAAGCCCTGGACCTTGCCGACGGTGACGAGGAAGAGCACGGCCGCGGCCAGGAACGACACGAAGTCGGAGACCAGGATGGTGCGGCGGGCGCGCGGCCAGGCGCGCTCGACGGCCGGGCGGAGCGTGCGGCCCTCGCGGAGCTCGTCGCGGATGCGCTCGAAGTACACGATGAACGAGTCCGCGGTGATACCGATGGCGACGATGGCGCCACAGACGGCCGGCAGGTTCAGCGCGAAGCCGATGGCCGGGCCGAGCAGGGCCATGATCACGTAGGTGAGGAGCGCGGAGACGCCGAGGCTGAGGATGGCGATCAGCGACAGGCCGCGGTAGTAGGCCACCAGGTAGATGATGACCAGAGCCAGGCCGATGGCGCCGGCGATCAGACCGGCCTCCAGCTGGTCACCACCGAGCGCGGCGGTGACGGTGTCGACGCTCTGCGTCTCGAAGGAGAGCGGCAGGGCACCGTACGACAGGATGTTGCCGAGGTCCTGGGCGGACTGCTGGTTGAAGCTGCCGGAGATCTGCGCGCTTGCGCTCAGCGTGGTCTGGACGCGGGGCGCCGAGACGACCTCGCCGTCCAGGACGATCGCGAACTGGTTCTGCGGCTCGGTCTGCTGCGAGAGCTTGCTGGTGATCGACTGGAACTTCTTCGAGCCGGCGCTCGTGAACTCCATGTCCACGATCCACTGGCCGGTCCGCTGGTCGATCGCGGCCTTGGCGTCGTCGACGTCCTTGCCCTCGACCTCGGCCGGGCCGAGGAGGTACTTCTCCCACTCGCCGATCGCGTTCGTGCCGCAGGCCACGGCCGGGTCGGTGGGCTTGACGCCCTCGCCGGCGGCCGTCCGCTGCTTGGGGTCGAGGCAGTTCAGGGTGGTGAACTTCTGCTGGAGCGCCGCGGTGGCGGCGTCGGGCGTCTGGTTCGCCTTGGGGGTCTCCGAGGCCTTGGGGGTCGCGGAGGGGGTGGAGCTCCCGGTGGGCGTGGGCTTCGGGGCCTTGAGGGCCTCGGTGAGCGCACGGCCCTGGGTGGAGGCGGTGGCCGTGGCCGTCGGGGTGGCCGACTTCTCGCCCACCGTCGCGCCGGAGGCGGAGGAGGACGGCTTCGGCGAGGCCGACGGGGAGCCGGAGGAGCTGGCGCTCGGCGCCGGCTGCGGCGCGGCGGCCGCGACGGCGAGAACGGGCCGGAAGTAGAGCTGGGCGGTGGTACCGACCTGCTCCCGGGCCTGCTTCTCGTTCGTCCCGCGAGGGATGTTCACGATGATGTTCTCGCGGCCCTGCGTCTGGACCTCGGCCTCGGAGACACCGAGACCGTTGACACGGCGCTCGATGATGCCGACGGCGGTGTTCATGTTGGTCTCGTTGACCGCCGACTCCTGGCCCGGCTCAGCCTTGGCCTTGAGCGTGATCGACGTACCGCCGGCGAGGTCGATGCCCAGGCGCGGGGTGGTGTGCCCCGACCAGAACATGCCGCCGGTGAGCGCGACCATGGCGATCAGGATGAGTGCCAGGGCGCGGCCCGGCCGGCTCTGTCCCCCCGCCGGCCTTCGGCCCTTCTTCGGTGCTGCCACCTGTCGTATCTCCCTGTCCAACCGTCTCGCGCCGGGTATGCGTGAGACGGCCACGAAGTGTGTGTGGGGACCTGCCCCCGCAGACGTGGAACCGTTCCGGGGACCGCGCGCGCCGGTGGGCGTGCGCGGTGTCCCCGGCCGCGACTACTTCGCGTCGGCCTCGCCGTCGGCCTTGCCGTCCTTCTGCCCCTCGGCCGCGGCGTCGGCCGCGTCCGCCTTCTTCGTCAGGTCGGCCTTCGGCGCGTCCTCGACCTCGGTGGCCTCCGCGGCCTCGGCGGCCTCGGTCAGCGACGAGGCGTCGTCCGGGACGACGGTGTCGGAGTCCGAGTCCTCATCGTCACCGTGGACGATGCGGTTGTACTCGGAGTCCTCGAGGACGGCGCCGATCGCGTTCTTCGCGTAGACGGCGTGGACGCCGGGCGCGACCTCGAGGAGGACGGTCTCGTCGCCGATCTCCTTGACGGTGGCGTACATCCCCCCGATCGTCCGTACGCCGGTGCCGGGCTGCATCTCGTTGCGCATCTGCGCCGCCGCCTGCTGCTTCTTCTTGGCAGAGCGGGTCATCAGGAACATGGCCCCGATGAGGACGATGAAGGGGAGGAGGGTCACGATGCTCACGGGACGGGTTTCCTTCGCACGGTCGCGGAGAACCCGCGGCCTGATCTTCGGGGGTGGGCGCGCCGACCAGAAAGGGCGGCATCGGCGGAGTCTAGGCGAGTCCGCATCGATGGAACAACGTCCAGCATCGCACCCTGGTTCCTGTCCGGGCGAGTGTCAGCACCGTCACGCCCCGAAGAGCCCCTGTTGTCCCATTCCCGTGCCGTTCCCTGCGCTCCCCGGGCCCGCAGCCTGCGGCGGAACGAGTCCGAGGTGCGCCCATGCCGCGGGAGTCGCGACCCGACCACGGGGCGTACGGGCCAGCAGACCTTCCCTTACGAGGAAGGGTTCGGCGACCTCCTCGACGGTCTCGCGCTCCTCCCCCACCGCGACCGCGAGGGTGGAGAGGCCGACCGGGCCGCCGCCGAAAAGCTTGAGCAGGGCCTCCAGGACGGCACGGTCGAGCCGGTCGAGGCCGCGGCCGTCGACCTCGTACACGCTGAGGGCCGCCTCCGCGATCTCCCTGGTGATGTTTCCGTCGGCCCTGACCTGCGCGTAGTCGCGGACGCGGCGCAGCAGACGGTTGGCGATACGGGGGGTGCCGCGGGACCGGCCGGCGATCTCGGCGGCGCCCGCCGGGTCGATCTCGACGTCGAGGAGTCCGGCGGAGCGGTGGATCACCCGTTGGAGCTCGGCCGGGTCGTAGAACTCCATGTGCCCGGTGAAGCCGAAGCGGTCGCGCAGCGGCGGCGGCAGGAGTCCGGCCCGGGTGGTGGCGCCGACCAGGGTGAACGGCGGGAGTTCGAGCGGGATCGCGGTGGCGCCGGGGCCCTTGCCGACGATGACGTCGACGCGGAAGTCCTCCATCGCCATGTAGAGCATCTCCTCGGCGGGCCGGGACATGCGGTGGATCTCGTCGAGGAAGAGGATCTCGCCCTCCTGGAGGGAGGAGAGGATCGCGGCGAGGTCTCCGGCGTGCTGGATGGCGGGGCCCGAGGTGATGCGGATCGGCGCGTTCATCTCCGCGGCGATGATCATCGAGAGGGTGGTCTTGCCGAGGCCGGGGGCGCCGGAGAGCAGTACGTGGTCGGCGGTGGCGCCGCGCTGGCGGGCGGCCTTGAGGACCAGGTCGAGCTGCTGGCGCACCTTCTCCTGGCCGACGAACTCACTGAGGTCCTTGGGCCGCAGCGCCGCCTCGACGGCCTGGTCGTCCCCCTCGGCGGAGGCCCCGACGATACGTGCCTCGTCGTCGCCGGTGGTCTCGTCGTCCCAGTTCACGGATGTTCTGCCTTCTCGGGTGGTGGTGCGGTGGTGAGGTTCGGCCCCGCCGGCGTGTGAGGTGCGGGGCCGGGGCGAGCCCCGGCCTCGGGAAGGCGCGGGGGGAGGTCCCCGCGCGGTGGTTCGGCGTCAGCGCGCGCGGTTCAGGGACTGCAGGGCCGCGCGCAGCAGCTGCGGCACCGGCGCCGAGCCGCCCGCGGCGATCGCTTCCTCGGCCTGCGGGGCCACCGCGGCCACCGCCTCCTCCGCCTCGCGCGACGCGTAGCCGAGGCCGATGAGGGCGGCGGACAGCTGCTCCGTCCACGGCGCGGGCCCTGCGGCCGCCGCGCGCTGGGCTCCGACCATGCCGCTGCTGCCGAGCGGCGCGCCGAGCTTGTCCTTCAGTTCGAGGAGGAGTTTCTGTGCGCCCTTCTTGCCGATGCCGGGGACGGCCATGAGGGCCTTCTCGTCACCGGTGGACACGGCGATGCGCAGCGCGTCCGGGCTGTGCACGCCGAGCATGGCCTGCGCGAGGCGGGGCCCGACGCCGCTGGCCGTCTGGAGGAGCTCGAAGACCTGCCGCTCGTCGTCGTCGGCGAAGCCGTACAGGGTGAGGGAGTCCTCGCGGACGACGAGGGAGGTGGCGAGCCGGGCGTCCTCGCCGATCCGCAGTCCCGCGAGGGTCCCCGGGGTGCACTGGACGGCCATGCCCACGCCGCCGACCTCGATGACGGCCGTGGTGGGGGCGAGCGCGGCGACCGGGCCGCTGACGAAGGCGATCATCGGGTTCGGCCTTTCACTGCGGCCGCCTGCCGGGCGACCGCCTGCTGGAGACGGTTCTCGGCGACGGCCTGCTGGAGACGGTTCTGGGCGGGTGCCCGCCAGATGTGACAGATGGCGAGGGCGAGGGCGTCGGCGGCGTCGGCGGGCTTCGGCGGCGCGGAGAGCCGGAGCAGCCGGGTCACCATGGCTCCGACCTGCGCCTTGTCGGCGCGACCGCTGCCGGTGACGGCGGCCTTGACCTCACTGGGGGTGTGCAGGGCGACGGGGATGCCGCGGCGCGAGGCGCACAGCATGGCGACGGCACTGGCCTGGGCGGTGCCCATCACCGTACGCACGTTGTGCTGGCTGAACACCCGCTCCACGGCGACGAGTTCGGGCGAGAAGCGGTCGAGCCACTCCTCGATGCCGCGCTCGATGCCGACGAGGCGCACACCGATGTCGTCGTCCGCGGCCGTCCGCACCACGCCCACGCCGAGCATGGTGAGAGGCCGTCCGGCGACGCCCTCGACGACGCCGACGCCGCACCGGGTCAGACCCGGGTCCACCCCGAGAACACGCACGCCGCACCCCCTCCTCGCTCACCTGTTTGTGCAGGCTATCCGCTGCCACCGACAACGCCGCACGAACGACAGCGGGCCGACGGGGGTGTGTCCCCGTCGGCCCGCTGCGGAACCGCCTCGGTCGACGACCGCGATCAACGACCGCGATCAGGCGTCGACCTTCTCCATGACCTCGTCGCTGACGTCGAAGTTGGCGAAGACGTTCTGCACGTCGTCGCTGTCCTCCAGCGCGTCGATCAGCTTGAACATCTTGCGCGCGCCGTCCTCGTCGAGCTCCACCTGCATGGTCGGCACGAAGCTGGACTCGGCGGAGTCGTAGTCGATACCGGCCTCCTGGAGGGCGGTGCGGACCGCGACCAGGTCGGTGGCCTCGCTGATGATCTCGAAGGACTCACCGAGGTCGTTGACCTCCTCCGCACCGGCTTCGAGCACCGTCTCCAGGACGTCGTCCTCGGACAGCTCGCCCTTGGGGAGCACGACGACGCCCTTGCGGTTGAACAGGTACGAGACCGAGCCCGGGTCGGCCATGGAGCCGCCGTTGCGGGTCATGGCCACGCGCACGTCGGAGGCGGCGCGGTTGCGGTTGTCGGTGAGGCACTCGATGAGCACCGCGACACCGTTCGGGCCGTAACCCTCGTACATGATCGTGGCGTAGTCGGCGCCGCCGGCCTCGAGACCCGCTCCGCGCTTGAGCGCGGAGTCGATGTTCTTGTTCGGGACCGACTGCTTCTTCGCCTTCTGGACGGCGTCGAACAGCGTCGGGTTACCGTCCAGGTCGGCGCCGCCCGTGCGGGCCGCGACCTCGATGTTCTTGATCAGCTTCGCGAAGAGCTTGCCGCGCTTGGCGTCGATCACGGCCTTCTTGTGCTTCGTCGTAGCCCATTTAGAGTGGCCGGACATCTGCCTGTCTCCTTCGCGTAACCCATTTCTGAACGAACCCCAGAGATCCTACCGGGATCGGATCAGCGTGCCGCGCGCACCATGTCGACGAACAGGGCGTGAATCCGGTGATCCCCGGTGAGTTCGGGGTGGAACGAGGTCGCCAGCACCCGGCCCTGCCGCACGGCGACGATGTGACCCTCGTGCTCGGCGAGGATCTCGACCTCGGCGCCGACCGACTCCACCCAGGGGGCCCGGATGAAGACGCCCTCGACGGGGCCGTCCTCGATGCCCGCGACGGTGACGCCGGCCTCGAAGGACTCGTTCTGTCGCCCGAAGGCGTTACGGCGGACGATCATGTCGATGCCGCCGAAGGTCTCCTGGCCCGAGCGCGGGTCGAGGATCTTCTCGGCGAGCATGATCAGACCGGCGCAGGTGCCGTAGACCGGCAGGCCGGCGGCGATGCGCTCGCGCAGCGGCTCCGCCATGCCGAACAGCTCGGCCAGCTTGGAGATGGTGGTGGACTCCCCGCCGGGGATGACCAGACCGTCGATCTCGGCCAGCTCTTCGGGGCGCCGGACCGGCCTGGCCACGGCGTCAGCCGCGGCCAGGGCGATCAGGTGCTCCCGTACGTCGCCCTGGAGTGCCAGGACACCGATCACGGGTGTGCTCATGAGTGATTACCAGCCGCGGTTGGCGTAGCGCTCGGACTCGGGGAGGGTGTCGCAGTTGATGCCGACCATGGCCTCGCCCAGGTTGCGGGAGGCGTCCGCGATGATCTTCGGGTCGTCGTAGAAGGTGGTGGCCTTCACGATGGCGGCGGCGCGCTTGGCCGGGTCGCCCGACTTGAAGATGCCGGAGCCGACGAAGACGCCCTCGGCGCCGAGCTGGCGCATGAGCGCGGCGTCGGCGGGGGTGGCGACGCCACCGGCGGAGAAGAGCACCACGGGGAGCTTGCCGAGCTCGGCGACCTCCTTGACGAGCTCGTACGGGGCGCGCAGGTCCTTGGCGGCGGCGAACAGCTCGTTGTTGTCGAAGCCGCGCAGGCGGGCGATCTCGTTCTTGATCTGGCGCAGGTGGCGGACGGCCTCGACGACGTTGCCGGTGCCGGCCTCGCCCTTGGAGCGGATCATGGCCGCGCCCTCGGCGATGCGGCGCAGGGCCTCGCCCAGGTTGGTGGCACCACAGACGAAGGGGGTCGTGAAGGCCCACTTGTCGGAGTGGTTGACCTCGTCGGCCGGGGTGAGGACCTCGGACTCGTCGATGTAGTCGACACCGAGGGACTGCAGGACCTGGGCCTCGACGAAGTGGCCGATGCGGGACTTGGCCATGACCGGGATGGACACCGCGCCGATGATCTCTTCGATCATGTTCGGGTCGGACATGCGGGCCACGCCGCCGTCCTTGCGGATGTCCGCGGGGACCCGCTCCAGGGCCATGACGGCCACGGCGCCGGCGTCCTCGGCGATCTTCGCCTGCTCGGCGTTGACCACGTCCATGATCACGCCGCCCTTGAGCTGCTCGGCCATGCCGCGCTTCACACGGGCGGTGCCGGTCTCGGGGGACTGGGGGGAAACGGAAGGCGTGGTGGACACGGGGACCTCACTCGTGACAACGGGGGTTGACGACTAGGTTGAGGAAACAGTCCACCTGCGGTCCACAGCAAGGGCCAATGTGGACCCGGTGGATCGTTTTCGCAGGCTATGGGCGTCAGGCCGGACGATCAGCAAGGGCCACCGGCGGCTCGTCGTCCATTTCGAAGGCCAGCGGGAACGGCGCGTGGCCCGCGAGCCGGAACCAGCGGACCTTGCGGTGACGCCGCAGCGCGCGGGCGGCGCGTACCGCGTCGTTGTGGAAACGCCGGGCCATCGGCACCCGCCGGACCGATGCCGCCAGTTCTTCCGCGGCCTCCACGCCACCGGGAGCCTCCCGTACGAGCTCCACCTGCTCGGGCTCGCCGAACACGACCCGCAGGGCCTGGCTCAACTCGCTCTCGGCGACCTCACGATGGTCCTCCTCGGCCTGCCGTGCGGCGTGCGCGGCCTCGTACAGCACGATCGAGGCGGCCGGATCGAGGACACCGGAGGTCGCCAGCTCCTGGGTGACCGAGGCCCGGCGCAACAGCTGAGCGTCGAGGGCCGCGCGGGCGGCGTCGATACGGGAGTGCAGCCGGTCGAGCCGTCCGGCGGTCCAGCTGAGATAGACGCCGATGAGAATCAGCGCGACGACGGTCCAGATCAGGGTTTCGGTCACGGGCGGAAAGGCTACCGGGGCGGTGGCAGCACCCCTTCCCAAAGGTCACGGTCATGGGCGAACAGGACACGCGCGGGTCGGCCCGCGGCGAGTTCGGCGAGCCGGTCGAGCCAGGGTCGGTACGGCGTCCCGAACTCGGCCGCGAAGTCGTACGCCTGCCCGGCGAGGACGGTCACCCGGTCGCCGTGGTCGAGGAGGAGCGACTGGTGGCCTTCGGTGTGCCCCGGTGTCGGCACGATCAGTACGCCGGGGGCTATCTCGTGCTCGCCGTCGATCTCCTCGTACCGGACGCCCGGGAGGAGCGAATCGATGGTGTACCCGCCGGCGCGGGCGGTGGCGAGCTCGGTGCGCTGGACGAGGACGGGGGTGGCGGGGAAGCGCTGGTTGCCGCCGATGTGGTCGAAGTGGAGGTGGCAGTTGACGACGAGGTCCACGTCCGCGGGGCCGACCGTGAGGGGGTGCCGGACGGGCCGGTAATGGGCGTCCGTCTCCGGGGACCCGGTCCCCATGCCGGTGTCGAAGAGCAGGCTCCCGCGGGCGTGCCGCACGAGATACCCGAGGACGGGCTCCACGCGTGGGTGGGGGCCGCCCCACTCGTCGGCGGGACGGGTGAAGTACCCCAGGTCGAGCCGGGTGACAAGGATCATGGCGCCAGCCTGCCCGAACGCGCCCTCCACAACCCCCCGTTGCGCACACACGTCCGAACGCAGCCCCCGCCCGGCTCCTCGCGGCGGGAACGGCGCCCCCTGCCGGGCGGGGGCTGCGTTCGGACGGGGTCGGGCAACGGCCCGCACGGCGCGGGTGGGCGCGGCCCGCACGGTGCGGGGCGCAGGCTCTACAGGCCCAGCCTTGCGCGTAGGCCCACTCGTTCGTCCGTGTCCACCGCCGCCGCGCCGTCCGTGACCGTCTCGTAGACCGCGAGGATGTCCGCGCCGACCGTGGTCCAGTCGAAGCGGCGCACATGGGCGGAGCCCCGGGCGCTGAGGCCAGCACGCCGGTCCTCGTCGCCGAGGAGCCGGATCGCCGCGTCCGCGAGCGCGTCCGCGTCCTCGTTGGTGAAGAGGTCGCCCGCCGCCCCCTGGTCGAGGACCTGGGCGAAGGCGTCCAGGTCGGAGGCGAGGACCGGCGCGCCGGCGGACAGCGCCTCGACGAGGATGATGCCGAAGCTCTCGCCGCCGGTGTTGGGGGCCACGTACACGTCGACGCTGCGCAGCAGCCGCGCCTTGTCCTCGTCGCTGACCATGCCGAGGAACTCCACCCGGGAGCGCATCTCGCGCGGCAGCGAGGCCACCGCCTCCTGCTCGTCCCCGCGCCCGGCGACCAGGAGCCGCGCACCGGGGCGCTCGTTGAGGATCCTGGGCAGCGCCCGCATGAGGACGGGCAGGCCCTTCCTGGGCTCGTCGATCCGGCCGATGAAACCGAGGGTCTCGCCCTGCCACTCCTTCTTCGGCTCGGCGCGTGCGAAGAAGTCCACGTCGACCCCGTTGGGGATGACGACGGCGTCTCCGCCGAGGTGCTCGACGAGGGTGCGGCGCGCGTACTCGCTCACCGCGATGCGGGCGCTGATCTTCTCCAGGGCCGGCTGGAGGATCGGATACGCGGCGATCATGGCCCGCGAGCGCGGGTTCGACGTGTGGAAGGTGGCCACGATCGGCCCCTGTGCCGCCCAGCAGGTGAGCAGCCCCAGCGACGGCGAGGTCGGCTCGTGGATGTGGACGACGTCGAAGGTGCCGTCGTGCAGCCAGCGGCGCACCCGCGCGGCGGAGAGGAAGCCGAAGCTGAGCCGGGCCACCGAGCCGTTGTACGACACGGGGACGGCCCGGCCCGCGGAGACGACGTACGGCGGCAGCGGGGTCTCGTCGTCGGCGGGCGCGAGGACGGAGACCTCGTGGCCGAGCCGGATGAGGTGCTCGGCGAGGTCGCGGATGTGGAACTGGACACCACCCGGCACGTCCCACGAGTACGGGCAGACGATCCCGATCTTCACTCGCCGCGCTCCCCGCCCCGCTCGGCGCCCGCGGTCCCGACACCGTCGGTCGCGGCGCCCGCGGTCCCGACACCGTCGGTCGCGGCGCCCGCGGTCCCGACACCGTCGGTCGCGGCACCCGCGGTCTCCGCGCCCGGGGTCCCGGCGACCGCGCCGGTGTCCGGGCGTTCCTCCAGGTCCGAGAGCCACAGTCGTTGCAGCATGTGCCAGTCCTCCGGGTGGTCCGCGATGCCGCCGGCGAAGACGTCTGCCAGCGCCTGTGTCATCACGGACGTCTTCTCGGCCCGTGTACCTGACTCGGGTACGTCGACGGGTCCGTGGATCCGCCCCTTCATGACCGGCGTGTCGTCGTACCAGAGCGTCACCGGGAGGAGCAGCGCGCCCGTCTGCTGGGCGAGGATCGCGGGTCCCGCCGGCATCCGCGCGGTGTCCCCGAAGAAGGTCACCTCGGTGCCGGAGGCCGACAGGTCGCGGTCGGCGACCAGGCAGACCAGGCCGCCCGCCCGCAGGCGCCGCGCCAGCGTGCCGAAGGCGGAGCCGCCGACGTGCGGCAGGACCTCCATGCCGAGGGACTCGCGGTAGGCGACGAAGCGGTCGTACAGCGTCTCCGGCTTGAGCCGCTCCGCGACCGTCGTGAACGGCACGCCGAGTGAGCGGGTCACCCACACGCCCGCGAGGTCCCAGTTCGCCAGGTGCGGCAGGGCCAGGACGACCCCGCGTCCGGAGGCGAGGGCCTCCCGCAGGTGGTGGACGTCCTTGATGTCTATCCCGCGCTCGACCCGCTCCTTGCTCCAGGTCGGCAGCCGGAAGGACTCCATCCAGTACCGCATGTACGAGCGCATGCCGGCCTTCGACAGCTCGGCGAGCCGCTCGGGCGTGGCGTCCGGCACCACGCGCGCGAGGTTGGCCTCAAGGCGCAGGACGCTCTTCCCGCGCCGCTTCCACGCGAAGTCGGCGATCCGCCGGCCGAGGCCCGCCGCCACCGGCTCGGGCAGCTTCTTGACCGTCGCCCAGCCGGCTCCGTACAGCCCGTCGCTCAGCCTGTCCTTCAGCGTGCTCATGTCGCCGCCCCGTTCCCCCCGGCCGCGGCGGCGTCCGCCTCGGCCGATTCCCGTCGTACGGTCACCACGCGCTGACCCAGGGTGACGGCGCTGCCGACGGCCACGATCCACAGGGCGATCGGCAGCAGGACCTCGACCCCGGGGACGCCGAACGTGTGGAGCCCGGCGAGGCCGGCGGCGACCAGCGAGATCACCAGGCGCTCGGCGCGTTCGATCAGACCGTTGACGGCGACGGGCAGGCCAATCGATTCACCACGTGCCTTCGTGTACGACACGACCTGACCGCTCGCCAGGCAGAAGATCGCCACTGCGCACAGCACGTTGTCGTCGCCCTTGCCCGCGTACCAGAGCGCGAAGCCGCCGAAGATCGCGCCGTCGGCGACCCGGTCGAGCGTCGAGTCGAGGAAGGCGCCCCAGCGGCTGGAGATCCCCGCCTGCCGGGCCATGTTGCCGTCGACGAGGTCGGAGAAGACGAAGAGGGTGATGACGATGGTGCCCCAGAAGAATTCCCCGCGGGGGAAGAAGACCAGCGCACCGGCCATCACTCCCGCCGTGCCGATGAGCGTGACCGCGTCGGGGCTGACGCCCCTGCGGAGCAGAAACGCGGCGAACGGTGTGAGGACACGCGTAAAAAATGCACGCGCGTACTTGTTCAGCATGGCCTTCCCGAGGTTCGGTGGGCCGCGCGGCCCCTACGACCACCGGCTCACCCATCGTAGTCACGCGCGCCCCGGCGTACGGGCGGGCACCCGCCCCGCCGCGTCGGCGTCCCTCCGAGGGCCCTCCCGAGTAGGACGTTTGGGCGTGTCGGGGCGCCGGAGAGGGCCTCGACAAGGCCCGCCGGCGTACGACGTATGGACGCCTCCTTGCGTCGGTGCAAAGCTCGAAGGACCACCGCGGGCATCCGCCGGAGCCGTACCGCGACACACCACTCCCCCGCGCCCGCGTCCCGCAGCGTCGTGCGAGCAGTCGGGAGGAACACATCATGGGTGACAAGGCGAACGCGGCAGCCGGAGCCGCCGGCAGGGCTTTGACGGCCGACCGGCCCACGGCCGTACGGAACGTGGTGCTGGTCGGCCACAGCGGATCGGGCAAGACGACCCTGGTCGAGGCACTCGCGCAGACCGCCGGGGCGCTCAACCGGGCGGGCCGGGTCGAGGACGGCGGCACCGTCTCCGACTACGACGAGATCGAGCACCGCCAGCATCGCTCCGTACAGCTCTCCCTCGTCCCGGTCGGCTGGGACGGGTACAAGATCAACCTCCTCGACACCCCCGGGTACGCCGACTTCGTCGGGGAGCTGAGGGCCGGTCTGCGTGCGGCGGACGCGGCCCTCTTCGTCGTCTCGGCGGCCCAGGAGGCCGACGCCGTCGCCGCCTCCACCCGGATGATCTGGGAGGAATGCGCCGCCGTCGGGATGCCCCGCGCCATCGTCGTGACCCACCTCGACACCGCCCGCACCGACTTCGGCGAACTGACCGCCGTCTGCGCCTCCCTCTTCGGCCACGACGACCCGGACGCCGTCCTCCCCCTCTACCTGCCGGTGCGCGGCGACGAGGGTGCCGACGGGCACGCGCCCGCGACCGGTCTGGTCGGTCTGCTCTCGGAGCGGATCTTCGACTACTCCACGGGGGTACGGAAGGAGAGCCCGCCCGACGAGGACCAGCGGGAACTCATCGCGGAGGCCCGAGCCCGGCTGATCGAGGGGATCATCGCCGAGAGCGAGGACGAGACCCTCATGGACCGCTACCTGGGCGGCGAGCCGATCGATGTGAAGACGCTCGTCGACGACCTGGAGAAGGCCGTCGCCCGGGGCGCCTTCCATCCGGTGCTCGCGGCCGCGCCCGCCGCCGACGGCGGTACGCAGGGCCTCGGCACCCTCGAACTCCTCGAACTCATCACCGGCGGCTTCCCCTCCCCCCTGGAGCACGAGCCGCCCGCCGTGACCACCCCGGACGGCCGGCCCCGGCCCCCGATCACCTGCGATCCCGAGGGCCCCCTGGTCGCCGAGGTCGTGAAGACCGCCGCCGACCCCTATGTGGGCCGGGTCTCCCTGGTCCGGGTCTTCTCCGGCACCCTGCGCCCCGACGAGACCGTGCACATCTCGGGTCACGGCCTCGCCGACCGGGGCCACGAGGACCACGATGTCGACGAACGCATCGGCGGTCTCACCTCTCCGTTCGGCAAGCAGCAGCGGCCCATGTCCCACTGCATCGCCGGGGACCTGGCCTGTGTGGCCCGGCTGGGGCGCGCCGAGACGGGCGACACGATCTCCGCGAAGGACGATCCGCTGCTGATCGAGCCGTGGACGATGCCGGAGCCGTTGCTCCCGCTCGCCGTCCAGGCCCACGGGAAGGCTGACGAGGACCGGCTCTCGCAGGGCCTGGCGCGGTTGGTCGCCGAGGACCCGACGCTGCGTCTCGAACAGAACCAGGACACCCGGCAGGTGGTCCTGTGGTGCCTGGGCGAGGCCCACCAGGACGTCGTCCTCGAACGCCTCCGGGGCCGGTACGGGGTCCAGGTGGACGCCGTGCCGTACAAGGTGTCGCTGCGCGAGACCTTCGGCGGCGCCTCGGCCGGCCGCGGCCGGCACGTCAAGCAGTCCGGCGGCCACGGCCAGTACGCCATCTGTGAGATCGACGTGGAGCCGCTCCCGCCGGGCAGCGGCATCGAGTTCGTCGACAAGGTGGTCGGCGGGGCGGTCCCCCGCCAGTTCATCCCCTCGGTCGAGAAGGGCGTACGGGCGCAGGCCGCGCGGGGGGTCGCCGCGGGCTATCCGCTCGTCGACATCCGGGTGACGCTGCGGGACGGCAAGGCCCACTCGGTGGACTCCTCGGACGCCGCCTTCCAGACGGCCGGGGCGCTCGCGCTGCGCGAGGCGGCGGCCGAGGTCGCCGTCCACCTCCTGGAGCCGGTCGCCGAGGTCCAGGTCCTGGTCCCCGACGAGTACGTCGGTCCCGTGATGAGCGATCTGTCGGGGCGGCGCGGCCGGGTCGTCGGCACCGACCAGGCCGGACCGGGGCGGACTCTGGTCAGGGCCGAGGTACCGGAGATCGAGATCGGGCGGTACGCGATCGATCTGCGGTCCGTTTCGCACGGCACCGGCCGGTTCGACCGTACGTACGCCCGGCACGAGCCGATGCCGCCGCATCTCGCCGAGAAGATCCGTGAACAGGCCTGAAACAGCGCCTGATTGACGGAGTGACAGCTGTTCCCGTTCGCCCGGCGCATGCCGGGCGAACGTCATTCGGCCGTCGGCATCCACAGGCGGTGACGCAGACGACGGTCCCCGGTTACGCTGTGGTGCCCAGCTCAGAAGGTGTGCGGGGCGCGGCAGTTGGGAACAGCCCGCACAGATACTCGCGCGCGATGGGGGCGGCAGTGGCGATCGATGGCTTCGGACCCGGGGCGCAGGTCCCCCTCACGGGCTCCGGCGGTGGCACGGGGGCGACGAACGCGCTCGCGTCCGCCGCGTACCGGGACAGCCCGCTCAAGACGATTCAGGAGGCCGACAACGACCTCTACAAGACGGCCGTCAAGGGCGGGAAGTGGGAGAAGCTCTTCCGTCCCGACCTCGGTGAGGCCTTCTCCCGCGCCGTCCAGGTCCGCATGCTCGGCGGTGGCCGCAAGGCCCTGATCCAGTCCTTCGGCGCGGAACCGCAGCCGGTGGTCGAGCACGCGCTCGCGGCCACCCACATCCGTCGGCAGCGCGATGCCCGGCTGACCATGGTCACCTTCGTCTTCGGTGTCCTCTTCCTGCCCGGTCTGCTGCTCTGGCTCGGCGTCGTCCACCTTCGCCGGATGGCCGCCGGCTCCGAGAACAAGCGGACCAGCGTGGTCGGCTCGGCCCTCCTGTGGGCGGCAGGCATCTTCGCCGTGCTCGTCCTGCTCAAGCTGCCCTTCGACGGGATCCTGCCGAACTATCTGCGGGCGATGATCGTGGCGCCGGTCGTCGGCTGGTTCCTCGCCCGCCGGATCTGCGAGAGGTCCGCGGTCGACCTGCGGGAGCGCTGGGCCGCCCTGCTCAGCGGCGGCGGCGTCGGCCCCCAGGTGCCGAAGTCCGTTCCCCACGACCCCGCCGAGAAGTCGGCGGAGGAGCTCCGGCTGAACCTGGAGAAGCTCTCCGCCGAGCAGCAGTCCAACATCGCCTTCTACGCCGGTGGCAAGGGAATCCTCGGTCTGGGCACCCGCTGGGGCAGCTGGACGCTCGCCGAGGAACTCGTCCCCCAGGCCGGCCGGGAGATCCACGACTTCCGCGCCTGGGACGTCGTCCGCAAGATCCACGACCAGCTCGCGCTCCTGGAGCGCGGTTCCCTCAAGACCGGCTTCCCGAAGCCGACGGTCAAGCACTGGATCGTCTCCGCGGTCGGCGAGGGCGCCGACGAGGTCACCCGCCCCGAGGGCGACAACATCGTCCACTTCCAGGTCAAGCCGCACGAGATACAGCGCATCTGCAACGACCAGCAGTTCGGCGCGGGCAACCGCCACTACCTCGGCGTGCAGTTCACCCTCTGGGACGGGAACCTCGTCCTCACGATGATGGTGACGGTGACCTCGCTCCATCACACGCTCCGGGTCGAGGTCACCGGCCACGCGCTGGGTCCCGTCCACGGCCTCTTCACCACGAAGCCGAAGGCGAAGACCAAGGAGGTCTCCAAGACCGTCCGCTTCTGGGAGACGAAGGAGATCCAGCAGCCGCTCCTCGAAACCGACGACATCGTCCGGCTCGCGGTGCGCGCCCCGCTCACCTGGTACCCGCCGGTCCTGGAGTTCCTCGGCGGCAAGATGGTCCTGCCCGAGCCCTTCGGGCTGCGGCACGTCTGGGCCGGTCCGCTCTGGAAGAACCGGTTCATGGCCGACGACGCCATACGGATGGCGACGCCGGTGCTCCGGGCGGTCCACTCCGCGACCGTCAAGATGCTCGACGACCACGGCGTGGACACCGAGCGCTTCACCAACCGCTCGCTGTTCCTCAGCGGCGCCGTCCAGGACCCGGGCCCGAAGAAGGCCGACGTCTACGACGCGTGACGGGCCGTACGGCGAAGGGCCCGGGTCCACCACGGTGGCCCGGGCCCTTCGCCGTACGGATCAGATACCGGACGGCCAGGCGTCGGCCAGCATCTTCCGGGTGTCCGCGAGGAGCTGCGGCAGTACCTTGGTGTGACCGACGACCGGCATGAAGTTCGTGTCCCCGCCCCAGCGCGGCACCACGTGCTGGTGCAGGTGCGCGGCGATCCCGGCACCGGCGACGGCGCCCTGGTTCATGCCGATGTTGAAGCCGTGCGCACCGGAGGCGGCCCGCAGCGCGACCATCGCGCGCTTGGTGAAGTCGGCCAGTTCCGCCGTCTCCGCCGCGTCCAGGTCCGTGTAGTCGGCGACGTGACGGTAGGGGACGACCATGAGGTGACCGCCGTTGTACGGGTACAGGTTGAGGACCGTGTACACGCTCTGGCCCCGGGCGATCACCAGCCCGTCCTCGTCCGACTTCGACGGAATCGAGCAGAACGGACAGCCGTCCTCGGCGCCCGGTCCGGTCGGCTTGTTCTCGCCCTGGATGTACGCCATCCGATGAGGCGTCCACAGGCGCTGGAACGCGTCCCGCGTCCCCACTCCGATCTGCTGCTCCGGCTCAGTCGTCATGCTGTGCAGCATATTGCGTCGCCCGTTCGGAACGTGTCGTCGGGGCGGAAGATCCATGCAGCGGCCATGCTGATCCGATGAGCGACAGGTCACCGAAACCGCCCCGGCAGGAGCGCTGGGACCGCCGCATGGAGGTGCCGCTCGCCGTGGCGTCCGCCACCTTCCTGGCGGGCTACGCGATCGTCGTCCTCGGCCACGGCACCCTCTCCCAGGCCTGGCTCGACCTCTGTCTCGCGGTCGCCCTCGCCTCCTGGGCCGTGTTCGTCGTGGACTACGCGGTACGGCTCCGGCTCAGCGGCCTGGGTCCGCTCCGCTTCCTGCGCACCCATCTCCTCGACACGGTGGTCGTGCTCCTGCCGCTGCTGCGGCCGGTGCGGATGGTCAGCATCTACGACCGCGTCCAGCGCCGCCACGACAAGCCGCGGCTCGGCCTCTACGCGCGCGTGATGACCTACTCGGGACTCACCGTGGCCCTGCTGGGCTTCGCGGGCGCGCTCACGGTCTACCGCTACGAGCGGGACGCCCCGGGCGCCACGATCCGCACCTTCGGGGACTCCGTCTGGTGGGCGTGCGAGACGCTCGCCACGGTGGGGTACGGGGACGTGACACCGGTGACCCCGATCGGCCGGGTGACGGCGGTGGGCGTGATGGCCTGCGGCCTCGCGCTGCTCGGCGCGGTGACGGGTTCGTTCTCGTCCTGGCTGATCCAGGCGTTCCGGCGGGAGGACGAGCAGGGCGACGAGCGGAGGCCCCCGGGGGATTCCCCGGGGGCCTCCTGAGCGGCTCCGGCCGACGGTTCGGACGACCTCAGCTCGACGGCTCGGCTCGGACGACGCTCACCGCGGCGGCTCAGCCCGACGACGCGGGCCGTCAGACCTGGACGCGGTCCTCGACGATCTTGGCGATCTTGGCGATGGCCTCGTCGGCGGGGATGCCGTTCTCCTGCGAACCGTCGCGGTAGCGGAAGGAGACGGCGCCGGCGGCCATGTCCTCGTCACCCGCGATGATCATGAACGGGACCTTCTGCTTCTGCGCGTTCCGGATCTTCTTCTGCATCCGGTCCGAGGAGGAGTCGACGTCCACCCGCAGGCCCTGCTTCTTCGCCTTGGCGGCGAAGTCGTGCAGGTAGTCGACGTGCGCGTCGCCGATCGGGATGCCGGTCGCCTGGACGGGCGCCAGCCACGGCGGCATCGCACCCGCGTAGTGCTCCAGGAGCACCGCGAAGAAGCGCTCGATCGAGCCGAACAGCGCGCGGTGGATCATGACCGGGCGCTGCTTGGTGCCGTCCGGCGCGGTGTACTCCAGGTCGAAGCGCTCCGGCAGGTTGAAGTCGAGCTGCACGGTCGACATCTGCCAGGTGCGGCCGATGGCGTCGCGCGCCTGCACCGAGATCTTCGGGCCGTAGAACGCGGCGCCGCCCGGGTCGGGGGTCAGCGGGAGGCCCTGCTTCTCGGCGACCTGCTGGAGGACCGCGGTGGCCTCCTCCCAGATCTCGTCCGAGCCGACGAACTTCTCCGGGTCCTTGGTGGACAGCTCCAGGTAGAAGTCGGTCAGACCGTAGTCGCGGAGCAGGTTCAGGACGAAGGTGAGGGTCTTGTCGAGCTCCTCCGCCATCTGCTCCTTGGTGCAGTAGATGTGCGCGTCGTCCTGGGTGAAGCCGCGGGCGCGGGTCAGGCCGTGCACGACGCCGGACTTCTCGTACCGGTACACGGTGCCGAACTCGAAGAGGCGCAGCGGAAGTTCACGGTACGACCGGCCGCGCGCGTCGAAGATCAGGTTGTGCATCGGGCAGTTCATGGGCTTGAGGTAGTAGTCCACGCCCTCGTCGAGCTGCATGGGGGGGTACATGCCCTCGGCGTACCAGTCGAGGTGGCCCGACTTCTCGAACAGCTTGCCCTTGGTGGCGTGCGGCGAGTAGACGAACTCGTAGCCCTCCTCCTCGTGGCGCTTGCGCGAGTAGTCCTCCATGACCCGGCGGATGATGCCGCCCTTGGGGTGGAAGACGGCGAGGCCGGAGCCGATCTCGTCCGGGATGGAGAAGAGGTCCAGCTCGTTTCCGAGCTTGCGGTGGTCGCGCTTCTCGGCCTCGGCGAGGAAGTCGAGGTGGGCCTTCAGCTCTTCCTTCGACGGCCAGGCGGTGCCGTAGATGCGCTGGAGCATCGGGTTCTTCTCGCTGCCGCGCCAGTAGGCGGCGGCGTTGCGCATCAGCTTGAACGCCGGGATGTTCCGGGTGGTGGGCAGGTGCGGACCGCGGCAGAGGTCCTTCCAGCACAGGTCGCCGGTCTTGGCGTCGAGGTTGTCGTAGATGGTCAGCTCGCCGCCGCCCACCTCGACGTTGGCGCCGTCGTCGGTCGACGCGGAGCCCTTGATGCCGATGAGCTCCAGCTTGTACGGCTCGTCCGCCAGCTCGGCGCGGGCGTCCTCGTCGGTCACCACGCGGCGGGCGAAGCGCTGGCCGCGCTTCTGGATCTCCTGCATCTTCTTCTCGATGACCTTGAGGTCCTCGGGAGTGAAGGGCTTCTCGACGTCGAAGTCGTAGTAGAAGCCGTCCCGGACCGGCGGGCCGATGCCCAGCTTGGCCTCGGGGAAGAGCTCCTGCACGGCCTGGGCCATGACGTGCGCGGTCGAGTGACGCAGGATGTCGAGACCGTCCGGGGAGGAGATCTCGACGCCCTCGACGACGTCGCCGTCGGAGAGCTCGTACGACAGGTCCTTCAGGTCGCCGCCGACACGGGCGGCGATGATGGTGCGGTCGTCGGCGAACAGGGCGCCGGCGGTGGTGCCCGCGCTCACCGCCCTCTCCTCTGCTTCCGAGGCGGACTGGACGGTCACACGGACTTCAGACACGGGTACTCCGTACATAGGGGCGCCAGCAGACACGAGGTGCCGGCGCCGGCGATGCGCGACAGAGACGAGGTGCCGCGCACCGCTGATCCTACCGAGGGGACCGACCCGCCCGCGAAAGGGTTTCCCCCAGGTCGTGCCGGGTCCGGTGCTATCCCTCGTCCGGACCGCACGCCTCCTCGAAGAAGTCCGCGTCCTCGATGCTCCCCTGGAGGGACTTCATCAACCGGTCCCGTTCCGTCTCGTCGACCTGGACGGGTACGACCCCGGACGCGTCGGTGAGGCGGCGGAAGCCACCCCGGCTCTCCAGGCGGCCCACCACCCGGATCGGGAGCCCGACGAGATGGGCGTGCCCGGCGGTGCGGTACGCCTCCTCGTCCAGACGGACACGGACGTGCGGGACCTCGGCGCCGCCGAGCACCCGGAGGCGTACGGTGCCCTCGCCGCGCGGCCCGGAGCGGCGCATGCGGACGACGGCGCCGGTGAGCCGGACCGGCACGGACGGCTCGTCGGTCAGGTAGCGGGCACTCGCCTCGCGCAGGGCCGGAAGGTCGCCCGGTGAGAACTCGACCGGTTCGGGCCGGGCGGCGCAGCCCGCGGGCGCCCCGGCGGAGGGGGCCCACTCCAGGGCGATCCGGGCGCCCTCGGTGCCGCGGACGAGGGCGACGAGGGCCTCGGTGAGTTCTCGGCTGACCCCCGCCTCGACGGCGGCGTCGAAGGCCTCCATGCCGCCGGTGGCCCGCTGGTAGTCGGTGGCCTCCCGGGCCGCGTGGAGCGCGTGGTAGAGCCGGACGGCGATCGGGCGGCCCGGTTCGACGGGCAGGAAGGCGGTGAGGCCGCGCCCGCCGGGTGCCGCGCCGACGACGACGGTCTCCAGGGAGGTCTGGGCGGGGCGCCGGTGCCTGGCCCCGTAGTAGCCGGCCCGGCCGCGTACGGCGAGGGCGCCGGCGAGGAGCAGTTGGCGGGCGGCGGACCTGAGCTGTTCCTGCACGGTCCAGGGGACGGTGCCGGCCGGGCCCGGGGGCACGTCCCGCCACCAGCGGATCTCGTCGCTGGGCACGGCGAGGCCGGTGAGGACCTCGCGGGCGGAGGGCGTGGCGCTGTGGGCGAGGGCGGTGAGCGCCTCGCCGAGCAGGTCCTCGCAGTCCGGGAAGGCGCGGCTCTCCGGGACGAGGAGGCTGGTGCCGGTGCCGCTGCCGGGCGGGGTCCAGCGGCTGTAGCGGCCGGCCGCGCCGCCGCGCCGCCGCCACCCGTGGCGGGCGAGGAGGGCGCCGAGGACGCGCGGGTCGACCCTGCCCGGGTCGGGCGCGCCCTGGCTGTCGGCCCAGGGGCCGGTGGGCGGACCGGGGACGCCGGTCCACGGTCCCGGGGTCTCGCCGGGCGCCGGGTGGGGCCGGTAGGGCGGCGGAACGGCGACGGGGCCGTGTCCGGCCCCGCCCCCTTCGTCCCCGAACCTCGGTTCGTCGATCGGTCGGTGCATCAAGGTCTCCCTCCCACGCCGACCCGGGTCATGATCTCGCAGAGCGCCCGGTCGTCGAAGATCCGTGTCGTCGGTATGCGCACGGTGGTCCGGCGCTGTCCGGTGACCGGGTGTCCGGCCAGGTTGATCCAGTAGCAGCAGTGCCGCAGGTCGAGCCGGTCGTGACTCGCTCTCAGCCAGTCGTCCTGTGACCTCGGGACGAGCATCACGACGAGGATCTTGTGTACGGACACCGGGGTCCTGGCGAGTTTCACCAGGTGGTCGTTGTCGAGGGTGAACGAGAACGCCGCGGACGTGCTTCCGGCCTGGCGCGGCGGTACCTGGTAGGTGCACTTGAGCTGCACCTTGATGGTCACTTCGTCGTCGACGGCGTGGCCGGGAGAGCCGTGGCTCACGTGCCAGTCGATGCCGTTGTCCGGAAAGGGCTGGGACAGCGAGCAGCCGGCCGCGGCGGCGACGGCGTGCAGGTATCCCACCTGGAGGGTCTCCATGCAGGCGGTGGTGGCGAGTGAGCCGCGCGTCGGTGCCAGCCGCTGGGGCGGCAGCCCTCCCGACTCGGGCTGGGCGAGCGCCATGTCGATTTCCTTCCCCGTCCCTTGTGTTGTGACCGGTCCGCGTACGGCGCAAACAGTCCGGGTATCACCGTTTCGGGGCAGGGGGTTGGCCATCTGCCGCACGTGTGCAGGGAGTTCAGGGATGACGATGCACTGGTACGAAGGGCCCCTGGCCGCTTTCGACACGGAGACCACAGGAGTCGACGTCGAGGGCGACCGGATCGTGTCCGCCGCCCTCGTCGTACAGGACACGGCCGGGGCACGTCCGCGGGTGACGCGGTGGCTGGTCAATCCGGGCATACCGGTGCCCGAGGGAGCCACCGCCGTGCACGGCCTGACGGACGATCACCTCCAGCGGAACGGCCGGTGGCCGGCTCCGGTGATGGAGGAGCTGGCGCGCGCACTGGCCGAGCAGATCGCGGCGGGGCGTCCGCTGGTGGTGATGAACGCGCCGTTCGATCTGACGATCCTCGACCGCGAGCTGCGCAGACACCGGGCGTCCACGCTCGGCGACTACCTGGCGAGCACCCCGCTGTGCGTCCTCGACCCGCGGGTCCTGGACAAGCATCTGGACCGCTACCGGAAGGGCCGTCGGACGCTGACGGACCTGTGCGCGCACTACGAGGTGGAGCTGGCGGGGGCGCACGACGCGGCGGCGGACGCGACGGCGGCGCTCGATGTCGTACGGGCCGTGGCGCGGCGGTTCTCGTCCCGGCTCGAACGGCTGACGCCGGCGGAGCTCCACACCCTGCAGTCGGTGTGGCACGCGGCGCAGGCGCGGGGGCTCCAGGCGTGGTTCACCCGGCAGGGGACGCCGGAGACGGTGGACCCGTCGTGGCCGCTGCGGCCGGAACTGGGCACGGCGGCCTGAACTCGGCAGGGCGGCCCGACACATGACAGAGGCCGGTCCGTCTTTCGACGGACCGGCCTCTACCCGGTGGGCGATACTGGGATCGAACCAGTGACCCCTTCGGTGTGAACGAAGTGCTCTCCCGCTGAGCTAATCGCCCGGGAACGGGTTGAACCATACAGGCCTTCGCGCCCTTCGTTCAAACCCGTCGCAGGTGGGTGGCGAGTCCGCGTCTCCCCCCGCGCATCATCAGGGCGTGGTTGGCACGGAACACGGGCCGTCCGGGGACGGCGAGGACGCGCAGCAGACGGGCGCGGACCTCGACCTCCTGCTCGTACAGGGCGCGGGTGCCGGCGCCGTCCGGGACGAGGGTCCAGCGGGCCCAGCCCTCCAGGTCGCCGCCGAGCCCGACCTCCAGGACCCGGGCCGCGGGGTCGCGGCGCAGGGCGCGGGCGGTGACGACGATGTCGTACGGGAGCAGGGAGCGGAAGCGGGCGGTGCCGGTGATGTCGTCGACGGGGACGACCTCGCGGACCTGGGGCCACCAGCGGGGGTACTCCTCGGCGCGTGCGAGCACGGCGTAGACGGCGTCGGGCGGGGCGGCGAGCCGCCAGACGCTGCGGAAGCGGTACCGGCACCAGTCCATGCCCCCAGTGTGGACGTACTCAGACCGCCGGAGCCGGAAGATGAGTACCCGGACGCATTCCCGCCGGCTGTGGCCGGAGCCACACTCCTGGCATGAACAACTCCCTGCCGCCCGCGGACGAGCTGGTGCTCGTCGACCGTGAGCTGGCCCAACTCGACGCACGCCGGTCCCAGTTGCTGACCCGGCGCGCCTGGCTGGTCCAGGTGCTGTACGCGCCGGCCACCTCGGTGGCGCCGCGGCCCCGCCCGCCGGTGGCGGACTCGACGCCGCGGAGCGCGCAGAACGTCCTGCTGACGCTCGGCGGCACCCTGCTGACCATCGCGGCGGTGGCGTTCACCCTGGTGAGCTGGGGCTCGATGGGAATCGGCGGCCGCGCGGCGGTCCTGTTCGCGGTCACCTCGGCAGCCCTGGCGGCCCCGGTGGCGCTGCTGCGCCGGAGCCTGGTGTCGACGGCCGAGTCGGTGGCGGCGCTCGGGCTGGCCCTGATGGTGCTCGACGCGTACGCGCTGCACCGGGTGGCGCTGCCGGAGACGGACGGCCTCGGGTACACGGCGGTGGCCGCCGGAGTCCTCGCGGGCGCGTGGACGGCGTACGGCTCGGTCCTGTCCCGGCTGCGGATCCCGCTGCCGGCCGCCGTGGTCGCCGGGCAGCTCCCGCTGCCGCTGGGCGTGCTCGCGGCCGGGGGCGGACCGACGGCCTTCGCGTGGGCGGCGCTCGTCACGGCCGCGGCCGACGGGGCGATCGTGCTGTGGACCCGGCCGGTGGCGGTCCGGATCACGGCGGCAACCGGTGCGACGGCGCTGGGCGGCTGGGCGCTCCTGACGGGCGGCCGGCTCTCGCTCACCTCGCCGTGGAGCGGCGCGCCGCTGCTCCTGGCCGGTGCGGCGGTGACGCTGTACGTGGCCCGGCGGACGCCCGCGCTCGCGGTGGCGGCCTCGGCGATCGCGGGCCTGGCGACGGTGACGGCGCTGGGCGGCCTGCTGCGTGCGGCGGTGCCGACGGACTGGACGGTGCCGGCGTACGTGCTGTGCGGGCTGGCCCTGGCGTCGGTGTGGCGCGTGGGAGCGGCTTCGGCTTCGGCTTCGGCTTCGGCTTCGGCTTCGGCTTCGGCTTCGGCTTCGGGATCAGGCCACACCTCGGACTCCACCGTGTCGCGACTGCTGCCGAACGGCGTCCGGCTGGGGCTTGCCGGTGCGGGGGCCGGAGTGGCCGCGCTCGGGGTCGTCTGGGCGTTGCCGCCGGTGGCGATGGGGCTCCTGGGGCCGGTGGCCCGGACGACCGAGGTCTGGTCGGGCGAACACGCCGAACGCGCGCTGACCTCGTACCCGGGGACGGCCGTCCTGGTCCTGGCGGTGGCCGCCGCCGTCCTCGCGGCGCTCCCCCGGCTGTGGGCCCGCTGCGGGGCGCTCGCCCTGGCCTGGGCGCTCCTGACCGCCCTGCCGGTCTCCCTCGGCCTGCCGTACGCGGCGACGCTCACCCTGCAGCTCCTGACGACCGCGGCGGCGCTGGCGTGCGCCGTCCGCCCGAGGCCGCTGACCCGCGGCCTGCCTCGCCCCGGGACCGGGACGGCCGGAACGGCCGACGCCCCCGGCGCACCGGCGGCGGACAAGCCCGCCGCAGACGCCCCGGCCGCCGAGACGACCTCCGCCCCTTCCGGTCCGCCCACGCCCGGCGCCCCCTGGCCCGGCTGGGCACCCTCTCGGCCCCGCCCTCAGGCTCGCGCCACGGAGCCCGGGACCGTCCTCGGCCTGCTCGCGTACGCCGGCGGTCTGGCCTCGACCCTGAGCGCGGTGGCGCTCGCCCTGGACGTCCGGGGGGCCACGTTCACCGCGCTCGGGATGATGCTCGGGCTCTTCACGGCGGTCGCCTGGCTCGGTACGGACGTACGCCGGACGGTTTCGGCCTGCGGAGCCGTGCTCGCGGCGACGGGACTCGTGTTCGCGGTGGCCGCCGCCGGGGGGTTCGAGGACCACTGGACGGCGCTGGCCCTGCTGCTCGTCCCGGCGGCCACGGCGGTCGTCGGCGCGAAGGCCCGCCCGGTGGCCCTGGCGGTCGAGATCACCGGCGGGACCGTGGGACTGCTCGCCCTCGGGATCGCGGCGTCCCGGCCGGCGTTCCTGGCGCTCGCCCTGGCCCTCGGCGGGGTGATCGCGGCGGCGACGGCGGTGCGGCCCGAGCGGCGGCGGTTCGCCTCGTGGACGGCGGCGGTGCTGTTCCTGCTGGCCACCTGGGTGCGGCTCGCGGTGTGGGAGGTCACGACCCCGGAGGCGTACACGCTGCCCGTGACCGTGCCCGCCCTCGTCGTCGGGTTCCTGCGGCGGCGCCGGGACCCGGAGGCCTCGTCCTGGACGGCGTACGGCCCCGGTCTCGCGGCGACGCTCCTGCCGAGCCTCGTGGCGGCCTGGACGGACCCGGAGTGGCCGCGCCCGCTGGCGCTCGGCGTCGCGGCCCTGGCGGTGACGCTGCTCGGCGCCCGCTTCCGGCTCCAGGCGCTCCTGGTCCTCGGCGGCACGGTGCTCGCCCTGGACGGGCTGCACGAGCTGGCCCCCTACGTGGTGCAGGTGGTGGGCGCGCTGCCGCGCTGGCTGCCGCCGGCCCTCGCCGGGCTCCTGCTGCTCGCGGCGGGCGCCACCTACGAGCAGCGGCTGCGGGACGCCCGGCGCCTCAGGGACCGGGTCGCACGGATGCGGTGATCCACCGCGCGGTAACACGCCGAAGGCCCGAGACGGTGTTCCGTCTCGGGCCTTCGGACCGGGTGGTGGGCGATACTGGGTTCGAACCAGTGACCCCTTCGGTGTGAACGAAGTGCTCTCCCACTGAGCTAATCGCCCGGCGCACCGCAAACATTACCGCATGTCAGCGGCGCTCCCGAACCACCCGAGGGTCACTCGTCGATCTTCCACGGCATGACGAAGCCGAACTTCCAGAGGTAGACACCCAGCAGTGCGGCGATGATCACCAGACCGATGGTGGTGAGGATGATGTTCCGGCGGCGGACCTTGGGGTCGAGGGCACGCTGGGCGGCCTCGGTGACCTTGCGCTTGGTCCAGCGGAGCACGAGCTGGGCCCAGACGAACTCGGTCGCCCAGATCGCCATGCCGCCGAAGATGACCAGCCAGCCGGGCCCCGGGAGCGGCAGCATGACCACTCCGGCGCCGACCACGGCGAGTCCCACGATGAAGACGCCGACCTGCCAGCTCAGATGCAGGCCTCGCCGGGACTTGATGAACTCCGGTGCGCGGGATCCCAGTTCGGCATCTTGGCCGTCTGCGGACTCCCCGGTGCGCTCGTCACTCTCCGCATTCATGGCTCCCAACTTACCGGACGCGGAGCCGCCACCGGAATGGCGGTATTACCCCAGGTCACACGCGCCCATACGAGCTACCTGAACGATCACAAAACCGACAGAGGGGTTTACAACGGCACTGGAGGTGGCATGTCGATTTCGCCGACGTGCGAATCCCCGAGCGCACACTGAGCGAAAGGCCCTGGCGCTTATGAACACCACGGTCAGCTGCGAGCTGCACCTGCGCCTCGTTGTGTCGAGCGAGTCCTCACTGCCTGTACCCGCGGGCCTGCGGTATGACACGGCCGATCCCTATGCCGTGCACGCCACCTTCCACACCGGAGCCGAGGAGACGGTCGAGTGGGTCTTCGCCCGCGACCTTCTCGCCGAGGGGCTGCACCGGCCCACCGGCACGGGCGACGTCCGCGTCTGGCCATCCCGTAGTCACGGTCAGGGAGTCGTCTGCATCGCGTTGAGTTCTCCCGAGGGAGAAGCCCTGCTCGAGGCCCCGGCGAGGGCCCTGGAGTCGTTCCTGAAGCGGACCGACGCCGCGGTGCCGCCGGGCACCGAGCACCGGCACTTCGACCTCGATACGGAGCTCTCCCACATCCTGGCCGACAGCTGAGCCAGGCCGAGAGCCGCACAGCGCCGTCCGACTCGGGGCGACGGCGCCGCGCGGGCAGTCACATAGGCACGACACCGGCGCTCCCCACCGCGCAGCCGGCGCGGTGGTGGGCGCCGTTGTCCTTTTCCCGGTCGCGCTAAAGTCAGCGCCATTCCGCGGGCGCCCGCCCGCGGCCGGCCAGGGAGCGAATCGTGCTGATCCCTCACGACACCCGGATCGCCCTCGACACCGTCGTCGATCTGATGAACACCGCGCCCCAGGGCGACCGCGCCGACGAGCTCGCGGACATCCCGGGGCTGGCGACCTTCGTCCACGCCCACAAGATCAGCGGCGTGGGCGAGCTGGGCCCCGACGACCTGCGGGCCGTGCGCGAGGTGCGCGAGAAGTTCGCGGCGGTCTTCTCGGCCCCCGAGGCCCGAATCGCGGCCCCACTGATCAACCAGCTGGTGGCGGGTGCGGGCACCACGCCCCAGCTCACCGACCACGACGGCTACGACTGGCACGTGCACTACTTCGCGCCGGGCGCCTCGGTGGCGGACCACCTCGCGGCCGACTGCGGCATGGCGCTGGCGTTCATCGTGGTGGCGGGCGAGCAGGAGCGGCTTCGGCGCTGCGAGGCGCCGGACTGCGGCCGGGCCTTCGTCGACCTGTCCCGCAACCGCTCGCGCCGCTACTGCGACAGCCGCACCTGCGGCAACCGGCTGCACGTGGCCGCCTACCGGGCGCGCCGCAAGGAGGCCGCGGGCTGAGCCGGGGTCCGGGACCATAGCCGGGGCCTGGTTCGGGTTGGGGGTCCGTGTCGTCACAGCACGAAGAGATCGTGCACCGCGGCCATGAGCAGCAGACACCCGATCACCCCGAGAAAGATCATCAGCGGGGGCTGGGAGAGCGCGAACAGACAACCGCGCGGCTCTTCGGCAGGGGCATCGGCGGCGGGGACGGTCTCCCGCGAGGTATCCAGCATCTCGGGGGGATGATGGCGCACGCGGGACGCGGGAAATCCCGCAACACGCCCCACGACAGAGGGCGTTCATCCCTTCCCGTGGATCATGGGAAGGGGAAACCGCCAGAAGCGATCAGATTCCGTGCTTCTTCAGAATCGCCTCGATGTCGCTGAAGTCGTCGCCGGGGGTCTTGCCGGCCTCCGGCTTCGCCGTCACGGCACGCGAGGGCGACGACGCCGCCGGAGCCACGGCACTCGGTTCGGCCCCGCCGGTGGTCTCCTTGCGGCCGCCACGGCGCCGCTCCACGGCCCGGGTGGACAGGAAGAGCAGCCAGGCGACACCGAGGACACCGAAGCCGGCCCAGGCGACCGGACTGAACGCCGTGTCCGCGATCCATTCGACGGCACCCGTCATCACCAGACCGAGCGGCACCAGGGCGTAGGCCGCGATCCGGGCGGCGGACAGGAATCGCTTCCGGTACGCCATGATCGCGGCGATGCCCAGGCCCGCCGCGGACACCGCAGAGCAAATGGTCTCGGCGATCATGCGGTCCTCCAGGTCCCGGGTGATAAGTCCCTTCCATCCTGCACCGCCGACGCCGTCGGGGGCCATGCCCCGGGCCCGGTCTCAGGGAGATCTCCGGGTCACCCCCTCCGGATCTCCTCCCCAGGTCCCGGTGGGGAGACGCCCGCCCCTCCCCGTGAGGGAGACTGCTGTCATGAGTGACTCCACCACCGCACCCGCCTCCCCCGTCGTCCTGGAGGCGTGGTTCGACCTCCAGTGCCCCGACTGCTTCCAGGCTCTCGACGACGTCCGCGCGCTCCGCGAGAAGTACGGCGACCGGCTCGACGTACAGCTGCGCCACTTCCCGCTCGCGAAGCACAAGCACGCGTACGCGGCCGCGCAGGCCGCCGAGGAGGCCGTCGGGCAGGGCAAGGGCTGGCCGTACGCGGAGGCGCTGCTCGCCAGGACCGCGGAGCTGGGCGAGCGCGGCGAGTCGGTGCTCATGGAGGTCGCCACCGAACTCGGTCTGGACGCCGAGGAGTTCGACACCGCCCTGATCGACGGCCGGCACCTCCTGACCGTCGACGCGGACGAGGCCGAGGGCAAGGCGATCAAGGTCACCGGCACGCCGACCTATGTCATCGACGGCGAGCGTCTGGACGGCGGCCAGAGCCAGGACGGCCTGCGCGAGCGCATCGAGGAGATCGCCGACCGCCTCCTGAAGGCCTGACCGCCGGACCGCCTGCTCGACCGGGCCCGGGGCCTGATCGGCAGGACACCCCGGGCCGGCCCGATCCGACGGGAAATGCCGGACAGGCCCTGGAGAGTGTCCGCCAGGCGGGACATTCCGGACACGGCCTAGCGCAGTTCCTTCGCGCTGTTGACGTAGGTCGTGCGGTAGCCCAGCGACTCGTAGAGCCGGATCGCCGGGGTGTTGCCCGCGAAGACGTGCAGTCCGAGCAGGGTCTCCCCGGTCTCCCGCGCGACCCGCTCGGCGAGCAGCATGAGCGCCCGGCCGTAGCCGCGCCCGCGGTTCTCCTCGCCGACCTCGATGTCGTACACGAAGGCGGCCCACTGCCCCGGTTCCAGTTCGATCCGGCCGGTCCACAGGAAGCCGGCGGGCCGTCCGTCCCGGACGACCACGTGGATCGCCGTGCCGGGGGTGGCCAGGCCCTCGGGGAGGTACTTGGCGTGGCTGCTCTCGGCCTTGGCGCGCGCCTGCTCCTCGGGGACGCCGCGGTCGATCCAGCTCTGCGCGAAGCCCTGCTTGGCCCGCGCCACCCACGCCACGTACTCGGTCTCGGTCATCGGCCGGACCTCGACGCCCTCCGGCAGGACCGGCGGCTCGTCAGACAGCTCCTTGACCATGTTCCTGCTGCGCTCGGTGTAGCCGAGCGAGCGGGCCATCCGCAGCGCCGCCTCGGCGTCGGCGGGGACCGAGATCTGCACCTCGGCGCAGCCCCAGCCCCGCAGCACCTCCTCGGAGGCGAGCGCGGCGACCGTGCCCCGTCCCCGTCCCCGGTCCGGCGCGTCGACCCGGAGCCGGCCGATCGCACCGGAGGCGGCGCCGAAGCCCGGGTCGGTGGAGAGGTGGACGGAACCGACCCGGCGGCTGTTCACGCACACGTCGTAGGTGCGGGAACGGCCGCCGTCGGGCGTCTGCTGAAGCGGCTCGGCCGGCCGCAGAGTGGTGGTCATCAGTGGTGTTCTACCCACCCGGGGGCCGTCCGTCATCAGGTTTTACGGGAGGCGCGGATCCCGGTCCCGTGCGGCGTTCTCGTCGAAGATCCGCATGGCCTTGGCGGTGACCGGGCCGGGCGCCGACGACAGCTCGCGCCCGTCGACGCGGTGCACGGCCTGGACGTCGCGGAGGGTCGAGGTCAGGAAGATCTCCTCGGCGCTCTCCAGGACGTCCAGCGGCAGGTCGGTCTCCCGCGCGCCGGTCCACTCGACGGCGAGGGCGCGGGTGATGCCGGCGAGGCAGCCGGAGGAGACGGGCGGGGTGAGGATCCGGCCGTCGACCACGACGAAGACGTTGGAGCCGGTGCCCTCGCAGAGCTGTCCGACGGTGTTGGCGAACAGCGCCTCGGTGGCGCCCTGCTCGCGCGCCCGGGCGAGGGCGACCACGTTCTCGGCGTACGAGGTGGTCTTGAGTCCGGTGAGGGCACCGCGCTCGTTGCGGGTCCAGGGCACGGTGATCACGGCGGTGGAGTCGGCCCGGCGGCCGGTCTCCCCGAGACCCACGACCAGGCTGGTCCCCGCGTCGCCGCGCTCCGAGCCGAGCGGGGAGAGGCCGCCGGTGTACGTGATGCGGAGCCGGCCGAGCTCCATCGGGTTCGCTCCGATGACGGCGGCGCAGGCGCGGCGGACCTCGTCGAGGTCCGGGTCGGGCAGGCCGAGACCGCGGGCGGAACGGGTGAGGCGCTCCAGGTGGAGGGTGAGAGCAAACGTTTCTCCCCGCTCGACCTTGACCGTCTCGAAGATGCCGTCGCCGACGGTCAGTCCGTGGTCCAGCACGGAGACCAGGGCGGTCTCCGCGTCGTGCAGCCCGCCGTTGACCCAGAGTTTCATCGAGAAATGGCCTTTCCACTCGCCTCAAGGGCGCCTGACTCGTAGGCGCCCGACGCTATCGCGACCAGCCGGGCCGCCTTGAGCTCGGTCTCCTGCCACTCGCGCTCCGGGTCGGAGCCCCAGGTGATCCCGGCGCCGGTGCCGAAGCGGAGCACGTTCTCAGGGCGGTCGATCCAGAAGGTCCGTATGCCGACGGCCAGCTCGGCGGTGTCCGCGTCGGCGTCCACCCAGCCGATGCCTCCGCAGTACGGACCGCGGGGGGCGGTCTCCAGGGCCTCGATGATCCGCAGCGCGCTGGACTTGGGTGCTCCGGTGACGGAGCCGGGCGGGAACGTGGCGTCGAGCAGCTCGGGCCAGCCGGCGTCCTCGCGCAGCAGACCGGTGACCGTGGAGACTAGGTGGACGAGGCCGGGGTGCTCCTCCAGCGCGCAGAGGGCGGGGACGGCGACGGAGCCGGTCTCGCTGACGCGTCCGAGGTCGTTGCGGACCAGGTCGACGATCATCACGTTCTCCGCGTGGTCCTTGGGGAGGAGATCGGCGGCGGTGCGACCGGTCCCCTTGATGGGGCCGGAGGTGATCAGGGCCCCTTCCTTGCGGAGGTAGAGCTCGGGGGAAGCGGTGGCGATCTCCACTCCGTGCGCGGGCAGGCGGATCGTTCCGGCGTACGGGGCGGGGTTGCCTCGGGCGAGGAGCGCGGTGAGGGCGTCGACGTCGGCGGCGGCCGGGTCCGGCAGCGGCGCGGTCAGCACCCGGCAGAGGTTCGCCTGGTAGACCTCGCCGCGCGCGATGTGCTCGCGCACGCGCCGGACACCCGCGGTGTACGCGGCGCGGTCGAGGGAGGACGTCCAGTCACCGGCTGCGGGGCCGAGCCAGCCGCCGGGGACGGGCGAGGGGACGGGGTCGGGCCGCACGTCGCCGAAGCGCGCGCAGGTCAGACGCCCCTCGAAGTCCGCGCAGACGGCCCAGAAGCCGGCGGAGTCCAGGGCTTCGGGGTCGTGGGTGACGTCCCGGAGGTCGGTCGCGAGGAGGCCGCCGAAGCGGGCCAGCGGAGCAAGGTCGTGCACGCATCGAGTCTAGGTCCGCCGGAGGGGGGACACCGGGGGCGCGTGCACGGGGGCTCCCCGCGACCTCGGGGACACGGCGAGTGAACGTGGCGCGAACCCTCCGGGACGCCGTGCCGGGCGCCCGGATCGGCGCGCAGGTCAGCACGCTGCGGAAACGCGTTTTTGTGCTGGCCCAGGAATCCGCTAGAGTTCAACACGTCGCCGGGACGCGCAAGCGAAACGGAAACGACAAGCGGACGTGGCTCAGTTGGTAGAGCATCACCTTGCCAAGGTGAGGGTCGCGAGTTCGAATCTCGTCGTCCGCTCGATGTGGGGGATCTTCCCGAACCCCTGTATTCACTCCTGGTGGAGTGGCCGAGAGGCGAGGCAACGGCCTGCAAAGCCGTCTACACGGGTTCAAATCCCGTCTCCACCTCCAAGCGCGATTAGCTCAGCGGGAGAGCGCTTCCCTGACACGGAAGAGGTCACTGGTTCAATCCCAGTATCGCGCACGCAGAACAACCGAAGATCCGGTCCGTACGGACCGTCCCGCGCGATTAGCTCAGCGGGAGAGCGCTTCCCTGACACGGAAGAGGTCACTGGTTCAATCCCAGTATCGCGCACGCAGCACCCAGTACCTCCGGGTACGACGTGTGCACCACCCGCGCGATTAGCTCAGCGGGAGAGCGCTTCCCTGACACGGAAGAGGTCACTGGTTCAATCCCAGTATCGCGCACCACCAAGAAGCCCCCGGCCGCATCTCGCGGACCGGGGGCTTCCTCGTACACCGGCACATGCGCCGGTTCGTGCACCGGGCGGGAGACCCGGTGCACCTCCGGTCAGGAGGAGAAGAGCATCCGGCCGAAGCCGCGCTGGCGGTAGTGACCGCCGCCGTGGTGACCGCCGTGGTGCGGGGCGCCCCAGGCGGGAGCGGCGGGGGCGGGCTGCGCCGGGTAGGCCTGCGGGGCCGGCGGGGCGGGCGGCGCCTGCTGGACCCACTGGGACTCCAGGCGGGTCAGGGACTCCAGCTCGCCGTAGTCCAGGAATATCCCGCGGCAGCCGCTGCACTGCTCGATCTGGACGCCGTTGCGGTTGTACGTGTGCATGGCCGCATGACACTTCGGACACTGCATGCTCGGCTCAACTCCCTGACTTCGCCGTTCGAATGGTCCTTCACCTTACGTGGACGCCGAAGGGGCGGAGTCGGTTCGATGTCCGGCGATACGGGCGCAGGTGTCGATCATCACGTCCTCCACCTCGTCGAGCGGCCGGCCCTCCCCCGTCGACTTCGCGAGGGCCAGGGCCGCCGTCTGGACCGTCAGGGCGCGGGCGGGCACGTCGAGTCGGACCCACGGATCGGCGCCCACGGCCGGGCCGCCCGCCTCCACGTACGCGCCGAGGAAACGGGACCAGACCTCCGGGGGCAGGATGCCGGCGGCGAACCAGGCGGCGGGGCGGGCCAGATCCCATGCCGGGTCCCCGAGACCCAGGTCGTCCACGTCGATGAGACGCCAGGGGCCGTCGAGCCGGGAGCCGGTGTCTCGGACCAGTTGGCCGAGGTGGAAGTCGCCGTGGCAGAGGAGGCGGGTCCCCTGGGCGGGATTGCCGGCGCCCGGCCGTCGGGCGTCGCCGGGGACGGATCGCCACGCGGCGAGGACGGTCGCGGTGGCCGGGTGGTCCGGGGCCGCGCGGAGCATCCGGTCCACGGCGAGGGCCGCCTTGACCGGGGCCCGCATCTCCGGGAGCCGGTCCGCCGACCCGGGCGGAGGCGGGGTGCCGTGGAGGAGCGCCAGGAGCCGCGCGGCCTCCTCCCAGGGGGCGGCGTCGGGGTCCACCGGGTCGACGGGCGGGCCGTACGGCCAGAGGGTGACGGGACGGCCGTCGAGCTCGGCGGGCACGGTCGCGGGTGCCGGGAGCGGCGGGAGGAACACACCGGAGACCGCCGGGTGCGCCGCGAGGGCCAGCCGTGCGCGGTGCGCCTCGGGGTCGGTGCCGGGGGCGTGCGCCTTGGCGACCAGTCCACCGTGGCGCACGACGGTCCCGTCGTCCCGGTCGGCGAGCACCCCGACCAGGGCACTGGGACAACGGCAAGGGGCGCCGGGGCGGTGAGCGGCGGCGTGTGCGACGGCCGCGAGTCGGGCCGGCGGGAGCCGGGCGGGGCGGTCGTCCGTGCGGGGCGGGGCGGTGGGGTCCACGCCCGGAGCGTACGGGGTGGGAACGCGCGAAGGCCGGTCAGCTCCCCAGCTGACCGGCCCCACGCTGCCGTCCGCCGCACCCCCGTCCCCACGGGGTTGAAGGCCGGATGTCCTGACCCGGGCCGCTCTCCCGGGTCCGGAGCGCCTCTCAGCGCCCCAGCATCACGCCCACGGACGACGCCTGTGTGGCCACCGCGTCCCAGCCGCCGAAGGCGAACAGGAGCAGGGCCGCGAGAGGGAGGACCATGGCGGTGGCCACCAAGGGGTGCCGTCGGCTCGAAGGCCGGGCGCTCGTCCGCGATGCCGTGAAAGCCATGGTTCCTCTCCTGTCGTGAATGGCGCGGCGGGTGCTTGACCTCGGGGGACGAGTGCTGCACCCGCCGCTTGACATCAACATTAGGGAGCGCGGGGCGGCTGGACGTCATGCCCGCGTACCGACTTGCGGGCCTCCCGGAGGATGACGCCCGACCGTACGGCGTACTCCCCTGGGTGGAGACGGAGTCTCGGAACCCGGGGTCTTCCCTGAGGGGTTCCATGAGGGCCGGCGGAGGGGCGGCCCGGACGTGACTTCGCTCACTTCGCGGGGCGTCGCGCGAACGCCCTGGTCCCGGGGCCTCTCGGGACGCCTCCGGGCCCCTCTGAGCCGGCTATCGACAGATCGTCAACTGGGTTGTTGGGGCGGGTGGTTGGAAGGCCTCCACCGTGATCGTCTCCGTCGCTCGTACCCCTCAGCACTGACAATCGATCCCGGTGCGAGGGCGCGGCCTATGAGCACGTACGGGCGCCCTTACGTAAGCTGTGCCACGTCGAACGGACGAGGGGACGGACATGGCGATGATGCGGCTCCGGCGCGAGGATCCGCGGATCGTCGGGTCGTTCCGACTCCACCGCAGGCTGGGGGCCGGCGGGATGGGAGTCGTGTACCTGGGGTCCGACCGGCGCGGCCAGCGGGTCGCGCTCAAGGTGATCCGGCCCGACCTGGCCGAGGACCAGGAGTTCCGGTCCCGGTTCGCCCGCGAGGTGTCGGCCGCCCGGCGGATCCGCGGGGGCTGTACGGCCCGGCTGGTGGCCGCCGACCTGGAGGCCGAGCGCCCCTGGTTCGCCACCCAGTACGTGCCCGGCCCCTCGCTGCACGACCGGGTCGCCGAGGAGGGCTCGCTGCGCGCCGCCGACGTGGCCTCGATCGGGGCCGCCCTCTCGGAAGGCCTCGTCGCCGTCCACGAGGCCGGGGTCGTGCACCGGGACCTCAAGCCCTCGAACATCCTGCTCTCCCCCAAGGGCCCCCGCATCATCGACTTCGGCATCGCCTGGGCCACCGGGGCCAGCACCCTGACCCATGTCGGTACGGCCGTCGGCTCGCCCGGCTTCCTCGCCCCCGAGCAGGTGCGCGGCGCCGCCGTCACCCCCGCCACCGACGTGTTCTCCCTCGGTGCCACCCTGGCGTACGCGGCCATGTCCGACTCCCCCTTCGGGCACGGCAGTTCCGAGGTCATGCTCTACCGGGTCGTGCACGAGGAGCCGCAGTTGCACGGGGTGCCCGACGCGCTGGCGCCGCTCATCCGGGCCTGCCTGGCGAAGGACCCCGAGGACCGTCCCAGCACCCTTCAGCTGTCGATGCGGCTCAAGGAGATCGCGGCGCGCGAGGCGCAGGGGCTGCCGGTGTCGCGGCCGCCCGTACAGCGGGAACGGGCCGAGGAGCGGAACACCGTACGGCCGACCGAGCGGTACACCGAGCGGGACGTGCCCGGTCGTGGGCCCGAGCGGGGTGCGGAGCGGGGCGGTGAGCGGGCCACGGAGCGCGGCGCCGACCGGGGTACCGAGCGGGACCGCGGCGGGCGCGGGCCCGGACCGGCCTCCCGGCCCTCCGGCGGGCCGCGGACCGGTGGCCGTCCGGCGACCAGGCCGGGTGCCCGCTCGACGTCCACGGGCCGCCGCCCCGCCAACCCGCGGCTGCTGCGGCAGCGGCTCTTCGTCTTCGTGGTGGTGACGCTGGTGGTCGCCCTGGGCATCGCCGCCGCCCAGGCCCTTCAGGGGTAGGTCGGGTCCGGAAAGGACTGCCGTCCGCCCGCGGGCCGGGCGGAACCTTCCCGATACGACCACCCCGGCGGGTGGGCACCGGGCTTGAGCCGGTGCCGGTGGGGACCTCTCAGGACTGCGGGCGGCCCGTCGCCACCGCGTAGAAGGCCACCGCCGCCGCCGCGCCCACGTTCAGCGAGTCGACGCCGTGGGCCATCGGAATACGGACCCACTCGTCCGCGGCGCGCAGCGCCTGCGTGGACAGGCCGTCGCCCTCCGCACCCAGCATCAGGGCCACCCGCTCCATGCGGTGCGGCGCGGCCTCGTCGATCGACATCGCCTTCTCGGCCGGCGTCAGCGCGAGGAGCTTGAAGCCCGCCTCCCGTACCGCCTCCAGGCCACGCGGCCAGGTGTCGAGACGGGCGTACGGGACGGAGAACACCGCGCCCATCGACACCTTCACCGAGCGCCGGTACAGCGGGTCCGCGCAGTCCGGCGACAGCAGCACGGCGTCCATGCCGAGGGCCGCCGCGCTGCGGAAGATCGCACCGATGTTGGTGTGGTCGTTCACCGACTCCATCACGACCACCCGGCGGGCGTCGACGAGCAGTTCGGCGGCGTCCGGGAGCGGCTTGCGCTGCATGGAGGCGAGGGCGCCACGGTGCACGTGGTAGCCGGTGACGCGTTCCGCGAGGTCCGGCTGGATCGCGTACACCGGCGCCGGGACCTCGTCGATGACGTCCCGCATCACATCGACCCACTTGGCGGAGAGCAGCATCGACCGCATCTCGTACCCCGCCTGCCGGGCCCGGCGGATGACCTTCTCGCCCTCCGCGATGAACAGGCCCTCGGCCGGCTCCCTTCTGCGGCGGAGTTCGACATCGGTCAGACCGGTGTAGTCGCGCAGGCGCGGGTCGTCGGGGTCGTCGATCGTGATGAGTTCGGCCACGAGGTGATACTGCCTTGTCCGGGGTGTGGTGCCAATGTGTGTGCGGCCGTGCGTCGGCCGCCGCGTCGCCCGCTCCTGAGCGGTGTCACCTGACCAGGCGGTCCGGGCCTTCCGTCACCACGTCGCCGATCACGATGACCGCCGGCGGGCGGACCTCCTGGGCCTTGACGGTCTCCGCGACCGTCGCCAGCGTCGCGTCCACCCGGCGCTGGGAGGCCGTCGTGCCCTCCTGGACCAGGGCGAGCGGCGTCTCCGGGTTCTTGCCGTGGGCGATCAGCGCCTCGGCGATCTTCCCGATCTTGTCCACGCCCATCAGGATCACGAGCGTGCCGGTGAGCTTCGCGAGCGACGCCCAGTCGACCAGCGAACGCGGGTCCTCCGGGGCCACGTGCCCGCTGACCACCGTGAACTCGTGCGCCACGCCCCGGTGCGTCACCGGGATGCCCGCCGCGCCCGGGACCGAGATCGAGCTGGAGATGCCCGGCACCACCGTGCAGGCGATGCCCTCGACGGCGAGCGCCTGCGCCTCCTCCATGCCCCGGCCGAAGACGAACGGGTCGCCGCCCTTGAGCCGTACGACGGACCTGCCGGCCTTGGCGTGCTCGATCAGCGCGTTGTTGATGGCCTCCTGGGCCATGAACCGGCCGTACGGGATCTTCGCCGCGTCGATCACCTCGACGTGCGGGGGCAGCTCGTCCAGGAGGTCGCGGGGGCCGAGCCGGTCGGCGATGACCACGTCCGCCTCGGCGAGCAGCCGGCGGCCGCGCACCGTGATCAGGTCCGGGTCGCCGGGGCCGCCGCCGACCAGGGCGACGAAGGGGGTACGCGCGCGGTGCTGCGGGGCGGCGATCGAGCCGTCCCGCAGTCCCTCGACGATCGCGTCGCGCACGGTGGCGGAACGGCGCGGGTCGTGGCCGGTGAGCACGGCGACGGTCACGCCCTCGCTGCGGCCGGTCGCCGGGGTCCAGGCGGTGGCCGCCTCGGCGTCGTCGGAGCGTACGCACCAGGTCCTGGTCCGCTCGGCCTCCGCGGAGGCGGCGGCGTTCGAGGCCGGGTCGGTCGTGGCGACCAGGGCGTACCAGGCGTCGGCGAGGTCACCGTCCTCGTACCGCCGCTTGGTCCAGGTGATCTCGCCGGCCTCGGCCATCGCCTCGACCGAGGGGGTCGCGGAGGGGGAGATCAGCGTGATGTCGGCGCCCGCGGCGATCAGCGCGGGGAGCCGGCGCTGGGCGACCTGGCCGCCGCCGAGGACGACTACGCGGCGGCCGGCCAGGCGCAGGCCGACGGGGTAGGCGGGGTGCGTCGTCGGCTGGGCGGTGTGATCGGCGTGCTCGGCCATGGGTGAGCGGCTCCTCGGAGGGCGGGTGCTGGCCGCTGCTGCGGTGAAGCGGCTGGTGGGGCCACGATATCGGTGGCGGTGCTCCGTCACGTTGTGACGGATCTCCCGGGGGCTGAGCCGGGTTGCTCGGTTGAGCCTCGGGGGCTTCCCGTGGGGCCTGTGCCCGGTGGGCCCCGTGCGTGGGGGCCGCTCCGGGACCGTTTTCGGGACCGCATGATTCACGGCGCGTGCTGCGGCTTGAGACTGCGGCCTTCTTCTACGCGCCGCACATCGCGCTTCACGTCCCGAACACGGTCCCTGCGCGTCCCCCACTTCCGTGCGTGGGTGGGGGACGCGCCCGGGTGCTACTTCTCGGTGACGCCCGCCGAGTCGAACGTGGCCACCTCGTGCATCGCGCGGGCCGCGCTCTGCACCAGCGGGAGGGCGAGCAGTGCGCCCGTGCCCTCGCCGAGGCGGAGGTCCAGGTCGACCAGGGGGCGCAGGCCCAGCTTGTTGAGCGCGGCCACATGGCCCGGCTCGGCACTGCGGTGACCGGCGATGCAGGCCGCGAGCGACTCCGGTGCGATCGCCCGGGCCACCAGGGCCGCCGCGCCGGTGGACACGCCGTCGAGGATGACCGGGGTACGCAGGGAGGCCGCGCCCAGGATCAGGCCGACGAGGGCCGCGTGCTCCAGGCCGCCGATCGCCGACAGGACGCCGATCGGGTCCGCCGGGTCCGGCTTGTGCAGGTCGAGGGCACGACGGACGACGTCCACCTTGCGGGCGTGCGTCTCGTCGTTGATGCCCGTGCCGCGGCCGGTGACCTCGGTCGGGTCGACGCCCGTGTAGACCGAGATCAGGGCGGCGGACGCGGTGGTGTTCGCGATGCCCATCTCGCCCGTGAGCAGGGCCTTGTTGCCGGCGGCGACCAGGTCCCTCGCCGTTTCGATGCCCACCTCGATCGCCGCCAGCACCTCGTCGCGGGTCATCGCGAGACCCGTGGTGAAGTCGGCGGTGCCGGGGCGGACCTTGCGGGGCAGGAGACCGGGGGTGGCCGGGAGTTCGGAGGCCACGCCCACGTCGATGACGCAGACCTCCGCGCCCACCTGGTTGGCGAAGGCGTTGCAGACCGCTCCCCCGCCGAGGAAGTTGGCCACCATCTGGCCGGTGACCTCCTGCGGCCAGGGAGTCACGCCCTGGGCGTGGACGCCGTGGTCGCCCGCGAAGATCGCGACGGCCGCCGGCTCCGGGATCGGCGGCGGGCACACCCGGGAGAGTCCGGAGAGCTGCGCCGCGATGATCTCCAGCATGCCGAGCGCACCGGCGGGCTTGGTCATCCGCTTCTGGCGCTCCCACGCCTCGCCGAGCGCCTTGGCGTCCAGCGGGCGGATGTTGGCGATGGTCTCCTGGAGCAGGTCGTGCGGCTCCTCGCCGGGCAGGGCACGGCGGCCGTACGTCTCCTCGTGGACGACCCAGGCCAGCGGGCGCCGCTTGGACCAGCCCGCCTGCATCAGCTCGGGCTCCTCGGGGAACTCGTCGACGTAGCCGACGCAGAGGTACGCGACCACTTCGAGGTGCTCGGGGAGGCCCAGGGTGCGGACCATCTCGCGCTCGTCGAAGAAGCTGACCCAGCCGACGCCGAGGCCCTCGGCGCGGGCGGCGAGCCAGAGGTTCTCGACGGCGAGCGCCGAGGAGTACGGGGCCATCTGCGGCTGCGTGTAGCGGCCGAGGGTGTGGCGGCCGCCGCGCGTGGGGTCGGCCGTCACGACGATGTTGACCGGGGTGTCGAGGATGGCCTCGATCTTCAGTTCCTTGAACTGCTTCGCCCGGGCCTTCGGCAGCGACTTGGCGTAGGCCTCGCGCTGTCGCTGGGCCAGCTCGTGCATCGTCTGCCGGGTCTCGGCGGAGCGGATGACGACGAAGTCCCAGGGCTGCGAGTGGCCGACGCTGGGGGCCGTGTGGGCGGCCTCCAGGACGCGGAGCAGCACCTCGTGCGGGATCGGGTCGGAGCGGAAGCCGTTGCGGATGTCGCGGCGCTCGCGCATCACGCGGAGGACGGCCTCGCGCTCGGCGTCGTCGTAGCCGGGGGCCGGGGCCGAGTTCGTGGCCTGGTCCGCGTCGTCGTCTTCGCCTTCGTCTTCGTCTGTGGTGGCCGGGGTCGTCTCCACCTCAAGGGCGGGGGCGGCTTCCGTGGTGGCTGCGTCATCCTGGAGCGCCTCAGGGGCGTCCGTGGGAGCGTCCGTCTGTGCGTCCGTGGATGCGACGGGCTCTTCCGCCTCGGCCTGCGGTGCCTCGACGGCGGGGACCGCCTCGGCCTCCGGCGTCTGCTCGGGCAGGGCGTCGGGGGCGTCTTCCTCCGGGACGAACGGGATCTCCTCGGCGACCGCCTCCACGGGGGCCTCCTCCGGGAGCTGCTCCGTGAGGATCTGCTCCTCGGCGGGCTGCTCCTCGGCGGCCTGCCCCTCGGGGATCTGCTCCTCCGCCACGGCGGACGGCTCGGCCGGGGCCTCGGGGGCGGCTTCGGCGGCGGGCTCCGTGGGCTCGTCCGGCTGCGGCTCGGCCACCGGGGCCTGCTCTGCCTCGGGGGCCTGCTCGGCTTCCGGGGCGTGCTCGGCCTCAGGTACGGCGACGGGCTCTTCGGGCTCCGCCGTCGCGGGCTCGGGGGCCTCGGCCGTCGGCTCGCCCTCACGCGGGGCGGGGACGGTGACCTGGGCTTCGGGCGTCTCCACCGGGGCCTCGGGTGCGGGCTCCGTGACCGCGACCTGGGCCTCGGGGGCCGTCTCGGGCTCGCCCGGCTCGTCCTGCTCGGGCGCGGGAGCCGCCTCGGGCGCCGGGATCGGGGCCAGGTGGGGGGTCGTCGGGACATTGCCCTCGACCTGGACGAACTGCCCGCTCTGCGGGACGACCGTTTCTGCGGGGAACGCGGCGGCCTGCGGGGCCACGGGCTCCTCCGGCTGCGGGGCCCACGGCTCGGGGCTCTGCGGCGCGAGCTGCTGATCCTGCGCGATCTCGAAGTACTCGGGGCCGGTGGTGGGCGGGCCCGGGTTACGCACCGGCATCGGCGCGGGGCCGGTGGCCACGAGCGACTCGGGGACGGGTGCGGGCAGCGGAGCCGGGGCGGGCGCCGCGGCGGGGCCGCGGTCGGCCAGCGAGAGCACGACACCGCCGGCCTCGGGCACGGCCGGACCCATGTGCAGCGGGCGGCGCGCGGGCTGCGGGGCGGGGGCCGGGGCGGGCGGGGGCACCCGGACGCCGCCGAGGTCGACGGAGCCGGAGTCGCGGCCCGCGGCCTCGTGCGCGCCGGTGTCGAGGATGCCGGGCTCGTAGCCGTGGTCGGTGTGCGTCGCCGGCTCCTGCGGGGCCACGGGGACGCCGTGGGCGGGGGTGCCGGTGAGCTGGTCCAGCGGAACGCCGTGGGCGGGGGTGCCCGTCGTCTGGTCCACCGGGACGCCGTGCGCCGGAGTGCCGGTCGCCTGGTCCAGGGGGACGCCGTGCGCCGGGGTGCCCAGCGGTACGCCCTGCGGCGGGGTCTGGTGCTGGGGGGCCGTGAGGACGTCGGCGAGGGCGACGGAGTCCAGCGGTGCCGTCAGCGGGTCCGGCAGGGGGTCGGTGAGCGGGTCACTCATCGCCGGCGCCTCCTGGTGCGGGGCGGCCGGGTGCGGCGCGCCCTGATGGGGTACCGACTGGTTCGGGACCATGGGTGCCGCCGGCTGCGGCACGGCGACCGGCGGTGCGGGCGCGATGCCCGGCGGGTGCTCGCTCCAGGCGCCCTGGGCGCCCGGCATCAGGAGCAGGTCGTCGTCCTCGGTGGTGTGCTCGGAGGGGTCCAGGAAGGTGTACGCGCCCGGTGCGGGGATGCCCGGCTGCTCGACCATGCCTGCGTTCTCCGGCAGCCCCTCGCCCGGGACCTGGCCGGTGTCCGTCATGCGTACCCCTCGCCCATCGCTTGTGCTCCTTCAGACCTGCGCCCATCGACAAGAACGAGCGCGTGCGCCGCGCGGCACGAAGGACACGCGGACACCCACACATTGTCGCGGCCCCGGGCCTCCGTGGCATGGAGATTCGCCACGGTGCGCTGTGGACTGCGCCACGTCGCGCGGTCCCCCCTTGTCGCGTACCACGTCAGCGGCGCAATGTGGCCACCAATTCAGGACATTGACGAACGAAGCGCCGAACATCCGGATGCGGTACAACAATCGGCCAGCCTACCTGGCCCGGCGGGCGGCCTGGTCACGGGTGGGGTGGCCCCCCTAGGCGTGGGGGGTGTCGGTCCTGCGGCCGGAGAGCAGGAAGACGACCGAACGCTCGCGTTCCGACCAGTCGTGCGGGTCGAGCCCGACGGTCTGGAGGAGGAGGGTCTCGACGGTGTAGCCGCCGTCGGCGAGGGCGGTGCCGATCGCCTCGGCCTCGTCGCGGGTGGAGGCGTGGGCGACGATGCGCTCGGGACGCCGGTCGGTGCAGGCTGTGACGACGGGAACCCCGCCGGCCGCGATCCGTACGACATCGGGTTCGGGCAGGTTCTCCAGGACGTGCGGGGCCCGGCCGGGGACGGTCTGGAGAGGTACGCCGTGGCGGCGGGCGGCCTGCTCGGTGCGGGTGCAGGCGGCCGGGTCGATGTCCACGGCGATGACGGCGGCGCCGAAGCGGGCGGCCTCGACGGCGAAGGCGCCGCCCGCACAGCCGATGTCCCAGACGAGGTCGCCGGTGCGGGGCCCGAGGCGGGCGAGCTGGGCGGCACGCAGGGACGGGTCCTCGCCCGCGCCGGTCCGGGCACCGCCCGCGGCCGGGTCGTACTCCGCCGCGGGCAGGCCCCAGCCGCGGACCGGGGGCGCCGCCGGGTCCTGGCCCATCAGCCAGGGGGCGGCGGGGGTGCCGCCCGCGGTGCCGCCGATGACGAGGACGACGTTCGGGTCGCGCCAGACGTGGTCGGCGGCCTTGTCGGAGGTGAGGACGGAAACCTGTTCGCGGTCGGTGCCGAGTTCCTCGCAGACGACGAAGGTGCGGTGGACGCCGTCGAGGAGGAGCGCGAGTTCGGCGGGTCCCGCGCCCGGCGAGGTGAGGACGGCGACCTTGGGGTGGGCGCGGCAGACGTTGACGGCGCGGCGCAGGGTGCGCTGGTGGGCGACGACGATCCGGGCGTCCTCCCAGGGCATCCCGGCACGGGCGAAGGCGGCGGCGACGGAGGAGACGGCGGGGACGACCTCGACTTCGAGGCCGTGTTCGGGGGCGCGCAGGGTGCGGACGACGCCGAAGAAGCCGGGGTCTCCGTCGGCGAGGACGACGGCGGTGCCGCGGTGGCCGGCGATGCGGCGGGCGGCGAGGTCGACGCTGCCGAGGCGGATGCGTTCGGCGCCGGGCGGGACCTCGGGCAGCGCCAGGTGATGGGCGGCGCCCGCCACCAGGGTGGCGGCGGAGAGCGCGGACCGGGCCGCCGCGGTGAGGGGCGAGCCGTCCCAGCCGATCACCGTGACGCGGTCGGCCATTCGTCGTCTCCTGGTGTCGTCGCAGGTCGGGGGCGTGCCGAGCGTACCCCGGGTGGCGGTCCGGGGCTCAGCTCCAGTCGGTGTACGAGGAGTATCCGGCCTCGGCCATCTGGTCGGCGACGCCGTCGAGGTCCTCGGGGAGGAGGCCCCACACGATGTAGTCGGTGCGCAGCTCGGTCCAGCTGCCGTCCTCGGTGCGGGTGCGGGCTATGCAGGCGTTGCGCAGGACGCCCTCGCTGATGCAGCCGATCTTCTGGGCGACCTGCTGGGAGGCGGTGTTGTCGGCGGCGGTGCGCAGTTCGAGGCGCTCGAACTTCTGGTCGCCGAAGAGCCACTGGGCGGTGGCGAGGGCGGCTTCGGAGGCGTATCCCTCGCCGCGGGCCCAGGGGGCGACGATGTAGGAGATCTCGGTGGAGCGGACCTTCCAGTCCGTCTTGGCCAGTTGGACGATGCCGACCAGGCGCTGGGTGAGGAACTCGGTGACGGCGAGGTCGATGCCCCGGCCCGCGGCGCGTTCGGCGGGCGCGTACTCGGTGATCCAGCGGCGGGCGGCGGCCTCGGTGTAGGGCTGGGGCACCGCGGTCCAGGCGCCGACGAGTTCGTCGTTCATCATCTCGGCGAGGGCGGGGGCGTCCCCCTCCTCGAGCGCGCGCAGCACCAACCGGTCCGTGTTGATGGAGATGTCCGGAAAGGTGGTAGTCATGCGCAGCTCCATGCCGTGGACCGTCCGAATCGACCGTGAACGCACAGCATGCAGCATGCGGGCGCCGGTGCGCATGGCCGGGTCGGTGTCGGGTGGGGGGTGTGGCGAAGGCCCCGCGCACCGGACGGGGTGCGGGGGCCTTCTCCTCAAGGACTGTACGGGGGAACCGGTCTGACGGTCCCTCGGACTCCGGAGCCTACTTGGTGGCGCCGAAGGCCGGGATGACCGAGCCCTTGTAGGTGTCCTCGATGTACTTCTTCACCTCGGGCGAGTTGAGGAGCTCGGCGAGCTTCTGCACGCGGGCGTCCTTCTCGTTGCCCTCCTTGACGGCGAGGAAGTTGGCGTACGGGTTGCCTTCGGCCTTCTCCAGGGCGATGGCGTCCTTCGCCGGCGAGAGCTTGGCCTCGATGGCGTAGTTGCCGTTGATGACGGCGGCGTCCACGTCGTTCAGGGCGCGGGGCACGGTGGCGGCCTCCAGCTCCTTGAACTCCAGGCCCTTCTTGTCGGTGATGTCGGAGATCTTGGCGTTGGTGCCGACACCCGGCTTGATGGTGATCAGGCCGTTCTCGGCGAGCAGCTGGAGCGCGCGGCCGCCGTTGGTGGTGTCGTTGGGGACGGCGATGGTCTGGCCCGCCTTGATGTCCTTCACCGACTTGATGTTCTTGGAGTACAGGCCCAGCGGCTCCAGGTGGACGTTGACCACCGGGACGATGTGGGTGTTGTTCTTCTTGTTGAAGTCGTCGAGGTACGGCTTGTGCTGGAAGAAGTTGGCGTCGACCTGGCCGGTCTCGGTGGCGGTGTTCGGCAGGACGTAGTCCGTGAACTCCTTCACCTCCAGCTTCAGGCCGGCCTTCTCGGCCAGGTTGTCCTTGACGTAGTTGAGGATGTCGGCGTGCGGCGTCGGGGACGCGGCGACGACGAGGGCCTTGGAGGCGTCTCCGGAGCCGGCCGAGTCCTTGGACCCGGGGTCCGAGGAGGTGCCGCAGGCGCTGAGGCCGAGGGCGAGGGCGGCTGCGGTGGCGATACCGGCGGTGAGCTTGATGTTCTTACGCACGAAGAGTGCCTCTTTCCGGTGGAGCGGTGGTCGCCTGGACAACAAGTCCGGGCTGTTCTTCGAAGGACGAAGTCTGGGGTGGCCGGGGGGCGTTACGCGGTACGGCCCCGGCGGGCGAGGAGTCGTACGACTCCGTCGCCGATGAGCTGGACGACGGTCACGATCAGGACCAGGACGACCACGGTGACGAGCATGAACGTGGTGTCGAAGCGCTGGTATCCGTAGGTGACGGCCTTGGAGCCGAGGCCCTCGCCGCCGACCGCGCCGGCCATCGCGGAGTAGCCGATGAGGACGATGACCGTGGTGGTGACGCCCGAGATCAGCGAGGGCAGGGCCTGCGGGAGCAGCACCTTGCGGACGATGGTGGGGATGCCGCCGCCCATGGACTGGACGGCTTCGACGAGCCCGTGGTCGACCTCGCGGATCGAGGTCTCGACGAGGCGCGCGAAGAAGGGGATGGCGCCGATGGCGAGGGGCACGATCATCGCGGTCGGGCCGATGAAGGTGCCGACGACGAGGGTGGTGAACGGGATCAGGGCGATCAGCAGGATGATGAACGGCAGCGAACGCCCGATGTTCACGATCGCACCGACGACCTTGTTCACCGGCAGGTTCTGCAGCAGTCCGCCCTTGTCCGTGAGGACGAGGAGGATGCCGAGCGGCAGGCCGCCGAGCACGGTGACGACGGTGGCCCAGAGGACCATGTAGAGGGTGTCGACGGTGCCCTGCTCCAGCAGTGGCTGCATCTCGGACCAGGTCACTTGGCACCTTCCTTCACGAGCAGGGTCGCCGCGTCCTGGACAACCGTTTCTTCGGTGAGCGTCTCCTCGACGACCTCGACCTGGAGGCCCTGCTCGCGCAGGAAGCCGACCGGGACGACGTTGTCCTCGTACCGCCCGGGCAGCTCGATCCGCATCCGGCCGATCTGCTTGCCGCCGACGGTGTCCATCGCCGCCCCGAGGATCGAGATGTCGATGTTGTACGTGCGGGAGAGCTGCGAGATGACGGGCTGGGTCGCGGCGTCGCCGTGGAAGGTGACGTCGACGACCGTGCGGTCGGGGCCGGTGTGGGCGCCGCTGACCGGGAAGAGCTCGGCCGCCAGCTGGGAGCCGGGGGTGGCGAGCAGTTCGCCGACGGTGCCGGACTCGACGACGCGGCCGTGCTGCATGAGCGCGGCGGAGTCGCAGATCGTCTTCACGACGTCCATCTCGTGGGTGATGAGCAGGACGGTGAGGCCGAGCTGCTGGTTGAGGTCGCGCAGCAGCTGGAGGATGGAGCGGGTGGTCTCCGGGTCGAGGGCGCTGGTGGCCTCGTCGGAGAGCAGGACCTTGGGCTTGCCGGCGAGGGCGCGGGCGATGCCGACGCGCTGCTTCTGACCGCCGGAGAGCTGGCCGGGGTAGGACTTGGCCTTGTCGGCGAGGCCGACCAGGTCGAGGAGTTCGAGGGCGCGGCGGGAGCGCTCGGCACCGGAGACGCCCAGGATCTCCAGGGGAAGTTCGATGTTGTCCTTCACCGTGCGGGAGGACAACAGGTTGAAGTGCTGGAAGACCATGCCGATGCTGCTGCGCGCCCGGCGCAGGTCCTTGCCCGCCCGGCGGCCCTTGCCGGCGAGTGCGGTGAGGTCGACGCCGTCGACGGTCACGGTGCCGGAGGTGGGACGCTCCAGGAGGTTGACGCAGCGGATGAGCGAGGACTTGCCGGCGCCGCTCTGGCCGATCACGCCGAACACCTCGCCCTCGCGGACGTGGAGGTCGACACCGTCCAGAGCGGTGACCTGGCGGCCGCGCGACTCGTAGACCTTGGTCAGGCCCGAAGTGGTGATCACAGGGGTTTCCGTCACTGTCGAGTGCGCGACGCGGGGTCCGTCGTGCACGGGGCATTCGTCTTCGGACAGTCAGGCGCACGGAGGCCGCTCCGGCCGGGTGGCCGGGAGTCTCGGCGGTGCGCGGGGCGGGCACGGTCCATCGCCGGAAGGCGGGAGGAACGGCACAGCCGTCGGTCTCGCTTCGGGGCGCGAGACTCAGGCGGGGGCCCTCAGAAGGCGCACATTCGACACATACAACGAGCACCGGGCGTGGGGATCGCCTCGGTCGCAAGGGTGCGGCTGCTCGTCGTGGTCATGTCTGCAAGTAAAGCATGCGCAGGTGCGAACGAAAGGGGGCTGTCCGAATAGCGGACGGCATTGAGACGTCATGCGGACACTTCGGAGGCCCTCGTTCCGCTCGCTCTCCCTGTGTAGCCTGCGGGGACGCGCACCCTCACCGGGACCCGTGGGGGTCCGGCGGGGACGTCACGGACGCCGGCTGTGGCCAAGGCCACGGTCCGCGCGCGTGGCCGCGGCGGCGGCGCGGGGGGCGAGCGCATCGGGCCTTTCGGACCGTAATACCCTCGGGCGCATGCTTGACGCCCTGACGGTCGCGGTCTCCGTGGCCGCGCTCGCCCTCGCCGCCTGGTGCGGCTACGCCGCCTTCCGTGACCAGTCGACCAAGGACTGGCACTTCATCGGCATGGCCGTGGTGTCCTTCCTCGTCCTGGTCCAGCTGATCGTCGGGATCGTGCAGCTGACGCGCGGCGAGAAGGCCGAGGAGGGCGCGACGATCTTCGTCGCCTATCTGCTCGGGGCCCTGTGCGCGGTGCCCATCGCCGGGTTCATGTCGCTCGCGGAGCGCAGCCGGTGGGGTTCGGCCACGGTGGCCGCCGGCGCGGTCGTCCTGGCCGTGCTCGAAGTGCGTCTCTACGACATCTGGACGGTGGGCTGACCATGACCGAGACGCAGGAAAAGGCCGCACGGGGCGCGAAGACCCGTCTCGTCACGGGCCCCGGCATCCTGCTGGTCTGGCTGTACGGCGTGATGTCGGTCGGCGCGGTCTCCCGCTCGATCTACCAGATCGCCACCGAGTTCGACCGGGCGCCGCTCGCGTACGCCCTGTCGGCGGTGGCCGCCGTCGTCTACGCCTTCATCACCTACACCCTGGTGCGGGGCGGGGAGACGGCCCGCAGGGCGGCGCTGGTGTGCTGCGCCGCCGAGCTCGCGGGCGTGCTGATCGTCGGGACCTGGACGCTGGTCGAGCCGTCCGCCTTCCCGGACGCGACGGTCTGGTCGGACTACGGCTACGGCTATCTCTTCATTCCGGTCCTGCTTCCGCTGACCGGCATCTGGTGGCTGCGCCGGTCGCGGACCCTCACCGCCGCCTGAGTCAGGCGGCGGCCTTCTCCAGGGTCACCAGGGTGAGCCTGGGGCCGAGCTCGCGGGTGGCGACCTGCGCGTACCCCTTGCTGCGGTAGAGGCGCAGGTTGCCCTCGCTGCGGTGGCCGGTGAAGAGCTGGAAGCGCTTGGCGGACGGGGCGGGGAGCTGCTCCGCAGCGGACGCGAAGTGGCGCTCGATGCCGTCGAGGAGCCGGCCGCCGAGGCCGTGGCGCTGCATGCGCGGGTGCACGATCAGCTTGGCGATCCGTACCGTGCCGTCCTCGTCGAGCCGGGCCCGTACGGAGGCGACGACCTCGTCACCGAGCCGGGCCACCAGACCGTGCCCCTCGGCCAGTTCGGCGCGCAGGGCGTCGAGCGACTGGGTGAGCGGTTCGATGGACCAGTCCCCGTAGAGCTCCGCCTCGCTCTGGTAGCAGAGGTACTGCAGCTTCAGGATGTGCTCCGCGTCCTGCGCATCCGCCGCTGAGATGGTCACACTCAGGCCCATGTGTGCACGCCTCCCGCTCATCTGGTCGATCATCGGTTTACCGCACCCTTCCCCGTCGGCCGGGGGCGGGAACCTCTGCAGCCAGCATTCTGCGCAGGCATCCCAGGCAACGGGAACGCATCGGCCCCAGACTGCCCTGTGAGATACCCAACTCTCCTGCGATTTCCCGGTACGTGGGGTCCTCGGGATCGAGCATCGCGGTCAGCACCCGGGGGCAGCGGCCGGGCGTCCTGGTGACGGCGGCGCGCAGGGTGCGGCTGCCCTCGGCGACCATCAGCGAGTGTTCCGGGGAGCCGTGGGGCCCGGAGCCGCCCGGATCCTGGGCGGGTTCGTCCCGGTAGGGGCGCTCGCGGTCGCTGGTCCTGCGGGCACGGCGGGCCTCCGCGCGGACGGCGCGGCGCAGCCATTCGGCGGGGCGCTCGGGGGCGGCCCCCGTCTCCTTGAGCTGCTCCAGGAGACGGAGCCAGACGGCCTGTTCCAGGTCGCCCGGGTCGACTCCGGCGGCCGGCGCCTCGGCGTCCGACTCGGCGGCGAGCAGCGGGGCGAGGGCGGCGAGGAGCCCGGGGGTGGCGGTGTCGTCGACGGCGGGGGCGGCGGTGTCGTCGAGGGTCGTGGTGCCGGAGGTGGTGGTGCCGGGGGCGGTGATGCCGGGGGTGGTCATGAACCGCACGATGCCGGGGCACGCGGGCGTGGTTGCGGTACGGGGCGTAAACCACCCGGGAGGAGGTCGTGCGGGCCCGATGGCCGGACCCGCACGGGTGTCCGGACTCAGCCGCGGGCGGTGAAGTCCGCCGCGCCCAGCAGGGCGGTGTCCGGGTTGTCGGAGAAGATGCCGTCGATCCCCGTCTCCAGGTACCGCTTCAGGGCCCCGAAGGAGTCCCCGTACGCCGTCGGGTCCGTGCCCCTGCGGAAGTCCGCGGGCAGGAAGGAGTTCTCGTTGCGGTGGGTGTACGGGTGGAGGATCAGGCCCTCCGCGTGCGCGTCGCGGACCAGGGTGGTCGGGTCGCCGAGGCGGCCGCTCGCGTCCTTGGGGATCACCAGGTCGAGGGTGGGTCCGATGCCCTTGGCGTACGAGGCGATCCAGCGCAGGCCCTCGGGCGTGACCAGGTCGGCGACCGTGCGCGGGTCCCCTGCCTGGACGAAGTCCCAGGGGCGGCTGCTCGCGCCGGAGAGCAGCACCACTCCCGGCGAGTCCACCAGCTTCGCGAGCCGCTGGATGCTGCCGGGCTCGAAGGACTGGAGGAAGACCGGGGAGTTCGCGCGGTGGCGGCCGTACCGGCGCAGCAGCTTGGCGAGGCGCTCCTCCAGGCCCAGGCCGAGGGAGCGGAAGTACGTGGGGTGCTTGGTCTCGACGTGCAGCCAGATCTCGCGGCCCCGGCGACGGCCCTCCTCCTCGGCCCAGCGCAGCACCTCCTCGAAGGTGGGGATCGTCCAGCGGCCGTCGTAGAGGGTGTTCTCCTGGCGGACGGCCGGAATGCGCTCCTTGGCCCGGAGGGACTTGAGCTCGGCGAGCGTGAAGTCCTCGGTGAACCAGCCGGTGAGGGAGACGCCGTCGACGCTCTTGGTGGTCTTCCGGGAGGCGAACTCGGGGTGGTCGGCGACGTCGGTCGTGCCGGTGATGTCGTTCTCGTGGCGGCAGACGAGGTGCCCGTCCTTGGTGGGGACGAGGTCCTGCTCGATGACGTGGGCCCCGAGGTCCAGGGCGTGCCGGTAGGAGCCGAGGGTGTGCTCGGGGCGGTAGCCGCTGGCGCCGCGGTGGGCGATGACGGTGGGGACGGGCAGGGAGCGGTAGCCGCGGCCGTGACCGTGACTCCGGCCCGACGCCGCGGACGGGACCTCGGCGGTCCCCGACGCCGCCGCCTGTGCCACGCCGCTGCCCGCGGCGAGGGCCGTGGAGGCGCCGAGGACGGTGGCGCCCGCCGCTCCGAGAACCGTGCGCCGGGCCGGGATCCGGCGTTCGCCCTGGGTCATGTGGTGTCCTCCTGTGTCATGTCCCGCACCTGTCGACGGGTGCCCCCGACGCTAGGCATCGGGGCCCTACGGGCGGCAGACCTACGCCGAACATGGCGGAAACACACGTCAACACTGCGTATCCACTCGGTGAACCCGATGTGCGCACGGGCGTGACCCGCGAGTATCGTCGCCAGCTGCACCGTCAGCTCGACTGACCCGCGTCCCACCGGAGGAACCGTTGTCCCGTCTCGCGATCATCAAGGCAGTGCTCGGGCCGGTCATGCGCCTGATGTTCCGCCCCCGCGTGGAGGGCGCCGAGAACATCCCGGGGACCGGTCCCGTCATCCTCGCGGGCAACCACCTGACCTTCATCGACTCGATGATCATGCCGATCTGCCTGGACCGTCCGGTCCACTTCATCGGCAAGGACGAGTACGTGACGGGCAAGGGCGTCAAGGGCCGGGCGATGGCCTGGTTCTTCACCAGCGTCGGCATGATCCCGGTGGACCGGGACGGCGGCCGCGGCGGTGTGGCGGCCCTGATGACCGGCCGTCGGGTCCTCGAAGAGGGCAAGATCTTCTCGATCTACCCGGAGGGCACTCGCTCCCCCGACGGCCGGCTGTACCGGGGCCGTACGGGCATCGCGCGACTCACCCTGATGACGGGCGCGCCGGTGATCCCGTTCGCGATGATCGGCACCGACAAGATCCAGCCGGGCGGCGCGGGCTTCCCGCGTCCGGGCAAGGTGACGGTCCGCTTCGGCGAGGCGATGGAGTTCTCGCGGTACGACGGGATGGACCGCGACCGCTATGTGCTGCGGGCGGTGACGGACTCGGTGATGGCCGAGGTCATGCGGCTCTCCGGGCAGGAGTACGTGGACATGTACGCCACGAAGGCGAAGGCCGCGTAGTCCCCCGGGCCGCGCAGTTCCCGGGGCCGCCCGGCCCCGCGCACACGTGACGGTGCCCCGTACGGCCGCTCGGCCGTACGGGGCACCGTCATGTCCGCCGGGCGTCAGTGCTCGACGCCGTCCTCCAGCTTCTGGCCCCTGAGCAGGAACCAGGCCGCGACCGCCGTCGCGAGGAGGACCGCCGCGCCGACGCCCGCCGCGATCCGCAGGCCGTCGACGAAGGCCTCCTGGGCGGCCGACACCAGGGCCGTCGCCGTGTCCGGGGCGAGGGCGCCGGACGCCTCGACCGCGCCGCCGAGCGACTCGTGCGCGGCGGACGCGATCTCGGAGGGGACATCGGCCGGGGTGGCGAAGTCCCGGTAGACACCGGTGACGATCGAACCGAGGACGGCGATGCCGAGCGCCGCACCCAGTTCGTATGCGGTCTCGGAGACCGCGGAGGCGGATCCGGCCTGTTCCTTCGGGACGCTGGAGAGGATCACGTCGGCGGTGACGGTGAAGGCGAAGCCCGCACCCACACCCACGACGAGCAGGGCCGCACCGAGCAGCGGGTAGCCGGTGTGCTGGTCGAGCGTCGTCAGGACGGCGAGCGAGAGGCCGACCGCCGCGAGACCGCCGGCCACCACGGACCGTACGGAGAAGCGACGGGCCACCAGACCCGCGATCAGACCGGCCGTGACCGCGCCGACCGCTGCCGGGAGTTCGGCGAGTCCGGCCTCCAGGGGCTGCCGGCCCTGGACCAGCTGGAAGAACTGGGACAGGAAGAACACCAGGCCGGAGAGGCCCAGGATGGTCAGCAGGTCGGCGAGCACGGCGCCCGAGAAACCGCGGTGACGGAACAGGCGCATGTCCAGGAGCGGCGCGGGCAGGGTCAGCTGCCTGCGGACGAACCAGGTCAGGGCCGCGGCTCCGAGGAGGGCGGCGACGCCCGCGTCGAGGGAGATGCCGTGCGAGGCCAGTTCCTTGATCGCGTAGACGATGCCGATCAGGCCGACGAGGGAGAGGGCGACGCTCGGCAGGTCCCAGGGGCCCGGGTTCGGGTTCTTGGACTCGGGGATCAGCTTGATGCCGACGAGAACGAGGACCGCCATGACGGGCAGGTTGATGAGGAAGACCGAGCCCCACCAGAAGTGCTCCAGGAGGAACCCGCCGACGACCGGTCCGACGGCTGCGCCGGCCGAGGCCATGGCACCCCAGATGCCGATGGCGAGGCTGCGCTCGCGCGGGTCGTGGAAGAGGTTCCGGATGAGCGCCAGGGTGGACGGCATCAGGGTCGCACCGGCGACACCGAGCAGGGCGCGGGCCACGATCATCATCTCGGGGCTGGTCGCGTAGGCGTTGAGCACGGAGACGGCGCCGAAGGCGGTGGCACCGATCAGGAGCAGCTTCTTGCGGCCGATGCGGTCGCCGAGGCTGCCCATGGAGACCAGGAGTCCGGCGATGACGAAGGAGTAGACGTCGCCGATCCAGAGGAGCTGGGTGCCGGAGGGCTTCAGGTCCTCGGAGAGGAAGGGGGTGGCGAGGCCGAGCACCGTGGCGTCGACCGCCACGAGGAGGACGGCCAGGACGAGAACGGAGAGGGCGAGCCACCGGCCGGGGCGGTGCACGCCCTCGGTATGGCCCGCGGTCTTGAGGGTGCTGGTGGTCACTTCTCCACGCTCCTGCGCGCTCCGCCGAGCAGCAGCTCGGCGATCATGTACTGGAATTCCTTGGCGGCGACCCGGCCGTCCTGCACGGCCCAGGCGCCGGAACCGACGAGCCCGTAGAAGGCCTCGGTGAGCCAGGCGGGGGTCAGGTCGATCCGGAAGACGCCCCGTTCCTGTCCGCGCCGGAAGAGCGCGGAGACCCGGGCGTCGAGGCGGGACCAGCCCTCGTTGAGCTGGTCGCCCTCGAAGAGCTGGTTCTCGGTGTAGAGGAACGACAGCAGGGGGGCGACGTCCTCGACCTCGGCGACGAGCCGTCGTACGGCCTCGTCCTCGGGCCCTTCGTCGAGCGCGGCCCGGTCGAGGGCCGCCTCCATCTCCTGCAGCCCGAGCTCTTCGAGCGCCCGCACCAGGGCGTCCCGCCCGGCGAAGTGCCGGTGCAGCGTGGCACGGCCGATACCGGCGGCGCGGGCGACCTCGTCCAACGTGGCGGTCGCCTTGCGGGTGAGCAGGGCGGCGGCTGCGTGGAGCACCTGGGTGCGATCGACTGACATGAGACGACCATACACCGAATGAGACATCAATGTCTCATTAGATAAATCAACGCCTCACCAGGGCGGGGACGGAATGCTGTGAACATGACGAAGCCACTGCTGCTGATCGATGTCGACGGGCCACTGAATCCGTACGCGGCGCAGCGCGAGCGACGTCCGGAGGGGTACGCCACCCATCGGATGCGGCCGGGCGGCTGGTTCGAGACGAAGCCGCTGCGGGTGTGGCTGAATCCCGCACACGGGGGCGAGCTGCTCGCACTGGCCGAGGTGTACGAGCTGGTCTGGGCGACGACCTGGAAGGGCGAGGCGAACGACTGGATCGGGCCGCACCTCGGACTGCCCGAACTGCCGTACATCGACTGGCCCCAGATGCACGGAAAGGCCCCTCGCGGGACCTTCTGGAAGACGCAGTACATCCTGGAGTACGCGGCCGGGCGGCCGTTCGCCTGGGTCGACGACGACATCACCGCGTACGACCACGAGTACGTGGAGCGGAACCACCTCGCCGCCGCCCTGTTGCTGCACGTCGACCCCCGGATCGGGCTGATCCGGCCGGACTTCGACGCGCTCGCGGACTGGGCGGCGGCGCTGTGACCCTCTGAGAGGTGGGGCTACTTCTTGGCGGTGGCCCAGGCGTGCTGGATCACCAGGTCGGCCTTGACCTCGACGAGCTGGGTGGCGACCGCCGAGGGGGCGGTGCCGCCGCGGCCGTTGCGGGAGGCGAGGGCGCCGGGGACGTTGAGGACCGTGCGGACCTCGGGGGTGAGGTGCTCGGAGATCTTGGCGAACTGCTCGTCCGTCAGCTCGTCCAGCTCCTTGCCCTCGGACTCGGCGACCTTCACGCACTCGCCGGCCACCTCGTGCGCCACCCGGAACGGCACGCCCTGCTTGACCAGCCACTCGGCGATGTCGGTCGCGAGCGAGAAGCCGGCCGGGGCCAGCTCCTCCATGCGCTCCCGGTTGACGGTCAGCGTGGCCATCATGCCGGTGAAGGCGGGCAGCAGGACCTCCAGCTGATCGCAGGAGTCGAAGACCGGCTCCTTGTCCTCCTGGAGGTCGCGGTTGTAGGCGAGCGGGAGCGCCTTGAGCGTGGCGAGGAGGCCGGTGAGGTTGCCGATGAGGCGGCCGGACTTGCCCCGGGCGAGCTCGGCGATGTCCGGGTTCTTCTTCTGCGGCATGATCGACGAGCCGGTGGAGAAGGCGTCGTGGAGGGTCACGAAGGAGAACTCCTTCGTGTTCCAGATGATGATCTCCTCCGCGATCCGCGAGAGGTTGATGCCGATCATCGCGGTGATGAAGGCGAACTCGGCGACGAAGTCACGGGAGGCCGTGCCGTCGATGGAGTTGCCGACCGACCCGCGCTCGAAGCCCAGGTCCTTGGCGACCGCCTCCGGGTCGAGCCCGAGGGAGGAACCGGCGAGGGCGCCGGAGCCGTACGGGGAGACCGCCGTACGGGTGTCCCACTGCCGCAGCCGCTCGGCGTCCCGGGAGAGGGACTGGACGTGGGCCAGGACGTGGTGGGCGAAGAGCACCGGCTGGGCGTGCTGGAGGTGCGTACGGCCGGGCATGGCGACGTCCGGGTGCGCCTCGGCGAGGCCGACGAGGGCGTCCTGGAGCTCCGCGACGAGACCGCCGATGATCCGGGCGTGGTCGCGCAGGTACATCCGGAAGAGGGTGGCGACCTGGTCGTTGCGGGACCGGCCGGCGCGCAGCTTGCCGCCGAGGTCCGGGCCGACGCGCTCCAGGAGACCGCGCTCCAGGGCGGTGTGGACGTCCTCGTCCGCGATGGTGCCGACGAGGGTGCCGTCGGCGACGTCCGCCTCCAGCCGGTCGAGACCGGCGAGCATGCGGGTCAGCTCGTCCTCGGTGAGCAGCCCGGCCTTGTGCAGCACGCGCGCGTGGGCACGGGAACCGGCGATGTCGTACGGCGCGAGACGCCAGTCGAAGTGGACCGACGCGGACAGCTTCGCCAGGGCCTCGGCGGGGCCGTCGGCGAACCGTCCGCCCCAGAGCCGGACGTCACCGTTGTTGCTGCTCACAGCTGCTGCTCCTCGGGAGAGTGGGTACTACCGCCACCGCCTCGTCCCGGAGGCGGGACGGGAGGTGACCTGTTCAACGGGGGCGGGTCACGCCAGGTTCGCCGGCGCGGCCGGCGACATCCTGACGTAGGCATAACTATGCAATCCACCGTATGGTTTGTCAACGCGCTGCTCCGGGGCCGGAGGGAGGACCGGGGACTGCGCGCCGAGTGCCGCACGCCGCCGATCAGCCGCGTCGCGCGCGCGTGGTGCACGGCGCGGCCCCTAGCCTCGCGCCCATGCGCACCACGCTCCCCCGCACCCTTCTCGTTCTCGGCGCCGCCCTGATGTCCCTCGGCGCCGCGCCCAGCCCCGTACCGCTGCCCGCGGGCATGGCCGACACCGGTGGCGGCTCGCAGCTGATCACCGCCGTGGCCGCCGGTGCCGGCTCCACCACGGGCACCCTGACCTGGTGGGACCGGCGCGGCGGCCGGTGGGTGGAGGCGGGCTCCGCGCCGGCCCGGTTCGGGGCGAAGGGGCTCGTCGAGGGCGAGCGGCGCCGGCAGGGCACGAACACCACGCCCACCGGGCTCTACCGACTGCCGTACGCCTTCGGGATCGAGCCCGCGCCCGCGGGGACCTCGTACCGCTACGCGCGCGTGACCGAACGGTCCTGGTGGTGCCAGGACGACGACTCCCGCGCGTACAACCGCTGGGTCGAGGGGCTGCCCCGGGACTGCCGGCCCGCCGAGGCCGAGCACCTGGTCGCGTACCGACGCCAGTACGCGTACGGGCTCGTCATCGGTTTCAACTACGACCGACCGGTACGCGGGCGCGGGGCCGGGATCTTTCTGCACGTCGACGGGGCTGGGGCGACCGCCGGTTGCGTCTCCGTACCGGCGGACGCGATGCGCGCGGTGCTCGCCTGGGCGGACCCCGCGCGCCGACCGCACATCGCCGTCGGAACGCGGGGCGGTCCGACGGCGATCACGCGCCACTGAGCTCGCGACGGCGTCACGGGCAAGGCCGCTGTCAGTCCCCGGTGCGATCATGGTGTTCTGCTGTGATGGGGGGAAGCGGATGGCAGAGCATCGCACCGCACTGTTGATCGCCGTGGCGTCCGCGCCGGAAGCGGCGCATCGGTTCGAGGCCCTGGAAGAGGCGGTCGCGGCCGACCAGCGGGAGCTCGAGGCGGCGCTGCGCGCCTCGGGCTATGCCGTGGTGACCCTGTGGAACGCGACCCGTGCCGACATCAGCACGAAGATCCACGAGGTGTCGCGCGACGTGCCGCCGGACGGGACCCTCCTCGTCCACTTCTCCGGGCACGGCGTCCGGATCGGGGACACCGACTACCTGGTCCCCTTCGACGCCCGGGCCCCGCGGGACGACACCTGGCATCAGCCGTACGTCGACACGCTCTTACCCGCCGACATCAGCCCGTCCCTGTCCGTGTGCGCGGCGGGGACCGTGCTCTGGCTGATCGACGCGTGCCGGAGCGATCCCGACGCGGCCCGGCCGCTCTTCGCCAGCAGCATCCTCAAAGGGCAGCCGTCGGGCCGGTTCGTGCTGATGACCTCGTGCGCCGCGGGTCAACGGTCCGGCTGCACCCCGGAGGGCAGCTTCTTCACCCTCGCGCTCGCCGAAGCCCTCGGCCCGCTGACCCGGGCACGGACGACCGAAGAGGTCTACGAGGCCACGAAGCGGCAGACCCTGCGCCTGGCTCATCGGCACCGACGGGAACGCCAGGAGCCCCAGGTGCGCTACGGCTCCGAGATGGAGGCCGAGGCCCGGGCCACCGTGATCTGCGAAGGCCGGCCGCTCCTGGAGGCCTGGCGTGCGGCCGCCCGGGACACCGAGGTGTGGCACCGGGTCGCCCGAAGCGACCCGGAGCGGATCGAGGAGCTCCGGGAACAGCTGGCGGCCCTCGCCGAATCGTGTGCCGCGGTGGTCCATCAGGCCCGCGCGCGGATGCCCGACCCGTGGGCCGACGACTCGTATCCCGTACGCCTCCTCCTCCATCGCCTTCCCGGTCTGTTGCCCGCCCCCGCGGAACTGTCCGAGGTCGAGGCCGCCGCCCTCGTCGCCGCTCCGTTCCTCCACGAGGCCGCCTGGGCGCGACGGCTCAGCCAGGCGCGCGATGTCGAGCCGTACGGGGTGCACCGCCAGGAGGACGGCGACGCGCGCCGACGCCACTACGAACAGGTCGCCGAGCACCATCCCCACATCGCGCGCAAGCTGACCGATTCCTGGTTGGGGGGCAAGCACGAGGAAGCGGTCGACATCGCGCTCTGGCTGGTGCACCGGTGGATCACGGAGCTCTTCGAGACGGACGAGGAGCCCGTCCCCGACACGGAAGCCGGGGCCCTGGCCTCCGCGCTCATGAACGGAACCCCGGGCGGCGACCGGGTGGGCGTCCTGGCCCGGGCCCTGCGTACGGTCGCCGCCGGCATCGCCCTGGGCGCACCCGAGGAAGCGGCCGCGCCGGAGAAGCCGGCCAGGATCCTGCTGCCCGCCGGTCATCAGACGCTTCGGGTGCGGGAGATCGCGGCCCTGTTGCGGCTCGCGGCCGTGCTCTCCCTGGATGTCCGCGCCCTGCCCGACGTGGTGGCCGAGCATCTGGCCGTCTCGGATCCCGTGACACCGGCGGACCTCATCGACGCCGCTCGCACGGCGGCCTGGGACCGGGACGCCCGCGGTCTGCACCTGGACCTCGCGTGCGCGCACCCGGCGACGCACGCGGCGTTCGCCGCCACCGTGGAGCAGGCGGACGAACTCGCCCGTACGCTGCGGGAGTCCGCGCATCATCTGCCGCCCGGACAGGCGGCACTCCTCGACGGGGTGCCGGAGCGGGTGACGGACCGTTCGCTGCGACCGCGCTCGGACAGCGGCGACGCCGCCTACGACGTGCCCCTGCTCCGGTTCAGCCTGGCGCAGACGGAGGTGCGCGACCTCCTCATGGGCGAGCGGCTGTACGACGACGAACCGGCTCTCGCCCTGCGCGAGCTGTACCAGAACGCCATGGACGCCTGCCGCTACCGGGCGATGCGCTGGCGGTATCTGAGCGGCCGAGGCTGCGAGCCCGCGGCATGGCAGGGCCGCATCTCCATCGAGGCGGGCGAGGACGAGCGCGGCCCCTTCGTCGAGTGCCGGGACAACGGCGTGGGCATGGACGTGGAACAGCTCACGAACACGTTCACGCAGGCCGGGCGCCGCTTCGGACAGACACGCTCGTTCCGCCGCGAGCAGGCGGCCTGGCTGCGGCACGACCGGGAACTGCGCCTCTACCCCAACAGCCGTTTCGGTATCGGCGTCTTCAGCTACTTCATGCTGGCCGACGAGATGTCGATCGTCACCCGGCCGGTCAGCCCGGAGGGCAGCCTCGCCCACCGGGCGCTGAGGGTCGACATCTCCAGCAGCGGCAGCCTGTTCCGTGTCCAGGAGTCCGGCTCCGCCGAGTCCGGGCTGCCGGAAGGTGGCACACGGGTTCGCCTGTACCTCCGAGGCGCCTCCGTCGCAACCGGCCTCTCGTGCGTGGCGACGCTCCGCAGACACGTCCTCGTCAGCGAGTTCGATCTGCGTGTGCGCGACGCGTCGGGGCACAGCCATCATTGGCTGCCGGGGCAGCTGCAGTTCGACGCCGGCCACGGCGGAACGGTGGAGGCCGTTCCCGGTGTGCTGTGGTGGGTGCCGGGAAGGGGAGCGGTGCTCTGCGACGGGATCGTCACCGACCAGGCGCCGTTCGGCCATGTGCTCAACCTGTCCGGGAGGCACGCCGGGGACCTGAGCATCAACCGCAAGAAGCTGACGTCCTACGACCGTCGTTGGGCCGCCTCCGCATACCGCGACGGAGCGGAGAGACTGGCGGGCTGGCCGGGGCTGACGTTCGACTGGCTCTGGTCACTGGAGTCGAACCACCCTTCGGCGGCAGGCCAGATCTGGGAGGCGTGGCGTGGCAGGGGCCTGCGGGTGAAGAGGCAACCCTGGGAGCCCGATGCCTCCCTCGACACCACGGGCTGGTTCACCTGGGACGCGCACATCCTGCAGCGAGAACCGGCGCCCTACCGGAACAAGGACCGCTGGGCCTACACGCGCGCATGGCGTGCCGCGGCCCTGGACGAGCCGTCCCTCTCCCGGGACGAAGCGGTGCCCGCATCCCTCGCCGGTTACCCGATACCCGCACCCGGGTGGGCGACTGTCGTGTCCACGATGACCCGTGACTGGCGCACCGCGGTCCAGGCCGCCCAGTACCGTGGAGTCCCGGTGGCGGCCGTGCTGCGCACCGCCCGAGCGTTGCGGGTGGCCCATGCACGGCTCGCGCCTCCCCCGGTCCTGAGCGCGGACGGTCTCGACTGGACTCCGGACCGGACTGACGCGGAGATCATGAAGGGGCTGCTGGGGGACGAGTCGGACGTGTGGTCGGCGCCGAAGGAGAACGACTACCGGCACGCGCCGGACGACTTCGGTGGCCTCGTACGAGCCTCGTACGCCGGGTACCGGCCTCTCGGCGAGCTGACGGACCACTGCACCAGGTACGCCCCGTTCCTCAGGCACCCGTTGCCCACGGTTCCACCCCACCACCGGGACCATGTGTGCGACAAGAACGACCTCGACATGCTCTACGTCGAGGAGCACGGAACGTGGCGCCGTACCCGATGGCCCTGGGACGTGGTACGGGCGGCACGGGGACTCGGTACGGACCCGCTCGCGCTGCGGGACCGGATGGCCGGCTTCGCCTGGCTGGGGTGGACGGTCCCCTCCGCCGAGGAGGTCGAACGATGGAGCGAGGTACCGCACGACATCGGCCCCGTGCTGGAGAGTTATGTCCGGGAGGACGCCGACGGGACGGTGGAACTCACCTGGGCGGCGACGGTCGAATGCGCCGAGCGCAGGGAGACGACGCTGCGTTCGGCGGAGAGGGAACTGGCCCGCTGGGTCGCGTACCTGGGCTGGCGTCACCATCGCCGCTACCGCGGCAAGGCCTCGAAGGGACTCGCCCTGGAAACGGAGGCCTCCCGCATCCTCGCCCCCGCACCGGCTTCGGGCATCCGGCCGGAGCTCGGCCTGACCCTACGGGACCTGGCCTACCTGCGACCGCACTCCGTCGACTGGGCGGAACTCTCGTACATCATCGAGGATCTGGCGAAGGCCGGCTTCGAGGTGCCGCCGGCGGGAGCTCTGATGAGGGCCTGGGACGGGCTGTCGCTGGCGGAGCAGTGCCTGTTCTCGGGCCAGGATCCGTCCTTCGTCGGTGCCGACTATCCGGTGCTCCCCACCGAGGACGTTCTCTTCTCGGCGAGCGTCATGCTGAGGACGTCCCTCGGCAGCACGTGGAAGAAGGCCCGCCGCGAGGCGAAGAAGGCCGGCCTGACCGTTCCCCCGCTCCCCGAGGGCCTGGCCGGGCTTCGGCCCGGCCGGGAGGCGAGCTGGGCTCTGCTCGACCACGGCGTCGAGGACGAGGACGGTTCGTTCCACGGCGAGTGGTTCGAGCCACCCCGATGGACCCCGCTGACAGGTGCCCGCCTGGCCCGCTACGCGCAATCCCTGCGCATCGGTGTCCGCGAGGCCTACCGACGTCTGGATCCCCTGCGCGCGCTCGGCGCACTCGTACCGGCGTTGACCGACGCCGAGGTGGTCGGCCTTCCCGAGCGGGTACCCACGGGCGCGGACATCGCCGCCCTGAGCTCGGAACATCATGTCTCTCCCGAGGGAGAACCGCTCTGCCCGCTCGATCTCCTGAGCATCGCCGCCCGGCTCGGAGAGCCCATAGGCAGCACGTGGCAGCGTCTCGTGCCCTATCTTCCGCTGCAGGCCTCGTGGGGATCCCGGCCGCCACACCTGTCGGAGGTGTCCGAAGCGGTGCCCCTCTGGCAGGACCTGATCGCGCTGTCCGTACACGGGGACGGCATGCTGCCCGCGCTGCACGGCCGGGTCGACGCGGACCGGATCGCCTTCGCGGCTCGCGCCACGGGCGAGAGCGAGGCCTGGACGGCGGAGCGCCTCCGGCTGTACGCACCACTCTTCGCACTCGAACCCGACTCCCCGGAAGGAGAGGACGACGGTGACTGAATCCCGTACGGCCGCTCACGACGCCGAACTCCCGTATGCCGAGACATCGCTCGGGGAGCTGTCGCTCGCCCTCGCCCAGCACATCGCGTCCGACGGCCGCACCCTCTCGGTCTCCGGGGTGTGTCCGCGCTGCGCCGGACCCACGGTCTCGGAGTACGCGTACGGCCTTCCCGGAATCGGCACCAAGGCACCCTGGCCCTTCCGCGACCGACGGGCCGAGGACAGCCCCGATGTCGTGGGCAGCGAGGTCCACTTCTGCGAGTGCGGTCACCCCCATCCGTCGATGCCCCCGGACGCCGCGTTCATCGGGTGCGGAGCCAGTTGGCGTGTGAGAACGGCAGAGACAGGAGACACGCCGTCATGACCGATCGCTCGGACCGGCGTTGGGCGGAACTCGCACGTGAGCTGGAGTTCAGTCAGTTGCCGGAGCTGCGCCGGCAGGCCGAGGGCTGGCGGACCGGACTGACCGGGCTGACGGCGCTCCTCGGCGTGCTCACCGTCGTCAAGGGTCAGGATCAGCTGTCGGGTCTCCCCGGGGACACGGCCCGCTGGGCGGCCTCCCTGGTGCTCGCGGCCTTCGTCGTGCTGGTCTGGGGAACCCTGCTCGCCGTGAGGGCTGCTCATGGCCGCCCCGAGAAGGAGATGGTGCTGGGCGGGCAGGCGCTGCGCCGTTGGACCTCGGACGAGGTGCGGCGCGTCGGACATCGGCTCCGCTGGGCCGCCGTGTGCTGTGTGTCCGGTCTCGCGCTGGCGGTCACCGCGACCGCCGTGATCTGGTCGGCGACCCCGTCACCCGCGTCGTCCATGGTCCGGCTCAGCACCCCGTACGAGGAGCTGTGCGGGGAACTGGTGGGAGCCGATCCGCGGGGGTTCGCCCTACGGACGGGACGGGGCACGGCCAAGACCCTGCGCGTGGTGCCGCACACGTCTCTGGTGACCCTGACACCGGTCAGCGCCTGCTGACCGGTGCCTCTGTCGGGGTTCGAGCACGGGCCTCGGCGGTCCTGCCGAGTCCCGCTCCCCTGCCGCGTACCGCCGGCTACTTCTGCGCCAGCTTCAGCAGGTGGTCCGCGAGTGCCTGGCCGCCCGCCGGGTCGCGGCTGATGAGCAGCAGGGTGTCGTCTCCCGCGATCGTGCCGAGGATCGCGCGGAGTTCGGCCTGGTCGATGGCCGACGCGAGGAACTGGGCGGCGCCCGGCGGGGTCCGCAGGACCACCAGGTTGGCGGACGCCTCGGCGGAGATCAGCAGTTCGCCGGAGAGGCGCCGCATGCGCTCCTCCTTGGCGGACTCGCCCAACGGGGCCTGCGGGGTGCGGAATCCGCCCTCGCTCGGCACCGCGTAGATCAGCTCGCCGCCGGTGTTGCGGATCTTCACCGCGCCCAGCTCGTCGAGGTCGCGGGAGAGCGTCGCCTGGGTGACGCTCAGCCCGTCGTCCGCGAGGAGCTTGGCGAGCTGGCTCTGCGAGCGCACCGGCTGCCTGTTGAGGATGTCGACGATCCTGCGGTGGCGTGCGGTGCGGGTCTGCGGAACGGACGGCCCGCCGTGCTCATTTTCCTGCGCGTCGGTCATCGTCGTCTCATTCTCCGGTTCGTCCTTGCCCGTTCGCCACGTCGAGGACTCCGGGCAGGGCCTGGAGGAAGGCGTCCGCCTCGGCGTCGGTGAGGACCAGCGGAGGCATGATCCGTACGACATCGGGGGCGGGCGCGTTCACCAGGAGGCCGGCGTCCTGAGCCGCCTGCTGCACCTGGGGTGCGAGGGACTCCGTGAGCACGATACCCAGCAGGAGGCCCGCACCACGGACGTGGGAGACCAGCGGGTGGCCCAGACCCTCGATTCCCTGCCGCAGCCGCTCCCCGACCGCCTTCACGTGGTCGAGGGCCGCGTCGGCGCCGAGGGTGTCGAGAACGGCGAGTCCGGCGGCGCAGGCGACCGGGTTGCCGCCGAAGGTGGTGCCGTGGTGACCGGGCCCGAAGAGGTCCGCGGCAGGGCCGAAGGCGACGGTCGCGCCGAGCGGGAGGCCGCCGCCGAGGCCCTTGGCGAGGGTGACGACATCGGGCTCGACGCCCTCGTGGGCCTGGTACTCGAACCAGTGGCCGCAGCGACCGATGCCGGTCTGCACCTCGTCGAGGACGAGGAGGGTGCCGGTGGCGCGGGTGATCTCCCGGGCCGCCTTCAGATAGCCGACGGGCGGGACGACGACGCCGTTCTCGCCCTGGATGGGCTCGATGATCACGAGGGCGGTGTCCTCGGTGACGGCGGCGCGCAGCGCCTCCACGTCCCCGTACGGCACATGTGTCACGTCGCCGGGCAGCGGCAGGAACGGGGTCTGCTTGGCGGGCTGGCCGGTGAGCGCCAGGGAGCCCATGGTGCGGCCGTGGAAACCGCCCTGGGTGGCGACCATGTGGGAGCGGCCGGTGAGCCGGCCGATCTTGAAGGCGCCTTCGACGGCCTCGGCACCGGAGTTGCAGAAGAAGACCTTGCCGGGCCGGCCGAAGAGGGCGAGGAGCTTCTCGGCGAGGGCGACGGGCGGCTCGGCGACGAAGAGGTTGGAGACGTGGCCGAGGGTCTGGATCTGCCGGGTGACGGCCTCGACGATCGCCGGGTGGCCGTGGCCGAGGGCGTTGACGGCGATGCCGCCGACGAAGTCCAGGTACGCGTTGCCGTCGGCGTCCCAGACCTTGGCGCCCTCACCGCGGACGAGGGGCAGCCGGGGGGTGCCGTAGTTGTTCATCAGCGAGCCCTGCCACCGCTGGGTCAGCTGCTCGTTGCCGGTGCCGCTCATCAGTCCCCCTGTCCGTCCGGCACGACCATCGTGCCGATGCCCTCGTCGGTGAAGATCTCCAGCAGGATCGAGTGCTGGACCCGGCCGTCGATCACGCGGGCCGTGGTGACCCCGTTCCGTACGGCGTGCAGGCAGCCCTCCATCTTGGGGACCATGCCGCTGGAGAGCTCGGGCAGCAGCTTCTCCAGCTGGCTCGCGGTGAGCCGGCTGATGACCTCGTCGCTGTGGGGCCAGTCCTCGTAGAGGCCCTCGACGTCGGTCAGGACCATCAGCGTCTCGGCGCCCAGCGCCGCAGCGAGTGCCGCAGCCGCCGTATCAGCATTGACGTTGTAGACATGTCCGTCGTCCTGGGAGCGGGCGATGGAGGAGATGACCGGGATCCGGCCGTCCTCCAGGAGCGCCTGGATGGCGCCGGTGTCGATGGCGGTGATCTCGCCGACCCGGCCGATGTCGATCTGCTCGCCGTCCACGACCGGCCGGTGCCGGGTGGCGGTGATGGTGTGGGCGTCCTCGCCGGTGAGACCGACGGCGAGCGGGCCGTGCTGGTTGAGCAGCCCGACGAGCTCGCGCTGGACCTGGCCGGCGAGGACCATCCGTACGACGTCCATGGCGTCCTCGGTGGTGACCCGCAGGCCGGCCTTGAACTCGCTGACGATGCCGTGCCGGTCGAGGGCGGCGCTGATCTGGGGGCCGCCGCCGTGCACGACGACCGGCTTGAGGCCGGCCTGGCGCAGGAAGACGACGTCCTGGGCGAACGCGGCCTTGAGGTCCTCGTCGATCATGGCGTTGCCGCCGAACTTGATGACGACGGTCTTGCCGTTGTGCCGCGTCAGCCAGGGCAGGGCCTCGATGAGGATCTGGGCCTTGGGGAGCGCGGTGTGCTTCCGGGTGGTGCTCTCGGCCGGCGTGCCCCCGGGGTTCTTGGGGTCGCTCATGACGAGTACGCGCTGTTCTCGTGGACGTAGTCGGCGGTGAGGTCGTTCGCCCAGATCACGGCGGACTCGGTGCCGGCGGCGAGGTCGGCGGTGATGGTGACCTCGCGGTAGCGCATGTCGACGAGGTCGCGGTCCTCGCCGACGGATCCGTTCTTGCACACCCAGATGCCGTTGATGGCGACGTTCAGCTCGTCGGGCTCGAAGGCCGCCGCCGTCGTGCCGATGGCGGAGAGCACCCGGCCCCAGTTGGGGTCCTCGCCGTGGATGGCGCACTTGAGGAGGTTGTTACGGGCGATGGACCGGCCCACCTCGACGGCGTCGTCCTCGGTGGCGGCGTTGATCACCTCGATGCGGATGTCCTTGCTGGCGCCCTCGGCGTCGCCGATGAGCTGGCGGGCGAGGTCGTCGCAGACCTCCCGCACGGCCTCGGTGAACGCGTCCTGTGCCGGGGTGGTGCCGGAGGCGCCGGAGGCGAGGAGGAGGACGGTGTCGTTGGTGGACATGCAGCCGTCGGAGTCGACCCGGTCGAAGGTGACACGGGTGGCGCCCCGGAGGGCGCTGTCCAGGCCCTTGGCGTCGACGTCGGCGTCGGTGGTGAGGACGACGAGCATGGTGGCGAGGCCGGGGGCGAGCATGCCGGCGCCCTTGGCCATGCCGCCGACCGTCCAGCCGTCCCTCGTGACGACCGAGGTCTTGTGGACGGTGTCGGTGGTCTTGATGGCGATGGCGGCCTTCTCGCCGCCGTGCTCGGACAGTTCGGCCGCGGCCTTCTCTACGCCGGGGAGGAGCTTGTCCATGGGGAGCAGGATGCCGATGAGGCCGGTGGAGGCGACGGCGACCTCGCCGGCGCCGACGTCCGCGCCCTTGGCGCTGAGGACCTCGGCGACCTTCTCGGCGGTGGCGTGGGTGTCCTGGAAGCCCTGGGGGCCGGTGCAGGCGTTGGCGCCGCCGGAGTTGAGGACGACGGCGGTCAGCTCGCCGTCGGCGAGGACCTGCTGGGACCAGACGACGGGGGCTGCCTTGACGCGGTTGGAGGTGAAGACTCCCGCGGCGGCGCGGCGGGGCCCGGTGTTGACCACGAGGGCCAGGTCCGGGTTGCCGTTCTGCTTGATCCCGGCGGCGATGCCCGCTGCCGTGAATCCCTTCGCTGCGGTGACACTCACGGCGCCACTCCAATCGTGGAAAGTCCGGTGCTCTCGGGGTAGCCGAGGGCGATGTTCATGCTCTGCACCGCGCCGCCGGCGGTGCCCTTGGTGAGGTTGTCGATGGCGCTGATCGCGATGATCCGGTTCGCCGCCGCGTCATACGCGACCTGTACCTGAACGGCGTTGGAACCGTAGACGGACGCGGTCGCGGGCCACTGCCCCTCGGGCAGCAGATGGACGAAGGGCTCGTCCGCGAAGGCCTTCTCGTACGCGGCCCGTACGGTCTCGGCGGTGACGCCCGGCTTCGCGGTGGCGGTGCAGGTGGCGAGGATGCCGCGGGGCATCGGCGCCAGGGTCGGCGTGAAGGAGACGGTGACCCGCTCCCCCGCCGGTCCGCTGAGGTTCTGGATCATCTCGGGGGTGTGGCGGTGGCCGCCGCCGACGCCGTACGGGGACATGCTGCCCATGACCTCACTGCCGAGGAGGTGCGGCTTGGCCGCCTTGCCGGCGCCGGAGGTACCGGAGGCGGCGACGATCACGGCCTCGGGTTCGGCGAGCCCGTTCTCGTACGCGGGGAAGAGCGCGAGCGAGACGGCGGTGGGGTAGCAACCGGGCACCGCGACACGCTTGGACCCCTCCAACGCAGCGCGGGCACCCGGCAGTTCGGGGAGGCCGTAGGGCCAGGTCCCGGCGTGCGGGGAGCCGTAGTACGCCTCCCAGTCCGCGGGCTCCTTGAGCCGGAAGTCGGCGCCCATGTCGACGACGAGGACGTCCGGACCGAGCTGCTCGGCGACGGCGGCGGACTGCCCGTGCGGCAGGGCGAGGAAGACGACATCGTGCCCGGCGAGCTCTTCGGCGGTGGTGGGCACGAGGACGCGGTCGGCGAGCGGCAGCAGATGGGGCTGCAGGGCCCCGAGTCGCTGGCCTGCGTTGGAGTGGCCGGTCAGGGCGCCGATCTCCACGTGGGGGTGGGTGAGAAGAAGACGCAGGAGCTCTCCACCCGCGTATCCGCTCGCACCCGCCACTGCTACTCGTACCGTCATCGAAACCCTCCTCATGGATGGCATGACTATACGTGTCGCCGCAGTTTTATGCAACGACATGCCGGAGGTGCGGGCGCGAAGGCGCGAGGGCGTCACCCACCTCCACCCCCATTTTCGCGCGCGCCCGCCCTTCACTCCCGGCCGCACCCGTGCGCCCCGCACCCCTGGGAGCGCCGCGGGGCCCGTCGGGGCGGGTGCACCCACGGACAACGGACAGGGATGCGAGGACACCGGGCGAGCCGACCCCGATCCACGACCGGGTGCGCCGAGCGCCGCAAGCGCGCATGCTGGCCCTACGGTCAGCAGACGCATTCGTCGGCTCGACAGTGGGCGATCTCGCGCGCCGGAGGCCTGCAACCGGCGACGGTCCCGCGCCGCACCGACCACCGCCGACCGACTCGACCGCACCTTCGCGCACGTGCCCGTGCGGGGAGTGGATGCAGCACGGGCAGCCCTCCCCCCTCGCGCTTGGGCAGGTCGACCGGCACGCCCGGCCCGGAGGAACGGGCCTCACGGGGCGCCGGACGAGGCGGTTCCACACTCGCTCACCGACATCCCTTTGCATGACCATGCGAGATGATGCATACTCTTCCTATGTCCAAGGTCCTCACCTCCCTGCCCGCCGGCGAGCGCGTCGGCATCGCCTTCTCCGGCGGCCTCGACACCTCCGTAGCGGTCGCATGGATGCGCGACAAGGGCGCCATCCCGTGCACCTACACCGCCGACATCGGCCAGTACGACGAGCCCGACATCGCCTCAGTGCCCGGCCGCGCCAAGACCTACGGTGCCGAGATCGCGCGCCTGGTCGACTGCCGCGCGGCGCTGGTCGAGGAGGGTCTTGCCGCACTCACCTGCGGGGCGTTCCACATCCGCTCCGGCGGCCGCGCCTACTTCAACACCACCCCGCTCGGCCGTGCCGTCACCGGCACCCTCCTCGTCCGGGCGATGCTCGAGGACAACGTCCAGATCTGGGGCGACGGCTCGACCTTCAAGGGCAACGACATCGAGCGGTTCTACCGCTACGGTCTCCTCGCCAACCCGCACCTGCGGATCTACAAGCCCTGGCTGGACGCGGACTTCGTGACGGAGCTCGGCGGCCGCAAGGAGATGTCGGAGTGGCTGGTCGCCCACGACCTGCCGTACCGCGACAGCACCGAGAAGGCGTACTCCACCGACGCCAACATCTGGGGTGCCACCCACGAGGCCAAGACGCTGGAGCACCTCGACACCGGCGTGGAGACCGTCGAGCCGATCATGGGCGTGCGGTTCTGGGACCCGTCGGTCGAGATCGAGACCGAGGACGTCACGATCGGCTTCTCGCAGGGCCGGCCCGTGTCCATCAACGGCAAGGAGTTCGCCTCCGCCGTCGACCTCGTCATGGAGGCCAACGCCATCGGCGGCCGCCACGGCATGGGCATGTCGGACCAGATCGAGAACCGGATCATCGAGGCCAAGAGCCGCGGCATCTACGAGGCGCCCGGCATGGCCCTGCTGCACGCCGCGTACGAGCGGCTGGTCAACGCGATCCACAACGAGGACACCCTCGCCCAGTACCACAACGAGGGACGGCGTCTCGGCCGACTGATGTACGAGGGCCGCTGGCTGGACCCGCAGGCACTGATGGTGCGGGAGTCGCTCCAGCGCTGGGTCGGCGCGGCCGTCACCGGCGAGGTGACGCTGCGGCTGCGGCGTGGCGAGGACTACTCGATCCTCGACACGACGGGCCCGGCGTTCAGCTACCACCCGGACAAGCTGTCCATGGAGCGCACCGAGGACTCGGCTTTCGGTCCGGTGGACCGGATCGGCCAGCTCACCATGCGCAACCTCGACATCGCCGACTCCCGCGCCAAGCTGGAGCAGTACGCCGGTCTCGGCCTGATCGGCACCGGCAGCCCCGCCATCGGTGCCGCCCAGGCGGCCGCGGCCGGACTGATCGGCACCCTGACCGAGCTGCCGGAGGGCGGCGCGGAGGCCATCGCCTCCCGCGGCGAGGCCGCCGAGGACGACGAGATGCTGGACCGCGCCGCGATGGAGTTCGGCACGGACTGACCCGCCACTGCCGAGCACGGCGCTCGACACCTCCTCCGAACGCCGTGCTCGGCACACCCCGTCGAGCGCCCTGTGCTCGCGACACCCCGTCGAGCGCACCGCTCGGCACCCTCCGTCGAGCGCCACGCTCGACGCCCCGGAAGGCCGGCCCGACGTCCCCCGCGTCGAGCCGGCCTTTCCGTCGTCCCGGGCCTCGCCTCGCCGAGGTCCGGCGGAGCGTCGCCCGGGAGCTCGTGCGGGGGCTGACTCCGTCGCCGGCGAACGGCCGGTTCTGTCACATCGCGGCGGGCCCTCACGTCAAGGCGGTGACGGACCCGACGAGGAGTGAGGCGCCATGTACGACGACACCTTCCTGACCGCCCTGACCGGGCGCTTCGACGTCCACGAGGAGCAGTTGCGGCATGTTGCGCTGCGGATGACGGGCTCGCCGGCCGAGGCCGAGGAGGCGCTCGCGGCGGCGCGGGCGGACCTGGGACGGGACGACGGGGCGTCGGTACGGGTCTGGCTGACCGCGCTGGTGGCGCAAGAGTGTGTGCGGGTGCTCCAGGAGCGGCAGGCGGGCGGCGGGCCCGGCCGTCGGCGCACGGCCGGAGAAGCGTCCGGGGCGGCGGCGGGGGCCGGGCTTGAGGCCGCATGGCTGGCGCTGTTCTTCGTACTGGAGTCCCTGGAGGTCGAGGAGCGGCTCGCCTACGTACTCCACGACGTGTTCGGGTTGCCGCCGTACGAGACGGCGCGGATCACCGGCGGTTCCCCCGAGGAGGTGGCACGGCTCGCCCGGCGGGCCCGGGAGCGGGTCCGGGGCCAGGGGGCCGCCCGTACCGAGGGGGGCGCGGGGCGGCAGCGGGCGGTGGTGGACCGGTTCCTGGCCGCCGCACGCGCGCGTGACGCCCGCGAGCTCGCGGCCGTCCTCGACCCGGACGTGATCGCCTATTCCGAGCGCGGCCCCGTCCACGGCGCCCCGGCCGTCGCCGAGGGGGCGGCCGCCTTCGCGCGGTTCGCGGACGTGGCCCGGCCCGCGCTGGTCGACGGGGCCGTCGGAGCCGTCGCCTTCGTCGGCGGACGGCCGGTCTCCGCCGTGGCGTTCACCCTCCGCCGGGACCGGATCGTCACCGTCTCCGTCACCACCGGGGAGGACCGGGTGCGTGCGCTGGACCTGACCTTTCCCGATGGGTGACGGGGGGCGGAGTGAGGACCCCGGGGCTCGGGACAGAATTCCGGTGCGCCCGAGGACCCTCCTCCGCTAGCCTCGACGGCATGTCTACGCCCCGAATCTCCTAGCTGAGGACCCACTCCCACGCCACCCGTGTGTCCTCAAGCTTTTTCGGAGCGTTACCCCATGATCACCGTTCGTGGTGCCGACGTGCGCGTCGGCGCCCGGCTCCTGCTGTCCGGCGTCTCCCTCCACATCGCCCCTGGCGACCGGATCGGTCTCGTCGGCCGCAACGGCGCCGGAAAGACCACCCTCCTCGACACCCTTGCCGGGCTGCGCGCACCCGCCGCCGGCACCGTCACCCGTACCGGCTCGATCGGGCATCTCGCCCAGGATTCGCGGGCCGCCGACCCCACCGTGACCGTCACCGACCGGATCCTCTCCGCACGCGGTCTCGACCGGGCGGTCAGGCGGCTCGCGGAGGCCGCCCACCGGCTCGGTGAGGCACCCGACGCGCGGGCGCTCGCCGCATACGACCGGGCCGAGTCCGCCTTCGAGGCGGGCGGCGGCTACGCGGCAGAGGCGGAGGCCGCACGGGTCGCCGCCGGTCTCGGCCTGCCCGCCGATGTCATGGACCGGCCCGTCGGCCGGCTGTCCGGCGGCCAGAAACGCCGGGTCGAGCTGGCCAGGATCCTCTTCGCAGGTCACGGCCGGGAGGACACCCTGCTCCTCGACGAGCCGACCAACCACCTGGACGCCGACTCGATCGGCTGGCTGCGTGGCCACCTCGCCGCCCACCGGGGCGGACTCGTGCTGATCAGCCATGACGTACGGCTCCTCGCCGACACCGTCAACCGGGTCTTCCACCTCGATCCGCAGCGTGCCGCGCTCGACGTCCACAACACCGGCTGGGAGGTCTACCTGACCCAGCGGGAGACCGACGAGCGACGCCGGGTGCGGGAGCGCGCCAACGCCGAGCGCAAGGCCGCGTCCCTGCACGCGCAGGCGGACCGGATGAAGTCCCGGGTGGCGACGGCGACCACGGCCCGCAGCATGGCGCGCCGGGCCGACCGGTTGCTGGCCGGGCTCGACGCGGCGCGGCAGGCCGAGCGGGTCGCCCGCATCCGGCTGCCCGAGCCCGCGCCCTGCGGGCGGATGCCGCTGGGGGCGGTCGCGCTGACCAAGGCGTACGAGGCGCGCCCGGTGCTCGACGGGGTGGACCTCGCCGTGGACCGGGGCAGCCGGCTCGTCGTCCTCGGTCTCAACGGGGCGGGAAAGACGACCCTGTTGCGGATCCTCGCCGGGCAGGAGACGCCCGACTCCGGGCGGGTGGTGCGCGGGCACGGGCTGCGGCTCGGCTACTTCGCCCAGGAGCACGACACGCTCGATCCGGGCCGCACGGTCCGGGAGAACCTCGCCGACGCGGCTCCGCACCTGACGGACGGCGAGGTACGGGCGGTCCTGGGCGCGTTCCTGTTCCGGGGCGACGACGCGGACAAGCCGGCCGGGGTGCTCTCCGGCGGCGAGAAGACCCGGCTCGCGCTGGCCGCGCTGGTCCACTCGGGCGCGAACGTCCTGCTCCTGGACGAGCCCACGAACAACCTGGATCCCTCCTCCCGAGACGAGGTCCTGGCGGCCGTGGGCACGTATCCGGGCGCGATCGTGATGGTCACGCACGACGAGGACGCACTCGACGCGCTGCGCCCCGAGCGGGTCCTGCTGCTGCCGGACGCGGACGAGGACCTGTGGAGCGAGGAGTACCGGGGGCTCGTGAGCCTGGCCTGAGGGTCGGCCGGACCGTAGACCCCGACCCGCGCGTCGGGGTCGAGCCCCTGGGAAGGCAGGGGTTCCCTGAGAGTCGGCGGAGGTGGCACGGCCCTGGGCCGGGTCCGGAAAGTCCCGCCCGGCCTGATCGACAGGACACCCCCTAGCCTGGAGACATGATCATCGATGCGCAGACCCATGTACGGATCGCCCGCCCGTCGCGGGACCTGGCCGCCGCCGAGCGGTTCTACGTCGACGGGCTCGGGCTCGACGTGCAGTGGCGGACCACCGAGCGGGTGTCGGGCAAGCACGATCTGCTCATGGTCGGCCCCAAGGGCGGCGGTTGGCACTTCGAGCTGACCCGTGATCCCGAGCATCCCGTGGAGCCGGACCCGACCGTCGAGGACCTGTTCGTGGTCTATCTCGGGGCGCCCGTCGAGGAGGAGCAGGTGGAGCGGCTGCTCGCGGCCGGTGGCACGCGGGTGGCGGCACACAACCCGTACTGGGACGAGTACGGCGTGACCGTCCAGGACCCCGACGGCTATCAGCTCGTCCTGTGCTCGCGCACCTGGGGAGGATGACGGCGGGGCGCGGCCGGAAAGGCCGCGCCCCGGTCCCGGGTCCTGTGGACCTAGGCCTTCCGCACCGCACGCAGGACGACGAACTTGGAGTCGCTCGCGACGAGTTCGCTGTTGCCGAAGATCCGGCGCAGGGTGACGTGGTAGCCGAGGTGGCGGTTGCCGATGACCCACAGTTCGCCGCCCGGCCGCAGCGCGCGCCGCGCGTCGCTGAACATGCGGCGGGCCGTGCGGTCGGTGGTGGCCTGGTGGGTGTGGAACGGCGGGTTGTTGAGGACGAGGTCCACCGAGCCGTCGGGCACGTCGGCGAGCCCGTCGCCGACGAGGAACTCGGCCTTGCGTCCTTCGCCCACGTGGGTACGGAAGTTCTCCTCGGCGGAGGCGACCGCCTGGTACGACTCGTCGGTGAAGATCAGTTCCGCGTCGGGTTCGTGCAGCGCGATGGCGAGGCCGACCACGCCGTTGCCGCAGCCGAGGTCGGCGACGCGGACCCGGCCGATGCCGCCGGGCAGGTTCGCGAGGAGGAAGCGGGTGCCGATGTCGAGGCGGTCGGCGCAGAAGACCCCGGCGTGGTTGGTGACGGTCAGACCGGGGAGACCGGGCGCGGGGGTGTCCGCTGGAAGGTCGTACCGGTGCGGCCAGGGGTTCGGACGCGGGGTGATGGCGGGGTCGGGCGTGGTGTGGATCAGCCGCGCCTTCTTCACCGCGAGCGAGGTCCGGGTGGGCCCCAGGATCCGCTCGAAGAGTCGCAGCGTGGAGGTGTGGATGTCCTTGACCATGCCGGTGCCGACGACCACGGTCCCCTCGTGCACGGCGGGTGCGAGCCGGTGCAGCTGGTCCTCCAGGAGCGCGAGGCTCTTGGGGACGCGGACGAGGAGGACGTCGATCCGCTCGGGCGGCGGGTCCTGGGTGGTGAGGAGCCGGACGGCGTCCGGGGCGGCGCCGGCGCGCGCGAGGTTGGCCCGCGTGGCCTGGCGGCCGAGGTACGAGTCGGAGATCTGGACGAGCTCCCCGGGCCCGGCGGCCTGGAGTGCGGTGACGAGGGCTCCCCAGCGGTCGCCGAGGACGGCGACGGTGCCGGACAGGTCGGTACCGCTCTCGGCCAGCTGGCCCAGGAGGTACTCGTCGGACGCGTCCCAGGCGCGCAGCTGATCGCGCGGGTCCTCGGGATGGCGGGTCAGCGTGAAGGCGCCCCATGACGTGGTCAAACGGTTCATCGTGCCCTCAGGCTAGCCGGTCCCGGCCGCTCTCTCCCCCCGCGACGTGCTCGTCGGCGGCCGCGGCGCCTCCCTCGCGGCGCGCGACGGAGGGGTTCCGGGCGTCGGGGCCGCGTCGGGGCCGCGGTGGCGGACGGTTCAGCGCAGGGCCGCGTCGAGCTGGAGGTGCCAGAGGCCGGGGCGGCCGGTGAGGGTGACGGTGGAGAGGGGGCGGACGTCGACGTTCCAGTACGTGGCGGGCGGCGCCTTCAGGGCGTACACGAGGGCGGCCCGTACGACGGAGGGTTCGGCGACGGCGACGATGGCGCCGTCGTCGGCGGGGCGGGTGTCGAGCCAGTTCCCTATCCGGGTGATGAAGGCGAGGAGCGGTTCGCCGCCGTGCGGGGCGGTGCGGGCGTCGGTGAGCCAGGCGTCGACGGCGGCCGGTTCGAGGGCGGCGACCTCGGCGAGGGTCAGGCCCCGCCAGCGGCCCATGTCGCAGTCGCGGAGGGCGGGCTGGGCGAGGGGCGCGTAGCCGAGGGCGGTGCCGGTGGCGCGGCTGCGCGGGGTCGGGGAGCAGTAGCGCAGTTCGGCGGCGCCGAGCGGGATGAGCGCGGGCGCGGCCTGCTGCACCTCGTACCAGCCGGCCTCGTCCAGTGGCCGGTCGTCGTCGAAGCGTTCGGCGAGCAGGGAGGAGCTGCGTGCCGCCGTGACGAGCGTCACCCGAAGACTCATGGGCGCGATCGTGAGGCCGAAGGCTCCGCAGGTCAAGGGGTCATTCCCCGGGGCGGGAGGGGCTCCGCTTCACTGCTGCCCGAGAGCCATCCACTTGTCCGGATTCTGAAGTGGCGTGAAACCGACCTTCTCGTACACACCGTGCGCGTCGGCGGTCGCGAGCATGATGCGGCGCAGTCCGTACGGCGAGAGGTGGTCGCGGACGGCGGTGACGAGCGCGGTCCCGAGGCCGGTGCCACGGGCCGGGCGGTCGACGTAGACGTCGCAGAGCCAGGCGAAGGTGGCGTAGTCGGTGACGACGCGCGCGTAGGCGGCCATCTCGCCGCTCTCGCGGTCGTAGGCACCGAGGTTGAGCGACCCGGCGATGGCCAGGTCCTGCTTCTCCCGAGGTCGGCCGTGGGCCCAGTAGGAGTCCGTGGACAGCCAGTGGTGCACGCGGGCGGCGTCGATCCGCGCAGGGTCGGCTGAGATCTCGTACGTCCCGTGCATGACGGGGTTGTCCGCGGGCGCGCTGTCGCTCATGACCGAAGCGTTCCAGTGACTCCGGGGCTTGTCAGGTGAATTTGCCGGGGGCCGGGGGGCGGGCAAGGCCGCCGGGGACGGGCGAAGTCCCCCGCGCGGCCCGCCCCCGCCGCTCAGGCGGTGAGCTCGTCGACCGCCGCCCGCAGGCGGCGCACGCCCTCGGCGATCTCGGTGGGGCCCGCGACACCCGCGAAACTCAGCCGGATGTGACCGGCAGGCGGTTCCGCGCAGAAGTACGGGCGGCCGGGAGCCGCGGCCACGCCGGTCCGCAGGGCGGTGGCGAGGAGGGCCGCCTCGGGGACGTCGTCGGGGAGGCGCGGCCAGAGGTGGTAGCCGCCGTAGGGAATGTGCGGCAGGGCGAACGTGGGGAGCTGGTGGGCGACGGCGCCGGCCAGCACGTCGCGGCGGCTCTTGAGCTCCTGGGCGACGGCCCGCAGATGGCGGTGCCAGGCGGGCGAGCCGACGAGTTCGAGCGCGGCCTCCTGGAGCGGCCGCGGGACGAAGAAGCTGTCGACGACCTGGATGGCGCGGAGTCGCGCCAGGACGGGGCCGCGGGCGGCGAGGGCGCCGACCCGCAGGTTGGGCGAGGTGGCCTTGGTGAGCGAGCAGACGTGGACGACGACGCCGTCGGGGTCCTCGGCGGCGAGCGGTGCGGGCAGCGGCGGCGCGTCCTCGTGGACGAGACGGCGGGCGAAGTCGTCCTCGACGACGAAGGCTCCGGCGGCCCGGGCGATCCGGACGACCTCAAGGCGCCGCTCGGGGGCGAGCACCGCGCCCGTCGGGTTCTGGAAGAGCGGCTGGCAGACGAAGACCCGGGCCCCGGTGGCTCGGAACGCGGCCTCCAGGAGCTCGGGGCGGACTCCGTCGGCGTCGACGGGTACGGGGACGGGGCGCAGTCCGGCGGCGCGGGCGACGGCGAGCATGCCCGGGTAGGTGGGCGACTCGACGAGGACCGGGGTGCCGGGCGGGGCGAGGGCGCGCAGGGCGGTGGTGATGGCGGACTGGCCACCGGCGGTGATGAGGAGGTCGGCGGCCGTGACGCTGCCGCCGATCTCGCGGGCGAACCACTCGCGCAGCTCGGGCAGGCCGTCGGTGGGCGGCCTGCCCCAGGCTCCGGGGCGGCGTCCCGCTCGGGCGAGGGCGTCGGCGAGGGCCCGCTCGGGCTGGAGGGAAGGGTGGAGGTAGCCGCCGTTGAACTCGATCACGCCGGGCGGCGGCGTGGCCAGGGTGACGAGGACGCCGGAGGCGTCGACGGCCCGGGGAACGAGTTCGGTGGCCGTGTCGGCGCTGAGGGCGACCTCCTGCCAGGAGGTGTCGCCGACGACGGGGGTGGCGGCGCGGGGCTCGGCGCGGAAGGCGCCGGCGCCGGGGCGGGTGACGACGAGCCCCTCGGCGGCGAGCTGCGCGAGGGCCCGGGTGACGGTCACCGGGGAGACCCGATAGCGCTCGACGAGTGCGCGACTCGACGGCAGCTTTCCACCGGGTGAGTAGCGGTTGAGCTCCGCTCTCAATGAATGCGCCAGTTCCGCGACACTGCTACGCTCGATCATGAGAGCACAGGATAGCGCTACTGCCGCCACGACGATAGCGGTCACCACGACGGACGGAAGCACCGCCGATCACGGCGCAGGCGCCCGCACGGCAGGCACCGGCGGCTCCACGGTGAGCACCCCCGCCGGGACCGCCCCGACCGCCCCCACCGGCAGCCGTACCGACCCGCTCCCCCGTGGCACCCTGCTCGCCGTCCTCGGCGTGGTCTCCTTCTCGCTCACGTTCCCGTCGACCGTCTGGGGCCTGGAGAGTTTCGGACCCTGGAGCCTCGTGGCCGTGCGTTCCACGCTCGCCGCCCTCATCGCGGGCGCGTTCCTCCTCGTCGGCCGGGTGCCGCTGCCGGAGCGGCGCCACTGGGCGGGCCTGGCCGTGGTCGCGGGCGGAGTCGTCATCGGCTTCCCGCTCCTGACGACCCTGGCACTGCAGACCTCCACCACCTCGCACGCCGCCGTCGTCGTCGGTCTGCTGCCGCTCACCACGGCGACCTTCGCCGCCCTGCGGACCAAGCGCCGGCCGTCCCGCACCTTCTGGTTCGCGGCCGTGTCGGGCGCCGTCGTCGTGCTCGCCTTCACCGTCCAGCAGAGCGGCGGGGCCGTGTCGCAGGGCGATGTGTACCTCTTCGGCGCACTCCTCGTGTGCGCGGCCGGATACACCGAGGGCGGCCGCCTCGCCCGGCTCATGCCGGGCTGGCACGTCATCGGCTGGGCCCTGATCCTCTGCCTGCCGCTGATGGTGGTCGGCTCGGCCGTGGCGCTGTCCGTGGAGCCGGTCAGCCTGAACGCCCACGGCGTGATCGGCCTGGTCTGGGTCGCGGCCGGCTCCACCTTCTTCGGCCTGTACGTCTGGTACCGGGGCATGGCCTCGATCGGCATCCCCAAGGCGAGCCAGCTCCAGCTCGCGCAGCCGCTCCTCACCCTGTTCTGGTCGGTGGTCCTGCTCGGCGAGACCCTGCCGCTGGCGGCCCCGGTCGCGGCGGTGGCGGTACTCGTCTGCATCGCGGTGACCCAGCGGGCGAAGAGCTGACCCGGCCGGCGAAGAGCCGACCCGGGGAGCCGAAGAGGCGACCCGGGAAGACGGGGGCCGGCGCGACGGATCGGGGTGACTCACGTCACAATGGCAGACATAGACCCCGAACAGCACACGCCGGGTCGCGAGGAGGACACCCCGATGCAGGCGAACGTGGGCGACAAACTGCTGGTGCACGGCCGGACCGTCGGTCACCACGACCGTACGGCCCAGGTCCTTCAGGTACTGGGGGAGAACGGCACGCCCCCGTACCGCGTGAAGTTCGACGACGACGGTCACGAGGCCCTGATGTCACCGGGCCCCGACACCGTCGTACGCCATCACCCCGAGGCAGGCGCGAGCTGAGCCCCTCCCCAGGTCAGCCCTGCCTCGGCGGCCGGACCCTGGTCGGGTAGTGATCGGCCACCACGGTGGTCATCGCCCCGATCGGGTCCGCTGCGACCTCCTTCGCGGAGAAGTAGCAGTGACCGCCGACCGCCCGGTAGCCGGCGGCCAGCTCCAGGTGCCGTGACAGCTCCTTCGGGTCCTGCCAGGCCGCGGGGTGGGCGGGATCACCCGCCTTGTAGAGGGCCTCGCCGATGTAGAGGCCGACGCCGGTTCCCCGTACCACCGCGTCCCACCAGGGCAGCAGCTTGGCGTAGTCGGCGGCGGGCAGGCCGATGTTCCAGTACAGCTGAGGTACGACGTAGTCGATCCAGCCCTCCCGGATCCATTTCCGGGTGTCGGCGTACAGGTCGTCGTAGGTCTGGACACCCGCGCGGGTGTCCGAGCCCTCCGGGTCGGTGGCGATGTTCCGCCAGACCCCGAAGGGGCTCACTCCGAAGGCCACCTGTGGCTTGAGCGCCTTGATCCGGGCCGCGGTCTCGGAGACCAGCAGATCGGTGTTGTTCCGCCGCCAGGACGCCTTGTCGGGGAAGTCCCCGCCGTACCGCGCGTACGCCTCGTCGTCGGCGAAGACCTGCCCGGCCACCGGGTACGGGTAGAAGTAGTCGTCCCAGTGCACGGCGTCGATGTCGTAGCGCCGCAGCGCGTCGAGCATCGCGTCCTGGACGAACGCCCGGACTTCCGGCAGCCCGGGGTTGTAGTAGAGCTTCCCGCCGTAGGGCAGCACCCACTCGGGGTGGAGCCGGGCCGGATGGCCGGCGACGAGCCGGGTCGGGTCCGTGTGATTCGCCACTCGGTACGGGTTGAACCAGGCGTGCAGTTCGAGGCCCCGCGCATGGGCCTCCTCGACGGCCGTGCCCAGCGGGTCCCAGCCGGGATCGCGGCCCTGCGTCCCCGTCAGGTACTGCGCCCAGGGCTCGTACGGCGAGGGCCAGAGCGCGTCGGCGGTCGGCCGGACCTGGAGGACCACGGCGTTGAGCCGGCGCTCGACGGCGGTGTCGAGATGGGCGACGAGCTCGGCGCGCTGCTCCTCGGCGGTCAGGCCGGCACGGGAGGGCCAGTCGCGGTTGGCGACCGTGGCGATCCACATCCCCCGGAACGCGCACCGGGGATGCGGTCGCCTCGGCGCCCGGGCGTCCCGCGCCTCCGGTACGGCGGCGGCGGCCGTACCGCCGCCCGTCAGCGCTCCCGCACCCGTCACCGCTCCCCCGCCCGTCACCGCGAGCGCCGCTCCGGCCGCCCCCGTCACGAAACCTCTTCTGCCGATAGGCCGCACTTGTACCCCTCCCGTGTCGGATACGTCACACGCACCCGGACAGCATGCCCGCCCCGGACGATCGATCATCGGTTAATGAGCGGTAACGTCGTGGGGTCGAGGCGGACGCACCGGAATCACACGGGGGCCCCGCCGCCAGAGAAGAGCGAAAGGCACGAGGTGACGGACTCCATGGCCGACATTGAGCGCGTCGGAGTGGTGGGCTGCGGCCAGATGGGCGCGGGCATCGCAGAGGTGTGTGCCCGGAGCGGCCTTGAGGTGAAGGTCGCCGAGACCACCGGCGAGGCGCTGGAGATCGGCCGCACACGGCTCTACAACTCGCTGGCGAAGGCCGCCGAACGCGGCAAGATCAGCGAGGAGGAGCGGGACGCGACGCTCGCCCGCCTCAGCTTCACCACCGACCTGGGCGAGTTCGCCGACCGCGACCTCGTCATCGAGGCGGTCGTGGAGAACGAGCAGGTCAAGACCGAGATCTTCCAGGTCCTCGACCAGGTGATGACCCGGCCGGACGCCATCCTGGCCTCGAACACCTCCTCCATCCCGCTGGTGAAGCTGGCCGTGGCGACCTCCCGCCCCGACCAGGTCATCGGCATCCACTTCTTCAACCCGGCCCCGGTGCAGAAGCTCGTCGAGCTGATCCCGGCCCTCACCACCTCCGAGGGCACGATCAGCCGCGCCCAGGCCTTCGCCGAGAAGGCCCTCGGCAAGCACGCGATCCGCGCGCAGGACCGCTCCGGCTTCGTGGTCAACGCCCTGCTCGTGCCGTATCTGCTCTCCGCGATCCGGATGTTCGAGTCGGGCATCGCGAGCCGCGACGACATCGACAACGGCATGGAGTTCGGCTGCGCCCACCCGATGGGCCCGCTGAAGCTCTCGGACCTGATCGGTCTGGACACGATCGCCTCGATCGCGGACTCGATGTACGCCGAGTTCAAGGAGCCGCTGTACGCCGCTCCCCCGCTGCTCCAGCGCATGGTGGACGCGGGCCGGCTCGGCCGGAAGACGGGCTCGGGCTTCTACCCGTACGCCTGATCTCCCAGGACCCCGGACGGCCCGTACACACGCACAGGTACGGGCCGTCCGGCATGTCCGCGGCCAGGAGGTCAGCCCAGCCGCAGATGGTGGAGCATCAGCAGCCCGGCGGCCATGTTGGCGGCCGGGATCTCGCCCCGGGCGATCATGTCGGGGACCTGTTTCAGCGGCACCCAGGCCCGCCGTGAGGACTCGAAGGCGTCCTCGGGCGGTCCGGTGTACGTGGCCTGCTCGGCCCAGTAGAGGTGGTGGCGGGCGTCGGTGAGGCCGTTGGACGGCTCGACGGTGAGGAGATGGCGCAGCGGCCCCGGCCGCCAGCCGGTCTCCTCCTCCATCTCACGGGCGGCGGCGGCCTCGATGTCCTCGCCGTCCTCGACGACACCGGCGGCCAGTTCCCAGCCCCAGCTGTCGGTGATGAAGCGATGGCGCCAGAGCATCAGGACTTCGTCGGCCTCGTTGAGGGCGGTCGCGACGGCGACCGGACGGAGCCGGATCAGATAGTGGTCGAGGTGGCGGCCGTCCGGGAGTTCGACGTCCGCGAGGTTCACCCGGAACCAGCGATTCTCATAGACAGAGCGTTCGCTCAGTTTCGTCCACTGCACGTTCTTGCCACCTTCCGACTGGTCGGTGCTTGTTTGGTGGCAATATCGCAGCAGTTCGATGCTCACAGGGGAACGCGTAGCGCCCCGTCAATAAGCGCCGCCGCCTCCCGGGCATCGCCTCCGCCACTCGCGAGGAGGTGCTCCCGCACCTGCCGCAGCCGGTCCCGCAGCCGCCGCGACTCCATCCCCCGCGCCCGCTCGGTCATCTCGACGGCCGTACGCGCCGCCCCGTCCACCTCCCCCCGCCGTAGCTCGATCTGACACAGCATGGCGAGCCGGTGCACCCGGCCCCGGTCGTGCGAGGGCGTCCCGACCGCCATCGACGCGTGCTCGTGGGCGGCGGCGAGATCACCCAGACTGAGCAAGGCCTCGGCGACCTGGACGTTGACGAGCCCCGGCTGGACGTAGCCCGTCTCCGCCGGTTCGTCCCCCGGGCTGATCCGCTCCGCCGCGATCTCGGCCCGCCGGATACAGGCCAACGCGGCCGCCCCGTCGCCCAGATGCGCGTACGCCTTCGCCTGCATCGCCGTCAGATCGGCGGCAAGCGCCGGAGTGATCTGCCGTCCGGCCGCCCGCAGCGCCGCCTCCGCGAACGCCACCGCCTGCCGGTACTCCCCCATGAACAGCGACTGGTTGACGAGGAGCGCGATCACATAGGCGCCGAGCCCCCGGTCCCCGCTCGCCTTCGCGAGCCGCAGCGCCTGGTGGAAGTAGCGCTGGGCGAGACCGTGCGCGTCGGCGTCGTACGCGCAGATGCCGGCCACCGCCACCAGTCCGCCGGTGGCCCGGTGCAGCCGCCGGCCGAGCGCGTCGCTGTACGAACCCCGCAGCAGCGGCGCGGTCTCGGTGGTGAGGAAGCCGACGATCCGGGCGCGGGTCGCGATGCCCCCGGCCTTGCGGTACATCTGCTCGTAGTGCGAACGAGCGGCGCTCAGCACGCTGATGTCGGCGGCGGAGACCGTCGTCCGGCCCGCGCGGGAGACGTCCACGTCCTCCGGCGGGTTCTCCCACTCCCACACGGGCATCACCGCCGGGGTCCCGGTCACGGCGGGAGCGGTCACTATGTGCGGCCGCTGCTGCTCGTCGGAGCGCCACAGGGCGGCCGCCCGCTCCACGAACCCGCACAGCGGCGAACCGACCGCGAGGACGGGCCCGTCCGGCATCCCGAAGCCGATGTCGTCCAGGGTCACCTGCCGGTGCAGCCGTGCGGCGAGCACCTCGCAGATCAGGTCGGGCACCTGGCCGCGCGGCCGCTGGCCCTTCAACCAGCGGGCCACGGCGGTGTGTTCGTAGCGCAGGGTGAGACCCCTGGTCCGGCCTGCCCGGTTCACATGGGCGGCAAGGCCGGCGTTCGAGACGCCCGCTTCGTCGAGCAGGGCGTCGAGCAAGGTGTTGGGCTGCATGACCGCTCCGGTCGCTCGGCTCGAGCTCGGTGAACTCAGCGTAGCGGTGGCCGATTTCGTACGGGCCGAACCACTGCGGAGAACCCCCTTCGGGTCAACCCCCGCACGACGGCATCGGCCTGGAACGGGACGATTTCGCACGGGGTGTGAATGAAGTACTCGTTCTCCCGGTCCGCGTACTCTGCCGTGCTCGTCCCCGTACCGCTTGACTGTGCTTCTCGCCGCAAGGCGACGACCGGGCCGCCGGCTCCCCCCTCAAACAGTGCGGCCGCCCGGTCAGCGTCGCCCGCCCCGCTGATCTGCCCGACACTCCGTGGCGGGGCGGGCGACGCCGGCCCCGACCTCCTCCGCTCAGCAGTGGGAGGAGGGGGCGGGCCGGGGGCGGCGCAGCCCGGGTTCGGCGGGCTGCGCCGGCACCCGGACGCGGTCGTTGCGTACGACGAGCAGCGCGACGTCGTCGTCGAGCCGGCCGCCCGTGTGGCGCAGCAGAGCGGTGTGGACCCGGCGGACCATGGCGGCGGGCGCCTCTCCGGACATCCCGGCCAGGGCGGTGTCGAGCGCGAAGAACCGGCCACGGTGGTCGCGGGCCTCCTCCGCGCCGTCGGTGTGCAGGACGAGGGTCTCGCCGGGCATCAGCCGGGCCGCGGTGTACGGCGCGAGGGCGCCGGGCAGCGGCAGGACGCCGAGCGGGGGCAGCGGATCGCCCACCGGGAGCCGCTCCACCGTCCGCCCGAGCCGGTACGGGCCGGGGTGGCCGCAGTTGAGCACGGAGAGCCGCCCGTCCGACCGGACCTCCAGAAGCAGCAGGGTCACGAACTCCTCCGCCGCGGGGTGCGCGGGTTCCACGCCCGACCTCGCCGGGTGCTCGTCCCGCGCCCGCTCCCGCAGATGCCGCTCCAGGGCCCGCTCGAGACGCCGCAGCACCCCACCGAGTTCGGCCTCGTCGTGGGCGGCCTCGCGAAAGCTCCCCAGCACGGCGACCACCGCACCGAGGGCGGCGAGGCCGTGCCCCCGGACGTCCCCGATGACGATCCGCACCCCGTAGGGGGTGGCCACCGCCTCGTACAGATCCCCGCCGACGGAAGCGCCCCGGGAGGCGGACAACTGCCCGGCGGCCAGCGCGAGTCCGTCGAGGCGGGCGGGCGGCGGGCGCAGCAGCACCTGCTGGGTGGCGTCCGCGACGGCCCGCACGGCCGCCAGCTCCCGCGCGAACCCGCGCCGCAGACCGAGCACGAGGCCGGTCCCGACGGTGAGGAAGACGACACTCGTGGCGATCCTCATCGGCAGCCCCGGCTGCCGGGCCAGCGGACAGCCGAACTTCCACGCCACGGCCACCGCACCCCACACGGTGGGGAGAGCCAGCGGGCCCAGCCGGCGGAGCCGGGAGCCATCGGAGACGAACGACCTCGTACGGATCATGCACGGCCCTTCCCGAGCCCCGACAGCGCCCGAAGGCCCTGGGGCACACAGGTCCGCCCCTGCGGCCGCGTCGATTCTGTCGACCGCACACCCCACCGGGGAACACCCCGGGACGATCTCACCCGAAGGAGTGAGCACCCCTCACGCGCCGCCCTCCGCCAGGGCTCCGCCACGCGTACGCGTGGTCGGACCCCGGCCACATGTACGCCCTTGTGGGGTGCGGAAACGGCGGAGGGCCGCCCCGGGGAATCCCCGGGGCGGCCCTCCTGGTGCTGCTGCGCTACGGCGCTCAGGCGCCGCGCAGGACGGCGCCCGTGCGCTCGGACGCCAGGGCCACCGCCGCGTCGCGGGCCGCGGTGGCCTCGTCGACGGTGAGCGTGCGGTCCTCGGCGCGGAACTTCAGCGCGTACGCCAGGGACTTGGTGCCCTCGTCGAGCTGGTCACCCGTGTAGACGTCGAACAGCCGGATGGACTCCAGGAGTTCACCCGCGCCCTCGGCGAGGGCGGCCTCGACGTCGGCGGCCGGGACGTCGCCCGCGACGACCAGGGCGACGTCCTGGGTGGCGACCGGGAAGGAGGAGATACGGGGGGCCTTGAGCGGGCCCTCGTTCGCCTTCTCCAGGAGGTCCAGGTCGATCTCCATCGCGCAGGCGCGGGCCGGCAGGCCGAACGCCTTCACCACGCGCGGGTGGAGCTCGCCGGCGTGGCCGACGAGGACCTTCTCGCCGTCCACCTCGACGTGGAACGCGGCGCAGCGGCCCGGGTGCCACGGGGCGTGCTGGTCGGCGCTGATGATCAGCTCGACCCCGGCCTCGGCGGCCACGGTCCGACCTGCCTCGACCGCGTCCGCCCAGTCGGACGGACGGCCCTTGCCCCACCAGCCGGCCTGCTCGCGCGCACCGGCGAGGACGACGGCGGCGCGGCGCGGCTGCGCGGGCAGCACGGCGTTGACCGCGGCGATCTCCTCGTCGCTGGGGCGACGGTCGACGGGCAGCCGGACGGCGACGCCGGGCTGTCCCTCCGGCCGGAAGACCAGACCGGTCTCGAAGAGCGCCAGGTCGTGGCTGCCACGGCTGTCGTTCCGGCGGAGCGCACCGAGCAGGCCCGGGAGCAGCGTCGTGCGGAGCGCGGGCTCCTCGTCCGAGAGCGGGTTGACCAGCTTCACGAGCCGACGACGGGCGTCGTCCGCGTCGAGACCGAGGTTGTCGAGGGCCTGCTCGCCGATGAACGGGTAGTTCAGCGCCTCGACGTAGCCGGCGCCGGCCAGCGCGCGGCCCACCCGGCGGTGGACGCGCTGGCGCTCGGTGAGCCCGCGGCCGGCCGGGGGCTTCGGCAGCGTGGAGGGCAGGTTCTCGTAGCCCTCCAGCCGGATGACCTCTTCGGCGAGGTCGTTCGGCTCGTTGAGGTCGGGGCGCCACGAGGGCACGGTGACGACGAGCTCGTCCTGGCCGTAGACGTCGCAGCCGACCTCCTGGAGGCGGCGGACGACGGTCTCGCGGCCGTAGTCGACGCCCGCGACCTTGTCCGGGTGGTTCGCCGGCATGGTGATCGTGCGCGGCGCGGACGGGGCGCTGATCTCGGTGACACCGGCCTCTGCCGTGCCGCCCGCGAGCAGCACGAGCAGGTCGACGCAGCGCTGCGCGGCGGCCGCGGCGGCCTGCGGGTCGACGCCGCGCTCGAAGCGCTTGGACGCCTCGGAGGACAGCTTGTGGCGGCGCGCGGTGCGGGCGATCGAGATCGCGTCGAAGTGCGCGGCCTCGATGACGACCTCGGAGCTGCCGGTGACGATCCCGGTCTCCGGGTCGGTCTCCGGGTCGGCGATCTCCGTGTTGGCACCGCCCATGACGCCCGCGATGCCGATCGGACCGCGGTTGTCGGTGATGACGAGGTCCGCGGCGTCCAGGACGCGCACGGTGCCGTCGAGGGTGGTGATCTTCTCGCCGGCCTCGGCACGGCGGACGCCGATCGGGCCGTCGAGAAGGCTGCGGTCGTAGGCGTGGATCGGCTGACCGAGCTCCAGCATCACGTAGTTGGTGACGTCGACGGCCAGCGAGATCGGACGCATGCCGGCCTTCTGGAGGCGGCGGCGCAGCCAGATCGGGGACCGGGCCTCGGGCTGCAGACCGACGACCGTACGCGCGGTGAAGCGGTCGCAGCCGATCGGGTCGGTGACCCGGACCGGGTAGCCGTACGAGTTCGGCGCGGGCACGTCGAGGAGCGCCGGGTCGCGCAGCGGCAGGCCGTACGCGGTGGCGGTCTCGCGGGCGACGCCGCGCATCGAGAGGCAGTAGCCGCGGTCCGGGGTGACGGCGATGTCGAGGACCTCGTCGTACAGCTCCAGGAGCTTCGTGGCGTCGATGCCGATCTCGAGCTCGGGCGGCAGCACGATGATGCCGTGCGTGCCGTCGTCGCCCATGCCGAGCTCGTCGCCGGAGCAGATCATGCCCCGGGAGACCCGGCCGTAGGTCTTGCGCTCGGCGATCCGGAAGTCACCGGGGAGGACGGCGCCGGGCAGGGCCACGACGACCTTGTCGCCGACGGCGAAGTTCCGGGCGCCGCAGATGATCTCCTGGGGCTCGCCGGTGCCGTTGGCCTGGCCGACGTCGACGGTGCAGAAGCGGATGGGCTTCTTGAACTCCGTCAGCTCCTCGATGGTGAGGACCTTGCCGACCACCAGCGGGCCGGTCAGGCCGGCGCCGAGCTGCTCGACGGTCTCGACCTCGAGGCCTGCCGAAATGAGCTTGGCCTGGACGTCGCGGCCGGTCTCCGTCGCCGGCAGGTCGACGTACTCCCGCAGCCAAGAAAGCGGGACCCGCATCAGATCTCCATCCCGAACGGCCGGGTGAACCGGACGTCACCCTCGACCATGTTTCGCATGTCGTCGACGTTGTGGCGGAACATCAGCATCCGCTCGATGCCGAACCCGAAGGCGAATCCGCTGTACTTCTCGGGGTCCACACCGCAGGCGACGAGCACCTTCGGGTTGACCATGCCGCAGCCGCCCAGCTCGATCCAGCCCTCGCTGCCGCAGGTGCGGCAGGGGCGGTCCGGGTTGCCGACGGACTCGCCGCGACAGACGTAGCAGAGCATGTCCATCTCGGCGGACGGCTCGGTGAACGGGAAGAAGTTCGGGCGCAGCCGGGTCTTCATGTCCGGGCCGAAGAGCGCCTGGACCATGTGGTCCAGGGTGCCCTTGAGGTCGGCCATGGTCAGGCCCTCGTCGACGGCGAGCAGCTCGATCTGGTGGAAGACCGGGGTGTGCGTGGCGTCGAGCTCGTCGGTGCGGTAGACGCGGCCGGGGCACACGACGTAGACCGGGGGCTCCCGGTCGATGAGCGTGCGGGCCTGGACCGGCGAGGTGTGCGTACGCAGCACGACACCGGACTCGTCGCCCGTGGTGGCCTTGCCGTCGGGGGAGGTTCCCTCGACGAAGAAGGTGTCCTGCATCTGGCGCGCCGGGTGGTCCGGGACGAAGTTGAGGGCGTCGAAGTTGAACCACTCGGCCTCGACCTCGGGACCTTCGGCGACCTCGTACCCCATGGAGACGAAGACGTCGGAGACGCGCTCCATGAGCGTGGTCAGCGGGTGCCGGGCGCCGGCCGGGACGCGGTCGTACGGCAGGGTGACGTCGACGGCCTCCTCGACGAGGACGCGCGCGTCACGCTCGGCCTCCAGCTCCGTCTGGCGGGCGGCGAGCGCCTTGGAGACGATGCCGCGGGCCTGGCCCACGACCTTTCCGGCGGCGGCCTTGGCCTGCGGGGGCAGGGCACCGATCTCCCGGTTGGCGAGCGCCAGCGGCGAGGTGCCACCGGTGTGCGCGGTCTTCGCGTGTGCGAGCGCGTCGAGGTCGCCCGCGGCGGCGAAGGCGGCGAGCGCCTCGTCCCGCATGCGCTCGATCTCTTCCGGTTTCAGTGCCTCGACCTCAACCGGGTCGTACGACTTATTGGGTGCGGACATCTCTTCCCGTGCTTCCGTTGGCTTGGCTGGGCGGCCCCGCTCGACGTCAAGGGCGCAAACGTGCCAAAGGACGAGTCTAACGGGGTGAGGGGACGCGAATGAGCCCGTGGGCAGGCCGGGCGGCTCTGTATCTCGCCTGATCCTGTCGGATTCCTCTCGGATTCCTGCTGGATCTCGTCAGATGAGATGGGCCGGGGTGCCGACGGGCAGGATAAATCGGAACTCGGCCCCGCCTCGGGGGCCCCTTCCGACGGTGATCGTTCCGCCGTGGGCCTCGACGACGCCCTTGACGATGTAGAGGCCGAGTCCGGTGCCGCCGCGCTTGCTGCCCCGCCAGAAGCGGGTGAAGACGCGGCTCATCGACTCCTCGGGGATGCCGGGGCCCTCGTCGCTCACGGTGACCTCCGTCCCCTCTTCGCCGTCGTCGCCCGTCCGGGCGGGTGCCACCTCGATGGTGACGGTTCCGTCCCCGTGGCGCACCGCATTTTCGAGGAGGTTCCCGAGGATCTGGTCGATCTTGTCGGGGTCGGCCCAGAGCGCGGGCAGCTGGGGCCTGATCCGTACGAAGAAGCGGTCCGGGGACTGGCCGCCGGTGGTGTGCACCTGGACGTGCCGGCCGATGGCGGCGGCGATGTCGACGGGCTGGCGGCGCACTTCGAGCCGGCCGGAGTCGATCCGGGAGATGTCGAGGAGTTCGGCGATGAGCCGCTTGATGCGGCCCGCGTCGGCGTCGACGGTCTCCAGCATCAGCCGCTTCTGCTCGTCGTTGAACCGCTCCCACTTTCCGAGGAGGGTGGCGGTGAAGCCCTTGACGGAGGTGAGCGGGGAGCGCAGTTCATGGGCGACGGTGGCGATGAGTTCGGCGTGGCTGCGCTCGGTGCGGCGGCGGGCCTCGGTGCCGCGCAGGCTGACCACGACCCGGCGGACCGGCCCGGTGGGGCGCTCGCGGACGTACCGGGCGGAGACGAGGACCTCACGGCCGCCGGGCAGCAGCAGATTGCGCTCGGGCTGGCCGCGGCGGGTGGCGAGTCCGCCGTACGGGTCGGTCAGGGCCCACCAGCGGCTTCCCTTGAGGTCTTCCAGGGGGAGTGCCTCGTCGAGGGGGAGGCCGAGGGCCCGGTCGCCGGGGACGGCGGTGATACGGCTGGCGGCGGCGTTGAAGCAGACGACCCGGCCGGTCTCGTCGGCGACGACGAGACCGTCGGGGAGGTCGTCGGGATTGACCCCGGCGAAGGCTTCGAACGCGGCGGACGCGGAGGACGCGGGGGAATCGCCGGCCCCGGCGGAGGCGGTGGTCCCGTCCGCGCCCGGTGATTCCTGTGCGCCCGGGTCCGGCGGCGGTTCCGGGGCGTGCGGCGCGGCGCTCCGTGCCTGTGCGGGACTGTCCGTGCCGACCGTCATCCCCGTACCCCACCCCTCCGTGTAGCGCAGTGGGCCCCCGAGTGCGTCACTCTACTGGGCGGGGAGGGCGGAATGGACCCCTCAGGCGGAGGTTCGGGGCCGCTGGGCGCGGGCGGAGGCGTACAGGCAGACCGCGGCGGCCGTCGCGAGGTTGAGGCTCTCGGCCTTGCCGTGGATCGGGACGCGGACGACGGCGTCGGCGAGGGCCCGGGTCTCCTCGGGCAGTCCCCAGGCCTCGTTGCCGAAGATCCAGGCGGTGGGACCGCCCATGGTGCCGGCGTCCAGCTCCGCGTCGAGGTCGTCCTGGCCCGCCCCGTCGGCGGCGAGGATCCGTACGCCCGCGCTCTTCAGTCCCGCGACGGCCTGCTCGACGGGGACGCCGACGGCGACCGGCAGGTGGAAGAGGGAGCCGACGGAGGCGCGGACGGACTTGGGGTTGTACAGGTCGACGGAGGCGTCGGTGAGGACGACGGCGTCGGCGCCGGCCGCGTCGGCGCAGCGCAGCACCGTGCCTGCGTTCCCGGGGTCGCGTACGTGAGCGAGGACGGCGACCAGCTTGGGGCGGGCCGCGACGATCTCCTCGAACGGCGAGTCGAGGAACCGGCAGACGCCGACGAGCCCCTGCGGGGTGACGGTCTGGGAGACCTCGGCGAGGACGGCGTCGGAGGCGTGGTGGACGCGGGCGCCGGCGGCGAGGGCGGCTTCGATGATGGCGCTGTAGCGCTCGGCGGCCTCGACGGTGGTGAAGAGCTCGACGAGCGTGGGCTCTCCGGTGGAGCCGCGGTGCTCGACGGCCTCACGGACGGCCTGCGGGCCCTCGGCGATGAAGAGGCGGTCCTTGCCCCGGAAGTTGCGCTTGGCGAGCCGCCGGGCGGCGACGACGCGCGGGGAACGCGGGGAGATCAGCTCGGGGGTGACCATGAGGTGCGGCGGTTCTCTCTTCGGTGCCGGGGGCTTCGGGATCCGGGGCTTCGGTGACCGGTTTCAGCGTCGGGCTTCGGTGACCGGCCTCAGCGGCCGGCTTCGCGATGACCGGTGTCGGTGACCCGTGTCGGTGGCCGGTCTTCGTGACGGGGCTTGGTGACCGGCGCGGATTCGGTGACGCGGATTCGGTGACCGGGGACGGCGGCTTCGGGCCTGTGCGGCCCACCTCCACCGAACACCCTCCAGGGGGCAGACGCACCCGGACCCGCCGACGCGTGCGCGCCTGCGGGTCCGGGCAGAAGTACTGCGGCCTGGAAGATCAGGCGGCGGCCTTCGGGGCGTTGACGTCGGCCGGCAGAGCCTTCTGCGCGGCCTCGACCAGCGCGGCGAACGCGTTGGAGTCGTTGACGGCCAGCTCGGCGAGGATCTTGCGGTCCACCTCGATGTTGGCGGCGTTCAGACCCTGGATGAGGCGGTTGTACGTCATGCCGTTCTGGCGGGCAGCGGCGTTGATGCGCTGGATCCACAGCCGACGGAAGTCGCCCTTGCGCTTCTTGCGGTCGTTGTAGTTGTAGACCAGGGAGTGGGTGACCTGCTCCTTGGCCTTGCGGTACAGGCGCGAGCGCTGACCGCGGTAGCCGGAGGCCGCCTCGAGGATCGCCCGGCGCTTCTTGTGGGCGTTGACTGCCCGCTTGACGCGTGCCACTTGTTAACTCCTTGTAGCGGGGTCGTGGTGGTCCTCACACGACCCGAAAAACGGATGGTTCCCGGTCTTGGCCGGAAGCTCTCGTCGCCGAGAGCGGGAGATCAAACTCAGATGCCCAGCATCTTCTTGATCTTGGCGGCGTCACCCGGGGCCATCTCGGCGTTGCCGGTGAGGCGACGCGTCAGCTTGGACGACTTGTGCTCGAGCAGGTGGCGCTTGCCGGCGCGCTCGCGCATGATCTTGCCGGTGCCGGTGACCTTGAAGCGCTTCTTGGCACCGGAGTGCGTCTTGTTCTTCGGCATCGCGCCGTATCTCCTCGTCAGTGGCGCTCCCCCGGTGCGGGCACCGGACATCCGGGAGCGTCAATTCTTCGTGTGGTGGTTCCGGGCGGGGCCCAGGGCTGCCTGGTTGGCAGCCCGTCGGGTCACGCCTCGGGGGTCTCGACCGGAGCCTCGGCGGCCTCGGCCTCGACGACCGGAGCCTCAGCGGCCTCGGTCTCGGCGGCCGGAGCCTCGGACGTCTCCTCGGAGGCGACGCCCTGACGCTCGGCCTTGCGTGCGGCCTGGGCCTCACGCGCCTCGGCCATGGCCTCGGTCTTCTTCTTGTGCGGGCCGAGAACCATGATCATGTTCCGGCCGTCCTGCTTCGGGTTGGACTCGATGAAGCCAAGCTCCTCGACGTCCGACGCCAGCCGCTGCAGCAGCCGGAAACCAAGCTCGGGACGGGACTGCTCACGACCACGGAACATGATCGTGATCTTGACCTTGTCACCCTGCTTGAGGAACCGGACGACGTGACCCTTCTTGGTGTCATAGTCGTGCGGGTCGATCTTCGGCCGGAGCTTCATCTCCTTGATGACCGTGTGCGCCTGGTTCTTGCGCGCCTCACGGGCCTTCATGGCCGACTCGTACTTGAACTTCCCGTAGTCCATGAGCTTGCACACGGGCGGACGGGCGTTCGCCGCGACCTCGACCAGGTCGAGGTCGTACTCCTGTGCGAGCTCCAGGGCCTTGGCAAGCGGAACAATCCCGACCTGCTCGCCGCTGGGTCCGACAAGTCGCACCTCGGGAACGCGAATCCTGTCGTTGATGCGGGGCTCGGCGCTGATGGATCCTCCTCGGTAGCACCACGCGACCGCCTGGCGGACGGACGCGCATGTCTGTTTCTTTGGACCAACCGAGCCGAAACGCAAAAAACGCCCCGGACGGGACACAGGCGGGGCTCCACGGAAATACCGGAGCACCGCCGCGGTCAACCGCGGGGCGCACATCGGGCGGCTCCATCGTCCGTACGGAACGATGGTCGCCACCTGACCGGTGACCCGCCACCCGTGAGGGTGGTCAGGTGGGAGTACGGAGCCTCCACTTGTGGGCCGGGCACACAGGTGTCCGGCCGGTCGTTACACAAGGTTAGCAGGACCCGGCGGTCTCCGCTAACCGAGGACCGGCATATCGTATGAGGCATGAGCGAGACGCCCCAGAACGAGTCCCCGGACTCCCCCGACTCCGCCGAGTCCCCCGACTTCGACGCCATGACCCGCGACATCGCGGAGGTCCCCGCGGTCGAGGTGATCGTGACCGTCGCCGTCAACCTGATGAGCGCCGCCGCGGTGAAGCTCGGGCTCACCGAGGAGGGCGACAAGTACAAGGACCTCGACGAGGCCCGCAAGCTGGTGCACGCACTCGCGGGCCTGCTGGACGCCGGTGCGACGGAGGTCTCCTCCTTCCACGCGGCTCCCCTGCGGGACGGCCTGAAGTCCCTCCAGCTCGCCTTCCGCGAGGCGTCCTTGATCCCGGACGAGCCGGGCCAGGGACCGGGCGAGAAGTACACGGGGCCGGTGTACGGCTAGGACCCGGTGTACGTCTTACCTCTTTACGTAGAAGGGCTCGCCCGGAGGCGTGGCCGAGGCCGGCAGGAGTGCCAGGTCGAGGCCCCGCACCAGGCGGGCCCTCAGTGTTTCGTCGGCGGCCAGGGCGCGGGCCACGCGCTGGGCGGCCTCCGCCGGGGAGCCGCCCTCGGCGAGGACCAGGGCGAGGGTGCCGTCGGCGGCGCCGGGGCCCAGATGGGCGCGGAGCACCGCGGGCTCGGCGGCGACGGCGGCCCGTACCGCTTCCCGTACGGCGGGGTCGTCGAGCGGGTCGGCGCTGGTACGGCCCTCGGCGAGGGCGAGCAGGGCCGGTCCGGTCAGCTGGTACGGCACCGGGCCCGCGAGGTCCAGGACGACCGTGTCGGCCTTCTCGTGCGCGGCGGCCTGGAGCGCCTGGTGGAGCGGGACGGCCACGGGCCGGGCCTCCGGGTCCCACAGGGCGAGCGAGGCGATCGAGGTGAAGGCGGGCAGGGCGCGCCGGTCACCGGCCGTGAGCGTGGGGACCGCCATGTCGCTGGTCTTCTCGCGGCGCAGGCCGTTCTCGTCGGTCTCGACCTCGCCGAGGACGGCGACCACGGGGACGAGCAGCCGGGCCTCGCGCAGCGCGTCGAGGACGGGGCCGTGGGCGGTTCTGTCCTCCGCCCAGGCCGCGAGGGCCGCGGCGAGCCGCGGGTCGGCGGTGCCGTCGTCGTCGGAGAAACCGGGGTCCGGGATGTTCTTGAGCGCCACGCGACGAGCCTAACCGCCGTGCGGGGAGGCTCGGCCCGCCGGGTCCTCAGGAGGTCCGGCGGGCGCGCCGGAGGATCACCGCGGTGAGGAGGAGCAGGGCGCCGAGGCCGCCCGCGAGGGGGGCGAGGAGGCCGATGGGGCGGCTCTCCTCGGGGGCGGGCAGCGGTCCCGGGCCGAAGTACCGGCCCTGGTAGCCGGTGGCCGTGTTCTTGGGGTCGCCGCCCTTGATCTTCGCGCCGGCCTCGATAGCGGCGGCGGGGTCGACCGTCCCGTACCCCTTGGCGTCGCTGCGGCCGTCCTTCGGCCGGTTGCGGGCGGTGTCGATGAGCAGCCGCTTGACCTGGGCCGGGGTGAGGTCGGGGTGCGCGGAGCGGACGAGTGCGACGGCTCCGGAGGCGAACGCGGCGGCGGCGCTGGTGCCCCAGCCCTCGTAGTAGCGGCGGTCGGGGTCGGCGATGGCGATGTCGACGCCGGGGGCGCTGACGGTGGCGTACCAGCGGCGGGTGGAGAAGGAGGCGTGGGTGCCGTAGCGGTCGACCGCGGTGACGGCGATGACGCCGGGGTAGGCGGCCGGGTAGGAGATGTGGTCGCCCTTCTCGCCGCCGTTGCCGGCGGAGGCGACGACGGAGACGCCCTTCGAGAGCGCGTACTGGACGGCGGCGTCCTCGCCCGCGTCCGGGTGGGCGGACTTGGAGTCGTCGCCGAGGGACATGTTGATGACGTCGGCGCCGTGGTCGGCGGCCCAGCGGATGCCTTCGGCGAGGGCGGTGCCCCGGGTCTTGCGGGCCTTGTCGCGGGACTTGTCGGCGCCTTCGAGGATGACCCGGACGGGCAGGATCTTCGCGTCCGGGGCGATGCCGAGGACGCCGTCGCCGCCGTCGGGGCCGTGGCCGTGCCCGGCGATGATCCCGGCCATGGCGGTGCCGTGCCGGGCCCAGGCGCGGTCGCCCCGGGAGGCGCCGAAGCCGATGAGGTCGCGGCCGGTGAGGACCGAACCCGCCAGGTCGGGGTGTTCGGCGTCGACGCCGGTGTCGAGGACGGCGACCGTGACGCCCTCGCCCTTGGTCGTACGCCAGGCCTCCGAGGTGTGCATGGCTTCGAGGCCCCACTGACGGGCCCGGATGGTGTCGGCGTACGCGGGCGTGGCGGTGGCGGGCAGCACGGCGAAGGCGGTGGCGAGGAGGACGGCCGCGGGCGTACGGAGGCGGGTTCGGGGACGGATCACCGGGCGTCCTTCTCCTTGGCCGGCGGGGCGACGGCCGTGCGCAGCAGCTGTTCGAAGCGGACGGTGATGTTCTTGGCCTCGTGGCCGAGGCCGGACTGCGCGGTGGCGTCGGTGCGGCCCTGGGCCATGGCCCGGTCGGCCGGCTGAGGGCCGTCGACGGCCCTGCCGTCGGCGAATCCGGAGACGGCGGTGACGACGACGGGGAGGTCGACGGGGGCGTTCAGCCACCAGCTCGCGCGCTGCTTCGCGCCGAATCGGGCGGCGACGGTGCCGGGGCCGGGGAGCGCCGGGGGGACGTCCGCGCCGACGCGGGCGGTGAGGCCCTGGCCGAGGGTGCGCTGGGTGGTGGCGTCGGCGCGGGTGAAGACGAGGCCGACGGTGATCACGCTGCTGGCGGTGGCGTCGGTGTACGTGGCGCGCAGGACGCGCTCGCAGCCGAGCGGCCGGAGGGTGGCGAGCAGGTTCTTGGCCAGGACGGCGGGTGTACAGGCGGTGTCCGGGGCGACGACGATCCGGGTCCAGGTGCGCGCGGCGGCGCCCGGGCCGGCGCCGGGGCCGGCCAGGGTGCGGGGGAAGAGGGTGTCGACGGGGGCGTTGTGCCAGAGGTCCTTGGCCTCGGTGTACCCGGCCGGTTCGGCGGGCTCCCCGGGCTCGGCGGCGGCCAGCCACACCCCGGCGAACGCGCCGCCGATGAGCCCGATCCCGAGCACGGCGCAGACGCCGACGGCGATGGCCCGCCCGGTCCGCCGCTCCCGCACGGGCCGCAGCCGCGTGGTGGTCTCGACGGGAGCCTCGGGCGGCAGGGCGACGGCCCGGTGACCGTGGGTGTGGCCGTACGGGGTGACGGACCGCGCGTGATGCGGAACGGTCCGCGCGGCGGGCGCCGGGGCGGCGGCGGGGAGGGGACCGGCGGGTGCGTGACCCGCATGCGCGGGAGCGGGGACCGCGGGCGCCGGAGGCACGGGGCGGGGTGTCGACCGGGGCGGGGCGGGGGCTACGGGCGCGGAGGGTGCCGTCGACGCGGTCCCGGGGCGGGGCGGAGTGGCGGGCGCCTGGCGGGGCGGAGTCGCGGGCACCGGAGCCGCGGGGCCCGACGCCGGACGGGACGAAGCCGGCGGCGCCGCGGTCACCCGCGGCGGAGCCACCGGGCCGGACGCGGGCCGGGACGGTGCCGCCGGAGGGGTTATCGGGCGGGACGGGGACACGGGCGAAGCCGCGGGCCCGGACACCGGAGGAAGCGGAACCCCGGGCGCCGGAGCCGCCGCGCCGGAGGCCGGACGAGACGGTGACGCAGCCGCCGCGCCGGAGGCCGGAGCCTTCGCGTCGGGCGTCGGGCGGGGCCGCGCCGTCGGCCTCGGGGGTGCCACGTCGTCCGGGCCGATCGCGCGCAGGCGGGTGGTGGTCTCCAGTTCGGACGGTTCCGGCGTGGGGTCCGGGCGGAGGCCGGGAAGCAGGGCTTCCGTGATGCGGGAGGTCGTGCCGGGGCGCTGTTCGCCGGTCATCCCCGTCCCCCCGCTCGTGTCGACAATGCCCGTCACTCTACGGGCTGTTCCCCCTGGCACGGGAACTCAGGGGCTACCCACTCGTAAACCTGTCTGGCAAGCTCGGGCCATGACTCCCCGTGCCGCCGACCGGGCCCGATACGACCGGGCCACCGCTCATCTCGACGCGCCCGTGGCGATCGTCGACCTGGAGGCCTTCGACGCCAACGCGGCGGACCTCGTTCGCCGGGCCGGCGGCAAGCCCGTCCGCGTCGCGAGCAAGTCCGTGCGGTGCCGGGCGCTCCTGGAGCGGGTGCTCGCGCGGGAGGGCTTCGCCGGGATCATGTCGTTCACGCTCGACGAGTCGCTGTGGCTGGCCCGCGCCGGGTTCGAGGACGTTCTCCTCGCGTACCCCTCGGCGGACCGCTCCGGGTTCGGCGAGCTGGCTCGGGACCCCAAGCTGGCCGCCGCCGTGACCGTGATGGTCGACGACGTGGCCCAGCTGGATCTGATCGACGCCTCCCGAGCGGGCGGCACCGAGGAGGTCCGGGTCTGCCTGGAGCTGGACACCGCGCTCAGTCTCCTCGGCGGCCGGATACGGGTCGGTGCCCGCCGTTCCCCGCTGCGCGAGCCCGCGCAACTGGCGGAGCTGGCCCGCTCGGTGGTGCGCCGCCCCGGGTTCCGGCTGGTAGGGATCATGGCGTACGAGGGGCATGTCGCGGGGGTCGGGGACGCGGTCGCGGGTCGGCCGCTGCGTTCGCGGGCGATCCGGCTGATGCAGGCGGCGGCCCGCCGGGAGCTGGCCGAGCGCAGGGCGGCCGTGGTGCGGGCCGTCCGGGCGGTGGCGCCGGACCTGGAGTTCGTGAACGGCGGCGGCACCGGCAGTGTGCAGCACACGGCCGCCGAGGACGCGGTGACGGAGATCGCCGCGGGTTCGGGGCTCTTCGTGCCGCGGCTCTTCGACAACTACACCTCGTTCAGTGGCCGGCCGGCCGCGCTCTTCGCGCAGCCCGTCGTCCGTCGGCCGGGGGTCGGGGTGGTGACCGTCCTCGGGGGTGGCTATCCGGCGTCCGGGGCTGCCGGGCCCGACCGGCTGCCCGTGCCGTATCTGCCCGAGGGGCTGAAGTACGACCCCCAGGAGGGTCCCGGCGAGGTGCAGACCCCGCTGATCGGCTCGCCGGCCGACGATCTGCGGATCGGCGACAAGGTGTGGTTCCGACACGCGAAGGCCGGCGAGCTGTGCGAGCGGTTCGAGAGCCTGCGGCTGATCGAGGGCGATCGGATCACGGACACCGTGCCGACGTACCGCGGCGAAGGCCAGACCTTCCTCTAGGAGACGTTCAGAGGACCTGGGCCGGCGGGAAGACCTTGTCCTGCTGGTCCGGGATCACGCTTCCGTCGGACCGCCGGACCGGTTCCGCCGTGCCGTCGCTCGCCGTGTAGCCGGTGGTGGCGCAGGGGTACGGGGTGGCTTTCCGCTGCTTCGGCTCGATGAACATGGGGTTGACGATCCAGCGGCCGTCGCCGTTCTCGTACGCCCGGCACATGAGTTCGTTCTTGTTGCGGTTGAGGACCAGACGCAGGCCGGTGGCGTCTCGCAGGAACGAGATGTCGGTGTCGGAGTCCCCCGCTGCGAACACCTGGCGCCGGGACGCGGGCTGTACGCGCTCGGCGGCGGGGCCGCGGACGCCGAAGATCTCCTGGTTGATCCAGCAGCGCTTGCCGTCGATGTAGGTGATCGTCGTGTCTTCGCCGTCCCGTACCGTCCCACAGCCCTTGAGGTGGGCGGTGAGCCGGCCGTGGTCGGTGGTGTTGCGGATGCCGAGGGCGTGGGAGGGCGCGACGCCGACGCCCTCGGCCCAGACGTCGACGACGGGTTCGGGTGAGGCGGAGACGATCCAGACGTCGAAGCCGGCGTCCTGGAGGGTACGGATCAGGTCGCGCTGCTGTGGGTAGTAGCGGACCCAGCCGGTGACCTGGGCGGTGCCGACGCGCTGGGTGGCGCCCTGCGGCGCCGCCAGGTTCTCGGCGCGGGCGGCCGCGGCGAACGACTCGACCTGGCGGGTGGTCCAGCCGCGCAGGAGCTGGGCGAGCCAGGCGTACTGGGGTTCCATGCGGCGGCGGTCGTACCCCGCGAAGGCGCTCTTCCCGGCGCTGGTGGCGCCCGAGCCGTAGACGGAGAGGAGCTCGTCTGCGCAGCGGGTGTCCGTGGAGGTGGGCAGCGCCCGTACGCCGGTGGGGCAGGCGCCGGCCAGGGAGGCCGCGGCCTCCGGGGTGAGGTGGCGACTGGTGGCGGACCAGTCGCCGTGCCGGGGAGGGCGTATGCGGTCGTTGCGGAGGAGCCAGTAGAAGGTGGCGTCGCCGACGTCGTTCTTGATGACGGTGTTGTCCCAGTCGAAGACCGCGACGGGCTTCCTCCCCTTGGCCCCCTTGGCCCCCTTGTCCCCCTTGTCCCGGCAGTGGTCGGCCACGAGGGCGTCGATGCGGGCCTTGTTGTCGCCGTACCAGCCCTCGGAGGTCTTCAGGGTGGGGCAAGGGCGAGGCGTGCGGTGCTCCCGGGGCTCGGCCTCGGCGGTGGTGGCGGAGACGAGGCTCGTCGCGGCGAGGGCGAGGGCGGCGGTGACGACGGATGTACGGAGCCGGGCACGCTGGTTCATGATCACTCTCCTGTCGGGGGCTGCTGCGGACGCCGGACAGCCGGGCGCCTTGCGACGCCCGGCTGCCGGGTGGGGATGTGGGGGGGGTGTGGGGGGTGTGGCGGCGGTCTAGAGCGGGGTCACGTACGCGCCCGCGATGCCTCCGTCGACCAGGAAGTCGCTGGCGTTGACGAAGGAGGAGTCGTCGCTCGCGAGGAAGGCGACCGCGGCCGCGATCTCCTCGGGCTCGGCGAAGCGGCCGACGGGGATGTGGACGAGGCGGCGCGCGGCCCGCTCGGGATCCTTGGCGAACAGTTCCTGGAGGAGCGGGGTGTTGACGGGCCCGGGGCAGAGGGCGTTGACGCGGATGCCCTCGCGGGCGAACTGGACGCCCAGCTCGCGGGACATCGCGAGCACGCCGCCCTTGGAGGCGGTGTACGAGATCTGGCTGGTGGCCGCGCCCATGATCGCGACGAAGGACGCGGTGTTGATGATGGAGCCCTTGCCCTGGCGGCGCATGTACGGCAGGGCGGCCTTGCAGCACAGGTAGACCGAGGTGAGGTTGACGTCCTGGACGCGCTTCCAGGCCTCCAGGCCGGTCTCCAGGATGGAGTCGTCCTCGGGGGGCGAGATGCCGGCGTTGTTGAAGGCGATGTCGACGGAGCCGTAGGTGTCGAAGGCGGTCTTGAACAGCGCCTCGACCTGCTCGGGGTCGGTGACGTCGACCTTGACGAAGGTTCCGCCGACCTCCTCGGCGGCGGCCTTGCCGGCCACCTCGTCGATGTCGCCGCAGACGACGTTGGCGCCCTCGGAGGCGAAGCGGCGGGCGGTGGCGAGGCCGATGCCGCTGCCGGCTCCGGTGATGACGGCGGTACGGCCGACCAGGCGGCGGCAGACGTTCTCTTCGGTGCTGGTCATGGGTGCTCAGGCCTCCGTGCTGATGAAGACGTTCTTGGTTTCGGTGAAGGCGGTCAGGGCGTCGGGGCCGAGTTCGCGGCCGAGGCCGGACTGCTGGTAGCCGCCGAACGGGGTCCAGTAGCGGACGCTGGAGTGGGAGTTGACGGAGAGGTTGCCGGCCCGGACGGCTCGGGAGGCGCGCAGGGCGCGGCCGACGTCCCGGGTCCAGATGGAGCCGGACAGGCCGTACTCGGTGGCGTTGGCGAGGCGGATCGCGTCGGCCTCGTCCTCGAAGGGGAGGACGACGGCGACGGGTCCGAAGATCTCCTCGACGGAGCAGGGGGCGTCCTCCGCCACGCCGGTGAGGACGGTCGGCGGGAACCAGAAGCCGGGGCCCTCGGGGGCCTTGCCCCGGATGCCGGGGAGGTCGTCGGTGACGTAGGAGCGGACGCGGTCGAGTTGGGCGCGGGAGATGAGCGGGCCCATCTGGGTGCGCTCGTCGGCGGGGTCGCCGACGACGATCTCCTCGATCGCGGGGGTGAGGAGCTCCATGAAGCGGTCGTACGCGCTCCGCTGGACGAGGATGCGGGTGCGGGCGCAGCAGTCCTGGCCGCTGTTGTCGAGGAAGGCCATCGGCGCCGCGGCGGCGGCCGCCTCGATGTCCGCGTCGGCGAAGACGATGTTGGGGCTCTTGCCGCCGAGTTCGAGGGTGACCCGCTTCACCTGGTCGGCGCACTTCGCCATGATCGACTTTCCGACCCTGGTGGAGCCGGTGAAGACGATCTTGGCGATGCCGGGGTGCTCGACGAGGGCGTTTCCGGCGACCGGGCCGGTGCCGGGGAGGACCTGGAAGAGGCCTTCGGGCAGACCCGCCTCCAGGGCGAGTTCGGCGAGCCGGAGCGCGGTGAGCGGGGTGGTCTCGGCGGGCTTGAGGAGGACGGCGTTGCCGGCGGCGAGGGCGGGTGCGGTGGCCCAGGCGGCGATCGGCATGGGGAAGTTCCAGGGGGCGATGACGCCGACGACCCCGAGCGGTTCGAGGATCGTGATGTCCAGGCCGCCGGCCACCGGGATCTGCCGTCCGTTGAGGCGTTCCACTCCCCCGGCCGCGAAGTCGAGCAGGTCGCGGACGTTGCCCGCCTCCCAGCGGGCGTTGCCGATGGTGTGGCCGGCCTCGGTCACTTCGAGCCGGGCCAGTTCCTCGACGTGCTCGTCGACGACGGCGGCGAAGCGGCGGAGCAGCCGGGCCCGGTCGGCGGGCGCCGCGGCGGCCCAGCCGCGCTGGGCGGCGGCGGCCCGTGCGACGGCGGCGTCCACGTCGGCGGCGGTGGCGGCGGGGACGGTGGCGACCGGCTCCTCGGTCGCCGGGTTCAGTACCTGGAGCAACTCAGTCCTCTCAGAGGCGTACGCGGGGGAGGTCCGGATCAGTGGCGTTCGAAGGAGCGGCGCAGTTCCCAGTCGGTCACGGCCGCGTCGAAGGCATCGAGTTCGACGCGGGCCATGTTGCGGTAGTGGGCGACGACCTCGTCCCCGAAGGCGGCCTTGGCGATCTCGCTGGTCTCCCAGAGTTCGGCGGCCTCGCGCAGGGTGGTGGGCACGTGCGCGTACTCGGCGGTGTAGGCGTTCCCGGTGCAGGGCTCGGGGAGTTCGAGCTTCTGCTCGATGCCGTACAGACCGGCGGCGACCAGGCCGGCGACGGCGAGGTACGGGTTGACGTCGCCGCCGGGGAGGCGGTTCTCGAAGCGGGTGGAGCGGCCGTGGCCGACGACCCGGAGCGAGCAGGTGCGGTTGTCGTGGCCCCAGGCGACGGCGGTGGGCGCGAAGGAGCCGGGCTGGAACCGCTTGTAGGAGTTGATGTTGGGGGCGTAGAGGAGGGAGAAGTCGCGGAGGGCGGCGAGCTGTCCGGCGAGGAAGTGCCGCATGGTCGCGGACATGCCTCCCCCAAGCTCTCGGCTTCGCTCGAGCAGGGGGGACCCCCCTGCGTCGTCCCCTGCCATCACGTTCGTCCCCTCGGCGTTCTGGAGGGAGAGGTGGATGTGGCAGGAGTTGCCCTCGCGCTCGTTGTACTTCGCCATGAAGGTGAGCGAGTAGCCCTCCTGGGCGGCGATCTCCTTGGCGCCCGTCTTGTAGACGGCGTGCCCGTCGCAGGTGGCGAGGGCCTCGTCGTATTTGAAGGCGATCTCGTGCTGGCCGGGGTTGCACTCGCCCTTGGCGGACTCGACGGTGAGTCCGGCGCCGGTCATCTCGTTGCGGATGCGGCGCAGAAGGGGTTCGATGCGTCCGGTGCCGAGGACGGAGTAGTCGATGTTGTACTGGTTGGCGGGGGTGAGGCCGCGGTAGTTCGCGTCCCAGGCCTGCTCGTAGCTGTCCTGGAAGACGATGAACTCGAGTTCGGTGCCGACGTGGGCGGTGAAGCCGTGCTCCGCGAGGCGCTCCAGCTGGCGCCGGAGGATCTGGCGGGGCGCCGCGACGACGGGGGTGCCGTCGCCCCAGGCGAGGTCCGCCGTCACCATGGCGGTGGCCTCGTTCCAGGGGAGGCGGCGGAGGGTGGTGAGGTCGGGGTGCATCGCGAAGTCGCCGTAGCCGCGGTCCCAGGAGGACATCTCGTAGCCGTCGACGGTGTTCATCTCGGTGTCGACGGCCAGAAGATAGTTGCAGCCCTCGGTGCCGTGGCCGAGTACCTCGTCCAGGAAGAACGGGGCGGCGAACCGCTTGCCCTGGAGCCGTCCCTGCATGTCGGGGAAGGCCAGGACGACGGTGTCGATCTCGCCGCTCGCGACGAGGGCACGGAGCTCCTCGACGGTGAGCGGGGGTTTGCGGTCTGCCACGGGATTGCTCCTCCTTCGGCCTGCCGGAAGCCATAAGGTATTGCGGAAGACCATTGCTTGGGAAGTGCTGACGAAGGGGAATCGAGAACGTGGCCAGTACGAGTGAATCGGCGGACCGGCTGACGCCCGTGCTGCGGCCGGTCCGGGCGGGCAACGGCTTCGAGGAGGCCCTGGAGCAGATCCTCCAGGTGGTACGGCTCGGACTCGTGCCCGACGGGGAGCGGCTGCCCGCCGAGCGGGAGCTGGCCGACCGGATGGGGATCAGCCGGGTCACCCTGCGCGAGGTGCTGAAGGTCCTCCAGGAGCAGGGGCTCGTGGAGAGCCGGCGCGGCCGCTACGGCGGCACGTTCGTACTGCCCCGCGTCCAGACCGCCGACGAGGACGAGCTGCGCCGCCGGATCGCCACCGTCGACATGGAGGACACCCTGCGCTTCCGTGAGGTCCTGGAGGTGGGGGCCGCCGGGCTCTGCGCGGCGCACGGCCTCGACGCGGCGGGCGCCGAGCGGCTGCGGACGGCCGTGGCGGCGACCCATGACGCCCCGCTGGCCGATTACCGCCGCCAGGACACCCTGCTCCACCTGACGCTGGCCGAGCTCTCCGGCTCGCCGACGCTCACCGCCCAGTACGCCGCCGTCCGGGCGACCGTGAACGACCTGCTCGACTGCATCCCCCTGCTCGTACGCAACCTGGAGCACTCCCAGCACCAGCACACCGCGGTGGTGGAGGCGGTCCTCGACGGGGACGCGGACGCGGCGCGTGAGGTGATGCGGGAGCACTGCTCGGGGACGGCGGCGCTGCTGCGCGGGTTCTTGACATGAGGCGTGCGTCCCCGGGTACGTAACCCGAAAGTAACGCAGGGGGGTTGCGCTCTCACCTCGGCACCGCAAAGGTATGGCTCCAATCCATTGGGCCCGTTTGCGGGGAGCTGACGCTGCCATGACGCTCGAAGAAACCACCGGGAGCACCACCCCACCGCAGGACGACTATCTGGAGCGCCGCGCCCTGCGCCGCGGCAGCGCCGGGTGGCTGCTGCTCACCGGGCTCGGCGTCGCCTACGTCGTCTCCGGGGACTTCTCCGGCTGGAACATCGGCCTCTCCAAGGGCGGCTTCGGCGGACTCGCCGTCGCCACCGTCCTGATGGGCGCGATGTACGCCTGTCTGGTCTTCGCCCTCGCCGAACTCTCCGCCATCCTGCCCACCGCGGGCGGCGGCTACGGCTTCGCCCGCCGGGCGCTCGGCACCTGGGGCGGGTTCCTCACCGGCACCGCGATCCTCATCGAGTACATCCTGGCGCCCGCCGCGATCTCGATCTTCATCGGCGACTACGTCGAGTCCCTCGGCCTCTTCGGCCTGGAGTCCGGCTGGCCCGTCTACCTGGTCTGCTTCGCGCTCTTCATCGGGATCCACCTCTGGGGCGTGGGCGAGGCCCTGCGCTTCAGCCTGATCGTGACGGCGATCGCGGTCGCCGCGCTCGTCATCTTCGCGCTCGGCGCCTTCACCGACTTCCACGTCGACGGACTGAACGACATCCCCGTCGACGGCGAGGCCTTCGGCGCCAACTCCTGGCTGCCGTTCGGTCTGCTCGGGATCTGGGCCGCGTTCCCCTTCGGCATGTGGTTCTTCCTGGGCGTCGAGGGCGTGCCGCTCGCCGCCGAGGAGGCGAAGGACCCGGTGCGCTCGATGCCGAGGGCCCTCGCGATCTCCATGGGCATCCTGGTGCTGCTCGCCGTGATGACCTTCTTCGCCGCGACCGGGGCGCGCGGCTCGGCCGCCGTCCAGGAGGCGGGCAACCCGCTGGTCGTGGCGCTCCAGGGCGACGGGGACCCGACGGCGCTCAGCCGGTTCGTGAACTACGCGGGCCTCGCCGGCCTGGTCGCGTCCTTCTTCTCCCTCATCTACGCGGGCTCGCGCCAGCTCTTCGCGCTCTCCCGCGCGGGCTATCTGCCCCGCTTCCTCTCCCTCACCAGCCGCCGCAAGTCGCCGTACCTGGGGCTGCTCATCCCGGGCGCGATCGGCTTCGCACTCGCCGCGGGGACCGGGGACGGGGCCCGGATGCTGAACATCGCCGTGTTCGGCGCCACCATCTCGTACGCCCTGATGGCGCTCTCCCACATCGTGCTGCGGCGCCGTGAGCCGGGCCTGCACCGGCCGTACCGCACGCCGGGCGGCGTCGTGACCTCGTCGGTGGCGTTCGTCCTCGCACTGTCGGCCCTGGTCGCGACCTTCCTGGTGGACCGGACGGCGGCCTTCATGGCACTCGGGGTGTACGCGATCGCCCTCGCCTACTTCGCGTTCTACAGTCGACACCATCTGGTGGCCAGGGCGCCCGAGGAGGAGTTCGCGGCACTCGCGGCCGCCGAGGCCGAACTCGAACGCGACTGACCGCCCGTACCCGCCCACTCCCCCACAACCCCGCTCCCGCCCACCCCGCTCTCCCGGAGGACGTTCCGTGCCCAAGCCGCTCATCGGCGTGACCACCTACCTGGACCAGGCCCGCTGGGGCGTGTGGGACATGCGGGCCGCGCTGCTCCCCGCGCCGTACCCGCGGCTCGTCCAGGCGAGCGGGGGGATCGCGGTGATGCTGCCGCCGGACGATCCGGAGGCCGCCGCGGCGGTCGTGGCCCGGCTCGACGGGCTGGTGATCGCGGGCGGAGCGGACGTGGAGCCCGTACGGTACGGGGCCGAGCGCGACGACCGGACCGGCCCGCCGGCCCGGGAACGCGACGCGTGGGAGCTGGCCCTGATCGACGCGGCCCTGGCCTCCGGGACCCCGTTGCTCGGCATCTGCCGGGGCATGCAGCTCCTGAACGTGGCCCTGGGCGGGACGCTGGTCCAGCACCTGGACGGGCACGTCGAGGCGGTCGGGGTGATCGGCCGGCATGCGGTGAAGCCGGTGCCGGGAAGCCGGTACGCCTCCCTGGTGCCCGAGCTCACCGAGGTCCCGACCTACCACCACCAGGCCGTGGACCGGCTGGGCACGGGGCTCGCGGTCTCCGCCCACGCGGAGGACGGCACGGTGGAGGCCGTCGAGCTGGCCGCCCCGGCCTGGGCCCTCGGCGTCCAGTGGCACCCGGAGATGGGCGAGGACCTGCGGGTGATGCGGGGCCTGGTCGAGGCGGCGGGGGTACGCCGGGACTGACGGTCCCCGCGAGGCACCGGTCCGCGGTGGTGGAGCGCGCACCGCCCCCCGTCGTCAGCCCCGGGGCGCGGTGAGCGGGGTCCAGGTCTCCCGCCCCGCCGAGCAGGGGCCGCCGTCGTGCACCAGGAGGCGCCGCTCGGCGGGGTCGACGGCCACGGTGGCGAGGGTCGCCCACCGGCTGCCGAGACGGCCTTCGGCCGGGGCGTGACAGCACACCTCGGCACCGTCCTCCCTGTGGGCGGTGAGCAGGCCGACGAGCGCGTCGGCATCGGGTGTCTCGCCGTCGTGCCCGAGCGCCCGTGCGGTGAGCAGCCGGTGGCGGTCGTACGTCTCCGGCTCCCGGTGGCCGCGCAGTTCTCCGGCAGCGAGCGCCGGGGCGAGGAAGTGGTTGGTGCGCACCAGCCAGCCCCGGTCGTCCGGAGCGATCACGGCCGAGCCGCCCGGGGCGAGTTCCACGGACGCGGCCCGGTCCGCGGTGACCACGGTGATGACCGTGGAGGCCGAGACGGGTGCGCCGGTCAGCATGCCGACCGCCTCCGCGAACGACCCCGCCGTGCCCAGCACCTGACGGGCCACCAGATGGACGGGGACACCGGTCGCGGCGTCGTCCGCGTGGCCGAGGATGTTGAAGAGCACACCCACCCCGGCCTCGTTGACGCCGATCTTCGCGAGGATGCCGTGCTCGGTGATCCCGGCGAAGCCCCGGACGTCCCCGGTCACGGTCTGGAGGTGCCAGGCGTCGGCGAGTTCCCGGTGCCAGTCCCAGCACTGTCCGCCGGTGGTCCGGGGACCCGTGCGGACGAGGGTGGAGCACTCGCCCGTGCGGGGCGCGCCCGCCTCGGCGAGGATCTCGGTGCGGGCGTTGAGCGCGGCGATCGTCCAGAACGGCGTTCCGGCGCCTTCGGCGACCCCCTCCATCTCCTCGACGAGTTCCGGCGCCCAGGCCCGGGTCGCGTGGACGGTGCGGAGGGCGAGTGCGGGTACGTCGAGCGTCCGGCCGTTGCCGGCGGCGACGGTCTCGAAGAGCTCCTCGTACACCCGCCACGCGCGCGTGATGCCGGCGCGGGCCTGCCGGCCCCGGTCCTCGCCGCGGCGGCGGGGTGTGTCCCCCGCGATCCGGAGGGTCGTACGGCGAGGGCTGTTCACGCCTCCGCCCGGGCGGCGAGCAGGGTGCGGTCCTTGCGCATCAGGAGGGCGTAGAGGGTGGCGGCGACGACCATGCCGACGGGGAGGGAGAGGTCGACGCCGTCGAGGGCGGCGGCGCCCGGGCCCGTGTAGAGGGTGTTGACGCAGAGGGCCGCCGCGGTGACGCCGGCGACGAGCGCGAGGGCACCGGCCGGGTTGACGCCGGCGGTGTACCAGAAGGGGCTGCCGGGGGTCTCGTCCGAGAGCGCGAGGCCGTCGTAGCGACAGCGGCGGAGCAGGACGTCGGTGGCGTAGACGGCCATCAGCGGGCCGATCAGGACGGTGATGACCTGGAGGGCGTTGCTGACGGTGTCGAGGAAGTTGGAGACGAGCAGCCCGTAGAGGGTGAGGGCGACGGCGACGGCCCCGTCGAAGAGGACGCTGACGGAGCGTCGGATGCGGAGGCCGACGGCCTGGAGCGCGAGTCCGGCGCTGTACGCGGTCAGGGCGTTGATGGAGATGGTGCCGAGGACCAGGGCGAGCAGGAAGACCGGGACGAACCAGCCGGGCAGGATCTCCTGGAGCGCGGTCTGCGGGTCGGTCATGTCGACGGCGGTGGCGGCGAAGGCGCCGAGCGAGCAGACGACGACGCTCGGCAGGAAGGCGCCGAGCGCGTTCCACCCGATGATCGCCTTCTTGGAGGCGGTACGGGGCAGATAGCGGGAGAAGTCGGCGCTCGTGGTGTACGAGAGCGGGCCCGAGGCGATCATCGTGGTGCCGGCGAGGAGCAGGGCCCAGAGCTCGACTCCGCCGGGCTGCTGGGCGGGGGCGTACGAGAAGTCGGCGTGCTGCAGGACGGCGAACGCGACGACGGTGAAGGCCGCCGCGAGGACCAGGGTGATCGGCAGGTACAGCTTGATGATCAGGCCGTGCCCGTAGACGCTGATGATCAGCGTGAGCGCGGCGATGACCACGATGACGGCCACCTTGACCGGGGTGGTGGCCGTGATGCCCGCGTTCTCGACGAGCGCGAAGGCGGCGGTGGCCGCGGCGGCCAGGTTGAGCGCGAAGTAGCAGACGGAGACCAGCCAGCCGCCGACCGCGTTGTTCACGCGGTTGCCGAGGACGCCGTAGACGGCCCGGGTGATCACCTCGCTGGGCGCGCCGGCGGCCGGTCCCGAGGTGGCGAGGAGGCCCGGGAGCAGCCAGAACAGGTTGCCCACGACGGTCACGGCGACGGCCTGCCAGAGGTTCAGGCCCATCAGGACGAGGGCTCCGCCGACGACGAGGCTGAGGTAGTTGACGTTCGCCGCCGCCCACACGGAGAAGAGCTCGCGGGGGTGGCCGTGGCGCTCGGACTCGGGGATGTGGTCGATGCCGTGCGCCTCGATGCGGCCGGGCCGATCGATGTCCTGCAAGGCGACCTGTGCGCCCTGAGGGCCTGGGAGCGGGTCGGGGATCGTGGAAGCCATGCGGCCCTCCGGATGCGTGTGGTGCCCACCTGGTTGCTTATTGGTCGCACACTCAATAGCATCGCGGTTATGTCGTCAAGCGTCCAGCGCAAGAGAGTTCGGAAATCACCCGAAGCCCGGCGGGCGGAGATCGTGGAGACCGCCGCACGCGTGGCCCTGACCGAGGGGCTCGAGTGCGTCACCCTGCGGCGGATCGCCGAGGAGCTCGCCGTACGACCCGGTCTGATCAGCCACTACTTCCCCTCGGCGGAGGATCTGGTGGGCGAGGCGTTCAGCGTGGCCGCCACCGGCGAGCTCGACGCGCTGCTGCCCGCGGAGCGCCCCCACGGGACGCCCACGCAGTGGCTCGCGCGCTACTTCGCCCTCTCGGCGGGCGAGGCGTACGACGACATCAGCCGCCTGTGGATCAACGCCCGGCACCTCAGCCGCTACCGGCCCGTCCTGCGCGACCGTGTCACCGAACAGGAACTCGCCTCCGACGACCGCCTGGAGCAGCTCATCCGCGAGGGCGTCGCACGCGGCGAGTTCCGCACGGACGACCCTCGTGCCGCCGCCATCCAGATCCTGGTGGTGCTCGACGGCCTCGGCGCCCACGCCAACTCCGACCGGACCGACCGGCCGGACGCCGTGACCCGGATGGCCCTGACCACGGCGGAACGCGAACTCGGACTGCCGCACGGCGCGCTGACCGACGTACCGGCGCCCACCGAGCCCGCCTGACCGTCCCTCTCCCCCGAGGCCCGCGGGCCTCTTCTCCCCGTCCCCTTCCTGGAGCCCTGGAGCCACCGTGCGCACCCGACTCGTCCTGCTCTCCGCCCGTCTGCTCGACCCCGGCACGGGGGCGTTCCTGCCGGAGACCGCGCTCGCCGTATCCGACGACGGCCGGATCGCCGCCCTGGGCGACGACCGCGAGATCCGAGCGCTCGCCGGCCCCGCCACCACCGTCGTGGACCTCGAGGGAGCCGTCGTCACCCCCGGTCTCGTCGACGGGCACATCCACCCGGTGTCCGGCGCCGAACTGACCCACGGCCTCGACCTGTCGTACTGCACGGACCTCGACGACGTACGCGAGGCCCTCGCCCGCGAGATCCGGAACCTCGGCCGGGGCGACTGGCTCTTCGGCTGGGGCCTCGACCCGAACGTCTTCGGAGACCGGCCCGTCGGCATCGCCCCCTTCGACCCCGTACTCGACGGGATCCCGGCCTTCCTGCTGCTCTTCGACGCCCACTCGGCGCTCGCCAGCCGGCGGGCGCTCGAACTCGCCGGGGTCGACGGGCCCCGCGCCTTCGACCAGGCCTCCGCCGAGGTCGTCTGCGACGCCGCCGGGCGCCCGACCGGACTGCTCCAGGAGGACGCCGCCTGCGAGCTGGTCGAACGGGTCGCCCCGCGTCCGACGCCCGAGGAGAGCCGGCAGCGGCTCGCGGCGGCCCTTCGGTCGATGGCGGCGGCCGGACTCACCGGCGGTCACGCCATGGACGCCAACGGCGAGAGCCTCGCGCTGTACGGGGAGCTCGACGCGGCCGGTGAGCTGGCGCTGCGGCTCCGCGTGGCCCCCTGGTGCCAGCCCGGCACCGACGCGGACGGCGTACGGGCCCTCATCGCGGGGCAGGGCACGGGCGGGGCCCTGTGGCGTGTCGCGGGCGTGAAGCTCTTCATGGACGGGACCATCGACAACGGCACCGCGTGGCTGGAGCACCCCGACTGCCACGGCGAGTCCACGCACGCGTTCTGGCCGGACCCCGACGCGTACACCCACATCGTCGGGGAGCTGCACCGGGCGGGGATCGCGACCGCGACGCACGCCATCGGCGACGCGGCCGTCCGGCACGTCCTCGACGCCGTCGAGAAGGCGCGCACGGCCGGCGGGAGCGAGGTGCGGCACCGGGTCGAGCACATCGAGACCGTGCCCGACGACACCCTGCGCCGCTTCGCGGACCTCGGCGTCCTCGCCTCCATGCAGCCCACCCACTGCTGCGACTTCACCCGCGCCGACCACACCGACAACTGGTCGCGCCGCCTCGGCGAGGAGCGCGCCTCGCGCGCGTGGCGCTGCCGGGACCTGGCGGACGCCGGGGCCACGGTGGTGCTCGGCTCCGACTGGCCGATCGCCCCGTTCCCGCCGCTCGGCGTGATGGCCGGGGCCCGGCACCGGCGCCCGAGCCGCGACCTCGGCCAGGCGCCGCACGGCCCCGAGCAGGCACTGACGGCGCTCGAAGCGCTGCGGGGCATGACGACGGCACCGGCGTACGCGGCGGGCGAGGAGCACGAGGCGGGCCGTCTCGCGCTCGGCTTCCGCGCCGATCTGACGGTCTTCGCGGACAGCCCGCTGACGACAGCCGCGACGGACCTGCCGGACCTCCCGGTACTGCTCACGGTCCTGGACGGGCGGATCACGCACCGGGCGGCGGGGGTCTGACCCGCCCCCTCCGGCCGCTCCCGACCCGTGTTTCAGCCCGTCGGGCGGGCCCGGGTCAGTGACAGCAGGTCGCGGGCCGGGCCCGTCGGGCGGTGGCCGGTGGGCCAGACGGCCCGGAGGTCACGGCGCAGCCGGACCCCCTGGACGGGGATCTCGACCAGTCGGCGGGAGGCGAGCTCCTCGGCGATCGCCAGTTCGCTGAGGACGGCCGGGCCCGCCCCGCTCACCGCGGCGGCCTTCACCGCGGTGGTGGAGGCCAGTTCGAGGAGCGGCTGCGCGAGGCCGCCGTGCCCGGAGAGCGCCGCGTCCAGGACCTGCCGGGTGCCGGAGCCGCGTTCCCGCAGGACCAGCGGAGTCGCCGCCAGCTCCGCCGGGTCCAGCGGGCTTCGGCGGCGGGCCCACGGGTGCGAGGGTGCGGCGACGATCGCGAGCCGGTCGTGCGCGACGACGACCCCGTCGAGGCCGTCCGGCACGGCGAGCCCCTCCACGAAGCCGATGTCCGCCTCGTTCGCGAGGAGCCGTTCCGCGACCACCGCCGAGTTCCCGGCCTGCAGCGACACGGCCGTGTCGGGGCGCTCGGCGCGCAGCGCGATCAGCCAGCCCGGCAGCAGGTACTCGGCGATCGTCATCGACGCCGCCACCCGCAGCCGGGAGTCCCGCCGCCCGCGCAGCGCCTGGGCACCCGCGTCGAAGGCCTCGGCCGCCTCCACGATCCGGCGCGCCCAGTCGGTCACGAGCGCGCCGGCGTCGGTGAGCCGTGAGCCGCGCGGCGAACGGTCGACCAGGGCCACGCCGAGCTGCCGCTCCATCGAACGGATGCGGCTGCTGGCGGCGGGCTGGGTGATGCCGACCTCGCGGGCGGCGGCGCCGAGGCTCCCGTGCCGGGCGACGGCGAGGAGCAGTTCGAGCGCGCCCAGGTCCGGGACCCGGTGGTGGAGCTGGGCCCTGACCTCGGCACCGTACGCCTCGGCCCGGCGCCCGCCCGTGGGCTGCTCCCCGTACTGATCCCCGTGCCGCTCCCCGTTGCTGCTCATAAAGCCAGCTTATGACGTCATAGCCGCAAGATCCCTGGTGGGGGCAGCGGAATCGGACGACGGTGGAGCCATGGCAAGCCTCGCACCTCCCCTTCCGGCCGTCCGCGCCACCACCCCCGGCGCCCGGCCGACGGCCTCACCGGCCCGTTCCGTCCGTCACCTCGGACCCAACTGGTACGCCTCCGTGATGGGTACCGCCATCGTGGCCAACGCGGGCGCCGCGCTCCCCCTGGACCTTCCCGGCCTCCGTGCCGCCTGCGCCGCGGTCTGGGCGCTGTCCCTCGCGATGCTGCTCGTCCTGGTCGCCGCACGCACGGCGCACTGGATCCACCACCGCGACCAGGCCCGGGCCCACCTCCTCGACCCCGCCATGGCGCCGTTCTACGGCTGCCTCTCCATGGCGCTGCTCGCGGTCGGCGGCGGGGCGATGATCGTCGGAAAGGACTGGATCGGCCTCCCGGCGGCCGTAGCGCTCGACACCGTCCTGTTCACCGCCGGAACCGTGATCGGCCTGGTGGCCGCGGTGGGCATCCCGTACCTCATGGTCGTGCACCACCGAATCGAGAACGCGTCCCCCGTGTGGCTGCTGCCGGTCGTCGCCCCCATGGTCTCCGCCGCCCTCGGCCCGCTGCTCGTGCCCCATCTGCCCGTCGGCCAGGCTCAGGAGACCCTGCTCCTCGCCTGCTGGGCGATGTTCGGCGTCAGCCTCCTCGCCACCCTGGTCATGCTGCCGCTGGTCTTCGGCCGGCTCGTCACCGGCGGCCCGCTGCCCCTCGCGCTCACCCCCACCCTCTTCCTCGTCCTCGGCCCGCTCGGCCAGTCGACGACCGCCGCGAACAAGTTCGCCGATGTGGCCCCGGGCGTGCTCCCCGCCCCGTACGCCCACGGCTTCGCCTCCTTCGCCGTCCTCTACGGCGTGCCCGTCATGGGCTTCGCGCTGCTCTGGCTGGCACTCGCCGGGGCGATGGTGCTGCGGGCCCGCCGCCAGGGCATGGGCTTCGCGATGACCTTCTGGGCCTTCACCTTCCCGGTCGGCACGTGCGTGACCGGCGCCGAGGGGCTCGCCCAGCACACCGGTCTCGCCGCCTTCCGGTGGCTCGCGATCGGCCTGTACGTGTTCCTCGTCGCGGCCTGGCTGGTCGCCGGGACCCACACGATGCGCGGCCTGGTCAGCGGTGCGCTGCTCGCAGGGCCCGCGCCAGCGCCCGCGGCGCTTCCGCGAGCGACGGCCCGTACCAGGTGAGGTGACGACCGTCGACGAGCGCGGCGGCGGTCCCGGGGAACGCCTCGGGGCCGTCGTCGCGCGTGAAGCGGTACGGCTCGTCGGGCAGGACGACCAGGTCGGGCGCGGCGGCGCGGAGCTCGTCGAGCGGAAGGCGCGGGTAGCGCTCCGGGTGGTCGGCGTACAGGTTCCGGACGCCGAGGCGGGCGAGCAGGTCACCTGCGAAGGTGTCGCGGCCGAGGACCATCCAGGGGCGGCGCCAGATCGGCACGACGGCGGTGTACGTCCCCTCCGGGGTCACCGCCGCCCACGCGGCTTCGGCCTCGTCGAGCCAGCGGGGCCGCCGGGGCCCGCCGCAGGCGGCGAGGACCCGCTCCAGCTCGCGCAGGCCCTCGTCGAGGGTGCGGATCTCGGTGACGAGGACGTCGATCCCGGCGGCCCGCAGCTCGGCGAGGTCGGGGGCGCGGTTCTCCTCCTCGTTGGCGAGGACGAGGTCGGGGCGGAGCGCGACGATCGCGCGGACGTCCGGGTTCTTGGTGCCGCCGATCCGCACGACGTCGAGGTCGGCGGGGTGGGCGCACCAGTCCGTGGCGCCGACGAGAACGCCGGGCGCGGTGACGGCGACGGCCTCGGTCAGGGACGGCACGAGGGAGACGATCCTCCTCACCGTCCCGCGACCCGCGCTCATTCCTCTTCGGCCTCGACGTGCTCGGCGACGGCGACGACGAGCAGCCGGGTGCCCGCCTCGGTGGCCCGCCAGCGGTGCCGTACCCCGCCGGAGAGGTAGAGGGTGTCGCCTCGGCCCAGCCGGTACGCGCGGCCCTCGGCCTCGACCTCGGCGGCGCCGTCGGCCACGTACAGCAGCTCGTCGTTGCGGTGCTGGAACTCGCGTCCGGCGTCCTGCTCGCCGGTGAACTCCAGAGCGTGCAGCTGGTGGCGGCCGCGGACGATCGCCCGGACGCCCGGGGGCAGCGCCGGGGAGAGCTCCTCGGCCCGTACGACGTCGACGGTACGGGAGGCCTCGGCGGCGGCGAGGAGTTCGCCGGCGCTGGTCTCCAGGGCCTCGGCGACGAGTTCCAGGGAGCGGTGACTGGGTCTGGCTCGGTCGTTCTCGACCTGGCTCAGGAAGGGCACGGAGAGACCGCTGCGGGAGGAGACGACGGCCAGGGTGAGCTGGAGCGCTCTGCGACGCCTCTTGACGGCCGCGCCCACGCGGGGTGCTTCCTTCTCGTCCATGTCGGCTCCCTCCCTCGTACCTCGTGCGTACCCGTACCGGGCGGTTACCTGAACCTTACGCAGCTTTGGGGCGGGGTTTCGCGTCGTGACGAAAAGGGGTGGTCGCCGAACACGTTCGGCGACCACCCCTTTTCGGACAGGAACCGCTCACCGGTCTCCGTCCGTCGTCGTGCGGCTACTGCGGGGCGAGCTTCTCCGCGAGGCCGGGGTTGCCGTCCAGCCAGGTGCGGACGGCCTGCTGCTCCTTGCCCTTGCCGGTCTCCTGGATGACGGCTTCGAGGTCCGTGAGCTGCTTCTCGGTCAGCGAGAAGTTCTTCAGCCAGGCGCCGACCTCGGGGTTCTCGGCGGCGAACCCCTTACGGGCCAGGGTGTGGACCCCGTCGCCCTTGCCCCAGGAGCCCTTGGGGTCGGCGAGCTTCTTCAGGTCGTGGGCGGAGTAGGCCCAGTGCGGCGACCAGAGGGTGACGACGACCGGTTCCTTGCGCTCGTACGCCCGCTTCAGCTCGGCGAGCATGCCGGGCGTGGAGCCGTCGACGACCTTGTACTCGCCCTCCAGGCCGTACTCCTTGAGGACCTTGTCCTTGAGGATGCCCATCATTCCGGCGCTGGGCTCGATGCCGATGATCCGGCCCTTGAACTGTCCGGCCTTGCCCTTGAGGTCGTCGAGGGAGTCGACGCCCTTCACGTACGAGGGGACGGAGAGCTCCAGGGAGGTGGGGCCGAACCAGGAACCGAGGTCCTCCAGCTTGTTCTTGTACTTCTCCCAGTACTGGGCGTGGGTGACGGGGAGCCAGGAGTCGGTCTGGAAGTCGAGCTGGCCGCCGGCCAGGCCCGTGTAGAGGGCACCGGCCTCCAGCTGCTTGGTGTCGACCTCGTACCCCCGGCGCTCCAGGAGTTCCTTCCAGAGGTACGTGGAGGCGATGCCCTCGTCCCAGGGGATGTAGCCGATGCTGATCTTCTTGCCGTGGCCGCCCTTCGGACCCGAGGCGGTGGTGGAGCTCGCGCCGCCGGAACCGAGGAAGCCGGTACCGCCGGCGACCAGGGCGAGGACGACGACACCGACGAGGGCGGTGACGGGCTGCGGGCGGTGCGCCCAGATCTTCGCCCCTGGCCGCTTCGCGCTCAGCGCGGCGCGGGCCTTGGCGGCGGCGCGGCGGCCGAGCGGGGAGACCTGGCGGCCGAGGGCGCCGGTCATCCGGTCCAGGTACATGGCGAGGACGACGATGGAGACGCCGGCCTCGAAGCCGAGGCCGATGTCGACGTTGCCGATGGCGCGGTAGACGGCGCCGCCGAGCCCGCCGCCGCCGACCATGCCGGCGATGACGACCATGGAGAGGCCGAGCATGATGACCTGGTTGACACCGGCCATGATCGTCGGCAGGGCGAGCGGCAGCTGCACGCGCAGCAGGGTGTTGCGCGGGGTGGTGCCGAACGCCTCGGCGGCCTCGACGAGTTCGCCGTCGACCTGCCGGATGCCCAGCTCGGTCATCCGGACGCCCGGAGGCAGCGCGAAGACGATGGTGGCGATGATGCCGGGGACGACACCGACGCCGAAGAAGATGATGCCGGGGATGAGGTAGACCATCGCCGGCATGGTCTGCATGAAGTCGAGCACCGGCCGCAGCACGGCGCTGACGGTCTTGGACCGGGCCGCCCAGATGCCGAGCGGTACGGCGATCACGAGGGTCACCAGGGTGGCGACGAGGACGAGCGAGAGCGTCGCCATGGCCTCGTCCCACAGCTGGACCGAGTCGACGAGCGCGAAACCGGCGAAGGCGAGGACACCGGCGGCGAGCCCGCGCAGCCACCACGCGACGACGGCGAGGATGCCGGCGAACAGCAGCGGCTGGGGCGCGGACAGGACGGCGTCGATGCCGTCGTAGAGACCGGTGACACCGGTGCTGATGGCGTCGAACAGCCAGGAGAACTGGGCCTGGAGCCAGTCGACGGAGCTGTCGACCCACTCGCCGAGGGGGAGCCTAGGCACGGGCGGTCACCTCCTGCGCGTCCTTGGCGACCCGCACGGTCTTGGGGTCCTTGGCGACCTGCACGGTCCTGGGGTCCTTCGCGTCGTCGGCGGTCCGCGCGCCGAGCCCGCCCATGACGGCGAGCAGGCGCTCCGTCGGTACGACTCCGAGGACGGCGCCGTCGGAGTCCTCGACGGTCACGGGGTGCGGGGCGCGGGCGGCGACGGCGCACAGGTCGGCGACGAGCGTGTCGGGCCCGACGGTCTGGCAGTCGCAGTCGGCGGGGCAGTCGGCCGGGGTGGCGCCGCCCGTCATGACGGCGGAGGCGGTGAGCACCCGGGAGCGGTCGACGTCCTGGATGAAGGAGGCGACGTAGTCGTCGGCGGGGCGGACCAGGATGTCCTCGGCGGTGCCGAGCTGGACGATCCGGCCGTCGCGCATCACGGCGATCCGGTCACCGAGGCGCATGGCCTCGTTGAGGTCGTGGGTGATGAAGACGATGGTCTTCTTCAGCCGCTGCTGGAGGACGAGGAGCTGGTCCTGCATGTCACGGCGGATGAGCGGGTCGAGCGCGCTGAAGGACTCGTCCATGAGGAGCAGGTCGGCGTCGGTGGCGAGCGCGCGGGCCAGGCCGACGCGCTGCTGCATGCCGCCGGAGAGCTCGTCGGGCCAGGACTTCTCCCAGCCGGCGAGGCCGCACAGTTCGAGGGCCTCGGTGGCCCGGGTCTCGCGCTCGGCACGCGGGACTCCCTGGACCTCCAGGCCGTAGGCGGCGTTCTCCAGAACGTTTCGGTGCGGGAACAGCGCGAAGTGCTGGAAGACCATGCTGATCTTGGTGGAGCGGACGGCGCGCATCTCGCGGGGGGAGAGCGCGGTGAGGTCACGTCCGTCGAAGAGGACCCGGCCGGCGGTGGGTTCGAGCAGGCCGTTGAGCATGCGGAGAAGGGTGGACTTGCCGGACCCGGAGAGCCCCATCACGACGAAGATCTGGCCGGGTTCGACGGTGAAACCGGCGTCCACGACGGCTGCTGTCGTCCCCTCGGCGCGCAGCTCCTCGCGGTCGGCACCGGCGGCGAGCCTGCGGACGGCTTCGTCGGGTCGTCTTCCGAACACCTTGTACAGGTGGTCGGCCTGGAGCCTGGACACATAAACCTCACGGGTAGCGACGAGAACGGCCCCCGCCACCCCCGCGTGGTCGGGCCGTGGAGCGGGCGGGATCTGCCCGCGGGCCCGTCGCGTACGGGGATCCTTTTGTTGAATCCCGTACCGGGTTCCGCTCCGGGCTCGCGCCTGCCCGGCTTCACAACGTGCAAACGCAAAGGTGACGGGGGTCACGTACGAGGGTGGGGTTTGACCCGCTCCGGGGGTTCACGGGGCGGGGCCCGGGGGTTCGCGGGGCTGAGCCCGGGCGGCCGCGGGGCGGGGCCCGGGTGGCCGCGGAGCGGGCCTGCGCCCCGGTGCGAAAGCGCCCCGGGGGCGGCCCGAGCCCTAAAATCAGGGAGGTGACTCGACGCCTGATGCTCCTCGACACCGCCAGCCTCTACTTCCGCGCCTACTTCGGCGTGCCGGACTCCGTCCGGGCCCCCGACGGTTCACCCGTGAACGCCGTGCGCGGGCTGCTCGACTTCATCACCCGGCTCGTACAGGACCACCACCCCGACGATCTCGTGGCCTGCTGGGACAACGACTGGCGGCCGCAGTGGCGGGTGGACCTGATCCCCTCGTACAAGGCGCACCGGGTGGCCGTGGAGACGGAGACCGGCCCGGACGAGGAGGAGATCCCGGACACGCTCTCCCCGCAGGTGCCGGTGATCGAGGAGGTCCTGGCGGCGCTCGGCATCGCGCGGATCGGCGCGGCGGGCTACGAGGCGGACGACGTGATCGGGACGCTCGCGGGACACGCCTCGGGGCCCGTGGACATCGTCACGGGCGACCGGGACCTGTTCCAGCTGGTGGACGACGCGCGGGGCGTACGCGTGCTGTACCCGCGCAAGGGCGTCGGCGACTGCGACCTGGTGGACGCGGAGCTGATCCGGTCCAAGTACGGAGTGCGCCCCGACCAGTACGCGGACTTCGCGGCGCTGCGCGGGGACGCCAGCGACGGCCTCCCCGGGGTGAAGGGCATCGGCGAGAAGACGGCCGCGCAACTGATCACGGAGTACGGGGATCTGGCGGGGGTGCGGGCCGCGGCCGAGGACCGGACGTCGAAGCTGACACCGGCCAAGCGGCGCGGGATCGTGGAGGCCGCCGCGTACCTGGACGTCGCGCCGACGGTGGTGCGCGTCGCCGGGGACGTACCGCTGCCGGAGTTCGACGCGACCCTGCCGAAGACTCCCCGCGACCCGGCGGCGCTCGACGCCCTGGTGAAGCGCTGGGGTCTCGGCGGAGCGGTCGGCAGGCTGCTGCCGGTCCTGGAGCGCTGACGGGAACACCGGCGGGACGGCGACCGGAGCACCGGCGAAAGCCGGCTGAGTACCGGCGAGAACAGGCCACGCTGGGTCGACACGGCTTCGGGATGCTAGCTTAGGCATACCTAAGTACGTCGAGTCAGGAGAGCCCCTCGTGGCAGATCAGCCCCGCAAGGCACCGAAGGCCACCGAAGCGCGTGTGGTGCGCACCGAGCGCATCACCCCGCACATGGTGCGGGTCGTCCTGGGCGGCGCGGGTCTCGACGCCTTCGAGGTCGGCGCGTACTCCGACCACTACGTGAAGCTGCTCTTCGCCCCCGAGGGCGTCGCCTACCCGGAGCCGTTCGACATGGACCGGATCCGGGAGGAGTTCCCCCGGGAGCAGTGGCCGACGACCCGGACGTACACCGTGCGGGCCTGGGACCCGGTCCACCGCGAGCTGACCATCGACTTCGTGGTCCACGGCGACGAGGGCCTCGCGGGCCCGTGGGCGGCGCGCGCCCAGGCGGGCGACACGATGCGCTTCCTCGGCCCCGGCGGCGGCTACACGCCGGACCCGGCGGCGGACTGGCACCTGCTCGCGGGCGACGAGAGCGCGCTCCCGGCGATCGCGGTGGCCCTGGAGCGCTTGCCCGCGGGGGCGTGGGTGCACGCGTTCGTGGAGATCTCGGACGCCGCCGAGGAGCAGAAGTTCGCGACGGAGGACGGCGTCCACGTCACCTGGCTGCACCGGGGCGACCGACCGGCGGGCGAGGCGCTCGTCGAGGCCGTGCAGACCCTGGACTTCCCGGCGGGCGACGTGCACGCCTTCGTCCACGGCGAGGCGGGCTTCGTGAAGGACCTCCGCCGCCACCTCCGCCTGGACCGCGAGATCCCGCGCGAGCGGCTGTCGATCTCGGGCTACTGGCGCCAGGGGAAGTCGGACGAGGCGTGGCGCGCGATCAAGCGCGAGTGGAACGACCAGGTGGAGCGCGAACAGGAGAACTGAGGCGCTGAGCCCGGAAGATGCTTGAGGTGCGTGGGGCCCGGGGGTGAACCCCCGGGCCCCACGCCGTTCCCGGGCCACACGCCGCACCCGGGCCACACGCCACTCCCGGGCCGTCAACGCCTTGGCTACGTCGCCTGCCCGTACATGCGGTCCGAGGTGTCCGTCTGGGCCAGGCGCCGCAGCGCCGAGAAGACCGCGTCGCCGATGACCGTGCCGACGACCACGCTCTCCACGAGTTTCTCGCGCTCGACATTGCGCGCCACGTACTCCAGGTCGGCTCGCGCCACCCGTTCCGCCGCGTCCGCGTACGTGTCCAGGACCTCTGCGAACGTGCCGTGCCCGGCCTCTTCGACAGCCGCGAGGGCCACGGCCAGCGCCTCCGCGGCGGGGCTGCCCGGGTTCGCGCGCCAGCCCCGCGCGACGATCAGCTCCGCGACCTGCTTCCGCGCCTCCTCGATGCCGGCACCCGGCTCGCGTGCGTAGCGCGGGACAAGCCCGGAGGACACCGTGCCCAGCAGCTTGTGCACCGACCGCTCGGGGTCGTCGACCGCGACGATCACCTCGCGGATGCTCGCGACCGACAGGCCGCCCACATCGAGGAGCGCCCGGATCAGGCGGAGGCGCTGCACATGCGCCTCCCCGTACGAGGCCTGGTTCGGGCTCGTCAACTCCCCGGCCGGCAGCAGTCCTTCCCGTACGTAGAACTTGATCGTCGGCACGGACACCCCGGTCCTGCGACTCAACTCTCCGATGCGCACCGCGTATTCACCTTCCTGGTCTTGCAACGGCCTTGCCGACCGACGCCCCCATCATAGATAGTGGCGCTATCAGATAGCGGCTAGTGCCGCTATCCATACTTCACGGGGGATCCGTATGTCCTCGCTCAACCCACTCACCACCCGGCTCCACCGGCCACTGGTCTGGTTCGCCGTCTCCATGGGCGCGCTCGCCCTGGTCTCCGCCGTCGGCATCTTGGTCGACGACCGCGTCCTGGTCGGCGTACCGATCTGGACCAAGCCGTTCAAGTTCTCGGTCTCGTTCGTCGCGTACGCGCTGTCGCTCGCCTGGATGCTCTCGTTACTGCCCCGGGGCCGCAGGGTCGGCTGGTGGGCCGGGACCGTGGTCGTCGTCGCCAGCGTCGGCGAGATGGTGCTCATCACCCTCCAGGTGATCCGCGGCCGGCAGAGTCACTTCAACCAGGCGACTCCCTTCGACAACGCCGTCTTCCAGGTCATGGGCGCCACCGTCGCGGTGCTGTGGCTGGGCGCGCTGGTCATCGCGGTCCTCCTGCTGCGCACGAAGATCCTCGACCGGGCCATGGCCTGGGCCGTCCGGCTGTCCTCGCTAATCGCCCTGGCGGGCGCCGCCGTGGGCTTCCTGATGGTCCAGCCGACCCCCGAACAGCTGGCGGTCGACGACTCGCCCGTCATCGGCGCGCACGCCGTCGGAGTACCGGACGGCGGCCCGTCGATGGGACTGACCGGCTGGGCGAGCAACGGCGGCGACCTGCGCATACCGCACTTCTTCGGTATGCACGCCCTCCAGCTGCTCCCGCTGCTGCTGCTCGTCCTGGGCGCACTCGCACCGCGCTTCGCCCGCCTCGCGGACGAACGGGTACGGCTCCGGCTCACCCTCACGGCCTCGGCCGCGTACACGGCGACCTTCGTCCTGCTGACCTGGCAGGCACTGCGCGGCCAGGCGCTGTTCGCACCGGACGGAGCGACGCTGGGGGGCGCGGCCGCGATCGTGCTGCTCGGCGGAGCAGGCGCGGCACTCTCCCTCCGGAGGCCCTCCCCCTCCCCCTCCCCCTCCCCCTCCTCCCCTCCCGCCCCGGCCTCCCCCTCGCCCTCGCGCGTCCCCTCGGAGGACGTCACCTCATGACAGGCTTCCTCTTCGAGCTGACGTTCTTCCTCGCCGCGCCGGTCTGGCTGCTGATGATCCTCGCGCCGGCGTGGCGGATCACCGAACGTGTCGCGGGCTCGCCCCTGACCGTGCTGCCGATCCTGGTCGTCTGGGCGGTTCTTGCCGCCCCGGTCACACCCGAACTGTGGGCGGCGGTCAGCAGTCCCGACATCGACACCTTCCGCGATCTGATGGGCGACGCGAACGGCGCCGGGGCGATCTGGGCCCAGATCATCGCCTGGGACCTGCTGCTCGGTCAGTGGATGTACCGAGAGGCCCGTCGTCTCTCGGTCCCATCCCTGCTGATGGCTCCTCTCCTCGTCCTGACGATCCTTCTCTCCCCCATCGGTCTGCCCCTGTTCCTGGTGGTCCGGGCGGTGTGGACGACCAAGGCGCGGCGACGGCCCGAACCGGCTGTTCTACGCTGACCGGATGCGAGACACCGACCGGTCCGTGGGCGCCGTCCTCGGCTCCGCCGCGGGCGACGCCCTCGGCGCCCCCTTCGAGTTCAGGCTCCCGGGGGTCTTCCGGGAGCACTTCCCGGACGGCGTCGGGGAGTTGTGCGGGGGCGGCGGCTGGGACCCGGGCGAGGCGACCGACGACACTCAGATGGCCGTCCTCGTCGGCGAGTCACTTCTCGAACAGGGCGGCCTCGACCTGCCGGACATCTTCGACCGGTTCCGCCGCTGGGCCGCTGCCGACCCCAAGGACATCGGTCTCCAGACCGAGCAGGTGCTGCTCGGCGGTGACCCCTGGGACCTCGCCGCCGCGATGCACTTCCAGATCAACGCGCGGGCCGCGGGCAACGGTTCGCTGATGCGGGCCTCGACCTCCGCCGTGTACTTCGCGGCCCGTGGACGGGCGGAGACGATGGTCGCGGCCCGCCGGATCAGCGCGCTGACCCACGGCGACGGCGCCGCCTGGGAGGGTACGGCGATCCTCCACGAACTGATCCGTGTCGCCCTCCTCGGCGAGGACCCGGTCACCGCCCTGCCCGCGATCCTCGCCGAGGTGGCCCCGGCGCACCGGCAACGCTGGGCGAAGGTCCTGGCACCCGGCTGGCATCCGGACGATGCCACCGAGTTCAACGGCGCGGTCTGGCCCTGTCTCGGTTCGGCGGTGTGGGCGCTGCGCACGACGTCCACCTTCGAGGAGGCCGTCGTGGCGGCGGTCGACCTGGGCGGGGACACCGACACGGTCGCGGCAGTGACCGGCATGCTGGCCGGCGCCGTCCACGGTGCCGCCGCGATCCCCGCCCGCTGGACGTCCACCCTCCACGTTCCCCTGCCCGGCTTCGGCGACCGGGTCCTGTCGGCCGACGACCTCCGGGACCTGGCCACGGCCCTGGCGAGTCACGGTGGTGCGGCGGGGACTCTCTAGACGGTCGAGTCCCGCGTCCGGGTGGGGCGGCGTGCACTCACGCTGCCTGCCGAGCCGTCCTGGAGCACGCCTACCGCAGCGTCATCAGGCCCTGGGACAGGGGCCGGCAGCTCCCGTTCCGTCAGCCGCGGCGGGCGGCCCGTCCCTCGGTCCCGCCCCCGGAGTCCGTGCCCTTCCGCGCCGTCAGGTGGAAAAGTCGCGCGGTGCGCATGTACGGCGCGTCAGCCCCGTGCCCGCACCGTCGCCAGGACGTCGCGGTCCGGTTGGAGGGTGAGGCTCGGGACCGGGAGGATCTCGTCGGTGGTGAGGTCCAGGTGGTAGCGGCGGGCCAGGACCGCGAGGACCAGGACGGCTTCCACCAGGGCGAAGCGGGTGCCGAGGCAGACGCGGGGGCCGCCGCCGAAGGGGAACCAGGCGTACTCGGGTATCTCCTCGGCGGGTTCGCCGTCCCGTTCGATCCAGCGCTCGGGGCGGAACGCCTCGGCGTCGCCGTACCAGCGGGGGTCCCGGTGCGTGGCCCACTGGCTGGACCAGACGCGGGTGCCTGCGGGGACGGGCGTTCCGCCGAGGGTGGCGCCTTCCTTCGCGAGGCCGGTGATCAGCCAGATCGTGGGGTAGAGGCGGAGGGTCTCCTTGATGACCGCCTGGGTGTAGGTGAGGGAGGCGTAGTCGTCGTAGCCGGGTTCGTGGTCGGCGAGGACCCGGTCGAGTTCCTCGGTGAGGGCGTCGCGGACCTGGGGGTTCCGGGAGAGCAGGTACCAGGCCCAGACGAGCGTGGAGCTGGTCGTCTCGTGGCCGCCGATGTAGAGGGTGACGGTCTCGTCGCGGATCTCCTGGTCGGAGAGGGGTGCGCCGGTCTCGTCGCGGGCGGCGAGCAGCCGGCTGAGGAGGTCGGGGCGTTCGGTCTCGCCGTCGCGGTGCCGGGAGACCACGCGGGAGACCTCGGCGTCGATGACGGCGGTGGCGCGCTTGATGCGGGCGCGTCCGGGGGTCGGAAGCCAGTCGGGCAGTACGGCTCCGATGCCGCTGAACTCGGCGCCGATCTCCTTCTGTGCGACCTCCATGGCCTGCCCGATGGCTTCGGCGTCGGCGGCGGTGTCGACGCCGAAGATGGTGCGGACGGCGATGAGTTGGGTGAGGGCCGCCATCTCCTTCTTGATGTCGATGGGCTGCCCGTCGGTCCACCGGTCGGCGAGTGCGACGGCGCATTCGGTCATGGTCGAGGCGTAGGAGCGGACCTGCTTGGGCCGGACGGAGGGCTGCACCAGGGAGCGCTTGCGGCGCCAGTCGGCCCCTTTGGAGACGATGACACCGTTGCCGAGGAGGGTGCGGAAGGCGATGCCGAGGTCCGGCTGGTCGAAGGAGCGCTCGACCTCGGTGAGGAGTTCGCCGACGGTGTCGGGGTGGGCGATGAAGAGGGAGGGCTTGCGGCCGAAGCGCCAGCGGACGAAGTCGCCGCGGTCCCGGAGCTGTTCGAAGAAGGCCAGCGGGTTCTTGCCGAAGGCGGGCAAGCTGCCGAGGAGGGGCACGCCTCGTGGCCCGTCGACGACAACCGGAATCGCTGCCGGCGCCACTGCCCGCGCCTCCGTCGGCTGCCCCTCGCCCTGTGTTCCGGCATGCGGATGACCGGCTTGCGTGGTCATGAACGTCCCCTCCCCAACTGACCTTCGCTGCTTGTGAGTCCATGCAATCGGAATGCCCCTGCCCGCGCCACCCCTGTGGACGACGGCCTGTGGACAACCGCGTCCCGGCGTCCGGAAAAGGCCGAGTGCCCGTGGCGTGATCGCCACGGGCACTCGGCCTGAAGGGAGGGAACGGGAGCCGTCAGCCCACCGAGCTGTAGGCGACGACACCTCGCAGCAGCGCGTCCACGGCCTTCCGGGCGTTCTTGGCGACGGTGCTGTTCTCCCTGGGCGCCGCCGCGGCGATCTGTCCGAGGACGTCGATGACCTGCTTGCACCAGCGGACGAAGTCACCGGCGGGCATCTCGGCCTCGCGCAGTACCTCGTCGAGGCTCTTGTCGGAGGCCCACTGGTAGGCGGCCCAGGCGAATCCGAGGTCGGGTTCGCGCTGGCCGACCCCCTCCGCCTGGTTGATCTTGAATTCCTCTTCGAGGGCGTCGAGACGGCCCCAGATCCTGACCATCTCGCCGAGCGCCGCCTTGGCGTTGCCCGCGGGCAGCTTGGGCGCGACGGCGTCGTCGGACTGGCGCGCCTCGAACACCAGCGCCGAGACGCAGGCGGCCAGTTCGGCCGGGGTCAGGCCTTCCCAGACACCGTCGCGGAGGCATTCGCTGGCGAGCAGGTCGAGTTCGCCGTAGAGCCGGGCGAGCCGCTTGCCGTTCTCCGTGACGTCGTTGCCGCGCAGGTAGTCGAGCTCGGTGAGGAGCGCGACGATCCTGTCGAAGGTGCGCGCGATGGTGTTGGTGCGGCCCTCGATGCGCCGCTCCAGCTGCTGGGTGTCGCGCTGGAGACGGTGGTAGCGCTCGGCCCAGCGGGCGTGGTCCTCGCGCTCGTCGCAGCCGTGGCAGGGATGGGCGCGGATCTCGGTGCGCAGCCGGGCGATCTCGCGGTCGTCGGCGGCGGCCGAGCGCTGCTTGTGGTGGCGCTCGGGGTTGATGTGTCCGGCCTTGCTCCGCAGCGCGGAGGCGAGGTCGCGACGGGACTGCGGGGAGCGCGGGTTGAAGGACTTGGGGATCCTCATCCGCTCCAGCGCCTCGACCGGGACGGGGAAGTCGATGGAGGCGAGCCTCTTGACCTGCCGCTCGGCGGTGAGGACGAGGGGGCGTGGCCCGTCGTGGTGTTCGAAGCCGCGGTGGCCGTTGGTGCGGCCGGCCGGGATGCCCGGGTCGAGGACGAGGGCGAGTCCGGCGAACTTGCCGGTGGGGACGTGGATGACGTCGCCGGGCTTGAGCTTCTCCAGGGAGCCGGCGGCCTGGGCGCGGCGCTGTGCGGCGCCCTGGCGGGCCAGTTCGGTCTCGCGGTCCTTGAGGTCGCGGCGGAGCCGCGCGTACTCCTCGAAGTCTCCGAGGTGGCAGGTCATGCCCTCGCGGTAGCCGTCGAGGCCCTCTTCGTTCTTCTGCACCTGCCGGGAGATGCCGACGACGGAGCGGTCGGCCTGGAACTGGGCGAAGGACGTTTCGAGGAGCTCGCGGGAGCGGTGCCGGCCGAAGCCTTCGACGAGGTTGACCGCCATGTTGTACGAGGGCTTGAAGCTGGAGCGCAGCGGGTACGTGCGCGTGCCGGCGAGTCCGGCGAGGTGGTCCGGGTCGAGGCCGCGCTGCCAGAGGACGACGGCGTGGCCCTCGACGTCGATGCCGCGGCGGCCGGCGCGGCCGGTGAGCTGGGTGTACTCGCCGGGGGTGATGTCGGCGTGCTGCTCGCCGTTCCACTTGACGAGCTTCTCCAGGATGACGGTGCGCGCGGGCATGTTGATGCCCAGGGCGAGCGTCTCGGTGGCGAAGACGGCCTTGACGAGGCCCTTCACGAAGAGGTCCTCGACGACCTCCTTGAAGGTCGGGAGCATGCCGGCGTGGTGGGCGGCGATGCCCCGCTCCAGGGCTTCGAGCCACTCGTAGTAGCCGAGGACGTGGAGGTCCTCGCTGGGGATGGCGGCGGTGCGCTCCTCGACGATCTCGCGGACGCGGCGGCGCCCCTCGTCGTCGTTGAGCCGGAGTCCGGCGTAGAGGCACTGCTGGACGGCGGCCTCGCAGCCGGCGCGGCTGAAGATGAAGGTGATGGCGGGCAGGAGCCCTTCGGCGTCGAGGCGCTCGATGACCTCGGGGCGGCCGGGGGTCCAGATGCGGGAGCGCTGGCGGCGCTCGCGCTCGCGGTCCGCCTCGCGGACCATCTTGCCGCGTCGCCGGTCGCGCGGGTTGTACGTGCGCGTGTTCTCGGTGCGGGCGAGGCGCTGGAGGTCGGGGTTGACCTCGCGTCGGGAGGCGCCGCGGCCGCCGTGGTCGGTCTCCTCCTCGAAGAGGTCGTACATCCGGCGTCCGGCGAGGACGTGCTGCCAGAGCGGGACGGGGCGGCTCTCGGAGACGATGACCTCGGTGTCGCCGCGGACGGTGTCGAGCCAGTCGCCGAACTCCTCGGCGTTGGACACGGTCGCGGAGAGCGAGACGAGGGTGACCGACTCGGGGAGGTGGATGATCACTTCCTCCCAGACGGCGCCGCGGAAGCGGTCGGAGAGGTAGTGGACCTCGTCCATGACCACGTAGCCGAGGCCGGAGAGGGCCTGTGATCCCGCGTACAGCATGTTGCGGAGGACTTCGGTGGTCATGACCACGATGGGCGCATCGCCGTTGACGCTGTTGTCACCGGTGAGCAGGCCGACCTTGTCGTTGCCGTACCGCTTGACGAGGTCGGCGTACTTCTGGTTCGACAGTGCCTTGATCGGGGTCGTGTAGAAGCACTTGCGGCCCTGGGTGAGGGCGAGGTGGACGGCGAACTCGCCGACGATGGTCTTGCCGGAGCCCGTGGGCGCGGCGACGAGTACGCCCTTGCCCGACTCGAGCGCCCGGCACGCCTCGATCTGGAAGGGGTCCAGATCGAACTCGTACATCTCGCGGAAGGGGGCCAGCGCGGTGGCCGCTTCGGCGTTGCGGGCTTTCGCGGCCGCGTACGCCTGGGCTGGTGTGAGGTCCTCTGTCATCTTGATATCGAGCCTACCCGCCCCCTGTGACAGTGACGCGATCTTTATCGAGGGGATGTGGAGGGCTCGACTCCGGGGTCCTCAGACGCGGGAGATCGTGCCGTCGCCGCCGTCCTCGCCGACGGCGACGAGGGCTCCGGTGCCTGCGGCGGCGGCTTCACGCGCGCGTGGCAGGGCGTCGGCGGCGGCGTGTCCGAGGACGGTACGGACGGGGAACCGGCGTCCCGGAGGACGCGGGTGGCGGCGTGGGCGCCGCGGGCCGCGGCCCGCTGTGGGGTTGAGGAGAAGGGTGAGCTCGCTGGTCATGGGGATCCCCCCGGACGGATTCCGGGGGGACCCTACAAGATCAGGTGATGTCGTCGTAGCCGTTGGCCCGGTGCGCGATGCTCCCGCCCGGCTCTCCGGTGGCCTGCTCGGGCAGGGCCCGGGAGGCGCCGACCGGTTCGATGGCCCCGACGGTCTCGGGGGTCAGGTCCAGCGCCGAGGCCTCGTCGTCGTCGAGTTCGGCGTCGGGGTTGTTGCGCTTGCGTCGCCGGTCGTTGAGGAGGGCGAAGCCGACGGCCCCGAAGTACAGCACGGTGATGGGCCCGGCGAGGGCGATCATGCCGACGGGGTCGGTGGTCGGGGTGATGACGGCACCGAAGACGAAGACGCCCATGATCACGCCGCGCCACCAGCCGGCCATCCGGCGTCCGGTGAGGACACCGGTGAGGTTGAGCATCACCAGGACGAGCGGCAGCTCGAAGGCGAGGCCGAAGACGAGCACCATGCGCAGGGTGAAGTCGAGGACGTCACCGAGCGAGAGGAGGTTCGCCGAGCCTGCGGGCGTGAGGCTGATGAGCACCTTCACGCTGATGGGGAGGATCAGGTACGCGAGGTAGGCGCCGGCGGAGAACAGCGGCACGGCCGCGCCGACGAAGGCGTACGTGTACTTCTTCTCGCTCTTGTGCAGTCCGGGCGCGACGAAGGCCCACAGCTGGTAGAGCCAGACGGGGCTGGCGATGACGAGGCCCGCGGTCAGCGACAGCTGGATCGTCGTGCTGAAGGGGGCCATCAGCGTGTTGAAGACGACCTGCGCGCAGTTGCCGCCGTCACTGGTGACGCCCGGTGGGCACTTGGGCACCGGATCCGCCAGGAACTGCATCAGCTCCTCGCTGTACACGAGGGCCACGATCGTCACCGCGGTGATGGCGAGGAGTCCCTTCGCCATGCGGTTGCGGAGTTCGCGCAGGTGTTCCACGAGGGGCATCCGGCCCTCGGGGTCCTTCTCCTGCTTGCGGGCAGACTTGGGCAACCCACGTCCTCATCTCGTGCGGCAGGCCGCCGCGGGGTGCGGCGGCCGCGGCGGACCGGGTCAGCGCTTGGTGGTGTCCGAGGGCTCGGTCACGGGACGCGAGCTGGTCACGTCGCCGGGAGCGGCCTGGATGGTGCGCGCGGCGGGCTGGTCCTGGGCGGTCGTCCCGGTGCCGGCGTGCGGCGGGTCGGCGGGGGCGCTCTGCTGGTCGTCCGACTTCATCGCCTTCGCCTCGCTCTTGAGGATGCGGGCGGACTTGCCGAGCGAGCGGGCCATGTCCGGAAGCTTCTTGGCGCCGAACAGCAGGATGATGACGACGAGGATGAGAATGATCTCGGTGGGGCCGAGCCTACCCATAGCTGTTTACCTTCTTCACCGAGGCGACATGGAGTGCGGTGCCCGGCGGGTCGGACAAGCGTCCGGCCACCGCGCTGTCTGCGATCGTAACCCGCAGGAGTAAACGCAGGGCAATGCCCGTGCATACTCCCGATTGCGTCCCGCGAGCCCGGTTCAGGGCCACTTCAGGCAGCGTACGGCACCGATTCAGCGCAGGGACTCGCCGGTTCGGGCCAGTCCGGTGGCGGCTGTCTCGAGGTCCTCGGCGGCCTGGTTGATCCGCTGTGTGGTGCGGGCCACTTGACGGCCGAGGCGCTGGACCTCGACGAAGACCCTGATGGCGAGGACGCCGAGGACGGCGATGCCGAGGAACCCGAGGGCGATGGCGAGCATGGGCCAGAACATGAGGTGAGCCTAGACGTTGGGCGCGGCGGACCCGGCGGCCGGGCCGCGCGCTCAGACGGTCGTGTGGAGCCTCAGGGTCCGGACGCCGCCCCCGGTGAGGAGTTCGACGATGCGCTCACCGGCGGGCTTGCGGACGGAGCTGCCGCACTCGGGGCAGGTGAAGGAGTAGAAGGTGGTGCGGCGGCTCGCCCCGATGGCGAGGCGCAGGGCGCTCGCGGAGAGTTCGAAGCGGGAGCGGCAGTCGGGGCAGGCGGCCTTGAAGAGGACCGGGGCCATCGCCGCCGAAAAACCGTGCATCACGGACATTTCCCTCATCTCTCGACTCCCGCGACCCCGTACGTCCACGCCCGCCTCGGTGCGCCGCGTCCGTCTCCGGGCCGGTCACTACGTCAGTAACAGCGTCCCCGGAGCGGGGAACGTCACTCGCCCTCGTACGCGGCCAGCGCGGCGGCCGCCGCCGTTCTGGCGTTGTCGGCGAGCTCCTGCGGCGCGACGATCCGCCCGTCGCTGCCCAGCCGCAGCGCCAGCCGGCGCAGCGAGGCCGGGTCCGGCGTGCGCAGCGTGATCCGCAGCCCGCCGTCGGCCAGCTCCTCGGCCCGGTCGTGCGGGTAGTACTCGGCGACCCAGCGCCCGCCGGGGCCGACCTCGACCACCACCTCGGGGTCGTCGGCGGAGGGCTGGACCAGCCCCGCGGAGAGGTCGCGCAGCTCCAGCTCCGGCGGCGCGGCGTGCTCGTCGAGGATGCGGATCTCGGCCACGCGGTCGAGCCGGAAGGTGCGGCGCGCCTCGGAGAGCCGGCACCACGCCTCCATGTACGTGTGGCCGACGGCGAACAGCCGGATCGGGTCGACCTCGCGCTCGGTGAGCTCGTCACGAGCGGGCGAGTAGTAGCGCACCCAGAGGCGGCGGCGCTCGGAGATCGCCCGGTCGACCTCGGCGAAGACCCCGCCCTCGGACTCGAAGGTCACGGAGAGCCGGGAGCTGGCCCCGGCGGCCTCGCCGGCGGCGGCCTCCAGCTTGGCGGTGGCGCGCAGCAGCGCCTCGCGGTCGCTCTCCCGGAGCCCGGGGAGGGTGGCGACGGCGCGGGCGGCGACCAGGAGGGCGGTCGCCTCGTCGGCGGCGAGCCGCAGCGGCGCGGCGACGTCGTCGGGGTTGTGCCACCAGATCCGGTCGCCGTCGGTGTCGATGTCGAGGAGGTCGCCGCCCCGGAAGCTGGTGCCGCACATGGGCAGCACGTCCAGGTCGGAGATCAGCTCGTCCTCGGTGATCCCGAAGGCGCGCGCGACATCGGCGACGTGGGCGCCGGGGCGCTCACGGAGATAGGTGACGAGCGAGAGCATCCGCCTCGTCTGGTCGATCGCGTTGGCAGCCATGCGGTACGTCTCCCCCTCAGCCCTTGGCCACGGCGCGCAGCCGGTCGACCACATCGGCGCGCAGATCGGCCGGTTCCAGTACGACGACATCGGGGCCGAACTCGACGAGCCAGGCGTCGAGCCCGTGCCCGTACGGGATCTCCAGCTCGTCCCAGCCGTCGGTGCCCTCGCTCACGGACTGGGCGCGGGCCCGCAGCGGGTAGCCGCAGCCGGCGCGCAGCCGGATCCGGGCCGAGCGGGTGGCGGTCTCGCCCGCCCAGCTCTCCACGGTCTCCCGGACGGTGACGACATCGGGCACGGGTGCGGTGAAGGCGCCGGCCCGGGAGCGGACCTTGCCGGTGATCCGGGAGAGCCGGAAGACGCGCTCGGCGCCGCGGTCGCGGTCCCAGCCGGCCAGGTACCAGTGGCCGCGCCAGCATTCGAGGGTCCAGGGCTCGACCTGCCGGGCCTCGGGGCGGGCGGCGTTGGCCTTGCGGTAGTCGAAGGCGACGGGCCGCCGGTCGCGGCAGGCCAGCATCAGCGGCTCGAAGGCGGCCTCGTGGACGGGGATCCGCGGTTCGAGTGCGCTGGGCTGGGTGTCGTACGAGTCCTCCGCCTCCGGCATGCCGGCGGCGCGGAGCTTCTGGAGGGCGCCGCTGGCGGCGCCGGCCAGGCGGGCCTGCTGCCAGACCTTGGCGGCGAGGCCGAGCGCAGCGGCCTCTTCGGCGTCCAGGGTGATGGCCGGCAGCCGGTTGGAGTCGCGGCGGGCGAGGTAGCCGGTCTCGCCCTCCAGGTTCTCGACGGTCTCGATGACGAGGCCGAGCTCGCGCAGATCGTCCTTGTCGCGCTCGAACATGCGGTTGAAGGCGTCGTCGCCGCTCGCTTCGAGGTAGGCCTCGATGGAGCCGCGGAGTTCCCGCTTGCTCAGGGGACGGCGTGTCCCGAGCAGGCACAGCGCGAGATTCATCAGCCGCTCGGACTTGGCAATCGCCATCGACGCCCTGCACCCTTCCGCCGGATCCACTTCTCGGACGTCCGACCGTACCGCCCCGGGGTGTCGCGGCCAAAGCCGAGGGCCCCCGCCAAGGATGGCGGGGGCCCTCGGAGGACCTTCACCGGCCGGGACGGCGCCCGGCCGGTACAGGGTCAGCGCTTCTTCACGTCCACGAGGTCGCAGACGAAGATCAGCGTCTCGCCCGGGGCGATCTTGCCGCCGGCGCCGCGGTCGCCGTAGGCGAGGTGCGCGGGGATGACCAGCTGGCGGCGGCCGCCGACCTTCATGCCCTGGACGCCCTTGTCCCAGCCCTGGATGACCTGGCCGGCACCGAGGTGGAAGTCGAGCGGGGCGCCACGGTTCCAGGAGGCGTCGAACTCCTCGCCGGAGTCGAAGGACACACCGACGTAGTGGACCTTCACGAAGTCACCGGCTTCGGCGAGCTCGCCGTCGCCCTCCCAGATGTCCTTGATCTCCAGGTCCTTCGGCGGCTCGCCACCCGGGAAGTCGATCTCGGGCTTCTCGATGCTCACTGAACTGCTCCTCATACTGATGAACTACGCGATCGGGACAGTCTTACATCTTCGTCAGGATGTCCACGGCGAACACCAGCGTGGAGTTCTTGGGAATGCCCTGCTTCTCCTCGTTGCCGAACGCCAGGGCCGGCGGGGCGACGATGAGGACGCGGCTGCCGATCTTCTTGCCGACGAGACCGTCCTTGAGGCCCTTCAGCGTGAGCTGCGGGAGCGGGAAGTTCGCGGGCTTGCCCGTGGCGTACGTCGAGTCGAAGACCTTGCCGTCCTTCCAGAGGGCGGCGACGTAGTTCACGACGACCGTGTCGGTCGCCTTCACGACCTCGCCCTTGGACTCGAGCACGTAGTTCGAGACGAGCTTGGTCGGCGGGTCGACCTTGGGAACGGTCAGCGAGGGCGCCTTGCCGTCGGTGTTCGTCCCGACCTTCGGCAGGTCCTTGTTGTCCTGCGCGACCGGGGTGCCCGTGGCGGACTTCGGGATCGTGACGGACTTCAGGATGTCCACGACGAAGACGAGGGTGGCGTTGGGCTTGATGTCGCCCTGGCCCTGCGCGCCGTAGCCGAGCTCCGGCGGGATGCCGATCTCGACACGGCTGCCGACCTTCTGACCCACCAGGCCCTGGTCCCAGCCCTTGATGACCTGGCCGGCGCCGAGGGTCAGGTCGAACGGCTGACCGCGGTCGAAGCTGTTGTCGAAGGGGGTCGTGGAGTCCCAGGCCTGCCCCAGGTAGTTCACCTGGATCGCGTCGCCCTTCTTCGTCACCGCGCCCTTGCCCTCGCTGATGACGTTGACCTTGAGTTCCTTGGGCGGGTCGCCCTCGCCCTTGGCGAGGGTCGGCTTCTCCCCGAACTTCTCACCCGCGGTGATGGCGGGCAGTCCGTTCTTCATCGAGGCGGAATCGGAGCCCTTGTCGTCGCTGCCGCACGCCGCTGTCGAGAGCAGCAGCAGCGGGACGACGAGAAGGCCGGCAAGTCGGCGCACGTGTTCCTCAGATCTCAGACGGCACAGTAGTTGTCCCGACACTCTAGGGGACCCTCCTGTCACGCCGAAGGGCTCCGCACGTTTGACGTGCGGAGCCCCATGACCGGTATGACCTGCTTACATTCCGGCGATCAGCTTTTCGACCCGGTCGTCAACGGAGCGGAACGGGTCCTTGCACAGCACCGTCCGCTGTGCCTGGTCGTTCAGCTTGAGGTGGACCCAGTCGACGGTGAAGTCCCGTCGCTGCTCCTGGGCGCGGCGGATGAAGTCGCCGCGGAGCCGGGCCCGAGTGGTCTGCGGGGGCACCGACTTGCCCTCGAAGATCTTCATGTCGTTGCAGATCCGGGCCGCCTGGCCGTTCTTCTGCAGCAGGTAGTAGAGCCCACGACGGCGGTGGATGTCGTGGTAGGCGAGGTCTATCTGCGCGACCCTCGGGTTCGACATGGTCATGTTGTGCTTGGCCCGGTAGCGCTCGATGAGCCGGTGCTTCATGACCCAGTCGATCTCGGTCTCGATCTTGTCGAGCCGCTCGCTCTCGATCGCGTCGAGCGTACGGCCCCACAGCTCCAGGACCTGGGCGACGGTGCCGGACCGGATCCCGCGGCGGTCGACGAAGTCGACGGCCTTCTCGTAGTACTCGCGCTGGACCTCCAGGGCGGAGGCCTCGCGGCCGCTGGCGAGCCGGACCTTGCGCTGGCCGGTGATGTCGTGGCTGACCTCGCGGATGGCCCGGATCGGGTTCTCCAGGGTCAGGTCGCGCATCACCGTGCCGGCCTCGATCATGCGGAGCACCAGGTCGGTGGCGCCGACCTTGAGCAGCATGGTCGTCTCGGACATGTTCGAGTCGCCGACGATGACGTGCAGTCGGCGGTAGCGCTCGGCGTCCGCGTGCGGCTCGTCCCGGGTGTTGATGATGGGGCGCGAGCGGGTGGTCGCGGAACTGACGCCCTCCCAGATGTGCTCGGCACGCTGGGAGACGCAGAACACCGCGCCCCGCGGGGTCTGGAGGACCTTTCCCGCGCCGCAGATGAGCTGGCGGGTGACCAGGAACGGAATGAGGATGTCCGCGAGCCGGGAGAACTCTCCGTGCCGGGCGACGAGATAGTTCTCGTGGCAGCCGTAGGAGTTTCCGGCCGAGTCCGTGTTGTTCTTGAAGAGGTAGACGTCGCCCGCGATTCCCTCCTCGTGCAGGCGGCGTTCGGCGTCGACGAGCAGGCCCTCGAGAATGCGCTCACCGGCCTTGTCGTGGGTGACCAGTTCGGTCACGTCGTCGCATTCCGGTGTGGCGTATTCCGGATGCGATCCCACGTCCAGGTACAGGCGGGCGCCGTTCCGCAGGAAGACATTGCTGCTGCGGCCCCATGACACGACACGGCGGAAGAGGTAGCGCGCCACTTCGTCAGGAGACAGTCGGCGCTGTCCCCTGAACGTGCACGTGACGCCGTACTCGTTCTCCAGCCCGAAAATGCGGCGGTCCATGTCTGAACATTACGCCTGACGGCCTGTGCTGAAACCGGGTTGGACGTTCCCGTTTCGATCATTTTCCGATCAGTGCGTGTTCTTTTCGCTGTGTACGGAGGTGGGGGCGCCTGCTCCGACGGCGTGTCGCGGCTCGGTCCCGGGGGTTTCCGGGGCGGCGGGCGCGGCGAGGACGCGGCCGGTGGCGAGCAGGACGAGGAGGGCGACCAGACCGCCCACCCCGGCGACGGCGAATCCCGCGACCGTCCCGGCGAGTTCGACGGCGGGTCCGGCCACGGCGGAGCCGAGGGCCGAACCGACACCGAAGGTGGTGACGAGCCAGGAGAAGGCCTCGGTGACGGTGCCGCGCGGCGCGTGCCGGTCCACGACGATGAACGCGCAGGCGAGGACGGGCGCCAGGAAGAGGCCGGAGAGGGCCGCGAGGCCGGTCATGGCGACGGGGCCGGGCGTGAGCACCAGCGGCAGGTAGCAGACCGCGAGCAGCAGCACGAGGACGCGCAGCCGCCGCTCGGGCGGTCCGGACCACCGGCGGGCGCCGTAGGTGACACCGCCGAGGAGGGCGCCGAGGCCGAGCGCGGCCATCAGCCAGCCGTAGACGGACGGGTTGCCGCGGTCGTCGGCGTACGCGACGGCGGCGACGGTGATGGAGCCGAGCGCGAGGCCGACGAAGAAGAACGAGCCGAGGAGGGCGAGGAGCCCGGGTGAGCGCAGGGCGCCCAGCCAGTGGGCCTCGCGGGGCGCGGAGCGCCAGGTCCGGGAGGGCTCGGAGAGGACCACCGCGAGGGCGCCGAGGACGCCGAGGACGTTGATGACGAGCAGGGCCGCGGCGGGCGACCACAGGGAGACCAGGAGGGTCAGCAGCAGCGGGCCGACGGTGAACATGACCTCCTGCGCGACCGCGTCCATGGCGTACGCCCGGTGGACCCGGTCCTCGCTGCCCAGGACGCTCGGCCACAGGGCGCGGAGGCCGCCCTCCAGGGGCGGTGTGAAGAGCCCGGCGACGACCACGGCCACGTAGGCGAGGCCGAGGTGGCCGATGCCGGTGAGGGCGAGCAGGGCCATGCCGAGGGCGGAGAGGACCGCGGCGGGCAGCTGGACCCGGGGCTGGCCCTTGAGGTCGACGGCACGGCCGAGGAGGGGCTGGCCGACGGCGGTGGCGACGCCGTAGGCGGCGATGAGGCCGCCGGCCAGGGTGTAGCTGCCGCCCTGGTCGCGGACGAAGAGGGTGATGGCGATGGGACCGACGCCGTTGGGCAGGCGCCCCACGAGGGTGCCGGCGAGCAGCCGGGCGGCGTGCGGCGCCCGGAGTATGTCGAGATAGCCGCCTCGTGCCGGGGCCTCGGTGGCCATGTGGTCTCCCCTCGCCTCGGATCACCCCGAGGTTTTACGTATAACTTCCGGGGTCATACGTACCATGTCAGCTGTATCCCGGTCCACCCCGCGTACAGTGACCGGCTCGTGGACCGCCCGACGCGGAGGCTTGTGTGCAGACCCCGGAGCCGCTCGGCGGCACCCGCCCCACCAGCCGGGACGTCGCCCGGACCGCCGGCGTCTCCCAGGCCACGGTCTCCCTCGTCCTCGGCGACAAATGGCGCGGCCGTGTGTCGGAACGCACGGCCGGGACCGTGCGGGAGGCCGCCCGGGCCCTCGGCTACCGGCCCAACCTCGCCGCCCGCAACCTCCGCCTCGGCCGCACCCGGACCGCGCTCCTGGTCGTCCCGGCCCTGACGAACGAGTTCTTCGCCCGGGTCTACACCGGCGCGGCCACCGTCGCCGCCCGGCACGGCTTCGGGGTGGTGCTGTACCCCTCCCCCGATGGCGTCGGCCCCGCCCGGGACCCCTTCGCCTCCGCCCGCGCCGCCCTCGACGGCGTCATCGCCTCCTCGATGGCCTCCGACGCCCTCAAGGCCTTCCGGGGCACCGACCTGCCCCTGGTGATGCTCGACAGCGACCCGGCGGACAGCGGGGCCGCCGCCCACGTCAACCTGGACATCGCGGACGGCATGCGCCAGGTCACCGGGCACCTGCTCGCCCTCGGCCACCGGCGCTTCGTCCACCTCGCGTCGGCCGTGCCCTCCTGGACCTTCGACGTCCGGGCCGCCGCGCTCGCCGAGTGCCTCGCCGGGGTCTCCGTACGGACCGTCCGGGCGCCCCTGGACGTGCACGGCGCCATGGCCGCCACCGAGCGCGCCCTCGCCGCCCCCGGCCCGCGCCCCACCGCCCTCGTCTGCGACGACGACATCCTGGCGGCCGGCGCCTGCAAGGCCCTGCGGCGCCTCGGGCTGCGCGTCCCCGAGGACGTCTCGGTCACCGGCTTCGACGACCTGGCACTCGCCACCGCCGTCGAACCCGAGCTGACCACCGTCGCGCTGCCCGCCGAGCGCATCGGGGAACGGGGCATGGAGGCCCTCCTCGCCGTTCTGACGGGCGAACCCGGACGTCCGGACCAACTCCCCGTCACCCTGGTCGAACGCGGCTCCTCGGGCCCGGCACCGGCCTCGGACGACTGAGCCGCCGGAAACGGCACAGGGCCCCGGTGCGGGAAAACGCACCGGGGCCCTGAGGCGGAATCGGGGACTACTCCTCGGGAGCCTCGTCCGAGGGCTCGTCCGTCTTCGTGACCGCCGCGTTGTCCGCCTGCAGGAGACGCGACAGCTGACGGCCGACGATCCGCTTGAACTTGCGCTGCTGCGGGCGCGTACGGTCCAGGACCGCCACCTCCAGGCGCTCCGCGGGGATCTCCCGCTCGCTGCCGTTGGTGTCCCGCGACAGGGCCTGTACGGCCAGCTTCAGCGCCTCGGCGAGGGACATGCCGTCGCGGTGCCGCTGGTCGAGGAAGGTGCTGATCTGCTCCGCGTTTCCGCCGACCGCGACCGAGCCGTGCTCGTCCACGATCGAGCCGTCGTGCGGCAGCCGGTAGATCTGGTCGCCCGACGGCTCGGTGCCGACCTCGGCGACGACCAGCTCCACCTCGTACGGCTTCTCCCCCGCGCTGGAGAAGATCGTGCCCAGCGTCTGGGCGTACACGTTGGCCAGGCCGCGCGCGGTGACGTCGTCCCGGTCGTAGGTGTAGCCCCGCAGGTCGGCGTAGCGCACACCGCCGATGCGGAGGTTCTCGTACTCGTTGTACTTGCCGGCGGCCGCGAAGCCGATCCGGTCGTAGATCTCGCTGAACTTGTGCAGTGCGCGCGACGGGTTCTCGCCGACGAAGACGATTCCGTCGGTGTACTGGAGGACGACAAGGCTGCGGCCTCGGGCGATGCCCTTGCGGGCGTACTCCGCCCGGTCGGCCATGGCCTGCTGGGGTGAGACGTAGAACGGAGTGGACACCGGCGGTCCGTCCCTTTCTTCTGGGCTTCAGTCGGGCGACGAGTGGTCAGAGCAGGGCGGCGCGGGGCCCGTCGGGCTCCTCGAGACGCCGCTCGGTGACCGACCGGGCCAGCGCGGAGGACTCGTCCTCCGTGAGCCTGCGGTAGCCCTCGTCCGTGATGACCGTGATGATCGGGAAGATCCGGCGCGCCATGTCCGGACCGCCGGTCGCCGAGTCGTCGTCCGCCGCGTCGTAGAGCGCCTGCACGACCAGCGTGGTGGCCTGCTGCTCGGTCAGATCGGCACGGTAGAGCTTCTTCATCGAGCCGCGCGCGAAGATCGAGCCGGAGCCGGTGGCGGCGTACCCGTGCTCCTCGGAGCGGCCGCCGGTCACGTCGTAGGAGAAGATCCGGCCCTTCTCCTTGCCCTCGTCCCAGCCCGCGAAGAGCGGCACGACGGCGAGACCCTGCATGGCCATGCCGAGGTTGCCGCGGATCATGGTGGAGAGACGGTTCGCCTTGCCCTCCAGGGAGAGGGTGACGCCCTCCACCTTCTCGAAGTGCTCCAGCTCCAGCTGGAAGAGCTTGACCATCTCCACGGCGAGTCCGGCGGTGCCGGCGATGCCGACGGCGGAGTACTCGTCCGCGGGGAAGACCTTCTCGATGTCCCGCTGCGCGATCATGTTGCCCATGGTGGCCCGCCGGTCACCGGCGAGCACGACCCCACCGGGGAACGTGGCCGCCACGATGGTCGTCCCGTGCGGCGCCTCGACGATCCCCTCGGGCAGCTTTCGCCCGCCCGGCAGCAGATCCGGCGAGTGGCTCGCCAGGAAGTCGAGGAACGAGGACGAGCCCGGCGTCAGGAAGGCCGCCGGCAGACGCCCGGTGCTACGAGGGTTGGCTTCCACGCGATTCCTTCCGGGTGGGAGAGTCGGCCCGCCGTGGGAAGCGCCGGCCGATCTTGCTTGCTGTGCACGGACCTTACCCGTGCCACCGCTTGTCATCCGTCCCCGGGCCCACGGCTTTCGCCGGGGCTCCGGGGACGGAGACGACAGACGCGTGGGGCGACTACTCGCCGCCCTTTTGCACAAATGACCGAACGAAGTCCTCGGCGTTCTCCTCGAGGACGTCGTCGATCTCGTCCAGGACGGAGTCCACGTCCTCGCTCAGCTTCTCCTGGCGCTCCTGGAGGTCTGAGCTCGCCTCCGTGGTGGTCTCCTCGACCTCCTCCGTGGAACGCGTCGCCTTCTGCTGTCCGCCGCCGGTGTCCTTGGTCGCCATATCCCTCACCCCGCTCGAATCGGCCCGCTCGGTTGAGTCCGTACAAGATCAGACCCTATAGGGCGGGTCCGATATCGGCCCCGCAGTTTCCACAACGTCCGAGCACTGTTTCCATGATTCCCAGCGCCGGAGCATTTCAGGCCCGTGTCGAGCCCCCGATCAGCCGCCGGACAGCACCCGCACCAGTTCCTCGGCCGTGCGGCAGCGGTCCAGGAGCGACTTCACATGGGCCTTGGTGCCGCGCAGCGGCTCCAGGGTCGGGACGCGCTGGAGCGAGTCCCTGCCCGGCAGATCGAAGATCACCGAGTCCCAGGAGGCCGCCGCGACGTCGTCGGCGTACTGCTCCAGGCACCGGCCCCGGAAATAGGCCCTGGTGTCCTCGGGAGGCGACGTCTCGGCCCGCTCCACCCCGGTCTCGTCCAGGAGCCGCTTCATGCGCCCACGGGCCACCAGGCGGTTGTAGAGGCCCTTCTCGGGGCGTACGTCCGCGTACTGGAGGTCCACCAGGTGCAGGCGCGCGGCGTCCCAGTCCAGGCCGTCCCGGCGCCGATAGCCCTCCATGAGCTCCCGCTTGGCGATCCAGTCGAGCTCGCCGGCCAGGCTCATCGGGTCGTTCTCGAGCCGGTTGAGCGTGTCCTCCCAGCGGATCAGGACGTCCTTGGTCTGCTCGTCGGCGTCCGCCCCGTACCGCTCCTCCACGTACTTCCTGGCCAGCTCGAAGTACTCCATCTGAAGCTGCACCGCGGTGAGTGTCCGGCCGCTGCGGAGCGTGACCAGGTACTGGAGGGTCGGGTCGTGCGAGACCTGGTGGAGGGTGCGCACCGGCTGGTCGACGGCGAGGTCCACGGTAATGAACCCGTCCTCGATCATCGAGAGGACCAGGGCGGTGGTGCCCAGTTTGAGGTAGGTGGAGATCTCCGAGAGGTTCGCGTCGCCGATGATCACGTGTAGCCGGCGGTACCTCTCGGCGTCGGCGTGCGGCTCGTCCCGGGTGTTGATGATGGGCCGCTTGAGGGTGGTCTCCAGGCCGACCTCCACCTCGAAGTAGTCGGCGCGCTGGCTGATCTGGAAGCCGTTCTTCCGACCGTCCTGGCCGATGCCGACGCGCCCCGCGCCGGTCACGACCTGACGGGAGACGAAGAAGGGGGTGAGGTGGCGCACGATGTCCGAGAAGGGGGTCTCCCGCTTCATCAGGTAGTTCTCGTGCGTGCCGTAGGACGCGCCCTTGTTGTCCGTGTTGTTCTTGTAGAGGTGGATCGGCTGGGCCCCGGGGAGCTGGGCGGCCCGCTCGGCGGCCTCCGCCATGATCCGCTCGCCGGCCTTGTCCCAGAGGACGGCGTCGAGGGGGTTGGTGACCTCGGGCGAGCTGTACTCGGGGTGCGCGTGGTCCACGTAGAGGCGGGCCCCGTTGGTGAGGATCACGTTGGCCAGGCCGATGTCCTCGTCGGTGAGCTGGCTGGAGTCTGCGGCCTCGCGGGCGAGGTCGAAGCCGCGGGCGTCCCGCAGCGGGTTCTCCTCCTCGAAGTCCCAGCGGGCGCGGCGCGCCCGGTGCATCGCCGCCGCGTAGGCGTTGACGATCTGGGACGAGGTGAGCATGGCATTGGCGTTCGGGTGTCCCGGGACGGAGATCCCGTACTCCGTCTCGATGCCCATTACTCGCCGTACGGTCATGCGGCCCTCCTTGCCCGGCGGCGCTCACTGTGCGCGACTCGGCGGTACCGATGAGCCTAGAGCGGCTCCGCGCTGGTGGGGAGATCAGTTTGCGTATTTCCCTGTGATGCCGGGGGAAATGCTGGATGAAAGCGTCGGCTGCGGATGCCCGGTTTCCGGACATCCGCAGCCGGTGGGCGTTTTACAGGTACTGACCGGTATTGGCCACCGTGTCGATGGAGCGTCCGGTGTCCGCGCCCTGCTTTCCGGTGACGAGCGTGCGGATGAACACGATCCGCTCGCCCTTCTTTCCGGAGATTCGGGCCCAGTCGTCGGGGTTGGTGGTGTTGGGCAGGTCCTCGTTCTCCTTGAACTCGTCCACGCACGCCTGGAGGAGGTGGGAGACCCGGATGCCCTTCTGGTTGTGGTCGAGGAAGGCCTTGATGGCCATCTTCTTGGCTCGGTCGACGATGTTCTGGATCATCGCGCCGGAGTTGAAGTCCTTGAAGTAGAGGACTTCCTTGTCGCCGTTGGCGTACGTGACTTCGAGGAAGCGGTTCTCCTCGGATTCGGCGTACATCTGCTCGACGACGGACTGGATCATTCCGTGGGCGGCGGCGGCCTTGGAGCCGCTGTGCTCGGAGATGTCGTCGGAGTGCAGCGGCAGGGTGGCGGTGAGGTACTTCGCGAAGATGTCCTTCGCGGCCTCGGCGTCCGGACGCTCGATCTTGATCTTGACGTCGAGCCGGCCGGGTCGCAGGATCGCGGGGTCGATCATGTCCTCGCGGTTGGAGGCGCCGATGACGATGACGTTCTCCAGGCCCTCCACACCGTCGATCTCGGCGAGCAGCTGGGGGACGATGGTGTTCTCCACGTCCGAGCTGACTCCGGAGCCGCGGGTGCGGAAGAGGGATTCCATCTCGTCGAAGAAGACGATGACGGGGGTGCCCTCGCTCGCCTTCTCCCGGGCACGCTGGAAGACGAGGCGGATGTGCCGCTCGGTCTCACCGACGTACTTGTTGAGGAGCTCGGGGCCCTTGATGTTGAGGAAGTAGGACTTCCCCGCGGGCTGGCCGGTCACCTCGGCGACCTTCTTGGCCAGGGAGTTGGCCACGGCCTTCGCGATCAGCGTCTTGCCGCAGCCCGGCGGCCCGTAGAGCAGGATGCCCTTGGGCGGCCGCAGTTCGTGCTCCTTGAAGAGGTCCGGGTAGAGGTACGGAAGCTCGACCGCGTCGCGGATCAGCTCGATCTGGTTGCCCAGACCGCCGATCTTCGTGTAGTCGACGTCCGGGACCTCTTCGAGAACGAGCTCTTCGACCTCGCTCTTGGGGACCACTTCGTAGACGTAGCCGGACCTGGAGTCGAGCAGCAGGGCGTCGCCGGGGCGGATGGTCACGTCCAGCAGAGGCTCGGCGAGCCTCACCACCCGCTCCTCGTCGGTGTGCCCGACCACCAGGGCGCGCTCGCCGTCCTCGAGGATCTCCTTGAGGGTGACGATGTCCCCGGCGCGCTCGTACTCCATGGCCTCGACCACGTTGAGCGCTTCGTTGAGCATGACTTCCTGGCCGCGCTTGAGCTCTTCGAGCTCGATGCTCGGGCTGACGTTCACCCGGAGCTTGCGGCCCCCGGTGAAGATGTCGCACGTGCCGTCCTCGTTGGCCTGCAGGAAGACACCGAAGCCGGCCGGCGGCTGTGCGAGCCGGTCGACCTCTTCTTTGAGGGCCACGATCTGGTCGCGGGCCTCACGGAGCGTGTTCGCCAGTCGTTCGTTCTGCGCGGACACGCCGGCCAGGTTGGTCTGCAGCTCGACGATCCGCTCTTCGAGAATCCTCGTGTGTCGCGGAGAGTCGGCGAGCTTGCGGCGCAGGACGGCGATTTCCTGCTCGAGATAGGCAACCTGACCGGCGGGGTCTTCAGACCCCCGCCCCGGCCGGATGCCGCGGTTGATGTCGTCGTCGTGGGCTGCCACGGTCCTCACCTCCTCCAAGGGGAGCTGGACGCTTCCTGACCCTACCTGCGTGGGTGGTGATTGAAACCCCTAGATCAAAAAGACTCCGAGGTGTGTCCGATCTTCACCCTTGCGCTTCCCCTGTCGACAGGGGAATACCCACCCTTCACCGCTTGAAAGCGGGCGGTTGTATCGTCGTCATGGGTCAACACCCGTCAGAGGTGGCCCGACTTACCCGCGAGAAGCGATACGAGAAGCAGAAACGGCAGGAGATATGACCGTGCAGCACGAGGCTCCGTCCACGGGCGCCGCAGAGGCGCTGGAGGTCTGGATCGACCAGGACCTGTGCACCGGGGACGGGATCTGCGCGCAGTACGCTCCCGAGGTCTTCGAGCTGGACATCGACGGGCTCGCGTATGTGAAGAGCGCCGACGACGAGCTCCTTCAGGACGCCGGTGCCACGACGCCGGTCCCGCTGACGCTGCTCCAGGACGTGGTGGACTCGGCGAAGGAGTGCCCGGGCGACTGCATCCATGTGCGCCGGGTCATGGACAAGGTCGAGGTGTACGGCCCCGACGCGGAGTGACGGTTCAGACGCCGCGCGCGTCGGCCTGTCCGGCGCGTACGAAGGCGCCGCCCTTCCAGCGCCAGCTGACCTGCTCCTTCTCGTCGGGGCAGCAGCTGGGGACGTCGGGGGACGAATAGCCGAGCAGGGTGGCGTGCACGGCTCCGTCGCGTACGGCGAAGTCGGTGACGGTCTTGAGGAGCTCGGGTGCGACGAGCGTGGCCACCACGCGCGCGGGTGCCCCGGCCTCCTTGCCCCGGGTGAGGACGTAGACGCCGCTCGGCGGGGTGCCGGAACCCGCTTCGCAGTGCACGACCGCAACGGTCTCGGGGTTCCCGTCCCCGTCCAGGTCCCCCGTGGCCCGCTTGGCGACCTTGTGGGCCACTCCCCCGCAATCGATGGGGTAGTCGGCTCCGGTGGCCTCGGGGGCGGGTGCGGGGCGCGGGGCGGCGGTCGGGGCCGTGCCGGCTCCGGCGAGGCCGGGCTGCAGCAGGCCCGCGAGGGCGACGACCGCGGCGGTCGCGGTGGCGGTGGCCAGCCAGTGGGCCGGCCGGGCGTGGGTGTGTGCGAGGTCCGCGAGGTCCGGGGCGGCGGAGGGCTGCACGCGAGACGTCTCCTGTGGGGGTGGTGCGGCGGGTTTCCGGCATCGTGCCACACGTCACAGGGGGACGGAACAGCTGGGGTCGCCCCGTACGAGGGAGACGCCCGCCGAACCCGCACGGCGCCTGCCGAACACGCACGTCCCCTTCCGAACAGGCACGGCGCTCGCCGAACATGAGGACGCCGCCGTCGAGTTCCCTCCCGTGGGTGGGGAACTCGACGGCGGCGCACCGTGGGTGTCGGGACGTCAGCCCTTGTTGGGGCCTTCGTAGTCCTCGCCGTAGGCGCCCTTGGCGGGGCGGCGGCGGCGCATCGGGGGCTCGACGCCGTCCGCGAGGCGGCGGGCGGTGACGAGGAAGCCGGTGTGGCCGATCATGCGGTGATCGGGGCGGACTGCCAGGCCCTCGACGTGCCAGTTGCGGATCATGGATTCCCAGGGCTGCGGCTCGGCGTAGCAGCCGAACTCGCGGATGGACTCCACGGTGCGGGCGAGCTGGGTGGTGGTCGCCACGTAGCAGCAGAGGATGCCGCCGGGGACGAGGGCCTTGGAGACGGCCTCCAGGCACTCCCAGGGAGCCAGCATGTCCAGGATGACGCGGTCGACGTCCGTGTCGGACAGGTTGTCCTGGAGGTCGCCGACGGTCAGCTGCCACGCGGGGTGGGGGCCGCCGAAGTAGCGCTCGACGTTGCCCTTCGCGATCTCGGCGAAGTCCTCGCGGCGCTCGTAGGAGTGCAGCATGCCGCTGTCTCCGATGGCGCGCAGGAGGAAGCTGCTCAGCGAGCCCGAGCCCACCCCGGCTTCCACGACGCGGGCGCCGGGGAAGATGTCGGCGAAGGCCAGGATCTGCCCCGCGTCCTTGGGGTAGACCACGGCGGCGCCGCGGGGCATGGACAGGACGTAGTCGGGGAGCAGGGGGCGCAGCGCGAGGTAGGCGACGTTTCCGGTGGTGCGGACAACGCTGCCCTCGGGGGCGCCGATCAGTTCGTCGTGCGGGAAAGAACCCTTGTGGGTGTGGAAGTTCTTTCCCTCTTCGAGCGTGAACGTGTAGTGACGGCCCTTGGGGTCGGTCAGCTGAACCTGGTCCCCGACCTTGAAGGGCCCGCGTCGGCGGGCGGCACCGGTCGGTTCGGACATGTGACCAGAGTACAAGGACTACGAGGAGGGTCGTGCCATGGCCTGGACGAAGGCGCGCTCGACGTCGGTGGTGGAGAGGACTCCGTAGATCTCGCCGGTCTCCTCGACGACCAGGTATTCGGTGGCCGGGCTGGCGCGGAGGTGGTCGAGGAGGGGCTGGCCGGTGAGTTCGGCGGGGACGCGCATGCCGGCGGCGATGTCCTGGGCGAGGGTGCTGACGGCGACCCAGGGGCGGCGGTGCTGGGGGACGGCGGCGATGGCGGCCTCCCGGACGATGCCGGTGGGGTCGCCGGTGGGGTCGACGACGACGAGGGCGCGGGCGCCCGCCTCGTTGGCGCGGCGGAGGGCCTCGGAGAGCGGGGTGGCGGGTTCGACGGGGATGGCGCGGCGGGTGAGGCTGCGGGCGCGGAGCTCGGGGAGGTGTTCGCGCAGCCGTGCCATGCGGAGGCTGTTGCCGGCGCCGGTCCAGATGATCGCGGCGAGGATCGCGGCGAGCAGGGCGTCGGTGACGGTGTCGAGGCCGCTGATGTCGTCGGTGGAGTTGCCGAGGAGGCCGGTGCGGGTGAGCAGGGGCAGTCCGACGAGGACGAGGACGGCGAGGGCGCGGCCGACCCAGGCGGCGGCGATGGTGCCGCTCATGGGCTTGCCGGTGATCTTCCAGACGACGGCGCGGAGCATGCGGCCGCCGTCGAGAGGGAGCCCGGGGAGCAGGTTGAAGATCGCCACGATGAGGTTGGAGATCATCAGGCCGGCGAGGAGGACGCCGGGGACGGTGCCGGGCTCGACGGCGTACATGGAGAGATAGAACACGCCGGCGAGGGCGAGGGAGAGGAGGGGGCCGACGAAGGCGAGGACGAATTCGCGGCCGGGGGTCTCGGTCTCCTTCTCGATCTCGGAGACGCCGCCGAAGAACTGGAGCTGGATGCGGCGCACCGGGAGTTTGAAGCGGAGCGCGGCGATGGTGTGGGCCAGTTCGTGGACGAGCACGGAGGCGTAGAAGGCGACGGCGAAGAACAGGGAGACGAGGTAGCGGGCGGCGCCGAGTTCGGGCAGGACGCGCTCGATCTGGTCGCCGAAGACCCAGGTGATGAGGGCGGCGACGAGGAACCAGCTGGGGGCGACGTAGACGGGCACGCCGAAGGGCCGGCCCATGAGGATCCCGCCGCCGGGCTCCTCGGTCCGCTGCGGCTTGGGCTCGTCCTGGTTCACGGGTTCCTTTCGTCGCGAGGTGTGACCCACGTCGGTGTGTCACGGTTCGATCATGCAGTGCGACGGGGTCCCAGGTCGATGGTATTCCGCTCGCTGTCGGTGGCGGGTCGTAGGGTCTTCGTCATGAGTACGAGCGAGCAGGTGCCGGCGGAGCCCCGGGCGCCCATGTCGTTGTCGCCGTCGCGGGCGAGCGATTTCATGCAGTGTCCGCTGCTGTACCGGTTCCGGGTGATCGACCGGCTGCCGGAGAAGCCGAGTGCGGCGGCGACGCGGGGCACGCTGGTGCACGCCGTGCTGGAGCGGCTCTTCGACGATCCGGCGGTGGAGCGGACGGCTCCGCGGGCGCGGGCGATGGTTCCGGGGCAGTGGGACCGGCTCCTCGAGTCGAAGCCGGAGCTGGGCGAGCTGTTCGCGGAGGACCCGGACGGCGAGCGGCTCGCGGGCTGGCTGGCGGAGGCGGAGCGGCTGGTCGAGCGGTGGTTCACGCTGGAGGACCCGACGCGTCTGGAGCCGGCCGAGCGTGAGCTCTTCGTGGAGACCGAGCTGGATTCGGGGCTGCGGTTGCGCGGAGTGATCGACCGGATCGATGTGGCGCCCTCGGGCGATGTGCGGATCGTCGACTACAAGACGGGCAAGGCGCCCCGGCCGGAGTACCGGGACGGCGCGCTGTTCCAGATGACGTTCTACGCGCTGGTGGTGTGGCGGCTGAAGCAGGTGATCCCGCGGCGGCTGCAGCTGGTGTATCTGGGCAGCGGGGAGGTGCTGTCGTACGACCCGGTGGAGGCGGATCTGCTGCGGGTGGAGCGGAAGCTGCTCGCGCTGTGGGAGGCGATCCGGCTGGCGACGGAGACGGGTGACTGGCGGCCGCGTCCGACGAAGCTGTGCGGCTGGTGTGATCACCAGGCGGTGTGTCCGGAGTTCGGGGGGACTCCCCCGGTCTATCCGCTGAAGATCGTTCCCGCGCGCCCGCCGGAGTCGGGCGAATCGGGTCAGGGCAGAATGGACCTGGCCCCGCCGGCGCCTTAGCGCCGGCGTACCTCGTGAGCTCAGGTCCTCTGAAGGAGCCCTTGTGACGATCCGCGTCCTCTTGGTCGACGATCAGCCGCTGCTGCGCACCGGCTTCCGGATGATTCTGGAGGCGGAGCAGGACATCGCGGTGGTGGGTGAGGCCGGGGACGGTCTCCAGGCGCAGGACCAGGTGCGGGCGTTGCAGCCGGACGTGGTGCTGATGGACATCCGGATGCCGCGGATGGACGGGGTCGAGGCGACCCGGCAGATCACGGGGCCGGGCCGGGACGGTCCGGCGAAGGTGCTGGTCCTGACGACGTTCGACCTGGACGAGTACGTGGTGGAGGCGCTGCGGGCGGGGGCGAGCGGTTTCCTCCTGAAGGACGCCCCGGCGAACGAGCTGGTGCAGGCGATCCGGGTGGTGGCGGCGGGTGAGGCGATGCTGGCGCCGTCGATCACGCGTCGGCTGCTCGACAAGTACTCGGCGCATCTGCCGACGGGCGAGGAGCAGATGCCCGACACGCTGAACACCTTGACGGACCGTGAGGTCGAGGTGCTGAAGCTGGTGGCGCGGGGTCTGTCGAACGCGGAGATCGCGGCGGACCTGTTCGTCAGCGAGACGACGGTGAAGACGCATGTGGGGCATGTGCTGACGAAGCTGGGCCTGCGGGACCGGGTGCAGGCCGCGGTGTACGCGTACGAGAGCGGTCTGGTGCGGCCGGGCGCCAACGGGCAGTAGTCCTGACGGGTACGACGAGAGGGGCCCGGTGCGCGTGACGCGCACCGGGCCCCTCTCGTCGTGTCCTGGGGCGGGTCAGCCCTTGCGGATCTCCCAGAAGCGGAAGACCGTCGAGGAGTCGAGGGTCCATTCCAGGCCCGTGACGTCCTGGCGGGCGACGGCGTACTGCTTGCCCTGCCAGAGCGGCAGGAGGGGCAGCTGCTCGGCGACGAGGTCCTGGAGCTTGCCGTACTCGTCGGCGGTGGCGGCGCGGTCCGTGACGGCGGCGGTCCCGGGGAGGAGGCTGCCGGTGATGGTGGCGTTCTCGTAGTGGTTGCCGAGGACGTTGCCCTTGCCGAAGAAGGGGGCGGTGAAGTTGTCGGCGTCGGGGTAGTCGGGGACCCAGCCCTTGACGTAGACGCCGTACTTGCCGGCCGCGATGTCCTTCTCGTACTGGTCGTAGGCGACGGACTTGACGTCGGCGTCGAAGAGGCCGCTGGCGTTGAGCTGCTCGGCGATGGCCTTGAGCTCCTCGTCGGTGGACGGGCCGTAGCGGCTGGGGGTGGACCAGAGGGTGAGCTTCACCTTGTCGGTGATGCCGGCCCCGCGCAGGGCCTTCTTGGCCTTCGCCTTGTCGGGGGTGCCGTAGGTGTCGAAGAAGGCGGTGTTGTGTCCGGCGATGCCGGCCGGGACGATCGAGTACAGCGGCGTGGCCGTCGACTTGTAGACGCCTTCGACGAGGGCCTCGCGGTCGACGAGGTGGGCGATGGCCTGGCGGACGCCGAGCTTGCCGACGACCGGGTCCTTCATGTTGAAGACGAGGTGCTGGACCTCGGCGCTGCTGCCCTGGATGACCTGGATGCCCTTGTCGTCCGTGGTCTCGGAGGTTTCGAGGGCGGCGATGTCCTCGGCGGAGAGGCCTCGGTAGGCGACGTCTATCTCTCCGTCGGTGAGGGCCTTGGAGAGGGCGGAGCGGTCGCCTCGGTAGAGCTTGAGGGTGATGCCGTCGTTCTTGGCCTTCGCGGTGCCCCGGTAGCCGGAGTTGGCGGAGAAGGTGGCCTCGGTGTCGCCGATGGAGTCCAGCTTGTAGGGGCCGGAGCCGGTGGCCTTGCCGTCGGTGCGCAGGGCGTCGGCGGGGTACTCGCGGTGGTCGACGATGGAGCCGGCGCCGGAGGCGATCTTGCTGGGGAAGGTGGCGTCGGGGACCTTGAGGTGGAAGACGACGGTCCGCTCGTCCGGGGTCTCGATGCTCTTGATGGTGGAGAGCAGCGGCGCGGGGCCGGAGGGGTCGGCGATCTTGAGGGCCCGCTCGAAGGAGAACTTGACGTCCTCCGAGGTGAGCTTGTTGCCGTTGGAGAAGGTGAGGCCGTCCCGCAGGGTGCAGGAGTACACCGTGCTGCCGGTGGCGAAGCCGCACTTGTCCGCGGCTTCGGGCTCGGGGACGGAGCCGCCCTTGGGGAAGGCGAGCAGGGACTGGAAGACGTTGTTGAACAGCAGCCAGGAGCCGGGGTCGTAGCCGGCCGCCGGGTCGGTGGCGAGGATCTCGTCGGACATGCCGACGCGTACGCCGTTGACGGAGTCGCCCGAGCCACCCTGCTCGGTGCCGCAGCCGCTGAGGAGGGCGGCGGACAGGCCGGCGGCGAGGGGGGCCGTCAGCCACTTGTTGTGCGTCTTCACAGAACGTGCCTCGTGATCTCTTGTCAGGCCGGCCGCGCGCGGGTGCGCGGCCGGTGTAACCGATCCAGTCGACGGGGTTATGCGGTACCGCGGCCCAGTTCCCAGAGCAGGAGGTCGGAGGACGTGTTGAGGGCGTACTCGACTCCGTTGAGGTCGTCGCGGGCGGCGACGTACTGCTTGCCCTGCCACAGGGGCAGGACGGGTACGTCCTTGGCGACGATCTTCTGGATCTGGTTGAAGACGGGGCTCGCGGCGGTGCGGTCGGCCTGTCGGCGCGAGCGCGGGATGAGCTGGTCGCGGACGACCTTGTTCACGTACGGGGTGTTGAGGAAGTTGTCGCTGTCCAGGAACGGCGCGATGTAGTTGTCCGGGTCCGGGTAGTCCGGGAACCAGCCGAGTCCGTAGACGGCGTAGTCGCCGCGCTTCTGGGCGGTGCGGAACGTCGACCACTCGGCGCCCTGGACGGTGGCGTCGAAGAGTCCGCCGGCGCCGAGCTGCTTCTTGAGCGCCTCGAACTCCTTTGCGGTCTCGGCGCCGTAGTGGTCGGTGGTGTAGTTCAGGGTCAGCTCGACCGGGGTCTTGACGCCCGCGTCCTTGAGGAGCTTGGCGGCCCGGGCGTGGTCGGGCTCGCCGTACTCGTCGAAGAAGGGGGTGGCGTGGCCGGTGATGCTGGAGGGGATCAGCGAGTACAGCGGCTCGGCGGTGGGGCCGTAGACCCCGTTGACGAGGGCGCCGCGGTCGACGACGGCGGCCATGGCCTGGCGGACGGCCTTCTCCTTGACGGAGGGGGCGTCGGTGTTGAAGCCGAGGTAGCGGATCTCCAGGCCGGGGACCTCGGAGACCTTGATGCCTTCCTTGGGCTTCTCGGTGAGGTCCTTGATCTGCTGCCGGGTCAGGGAGCGGGCCATCATGTCGATGTCGTCGCTGTCCAGGGCCTGGCCCATGGCGTTCGCGTCGGCGTAGGGGCGCAGTTCGACCTTGTCGTTGCGCAGGGTGATGTCGCCCTTGTAGGCCGGGTTCTTGCTGAAGACGAAGCGGGTGGCCTTCTCGCCCTCGCGCTCGACCTTCATGGTGTACGGGCCGGAGCCGTCGACGTCGAAGCCGTCGCGGAGCTTTCCGGCCTCGTACTTGTTCTTGCTGAGGATGCCGGCGACCGGGGTGGAGAGCTTGTACGGGAAGGTGGCGTCGGGGGTCTTCAGGTGGAAGACGACCTCGTCGGCGCCCTTGGTCTCGACGGTGTCGATGTTCGCGAGGAGGGCGGCGGTGCCGTTGTCCGACTTGATCTTCAGCACGCGGTCGATGGAGAACTTGACGTCCTCGGCGGTGATCGGGGTGCCGTCGGAGAAGGTGAGTCCGGCGCGGAGCTTGCAGCGGTAGCTCTCGCTGGCCTTGTCGGAGAATCCGCAGCTCTGGGCGGCCTCGGGGACGGGCTCGCCGCTCTCGCGGGGCACGTGCATCAGGGTCTGGACGGTCTGCCGCAGGATGTTCCAGGCGCCGGTGTCGTAGGCGAAGGCCGGGTCGAGCGGGGCGGGGGCGTCCGCCGTGGCGATGAACTGGTCCGTGGTGCCGACGACGATCGCTCCACCGTCCTCCGTTCCGCCACAGGCGGCGAGCAGGGGGGCGAGCAGTCCGGCCACGGCCGGCAGCACCAGGGTCTTGCGGTTCATCAGGGACGATCTCCTCATCCGGCACTGGGATACAGCGGTCAGTGGAACTCCGCCGCCGGCCGCCCGGTCGGGGCGGGAGCGATCGGGCCGGGTGTTGCGATCGGTCCTGTGTTCACGGCGACTTGGGTGTGCGCCGGTGCACGCGGGTTATGCGGCGAAGTACTCGCGAAAGATTAGTGGGCGGCGCCGCTATTGCCGGACCACGGGTGGCCACGGGGGTAATCGCAGAGTGATCATGAATGCGGGTGCCTCGATAGTCATGCGCCGGATGATGCGGACGGCGGCGTCCGAATCGGGACACAAGGGGGCGCCGAAACATGCACTTTCCGGTCATGGAACGCGCGAAGGCCACCCGCCGTCAGGCACTCTGCGTGACCAAGGTCACGCAGGGGCCTTTTCGGCGAATGGCCTGATCGTTTTCCCCGGGCGAAAGCGCATTCCGCGGGGGAACCTCAGATAAAGCTCAGATTCCGGTGATCAGTGTGCGGAGGAAGGGCACGTCGACCTCTTCCAGGGAGCGCACGACGACCCGGCCCGGGGAGGCCGCGATCGGGGCGACGGAGGGCACCGCGACGACCCGGCAGCCCGCCGCCTCCGCGGCCGCCACCCCGGTCGCCGTGTCCTCGACGACGGCGCACAGCGTGGGGTCGGCCCCGACGCCGCGGGCGGCCGTCAGATACGGCTCGGGGTGGGGCTTGGTCCGGACGACCTCGTCCCCGGCGATCGTGAGGGTGAAGCGGTCACGGCCGAGCGAGTGGAGGACCCGGTCGATGATCCGCCGGTGCGAGGCGGAGACCAGTGCGGTCGGGATGGAGTGCCGGGCCAGCTCGGCGAGCAGCCGCTCGGCGCCCGGCATGAGGGGCACTCCGCGCGTGATGCGCTGCTCGAACTTCTCGTTGAGCAGGACCGTCAGCTCGGCGATCGTGATGTCGGCGCCGGTGGACTCGATGAGGTAGCCCGCGCTGCGGGTCATCGGGCCGCCGACGACGATGTCCTTCCAGGCCTCGTCCAGCCGGTGCCCGAGGTCGGCGAAGACCTCCACCTCGGCGTCCCACCAGAAGCCCTCGGTGTCGACGAGGGTCCCGTCCATGTCGAGGAAGACCGCCTGCAGGGCGGAGCTGCCGTTGGTACGGAACAGGGACGCGGGGACCGTACTGGTCATCCGGCACACCTCCATGGAGGGACGAGAAGGCCGGCCCCCCTCCCCGGTACGGGGAGGAAGACCGGCCTGCACTGGACCGATAAGTGTACGTCCGGATCACCGAAGAAGCGCGGATTTACCCTGGCGGGTGTCTTCTCCGGTCACCGAGCGTGTCGACGAGGGTGCCGACGGGCATGTCACCGGGCGTTGAAGTACTTCGCCTCGGGGTGGTGGATCACGATGGCGTCGGTGGACTGCTCGGGGTGGAGCTGGAACTCCTCCGAGAGGTGCACACCGATCCGCTCCGGGCGCAGCAGCTCCGCGATCTTCGCGCGGTCCTCCAGGTCCGGGCAGGCGCCGTAGCCGAGCGAGAAGCGCGCGCCGCGGTACTTGAGGTCGAACATGTCCTCCACGTTCGCCGGGTCCTCGCCGCCGAAGCCCAGCTCGGCGCGGACGCGCGCGTGCCAGTACTCGGCGAGGGCCTCCGCGAGCTGCACGGAGAGGCCGTGCAGCTCCAGGTAGTCGCGGTAGGAGTCGGAGGCGAACAGCTCGGCCGTGGCCTCGCCGATCCTCGAACCGACGGTGACGACCTGGAGGCCGACGACATCGGTCTCGCCGGACTCCTCCGGGCGGAAGAAGTCCGCGAGGCAGAGGCGGCGGCCCCGGCGCTGGCGCGGGAAGGTGAAGCGGGTCTGCTCGTTCCCGGCCTCGTCGAGGATGATCAGGTCGTCGCCCTTGGAGACGCACGGGAAGTAGCCGTGGACGACGGCCGCCTCCAGGAGGTTCTCCGTGTGGAGGCGCTCCAGCCAGCCGCGCAGCCGCGGTCGGCCCTCGGTCTCGACGAGCTCCTCGTACGAGGGTCCGTCGCCGGCCCGGTTCTGCTTGAGGCCCCACTGGCCCTTGAAGAGGGCGCCCTCGTCGAGCCAGGAGGCGTAGTCCTTCAGCGGGATGCCCTTGACGACCCGGGTGCCCCAGAACGGCGGGGTCGGCACCGGGTTGTCGACGGAGACGTCGGAGCGGCCGCCGGGCTCCGGTTCGGCGACCTGGAGGGCGGCGGTGTCCCGCTTGACGACCCGGCGCTGCTTGAGCTCGGGGAGTACGGCCCCGGGGACGCCGCGCTTGACGGCGACGAGGGCGTCCATGAGGCGGAGGCCTTCGAAGGCGTCCCGGGCGTACCGCACCTCGCCCTGGTAGATCTCGTGGAGGTCCTGCTCGACGTACGCCCTGGTGAGGGCGGCGCCGCCGAGGATCACCGGGTACTTGGCGGCCAGCTCGCGCTGGTTCAGCTCCTCCAGGTTCTCCTTCATGATCACGGTGGACTTCACGAGGAGGCCGGACATGCCGATGACGTCGGCCCTGTGCTCCTCGGCGGCTTCGAGGATCGCGGAGACCGGCTGCTTGATGCCGATGTTGACGACGTTGTAGCCGTTGTTGGAGAGGATGATGTCGACGAGGTTCTTGCCGATGTCGTGGACGTCGCCGCGGACGGTGGCGAGGACGATCGTGCCCTTGCCGTCGGCGTCCGTCTTCTCCATGTGCGGTTCGAGGTACGCGACCGCCGTCTTCATGACCTCGGCGGACTGCAGCACGAACGGCAGCTGCATCTGGCCCGAGCCGAACAGCTCGCCGACCGTCTTCATGCCGTCGAGCAGGATCTCGTTGACGATCTCCAGGGCGGGACGGACCGTCAGGGCCTCGTCGAGGTCGGCCTCCAGGCCGTTCTTCTCGCCGTCGACGATCCGCCGCTTGAGGCGCTCGTCCAGGGGCAGGGCGAGGAGCTCCTCGGTCTTGCCGGCCTTCATCGACTTGGTGTTGACGCCCTCGAAGAGGGCCATCAGCTTCTGCAGCGGGTCGTAACCCTCGGCGCGCCGGTCGTAGATCAGGTCGAGCGCGGTGGTGACCTGCTCGTCGTCGAAGCGGGCGATCGGCAGGATCTTCGAGGCGTGGACGATCGCCGAGTCGAGGCCGGCCTTGACGCACTCGTCGAGGAAGACGGAGTTGAGGAGGATGCGCGCGGCCGGGTTCAGGCCGAAGGAGATGTTGGAGAGTCCCAGGGTGGTCTGGACGTCCGGCCGGCGGCGCTTCAGTTCGCGGATCGCCTCGATCGTGGCGATGCCGTCCTTGCGCGACTCCTCCTGACCGGTACAGATGGTGAAGGTGAGGGTGTCGATGAGGATGTCGGACTCGTGGATGCCCCAGTTGCCGGTGAGGTCCTCGATGAGCCGCTCGGCGATGGCGACCTTGTGCTCGGCGGTACGGGCCTGGCCCTCCTCGTCGATGGTGAGGGCGATGAGCGCGGCGCCGTGCTCCTGGGCCAGCCGGGTGACCTTGGCGAAGCGGGACTCGGGGCCGTCGCCGTCCTCGTAGTTGACCGAGTTGATGACGGCCCGGCCGCCGAGCTTCTCCAGGCCGGCCCGCAGGACCTCCACCTCGGTGGAGTCCAGGACGATCGGCAGGGTGGAGGCGGTGGCGAAGCGGCCGGCGAGCTCCTCCATGTCGGCGACGCCGTCGCGGCCGACGTAGTCGACGCAGAGGTCGAGCATGTGCGCGCCCTCGCGGATCTGGTCGCGGGCCATCTCGACGCAGTCGTCCCAGCGCGCCTCCAGCATGGCCTCGCGGAACTTCTTGGAGCCGTTGGCGTTGGTGCGCTCGCCGATCGCCATGTAGGCGGTGTCCTGGCGGAACGGCACGGTCTGGTAGAGCGAGGCGGCGCCGGGCTCGGGGCGCGGGTCGCGGGTGCCGGGGGTGAGGTCCCGGACGCGCTCGACGACCTGGCGCAGGTGCTCGGGGGTCGTACCGCAGCAGCCGCCGATCAGGGAGAGGCCGTACTCGCGGACGAAGGTCTCCTGGGCGTCGGCGAGCTCGCCGGGGCCGAGCGGGTAGTGGGCGCCGTCGGAGGTGAGGACGGGCAGGCCGGCGTTGGGCATGCAGGAGAGCGGGATGCGCGAGTGGCGGGCGAGGTAGCGGAGGTGCTCGCTCATCTCGGCGGGGCCGGTGGCGCAGTTCAGGCCGATCATGTCGATGCCGAGCGGCTCCAGGGCCGTCAGGGCGGCTCCGATCTCGGAGCCCAGGAGCATCGTGCCGGTGGTCTCGACGGTGACGGAGACGATGAGCGGCAGGTCGATGCCGAGGACGTCGAGGGCGCGGCGGGCGCCGATGACGGAGGCCTTGGTCTGGAGCAGGTCCTGGGTGGTCTCGACGAGCAGCGCGTCGGCGCCGCCGGCGATGAGGCCTTCGGCGTTCTGCTGGTAGGCGTCGCGCAGCAGGGGGTACGGGGCGTGGCCGAGGGTGGGGAGCTTGGTGCCGGGGCCGATGGAGCCGAGGACCCAGCGCTGGCGGCCGGTGGTGGCGGTGAACTCGTCGGCGACCTCGCGGGCGATGCGGGCGCCGGCCTCGGAGAGTTCGTGGACGCGCTCGGGGATGTCGTACTCGCCCAGGGCGGCGTGGTTGGCGCCGAAGGTGTTGGTCTCGACGCAGTCGACGCCCGCGGCGAAGTACTCCCGGTGCACCGAACGGACGATGTCGGGCCTGGTGATGTTCAGGATCTCGTTGCAGCCTTCGAGGTTCTGGAAGTCCTCGAGGGTGGGGTCCTGTGCCTGGAGCATGGTGCCCATGGCGCCGTCGGCGACGACGACTCGGCTGGCGAGTGCTTCGCGGAGGGCTGCGGCGCGGTTCCGGCTGTCAGCGGAAGGGGTCGGCAACGAGGCCATGGATGAGCTCCCTGGGATGCGACGGCTGTCGGCTTTGCACCTTCGGAGGAGGGTGCACGGGGTCAGCGTAACCGCGCACGGGCCGGGGTGGACACGGCGTCTCGCGGGGCGGACGGCATCCTGTGTGCGGGGACTCCCGGTTCGGTCCGTTCTTGACTGACACTGTCAGGTGTAACGCAAGGTCGGCATCGACCGATAGTGTTCAGCATTGTCGAACAGCGTGAGAGGGAGAAGGGGTCGGGCGATGGCGAAGAACATCCAGTCGCTTGAACGGGCGGCGGCCATGCTGCGACTGCTCGCGGGCGGCGAGCGCCGGCTCGGACTGTCCGACATCGCGTCCTCGCTGGGGCTCGCCAAGGGGACGGCCCACGGCATCCTGCGCACCCTCCAGGCGGAGGGCTTCGTGGAGCAGGAGGCGGCCTCGGGCCGCTATCAGCTCGGAGCGGAGCTGCTGCGGCTCGGCAACAGCTATCTGGACGTGCACGAGCTGCGCGCGCGGGCGCTCGTCTGGACGGACGACCTGGCGCGGTCCAGCGGCGAGAGCGTCCACCTGGGGGTGCTGCACCAGAAGGGCGTCCTGATCGTGCACCACGTCTTCCGGCCGGACGACAGCCGCCAGGTCCTGGAGGTGGGGGCCATGCAGCCGCTGCACTCCACGGCCCTGGGCAAGGTCCTTTCGGCGTACGACCCGGTGGCCCACAGCGAGGTCCTGGAGGTCGAGCGGGAGGCGTTCACGCCCCGCACGACCACGATCCTGGGGGACTTCGAGTCCATGCTCGACATGACGCGGGCCAAGGGCTGGGCGGCGGACGTGGAGGAGACCTGGGAGGGCGTCGCCTCGGTGGCGGCGCCCATCCACGACCGGCGGCGGATGCCGGTGGGCGCGGTGGCCGTGACGGGCGCCGTGGAGCGGCTGTGCCCGGCCGGGGAGCTGCGTCCCGAACTCGTCGCGGCGGTACGGGACTGCGCCCGCGCCGTCTCCCGGGATCTGGGAGCCGGGCGCTTCTGACCCTGCGCGACCACGCCCCCCGACCTGAGTGAACCCGCCGGTAACGATCGCGTTATCGGCGGGTTTTTCGCTTCCCGGGGCCTTGACGTGCTGTTAACCCGAGGGCAAAACTTCCGTTCATCGGTCGGCAATGCCGAACACCTAACGGCAATAGACGCTAGAGTGTGGCAGTGCCAAGGGCCGGAAACAGCCCTCACACGAGGGTGCGGACCTCCGGAGGGACCCGGGGTTCGCCGTTCCCCTGGACGAAGGACAAAGGAGTCGCGGGTGTCCAGCTCCGACATCTTCCTCGGCGAGACCATCGGTACCGCCGTTCTGATTCTGCTCGGCGGCGGCGTGTGCGCCGCCGTCACGCTCAAGGGCTCCAAGGCCCGCAACGCGGGCTGGCTCGCGATCACCTTCGGGTGGGGCTTCGCCGTCATGACGGCCGTCTACATGACGGCTTCCCTCTCGGGCGCCCATCTGAACCCCGCCGTCACGGTCGGAATCGCGATCAAGGACGGCGTCTGGGACAACGTCCCCGTCTACATCGCGGGCCAGATGCTCGGCGCCATGATCGGCGCGGCACTGGTCTGGGTGGCCTACTACGGCCAGTTCCAGGCCCACCTCACCGACGCCGAGGCCGCCGCCAAGACGCCGATCGAGGGCCCCGGCCCGGTGCTCGGCATCTTCTCCACCGGCCCCGAGATCCGGAACACCTGGCAGAACCTGGCCACCGAGATCATCGGCACCGTGGTGCTCGTCCTGGCCGTGCTCACCCAGGGCCTCAACGACAGCGGCAAGGGCCTCGGCGTCATCGGCGCCCTGATCACCGCGTTCGTCGTGGTCTCCATCGGCCTCTCGCTCGGTGGGCCGACCGGCTACGCGATCAACCCGGCACGTGACCTCGGCCCGCGCATCGTGCACGCCCTGCTCCCGCTGCCGAACAAGGGCGGCTCCGACTGGAGCTACGCCTGGATCCCGGTCGCCGGTCCGCTGATCGGTGGAGCCATCGCGGCGGGTATCTACAACATCGCGTTCGCCTGAGCCGTCCTTCTCCCAGACCTCCCTTGGAGCACACCGTGACCGACGCACACACCTCCGGCCCGTTCATCGCGGCCATCGACCAGGGCACCACGTCCTCGCGCTGCATCGTCTTCGACAAGGACGGCCGGATCGTCTCGGTCGACCAGAAGGAGCACGAGCAGATCTTCCCGAAGCCGGGCTGGGTCGAGCACGACGCCGCCGAGATCTGGACCAACGTCCAGGAGGTCGTCGCCGGCGCCCTGACGAAGGGCGGCATCGCCGCCTCCGACGTCAAGGCCATCGGCATCACCAACCAGCGCGAGACCACGCTGCTCTGGGACAAGACCACCGGTGAGCCCGTCCACAACGCCCTCGTCTGGCAGGACACCCGCACCGACGCCCTCTGCAAGGAGCTCGGCCGCAACGTCGGCCAGGACCGCTTCCGCCGCGAGACCGGCCTGCCGCTGGCGAGCTACTTCGCCGGCCCGAAGATCCGCTGGATGCTCGACAACGTCGAGGGCCTGCGCGAGCGCGCCGAGGCCGGCGACATCCTCTTCGGCACCATGGACTCGTGGGTCATCTGGAACCTCACGGGCGGCACCGACGGCGGAGTGCACGTCACCGACGTCACCAACGCCTCGCGCACCATGCTGATGAACCTGCACACGCTGGCCTGGGACGAGAAGATCGCGGAGTCGATGGGGGTTCCCCTCAACGTCCTCCCCGAGATCCGGTCCTCCGCCGAGGTCTACGGCCACGTCAAGGACGGCGCCCTCGCCGGTGTCCCGGTCGCCTCGGCGCTCGGCGACCAGCAGGCCGCCCTGTTCGGCCAGACCTGCTTCGCCGAGGGCGAGGCCAAGTCCACGTACGGCACCGGCACCTTCATGCTGATGAACACCGGTGACAAGATCATCAACTCCTACAGCGGCCTGCTGACCACGGTCGGCTACCAGATCGGCGACCAGAAGCCGGTCTACGCCCTGGAGGGCTCGATCGCCGTCACCGGTTCGCTGGTGCAGTGGATGCGCGACCAGATGGGCCTCATCAAGTCCGCCGCCGAGATCGAGACCCTCGCGTCCTCGGTCGAGGACAACGGCGGCGCCTACTTCGTGCCGGCCTTCTCCGGCCTGTTCGCCCCCTACTGGCGCTCCGACGCCCGCGGTGTGATCGCCGGCCTCACCCGGTACGTCACCAAGGCGCACATCGCCCGCGCCGTCCTGGAGGCCACCGCCTGGCAGACCCGCGAGATCACCGACGCCATGACGAAGGACTCCGGCGTCGAGCTGACCGCGCTCAAGGTCGACGGCGGCATGACCTCCAACAACCTGCTGATGCAGACCCTCTCGGACTTCCTGGACGCGCCCGTCGTGCGTCCGATGGTCGCCGAGACCACCTGCCTCGGTGCCGCCTACGCCGCCGGCCTGGCCGTCGGCTTCTGGCCGGACACCGACGCCCTGCGCGCCAACTGGCGCCGCGCGGCGGAATGGACCCCTCGCATGGACGCCGACAGGCGTGACAGCGAGTACAAGAGCTGGCTCAAGGCCGTCGAGCGGACCATGGGCTGGATCGAGGACGAGGAGTAGATCGACATGACCACCCTGCAGAGCGTCCCTGCCCTTGGGACGCACCCGGCGTCCGGCTCCCTCCCGAGCCGCGCCGAGACCCGGGACCAGCTTTCCAAGGCGACGTACGACCTCCTGGTGATCGGCGGCGGCATCCTGGGCATCTCCACCGCCTGGCACGCCGCACAGTCGGGCCTGCGGGTGGCCCTGGTGGACGCCGGCGACTTCGCCGGCGCCACCTCCTCCGCCTCCTCGAAGCTGCTCCACGGCGGTCTGCGCTACCTGCAGACCGGCGCGGTGAAGCTGGTCGCGGAGAACCACTTCGAGCGGCGTGCGGTCTCCCGTCAGGTGGCACCGCACCTCGCCAACCCCCTCACCTTCTACCTGCCCGTCTACAAGGGCGGCCCGCACGGCGCGGCCAAGCTCGGTGCCGGTGTCTTCGCCTACAGCGCCCTCTCGGCGTTCGGTGACGGCGTCGGGCACCTGCTCTCCCCCGCCAAGGCCGCACAGGACGTGCCGGAGCTGCGCACCGACAACCTCAAGGCCGTGGCCGTCTACGGCGACGACCAGATGAACGACGCCCGCATGGCGCTGATGACGGTCCGCGCGGCGGTCGACGCCGGTGCCACCGTCCTCAACCACGCCGAGGTCACCGGGCTGCGCTTCACCAAGGGCCGGGTCACCGGTGCCGAGCTCAAGGACCGCACCAGCGGCGATGAGTTCGGCGTCACCGCCCGTCTCGTGCTCAACGCGACCGGCCCGTGGGTCGACCACCTGCGCAAGATGGAGGACCCGAACGCGGCCCCCTCCATCCGCCTCTCCAAGGGCGCGCACCTGGTCCTCAAGCGGACCTCGCCGTGGAAGGCCGCCCTGGCCACCCCGATCGACAAGTACCGCATCACCTTCGCCCTCCCCTGGGAGGACATGCTGCTGCTCGGCACCACCGACGAGGAGTACGAGGGCGACCCCGGCCAGGTCGAGGTCACCGAGAAGGACACCGCCCAGATCCTGGACGAGGCCGCCTTCTCCATCCGCGACCAGCAGCTGTCGCGCGATCTGATCACCTACGCCTTCGCCGGTCTGCGGGTGCTCCCGGGCGGTCCCGGCGACACCTCCAAGGCCAAGCGCGAGACGGTCGTCACCGAGGGCCGCGGCGGCATGCTGTCGGTGGCCGGCGGCAAGTGGACGACCTTCCGCCACATCGGCCGTACGGTGATGAAGAAGCTGGAGCAGCTCCCCGGCCACCCGCTGGGCGAGGACTACGAGTCGGTGTCGACGCTGCCGAAGCGGCTGCCGCTGCCCGGCATCGCCAACCCGAACGCGGTCGCGCACCGGCTGCTCGTCGACGGTCCGGCGCCCGGCCCGCGGATGGCCGCCGACACCGCCAAGCACCTGGCGACGCACTACGGCTCGCTCTCCTTCGACATCGCGCGCATGGCGAACGAGAACCCGGACCTGGCCCGCCGCATCCACCCGGACGCGCCCGAGATCTGGGCGCAGGTCGCCTACGCCCGTGACCACGAGTGGGCCGAGACGGCGGACGACGTGCTGCGCCGCCGTACGACGCTGACCATCCGGGGTCTCGCGACGGACGAGGTCCGCGCCGGCGTCGAGGCGATGCTGCAGAAGTAACTCCTCCGGTTTCAGGGGCGGTTCCTCTTCGAGGAGCCGCCCCTGAGGCGTGCCACACGCTGTCCACACCGCCGCAACACTCGGCACGCAGAGTGGAACGCATGAAGTTTCAGGTGCTCTCGATCGTCCACCACTCCCCGCACCCGCTGACCGGCGAACTCCTTTCCGCCGCCGACCGGTTGGAGCAGGTCGTCACGCTCGGCGAGACCGCCGAACGGTTCGGCTTCGACGCGTACGCGGTCGGCGAGCGGCACGCGGGCGCGTTCCTCTCCTCCGCCCCGACCGTGCTGCTCGCCGCGCTCGCCGCCCGCACCACCCGGATCAGGCTGCTCACCGGCGTCACCGTGGTCGCGATCCTCGACCCGGTCCGGGTCGCCGAGGACTACGCCACCCTCGACCAGCTCTCCCGAGGCAGGCTCGAACTCGTCGTCGGCAAGGGTGCGGAGGCCGGCCACTTCGACCTCTTCGGCCTGGACGAGGAGCGTCAGTGGGACCTGCAGCAGGAGAAGTACGAGCTGCTCCGCAGGCTCTGGACGGAGGAGGACGTCGACTGGGAGGGCGAGTTCCGGCCCCCGCTGAAGGGCGTCACCACGGTGCCTCGCCCGTACGCGGGTGCGCCCCGGATCTGGCACGGCTCGGCCACGAGTCTCCACTCCCCCGAACTCGCGGCGAAGCACGGCGATCCGCTCTTCACCGCCAACGCGATCCAGCCCCGTGCGGCGTACGCGAAGCTCATCGCCCACTACCGGGAGAAGTTCGAGGAGTACGGGCACGACCCGGCCCACGCGCGCGTGGCGGCCGGTTCCGGGGGCCTGCTCATCGCCGACACCGCCGAGGAGGCGGTCTCCCGCTACAAGGACCTGTACGAGGCGAAGGTACGGCAGAGCTTCAAGCCGCATCTGGAAGGAAAGGCCGGCTACAACACCCCGTTCCGCACGATCGAGGACGCCGTCGCGGACGGTCCCCAGCTGATCGGTTCGCCGCAGCAGATCATCGACAAGATCCTCGGCTACCACGCCCATTACGGGCACGACCTGCAGTCCGTCACGGTCGACACCTTCGCCCAGTCGACGGCCGAGCAGATCGAGACGCTCCAGCGCTTCGCCGAGGAGATCGCGCCGGTGGTCCGGAGGGAGGCGCCGAGCACCCTCTGGGAGGAGTGAGACCGCCGTGTGCGGAGGCGAGTTCCTGGGTAGTCGATCAAGGCCGCACGGGTTTTCGGGGATGTCCGGGGGCTGCGGACGGACCTGAAGAAAGCCGTAAGGTTGGTCCGTACGACAGGAACTTCGAAAAGGAGGCGCTGGGTGATCGAGCTCGAGGGGGTACCCGAGCTGATCGACCCGGTCATGGTGGCCGCGTTCGAAGGCTGGAACGACGCCGGCGACGCCGCCTCCACCGCGGTCGCCCACCTGGACCGGGAATGGAAGGGCGAGGTGTTCGCGGCGCTCGACGCCGAGGACTACTACGACTTCCAGGTCAACCGGCCCACGGTCTTCCTGGACAACGGCGTCCGGAAGATCACCTGGCCGACGACCCGGCTCTCCGTGGTCCGGGTCGGCGGCGACAAGCCCCGTGACCTGGTGCTGGTCCGCGGGATCGAGCCGTCGATGCGCTGGCGCTCCTTCTGCAACGAGATCCTCGCCTTCGCCCACGAGCTGGGCGTGGAGATGGTCGTGATCCTGGGCGCGCTGCTCGGGGACACCCCGCACACACGGCCGGTCCCGGTCAGCGGAGTGACCTCCGACCCGGACCTGGCGCGCACGATGGACCTGGAGGAGACCCGGTACGAGGGCCCGACGGGCATCGTGGGCATCCTCCAGGAGGCGTGCACCCACGCGGGCGTGCCGGCGGTGAGCCTGTGGGCGGCGGTTCCGCACTACGTGTCGCAGCCCCCGAACCCGAAGGCGACCCTGGCGCTGCTCAACCGTCTTGAGGACCTGATCGGTCTGCGCATCCCGCTGGGCGAGCTGCCCGAGGACGCGCGGGCCTGGCAGGTGGGCGTGGACCAGCTGGCCGCCGAGGACAGCGAGGTCGCCGAGTACGTGCAGACGTTGGAGGAGGCCCGGGACACGGCGGAGCTGCCGGAGGCCTCGGGCGAGGCGATCGCCCGGGAGTTCGAGCGGTATCTGCGGCGGCGCGAGCCGGGCACGGGGCCGGGCGGCCCCGGGGTGGCGATGGAGGGCGGCGACACGCCGTTCCTGCGGGACACCGGGAGCGGCCGTACGCGCCCGCCTAAGCCCGAACGGCCGGGACCGGAGGCGGTACCGGGGACGGACGCCGCCGAGGGCGCCGAGGAGCCGGAGGGAGCGGAGACCGAGCCGACCGCGGACGCCCCGGAAGCCCCGGAAGCAGCCTCCGACGCCGTCGACGGGGACACCGACACCGACACGGACGGCGAGTCCGAGAAGTAGCGGCGCGCAGCAGGCAGGACGGAACGGGAGGGGTGCCTCGAAGGCACCCCTCCCGTCGTCGCGTCAGACGCGGATCATGTGTCAGGCGCAGCCGAACCGGGCCGCCGCCCAGTCCCCGTGGTCTCCGCTCTTGGACCCGTTGGTGTCCGTGATCTTCAGCCGCACGTGCCGCGCGCCGGTCACGTCGACGTTCACGGGCAGGGTCGCGGAGGCGCCGGTGAGCCGGGGCGAGGTCCACAGGACCTTGCCGTCGGCCTCGACGGAGAAGGCCACGTCGCCGTAGCCGTTGATCTCGTCGTCGATGCCGACGTCGGCGGTGAAGGTGGTGCAGCGGCCGCCGAGGTAGACCTCGATGTCGGAGTCGGCGTGGCCGCCGATGCCCTTCTCGTAGGTCGTCCCGCCCAGGGTGAGGGTCCTGCCGTCGGTGGCGCCGGACTCGCCGTTGGAGCGGTCGCGTTCGGGCGGGCCCCAGCCGTTGGTGGAGCGCAGCCAGACGAGGTCGCTCGCCCAGGCGTCGCCGGTCGGCGGCGGGGGCATCACGCCGACCGCGAACCGCTGGGTGGCGGTGCGGTCGGTGCCCGCCGCGCGGTGCCGGACGGTCGCGGTGAGGGTGGCCTCGCCGGGCTTCGCGTCCGGGGCGGGGGTGACGGTGACCTCGACCCGGCGGGTGGTGCCGGCCGGGACGCGGCCGATCGGTGCCGCCGGGGTGACCTGCCAGCCGGCCGGGGCGTCCAGGGAGACCCGTACATCGGTGGCATCGCGGGTGCCGGCGGTGACGTCCACGGCGACGGTGCCGGGGGCTCCGGCGCCGAGCTCCTGCGCCGAGGGGACGGCGAGGGCCGCGGAGGCGCCCGGTACGGCGCCGCCGACCGCGCTGGTGTCGGTCAGCTTCAGTTCGAAGCCTCGGCCGGTGGACAGGACGGCCGTCTTGACCCGGACCACTCCCCCACGCTCGTCGCGGTCGTACCACCAGCCCTGGGTGGCGGCGTCGAAGTCGGCACGGGAGGCGAGGGCGGGCAGCTTGCGCCCGTCGAGCTTCACGTTGCCGGGGGCGTCGCCGGTGTGGACGGTGAAGGCGTACGGCCGGGCGGCCGGCTTGCCGGTGTACGAGCCCTTGCTCGCGCCGATGCGGACGGTGACGTCGCCGGGGCCGCCGTTCGGGGCGCTGACCTCGGCGCGCTGGGTGGCGTACCGGCCGGTGCGGTGTTCGCGGGTGACACCGTCGTCCTCGTACAGATCGAAGGAGGAGCTGCCCTTCGGGTAGACGTCCCAGGCGATCGGGTCCCCGGGAGCGCGGTCGGTGTACGAGCGGATGTCGCCGGGCCACATCGGGACGGTCGCTCCGGCCCGTACGAAGAGGGGCAGGGTGTCGAGCGGGGCGCTGTAGTCGTCGACGGTGACGGGACCTTGGTAGGTGCGGCCGGACCAGTAGTCGATCCAGGTGCCCTCGGGGAGGTAGATGCCGTCGCGCTCCACGGCGTCCTGGTAGACGGGGGCGACGAGGAAGTCCTCGCCGCTGAGGAACTCGTACTTGGCGGCGTCGGTGGAGGCCTTGGGGTCGTCCGGGTACTCCAGGGCGAGCGGCCGGGCGAGGCCGACGCCGGTCTTCGTGGCCTGGTGGGCGTGGCTGTAGATGTACGGGAGCAGGGCCTCGTGGAGCTTGAGGGATGCGCGGTTGATGCTGGTGTAGGGCTCGCCGTAGCGGAAGGGCTGCTTGTCGTTGGCGGCCCAGCCGTCCATGGTCATCGTGACCGGCAGGAAGGTCTTCCACTGGAGGTCGCGGGTGTACGTCTTGGCGCTGCCGCCGAAGATGCCGTCGACGTCGCCGGTGGTGTAGGCGAGTCCGGACATGGAGGCGCCCGCGTAGGTCGGGATCTGCCAGCGGATGTACTCCCAGGTGCCGGACTGGTCGCCGGACCACTGGACGCCGCAGCGCTGGGCGCCGGACCAGCTCTCGGGGGCCCAGGTGAAGCCGCGGGCGTCGCTGTGGGCCTCGATGCCGGCGTGGGCGTCCTTGCAGCCGTCGAGGGCGAACTTGTAGCCCTCGCCGACCCAGGCGACGTCGAGCTTGGCGACCCGCTGGCCGGCCTTGACCTGCTCTTCGAGCTTGTCGATGCCGTCCTCGGTCCACAGGCCGAGCTTCATGCCGCGCTCGCCGAGTCCGGCGGAGGCCTCGGCGAGGTTCTCGTAGCCACAGCCGTAGCCGTCGTTGACGAGCATCCAGCCGTTGGGCATGTCGTTGGCGACGTAGCCGTCGGCGACCTTCAGGGCGTCGAGGGTGCGGCGCTCGCCCCGGTTGGCGTTGTGGAGGTAGCAGTCGGCGTCGCCGATCTCCAGGCCGTACACGGGCGGCATGAAGGGCTTGCCGGTGAGCCGGGTGTACTGGCCGATGACGTCCTTGGCGGCGTCGCCGCCGGTGCCGGCGAAGTAGTAGGCGTCGAAGCGCTGTTCCGCGGCGCTGGTGGTGACGGGCTCGGTGAAGGCGTAGGTGTTCGGCGCGTAGGTGTTGCGGTAGACGCCGTATCCGGCGGAGGAGAGGTAGAAGGGGACGGAGTTGGGGTGGCCGCCGTCGTTCCAGTTGTAGTCGACCCCGACCTCGACGGTCTTGTCGCGGTGGGAGGTGTTGCCGCGGCCGTTCTGCATGCCGGCGCCGTAGAACTGCTCGTCGGCGCCGCGGGCGAGGGTCTGGGTGGTGCGGTCGGCGGTCCAGCTGAGGCCGCGGGCCTCGCTCCAGAGCGGGGTGCCGTCGGCGCGTACGGCGGCGAAGCGGAGCGGTGACTTGAAGGCGCGCAGGGTCACCTGACTGCTGCTCAGCTCGTAGCGGTCGCCCAGGTCGCGCCAGCGGGTGGCCGGGGGCGGGCCCTGGGGCAGCGTGATGTCGGTGCCGGTGGGGTCGGTGAACTTCCCGTCGGGGGCGAGTTCGATGCGGAAGGTGTCGGCGGTGACGAAGCTGACCCGGGCCTGGGCCAGGCCGGCGGTCAGCCGGTAGACGGACCCGTCGGCGGCGAACCCGGTGAGGTCGCCGACCGTGGTGTCGGGCTCCTGTGCCGTGGTGTCGGCGCTGTCGGTGGGGAGGGCCGACGCGGTGGTGCCGGGTCCCGCGAAGGCCGCGAGGAGCCCGAGGACGGCTCCGGCAAGTGCAACTTTCATGCGTGATGATGATTGCATGGAGCTTATTTAGCGCAGGAACGAGCATCCCCGCCAGGACAAAACGGAACCGCCCTTGGACTTCGGCAAGAAGTCCAAGGGCGGTTGCCTGAAACGGAGTTGTTCGGTAGTGCTCGTTACAGGGCCACACCGAGCAGAGCGTCGACGGCACGGGAGACGAGACCGGGGGCGGAGTCGTCGGTACCGCCCTCGGCCGTCTGGAGCGCGGCCCAGCGGTCCACCGCGGCGAGCGCGGTGGGGGTGTCGAGGTCGTCGGACAGGGCCTCGCGGAGCTCCTCGACGAGCGCGTCGGCGGACGGGCCGTCGGGGCGCGAGACGGCGGCACGCCACCGGCCGAGGCGCTCCAGCGCGTCCTGGAGGACCTGGTCGGTCCACTCCCAGTCGTCACGGTAGCGGTGGGAGAGGAGCGCGAGCCGGATGGCGGCCGGGTCGACGCCGTCACGGCGGAGCTTCGAGACGAAGACCAGGTTGCCGCGGGACTTGGACATCTTCTCGCCGTCGAGGGCCACCATGCCGGCGTGGACGTACGCCTTGGCCATGGGGAACTCGCCGGTGAGCGCCTGGGCGTGGGAGGCGCCCATCTCGTGGTGCGGGAAGATCAGGTCGGAGCCGCCGCCCTGCACGTCGAAGCCCATGCCGAGGTGGTCCAGGGCGATGGCGACGCACTCGATGTGCCAGCCGGGGCGACCCGCGCCGAGGCTCGCGCCGTCCCAGCTCGGCTCGCCCTCGCGGGCGGCCATCCAGAGCATCGGGTCGAGCGGGTTCTTCTTGCCGGGGCGCTCCGGGTCCCCGCCGCGCTCGGCGGAGAGGTGGCGCATCAGCTCGGCCGTGTAGTTCGAGACCTGCCCGAAGTGCGGGTCGGCGTCGACGGAGAAGTAGATGTCACCTTCGAGCTCGTAGGCGGCGCCGGCGTCCCGGAGTCGCTCGACGAGCGGGACGATGCCGGGTATGGCTTCGACGGCGCCGATGTAGTGCTGCGGGGGCAGCATCCGCAGGGCGGTCATGTCCTCGCGGAAGAGGGCGGTCTCCCGCTCGGCGAGGCCGACCCAGTCGATGCCGTCGCGGATCGCGCGCTCAAGGAGCGGGTCGTCCACGTCCGTGACGTTCTGGACGTAGTGCACCTGCCGCTTGGTGTCGAGCCACACGCGCTGAACGAGGTCGAACGCGTTGTAGGTCGCCGCGTGACCCATGTGGGTCGCGTCGTACGGCGTGATGCCGCAGACGTAGATACGGGCGACGGGGCCGGGGGCGAGGGTGACTCGTCCGCCGGTCGCGGTGTCGTGGATCCGGAGGTCGCGGCCCTTGCCAGGAAGGGCGGGGACCTCAGAAGCGGGCCAGGCATGCATGACCCGAGCGTAACCGGACAGGTGTTCCGGATACGAACCGGATCCGGGATCTTGACCGATTAGGCGCTCTTGCGGGTCGGAGGCTTGCATGCATACCCCCCAGGGGTGCATGACCCTCGGTGAGGGGTTGGCCGAAAGCTTTCGGCCCGGTCAGACCGGCGGCCAGGGGATCGACGGCCACTGACCCGAGGGCTCCGGGTGCCGTCCGGTGGCCCGCAGCGCCTCCACGCGGGCGCGTACGGCCGCGACCTCGGCATCGGTGAGCAGTTCGGCCAGACGGGCGGCGAGGGGCTCTCCCGGGGCCAGGGAGCGGTAGAGGGCGTCGAGCACCCCGGCCGCCTCGGCGGGCAGCTGCTCGCCCGCCCAGCCCCACAGCAGGGTGCGCAGCTTGTCGTCGACGTGGAAGGTGACCCCGTGGTCGATGCCGTAGAGGTGGCCGTCCGGGGCGGGCAGCAGGTGCCCGCCCTTCCGGTCGCCGTTGTTGATGACGGCGTCCAGGACGGCGAGCCGGCGCAGCTCGGGGGTGTCCGCGTGGACGAGGAGCGCGGTGCGGTCCTCGTCGACCTGGGCGGGTCCGACGGCCTTCCAGCCCTCGCCCGCCTCGTCGTCCTCGGTGAGGGCGAGGAGACGCGCCTCGGGGTCGGCCTCGATCCACAGCTGGACCATGCCCTCCCCGTACGGCCCGTCGCGGAGCACGGTCGGCGGGACCAGGCCCCAGCCGGTGGCCTCGGAGATCTCGTACGCGGCGACCTCGCGCTGGGCGAGCGTGCCGTCGGGGAAGTCCCACAGCGGCTGCTCGCCCGCGACCGGCTTGTAGACGCAGGCCGCTTCCCGTCCCTCGTAGGCGACGGAGCAGTAGAGCACGGCGTTGGAGGCCTCGCGGACCCGGCCGCGCACGGTCAGTTCACCGTGGGCGAGCAGCTCGGCGTCCGGGGGCGTCGTGGGGCTGCTGCTCATGCTCCGCGGCGGTATCCGTTCTGGCGCGGGCAGACGTGGCCCTCGGGGTCGAGCGGCAGGCTGCACAGCGGGCAGGGCGGCCGGCCGGCGTTGACGACGTCCAGGGCGCGCTTCGCGAAGGCGCGGGCCGCGGCGCCGCTGAGGCGGACGCGGAGCATCGGCGGGCCGTTCTCCTCGTCCTGGAGCAGCCGCTCCTCGGCCTCGGCGAGGTCCTCCTCGGAGTCCACGTCGAGTTCGACGAGCGCCTGCGCCTCGACGATCATGCGCTGCTCCTCGCCGTCCCAGGCGAGGGCCATGGTGCCGACCCGGAACTCCTCCTCGACGGGGACGTCGAGGGGGGCGGTGTCGGAGACCTCGGCGGGGGCGACGGCGGGGACCGGCGCGTTGCCCCCGGTACGGCGGACGACCTCGTCGAGGAGTTCGTCCATGCGCTCGGCGAGGGCGGCGACCTGTGTCTTCTCCAGGGCGACGCTGGTGACCCGGCCGCCGGCGGACGCCTGGAGGAAGAACGTACGGCGACCAGGCAGCCCGACCGTACCGGCCACGAAACGCTCCGGTGGGTCGTAGAGGAACACCTGACGGGACACGTTTCCCGGCTCCCTTGCGTCTCGACAGTCGTACTACAGCGGCGCGTCCACCCTACTGCGCGAAGGGATCACGGTGCGCCCGCACCACCCCCGACCTCGGCGGTCCCACTGGTGTCGGGGTGCTCGCGGGGCGCGAAACCGGCGAAGTCCCCGGTGTCGCCGAGGCGGACGAGGAAGGGACGCAGGCGCGTGTAGCGGATCACGGTGACCGAGCAGGGGTCGACGTGGATGCGCTGGAAGAGGTCGAGGTGGAGTCCGAGCGCGTCCGCCACGATCGACTTGACGATGTCGCCGTGGGAGCACATGACGTAGGCGGCGTCCTCGCCGTGCTCGGCCTCGATCCGCGCGTTCCAGTCGTGCACGGCGCCGACGGCGCGGGCCTGCATCGCGCGCATGGACTCGCCGCCGGGGAAGGCCGCGGCGGAGGCGTGCGCCTGGACGACCTCCATCAGCGGTTCGTCGTTGAGTTCGGCCAGCTTGCGGCCCGACCAGTCGCCGTAGTCGCACTCGTTGATCCGGTCCTCGACGTGCAGCGGGAGGTCCGGCCGGGCGTCGAGGAGGGGCCGCACGGTCTCCCGGCAGCGCTGGAGGGGGCTGGAGACGACGGCGGCGAGCGGGACGTCCGCGAGGCGCCCGGGAAGCGCGGCGGCCTGGGCGGCACCCCGCTCGTCGAGGGAGACCCCGGGCATGCGCCCGGCGAGGACCCCGGAGGTGTTGGCGGTGGAGCGTCCGTGCCGGACGAGGATCAACGTGGCCATGCCGGCCAGCCTAGGCGGTGCCCCGAGGAACCCGGCGGGTCCGGCCGGATGGGGTCGGACGGCCTCGGACCGGATCCACGCGTGCGTGGTGGGGCCGTTCGATGGAGAATACGGCCCGTGATCGTGGACTCTGCCATCTATCGGGACGGGCGCCGTACGGACGGACCCGCCGACCTCTCCGACGCCCTCGACGAGGCGCGGGCCACCGGCGACGCCTTTCTGTGGGTGGGGCTCCACGAGCCCACGGAGGCCGAGTTCGACCATGTCGCCTCGGAGTTCGCGCTGCACCCGCTGGCCGTCGAGGACGCCCTCAAGGCCCACCAGCGCCCCAAGCTCGAGGTCTACGACGACTCCCTCTTCGCGGTGCTCAAGCCGATCGTCTACGAGCCGGAGAGCGACCGGGTCTCCTCCGGCGAGCTGATGCTGTTCATGGGCGACTCCTTCGTGGTGACGGTCCGGCACGGCGAGGGCGCGCCCCTCGCCGAGGTGCGCCGACGGCTCGAAGCCGATCCCGAGGTGCTGAAGCACGGTCCGACGGCGGTGCTGTACGCGGTGAGCGACGCGATCGTGGACCACTACCTCGATGTGACGGGCGAGCTCCAGGTCGACCTGGAGGAGCTGGAGGCGGACGTCTTCGCGCCCACCGGAGGCAATCCGGCGAACACCGCGGAGCGGATCTACACGGCGAAGCGGCAGGTCCTGGAGTTCCGGCGGGCCAGCGGTCCGCTCGCCGGACCGCTGGCCCGGCTCACGGCCGGTTCGGTGCCGTTCGTGAACAAGGAGGCGCACCCGTTCTTCCGGGACGTCAACGACCATCTGCTGCGCGCCAACGAGCAGGTGGAGGGGCTCGACCGGCTCCTGTCCGACGTGCTGTCGGCGCATCTCGCGCAGATGGGGGTCCGGCAGAACGACGACATGCGGAAGATCTCGGCGTGGGCGGCCATGGCCGCGGTCCCCACGATGGTCGCGGGCGTCTACGGCATGAACTTCGAGCACATGCCGGAGCTGCACTGGGTGGCGTCGTACCCGGTGGTGATCGTGGTGATGGCGGGCATCGTCATGACCCTCTACCGGATGTTCAAGCGGCGCGGCTGGATGTGAGACCCGGCCCCGCCCGGAAGGCAGGGCCGGACCGGGGGCGGGACAGGGGCCGGACCGGGGACAGGGGCCTCTCGGAAGGTCTCAGAAGGCCGGAGCGGGGGTCGCGGGCCCGCCGAGGGCGTCGAGCCGTTCGGGCATCTTCAGGCCGACCATCCGGTGCCAGCCGGCGGCGCGCTCGTACGCGTACATCCCGCGGATGCCCGCCGCGAGGACGGCCGCCTTGGGCCGGGGCCAGCGCAGGATCCGTCCCATGTGACCCATCACGGCGAGGCTGACGTCGCGGTAGACCTGGATCTCGACGAGGGCGGATTCGCGCAGGGTCCGCTGGATGAGCCGGCCGTGTCCCGCCCGCGCGAGGCGGAGCAGTTCCTCGTGGCAGTAGGCGAGGTGGTTCGCCTCGTCGTTGTCGATCATGTGGATGGCCTTGCCGAGTTCGGGGTGGTCCCCGAAGTACGTGACGAGCATGTCCATCTGGTCGGCGGCCCGCTGCTCGGTGACGCGACTGTGGGCGAGGTAGACGATCACGTCGTCCTCGGTCAGCGGCTCGTCGCGGCGCAGCTTGTCGTGCGCGAGGCCGATGCCCCGCTGTTCGAGCAGCATCGTGTAGTCGGTGCCGGGCGGTACGGGGACGGGTTCGAGGCCGCGCTTCTTCATCAGGGCGTTGAAGATCCGGCCGTGCTTGTCCTCGTCGGCACCGTGCCGGGTGATCTTGGGGGTGAGCTCGCTCATGCCGGGCGCGACGAGGGCCGCGATCCGGCCGTTCTCCCAGCCGCCCTGGGTCTCGCCGCTCGCCGCGATCGAGCAGAAGAGCCGGAAGGACTCGTCGTTGTCGATGATTTCCTGGAACAAGCCCTTGGCCGTGAGCATCGCCGCCACCTCCGTGCGCATGTCCGCACTCCGTCCGGCCCCCGGGACAACGAGTCAAATGCGGTCCGGGGCGAGGGGCAACAGGAGGGCCGGGCGACTCGGCCGAAAGAGTGAGTCCCCAGGGCGTAACCGGGGGCCCCGTGGAGCCGTTGTGCTGCATGACGGCCGTGGCGGGGAAGACCCCCGAGCCCCCACCACGGCCGCGGAAACCTCTCGGTCCCGCCGACGGCGGAAGCGCTACGCGAGGCCCGCCCGCTCGGCCGCCTCCACGCCCGCCCGCAGGGCCGCCAGCCGCTCGTCCAGGGTGAAGCCGGCCGGGGCGAGGGTCAGGGTGGTGACACCGGCCTCCGCGTAGGCCGTCATCCGCTCGGCGATCCGCTCGACGGAGCCGAGCAGCGAGGTCTGGTCGATCAGGCTCTGCGGTACGGCCGCGGCGGCACCCGCCTTGTCGCCGGCCAGGTACTTGTCCTGGATCTCGGCGGCCTCCTTCTCGTAGCCCATGCGCTGCGCGAGCTGGTTGTAGAAGTTCTGCTTGCGGCTGCCCATGCCGCCGACGTACAGCGCGGTGTACGGGCGGAACACGTCGGCGAGCGCGTCGACGTCGTCCCCCAGGGCGAGCGGGACGGTGGGACAGACGTCGAAGCCGTCCATCGTCAGCCCGGCCTTCTCGCGGCCCGCGCGGATGTGCCGGAGCGCCGTCTCCTCCAGATGGGCGGCGGAGGGGAAGATCAGCAGCGCGCCGTCGGCGATCTCGCCGGTCTGCTCCAGGTTCTTGGGACCGATCGCGGCGATGTAGAGCGGGATGTGCTCGCGCTCGGGGTGCACGGTGAGCTTGATCGGCTTGCCGGGGCCGCCGGGGAGCGGCAGGGTCCAGTGCTCGCCCTCGTAGCTGAGGCGCTCCCGGGTCATCGCCTTGCGGACGATCTCGACGTACTCGCGGGTCCGGGCGAGCGGCTTGTCGAACTTCACGCCGTACCAGCCCTCGGAGACCTGCGGTCCGGAGACGCCGAGGCCGAGGCGGAAGCGGCCGCCGGTGAGCGAGTCGAGGGTGGCGGCGGTCATCGCCGTCATCGCCGGCTGCCTGGCCGGAATCTGCATGATCGCGGAGCCGACGTCGATCCGCTCCGTCTTCGCCGCGACCCAGGCGAGCACGGTGGGCGCGTCGGAGCCGTAGGCCTCGGCGGCCCAGCACACGTCGTAGCCGAGGCGGTCCGCCTCCTGGGCGACGGCGAGGTTGTCGCCGTCCATGCCCGCACCCCAGTAGCCGAGGTTGATGCCGAGCCGCATGTCCACGCACCCCTTACCCATCGGTAACGTCCTTGTGGGCGGGACTCTAGCGCGCGGTCGGGGCTTCCGTCAGGACGCGGTTGTCCACAGGCTCTCTCCGCGTGGTGCCTTGGCCAGTAATCTCGCGCCCATGGAGCAGAGGCATCTCGGACGTACCGGCCTGCGTGTGTCGCGCATCGGACTCGGCACCCTCACCTGGGGCCGGGACACCGACGAGCACGACGCCGCCGAGCAGTTGAAGGCGTTCTGGGACGCGGGCGGCACGCTCGTGGACACCGCCGACGTGTACGGCGGGGGCGAGGCGGAGTATCTGCTCGGGCGCCTCATGGAGCGGCTCGTGTCCCGGCAGGACCTCGTCCTGTCGACCAAGGCGGGCAGTGTCCCGGACCCCGACCGGCGCACGGACGGCTCGCGCGGGCATCTGCTCGCCGCGCTCGACGCCTCCCTCGCCCGGCTCGGCACGGATCACGTGGACCTGTGGCAGCTGCACGCCTTCGACCCGTACACGCCCCTTGAGGAGTCCCTCCAGGCGCTGGACATCGCCGTACGCAGCGGGCGCGCCCGGTACGCGGGCGTGGCGAACTTCTGCGGCTGGCAGCTCGCCAAGGCCGGCACCTGGCAGCTCGGCGGCGACCGGACCCGGCTCGCGGGGGCGCAGCTCGAGTACTCGCTGCTCCAGCGGGGCGTGGAGCGCGAGGTGCTGCCGGCCGCGCAGGACCTCGGGATAGGCCTGCTGCCGTCCTCGCCGCTCGGGCGCGGGGTCCTGACGGGCAAGTACCGCAGCGGGACCCCGTCCGACTCCCGGGGCGCGTCCGAGACCATGGCGCCGTTCGTGGAGCCGTACCTGGACGAGGCGGCGAGCCGGATCGTGGACGCGGTCGCGACGGCGGCCGACGGGCTGGCGACGACCCCGCTGCACGTGGCGCTCGCCTGGGTCCGCGACCGGCCCGGGGTGACCGCCCCGATCGTCGGCGCGCGCACGGCGCGGCAGCTCACGGCCGCGTTGTCGGTGGAGACCCTTAGTCTTCCTGACGAGATCTGTCGGGCGCTGAACGATGTGTCGGCGCCCGTGCACCGCTATCCGGATCACGACTGGAGCACCTTGTGACCGAGCCTTCCGGGGAGACCGCGCCCGAGGCACCCGAGGACGTGGAACCCACCGAGGACGTCCAGGAGGACGTACGGGAGGGAGCCGCCGAGCCCGAGGGGCCGGGGACGGCCGAGGAGTCCGCGCCGGCCGAGGAGCCGGCGACGGCTCAGGAGCCCGACGCGGCCGAGGCGTCGGAGGAGTCCGGCACGGCCGAGCCGCCTCAGGGGCCCGAGGCCGCCGAGAAGCCCGAGGAGCCCGAGGAGTCCGCCCCGGCCGATTCTGCCGACGCCGACGCCGACGAGGAGTCGGGCACGGCGGGCGAGGCCGACGCCAAGGGCTCCGACACGCCCGAGTTGAGCGACGCGCAGGCCGAACTCGCCGCGCAGCGGGAGCTGCGGGCCAGGATCGAGGCGCGGAAGGCCGAGAAGGAAGGGCCCCTGGCGAGCGGCGCCAAGCTGAGCGGCACGGCGGCCGACCTGCTCGCGGCCGTCCGGGCCGTGGAGGGCGGCGCGTCCTCGGGCAGCACGTTCTACGAGGCCCCCGAGCCCGCACCCCGGCGCCCCGCCCCCGAGACGGCCCAAGCCGTGACCGTGCGGCCCGCCGTACCGGCGCAGGCGCCCGTACCGGCGCCCGGCACCACCGCCGCCGTGCGGGAGGTCCTGGCCAAGGGCGGCGCTCCCGAGACGCTGGCGGGGCAGGTCGCCGCCGCGCTCGGCGAGGGCGCGGCCCAGGCTCTGCTCGACGACCCCTGGCAGCTGCTCGCGGTACCGGGGGTGCGCCCTGAGCAGGCCGACGGCTTCGCGCGGGCGTCGCTCGGCGCCGCGTGCGGCCCCGACGACCCGCGCCGGACGGTCGCCCTGACGGTGTGGCTCCTGGAGCGGGCCGCGCTCCAGGGACACACGGCACTGGAGATCGGGACCGTACGCGCCGGACTCGCCGGGCACGCGGTGCCCGATCCGGAGTCGGCGGTCGACGAGGCCGTGTCCGCGGGCGCCGTCCTCGTCTTCCAGGAGGAGGAGGCCGAGGAGGAGCCCGAAGGGGACGAGGAGCCGACGGAGGCCGCAGAGGCGGTCGCCGAGGAGCCCGCCTCGCCCGTGCTGCTCGGACTCGACCGCTACGCGATGGCGGAGGAGAGCCTCGCGGACGGCCTCGCACGGCTGGTCAAGACGGCGACGGCGGACACCTGGGAGGGTTCCGAGCTCGAACGCGCCGCCGGTGCGCACGGACTGGTCCTGCACACGGGCGGCGAAGCCTCCCGCGTCGAGCCGGTGGCACTGGCCACCGCGGCCCGCGCGCGCGGGCTGCGCGCCCTGGTCGCCGTCCACGCGGACGGTGGGCGGCACGCGCTGGGCCCCGCGGGGGCGGACGCGGTGACGGTCGCCGCGCTGCTCTCCGGGTCGGCCGGGCCCGGCCGCGACGAGGAGGGCGCGTTCGCCCTGGACGTCCTGGTGGTGCTCGACGCGCCGCAGCTGGACGTGGAGACGGCCGCGGTGCTCGTGGAGTCGCTGCCCGACGGCTGCCGTCTGGTGCTGAGCGGCGACCCGGCGGTGCTGGGCGCGCCCGGTGCGGGCCAGGTCTTCGCCGATGCCCTGGCGGCCAGGGTGTGCCCGCGGATCGCCTCGCGGGTGCCCGACCCGGGGCCGCTCGGCGAGCTGGTCTCGGGCATCGGCGCCGGGGAGCTGAACCAGGTCGAGGCCCCCGGCAAGGAGATCGTGATCGTCCCGGTGCGGGACGCCGGCGAGGCCGTGCACCGTACGGTCCAGCTGGTGGCCGACTCGGTGCCGCGGGCGATCGGCGTGCCGTCCGAGCAGACACAGGTCGTCACGGTCGGCCACGGCGGTTCGGCCGGCACGCGTGCGCTGAACGCGGCCCTCAAGCAGCGGCTGAACCCCGGCCCCGGCCGGTTCGGCGGCTACGACCCCGGGGACCGGGTGGCGTACGCGCCCGTGCCGGGGCGGACGGTGACGGGCACGGTCCTGTCGGCCGACGCCGAGGGGCTGCGGCTGCGGTGCGGGGACGAGGAACTCCTCGTACCCAAGGAGCGGGTGGAGTCGGCGCTGCGGCACGGCTGGGCGCTCACCGCGCACCAGGCGGCCGGGGCCCGCTGGCCCGCGGTGGTCGTGGTGCTGCCGGGGGACGCCGCCGGCGGTCTGAGCAGGCCGTGGGTGTACACGGCCTTCGGCCGGGCGGAGCGCCATCTGTCGGTCGTGCACGGCGTGGACCAGGCATTGGCCCGCGCGGTGGCCGAGGGCGTGGCTCCGGAGCGCACGACACGGCTGCGGCCGCTGCTGGAAGCGCTGCTCGCCGTGCCCGAGGAGTAGGGGCCCGGAGAGCGGAACGGCGGAGGGCCGGGACACCGATCGTGGTGTCCCGGCCCTCCGCCGTCTCCCCCTCAGGAGTCGGAGCCGCCGGCCCCTTCCTCCTCGTGAACGTCGTCGCCGTCGCCGTCGCCGTCACCGTCACCGTCTTCGTCCTCGTCCTCGTCGAAGACGGAGCTCACGTCGAAGCGGCAGATGATCCGCTCCGGATCGGCGTGCTCGAAGGGGGTGTTGAGCCACTCCCCCGGTTCCGGAAGCTCCTCGGACGCGGTGACCCAGAGCGTGGAGTCGCCCTCCTCCAGGCCGAACTCCTTGTGCCGGGAGGCGATCTCGTCCGGTTCGTACTCGCCGAAGAGCACCCCGAGCGCGGCGAGCGGCGAGACCCCGGCCCTGGCGGCGGGGCCGGTGGTGTCCGCCTCGCCGTCGATCTCGGCGACGCGGCGGGCCTGGGCGAGCAGACGTTGCGGTTCCGCCACGGCGTAGTCGCGACGGATCAGCAGGCTGAGGGCATGGGGTTCGTCAGGTCCGGCGTACGGCGGCAGCGCGCCGTCCGCTCCGGGGATCTCGAAGGGAGTGACCTCGTCGTAGCGGTCGTAGAGGATCTCGTCGTACTCCTCGGCCGCCGCGGCAAGGGCGTTGAAGGCTTCGTAGACGGCCGTGTCGTCGTCCCCCGTGCGGCGTTCGACCGCCGCGAGGTGACGGTCCAGTGCGGCTTTGACCGCCTCGGCGGCGGCACGTACCTCGGCAGCGGTGGGCTGCGCAGCATCAGACATGGGACGCACGCTATCCGTAGCGGGCCGGTGCCCGCACAATAGATGCGATGCCGGAATACGAATTTGTCGACGTGTACGTGCCGCGCGGTGTCTCCCGCAAGGAGGCGACGCGGCTGCTGACCGACCATGCCGAGTACGGACACTGGGAGTTGGACCGTCTGAGCCTGCACCGGGACGGGAGCCGCAGAGTGCGGTTGAAGCGGCGGATCATCCGCCAGGTCCGGGCGACCTGGTAGGAGCGACGAGAAGGGGCCCCGCGGTCTGCGGGGCCCCTGTGCGTGGTGCGTCGTACGGGTTCGGTCGTACGGGGTGTGCCTCGACCGCCCGTCGTGCGCCTCGGCAGGCGCGACGGGTCAGGCGGCGCTGCGGGCGCGGCGGTAGATCAGCGAGCCGGCGAGCAGCAGACCGGCGCCGGCGGGGACGATCACGCCGAGCGGACCGGAACCGGTCTCGGCGAGCTCCTCGACGGCACGGGGCGGAGTGACGCTGTGCTCGCCCGGGGTGTTCGGCCCGCCCTCGTCGCCGGGGGTGCCGGGAGTGCCCGGGTTACCGGGGGTGCCGGGCGTACCGGGGGTGCCGGGCGTACCCGGGGTCGTGGGCGTGCCGGGGTTCCCAGGAGTGCCGGGGTTGCCCGGATTCCCAGGGTTACCGGGGTTGCCCGGGTTTCCCGGATTGCCGGGGTTACCAGGATTCCCAGGGTTACCGGGATTGCCCGGATTCCCAGGGTTGCCCGGATTCCCGGGGTTGCCCGGGTTCCCCGGATGCGTCGGCTCGATGCCGCTGCCGCAGCTGTTGCCCGCGGCGGCGTTGCCCAGGCCGATGCCCGTGACGCTGTTGCCGCACACGTTGACCGGGGCGTCGATCGGCACCTGGACGGTGTTGCCCGAGCCGACCCCGGGAGAGTTGCCGGTGTGCCCACCGGCGGAGGAGCCGCCGCCCGGCTTGCCCGGCTTGGAGGTGTTGGCGCACTTGTTGCCCATCGCCGGATTGAGCAGTCCGACGACGTTGACGGTGTTTCCGCAGGCGTTCACCGGTACGTGCACCGGGACCTGGACGGAATTTCCGGACGCGACGCCCGGGGAATTCGTGGCCGCACCGTTCGCACCGGAATCGGCGTGCGCATAACCGCCGCCCACAGCGGCGAAAACGCCTCCGGCTGCCGCAAAGGTGACCAGACCCTTGCGCGTGACCTGTCGCATAGCTTGTTCCCTGCCTGCTCGGCTTCCAAAGAGTGCCACCGGGCGGAACACCCGGGGCGGAAATGGCCACCGGCCCCGGAGTGCATGGCACGCACTCCGGGGCCGGACCGGCTCACACCCTCACGGGGCGAGGCACAACGTCAGGCGTTGACGCAGGTGTTGCCGAAGGCGGGGTTCAGCAGGCCGATCACGGAGACCGTGTTGCCGCACAGGTTCACCGGGACGTGAACCGGCACCTGGACGACGTTGCCCGAGAGGACACCGGGGGAACCGATGGCGGCACCCTGGGCACCCGCGTCGGCAACGGCCATGCCCGCACCCGCGAGAACGAGACCGCCAGTGGCAGCCGCAGCAGCGACGACCTTCTTGATCATTATTCCTCCTAGTTGGCAATGCGGCCCCAGCCGCGGACCGCACCACCTGTAACGAGGGGGAATGGAGGGGGCTACGAGCCCCCGAGTTCATTCACTCTTTCCGGGCACATGCAAACGCGCGGACGAATTTCAGCAGGCGTCGATGAAACGGTCCAGGACGCGGGCGCCGAACTTCAGGCCGTCCACCGGAACCCGCTCGTCCACGCCGTGGAACATGCCAGCGAAGTCGAGCTCCGGCGGCAGCTGCAGCGGGGCGAAGCCGAAGCAGCGGATGCCGAGGTCGTCGAAGGACTTCGCGTCGGTACCGCCGGAGAGCATGTACGGCACGGCGCGGGCGATCGGGTCCTCGGCGCGCAGCGCCAGCTGCATGGCGTCGACCAGGGCGCCGTCGAAGCTGGTCTCCAGGGCCTTGTCGCCGTGCACGTCCTCGCGCTTCACGTTCGGCCCGAGGATCCGGTCGAGGTCGGCGAGGAACTCCTGCTCGTACCCGGGCAGGAAGCGGCCGTCGACGTGCGCGGTGGCCTGGCCGGGGATCACGTTCACCTTGTAGCCGGCGCCGAGCATGGTCGGGGCGGCCGAGTTCCGCAGGGTGGCTCCGACCATCTTGGCGATGCCGCCGAGCTTGGCGAGGGTGCCGTCCATGTCCTCGGGGTCGAGGGGGGTGCCGAGCGCGTCGGAGAGCTCGTCCAGGAAGGAACGGACGGTCTTGGTGACCCGTACCGGCCACTGGTGGCGGCCGAGCCGGCCGACGGCCTCGCAGAGCTCGGTGATGGCGTTGTCGTCGTTGGTCATCGAGCCGTGGCCGGCCGTGCCCTCGACGGTCAGGCGCATCCAGTGCATGCCCTTCTGGGCGGTCTCGACCAGGTAGAGCCGCAGGTTCTCGTTGACGGTGAAGGAGAAGCCGCCGACCTCGCCGATGGCCTCGTTGACCCCGTCGAACAGGTCCCGGTGCTTGTCGACCAGGTGCCGGGCGCCGTAGGTGCCGCCGGCCTCCTCGTCGGCGAGGAAGGCGAGGACGATGTCGCGCGGGGGCTTGCGGCCGCTGCGCAGCCGGTCCCGTACGACCGCGAGGGTCATCGCGTCCATGTCCTTCATGTCGACGGCGCCGCGGCCCCAGACGCAGCCGTCGGCGATCTCCCCGGAGAAGGGGTGGTGGGTCCAGTCCTCGGCGTTGGCCGGGACGACGTCGGTGTGCCCGTGGATGAGCAGGGCGGGCCGCGACGGGTCCTCACCCTCGATGCGGGCGACGGTGGAGGCCCGCCCCTGGTGCGACTCGATGATCTTCGGCTCGAGTCCGACCTCCGCGAGCTTCTCGGCGATGTACTCCGCCGCCGCCCGCTCGCCCGGGCCGGAGTGGTCGCCGTAGTTGCTGGTGTCGATGCGGATGAGGTCGCGACAGAGGTCCACTACCTCGTTCTCGGCGGTGACGCTTCGGCCGGTGTTCGACTCGCTCACGCTGCTTCCTCCCACTACGTGCCCCACGTGATTGCTTCGGTGCTCGTCCCATCCTCCCGCGTGCCCCCCTCCCTACCCAAGGGCGGCCCTCGGCCGACATGCGGCTGTCACACGACGAGGGCGACCGGGGGTGGTGATCGGCCACCCCGAATGTTTGCTATGGTTTTCCTCGTCGGAAGGGCCCAGCGGCACGGAAGACAGACACCTTGTCCGGGTGGCGGAATGGCAGACGCGCTAGCTTGAGGTGCTAGTGCCCTTTATCGGGCGTGGGGGTTCAAGTCCCCCCTCGGACACCACACGAAGTCCCGGTCGATCTCATCGACCGGGACTTTCGGCATGAGTACGTGCAGTCATGAGGCGGAGCCGTGAGACGGAGAGCGAAGGCGCCGGTCGCGCCGTTGCCGCAGCGGGACGGGGTCGATCCCGTGCGGCTGCGGCTGCCGGAGGACCCGGGCGGGGTCTGGGGGACCGTACGGGAGCATCTGCTGGAGCGGTACGGGGCGGCCGTCGGGGTCGGGCGGGTCGAGGAGATGCTCGGCGAGGGCCGGTTCGTCGGGGTCGACGGGCCGGTGGCCGGGGACGATCCGTACACCGTGGGCCGGTACCTCTGGTTCCACCGGGACTTTCCCGTGGAGGAGCCGGTGCCGTTCCCGATCGGGGTGGTGCACCGGGACGAACGGATCGTCGTCGCGGACAAGCCGCACTTCCTCGCCACGATGCCCCGGGGGCGTCATGTCACGGAGACGGCGCTCGCGCGGCTCCGGCGGGAGCTGGGGCTTCCGCACCTCCAGCCCGCGCACCGGCTGGACCGGCTGACGGCGGGGCTGGTGCTCTGCGTCGTACGGCCGGAGGACCGGGGGGCGTACCAGACGCTGTTCCGGGACCGCCTGGTCGGCAAGGAGTACGAGGCGGTGGCACCGTACGACTCCGGGGTGGAGCTGCCGGTGACGGTGCGGAGCCGGATCGAGAAGGAGCGCGGGGTGATGGCCGCCCGGGAGGTGCCGGGCGAGCCGAACAGCGAGAGCCGGATCTCGCTCGTGGAGCGGCGGGGCGGGCTCGGGCGGTACCGGCTGGTGCCGGAGACCGGGCGGACGCATCAGCTGCGGGTGCACATGAACGCGCTGGGGCTGCCGATCCTGCACGATCCGATCTATCCGGTGGTCCGTGAGGACGGGTCGGAGGACTTCGGGCGTCCGCTGCAACTGCTGGCGCGGACGCTGGAGTTCACCGACCCGTTCACGGGTGCGGAGAGGCGTTTCGAGAGCCGGCTGGCTCTCAGTGGCCTCGGTTGATCCACTCCTGGAGGTGCGGGGCCTCGGCGCCGATCGTGGTGCTGTCGCCGTGGCCGGTGCGTACCACCGTCTCCGGCGGCAGGGTGAGGAGCTTCTCGCGGATCGAGTCGACGATCGTCGGGAAGTCCGAGAAGGACCGGCCGGTGGCGCCGGGGCCGCCCTGGAAGAGGGTGTCCCCGGTGAAGACCGTGCCCAGGTCCGCGGAGTACAGGCAGACGCCGCCGGGGGCGTGGCCCGGGGTGTGGAGGACCGTGAGGTCCGTGCCGGCGATGGTGAGGACCTGACCGTCGGCGAGTTCGCCGTCGGGGCTGTGGTCGGGGTGGGTCTGCTTCCACAGCGGCTGGTCGGCGGAGTGGAGCAGGATGCGGGCGCCGGTGGCGGCCGCGAGCGCCGGGGCCGCGTCGATGTGGTCGTTGTGGGCGTGGGTGCAGACGATGGCGCGCAGGGCGCGGCCGTCGAGGGCGGCGAGGATGGCGTCGGCGTCGTGGGCGGCGTCGATGACGATCGCCTCCGTGTCGTCGCCGACGATCCAGACGTTGTTGTCGACGTCCCAGGTGCCGCCGTCGAGGCTGAAGGTGCCGGAGGTGACGACGTGGTCGATGCGGGCGGCCATCAGAACACCACCACCGAGCGGAGGACGTCGCCCTCGTGCATGCGGGCGAAGGCCTTCTCGACCTCGCCGAGGCCGATGGTCTCGGTGACGAAGGCGGCGAGGTCGATGCGGCCCTGCTGGTGCAGGTCGACGAGCATCGGGAAGTCGCGGGAGGGCAGGCAGTCGCCGTACCAGGAGGACTTGAGCGCGCCGCCGCGGCCGAAGACGTCGAGGAGCGGGAGTTCGAGCTTCATCTCGGGGGTGGGGACGCCGACGAGGACGACGGTGCCGGCGAGGTCGCGGGCGTAGAAGGCCTGCTGGTAGGTCTCGGGGCGGCCGACGGCCTCGATGACGACGTCGGCGCCGAAGCCGTCGGTGAGTTCGCGGATCGCCTCGACGGGGTCGGTGGAGCGGGAGTTGACGGTGTGGGTCGCGCCCATCGCCTTCGCCGTCTCCAGCTTCCGGTCGTCGATGTCCACGGCGATGATCTTCGCGGCTCCGGCGAGGCGGGAGCCGACGATCGCGGCGTCGCCGACGCCGCCGCAGCCGATGACGGCGACGGTGTCGCCGCGGCCGACTTCTCCGGTGTTGATGGCGGCGCCGATGCCGGCCATCACGCCGCAGCCGAGGAGGCCCGCGACCTCGGGGGCGACGGCGGGGTCGACCTTGGTGCACTGGCCGGCGGCGACCAGGGTCTTCTCGGCGAAGGCGCCGATGCCGAGGGCCGGGGAGAGCTCCGTGCCGTCGAGCAGGGTCATCTTCTGCTTGGCGTTGTGGGTGTCGAAGCAGTACCAGGGGCGGCCGCGCCGGCAGGCGCGGCACTGGCCGCACACCGCGCGCCAGTTGAGGATCACGTAGTCGCCGGGCTCGACGTCGGTCACGCCCTCGCCGACCGACTCGACGACTCCGGCGGCCTCGTGGCCGAGGAGGAAGGGGAACTCGTCGTTGATCGCGCCCTGCTTGTAGTGGAGATCGGTGTGGCAGACGCCGCAGGCCTGGATCTTCACGACGGCCTCACCGGGGCCGGGGTCGGGGATCACGATCGTCTCGACGCGTACGGGTTCGTTCCTGCCGGGGGCGATGACCCCCTGGACGTGCTGCGGCATCGCGAACTTCCCTTCCTCCGACCGGATCTTGTAAGGCTCTTGCGTACCACTATCTCCTGACAAAAGGCGAGTCCCCCGCAGGCCGTGCCTGCGGGGGACTCGCCGTTCCCGTGGGGGGAGGTCAGTCGCGGTGCGCCGCGGCGGTCGTACGGACCCGCTTGCGGACGAGGAACCAGCCGCCGACGAGGGCCGCCGCGATGAGCGGCAGGCAGTTGACGGTGGTGCGGCTGATGCCGCCGTCCATCCACATGAGGACGAGGACGGAGCCGAGGAAGACCAGGGTCACGATCTGGGTGTACGGGGCCCAGGGGAGGTTGTAGCCGGGGCGGGTCAGCTTGCCCTGCTGGGCGTTGCGCCAGAAGAGGAGCGAGCAGACCATGATCATGGCCCAGGTGCCGATGATGCCGATGGAGGCGAAGTTGAGGACGAGCTCGAAGGCCTCGCCGGGCATCACGTAGTTGAGCGCGACACCCATGACGCCGAAGGCGGCGGTGAGCAGGATGCCGCCGTAGGGGACGCCGCCCTTGTTCATGACGCCGGTGAACTTGGGGGCGGAGCCGGAGAGCGACATGGAGCGCAGGATGCGGCCGGTGGAGTAGAGGCCCGAGTTGAGGCTGGAGAGCGCGGCCGTCAGGACGACGAGGTTCATCACGCCGGCGGCACCGGGGATGCCCAGCTTGTCGAAGACGGTGACGAAGGGGCTCTGGTCGCCGGAGTACGCGGTGTACGGGAGGATCAGGGCGAGCAGGACGACAGAGCCGACGTAGAAGAGGCCGACGCGCCACATGATCGAGTTGATCGCCTTCGGCATGATCTTCTCGGGGTTCTCGGTCTCGCCGGCGGCGACGCCGCAGAGCTCGACGGAGGCGTAGGCGAAGACGACGCCCTGGATGAGCAGCAGCATCGGCATCATGCCGTTGGGGAAGATGCCGCCGTTGTCGGTGATGTTGGCGAGGCCCGGGGTGCTGCCGCCGACGTCGTGCGAGGTCACGACGAGGAAGATGCCGATCAGCATGAAGGCGACGAGGGCGCCGACCTTGATGATCGCGAACCAGAACTCCATCTCGCCGAAGTACTTCACGGAGATGAGGTTGGCGGCGAGGACGACCGCGAGGGCGATCAGGGCGAGAATCCACTGCGGGACGTCGCTGAACATCGACCAGAAGTGGGCGTACGTGGCGGCCGCGGTGATGTCGGCGACGGCGGTGGTCGACCAGTTGAGGAAGTACAGCCAGCCGGCCGTGTAGGCGCCCTTCTCACCCATGAACTCACGGGCGTAGGAGACGAAGGCGCCGGACGAGGGGCGGTAGAGCACCAGCTCGCCGAGGGCCCGCACCACGAAGAAGGCGAAGACGCCGCAGACCGCGTACGCGATGAAGAGGGAGGGGCCCGCCTGGGACATCCGGCCACCGGCGCCCAGGAAGAGGCCGGTGCCGATCGCGCCACCGATGGCGATCATGTTGATGTGGCGGGACTTGAGGTCCTTGCGGTATCCGGCGTCGCCGGCGTCGACGTGGGGGGCGGCCGGGTTCGCCTTGGCGGCGGACAGCGGGTCGGCCGCGATGACGCGGTCACTCATGGAGTTGTTCGCCTTCGTGAGGGGGCTGTGCGGTACCCGGCCGTGCCTGGTGGGGGGGGTCACCCCGGCACGGCCAGCGCACATCCTCACGGCAAGGGACGGGAACTGACTGTGGCGCATGTCACTGAACGCCCATATTTGAGCTAGTTCAGAGCTTTACCGGCGCTTTACGGAGTGGTTTGCGGGTGTTCCCCCGCGCGCTCCACCTCGTGCCCCACGGCGCGCCTCACGGAGCGAGGACGTCCAGCTCCTGAAGGGCGCCGACCGCGATCTGGCGGGTCAGCTCCTCGGCACGGGCCGCGTCCCGCTCCCGCACGGCCTCGGCGACCTGGACGTGGAGCGTGACGGCGGCCGGGTCGGGGTCCTCGAACATCACGTGGTGGTGGGTACGGCCGGTGAGGACCTCCGCGACGACGTCGCCGAGGCGGGCGAACATCTCGTTCCCGGAGGCGTTGAGCACGATCCGGTGGAAGGCGACGTCGTGGACGAGGTACTCCTCAAGACGCCGGCCGCGCGAGGTGGCGACCATGCCGAGGGCCTGCTCGGTCAGCTCGCGGCACTGTTCGGGGGTGGCGTTCACGGCGGCCAGGCCCGCGGCGACGGGTTCCACGGCCGAGCGGAGCACGGTGAGCGAGCGGAGCTGGCGGGGGCGGTCGGCGCCGGCCAGCCGCCAGCGGATGACCTGGGGGTCGTACACGTTCCAGCTGGCGGTGGGGAGGACGGTCACGCCGACGCGGCGGCGGGACTCGACGAGGTGCATGGACTCCAGGACCCGGACGACCTCGCGGATCACGGTCCGGGAGACGTCGAAGCGCTGGGCGAGCTCGTCGGTGCGCAGCACGGTGCCGGGCGGATACTCCCCCGCGGTGATCGCGAGACCCAGGGTGGCGAGGACGTGCGAGTGAAGCCCCTGGGCCGGTGTCGTCATGGTGGCAAGCCTATGCGCGCTCGCGCGGGTGATCACATCGGGAATTAAAAGTACTACTTTTACGTCACAGTCTCTTGAATACGTCGTACCCAATGGGTTTCATGGGCGCGACGGATCGATGTCGAAGAAGACAGCGAGGCACCACCCATGAGCACCACCCCCCAGCCCAGGACGAGGGCAGTCGTCGTCGTGATGGGCGTCGCCGGGACCGGCAAGACCACGATCGGCCCGCTGGTCGCCGAAGCCCTCGGCCTCCCCTACGCCGAGGGCGACGACTTCCACCCGGCGGCGAACGTGGCCAAGATGTCGGCCGGCGTCCCCCTGGACGACAGCGACCGCGAACCCTGGCTCGACGCCATCGGCACGTGGGCGCACGACCGGGCCGGGCTCGGCGGTGTGGTGAGCAGCTCCGCGCTGAAGCGCAGCTATCGGGACCGGCTGCGCGCCGCGGCCCCCGGTGTGGTCTTCCTCCATCTGACCGGTGACCGGGAGCTCATCGAGCAGCGCATGGGGGCCCGCAAGGGCCACTTCATGCCGACGGCGCTCCTGGACTCCCAGTTCGCCACCCTGCAGCCGCTGCAGGAGGACGAGGCCGGCGTCGCCGTCGACGTCTCCGGCACTCCCGAAGAGATCTCCGACCGGGCCGCCGCCGCGCTGCGCGCCCTCGCCGGCTGATCTCAGTCCCCGTCCCCCGATCCCCCCGCTCGTACGAAGGACTCCACCTTGACCAGTCTCAGCGTCGAGATCCTGGCAGCGGACGCCGCCGAACCGATCACCTCGGCAGGCAACGCCCAGCTCGGCATCGCCGTACTCGCCGGCATCGCCGTCATCGTCGTGCTCATCACCAAGTTCAAGCTGCACGCGTTCCTGGCGCTGACCATCGGGTCGCTCGCGCTCGGCGCGTTCGCCGGTGCGCCGCTCGCGGACACCATCAAGTCCTTCACCACCGGCCTCGGCAACACCGTCGCCGGCGTGGGCGTCCTGATCGCCCTCGGCGCGATCCTGGGCAAGCTGCTCGCCGACTCGGGCGGCGCCGACCAGATCGTCGACACGATCCTGGCGAAGGCCGGCGGCCGGGCCATGCCCTGGGCCATGGTCCTGATCGCCTCGGTGATCGGTCTCCCGCTCTTCTTCGAGGTCGGCATCGTCCTGCTGATCCCGGTCGTCCTCATGGTCGCCAAGCGCGGCAACTACTCCCTGATGCGGATCGGCATCCCGGCCCTCGCCGGACTGTCCGTCATGCACGGCCTCATCCCGCCGCACCCCGGCCCGCTCGTCGCCATCGACGCGGTCGGCGCCAACCTGGGCGTCACCCTCGCCCTCGGTCTCGTCGTCGCCATCCCGACCGTGATCATCGCCGGCCCGGTCTTCTCCCGGTACGCCGCCCGTTGGGTGGACATCCAGGCCCCCGAGAACATGATTCCGGCCCGGCCCTCCGAGGACCTGGAGAAGCGTCCCGGCTTCGGTGCCACCGTCGCGACCGTGATGCTGCCCGTCGTCCTCATGCTGGTGAAGGCGCTCGTCGACATCGTCGTGGACGACCCGGAGAACGGCGTCCAGAAGGTCACCGACGTCATCGGCTCCCCGCTGATCGCGCTGCTCGCCGCCGTCATAGTCGGCATGTTCACCCTGGGCCGGGCGGCCGGTTTCACCAAGGAGCGGCTGTCCTCGACCGTCGAGAAGTCCCTCGCCCCGATCGCGGGCGTCCTGTTGATCGTCGGCGCGGGCGGCGGCTTCAAGCAGACCCTCATCGACATCGGCGTCGGCCAGATGATCCTGGACTTCTCCGAGAACTGGTCCATCCCGGCCCTGCTGCTCGCCTGGCTGATCGCGGTCGCGATCCGGCTGGCGACGGGCTCCGCGACGGTGGCGACGATCTCGGCCGCCGGGCTCGTGGCTCCGCTGGCGGAGGGCATGTCGACGAGTGAGTCGGCGCTGCTCGTCCTCGCGATCGGTGCGGGTTCGCTCTTCTTCAGCCATGTCAACGACGCCGGCTTCTGGCTGGTGAAGGAGTACTTCGGCATGAGCGTCGGCCAGACGATCAAGACCTGGTCGGTGATGGAGACGATCATCTCGGTGGTCGGGATCGGGTTCGTGCTGCTGCTGTCGCTGGTGTTGTAGCCCGGCTCCTCGCGTACGGCTCCGAGGGCCGGTCGTGGCTGACAGACTGTCGGCCATGACCGGCCCTCACGCGCTCAAGCCCTTCCTCCTCGCCTTCCCCGGGCCCCTGCGGGACCAGCTGGTCGCGGCGGTCCTGTCCGGCGAGAAGGTCGCCACGACGGGGCTGCTGGCCGAATGGCAGGTCGAGAACGAGGAGCTGCCGGAGGTCGGCGAACGCTCGGCGCTCATCGACTCCGACGGACGCGAGGTCGCGGTCGTGGAGATCACGGAGGTCGAGGTCCTGCCCCTGGGCGCGGCGGACCTGCGGCTCGCGCTCGACGAGGGCGAGGGCTTCCTGTCGGTCGCGCAGTGGCGCGAGGCGCACGAGCGCTTCTGGCACGGCGAGGAGATGCGGGAGGCCTTGGGCGCCCCCGGGTTCGTGGTGGACGACTCGACGTTGGTGGTCGTGGAGCGGTTCAGGGTGGTGGAGTCGATTCAGGGGGGCAGGTGAGAGGGCGCCGGACCGAGGCCCCCTCCGCTGTCCGGCGCGCCGTCCGCCGTGCGAGGAGTGGTGGCGGCCGGCGGGGTGTTCCTACCGCCGCCGGTCCTGATCACCACGTCCGTCAGCTCACCGCCCTGGCCGCCGCCCTGCCCGCCGCGCGGCCCGAGAAGATGCAGCCGCCGAGGAAGGTGCCTTCGAGGGAGCGGTAGCCGTGGACGCCTCCGCCGCCGAAGCCGGCCGCCTCGCCCGCCGCGTACACGCCCTCCAGGGGTTCGCCGCCTTCGGTGAGGACGCGGGAGTCGAGGTCGGTCTCCAGGCCGCCGAGGGACTTGCGGGTGAGGATGTTGAGGCGGACGGCGATCAGCGGGCCCGCCTTGGGGTCGAGGATGCGGTGCGGGGGCGCCGTGCGGATGAGCTTGTCGCCGAGGTACTTGCGGGCGCCGCGGATCGCCGTGACCTGGAGGTCCTTGGTGAAGGGGTTGGCGATCTCGCGGTCGCGGGCGGTGATCTCGTGGCGCAGGGCGGTCTCGTCGATCAGGTCCTCGCCGGTGATCCGGTTCATGCCGCGGACGAGGGCGGAGAGGTCGTTCTCGACGACGAAGTCGACGCCCTTGTCCATGAACGCCTGGACCGGGCCCGGCACGTCGGCGCGGGCGCGGCCGATCACGTCGCGGACGGACTTGCCGGTGAGGTCGGGGTTCTGTTCGGAGCCGGAGAGGGCGAACTCCTTGCCGATGATCCGCTTGTCGAGGACGAACCAGGTGTGGTCGTGGCCGGTCCGCATGATGTGTTCGAGGGTGCCGAGGGTGTCGAAGCCGGGGAAGAGCGGGACGGGCAGCCGCTTGCCGGTGGCGTCCAGCCAGAGCGAGGACGGGCCGGGGAGGATGCGGATGCCGTGCTTGGCCCAGATGGGGTTCCAGTTCTCGATGCCCTCGGTGTAGTGCCACATCCGGTCTCGGTTGATGTGGTGGGCGCCGGCCTTCTCGGCGATGCCGAGCATCAGCCCGTCGACATGGGCGGGCACTCCGGAGAGCATGCGGGCGGGCGGGGTGCCGAGCCGCTCGGGCCACTGGGCGCGGACGAGCTCGTGGTTGCCGCCGATGCCGCCGGAGGTGACGATCACGGCCTGGGCGCGCAGCTCGAAGGTGCCGGTGGCCTCGCGGCCGCTGGCGGTGCCGCGCTCGGCGGTGGAGGGTTCCAGGATCTCGCCGGTGACGGTGTCGACGGCTCCGGCGGTGCGGCCGAGGGCGGTGACCCGGTGGCGGAAGCGGAGCTGGACGAGGCCGCGGGCGACGCCCTCGCGGACCTTCCGCTCGAAGGGGGCGACGAGGCCGGGGCCCGTACCCCAGGTGATGTGGAAGCGGGGGACGGAGTTGCCGTGGCCGTTGGCGTCGTAGCCGCCGCGCTCGGCCCAGCCGACGACGGGAAAGAACCGCACCCCGCGCGCGTGGAGCCAGGAGCGCTTCTCTCCGGCGGCGAAGTCGACGTACGCCTCGGCCCACTTCTTCGGCCAGTGGTCCTCGGTCCGGTCGAAGCCGGCGGTGCCGTACCAGTCCTGGAGGGCGAGGGCGTGGCTGTCCTTGACGCGCATCCTGCGCTGTTCGGGGGAGTCGACGAGGAAGAGTCCGCCGAAGGACCAGTGGGCCTGGCCGCCGAGGGACTGTTCGGGTTCCTGGTCGAGGAGGATCACGGTGCGGCCGGCGTCGACCAGCTCGGCGGTGGCGACGAGGCCGGCGAGACCGGCCCCGATCACGATCACATCTGCGTCGTAGGACATGGACCGCATCTTGGATACACGGATGTATCGAGTCAACCTTTTCGCCGTGCCGTCCTGGATCCGCACCCCCTCCCACTTTCTAATGTTGGGCATTAATATGGATGCATGGCGAGGACATCGGGGCCCGAGACCCGGGACAGACTGATCCGCGCGGCCGAGGAACTCTTCGCCGCCCAGGGCGTCCACGGCGCACAGCTGCGGGATGTCGTGGCCCGTGCCGGCCAGGCCAATCCCTCCGCCGTGCAGTACCACTTCGGCTCGCGCGCCGGGTTGCTCGACGCGGTCATGGCCGGCCGCCAGGCCCGTACAGAGGACGTCCTCGCCCCGCTGCTCGCGGCCGCGCCCGACGAGCTCCACGCGCTGATCGCGGCCCTCGTCACGGCCGAGGCGAGCGAACTGCGCACCGACCGGGGCCGCCGCTGCCTGCGGATCTCCGCTCAGCTCAGCCATGAGAGCGGTGTGCGCACCCGCACCCCCCATCCCACGCTCGCCGGCACCGGTTACTGGCGCCTGATCGAGCGGATCGCCGACCGGCTGGCCGCCGACGGGCTGCCCGAGCCCCTGCTCCTGGAGCGCCTCGACCTGGCGCTGACCGTGGTGGGTGCGGCGATGGCGGACCGGGCCCGGCAGTACCTCGACGGCACCGAACCCCTCACCGGTGAGGCGCTCTTCCTCGCCGATCTGGTCGAGACGACCACCGCGCTTCTCCGGGCCGCACAGCCCCGGAGCGTCTGAAGAACCCGAAGGGACCTTTCATGAACGACCTCACCGGCAGGACCGTCCTCATCACCGGCGGCGCGCGCGGGCTCGGCGCCGAGGCGGCCCGGCAGGCGGTGGCGGCCGGCGCGAACGTCGTCGTCACCGACGTCCTCGACGAGGAGGGCAGGGCGACCGCCGAGGCGCTCGGCGAGCGGGCGCGCTACTTCCACCACGACGTGACCTCCGAGGAGGAGTGGGCGGCGGCCGTCGCGTACGCCGTGGCGGAGTTCGGCGGGCTGCACGGCCTGGTGAACAACGCGGGCATCTCCACCGGCGCCTTCCTGGAGACGGAGTCCGTCGAGCACTTCCGCAAGGTCCTCGACATCAATCTGACCGGTGTCTTCATCGGCATGAAGGCCGCGATACCGGCGATGAGGGAGGCCGGCGGCGGCTCCATCGTCAACATCTCCTCGGCGGCGGGCCTGATGGGCCTGGCACTGACCGCCGGGTACGGCGCCTCCAAGTGGGGCGTGCGCGGTCTGACGAAGATCGGCGCGGTGGAACTCGGCACGTCGAGGATCCGCGTCAACTCCGTCCACCCGGGCATGACGTACACCCCGATGACGGCCTCCGTCGGCATCGAGCGCGGCGAGGGCAAGTACCCGAACACGCCGATGGGCCGGGTCGGCGAGGCCGACGAGATCGCCGGCGCGGTCGTCTTCCTGCTGTCGGACGCGGCCTCGTACGTGACGGGCGCCGAGCTGGCGGTCGACGGCGGCTGGACCACCGGGCCGACGGTCAAGTACGTCATGGGGCAGTGAGCCCGCTCCCCCGTCGGCCGGTCCTGCTTGGATGGCGGGATGAGTTCCGCTGAAGAGATTCTCGATGTCGTCGACGAGCACGACCGGGTGATCGGGCAGGCCCCGCGCGGTGAGGTGTACGCGCGGGGCCTCATCCACCGCTGCGTCTTCATCCGGGTCCGGGACGCCGAGGGCCGGATCTTCGTCCACCGCAGGACGCCGACCAAACTGGTCTTCCCGTCCCTGTACGACATGTTCGTCGGCGGGGTCGTGGGCGCGGGCGAGTCCTACGACGAGGCCGCCCTGCGCGAGGCCGAGGAGGAGCTCGGGGTGCGGGGGCTGCCCCGGCCCGAGCCCGTCATGACGTTCTTGTACGACTCCGCGGGCGTGGCCGGCAAGTGGTGGTCGGCGGTCTACGAGGTGCGGTGCGAGCTGCCGGTCAACCCGCAGGTGGAGGAGGTCGCCTGGCATGCCTTCCTCACCGAGGAGGAGCTGGCCGCGCGGCTCGGCGACTGGGAGTGGGTGCCGGACGGGCTCGCCGCGTACGAGCTGCTGCGGGCGGACGGGGCCGCGGGCGACGGGGACCGGGCGGGCCGATCACCCGAACGCTAGGGTGCGCATGTGAGCGATTTCGTACAGAGCCTGCGGCTGTGGTTCGCACCGCAGCGGATCCGCGACGAGGGAGAGACCCCCGACTACCGTTTCTCCCTCGCCAACGAGCGGACCTTCCTCGCCTGGATCCGGACCGCGCTCGCCCTGGTCGGCGGGGGCTTCGCCGTCGACCAGTTCCTGCCGGACCTGCGCTGGGGAGTCCGGGTCGGGCTCGCGCTCGCGCTGCTCGCGGCCGGGGTGCTGTGCGCGCTGCGGGCGGTGAACCACTGGGTGCGCTGCGAGCGGGCGATGCGGCGCGGCGAGGACCTGCCGGGATCCCGGTTCCCCGCGGTGCTGAGCCTGGTGGTGGCGGTGGTGGCCGTCGCCATGGTGGTGGTCGTGCTCTTCGGCTGGGCGGGGCGGTGACCGAGGCCGCCTCCGGGATCGACGCGCGTGATCCCGGGCTCCAGCCGGAGCGGACGCGGCTCGCGTGGCGGCGGACGACCCTGTCGTGCACGGTGGTGGCGGTGCTCGCCGTCAAACTGGCCGTGAGCGACGAGATCACCGCCGTCAGGCTCACCGGGCTCGCGCTGTCGGCGCTCGTGTGGATCGGCTTCCTCGCCGTCGCGCACCGCCGGATCCGCTCCCTGAGCCCGGCCAGGCCGCAGCCCCTCTCCCACCGGGGCGCGCTGCTCGCGGCCTTCTGCACGATCGCGCTGGCCGTCTTCGGGGCGGCGATGATCTGGTGACCGGCCCCGGGCGTTGCGGGGCGCGCTTCAGGGGACGGTGACGACGACCTTGCCGTTCAGACCGCCCGCGGCGTTGGCACGCTGGGCGTCCGCCGCCTGTTCCAGCGGGAACGCCCTGGCCACCCGTACGGTGAGAACGCCCTCGTCGACCAGGTCCGCGAGGGCCGCGAGGTCGACCGGATCGGGGCGGACCCAGAAGTAGCGGCCGCCGAGCGCGAGGACCTCGCCGTCGGCGATCGAGGCGAGCCGGCCCTGGGGGGCGAGCAGCCCGGCGGAGATCCGCAGGAACGGTCCCCCGATGGTGTCGAGGACGGCGTCCACGCCCAGCGGGGCGAGGGCCCGGACCTGGTCGGCGAAGGTCGCCTCGTCGTAGCCGACCGGTTCGGCGCCCAGCTCGGCGACGCGTTCGAGGCCGGCGTCCCGGGCGGCACCGATGACCCGGCAGCCCAGGTGGCGGGCGATCTGCACGCCCATGGAGCCGACCCCGCCGGCCGCCGCGTGCACCAGGACGGTGTCGCCGGGGCGGACCGCGAGGGCCTGGTGGAGCACCTGGTAGGCGGTGAGGCCGACGAGCGGCAGCGCGGCAGACTCCTCGAAGCCGACGGAGCGCGGCTTGCGGGCGAGGGTGCGGACGGGGGCGGCGACGTACTCGGCGAAGGTGCCCCGGGAGAGGAAGTCCTCGCGGACGTAGCCCATGACCTCGTCGCCCTCGGCGAACTCGGTGACGGAGACGCCGGGCCGCACGACGACACCGGAGACGTCCCAGCCGGGGATGACGGGGAACACCGCGTCCATCATTCCGTCGAGGTACCCGGCCTGGCACTTCCAGTCGACCGGGTTGACCGCGGCGGCCCGCACCTTGAGCAGCACCGCGTCGGGTCCGATCTTGGGGTCGGGCAGCTCGCCGTACTCCAGGACCTCGGGGCCGCCGTACCGGCTGTAGCTGATCGCCTTCATACCCCGACCCTCGGTGCAGCGGTGTCCGCCCGCAAGCCGGGGAGGTGCGTGCGGGTCAGCGGTCGAACGCCCGTGCAGTCGCCTTTCCCCCGGTCCCTGCCAACTGGCACTCTTCCCCTGTCCAGTTGGGCTCTCACCCGGGGGAATCCCTTGTCTGCCACCGATCCCTATGTCGTCGCGCTCGCGCCGAACGTCCACGCCTTCGTCCAGCCCGACGGCGGCTGGTGCCTGAACAACGCCGGCTTCCTCGGCGACGCGCGCACATCACTGCTCGTCGACACCGCCGCCACCGAGCGCCGGGCCCGGCTGCTGCGGGAGGCGGTCCTCGCGGAGGGCCTCCCGCTGCCGGGGACGATCGTCTCCACCCATCACCACGGCGACCACACCTACGGCAACGGGGTCTTCCTGCCGGAGGCGCGGATCGTCGGCCACGAGAACTGCCGGAGCGAGCAGCTGGCGGCCGGACATCAGCTCCATCTGCTGTGGCCGCAGACCGACTTCGGGAAGGTCGACATCCTGCCGCCGTCCGTGACGTACCGCGAGCGCCTGACCCTGTACGTCGGGGACACCGAGGTACGGGTGATCCACCCGGGGCCCGCGCACACCACCGGCGACTCGATCGTGCACCTTCCGGAGCACGGCGTCGTCTTCACCGGTGACCTGGTCTTCCACGGCGGGACGCCCTTCCTGCCGATGGGTTCGCTGGCCGGGTCGCTGCGGGCGCTCGACCTGCTGCGCTCGCTCGACGCGCCGACGGTGGTGCCGGGGCACGGCCGGGTGACCGACCCGTCGGCGTACGACGCGACCGAGCGGTATCTGCTCTGGGTGCGCGAGCTGGCCGCGGAGGGGTACGCGAAGGGCGCGACGCCGCTGGAGACGGCGCGGCGGGCGGAGCTCGGCGAGTTCGCCGCGTGGCGGGAGAGCGAGCGCCTGGTGGCCAACCTGCACCGGGCGTACGGGGAGCTGGAGGGCCTGCCGGAGGCGTCGCCGCTCGACCCCGTCACGGTCTTCGGCGACATGGCGGCGATGAACGGCGGGGTGCCGGTGGCCTGCCACGCGTAGCCCTTGGGCGGGCGGCGGGGCGGTGGTGGTGCGGACCGCGTGCGGGCGGGCCTCGCACGGCGGGACCTTGCGAGTGCGGGCCTCGTGCGGCGGGGCCCCGCGCGGCTACCAGCGCGGGACCTTCGGCGTGTGCCAGTTCGGGTTCGCCACGCGCATCGCCGCCGCGTCGTCGCGGTCCCGCAGGCTGCCGTCGTCGTCGAGCCAGCGGCGGTGCAGGGCGTCGAGCGCGGCCCGGTCGAGTGCGACGCCGAGGCCGGGCGCGTCGGAGACGGTCAGCCGCCCGTCCCGGAAGACGGGGCGGGTGGTGACGACGTCCTCGGTCTGCCACGGGTAGTGGGTGTCGCAGGCGTGGTGGAGCTCGGGCAGGGTGGCGGCGACCTGGGTCATGGCGGCGAGGCTGATGCCCAGGTGGGTGTTGGAGTGCATGGAGAGCCCGACGCCGTACGTCCGGCAGAGCGCGGCGAGTTCGCGGGTGCGCCCGAGGCCGCCCCAGTAGTGGTGGTCGCAGAGGACGATCCGTACCGCCCCCTTCGCGAAGGCCTCCGGGACCTCCTCGAACGTCGTCACGCACATGTTGGTGGCGAGCGGAACCTCGGTGCCGGCGGCGATCTCGGCCATCGCGTCGATGCCGCCGGCCGGGTCCTCCAGGTACTCCAGCACGTCCTTGAGTTCGCGCGCGACGGCGAGGGAGGTCTCCACGGACCAGGCGCCGTTGGGGTCGAGGCGGAGCGGGCGGCCGGGGAACGCCTCGGCGAGCGCGCGGATCGCCGCGATCTCCTGCTCCGGCGGGAACACCCCGCCCTTGAGCTTGAAGGACCGGAAGCCGTACGCGCGGTCGAAGCGGCGGGCCTGGGCGACGATGCCCGCGGGGTCGAGGGCCGCGCCCCAGTCGTCGACGGGGCCCGCGGCCGGGTGGGTGGCCCAGCGGTAGAAGAGGTAGGCGCTGTACTCGACGGTGTCGCGGACCTTGCCGCCGAGGAGGGCGTGGACGGGCAGGCCGAGCGTTTTGCCGAGGGCGTCCAGGCAGGCGGTCTCGAAGGCGGAGACGACCGAGAGTCGGAGCTTGTCGGCGGTACGGACTCCGCGCAGGCCGCCGGCGTCGACGCCGCTCGCCTCGCCCGAGCCGGTGGTCGGATCGGGCGCCGGCCCGGTGGTCGGATCGGTGGTCGAGCCAGTGGCCGGATCGGCGGCTTCCGCGAGCGCGAAGAGGTCGTTCACGTCCGTGACCGAGCGCCCCCGGAGCGCCTCGGCAAGGGGGCGCGCCAGGTCCAGGTAGACGCCGTCGCCGTACGTCTCCCCCAGGCCGCTCACCCCTCCCCTGGTGATCACCTCGACCACGAGTCGGGGCGTGTACGGCTGGTGAACCCCCTGGACGTTGAGGAGAGGCGGGTCGGAGATGAGGATCGGGGTCAGCCGGACTTCGTCGACGATCAGCTTCGCATCCATATGTGAACCCTATTCATGGATGGGATCGATGACCAGAGGGCGTAGGACCGTTTCACGACTCCCCTCTGGACGACATACCGACTGGTCGGTCATCATGAACGCCGACCGAAGCCGATCCGGAGGTACGCACGTATGAGTTCCGCCCCGCCGCCAGGTCTCGACCCCGAGCAGCTGCGCCGCTTCCTCGACCGCGAGCGCCCCGGCCTGGTGTCCGGCCCCCTCGAAGCCCGGCTGATCGAAGGCGGCCGGTCGAACCTGACGTACGTCGTGACCGACGGCACCGGCCGCTGGGTCGTCCGCAGGCCGCCGCTCGGCCACGTCCTCGCCACCGCCCACGACATGCGGCGTGAGCACCGCGTCATCAGCGCCCTGCACACCACCGACGTGCCCGTGCCGGAGACGCTGCTGCTCTGCGAGGACGACTCCGTGCTCGGAGCGCCCTTCTACGTCATGGAGTTCGTCGACGGGACGCCGTACCGCTCGGCCGGAGAACTCGCCGCGCTCGGCCCCGACCGCACCCGCGCCGCCGTCCTCGGCCTCGTCGACACCCTCGTCGACCTGCACGCCGTGGACCCGGCCGCCGTCGGGCTCGGCGACTTCGGGCGCCCCGAGGGCTTCCTCGACCGGCAGCTGCGCCGCTGGGGCAAGCAGCTCGACGCCTCGCGCGGCCGTGAACTGCCCGGGATCGACGAGCTGCACGCCGCCCTCGGCCGCGCGCTGCCCGAATCGCCGACGCCCACCGTGATCCACGGCGACTACCGGCTCGACAACGTCCTCATCGACGGCGACGACCGCATCAGGGCCGTCCTCGACTGGGAGATGTCCACCCTCGGCGACCCGCTGACCGACCTCGGCCTGCTCGTCATGTACAGCACGCCGCTCGACCTGCCGGGCTCCCCCATCTCCACCACCGCCACGGCCCCCGGTCACCCCACCGCCGCCGAACTGGTCGAGCGCTACGCCGCCCGCTCGGGCCGCGACACCTCCGGCCTCGCCTGGTACACCGCCTTCGCCTGGTTCAAGCTCGCCGTGATCCTGGAGGGCATCCACTACCGCTGGACCCTCGGACAGACGGTCGGCGCGGGCTTCGACCGCATCGGCGAGCTCGTCCCCGTCTTCATCGAGCACGGCCTGACCACCCTTCAGGAGGGCTGAACCACCATGGACTTCGCCTACGACGCACGCACCGAGGAACTCCGCGCGAAGCTCCTCGCCTTCATGGACGAGCACGTCTACCCGGCCGAGCGGACCGCCGAGGAGCAGCGCGCTCTGCTCGCCTCCCCGTGGGACACCCCGGCGGTCGTCGAGGAACTGAAGGCCGAGGCCAAGCGGCAGGGCCTGTGGAACCTCTTCCTCCCGGACGCGGAGTACGGTGCCGGGCTGACCAACCTCCAGTACGCGCCGCTCGCCGAGATCACCGGCCGCAGCCCGCACCTGGCCCCGACCGCCCTCAACTGCGCCGCCCCGGACACCGGGAACATGGAGCTGCTCGCGCAGTTCGGCGACGAGGCGCAGAAGAAGCAGTGGCTGGAGCCGCTCCTCGCGGGCGAGATCCGCTCGGCGTTCGCGATGACCGAGCCCGAGGTCGCCTCCTCCGACGCGACGAACATCGAGACCCGGATCCAGCGGGACGGCGACACGTACGTCGTCACCGGACGCAAGTGGTACATCTCCGGGGCCATGAACCCCGACTGCAAGATCTTCATCGTGATGGGCAAGACCGACCCCGACGGGGCCGACCCGCGCCGCCAGCAGTCGATGATCCTCGTGCCGCGCGACACCCCCGGCGTCGAGGTGCGGCGGGCGATGCAGGTCTACGGGTACGAGGACCACTCCCACGGCGGCCACGCCGAGGTGGTCTTCGACGACGTCCGCGTCCCCGCCGCGCACCTCATCGGCGAGGAGGGCGGCGGCTTCGCCATCGCGCAGGCACGGCTCGGCCCCGGCCGCATCCACCACTGCATGCGGCTCATCGGCATGGCCGAGCGGGCCGTCGAGCTGATGTGCCGCCGCGCGGTCTCCCGTACCGCCTTCGGCAAGACGCTCGCCCAGCAGGGCGTCGTGCAGAACTGGATCGCGGACGCCCGGGTGCAGATCGAGCAGCTGCGGCTCCTCGTCCTCAAGACGGCCTGGCTCATGGACACCGTCGGCAACCGGGGCGCGCACACCGAGATCCAGGCCATCAAGATCGCGACCCCGCGCGCGGTCGTCGACATCATCGACAAGGCCGTGCAGGCGCACGGGGCGGGCGGGGTGTCGCAGGACTTCCCGCTGGCCGAACTGTGGGCGGCGGCGCGGACGCTGAAGCTCGCGGACGGGCCGGACGAGGTGCACCAGCGGTCGCTGGCGCGGCGGGAGCTGAAGAAGTACCTGTAGCGCGGGTACGGCGGCGGGTGCCCTCAGCCGAGCCGGAGGACGAGGGGGCCCGTCGCCGTCAGGACCGCCAGGTGCGTGTCGTCGACCCACTCGATGTCGTGCACCTCGCAGCCGAGCCGGATGCGGAGCAGCACCTCGGTGGTGTCGGCCGTGAACAGGGTCAGCGTGCCGTCGGCGGTGGCCGTCAGGACGGTGGGTCTGTCCTGCCGGGTCTGCAGCCGGAAGGCGCTGATCGGGGCTGTGTCGGGGCGCTTCACGGCACGTTCCGCACCGAACGTGACGCCCTCGCCGCCTTCCCGGGTTCGTACGGTGAGGACGGCGTCGGCGAGGACGCCGAGTGCCGGGCCGCCGGGCCAGAGGCCGAGCTCGAAGGGGACGGGGTCGAAGGTCGCCTCGCTCGCGCCGTATGTGCGCCTGACACCCAGCTGTTCCTCGTACGAGATGCTCCCGGGCAGGGAGAGAGCCACCAGACCGTTTCCCGTGGTGGTGAAGTCCTCGCTGCTTGAGACGAGTTCCCCTTCGGGACCGGGTTCCAGGACGATGCTGGACTTGGTGACCGCGTGCGTCCCGGTGAACGCGACGACGACTCCCCGCCCCACCGGGACCGCCTTGACCGGGCTCCGCCTGGAGAAGTCGGTGTGCGTCGGGCCGGCTCCGGACTCGCCGCCCCCGTCCAGGGCGAAACGGCTTCCGCCGCGCCCGTGATCACGGAGCACGGCGGCACGACGTGCCTTTCCGGGAAGGCCGACGACCCAGTCACGGGGGCTCCGTACGGTGACGCTCCGCTTCCCCCTCGGCCTGCTCCCGGGTCGCCACACCTCCACGTCCTCCCGCGCGGCGGCCGGAACCCTCCACCGCAGCACGGGCATCCCGGGATGCGCGGAGACCTCCCACAGGGCGTCGGGGTCGTCCTCCTCCGCCAACGACTCGCCGCTCACCCCGTCCCGCATCCGCAGGCCCGTGGCCGTGCGGGTGATCACGACCGGCTTCCGGTCCGCGAGGCCGGTCCAGAGGGACAGCACCCGACTGCCCGGGGCATCGTCGGGCTCACCGGAGGAGGCCGGGGGCCACACCTTGGCCGTCAGGGCCTCGTGCCCGAGGGAGACGAGCAACGGCGCATGGCCGTCGGAGCCCTGACGCACCGCCAGCAGCAGGCGGACGGGGTCGTCCGTCCTCGTGCTGCCCACCCCCGTGCCCTGCGCGTCCCAGGTCTTCACGGAAGACGCGGTCGCCTGGTGGCAGAGCGGATCGCCGCCCGACTCGTCCGGCGGCCCGAGAAGCAGCACGGGAGCGGCGCCGAAGCCCACCCACTCCACGACGCGGAGCCCGTTCGCTTCGGTCGTCCTCACCGTGTGCCCGTCCTCGCCACGGGGCGAGGGGCCGCCGACCGCGACGACGGAGCCGTACACCTCCAGGGCGGTCGCACCCCTCGTCCTCAGACGTCGGCGGAGCACGCGGCGCGCCGCGAAGCCCGATTCCACGGCGTCGTCCGGGGAGACGTCCCACGCGTTCAGGCGGGCCCGCCACCGTCGCCCGCGCCCCAGGACCACCGCCACCAGCAGGCCGCCGTCGTTCCGCTCCGCCACGGCGAGACGTTCGCCGCGCAGGACGCGCCCGCCCGGCAGGACGAGCGGGGCCCGGTCGGACGTCACGTGATGCAGGGTGACCCCGCCGCTCCGGTCGAGCACGGCGAGCACGCACGCTCCGGCATGGTCCGCCAACGCCCAGTCGGCCGCGTCGCCCCTCGCCGCGGCGCCGATCACGTCGCCGCTCTCCACGTCGCACACGAGGACGCTCTCGGCGGTCCCGAGCGCGACCCACGGCCGGGACCGGTGGCCCCGCACCGTGTCGACCGAACCGAACCCGGCGGGGAACTCGGCGCGGAAGCCGCCGCCCTCGACGTCCCAGGCCCGGACGAGGCCGTCCTTTCCGACGCCGACGAGCGTGGGCCCGCCGTGCACCGGGACGACGACGGCCTCGGTGACGGGGTGCGGGAAGGTGCCCACGGTCGCGTACGACACCGGCTCCACGTCCGCCCACTCGGTGTCCCAGGGAAGCTCCGGGTAGCGGTCCCGCACGGCGGCGGCGAGCTCGCCCGCGCCCGACTGGAAGGCGGAGAGGCGCAGATGGGCGGCGCGGACGCCGGGGTCGGTGTCGCTGTGCAGAACGGCGGCGCAGTGCGCGACCGTTCGGGCGGTGGTCGGCGCGGGGCCCGTGGCGGCCCGGTTGAGGACGCGCTGGAGGGCGGGCAGGTCGGCGGTGAGCAGGTACTCCGGGTCCAGGGCGAGGGTGTCGAGCAGAGCTGTGCCTTCGGCGTGCTCGGCCAGGTGGCGCCGGAGGTAGGGGGGCGCCTCGCCCCAACGCGGGCCGCGCGGGCCGTCGGGGACGACGGTGGCGAGGTGGTCGGCGACCCGCTGCCGGACACCGGAGTCGAACGTGCCGCGCAACGCGTCCGCGTACGCCTGGTGGTAGAGGCGGTAGACGGAGCGGCCGTCGGAGTCCAGGTCCTCGACGAGGTACTCGCCCGCCGTGTCGAGCAGCCAGGCCAGGTCCTCCCAGGCGAAGGCCGTGCCGGGTTCGGGGTGGCAGGCCGCGGCGACCGCGCGCCAGACCTGGTCCGGGGGCAGGCCGGCGCCTTCGGACAGGGCGAGGGCCCCCAGGAGGGCGAAGCCTCGTTCGGCGTCCGGGCCCAACTGGTGGCGGAGGACCCGGAGGAAGGTGTCGCCGGGGCTTTCGCCGACCTCCGGTACGCGGGTGCGCCAGTCGGGGGCGGTCGTGTCGATGGCGCGGGCCGCGCGGCCCAGGTAGCGGGCGGCGATGCGGGCGGAGAGGAAGCCGCCGTGGACGCGGGCGGCGATCTCCTCGGCGACCGTCCTGGCGGTGGCGTCGTCGTACGGTCCCTTGCTGGCGGGGCCGTCGGGGGCCTGGAGCAGGCGGCAGGCGTAGTCGGCGACGTCCCGGGCGCTGCGCTCCCGGGTGGTGTCGAGGTCCAGGACCGCCGGGTCGTCGCCCTCGAACGCGTCCACGACATGGGGGCGCATGCCGACGAGGAGCCGTACGCAGGGAATCCGGAGCAAGGGGCTCAGCAGGTCCTGTGCGATCCGCCGGGCCTCGGTGTCGTCGTCATGGGCCTCGCCGGCCTCGTCGAGGGCGTCGACGATCAGGTGGAGCGGGGCCCTGCGGGTCGCGAGGGAGCCGAGGAGTGCCTGCGGAGTGGCGGCGGTGATCCCCGCGGCGTCGGCGACCGCGGCCACGAGGTCTTCGAGGTAGCGGTGCCGGGCGTGGATGGCGGTGGGGGCGGGGGCGTTCGCCGTACGGCCACCGGAGCGCAGCAGCAGCTTGCCGAGGAGGGCCGACTTGCCGACGCCGGGGCCTCCGGTGATGATCAGGCCCCGGCGCCACTTGGCGTCGCCGTGGGCCAGCCAGCCGCTGATGCGATCGATTTCTTCGGTCCGGCCGATGAAGTAGGAGGCGTGCCGTCCGGGCGCGGTGTGTTCGAAGCCCTGGCCGCGCGGGGCGAAGTGGGTCTCCAGGTCGGCGCGCCTGCGCTGCGCCTCGGCGCCGTCGCCCGTGGCGGCGAATCGGGCGGCCAGTTCGGCGACGTCGCCCTCGTCGTACCGGGCCTCGGGGCGGTAGCCGGTGTTCTCGAAGCGGAAGAAGGAGTGGCTCTCGCTCTCGACGGTGCCACGGGCCCTCTGGCGGATCCGGGCCTCCTCGAAGATCTGGTTGACGGTATCCACGACCTGGCTCACCGAGAGGTACTCCTGCTTCTGGGAGACGGCGAGCCGGGCGAGGGCCGTTTCGAGGGCGGAGGCGAAGACCATCGAGGAGGCGGGTTCCCCGGCTCGGGCGACGGCGATCGCCGCGAAGTCGGTGAGTCGACGGCCGTCGGAGCCCGGGCGGCCGCCCAGGCGTTCGACGGCGCCTCGCTTGAGTGCGGCGTGCAGCTGTTCGGCGACGGCGGCCGCGTCGGTGCCGCCCTGTCCCGCGTCGCAGGTGTCGACGACGAGCAGGACCCGTTCGGCGCCGGAGTCCAGGACGATGCGGGTGAGGTCCTCGGCGGCGAGTGCCGTGCCGACGAGCCGGTCGTGGTGGCTGTCGGCGCAGAGCAGGTAGTGACGGTCGGCGGTGCCGATGCCGTGCCCCGTCCAGTACAGGACGACGGAGGTGCCGGTGCCGTCGGTTCGGTAGGCCCATTCGGCGAGCCGGTCCCGGGTGGTGGCGAGGTCGGCGTCGGTGACACGCTCCTCGATGTGGTGTCCGAGGCCGCCGAATACGTGGACGGCGACGCTCAATTCCTCTGGAACCAAGGGAAGTTCGGGCTCGTGTCGGTATTTCGAGGTGCCGACGACGACGAGCCTGCGGTGGATCCCGACCGCCCCGCCGTCTGCCGGGTTCTCGCCGCCCGCCCCGGCCGTTCCGTCCGCTCCGCGCACCCCGACCACCCCGCTCACGGGGCCAGTTATACCCCGAAGTCCCGGGGGCCCGAAGGCCTCAGGGCCGCAGTGCCCGCAGCAGCAGGTCGGCGAGGTGGCCGGCGACCTGCTGGGGGGTGAGGGGGCCGTCCGGGCGGTACCAGGTGGAGAGGTGGTGCACCGAACCGAAGTGGTAGTCGACGACCAGGTCGGCGGGGGTGGCCGAGGAGAACACCCCGGACCGCTGCCCCTCCTCGATCAGGGCGCGGAACCGCTCGTGGTAGTGCCGCCGCTCCGACCGGACCTGCTTGTTCTTCTCCGGGCTGAGGTGGTGCATGGAGCGGAAGAAGATGGCGGCGTCGTCGAGGTTCTCGATGGTGGTGACGACGACGTCGGCGGCGGCTTCGCGCAGCCGGTCCTCGATGGGCGCGTCGGCGTCCGCGAAGGCGTCGAGGCGCTCCTGCTGGAGGCGGAGGACGCGGGAGTAGACCTCCTGGAGGAGGTCCTCCTTGGAACCGAAGTAGTGGTAGAGCGCACCCTTGGTGACCCCGGCCGCCTCGACGATCTCCTGGACGGAGGTGCGGTCGTACCCCTGCTCGGCGAAGAGCCGGGTGGCGGCGGCGAGGAGCCTCTGGGGGACGGGTGTGCCGCCCCCGTCCGTCGTCCTGGCCATGCTCCGCCGCCTTCCGGTCGTTCTCGATGGTCGTTCTCGGTGGTCGTTCTCGGTGATGGTGCTCGGTGATTGTTTTCGGTCAAGGGAACGCGTTCCCGCCGGTAGATCTTCGCATCCGCCGGGGCGTTTGCTAACGGGTGCCCGTCTCCCAGGTCTGCTGGACGTGGTTCATGGTGCCGAGCCAGCGCTCGGGGTCGGCGGCCCGGTTCCGGTAGTAGCCGGCCACCTCGGGGTGCGGGAGCACGAGGAAGCGGTCGGCGGCGATGGCGTCGAGGAGGGCGTCGGCGACGTCCTCGGGCTCGATGGCGGTGGGGGCCAGGACGAGGTCGCCGGCCGTTCCGGCGGCCGTGAGCATGTCCGTACGGACACCTTGCGGGCAGATGGCGTGGACGGCGAGGCCGCGGTGCCGGTAGGTGAGGGAGAGCCATTCGGCGAAGGCGTACGCGCCGTGCTTGGAGACGCTGTACGGCGCCGCGCCGATCATGGTGAGCAGTCCGGCGGCGGAGACCGTGGACACGAACCGGCCGCTGCCGCGCTCCAGCCAGTCGGGGAGCAGGGCGCGGGCCGCGCGGACGTGGGCCATGACGTTGACGTCCCAGGCGGCGGCCCAGACGTCCTCGTCGGCGAAGGCGTCGCCGGGCGAGGAGAGTCCGGCGTTGGCGCACCAGATGTCGACGGTGCCACCGAGGGCCTCGCGGGCCTCGTCGACGACGGCGGAGGCGTCTCCGGGGACGGCGAGGGCACCGATCTCCTCGGCGACGGCCTTGGTACGGACGGGGTCGAGGTCGTTGACGACGACCCGGGCCCCTTCGGCGACGAACCGGCGCGCGAGGGCGGCACCGATGCCTCCGCCCGCTCCCGTGACGACGACTCCGGCGCCCTGGACCTGGTTCGTGCCCTCGCTCATGGACCCACCTCTCCGTATGACGCCTCGACGACCCGCGGCGACCTGTGACGACCCGTGACGACGCGGACAGACTAACCAGTCGGTATGGAAAGACGGAAGGGTGTCGGCCGCATGCCTCGTTCCCGTGGGCGGTCAGGACCGCTAGCGTGCGTGCCCATGTCACGTGCCCCGGCCGGGGACGGCGATCGAGGAGGTTTCGCATGGGCCTGTCGCGACGGAGTCTGCTGGCCGCCGGGGGCGCCCTCGGGGCAGTGGCGGCCACCGCGCCCACCGTCGCGGCGGGACAGCCGCAGGGGCACGGGCGCGTGCGGACCGGCTTCGAGCGGCTCGCCGACGACGGGTACGCCCTGCTCGCCGGCGAGCGGGTGGGCATCGTCACCAATCCGACCGGCATCACCCGGGACGCCCGGCACGTCGTGGACGTGATGCACGCCGACGAACGGGTGGACCTGGTCGCCGTCTTCGGCCCCGAGCACGGCTTCCGGGGCACCGCGCAGGCGGGCGGCTCCGAGGGGCGGTACGACGACCCGGCGACCGGGCTGCCCGTCTACGACACGTACCTGAAGAGCGGGCAGCCGCTCGCGGACGTCTTCACCGCGTCCGGTGTGGACACGGTCGTCTTCGACATCCAGGACGCCGGTGCCCGCTTCTACACCTACATCTGGACGCTGTACGACTGCATGGCGGCCGCCGCCCTCGCCGGGAAGCGGTTCGTGGTCCTGGACCGGCCGAACCCGGTGACCGGCCGGGCGGCGCTCGGCCCCGTCCTGGACCGGGCGTTCGCCACCTTCGTCGGACGCGAGCCGATCGCCCAGGCGCACGGCATGACGGTGGCCGAACTGGCCCGTCTCTTCAACGGCGAGTTCCTGGCGTCGCCGGTCGCCCTGGAGACCGTACGGATGACGGGCTGGCGGCGCACCGACTTCTTCGACGCGACCGGCCTGCCCTGGGTGCCGCCCAGCCCCAACATGCCGACCCCGGACACCGCGCTCGTCTACTCCGGGACCTGTCTCTTCGAGGGGACGAACCTCTCCGAGGGGCGGGGCACCACCCGCCCCTTCGAGCTCCTCGGCGCCGAGGGGATCGACCGGCGGTGGGCGGAGGCGGCGAACGCGCTCGCGCTGCCCGGGGTCCGGTTCCGCGAGGCGTACTTCGCGCCGACCTTCTCCAAGTTCCAGGGGAAGACCGTGGGCGGGGTGCAGCTGCACGTCCACGACCGGGAGTCCTTCGATCCGGTGCGGGCCGGGATCGGGCTCCTGGTCACCGCCCGCAGCTCCTGGTCCGGCTTCGCGTGGCGGGCGGACAACTGGATCGACAAGCTGACCGGTTCGACCCGGGTGCGGACGCTGATCGACGCGGGCGCGGGGGTGGACGAGGTCGTCGGGGCGTGGCAGGCGGACCTGGCGTCCTTCCGGGCGGTGCGGAAGGAGTATCTGCTGTACCGCTGACGGGGGTTGTCCCCCCGCTCCACCGGGGTGAAGGCCGGATGTTCCCGAGGATGTCCGGCCGACCACGCTTGCCCCATGAACCTCGCCACTCCTTCCTTGCCCTCCTCGCCCTCCTTACGGCGCCGTCTGCCCCTCGTCGGGCTGCTCGTCGCCGCGTGCCTCGGCGCCCTGGCGCCCGCCGCCGGGGCGGCCGGCACCCCGACCGCTCCCGATCCCGCGCGCGAACTCGCCCGCACCGCACAGCCGTTGACCGATCTGCGCCCGCTCGACCGGATGATCGGCTCGGCCAAGGTCGTCGGCATCGGCGAGGCCACCCACAGCTCTGCGGAGTTCTTCACCACCAAGCACCGGATCTTCGAACACCTCGTGGAGCGCAAGGGCTTCACCACCTTCGCCCTGGAGGCCAACTGGTCCACCGGGCTGCTCGTCGACGAGTGGGTGCGCACCGGCCGCGGCGACATCCGGGCGATCATGCGGGACGAGTTCCAGGAGTCCTACCGGCTCTGGAACACCGAGGAGTACCTCGACCTCTTCCGCTGGATGCGGCGGCACAACCAGCTCCACCCCGACCACCAGGTCCGCTTCATGGGCAACGACCTCGGCTACGCGGGATCGAACCTCTTCGACGAGGTGACCTCCTACGTGGCCCGCACCCACCCCGCGCTCCTCCCCCGCTTCCAGGAGCTGTACCGGACCTCGCGCCCCACGGGCGAGGTCGAGGCGTGGATGAAGGGGTACATGACCAGGCCGCGCCCCGAACGGCAGCGGATGGCCGCCGATGTGAACGCCGCTCTCGCCCTCCTGGAGCGGCAGCGGCCCGGGAAGGGCGCACGCGCGCGTGAGGCGGCGGAGTGGGCGGTGCAGCACGCGCGGGCCGTCGCCCAGGTCGGCACCGAGTTCGCCCACGACCTGTTCACGGACGCCGGAGCCGCCGCGGCGATGCTCTACCGCGACCGGGTCATGGCCGAGAACACCGTGTGGTGGCAGCGGCGGACCGGGGACCGGATCGTGCTCTCCGCGCACAACGGGCACGTCGGCTACGAGACCACGAAGCCCGAGCAGTACCCACGGCTCCAGGGCGCCTTCCTCCGCGACGCCCTCGGCCGGGACTACGTGAGCGTCGGCGCCTCCTTCGGACAGGGCTCCTTCAACGCGCACGACACCGAGGCCCCCGGCGAGCCGCTCCGGGCCTTCACCGTCGGACCGCTCGGCCCCGACAGCAGCGCCCACACCCTGGATCGGGTCTCGCCCGGCGCCTTCTACCTGGACCTGCGGCACACGACGCCGGCGGCGCGCGACTGGCTCGGCACGCACCGGACGAGCCGGGTCATCGGGACGGCGTACCCCTGGGTGGGCACGGAGGCGCAGGTGCGCCTGTCCACGGCGTACGACCTGCTCGTCCACTTCCCCCGGATCACGGCGGCGCGGCTGCGCTGAACGGGGCACGCGCGCGTGGCCCGGCCGGCCGCCGGCGGGGCACGTACGCGTGACGCCGCTGCGCCGAGTGGGGCACGCGCGCGCCGTACGGCTGCGCCGACGGAGGTACGGGCCCCGGTCGAGGTCTGACCGGGGCCCCGTCCGGGCATGCTGGCCCTTGGAGCCGCCGCCCGCGCGGAGCGCGCCCTGGGCGCGGCGGCCACCTCGACGTGGAGGGACGGTCGGGCCGTGACCGGGATGAGTGTGGAGCCGTACCGGGAGATCACCTTCGACAAGGAGGGCGACGGGCCCGCGGGGCAGTCCGCCGCCCTCGCCGCACTGGCCCGGCAGGGTCTGACCGACCTGGTGGTGTTCGCGCACGGGTGGAACAACTCGCCTTCCGGCGCCACCCGGCTCTACTCCGACTTCTTCGAGCCCTTTCCCGGTCTGTTCGCTCCCGGGGTGGAGGTCGGGTACGCGGGAGTGATCTGGCCCTCGATGATGTTCACGGGCGAGCCGGTCCCGGACTACCGGGCCCTCGTGTCGGTCCTGCCGGAGAAGGAGCCCGTCCTCGACCGGCTCACGGAGCTCCTCGTGACGGAGCCGGCGGAGGAGGCCGCGTTCGCCGAGTTCGGGGAGCTGCTGCGGGAGCTGACGGACGTGTCCGCCGGTGGTGACGACCGGGAGGGCGCCGCCGGGGCCCGGGAGCCGGTGCCGGAGTTCCTGGTCGGGGATCCGGTGGAGGTGTGCGCCCTGTTCACCGAGGCGCTCGGGGCGGACGCCGTCCCGCCGGAGGGTTTCGGCGAGGGGCTCAAGCGGTACTGGAAGGGGGCCCGCGAGGCCCTGCGGCAGGCCACGTACTACCTGATGAAGAAGCGGTCCGGGCGGGTCGGCGAGTTCGGCCTCGGGCCGCTGCTCGGCGAGGTCGCCCGTGCCGCCCCCGGTCTCCGCGTCCACCTGGTGGGTCACAGCATGGGTGCCCGGCTCGTCGCGTTCGCGCTGAAGGGGCTGCCGTCGGGTGCCCGTCCGGTCGCCTCCGTGACCCTCCTCCAGGGCGCCTTCTCGCATTACGCGTTCGCGGCGCGGCTGCCGCACGACCCCGGCCGGCCGGGCTCGCTGCGGGACATGCAGCAGCGGGTCCGGGGGCCCGTGGTGGCCTGCTACTCGCGGCACGACACCGCGCTCGGGGTGATGTATCCGCTGGCGTCCCGGCTCGCGGGCGACGACTCCGAGTCGTTCGCCGCGACGGCCGGTCTGCTCGGCACGGACGATCCGCGCTGGGGGGCGATCGGGCACGACGGCGTCCAGGCGGTGCCCGGGACGGTGGTTCGGAACCTTGCGGCGGTCCTGCGCGAGGGAGTGCCGGCCTCGGGGTGTGTGAGCGTCGACACGGCGGACGTGGTCCGCTCGCACAGCGACATCCGCCGGGCCGAGCTGGCCCGGGTGGTGGTGTCGGCGGCGACGACCGGCAGGTAGACGGGGTGCGGGACCTCCGCCCGCCCCCACCCGGACCTCGTCCGCACCCCAGCGGACTCTTCGGTTCCGCCCGCCCTCGGGGGCCTCTCGCGCACCGCTGATGGCTGCCATCGGAATTTCGATGGAACACGGCGGGGCGCTCGTTCGTCCCTCTGATATCGCGGAAGGACCAGCGGCGGAGGTGGCGGGAGATGGCCGGTTTCCGGAGTCTCGCGAGACAGGTGCGCGATCCGGGGTGCGACACGGCGCTGCGCAGGTACTCGCTGCGCAAGTGTCTGGAACGGTTCGCGCCGTACGGGCACCGGGCTACGTGGGACCACCTGTGCCGCAGGCACAGGTTCGGACCCGAGGACCGGGAGCTCGATCCTGGGCGGCTGATCGCCGCGCTCGACGAGCTGGAGGAGGCGCGGGCCGTGTGGCTCGCGTACGAGGAGGAGTTCGCCGCCCGGCGGCGGCGCGAGAAGCACGAGGGGCTGCGCGGGCTCGGCGCGGTCGACGACTGGCACCGCCGGGTCTGGGGCGGCAACGGCGTGGTGCGGTGCGGCGATCCGGCCGTGCATCCGTCGGACCCGCTGCCCGAGGTGCTGCGGCGGCTGATCACCGCCCTCGAACAGGGACCGGGCGAGCGGTGCCCGGTGTGCGAGGGACCGCGCATCGAGTGGGCCGGTCCCGGCGACACGTACGAACCGTGGCTGGGCCCCGTCTGCGGGGACTGCGGGGTGGGTGTGCCGCGTGCGGTGCTCACCTCGGGAGCGCTGGCCCGTGCCCGCGGGGAGCGGAACCGGTCGCTGGCGTCGGCGGCGTGAACCCTCGGGGAACCGACGGGCTTCCGGCGCCCCACGTACTGCGGGCGCCCCCGGTGCTGCCGGTACTGCAGGTCTGCCTCAACGGGTCACGGGGGCCCGGAGATTCGGCCGCGGTTCCGATGTCGCCCGAGTCGCTCGCGGAGTCCGCGGCCCGGGCGGTGGCGGCGGGTGCCGGGGAGGTGCGGGTGCATCCCCGTACGCCGTGCGGGGGTACGTCGCTCTCGCCCCGGGTGCTCGGCCCGGTCCTGATCTCGGTCCGGGCGGCGGTGGGCACACCCGTGCGGGTCACGACCGCCATGGCCGCCGAGACCGATCCGGGGCGCCGGGTGGAGCGGATCGGCTGCTGGGACGTGCTGCCCGATCTGGTGTCGGTCGACTGGCACGAGCCGGACGCGGAGGAGACGGCGGCAGCGCTGCTGGAGCGCGGGATCGGGGTCGAGGCCGTGCTGTGGTCCCGTACGGACGGCCCCGCCCGATTCGCGCGCTCGCCGCTCGCGCCCCGGGTACGACGGGTCCTCGCCAAGGTCCCGGACGCACAGTCTGCGACCCGGGCCGAGGACGAGGTCGGGGACACGGCGCGCTCGCTCCTGTCCGCGCTCGAACTCCCGCCCCTCATGCCCACGTTGCTCCACGGCGAGAACGCGGGTGCGTGGCCGGTGCTGCGGCTCGCCCGCCGTCTCGGCCTCGCCGCCCGGATCGGCCTTGAGGACACCGTGCTGCTTCCGGACGGCACACGAGCGCGCTCGAACGCGGAGCTGGTGACCGCGGCCCTGTCCGGCTAACCGTCGCCGTCGGCCGGGGCGGGGTTGCGCACGGGCAGCAGGCGGGAGCCCGCCATCCGCTCGCCGAAGGCGTCGTCGGGGTTGGACAGGACGCAGGTCTCCAGGGAGAGGCAGCCGCAGCCGATGCAGTCCGTCAGATGGTCGCGGAGCCGGCCGAGCTGCTTGATGCGCTCGTCCAGTTCGGTGCGCCAGGCCGCCGAGAGCCGGGCCCAGTCCTCGTTCGTGGGCGTGCGCTCCTCCGGGAGCTGGGCGAGCGCCTCGCGGATGGTGGCCAGCGGGATCCCGACCCGCTGGGCGGCGCGCACGAAGGCGACCCGGCGCAGGGTGTCACGGCCGTAGCGGCGCTGGTTGCCGCTGGTGCGACGGCTGCTGATGAGCCCCTTCGCCTCGTAGAAGTGGAGGGCGGAGACGGCGGCCCCGCTACGGGCGGAGAGCTGGCCGACGGTGAGCTCGTGGATCTTCTCTGGAATCTGCGGCACCCCGCGACCCTACTGGTCCGTTGACAGCGGCCCGCTCACCCCACATGCTGAGCAAGCGCTTAGATACCGACCGTTGGGTATGTCGTACCAGAAGGGAAACAGGAACATGGCCGAGCCGAGGATCTTCACCTCCGCCGAGGAGCTGCGCGCGGGGGTCGGCGAGCAGCTGGGGCACAGCGACTGGGTCGAGATCGACCAGAAGCGGATCGACCTCTTCGCGGACGCGACCGGGGACCACCAGTGGATCCACGTGGACCCGGAACGCGCCGCCGACGGGCCGTTCGGCACCACCATCGCGCACGGCTATCTGACCCTGTCGCTGCTCCCGCTGTTCGTTCCGCAGGTGCTGCGGGTCGAGGGCATGAAGATGGGCCTCAACTACGGCACGGAGAAGGTGCGCTTCCCCGCCCCGGTCCCGGTCGGCTCGCGGCTGCGCGCCACGGCCGTCCTGACGAAGGTCGAGGAGGCGGGCGGCGGCGTGCAGGTGACGGCGGCCGTGACGGTGGAGCGCGAGGGCTCCGAGAAGCCGGTCTGCGTCGCCGAGTCGGTCTCCCGTTACTACTTCTGAGCGCCGACCATCCTGAGGACGAGGTCGGCGTAGAGTGCGCCGACCTCGTCGGGCGTCCGGCGGCCCTGGGTGGTGAACCAGCGCGAGACGTCGATGCAGAGCGAGAGCACGGCGACCGTGGTGCCGGGGACGTCCGGCACGTCGAACTCACCGGCCGCCACACCCTCGTTGATGATGCCGCGCACGGCCGCGTCGGACTCGCGGCGCAGCTCCACGATCTCGGTGCGGTGGTCGGGGCCGAGGGCGTCGAGCTCGTACTGGACGACCCGCGCGGTGGTGTGGCGCTCGGCGTGCCAGCGGACGAAGGACCGGACGGCGTCGGCGAGGCGCTCGGCGGCCGTGCCGTCGCCGTCGGCCGCGGCCCGGAGGATCTCCAGGGCCTTGTCGTGACCGATGCGGCTGATCCGGTGGAGCAGCTCTTCCTTGGTCTTGTAGTGGATGTAGAGCGCGGCCGGGCTCATCCCCGCGCGGCCGGCGATGTCCCGGGTGGTGGTGGCGTGGTAGCCGCGCTCGGCGAACGCCTCGACGGCGGCCACCAGCAGTCGCCGGGCCGCCTCGGGCGTGACCTCGCCCCAGGGCATGTCCTCGCCCCCGGGCGTCTCCTCCGCCGCGCTCATCCCACACTCCCTCTCGGTCCCCGTCAGAACGAACACCATACAACGAGGGTGAGCAAGCGCTTAGCGATCTCCGGCTCCGGAAATCGGCGACGGCTGGATCGGTGGCTCCGGAGGTCGGTGGCTCCGGAGATCAGTGACTCAGAGCTTCTGGAAGGGGTCGTGCTCGGCGAGCAGCTTCTCCAGCCGGGCCTGGTCGACCCGACTGACGATCTGCCCGGCCTCCTGGCGGTCGCGGACGACCTTGGCGAGCGTGAACGCCGAGGTGGTGAGGTAGAGGACCGCGACGGCGAGGAAGGCGCGGACCCAGGCACTGGCCTCCAGCTGGAAGATGCCGATGGCCACGGCCGCGAGGGCGATCCCGAAGGAGAGGACGGCCTGCATGTAGTAGGCCGCGGTGTTCTGCTGCTTGACCGGTGTGTCGCTCATGGGCACAGCATCGGCCGAACGTGGCGGGTGCCACATCCGCCCGCGTACTCAGAGACGTACTCAGGTCAGAAGGCGGAGACCCCCGTCAGCGCCCGGCCGATGATGAGCTTCTGGATCTGGCTCGTGCCCTCGTAGAGGGTCATCACGCGCGCGTCGCGGACCAGCTTGCCGACCGGGTACTCGTCGATGTAGCCGTAGCCGCCGAAGACCTGCAGGGCGTTGTTCGCGGCGCGCACGGCGGCCTCGGAGGCGTACAGCTTGGCCTTGGAGGCGGCGGTCGCGAAGTCCTGGCCCCGGTCGATCAGATCGGCGACCCGCCAGGTGAGCAGCCGGGCGGCGTCCACGTCGACGGCGATGTCGCTGATCAGCTCCTGCACGAGCTGATAGGAGGCGATGGGCTTGCCGAACTGCTCCCGCTCCCCCGCGTACCGCACGGCCGCGTCGAGGGCGGCCTGCGCGATGCCGACACAGCCGGCCGCGACGGACATGCGGCCCTTGGCGAGGGCGGACATGGCGACGGCGAAGCCCTTGCCCTCGGGGCCGAGCATCGCCGCGGCCGGGACGCGGACGTCCTCCAGGACCAGTTCGGCGGTGGCCTGGCCGCGAAGGCCGAGCTTGCCGTGGACGGGGCGGCGGGTGAGGCCGGGGGTGTCGGTGGGGACGAGGAAGGCGGAGACGCCCTTGTGGCCGGGGGTGTCGTTGGTGCGGGCGAAGAGCAGGACGACATCGGCCCAGGTGCCGTTGGTGATGAACATCTTGGTGCCGTTGATCATGTAGTCACCGGTGCCGCCGTCCCGCACCGCGCGCGTGGCGAGGTTCCCGGCGTCGGAGCCGGTGCCCGGCTCGGTGAGGCCGAAGCAGCCGAGCGCCTCGCCGGAGGCGAGCCGGGGCAGCCACTCCCGCTTCTGCTCCTCGCCGCCCCAGGCGGCGACGGTCTTGGCGACCAGGCCGAGGGAGACGGAGACGATGCCGCGCACGGAGGAGTCGCCGCGGCCGAGCTCCTCGGTCACCAGGCAGTACGCGAGGTGGTCGCCGCCGGAACCGCCGTACTCCTCCGGGATCGTGAGCCCGAGGAAGCCGACGGCACCGAGCTTCTTCACGATCGCCCGGTCCACCTCCTCGGCGCGGTCCCACGCCGTGGCGTGCGGGGTGACCTCGCGTGCGACGAAGTCCTCGGCGAGCCGCCGTACGGCTTCCTGCTCCTCGCTGAGTTCCAGATTCATGCGGCGCCCACCTCACCCGACCATTTAATTACCACTGCTAGTTTTCGCGGTGCAGGCCTACTATGTGCGCCATGGCCCGACCGCGCAAGCCCCTGCTCAGCCGAGACCGCATCGTCGAGACGGCGGGCGCACTCGTGGACGCGGAGGGCCTCGGGGCGCTCTCGACCCGACGGCTCGCGGCCGAACTCGGGGTGAGCGGGCCCTCGCTCTACAACCACTTCCGCACCAAGGACGAGATCCTCGACGCCGTCGCCGACGCGGTGAGCACGAAGATCGATCTGTCGATGTTCGCGGAGGACGACGGCCGCGACTGGCTGACGGCGCTGCACGACTGGGCCGTCTCCTACCGGGCCGCCCTCGCCGACCACCCGCACATCGTCCCGGTCCTGGCCCAGGGCCCCGGCCGTCGTCCGGCCGGCCTGCGCGTCGCGGACGCCGTGTTCGGCGCGATGGTCCGCGCGGGCTGGCCGCCGGCCCAGGCCACCTCCATCGGCGCGCTGATGCGGTACTTCATCACCGGCTCGGCCCTCGGCTCCTTCGCCCGTGGCTTCGTCGACGACGAGACGGCCTACGATCCGGCCGACTACCCCCACCTCGGCCAGGCGCACCGCCTCGCCGAGCACCGGCAGAAGGTCGACGAGGGCGCCTTCGACACGGGCCTGCGGGCGCTGCTCGACGGGCTGCGGCTCCAGTACGAGGCCCGGACGCGGGAGCCCGCGGCTCCGCACGACATGTCGGCCACCACCGAAGCGTGAGTGCGGGACGCTGGACGCATGGCAGCCAGTGACCTCGCCGCACTCGCGGCGCTCTTCGCGGACGAGACCCGCGCCGCGTTCGTACTCGCCCTGCTCGACGGACGGGCCTGGACCGCCGGGGAACTCGCCCGGCACGCGGGCGTGGCGCCGTCCACCGCGAGCGAGCACCTCGGAAAGCTCGTCACCGGCGGGGTGCTCGCGGAGGAACGCCAGGGGCGGCACCGGTACGTGCGCCTCGCCGACCCCGGGATCGCGCATCTCGTCGAGGACCTGGCCACCCGGTCCGAGCCCGCGGTGGCCTCACCGCCGCGCTCGTTGGGCGCCGCGAACGCCGGGCGGGCGATGGCCCGGGGGCGGACGTGTTACGACCATCTCGCCGGGCGGCTCGGCATCGCGATCACCGAGGCGATGACGGTGCGCGGGCTGCTGCGCCAGGACACCGGGTTCGCGCTCACGGACCGGGGTCTGGCCTGGTTCGACCAGCTGGGCATCCCTCTCGTACGCCGGGGGCGGCGGCCCGTCGCGCGCGGCTGTCTCGACTGGACCGAGCGGCGGCCGCACCTCGCGGGGATCGCGGGAGCCGCGCTGTGCCGACATGCGCTGGACGCCGAGTGGTGCGTACGGATCGGGTCCGAGCGGGCCGTGAAGGTGACCGGGCGGGGCGAGAGCGAGCTGTACGCGCACCTGGGCATCGCGCCGGAGGAGCTGCGGTGAGACCGGTGCCGCCCGGCGGCTCCCGGCCGGGCCCCCGCCCCGACCCCGGCGCCCGCCCCCACCCCGGCCCCGACCCCGCGGATATTGCGGTGAGCGCCGAAGGGTCCGCGTCCTACGGTCGGGGCATGCAGAAGCAATCCTCGCGGCTCGCGCTCGCCGCCGCCGGTGTCACGGTCGTCCTGTGGGCCTCCGCCTTCGTCTCCATCCGCAGCGCCGGAGAGGCCTACTCCCCGGGCGCGCTCGCGCTCGGGCGGCTGCTCGCCGGGGCCCTGGTCCTCGGGGCCGTCCTCCTGGTCCGGCGGGAGGGGCTGCCGCCCCGGGCGGCCTGGCCGGGGATCGTGATCTCGGGCCTGCTCTGGTTCGGGGTGTACATGGTGGTGCTCAACTGGGGCGAGCAGGAGGTCGACGCGGGCACGGCGGCGATGGTGGTGAACATCGGACCGATCCTGATCGCGCTGCTCGGCGCCCGGTTCCTGAAGGAGTCGCTGCCACCCAGACTGCTCGCGGGCATGGCGGTGTCCTTCGCGGGCGCGGTGGTCGTGGGCCTCTCGATGTCCCGCGCCTCCGCCGGCGCACACGCCTCGCTGCTCGGGGTCCTGCTCTGCGTCCTCGCGGCGATGGCGTACGCGGGCGGGGTCGTGGCGCAGAAGCCCGCGCTCGCCCACTGCAGCGCGCTGCAGGTGACGACCTTCGGGTGCCTGGTGGGCGCGGTGGCGTGTCTGCCGTTCGCGGGGCAGCTGGTCGAGGAGGCGGGCCGGGCCCCGCTGTCGGCGACCCTGAACATGCTCTACCTGGGGGTGTTCCCGACCGCCCTCGCGTTCACGACCTGGGCCTACGCCCTGGCCCGTACGACCGCGGGAAGGATGGGCGCGACGACGTACGCCGTGCCCGCCCTCGTCGTGCTGATGGCGTGGCTGTTCCTGGGCGAACTGCCGGGGCTGCTCACCCTCGCCGGGGGCGCGCTGTGCCTGGCCGGTGTGGCCGTGTCCCGCTCGCGTTCGCGGGCCGCCGCCGGCGCCGGAACGGCCGAATCCACCTGACAGGGCATGGCCCCGGTTCCGGTCACTTCACACACGTCCGACGCCGGGTGTGCGCCCGCGACCTGGAGCGGACATACCCGTCAAGCCCCAGTTCCGGCCGGTCGGACGAGAAGGCACGTTTCGTGGGCTCCCGGCCGGATAGTTTCGAGTCGGTCACAGGCGCGGGCCGGAACATCACGCTCCGGCACCTTCTCGCAAGCCGACGGGGGAGCTCATGGCGATTCAGCAGCGGGCGGAACGTACTAGACAGGAGATCCTGTCGGCGGCCGCGAGGGTGTTCGACGGGCAGGGCTACGACCGGGCGTCGCTGGCCAGGATCGCCGGCGAGGCCCGGGTGACCACCGGCGCGCTGGTCTTCCACTTCGCGACGAAGGCCGATCTGGCCACGGCGGTCAGGGGAAGGGCCCGAGCGGTCACCCGGATCACGGTCGAGTCGGCCTGCCTGTCGACGGAGGGGGTCGGCGGCACGGCCATCGACAAGCTGGTGATCGCCACGCACGCGCTGATCCGGCTCTTCGAGACCGACCCCATGGCACGGGCCGGCGAACGCCTCGCGCGGGAACTCCAATTGACCGACCCCGGGCTCTCCGGGGACTGCCCCTGGCGGCGCGAGGTGGCGCGCCTGGCGCGCTTCGCGGAGGCGGAGAAGGCCCTGCGTCCCGGCGTGGACGCGACGGCGGTCGCCGCACTGATCGGCTATGTGATCACCGGGGTCGAGCTGGAGATGCGCTGCCCGAACGGCCCGACCGGCGAGAGCTGGCCGCCGGACGAGCCGAGGACGACCGAGAACGGCGCCCTGCGCGGGCCCGCCGAGCAACGACTCGACCGCATCTGGAAGTTGATCCTGCCGGGCCTCGTCCATCCGGCCGGGCGGCGGCGCGGCGCCTGAAGCGTGTCGCGGGGGGCACGGGCGCCGGCCATTGACGGATCGTCACCCGGCTCTGCCGGACACCGGCCATGAAGACGGCCGCCCCGACCGGATCCCCTTACGGGGGTGACGGCCACCGTAGGTCGTGCGCGCCAGGCGGCGCGGGCCAGGCGGGACTTTCCGGACACGACCTGGCCCGATCCGCGCCCGCGGTGACGGCCGGAGCCGCGCCGCCGCCGACCGGCCGCGCCTCACTCCCCCGAACGCAGGAGCTGGCGGGCGAAGTCCGCCAGGGAGCGGCCGATGCGCTCGGTCGACAGCCCGAGTTCGTGCCGCTGGAACTGGAACAGTTCGGGTGACAGCGGGCTGAGCGCGATGTCGATCAGCGGGTCCGGGTCCTGGATCCCGTGGTCGACGAGCAGCGTACGGACGTGGACGCGCCAGAAGCCGTAGGCCCCCGTCCGGAAGCGCGCGGGGCCGGTCTCCGCCCCGAGGGCCAGCGGCAGATGGCGTTCGAGCAGATCGAGCATCGCCAGGTAGAACGCCGCCAACCGCTCCCCCGCGGGTGCGCCGGGACCGAGCGGCGGCGGGCCGTAGATGAGCTGGCCCTGGAGCAGGCGCTCGTGCTCGTCGAGCAGCGCGACGGCGACCGACGACGGATCGGGGAAGCTCCGGTAGAGCGTGGCGCGGCCCACCCCGGCGGCCTTGGCGATCCCGTCCATGGTGACCGTCCGCGGATCCTGCTGGGCGAAGAGCTGCTCGGCCGCGGCCAGGATCTGGGCCCGGTTGCGTTCCGCGTCCGCGCGTCTGCGCGGGGCGACCGGCTGGTCGTCCACGGCCTGAAGATCGCCGAGGAGCCCGCCGACCCGGTGGACGGAGGCGGCTCCACGACCCCGCTGCTCGTCGTCGCTCATGGACCAGACCTTACTTCCCTCGAGGCTAAGTGGACACCTTGTCCGTTTGCCATGCCCCGTGGCATGCTAAACGGACTCAGTGTCCACTTAGCCTTTCGCCTTCCCGCCCCAGGGAGATCAAGATGCACACCGCGCTCCTCGCCGCGGCCCTGCTGGTCGGCTGCCTCCTGGCCGTCCAGGCCTCGGTGAACCTCCAGCTCAACTCGGCCGTCGGCACCCCGTACGGCGCCTCGACGATCCAGCTCAGCGTCGCGACCGGTCTGCTGACCGTGCTCGCGGTGGCGGCCGGAGCGCTCGGCGCGCTCGGCAAACTGCCCGACGTCGAGCCCTGGCAGCTCCTGGGCGGACTCGCCAGTCCGCTCTACATCACCAGCGGCATCCTGCTCTTCCCACGGCTCGGCGCCCTCGCCGCCGTCGGGCTCTTCGTCACCGGCCAGATGTTCGCCTCGCTCGCGCTCGACCTCTTCGGCCTCCTCGGCCTCGAACAGCAGGACCTGAGCGTCGGGATCGTCGTCGGCGCCGTGGCCGTGCTCGCCGGCATCGTCGTGATCATCCGGGGCATGAAGGCCGCGGCTCCCCCCGGCGCACCGAAGATGTCGAGCGCCGGCCGCGCCGGCTGGCTCGCCCTCGGCGTGCTCGCCGGAGCCGTGCTGCCCGTGCAGGGCGCGGTCAACGCCCAGCTGCGCGCCCAGCTCAAGGAGCCCGTCACCGTCGCCGTGATCAGCTTCGCCGTGGCGACCTTCACCATCGCCGTCGTCCTGCTCGTGCTGTACGCGACCCGGAAGACGCCGAAGCCCAAGATCGCCCCGCTGAAGAAGATGCCCTGGTGGGGCTGGCTCGGTGGCGCCTGCGCCGCCGCCTACGTCACCGGCACCTTCCTGCTCATCCCCGAGATCGGGGCGGCGGTGACCATCGCGCTCACCGTGACGGGCCAGCAGCTCACCTCGGCCCTGATCGACCACAAGGGCCTCTTCAAGCTCCCCCAGCGCTCCCTCACCAAGGCGCGCACCCTCGGCCTCGCCCTGCTGATCGCCGGCTCCCTGACCATCCAGCTCGTCTGACGGCCGGCTCCCCGGCCATCCGGCTCGCCTGACGGCCGGCTCCTTGACCGTCCGGCTCGTCCGACCGTCGGCTCCTCGACCGTCCAGTTCGTCCGACCGCCGGTTTCCCCGACCGAAAGGTGTGTCATGAAAGCGTCCTACTCCGCCGGGCCGGACCTCCACGTCCTCCCCTCGGCGCTGCCCATCCCGGGCCTCGGCGACCAGCCGGTGAACGCCTTCCTCCTCCGGTCCGGCCAGCCGCTCCTCGTGGACACCGGCATGCCCGTCGACCGGGAGGGCTTCCTGGAATCCCTCTGGTCGCTGATCGAGCCGGCCGATCTGCGCTGGGTCGTCGTCACCCACGACGACCGCGACCACACCGGCGCCCTCGCCTCGATCCTGGAGGCCGCGCCGAACGCGAAGGTGCTCGCCAACGCCATATCGCTGACGCGAATATCGGAAGAGTTCGCCATTCCGCAGGAACGGGTGGTCACCGCGAACCCGGGAAGCCGCGTGAAAGTCGGCGACCGCGAGCTGAGTTTTCACCGGCCTCCCACGTTCGATTCGCCCGGAACCCTCGCCGTGTTCGACCATTCCGATGGAACGCTCTACAGCTCCGACAGCTTCGGGACCGTCGTCGAAGAAATCAGCCAGGACTTCGCCGACCTTTCCGAGGAGGAATTCTTCCACGGCTTCGATGTCCTGAACCGGGCGATAGCACCGTGGACCGCGCTCGTCGACGAGGCGAAATTCCTCCGGCCGGTGCGCGAACTGGCCGCCCTGCGCCCCGCGAAGCTGCTCAGCGCCCATGGGCCGACCGTCCGCGAGGAGGCCGTACCGCGCCTCTTCGAGGCGATGGCCCGCATCCCCTCCCTGCCCGCCTGGCTGCCCGACGCCGACCTCGACCTGGAGGCGGCGCTCGACGCCGTCGAGTCCCCGGCCGCCTGAGCCGGTCGAGTCCCCGACCGGCCGGGCCCCCGCTCCGCCCGTGTACGAACCGAGGAGAACCATGTTCGACCCGACCACCACCGACCTGACGCCCCCGCGCGGAGTCGTCACCGTCTTCTCCGACATCTGGTGTTCCTTCGCGCACATCGCGATCCACCGGCTGCACACCACCCGGGCCCGCCTCGGCCTGGAGGAGCAGGTCTCCTTCGACCTGCGCGCCTTCCCGCTCGAACTGCTCAACGACGCCCCGAGCCCCCGCCCCGGCACGGACAGCGAGGTCGCCCGGATGGGCAGCCTGGAGCCGGCCGCCGGCTGGCAGCTGTGGCAGGCCAAGGACTGGCTCTACCCGTCGACGACCCTGCCCGCCCTGGAGGCGGTGCTCGCCGCCAAGGAGCAGAGCCTGAACGCCTCGGAGCAGCTCGACCTCGGGCTGCGCCGGGCCTTCTGGGCCGAGTCGCGCTGCATCAGCCACCGCAAGGTGATCCTGGACGTCGCCGCGGAGACCGGCGCCGTCGACGTCGACGCCCTCGCCGAGGCCCTGGACGACGGGCGCGCGCGCCGGGCGCTGGCGGACCAGGCGGCGCTCGCCAAGAGCGACCGGGTGAACTGCAGCCCCCATCTGTTCCTGCCCGACGGCTCCGACCACGCCAACCCCGGCATCGACGTGGGCTGGGAAGGCGCGTACGGCATCGGCTGGCCGGTGATCGGCTCGGACGACCCGAAGGTGTTCGAGGACATCCTGCTGAGGGCCGCCACTGAATAGTTGAAAAGGCCCCCAAAAGGCGGCCGTGAAACCGGAACGACGGCCAGGCATTCCTGTACGAGGAATGCCTGGCCGTCGTTCCTTTTTTTCGTCGGCAGAACATCGCGGTGATTATTAATTGCGTGACCCGGCCGTTATTCGCAAGGCCGGTCGAAGCTCCTACAGTCATTCACGCCGCCGGAATTCCGGACGGAGATTCGTATCGACAGCGGGAGTTCTTCATGTCGTTGACCGACAAGGCAGACGTCAGCACGTTCGTCGACCTCACCCAGCACGAGATCGAAGCCCTGAAGACCCGGTTCAACCTGGCCGACGCGCACACCCACCAGCGTCAGTCCACCTCCCAGGAGCGGATCGTCTCGCGGCTTCCCGAGCTGTGGCACGAGTCCGAGTCGAAGCAGCAGGCGCACTTCGAGCGGCAGTTCCTGGACGCCTTCTTCCGGCTGCACCAGCAGCCCACCGCCCGTGCGATGGGCCGCACGCTCCTTTCGTACTCCGCGAGCGTGTCGACCATGGTCGCCGGCATGTTCCTCAAGCAGCGCGGGATGTCGGTGCAGTTGGTCGAGCCCTGCTTCGACAACCTGGTCGACCTGCTGCGCAACATGCAGGTGCCGATCGCCCCGTTCGCCGAGTCGGCGCTGCACGACAAGGACGCGATCTACGAGCGGCTCGTCGAGGAGATCACCGCGGACGCGATCTACCTCGTCGACCCCAACAACCCGACCGGGTTCACCCTGCTCGCCGAGAAGCTGGAGGGCTTCCGCGAGGTCGTCCGCTACTGCGTGGACCACGACAAGGTCCTGGTGATGGACTTCTGCTTCGCGTCCTTCGCGCTCTGCGACGAGGGCGTCGGCCGGGTGGACATCTACGAGCTCCTGGAGGAGTCCGGCGTCACGTACATGGTCATGGAGGACACCGGCAAGACCTGGCCCATCCAGGACGCCAAGTGCGCCATGATCACGGCCAGTCGGGACATCCAGGAGGAGGTCTACAACCTCCACACCAGCGTCCTCCTGAACGTCTCGCCGTTCGTCCTCAACATGGTCACCCAGTACGTCGAGGACTCCATCACCGACGGCTTCGCCTCGGTGCGCGACATCATCCGCACCAACGGCGAGGCCGCCCGCCACGCCCTCAGCGGCACCATCCTGGAGTTCCAGGAGCCGGTCGTCGGCACCAGCGTCGCCTGGTTCCGCATCAAGCCGGAGCACCTGACGGCCACCCAGCTGCAGGCCGTCCTCTTCGACGAGGAGGTGTACGTCCTGCCGGGCACCTTCTTCTACTGGAACACCAAGGAGAAGGGCGAGCGCTTCGTGCGCCTGGCCCTGGCCCGCGAGCCGGAGCTGTTCGCCGGCGCGATGGAGCGGATGCGGAAGGTGCTCGAGCGCTATGCCGTCTGACGCGAACCCGGTGGTGTTCATCGACGCCACGCTCTTCATGGGCATGCACAGCGAGGACGACGGCGTCCGCCTGGCCGCCAAGGCCTTCTTCGCGGGCCGGCTGGCCGCGGGTGAAGCGGGCGGGGTCGTCATGAGCTGGGAGCAGGTCGGCCGCTGCGACGACCTCGTGTGGGGATACGAGCGAGGGGTGCAGGACGACTACTACCCCTTCATGGACGTCCTCCACACCGACCTGGCCATCGAGCGGGCCGCCTACGAGGAGGCGGACGTCCGCCGGGCGTTCACCACGCCGGAGCTCGAAGGCCTGCCCACGCACGAGCGTCTGCTGCTCGCCCAGGTCATCGGCCGCGGGGGTGTGCTGCACACGGCGAGCCCGCGGCTGCTCCGGACGACCGGCCTGCCCGTCGTACCGATCGGCTCCGGCGAGGAGCACTCGTTCCCGGCCTATCTGGAGGACCTCTACCAGCGCTCGCTGGTGCTGACGGTCGACTCCGAAAGCCTCTGAAGAACCCTCCGAAGAACCTTCTGAAGACCTCCGAAGGCCCCTCCGCAGACCCCTCTGTAGACATTCCGAAGGGCACCCCTCTCATGCCTGGCACCTACTCCGGGACCGTCGTCCCGCTGATCACCCCCTTCGACGAGCACGGCGTCGTCGACGAGCAGAGCGTCGTCCGTCTCCTGGACCACATCCGCGCCGAGGTCAACGGCCTCATGCCGGCTCTGACCTCCGGTGAGGGCTGGAAGCTCGACGCGCGGCAGTGGCAGGACGTCGTGACCTACACCGTGCGGCACTCGGGCGGCCTGCCCGTGCTCGCCGGCATCCAGCTCCCCGACACCGCCGCGGTGATCGACCGGGCCCGTACCGCGGCCGCGATCGGCGCCGACGCCGTCGTCGTCACCACGCCGTTCGGCGCGGACGTGACGCAGGACGGGATCGTCGAGCACTACGAGGCGATCCGCGCGGCCCTCGACATCCCGATCTTCCTCTACAACGAGGAGGCGCTCTCGGGCAATCGGATCGAGTTCGAGACCCTGATCCGGATCTGCGAGGAGATACCCGGGATCGTCGGCATCAAGGAGTCCAGCGGCGACGCCGCGTTCACCCGGAAGATGGCCGGGGCCGGCACCGGCATCCCGGTCTTCGAGGGCTGGGAGAACCTCCTCGTCGACGCCACCGGCATCGACGGCTTCATCGGCCCGCTGGCCAACCTCGAACCGGGCCTGTGCAACGCGATGCTCGTCGACCCGACCCCGGACCGCCAGACGGAGATCAACACCGTCTGCGAGCGGTACGGCGTCTTCAAGGACGACTGGTACCGCTGGGTCAAGAAGGAACTGCACCGGCGCGGCGTGATCGCTTCCCCCACCGTGCACGAGGAGGCGAAGGCCGCATGAGCGCCACCCCCGCCGCTCCCTCCGCCGTCCCGGTCGCCGCGCACTCGATCACGGCCCCGGCCGCGACCGCGCAGCGCGAACTGCACAGCCTCTACCGGCGGGTTCCCAACCTCGGCGACTACGGTTCGATGGCCGCGATCGAGGAGCGGTGGATCCTGCCCAAGGCGCGGGCGTACGAGTCCTCCGCGCCCCGGTTCGGCTCGGCCGGCGAGCTGCTCCAGGCGCTCAAGGAGTTCCTCGCCGAGGAGGAGGCCTCGCTCCCGGAGAGCGCGACCTTCCTCGCCGAGCACGCGACGCTCGACCAGTTCAAGGTCGTGGTGCGGCAGTTCGCGCTCGACGGCCTCACCGAGTCCGAGTCGCTGCTGCCGGTCGTGCCCCGGCTGCCGTACCGCTCGGCGATGGCGGTCTTCCGCGTCCTCATCGACGAACTCGGCTGCGGCAACGAGGAGAAGGCGCACTCCCAGCTCTACCGCGACCTGCTCACCGAGCTCGGCATGAGCCTCCGCCTCGACGACTACCTCGACGAGACGTCCCCGGAGTGCTTCGCCTACGTCAACATGTTCCACTGGCTGGCGAGCCGGGCCCCCTCGCCCCAGTACTTCCTGGGCGCGTACGCCTACTTCGAGACCAGCGTGCTGTACGCCTTCCAGAGCTTCGCGCGGGCGGCGCGGCGGCTCGGGATCGTCCACGACGCCTACTACACCGAGCACCTCTACATCGACGCGTACCACAGCAGTCATATGCGTACGGCGATCCGCGCGCTCGAAGAGCCGGACCTCGCGAAGATCTGGGCGGGCGTACGGCTGGCCTCCGACATCGTCGGTACGGCCACGGAGACGGCCCTCGCGCGGGCGCGGGAGACCGTCGCATGACGGCCGTGCCCGCGGGGCGGCGGCGGGACTCCGACGAGCCCACCGTCCGCCAGGTGACCGAGGAGCTGGTCCTGGTCGAGGTGGGCGGCCGCAAGGTCCTCGCGGCCGCCGTCTGCCCGCACCGCGGGGGCCGGCTCAAGTACGGCAGGGTCGACGGGGACAGGCTGCGCATCACCTGCCCCCTGCACCACACGACCTTCGACCTGACCAGCGGGGAGCGCCTGTCGGGCGCGGCGTGCGCGGCGCTCCGGGTGGTCGACGTACTGCCGGGGGACCTCTCCGTCCCGGAACAGCGCGACCCGGCGCACGACAGAGAGGTCGCGCCGACCTCGGGAACCGCCCCCGCCGGGGGCGCCTCATGACCACCACACCGACCGGGGCGGCGTCCACCGTGACGCCGCCCCGTGCGGCAGTCGACCACGACGGCATAGCTCCGGTGCCCGAGGCCGAACGCACCTCGACGCCGGGCGACTTCGGCTGGATCTGGCCCTCCGCGCAGTTCTCCTTCGGCACGGTCGTCCTCGGCGCGCTGCCCGTCGTCTTCGGCCTCGGCTGGTGGGCCGCGGCGGGCGCGATCGCCGTGGGCGTCGCCGTCGGCACGGCACTGCTCGCTCCGCTGGCCCGGTTCGGCGTCCGCACCGGCACCAACGATCCCGTGGCGAGCGGGGCGCACTTCGGCGTCCGGGGCAGGGTCGTCGGCAACGTCCTCACGGTGGTGACCGCGCTCGGCTTCTTCGCGATCGCCGTGTGGACGGGCGGTACCGCCGTCATGGTCGCCGGCCACCGGCTGCTCTCCACCCCCACCGGCCCCGGCGCGCTGACCGCCGCGATGTTCGTGACGGCGGCGGCGGTCGCGCTGGTCGCCGTACGCGGCCACGAGACCCTGGTCCGTACGTACCGGGTCACGGCGGTCACCGGCGGCGTGGTCCTGCTCGGCACCGTGCTCGTCCTGGCTCCGGACTTCGACGCGGGATACGCCGGCGGGACACTCGCCCTCGACAGCGCCCTGCACACCTGGCTGCTCGCGGCGACCGCGTCCGCCGCCGTGCCCCTGTCGTACGCCACCTTCCAGGGCGACTACACCCGCTTCATGCCCGCCTCCACCCCCACCGGCCGGGTCGTGCGGGCCAGCGGGATCTCCATGTTCCTCAGCAGTCTCGCCGCGCTGCTCACCGGCGCGTACGTGACGACCCTCTTCCCCGTCCCCGACGCTCCCTGGCTCCAGGGCCTGACGGACGCGGTGCCCGGCTGGTTCGCGGTCGCGGTCGTGGTCTTCGGCTTCGCGGGCACCCTGCCGCAGGCGGGGCTCTGTCTGTACGCGGCCGGGCTGTCGGCCAACTCGGTGTTCTGGCGCTCCTCGCGGGCCGCCGTGACCACGGTGGTCGCGCTGCTCGCGGCTGCCGTGCTGTACCTCGGGGCGGTGGTGTACGACGCGATGGACGCGATGTCGGCGTTCGTGACGCTGCTGCTCACGGTCGTCGCCCCCTGGGCGGCCGTGCTCTTCGTCGGATACGTGCTCCATCGGGGCCGGTACGACGCCGAGGCGCTGCGTACGTTCACCACGGGCGGCGGCGGGCGGTACTGGTACACCGGCGGGGTCAACCCGCGGGCCGCCGCGGCCTTCACGGTCGGCTCGGCCGTCGGGGTCCTGTGGGTCAACAATCCGCTCTACACCGGCCCGTTGACCGAGCTCACCGGCGGCGTCGACCTGAGCCTGCCGGCTGCCTTCGTGGTCGCCGCCGTGCTGTACGGGGCGCTGTGCCGGGTGTGGCCGGAGCCACTGCTGCCGCCGTCGCGAACTTCGAGGTGACGCATGTCCACTGACCTACTCACGGTCCGGCTCACGGTCCGGTCGGTCGTCCGGGAGGCCGAGGGCGTCCGGGGGCTCGTACTCGCCGATCCCACGGGCGCCGCGCTGGCCCCGTGGGAGCCCGGCGCGCATCTGGAGGTGACGCTGCCGTCCGGTGCGGTCCGGCACTACTCGCTCTGCGGGGACCCGGCGGACCGGAGCACGTACCGGCTCGGGGTGCTGCGAGAGCCCGACGGCCGCGGCGGATCGGAGGAGATCCACACCTCCGTCGGCGAGGGCACGGTCCTCGCGGTCCGGGGTCCTTTCAACCGCTTCCCGCTCGTGTCCGCCGCGCGGTATCTGTTCATCGCGGGGGGCATCGGCATCACCCCGCTGCTGCCGATGGTCCGCTCCCTGCCGCCGGGGTCGTGGTCGCTGCTGTACGGCGGCCGGAGCCTGGCGGCCATGGCGTACCGCGAGGAGCTCTCCGCGCTCCCCGGGGTCACGCTCGTCCCGCAGGACACGGCGGGGCTGCCCGACCTGGACGCCGTCCTCGCCGGGATTCCGGCGGAGACGGCCGTGTACTGCTGCGGCCCGGAGGGGCTGCTGCGGGCGGTGGAGGAACGGTGGCCCGGTTCGCTTCACACGGAACGGTTCCGCGCGGCGCCGGCACGGGACTCCGGGGGCGGCGACGGCTTCGAGGTGGAGCTGCGGCGGAGTGGGCGGACCGTGCGCGTCGCGCCCGGGCGTACCCTGCTCGACGCGGTTCGCGAGGTGGTTCCCGGTGTCGCGTACTCCTGCGAGGAGGGCGTCTGCGGTACCTGTGAGACGAAGGTGATCGCCGGGACGCCCGAGCACCACGACTCCGTCCTCGGCGAGGACGAGAGGGCCTCGGGGACGACGATGATGATCTGCGTGGGCCGCTCGCGCGGCGACCGTCTCGTGCTGGACCTGTGACGCGGGGAAGCCCGTACCGGTACGCCGGTACGGGCTTCCCCGCGTGCGCGCTGTCAGGGGAAGACCACCAGGGCCCGGCCGCCCTTGCCCGCGAGCATGTTCTCGAAGGCGCCCGGGATGCCGTCCAGGGTGATCCGCTCGGTGACGAGGGCGCCGAGGTCGAGCCGGCCGGCCCGGATGTGTTCGGCGAGGACCGGGAGGTCGACGGCCGGGTTCGAGTTGCCGTAGACGCAGCCCGCGAGGGTGCGGCCCCAGTGGAAGAGCTCCAGGGCGTTGAAGGTGACCTGCTGGTCCTTGCCGCCGATGCCGACGACCGTGGTGCGACCGCCGCGCCGGGTGGAGTCCCAGGCGGTACGGATGGTGACGGCGCGGCCGACGCATTCGACGGCCACGTCCACGCCCTGGCCGCCGGTCAGCTTCCGTATCTCCTTCGCCGTGGTCTCGGAGGCGACGACGTACTCGGTCGCGCCGGCCGCCCGTGCGAGCGCCTCCTTCTCCGGTGAGACGTCCACGGCGACGATCGTCGAGGCGCCCGCGATCCGAGCGGCCTGGAGGGTGGCGAGGCCGACCCCGCCGACTCCGAACACCGCGACGGTCTCGCCCTCGCGGACCCGGGCGGAGTGGTGGACCGCGCCCCAGCCGGTGAGGACGGCGCAGCCGAGCAGGGCGGCGTCGGTGAGCGGTACCCCGTCGGGCACCGGGAGGACGCAGCCGGCGGCGACGACCGTCTCCTCGGCGAAGGCGGCGACGTTGAGTCCGGGGTGGAGTTCGGTGCCGTCCTGGGTGCGGGCGTGGATGTTCGCGGCGCCGGTCAGGGCGTTGGCGCAGAGCCAGACCTCGCCGAGCGAGCAGGGGTGGCAACTGCCACAGGAGGGAGCCCAGTTGAGCACGACTCCGTCGCCGGGGGCGACATGGGTCACGCCCTCGCCGACGGAGACGACGGTGCCGGCGCCCTCGTGGCCGAGGACGGCGGGGACCGGGACCCGCATGGTGCCGTCGGAGAGCGAGAGGTCGGAGTGACAGACCCCGGCGGCGGCGAGCCGGACCCGGACCTGACCGGGGCCGGGCTCGGGGAGTTCGATGCCGGTGATCTCCAGCGGAGAGCCGACGGCGGGCAGGACGGCGGCGCGGATCACGCTCGTTGCTCCTTCTGCGCTCGGGAGGGGAGGACTCAGAACTGGAGGGACTTGGTCTGCAGGTACTCGGAGAGGCCGTGCGTACCGAGTTCCCGGCCCACGCCGGACTGCTTGTAGCCGCCGAAGGGGGCCAGCGGGTTGAACCGGCCGCCGTTGATGTCGACCTGGCCGGCCTCCATCCGGCGGGCGAAGGCGACGGCCTCCTCGGGGTCGCCCCAGACCGCTCCGGCGAGGCCGTAGACGGTGCCGTTGGCGATGGCGAGGGCCTCGTCCTCGTCCTCGTACCGGAGGAGCGAGACGACGGGTCCGAAGATCTCCTCCTGGGCGATGGTCATCTCCGGGGTGACGTCGGCGAAGACGGTCGGGGAGACGTAGTAGCCGGTCCCGAGCGGGGCTTCGGGGCCGCCGGCGACGAGCCGGGCGCCCTCCTCGACGCCCTTCTCGATGTAGCCGCGGACGCGCTGCTGCTGCTTGGCGTTGACCAGCGGGCCGAGGCGCTCACCGGGGACGTACTTGGTGACGGCCTCGGCGGCGAGCGCCACCGCCTCCTCGTAGCGGTCCGCGGGGATCAGCATGCGCGTCCAGGCGCTGCACTTCTGTCCGGAGTTGGACATGACGTTGGCGATGCCGACGGAGACGGCCTGGGCGAGGTCGGCGCTCGGCAGGATCACGTTGGCGGACTTGCCGCCGAGTTCGAGGGCGACGCGCTTGACGGCGCCGCCCGCGAGCGCGCCGATGCGGCGGCCGACGGCGGTGGAGCCGGTGAAGGAGACGAGGTCCACGTCCGGGTGCTCGGCGAGGGCCTGGCCCGCGACCGGGCCGAGGCCGGTGACCAGGTTGAACACGCCGGCGGGCAGGCCCGCCTCGTGCACGGCCTCGGCGAAGAGCTGGGCGGTGAGCGGGGTGTCCTCGGCGGGCTTGAGGACGGTGGTGCAGCCGGCGGCGAGGGCCGGGGCGATCTTGGCGACGACCTGGTGGAGCGGGAAGTTCCAGGGGGTGATCGCGGCGACGACGCCGACGGGCTCGGCGTAGACGGTCGAGTTGCCGACCTCCTCCTCGAAGGGGTGGGTCGCGGCCATGTCGGCGTACGTGCCCGCCACGATGATCGGCAGTCCGGCGTGCACGACGGCGGCGAGCTGCGGCGGGGCGCCGAGCTCGGCGGTGACGGTGGCGGCGATCTCCTCCGCGCGGGCGGCGAGCGCGTCGCGCAGGGCGGCGATCCTGGCGCCGCGCTCGGCGGGCGGGGTCGCGGCCCAGCCGGGCAGCGCGGCACGGGCGGCGCGTACGGCGGCGTCGACGTCTTCGGCGGTGCCGGCCGGGACGTGGCCGATGACCTGCTCGTCCGCCGGGTTGATGACGGCGATCGTGTCGGGGCCCGCGGCGGGGCGCCACTCCCCGCCGATGTACATCGCGTCGTGCGCCTTCATCCGCTGTCTCCTCACGCTGCCGACCGGATCGTCGCCGGCCGGTCGGTCACCGGCCGGTTCGCCACCGGCCGGTACGTCGTCCACCAAACTAGCGCTGTTAGTTTTCTGGCGCCAGGACTTCGGAACGTGCCCCCCGTCTCAGTCCCGGGCCGCACAGGGAGCCTCCGGGCCGTCGAGCAGCGAGCCGCGTACCCAGCCGATCGTGCCCCGCCCGCCCCGGCGATGTCCACGGGCACCCCTGACAGCCGGACACCCCCCGAACTGACAGAAGCCTCCTTGCCCTTCGGTCATTCCCCGGTAAGGGCCCGGTCCCGGCGGCCACCGACCGCCGGGGGAGGCGGATCCGGAACCGCGGCCGGGGCGGGAGCGCGGGCCGGTGGGAGCGAGCCGCTCGAACGGGCCGAGCGGACGGCGCCGCCCCAGGACGCCCTTCAGGCCGTGTTCGAGGTGCGATCGGCGCGGGCCCGAGCCGGCGCCGATCGGGAGGGCCGGCCGACCGGCCGGAGGAGATGCCGCGGCTGTCGGCCGAGTACCGGGAGGGCGGCACCGCGCATCCGGCTGCCTGGGCACTGCTGTCGCGGGGGCGACCCGAGGAGGCCGTCGAGGTGGCGCGCGCGCTGGCCGAACGGGCGGAGCGGGCGGAGCGGGCGGAGCGGGCCGGGGAACGGCACGCGGAGCCGGAGGTCCTCTGGTGTGCGGCGCCGCCGGGCTCGCGTGGCCGGGCTCGCGTGGCCGGGCTCGCGTGGCCGGGCTCGCGTGGCCGGGCTCGCGGCGTCGGGCCGGGACCGGGAGCCCGCGGAGGGCTTCGACCGGGCGGCGGTGCTCGCGGCGGAGTCGCCCGTGTCCGGCGGGCGCACGCCGGGTGGCGCGGGCCCGCCGGGGCGGGCAGAACGGCGGACGCGGCTGGGGTCCGCCGTTCAGATCTTCCGGGCGATATCGGTGAGGTGGGCGAAGACGACGATGTTCGCCTCGTAGCCCGTGCTGCGGTCGAAGGCTCCGCCACAGGTGAGCAGCCGGAGTTCGGGCCGCCCGGTGGAGCCGTACACCTCCTTGTCGGGGAACTCGGCCTTGGCGTACGTACGGACGCGGTCGACCGTGAAGACGGCGACCTTGCCGTCGGCGCGGGCGACCCGGACCGTGTTGCCGGGGCTGAGCGAGTCGAGGTTGAGGAAGACGGCGGGCCCGGTGCGGGTGTCGCGGTGGCCGACGACGACGGCGGTCCCGCGCTCACCCGGGGTGGCCCCCTTCGCGTACCAGCCGGCGACCTGGGGGTTGTCGACCGGCGGCGTGGCGAGGCGTCCCGCCGCGTCGAGGCCGAGTTCGATCACCGGGGCCTCGACGGTGATGGCCGGTACGGCGACGGTGGTCGGACGTGAACGGGCCAGCGGTGCGGGCGGGGGCGACGGCCGGGGCGAGGGTACGGCCTTCGGCCGCGCCCTGGGCTTCGCCTTGTGGTCGAGGGCGGCCGGCGCTCCGGCCCCCGCTGCCGCCCCGGCCGACCCGGAGGCGGCCGCCCCGGAGACGGCCGGGGCGGACGCGGGGCGGCCGGGAGCGGCCGGGCCGGCGGCGAGCACCGGTTCGGCCGGTTCCTCGTCTCCGGCCCACCAGACTCCGCCGGTCACCAGGACCACGGTGACCGTCACGGTCCTGGCGAGCCGGAACAGGCGGCGGCGCCGGCGCGTGAGGCGGGAGGACCTACGCCGCGCCATCGGTGCGGCGGCGCGAGCGGCGGATCAGGACCAGTCCGGCCGTACCGGCGAGGCCGGCGGCGACGGCCGCTCCGATGCCGAAGTTGGAGGAGTCGTCGGCGGCGATCTCCGCGCTGCCGCCGCCACCGGCACCGACCGGGCCGTGCGGGGGCCTGCCGTGGCCGTGGCCGCCGTTGCCACCGTTTCCGTTCCCGCCGTTGCCGTTGCCTCCGTTCCCGTTGCCGCCGTTGCCGTTCCCGCCGTTGCCGTTGCCGCCGTTCCCGTTTCCGCCGTTGCCGCCGTCCGGGCAGGTGACCCGGAAGACCTTCGACTTGGCCGCGCCGTTCTGGCCCACCCACGTCCATTCGACCTTGTACATGCCGGACGGCAGGCCGGTGATGTCGTCCGTGTGTCCGTCACCGGTGCTGTTGACGGCGATGCTGCCGTTCTTCAGCGACGGGTCCTGGTTGCCTGGCAGGCCAGGCTGCTCGTAGATGTTCCACTGGATGCTCTGCAGGCCGTCGAAGTTGAAGGCCGCGAAGCGGAAGATGCATCCGACCTGGGGCTGGTTGGCCTCGCTGGTGTCGGGGGTGCCCTGACGGTGGACCTTGACGTCACCGTTGTCGCCGGGCGCGGCGAAGGCCGTCGGAGCGCCGGCGAGGGTCACGCCGCCGAGCGCCAGGGTGGCCAGCGCCGCGCGGAGCAGAGTGCGGGTGGGGGGAGTCGTCATGGTGTGGGTCCTCCAGTCGTGAGCACGTCGGATACTTAGTGCGATAATCCGACTATCTGTCACGAGATGGACGCGAAGAGTGGCGACAGGGCCGCGCCACCCTCCGGCTCCACCCGTCCGGCCCACCCTCCGTCACCGCGCGCCACCGGGCCCGGGTCGGGTCAGGCCGCGTCGGGAGCCCGGGGGCGGATCAGATGATGCCGAAGAGGATCCCCGACGCGAGGACGACCAGCGAGGTCAGCGCCGCCCACTTCACCGTGAACTTGGTGTGGTCACCGAACTCCACCTTCGCCATGCCGACGAGGACGTACACGGCGGGGACCAGCGGGCTCGACATGTGCAGCGCCTGGCCGACCAAGGAGGCCCGAGCGATCTCCAGGGGCGAGACGCCGTGGGCGGCGCCCGCCTCCGCGAGGACCGGGACCACGCCGAAGTAGAAGCCGTCGTTCGACATGAAGTAGGTGAGCGGGATGCTGAGGACACCGGTGACCAGGCCCATGTGCGGCCCCATGCCCTCGGGGATGGCCCCGACGAGCCAGTCGGCCATGTGCTTGACCATGCCCGTACCGGTGAGGACACCGGTGAAGACGGCGGCCGCGAAAACCATGCCGGAGACGTTGAGGACGTTGTCGGCGTGGGCGGCGATGCGCGCCTTCTGCTCGGCCATCTTCGGGTAGTTGACGGTGAGCGCGAGCGCGGCGCCGAGGAGGAACAGCACCGGGATCGGCATCAGTTCGAGGATCATCGCGGCGAGCAGCGCGACCGTCAGACCGGCGTTGAACCAGTACAGCCTGGGCCGGAGGGTCGCCCGGTTCGGGTCGAGCCCCTGGAACCCCTCGTCCTCGCCCGCACCGGAGACCTTGTCGGAGCGGGTGGCGGCGCCCTGGGCCGCGCCGGGCGCGTCACCGGCACCGCCGACCGGCTTCTTGGTCAGGTCCACACGGCCGCCGCCACCGCCACCGGCCGTGACGAGCACCGTGTCGGTCTCGGGCACCAGGACCTCGTCGAGCGTGAGGTAGCCGATGCGCTTCCGCTCGCGACGCCCGAGGACGTACGCGAGGACGAAGACGAACAGCAGACCCATGCCGAGCGCGGGGATCATCGGCACGAAGACGTCCCCGGCGTCCAGCTTCAGCGCGGTCGCGGCGCGGGCCGTGGGGCCGCCCCAGGGCAGGGTGTTCATGACGCCGTTCGCGGTGGCGGCGACACCCGTCATGACCACCAGGCTCATGCCGAGCCGCTTGTAGAGCGGATACATCGCCGAGACGGTGATCATGAAGGTGGTGGAGCCGTCGCCGTCCAGCGAGACGATCGCGGCCAGCACCGCCGTACCCACGACGATCCGCACGGGGTCCGCCTTGCAGAAGCGCAGGATGCCCCGGACGATCGGGTCGAACAGGCCGACGTCGATCATCACGCCGAAGTAGACGATGGCGAACATCAGCATCGCCGCCGTCGGTGCCAGCTTGCCGACGCCTTCGATGACGTAGTCGCCGAGCTGGGCCCCCTGCCCCACCACCACACAGAAGAGCGCGGGGATCAGCACGAGCGCCGCGATCGGCGACATCTTTTTCATCATGATCAGGACCAGGAAGGTCGCGATCATGGCGAAGCCGAGGACGGTCAGCATGGAGGACACCTCACGTTCACCGTTGAACAGCCGCCGAGCGGCGGTCCGGATGACGGTAGGTGCCCTCTTCTGCCGTTAACAAGATGTTGACGCGTGAGCAATACGAGCAAAACCCCAGGTCAAGGCATGGGTGACACGTCGACGGGGAAGCCGTTCAGGACGGCGGTGCCCGACAGGGGGTCGAGCCGGGAGCCGTCGAGCAGCTGGTTGACGTTGACTCCGGGGCGGGCGGACGCCACGGACAACCGGGTGCCCGGCCGGTCGTGGCCCCAGCCGTGCGGAAGGCTCACCACCCCCGGGCGCACCCCGTCGGTGACCTCGACCGGCACCTCCAGCTCGCCGCCCTCGCCCTTGATCCGGGCGAGGCCGCCGTCGGCGAGCCGCAGCCGGGCGGCGTCGTCGGGGTGCACCTGGAGGGTGCACCGGTTGGAGCCGCCGCCGAGTGCGGGGGTGTTGTGCAGCCAGCTGTTGTTCGAGCGCAGGTGGCGGCGCCCGACGAGCTGGAGGGTGCCGGGCTCGGGTACGGCGTCGAGCGCGGCGCGCAGCCTGGGCAGGTCGGCGGCGAGCGGCGCGGGGCACAGTTCGATCCGTCCGCTGCCGGTCTTGAGCAGCTGGGGCACGCGCGGCTTCAGCGGGCCGAGGTCGATGCCGTTCGGGTGGGCCCGCAGCTCGTCGAGCGTGAGCCCGTACGGGCCGAGGCGCAGCATCAGGTCGAGCCGGCGCTCGGGTCCGGTGTCCCCCGTGAGCCGGGCCGCGAACTCCTTGGGGTCCGCCCCGTACGCCGGTGAGTGTTCCTGGGTCACCGCCTTGGCGAGGGTGGTGTCGATCGCGAGCTGGTCGACGGCGGACGGCGGAGCCCCGTGCATCCCCGAGACGGCGAGGATCAGCCGGGCGTGGATCTCGCACTCGTCCATGCGGCCCGCTTCGACGGGGAGGACGGCCGGGGTGTAGCGGGCCTGGTCGCGGACCGCGAAGCCGTTGAAGGCGAAGTCGAAGTGGGGGCTCTGCGAGGGCGGGGGCGGCGGGAGCAGGACGTCGGCGTGGCGGGTGGTCTCGTTGAGGTACGGGTCGACGGCGATCATGAGGTCGAGGGAGCCGAGTGCCGCGTCCAGGCGGTGTCCGTCGGGCGCGGACAGGACGGGGTTGGAGGCGACGGTGATCAGCGCCCGGATGCGCCCCTCCCCCGGTGTCTCGATCTCCTCGGCGAGCGCGACCATCGGCAACTCCCCTTTGACCTCGGGGTGGTGCGAGACCCGGCTGTGCCGGCGGCCGAGGGCGAAGCCCCTGCCGGGTCCCGCGGGGCGCGGGGCGGGCGCGGTGGCGGAGAGCGGGAAGAGGGCGCCGCCGGGCCGGTCGAGGATACCCGTGAGGATGTTGAGGACGTCGACGAGCCAGTTGGCGAGGGTGCCGTACGCCACGGTGGAGCTGCCCATCCGCCCGTAGACGGCGGCGGTGGGCGCGGCGGCGAGTTCCCTGGCGAGGGCGCGGATGGTGTCCGCGTCCACGTCACAGGCGTCGGCGACCGCCTCGGGGCTGAACTCCCGTACCCCGGCCCGCACCTCCTCGACCCCCTCCACATGGGCGACGAGCGGGCCGAGGTCGGTGAGCCCCTCCTCGAAGAGGGTGTGGACGAGCGCGGCGAGGAGGAACGCGTCGGCGCCGGGGCGGATCGCGACGTGCCGGTCCGCGAGGCGTGCGGTGCGGGTGCGCCGGGGGTCGACGACGGTGAGGGTGCCGCCGCGTCGGCGCAACGCCTTGAGCCTGCCGGGGAAGTCGGGGGCGGTGCACAGACTTCCGTTGGAGTCCAGCGGGTTGGCTCCGAGGATCAGCAGGTGATCGGTGCGGTCCAGGTCCGGGACGGGGATCGCGAAGGGGTCTCCGAACAGCAGGCCGCTGGAGACGTGCTTGGGCATCTGGTCGATCGTCGACGCCGTGAAGAGGTTCCGTGTGCGCAACGCGCCGATCAGCAAGGGCGGGTAGAGAGCGCCGGCGATGGTGTGCACATTGGGGTTGCCCAGGACGATACCCACGGCATCCGGCCCGTACTCCTCGATCAACGGACGAATTCCGGCGGCGATCGTGTCGAACGCCTCCTCCCAGGTGGCCTCCTGGAGCCGGCCGTCCTTCCTGACCAGGGGGCCGCGGAGCCGGTCGGGGTCGGAGTCGACCTGGGGGAACGCGGCGCCCTTGGGGCAGATGAACCCCTGGCTGAAGACATCGTCGCGGTTGCCGCGCGCCGCGGTGACCCGGGCCCCCTCGATCGTCAGCGTCAGTCCGCAGGTCGCTTCGCAGAGGGGGCAGATGCGCAGGGCGGTGGACATGGCGTCTCCCTGGGGCGGCGTCGGGTGGCGCCGAGCATACCGACCGGTAGGCACGTGCGGGAGGGGTCTGCGGGAGGTTACGAGAGCGAGGGCGCCAGATACGCGTAGAGCAGCTGACGGGTCTCGTCGACGATCGCCGGATCGCCGGCGGGGTCGGTACGGAAGGCGAGCCGGACGAGGGCGTCGGCGGTCTCGACGCCGATCAGCACCTTTCGCCGCAGGTCGTCGTCGGCGGGTCGGTCCAGGTGGGTGGCGAGGAGGGCGCAGAGCCGTTCGGCGACCAGGCGGTTGGGGTCGTCGACGGCACTCGCCGCCATGTCCTCGCCGTGGTCCGCACCGTCGTCGGCGCCGCCACCGTCTCCGCCACCCTCGCCTCCGCCGCCCCCTCCGCCGCCCGCGCTCTCGCCCGGTGCGGCGGCGGGCACACCGAAGTCGACGAGGGCAAAACCCGGGACGGTCCGCTTCATCTCGATGAACTCGTCCAGGACGCCGTCGATGGCCCCGTGGGGGTCGAGGCGCGGCTCGGCGGCGAGACGGGCGGAGACCCGCTGGGCGTACTCGTCGAGGTTGCGGTGCGCGAGGGCGGCGACCATCGCCCGCTTGTTGCCGAAGAAGCGGTAGACGGAGCCGATGGGGACTCCGGCGCGGACGGCGACGGCACGGGTGCTCAGCTGCTCGTAGCCGGTCTCGTCGAGGAGTTCGGCGCAGGCGCCGAGAATCCGGGCGAGCCGCTCGGCGCTGCGCTGCTGGACGGGGGCCCGGCGGAGCGCGGACGGGGACTGGGGGCTGGTCTGGGGCACGGGGACCATGATGCCGCTCCGGTCGGGCTCAGGCGATCAGCAGGCCGATGCCGCCGAGGGTGTAGGCGATCATCAGCGCGAACAGCGGGAGTTGACCGGCGACCGCGCGGTCGGGCGGGAAGAGGCGCACGGACCGGTCGTGGGCGGCGACGACACCGAGGACGTGACCGGTGACGATCGCGGCGACCTGGAGCGTCGCGAGGCCCCCGGGACCCAGGAACGGGGCGGGTGCGAGGGCATTGTCAGACCCCCCTGCCATCATGACTGTGCGTGGCCCTTCGGTGACGAAGAGCGAGAAGTAGTGGGCGACGAGATAGCCGAGCGCGATGGGCAGGAGCGAGTGGGCGAAGGAGGTGAGGGGGGTGGTGAGGGCTCGGTTCATCAGGCGGAGGGCGCCCGCGCAGAGTCCGTAGCAGGCGGCGACGAGGGCGACGGCGGCGAGGAGGCCGAGCGTGGCGGTGAGGGTGGGGTCGAGGGGTGAGGTCTGGAGGGTGGTGATCCAGCGGGGGTTGTCGGAGAGGCCGTCGTAGGCGGTGGAGCCGAGGAGGACACAGACGGTGGCGACGAGGCCGGGGGTCTGCGGGGTGGCGTCCAGGCCGTGGAAGGGGGAGCGCAGGACGAGACGGCCGTCGGCACGGCGGCCCAGCGGCGAGAGCCGGGCGAGGAGGGAGGAGTAGACCTCGAAGGGGTCGGCGTGGGCGAACCATCGGTCGCCGTAGCGGGCGGCGCCGATGAGCAGGACGCCGGTGGGGACGGCGGCGGCTATCAGGAGGGTGGTGGTGGAGGTGTTGTCGGGGGCGACGAGTTCGAGCCAGGTGAAGAGGAGGAGGCCGAGGGCGGCGGGGCGGATGCCGACGGCGGCGGGCAGGGGGCGGGGGTTCCGGGGCGGGTGCAGGGCGTGGAGGGCGCGCAGGGGGTTGAGGAGGCGCCAGACGGGGCCGAGGAGGAGGGAGGCGGGGACGAGTCCGACCCAGAGCAGGACGTAGAGGGCGCCGGGGGCGGGATTGCGGTCCGGGTCGTCCGGACCGAGAAGGAGGTGGAGGAGGAAGACGAGGGCAGCGACGGCACCGAGCAGCCGGAGCGCCGTGCGGGTGGCAGGGGCGTCGGCCGCCCGCTGGAGGGCGGCGGGGAGCGGGCGTCCTGACAGATCGCCGCGGAAACGGGAGGAGGACCAGAGCAGTCCGAGGGCGAGGAAGGAGATGAGGAGCGCGGCGAAGGCGCCCGCGTAGGCGTAGAAGGGCGAGAGGGGGAGGTCGTGCCGGGAGCCCACGCCGTGGGCGAGGGGAAGCCCGAGACCGAGACCGATATCGGGGACGTGGGCGTGGGCGGCGTCGGCGGGGATGTCGGTCATCGGACGACGAGTTGGGTCAGGAGGAGTCCGGACTCGTGGGTCTCCACCTCGAAGAGGCCGGTGCGGTCCGCGGTGAGGGTGAGGGTCGCGGGTGTGCCGGGAGAGAGGGGCAGTTCACGGTCGTAGCCGTGCACATGGAGGGTGTCGGCGCGGTCGCCGGTGACATGGAGGGTGAGGCGTTCGCCCTTCTTCAACTCGATACGGGAAGGGGGTGGCGAGACGGTCTTGCCGGTGATGGTGAGGGTGACGGTCCGTCCGGGGTCGGGCGTGCGGGAGTCGTTCGGGCGGGGGGTCGCGGGCGGCGCGGGGGTACCGGTACTCGCGGGGGCGGATGAGGCGGGGGTGCCGTCCAGGCGGACGGTGGCCTGGACGGGGGTGCCGGCGGCGGCCCAGACCGTGTGGTCGTCCGCGTGGAGCCGGACGGTCAGGGTGCGGGCGCCCGCCGGTACGTACCCCCACGGGCCGTAGAGACGGGTGGTCTCCCGGCCGTCGATCAGGAGGCGGGCGTGGCCGCGGCCCGGAAGGGCCGCGCCGCCGGTGCTCTCGGGGGTGAAACGGAACCTCTCCACCGTGAGGTGGACGTTCCAGCCGCCCTCGCTGTCGGGGCGGGCCTCGGCGCGGACGGTGGGCGCGTCCGCCGCCGGAAGCTCCCTGAGCCGATGCCCGCCCTCGTCCCGGGCCGTGAGCAGGGTCCCGCTGCTCCCGGTGGCCTCCTGGTGGCTGGTGCCGGGCTTGTGATGGGTGGTGGCCCGGCCGCCGCAGCCCGCGAGGGCGAGGGCGGCGGCCAGGACCAGGGCCAGGGGCGCCACCGGGACCCGGAGCGGCTTGGACGGGTGCGTCACGCCGCCCACGCCGTTCGCCACGTTCACGCCGTCTACGCCGTCCACGCAGTTCGCCACGTCCACGCCGTCCACGCCGTTCGCCGTTTTCACCTCGTCCACGCCGTTCACGCGGGTCCCTCCCCGTGCGACCGCGCCTCGGTGGCCGGTTCGGGCTCGGCGCTCGGTCCCGACTCGGGCTCCTGGTCTCCACCGGCCGGGTGCGGCTCGCGGGCTCCCGCCGCGACCACCGCCCACAGGACCCAGACCACGCCCAGCAGGAGGCGGAGCCAGGCCGGGCTCAGGGGGATGCCGGGGACCATCAGGACCGCCTTGTCGAAGGCGTCGAGGAGGGTGAGGGCGCCGAGGACCACGGTGGTCCAGGCGAGGACGGGGCGGGTGGGCCGGAGGGCCAGACCGAGGAGGGTCCACCAGATGCCGGTGAGCAGCAGCGCGAGGGCCGGGACGACGGTCGGGGTGAGGGCGAGGGTCGAGCCGGCGACATCGAGGGCGAGGCCCGCGAGGCCGATGAAGGTGGCCGCTCCGGCGAGGCGGCTGCCGCGCAGGCGGCGCCACCAGAGGGCGAAGCCGGCCAGGGCGAGGACGAGGGAGCTGCCGAGGGCGAGTTGGGTCTCGACGCGCTGGAGACCACGGGCGCCGTACCAGTCGCAGCCTGCCGGGAGGCGGCGCGCCTGGACGTTGTAGTCGGCGCAGACGAGGAGCTGGGCGAGTTTGACGGGTTCGCCGATGAGCCGGTCGGTGTCGCCGGAGACGTCGCCGCGGCGTGCCCCGCAGTCGGGCAGGGCCCCGGGGGTGGCGGCGCCGGTGTCGGACTGCCAGCAGTTGCCGCCGCCCTGGCCGTCCCACCACACGTCGCTGCGGTTGGGGCGGGAGGCGCCGGACTTGTCGACGCCGAGGTGGTTGGCGGCGTAGCGGTTGTGGTGGGAGGTGTCGGTCTGCTTGCCCCAGGCGGACTCGCCGCGGATGAAGGCGGGGACGGCGCTGAGGTAGAAGGCGGTGCGCTGGTGGCCGTAGACCCAGTTGTTCTCGTAGAGGTTCCAGTTGCCGCCGGCGGTGATGATGCCGGTGCCGGGGGGCATGGAGATCTGGGGGCAGACGACGCCCTGTTCGTAGCCGCGCTCGACGGGCGGCTTGGCGCAGGTGCCGTCGGCGACGTACGGGTAGTAGTTCTGGTTGTTGTCGTGGATCAGGTTGCGTTCGAAGCGGGCGTGGTTCTGGGGCAGTCCGGGGTGGCCGGGGAAGGCGGAGTCCATGGAGGCGCCGCCCATGTTGTGGTCGAACTCGTTGTCGTGGACGTAGACGGAGTCTCCGGCGGTGCCGGAGTAGCCGACCATGTTGTGGTGGCTGCGGCAGCCGGTGATCTCGATGGAGTAGCGGGGGACGTCGTAGCCGCGGCCGTCGTTGATGTCGGAGGCCGAGCCGGGGTAGATGCCGGAGTCGCCGTTGCCGTAGGACTCGCAGTTCTTGTAGAGGCCGTGGTCGGAGGCGAAGGTGAGGAAGCCGTACTCGTCGTTCCAGCGGGTGAGGACGTCGTCGATGACGAAGCCGTCGGCGGCGAGCACGTACAGCGAGTTGAAGGTGGTGCGCTGGGCGGTGAAGTTGCGGAAGTAGACCCCGTCGGTGCCGTCGGCCCGCAGGGCGTTGAGTTTCCGGTACTTGGCGTCGATGACGACGTCGAGGCGGGAGGCTCCGGTGCCCTCGATCTGGAGGTTCTTCTTGCCGAGGATGGCGACGAGGTTCTGGTTGTGCGGGCACTGCCGCTGCTGCTCGTAGCTGAGGATCTGGTAGCCGAGCGAGGATTCGGGCGCCTTGAGCGTGGCGCAGGCTCCGGTGGGCGGCGGCAGCGAGGGCTCCTCCTCGTACAGGCCGGGGAGGATCGCGATGGTGAGTCCCGGCCGGTCGACGGCGTCGACGGCCTGCTGGAGGTGGCGGTAGCCGTCGCGGGCGCAGCGCTCGTGGAGGGTGAGGTTGCGGGCCTTGAGGGTGGCCGGGAAGCCGGAGATCCGGCGTTCGAAGTCGGCCCGGTCGGTCTTGCAGACGAGGAGGTCGGGTTCTCCGGTGCGGAGCTTCGGCACGGTGCCGGAGCCGTCGGGGAAGGTGACGGGCCGCTCCTCGTGGGCCTGGGCCCCGGGAGCGGCGAGCAAGGCCGCGGCGAGTGCCGCGAGCACGACCGTGAGCGCGAGGACGAACCTTCGGGTCCAGGACATGCGCGTGAGAGTAGAGCATTGTTCATCTTTTTTGACCCCCTCGCGCGGCACCCGGTTTCCGGGCGCCCCGCCACCGGAGGCAGCTGCACCGTTGACGGAAGGCGCGCGGAATCCTACGGTCATCCATAGGATTCCCTTGTGGGCTTCCCTTGTGGGCTCAGGACAGGAGCGGGCGATGACCACGGAGCAGGCCAGGAAGACGGCCGATGCGCTCAGCTACAGCACCGGTTTCGGCAACGAGCACAGCTCGGAGGCGATCCCGGGCGCACTGCCGCACGGCCGTAACTCGCCGCAGCGCGCACCCCTCGGTCTCTACGCCGAGCAGCTCAGCGGCAGCGCCTTCACCGAGCCGCGGGCGCACAACCGCCGCTCCTGGCTCTACCGGATCCGCCCCTCGGCCGCGCACCCGCCGTTCACCCGGATCGACAACGGGGCGCTGCGCGGCGCCCCCTTCACCGAGACCGTGCCCGACCCCAACCGGCTGCGCTGGAACCCGCTGCCCGAACCGGCACCCGGCACCGACTGGCTGGCCGGTCTGTGGACCCTCGGAGGCAACGGCGACGCGACCCAGCGCGCCGGCATGGCCGTGCACCTGTACCACGCCAACGCCTCCATGGAGCAGGTCTTCGGCGACGCGGACGGCGAGCTGTTGATCGTCCCGGAGCGCGGCGGCCTCCTGCTCCGTACCGAGCTGGGCCTGCTCGCCGTCCACCCCGGCGAGGTCGCGCTGATCCCGCGCGGGGTCCGCTTCCGCGTGGAGCTGCTCGACGAGACCGCCCGCGGGTACGTCTGCGAGAACTACGGCGCCCCGTTCCAGCTCCCCGACCTCGGCCCGATCGGCGCCAACGGCCTCGCCAACGCCCGTGACTTCCGGGCCCCGGTCGCCGCCTACGAGGACGTCGAGGGTCCCGTCGAGGTGGTCAACAAGTACTGCGGCAACCTCTGGTCGGCGACGTACGGCCACTCCCCGCTGGACGTCGTCGCCTGGCACGGCAACCACACGCCGTACGTCTACGACCTGCACCGTTTCAACGTCATCGGGACGATCTCGTACGACCACCCCGACCCGTCGATCTTCACGGTCCTCACCTCGCCCTCCGACACCCCGGGGCTCGCGAGCGTGGACTTCGTGGTCTTCGCCCCGCGCTGGCTGGTCGGCGAGGACACCTTCCGGCCGCCGTACTTCCACCGCAACGTGATGAGCGAGTACATGGGCCTCATCGAGGGCGCCTACGACGCCAAGGCGGAAGGCTTCGTGCCGGGCGGCGGCTCCCTGCACAACATGATGTCCGCGCACGGCCCGGACCGGGAGACCTTCGACCGGGCCAGCGCCGCCGAGCTGAAGCCGCAGAAGATCGACGACGGTCTTGCCTTCATGTTCGAGACCCGCTGGCCGGTGACCGCGACCCCGCAGGCCGCGGACGCCGACCACCTTCAGAAGGGGTACGACGACGTATGGCAGGGTCTTGAGCGCCACTTTCGGCCGTAGTGTCTCGGCCGTAAGCCCGTAGCCTTCGTACGGAGAACCCGTGACCGCCTTCGCTCCCGACTCGCTGGTCCTGAACCGCAAGCTGCCGCTCTGGTATCAGGTCTCGCAGTCGCTGCGCGCCTCGATACTGGGGCGCACGCCCGACGCCTCGCTGCGGCTGCCCACCGAGGAGCAGCTCGCGGCCCACTACGGCGTGAGCGTGCTGACCATGCGCCAGGCCCTCAAGGAACTCGAGGAGGAGGGCCTGATCAGCCGGCACCGGCGGCGCGGGACCTTCATCGAGCCGGGCGCCCGGCGCTCCACCCCGCGCCGGCTGCTGGGCTCGATCGACGCGATCGTGGCCCAGCAGTCGGGCGAGCGGACGACGGTCCTCGGGCACGGCACCGAACCGGTGCCGGGTGAGCTCGCCGAGTACTTCCCCGACCTGACGGAGATCGTGGCGTACCGGCGGCTGCGCCGCGACGGGGAGAGCGGCGAGCCGACGAACTGGGCGGAGAACGCGGTCCTTCCCGAGCTCGCCGCGGCGATCGACCCGGCCGATCTGGAGCGCTGGCCGATGACGAAGGTGCTGCGGGACGTCGTCGGGGTGCGGATCAGCCGCATCACGGACACGGTCGAGGCGCGCCTCGCCGACCCGGAGACGGCGGCCCTGCTCCAGGTCCCGCTGCTCTCGCCGATCCTCCACTACACCGGCGTGACCTACGACGCGGACGGCCGGGTCGTCGACGTGGCGCGCATCCGGTACCGCGGCGACCGCTTCTCCTTCACGGTGACGGTCGAGGCCCAGTAGAAGAGGCGCCTCGGCGCTGGAAGCCCACGGACGGCGGTCGTTAGCATGCGGGGCGTGACGGAAGCCCCCGGAGCGAACGACGCCGACCCGCCCCGCCTCGACGGCCCGGCCCCCGTCGACGACCTGCCCCTCCTCGACGACCTCATGCCGTGGTCCGTCGCGCCGCTTCGCTTCGGCCGTACGTGGATCGTGGCGCCGGACGCGCGGACGCTGCGGTCCCGCTGGGACCGTCTGCTGGCCGCCGAGGGTGCCGAGCGGGAGGCCCTGTTCCGGCCCAGCCGCGCGCGGACCCCGGCGAGCGCGGTGGCCGCGCTGCCGGGGCAACGGACCGGGACCGTGCGCTGGGCCCGCGAGTCGGGGCCGTGCCCCGCGCCCGTACGGGTCGCGCGCGGGCCGTTCGACGAGCAGTGGCTGCTGCCCGACCACCGGCTGATCGACACCGCCCGCCCGGAGCTGTGGCGGGTCGCCGGGGAGCCGCAGCTCTTCGCCGTCGAGCAGGGGTACGTGCCGGGTGCGGCCGGTCCCGCCCTCCTGGTGACGGCCGCGCTTCCCGAGGGCCGCTCCCCCGCCGGCCGACCGGGCCGGATCCGCCCGCTGTTCCGGCGCCCCGGGGGCCTGGAGCCCAATCTCGCCCCCGGTCTCCTCGATTTCCTCGGGGAGCGGTACGGGCACGAGGTCGACGCCCTGGAGTGGCTCGCGTGGACGGTGGCGGCGGCCCGGCCCTCCCCCGCGGGGTGCCGGGTCCCGCTCCCCGAGGACCCGGAGGTCTGGGCGGCGGGCGTGGCGCTCGGCCGGGACCTCGTCGACGTACAGGTGCGGGGTGCGCTGACCGGGACGAAGCCGAGGCTGCCGGGCGGGCGCCGCCCCTATGTGCGGGCCGCCGTCCCGCCGCGCCCCCGGGCGATGACGTACGACGCCGGGGACGAGGCCCTGTGCCTGGACGAGGGCCGCATCTCACCCGTACCGGCGGAGGCGTGGGAGTTCAGCGTCGGCGGGACGCGGGTCCTGGAGCAGTGGTTCGCGCACCGGACCGCCCCGGCGGAGCCCGGCTCCCTTGAGGCGATCGGCCCGGCGGACTGGCCGCAGGAGTGGACCTCGGAGCTGCTCGACCTGGTCACGGTGCTCGCGCTGCTCGGGACGAGGGAGGCGGAGCGGGCCGCGTTCGCTCCGGAAGGAGAGGAACCCACGGGCCCGACGAAGGGACCCGCGGGCCGGACGAAGGGATCCGCTGGCCAGGCGGAGCTGCGGGCGGCGGGCGTGCTGCCCCCGCCGCCCGGGTCCCGCCGCCCCGCCTCCGTCCTCGACCATCAGGAGGAGGGCCCGGAGGGCCAGTTCATGCTCCTGTGACCGGGGCGGCCGGCGGCTCGAAGGAGTCGAGGAGCCGGCCGATGGTCAAGGTGAAGATCTCGTCCGCGTCGACGGGCGCGGCGGGGGCCTCGGCGAGCAGTCCGGCGAGGTGCGGGTACCGTCCGCTCGCCACCTGCCCCATGAGGTAGGCGCCGCGCACCGCCTGCTCCTCCGCCTCGGACCAGGGCAGTCCGCGGGCCCGTTCGGCGATGGCCTGCTCGTTGGCGACGGTCGCCATGACCGTGCCGTTGACCATGGCGATCAGCTGCATCTTCAGCCCGGCGGGGACGTCCAGGGGGACGAGGCAGCCGAGGCACCACTCCAGGAAGCGCAGGGCGTTGGGGCTGAACCCGTAGGCGGTGGTCATCACCCGGGCCAGCCAGGGGTGCCGGTACATGATCGCGCGGCTCTGGTGGGCGATCATGGTCATGTCCGCGCGCCAGTCGCCGCTGGGCGTCTCGGGGAGTTCGTACTCGCCGCTGACCGCGTCGACCATCAGCTCGTACAGGTCCTCCTTGCGGGGGACGTAGTTGTAGAGCGACATGGTGCCGCAGCCGAGTTCGGCGGCGACGCGCCGCATGGAGACCGCGTCGATGCCGTCCGCGTCGGCGATGCGGACGGCGGCTTCCACGATGTCCCGCCGGCTGTACGCCGGTTTCGGGCCTCGGCCCGCGCGCTCGGGGCGCGCCCAGATCACTTCCGGTTCGGCCGATCGGCCCGCCATGGATCATCACCTCGCTCTCCATCGTAGTTACGTACGCCGTACGTAGTGGGGTATGGTCACGCCATGACGACTACGTACGCTGTACTTAGTGAGGGTCTGCGGAAGCGATACGGCGACGTGCACGCCCTCCGGGGCCTCGACCTCGCCGTCCCCGAAGGCTCGGTCTGCGGCGTCCTCGGCCCCAACGGCGCCGGAAAGACCACCGCCGTCCGCGTGCTCACCACCCTCGTCAGGCCCGACGCGGGCAGCGCGCTCGTCGCGGGCCACGACGTGGTGCGCGACCCGGCGGGGGTGCGGAAGCGGATCGCGGTCACCGGGCAGTACGCCTCGGTGGACGGGGACCTGACCGGCGCCGAGAACCTGCGGCTCTTCGCCCGGCTGCTGCGCGCCCCGCGTGCCCGCGCCGACGAACTCCTGGAGCAGTTCGGCCTCGCCGCGGCCGCCGGACGCCCCGCCCGCACCTACTCCGGCGGCATGCGACGCCGGCTCGACCTGGCGGCGAGCCTGCTCGTACCGCCCCGGGTCCTCTTCCTCGACGAGCCGACGACCGGGCTCGACCCGCACAGCCGCAACGGGATCTGGGACGCCGTACGGGGGTTGGCGTCCCGGGGCACGACCGTGCTGCTGACCACGCAGTACCTGGAGGAGGCCGACCAGCTCGCCGACGACATCGTCCTGATCGACGAGGGACGCACGGCCCAGCGCGGCACTCCGGCCGAACTCAAGGCGCTCGTCGGAAGCTACGCCGAGGTCGTCGTCGCCGACCCCTCGGCCCTCGACGCGGCCGCGGCCGTCCTCGACCGGCTCACCGGCTCGGCGCCGGTCCTGGACGCCGAGCGACGCACGGTCGGCGCGGTGACCACGGACACCACGCTCACCCTCCCCCGGATCGTCCGCGAGGTCGACGCGGCCGGGGTCCTCATCGTCGACGCGTCCCTGCGTCCGCCCACCCTCGACGAGGTGTTCCTGCGCCTCACCGACCGGAAGGAGCTCGTCGCATGACCACCGCGCTCGTCCCCGAGGACGAAGCCCGTCGCACGGGCACCGCGCTCGTCCACGACGGGGCCGCCGTCCTCGGCCGTCACCTCCAGCGCATCCGGCACGCGCCCGCGATCACCGTGATGACGCAGACGATGCCGATCGTGTTCCTGCTGTTCTTCGGGTACGTGTTCGGCAGCGCGCTCGCCATGCCGGGTGCCGAGTACCGGTCCCAGCTGGTGCCGGGACTGCTCGTGGCGACGGCCGCGGGCGGTCTGATGACCGGCATGTTCCAGGCCGCGCAGGACTCCCACCGGGGTGTCATGGACCGCTTCCGGACCATGCCCGTGAGCCGGTCCGCCGTCCCGCTCGGCCAGGCGCTCGCCGACCTGGTGGCCAGTGCCGTCGGCACCGTCCCGCTCATCCTGGTCGGGCTCGCGATGGGCTGGCGGATCGAGGGGACGGCGGCGGAGGCCCTGGGCGCCTTCGGACTGCTGCTGCTGTTCCGCTTCGCGACCACCTGGGTGGGCATCCTGCTCGGCCTCGCGTCGAAGAGCGAGGAGGCGGCGGGGCAGCTGGGGAGCGCCACGTTCATGCTGCCGCTGCTCTCCAACGCGTACATCCCGACCGACGGCATGCCGGACTGGCTGCGGACGGTCGCCGAGTGGAACCCGATCTCGGCGGTCACGACGGCGGTTCGGGTCCTCTTCGGCAACGCCCCCGTCCCGGCGGACGCGGCCTGGCCGGTGGCCCACCCGGTCGCCGGGGCGCTCCTCTGGTCGCTCGGCCTGATCGCCCTCTTCGCCCCGCTCGCGGTCCGCCGCTACACCCGGGGCTGACGATCCCGGCACACCACGCGGGGTGACATACCCCCTGGTGACAAGGAGCGGTCCCGCAGGGTAGGCAGGGCTTCCATGAGCACCCAGCCACTCCCCCTCGACGGGATCACGGTCGTCGCCGTCGAGCAGGCCGTCGCCGCCCCCTTCGCCACCCGGCAACTCGCCGACCTCGGCGCCCGCGTGGTCAAGATCGAGCGCCCCGACGGCGGCGACTTCGCCCGGGGGTACGACACGGCCGCCCGGGGCCTCGCCTCCCACTTCGTGTGGTGCAACCGCGGCAAGGAGTCCGTGGCGGTCGACCTCAAGGACCCGCGGGGTCTCGCCCTGGTCCGACGGATGGTGGCCGGCGCCGACGTCTTCGTGCAGAACCTGGCCCAGGGGGCGGCGGCCCGGCTCGGTCTCGACGCCGCCGCCCTGTGCGCCGAGCACCCGCGGCTGATCGCCGTGGACATCTCCGGGTACGGGGCGGAGGGGCCGTACGCGCACAAGCGGGCGTACGACATGCTCGTCCAGTGCGAGGCGGGCCTGGTGTCGGTGACGGGGACGCCGGAGCAGCCGGTGAAGTCCGGGATCCCGGCGGCCGACATCGCCGCCGGGATGTACGCCTTCTCGGGTGTCCTCGCCGCTCTCGTCCGGCGCGGCACCACCGGCCGGGGCGGTCCGGTGGAGGTCTCGTTGTTCGACTCGCTCGCCGAGTGGATGGGGCATCCGTTGCACCATGGGTTGCACGGGGGCACACCCCCGGCGCGAACGGGGCTCGCGCACGCGGTGATCGCGCCGTACGACGCCTATCCGACGGCGGACGGGGGCCTGGTGCTGCTCTCCGTGCAGAACGACCGGGAGTGGCGGCGGCTCGCCGAGCGGGTCCTCGGCCGGCCCGAGCTGGCCGAGGACCCGGCCTTCGCGACGAACACGGCGCGGGTGGCGGGCCGCGCGGCGACGGACGCGGCGGTCGCGGAGGCACTGGCCCCGCTGACGGCTCCCGAGGCATTGGCCCGGCTCGACGCGGCGGGCATCGCCTGCGCCCGGCTCAACTCGGTCGCCGAGCTCGCGGACCATCCCCAGCTGACGGCCCGTGACCGCTGGCGGGAGGTGGAGTCGCAGGTCGGGCCGCTGCGCTCGCTGCTGCCGCCGATCGTCTTCCCGGACGCGCCGGAACCGCGCATGGACCGGATCCCCGCCCTCGGACAGGACACCGACGAGGTGCTCGCCGGGCTCGGAGTGCCGGAGGCGGAGGTGAAGGTACTGAGGGGTGCGGGAGTGATCGCCTGACCCGGCGTGCGGCGTCGGGCCTGATCACACGCCTGGTGCGGGTCGGCCTGATGCGGGTCCTGGTCCTGGGTACGACTGAGCGCCGGACGGGCGGGGACACGTCCGGCGGTGTCGCAGTCGTCACGGCCGACGCAGCCGTGACGGGCGTGACAGTCGAAGTCGTGCGGTCCACCGGGCAACCGGGCGGAAGCGGGCGGGAACCTCGGGGGTACTCGGCCCGGTGCGCCCGGCTCCTAGCGGCGCGTCCCGAAGAGGGAGCGACGCAGGCGGCGGAGCGGGGCGAAGAGCGAGACCCGTGCGCTGCGGCTGCGGTGACCGTGCACCGGAACCTCGGGCGTACGCGATGTCAGTTCACGCATCAGCAGCGTCGCCTCGGCCACCTCACGCTGAGGCACGGCGGGGCCGCCGAGCACCGCGAGATGACGGTCGAGCCGCGAACTCGTCGCGCTGCTCCCGCAGGTGATGGCAGGCACTCGCGGCCTGCTGCGCATTGCTATCTGTTCCATGTCACTCCCCACCCGTACAAGGGCACCCGACCCAGGGCAGGTTAACCCTATCGCCCCGTGGTGACACCCGTGTATCCCGGCGACGGGATTCACGGCACTCGTACGGGGGTTGACGGTCACCGTCCGAATCCATCTGATTCCAGGGCGAGTTGGACAGGATTCGAACACCTGCCGAACCGTCACGAACCATCCTGCCTTCCGGACCCTCATCCATGAGCATCCAGACCTGTGTGATCTCCACCACCAAGATCGTCCCTGCCGCCCCGCCGCCGGAACGGAGCCAGGACGACCCCCCTCGGCTACCGTGGATCCATGACGGTGATCGCGGGTCGTTACCGGCTTCTGGACGTCCTCGCCGAGGGGGCGACGGGCACCGTCTGGCGCGCCCTGGACGAGACGGACCGCCACGAGGTGGCCCTCAAGGAGTTCAAGGCCCCGGACGGACTGCCGGCCGACGAGGCACTCCTCCTGTACGCGCGGCGCGAGCGCGAGGTGCGGGCCGCCGCCCGGATCTCCCACCCCGCCGTCGTGCGGGTCCTCGGGGTGGCCACCGAGGACGGCCGGCCCTGGGCCGTCATGGAGCTCGTACGGGGGCTCACTCTGGCCGAGACGCTGGAGGCGGCCGGTCCGCTGCCTCCGCGCGAGGCCGCCCGCGTCGGCGCCGAGGTCCTCGCCGGACTGCGGGCGGCGCGCGAGGGGGGTGTCCCGCACCGGGGCGTGGATCCGGAGCACGTGCTCCTCGCCAACGACGGACGGATCGTCGTGACCGGCTTCGGTACGACCCCGGGGGACGATCCGGGTCCGGCGGCGGAGCTGCGCGCCCTGGGGGCGCTCCTCGACGCGACGGCCTCGGCCCTGCCGTCGGCGCCGCCCTCGAAGGACGACCGGGCAGGGGCACTCCACACTCTGGTCGAAGGGCTGCTCCACGAGGACCCGGAGCACTCTCCTGACACGGAGCGGGTCGAGCGGGAACTGCGACGGTTGACGACGGGCGGTGCCGGACCCGCGCGGAGCGAGGCGCGTCCCGGTGCGCCCTCCGTTCCGGCGGACGCACCGACGGACGCGCGGACGGACATGCGGACGAATGCTCCGGTGGGAGGCGAGCCGGGTCGGCGGAGCGGGAGCACGGGCGGCAACACCCCTGCGGAAGACATGAGTTCGCTGCGGAGATCCCGTGGGACCAGGGCACCTCGCCGGGCCCACGTCCTCCTCGCCGGACTGATCGGCGCGCTCCTCATCGCGGGAGCGCTGGCGTACCACCTCGCCCGGGACGACGAGCGAGGCGCCGGGCCCGGGCCGGGCGGTGTCACGAGCACCGCTCCGGCCGGCCCCGGCGCCACGGACGGCGCGGGTGGGGGTCCGGTCAGACCGCGTTCCTGAAGCTGGGGAGGTAGCCGCCGGACTGCCCGGAGGCCGTCGGGTGGTAGGACTCCCCGATGTTGAGCCAGTTGACGCTGTGCAGCCATGAGGAGCTGGAGCAGATCTCGTGTCCGGTGAAGGCCGGCACGACGCTGGAGAAGGTGTAGCCGTGGTCGGCTGCACGCTTGGCGACGGCCGCGTTGAGGTAGTCGGAGGCTCCGTTGATGGCGCTGCGCTCGTTCTCGCTGAGGCCGGCGATGCAGCCGCCGCCCAGTTGGTAGAAGCGCGGGTAGCCGAGGACGACCACGTGGGCGGCGGGTGCCTTGTTCCTGATCGCCGTGTAGACGGAGTCGAGTTTGCCGGGCAGCGTCGTGTCGACGTAGCTCTTGGCCTGATTCACGCGGCTGATGCAGGTGGCTTCGGACTGCAGCACACAGGTCGTCATGACGTCGGCGAAACCGGCGTCATTTCCCCCGATCGTGATGGAGACCAGGTCAGTGGCGGACGTGAGCGGTCCGAGCTGATTCGCGGTCACATCACCCGTTCGGGCGCCCGAGCAGGCGGTGAACGAGAAGGACGAGGGGGCGTTCGCGTTCTTCCACAGGACCGGGAACGCCTTCGTGGAGCGCTTGCAGTCGCCGCTGGCGCTGTCGTAACTCCCGGAGCCGACGCCGGAGGAGTACGAGTCGCCAAGGGCCACATAGTCGAGTGCGGCGGTCTCCGCGGCCTGGGCGGCGCCCGCCCCGGTGAGGGCGAGGACGGCGCCGAGGAGCAGCGAGGACGAAAGGGCGGCAAAGCGGGACAGTCTCATGGAACCTCCCTGTAGCAGGATCTCTGCGCTACCAGGTAGTAGCATCGGATCCGCCGCACCGGAAGTGTTCATGTCAAAACTGAGGATGAACGTCGTCCGATCCTCCGTCAGCGACCGTCAGGATCCGGCCATCATGGGAAGCGGAAGTTCCGGTCCCGCCAAACGATCGAACGCGGTCGCGACACATTCACACAACAAAACACAGAAGTGTGATCCCGAATCACTGTTCCCTGCACGCAAACGGATTGATCGAATCCGATCGGGACGCTTGCACATCTGACCGTCGAAGCTTCGCCAAACTACGGAAAAGCGGGCCACAGATCCGGGACTTGCCATACAGTCCCATTCATCAATACCGTCGTACATCTCACCCGCACCGGTCCATCACGCACAGCGGCTCAGGGGAGGGCTCTAGCGTCGCTGATGGTCCCGGAGCGGGGCGCGGTAGGGGGGTGCCGTGCTCGGTGTTCGAACGTGCGCCGAGTCGCGGGTACCGCGCGGCCAGACATGCCAACTCGCCGATCCCGCAAGGAGATCGTTTCTGTGCGGGCGGGGCGAGAACCCCCCTTTCGAACCGGACACACCATCGGACCGCCCAAGGGGTGGGCGGCCCACCGGACGAGAGGGAAACCAGACCCATGAGCTCGTTCCTGCGCCCATCCACCTCGGGCCAAGAAATGACCGAGCCGAGTCGAATAGCCGCCCAGTACCGGGCCATCACCTCACATCTGGCGATCACTCCGCCGGTGAGTGTCGTCATTCCCGCGATGAACGAAGCCGAAAATCTTCCGTATGTGTTCAAGACACTGCCGGAATGGATTCACGAAGTCGTCCTCGTCGACGGAAATTCCACCGACAACACGGTGGACGTCGCCCGTGAACTCCGGCCGGACGTCAAGGTCGTCAAGCAGGTCGGAAAGGGCAAGGGCGACGCCCTGATCAGCGGCTTCGCCGCCTGCACGGGCGACATCATCGTCATGGTCGACGCGGACGGCTCGGCCGACGGCCAGGAGATCGTCTCCTATGTCTCCGCCCTCGTCGGGGGTGCCGATTTCGCCAAGGGCTCCCGTTTCGCCAACGGCGGCGGCACGGACGACATGACGACCATCCGCAGACTGGGCAACTGGGCCCTCTGCTCGCTCGTCAACCGCAAGTTCGGCGCCCGGTACACCGACCTCTGCTACGGCTACAACGCCTTCTGGCGCCACTGCCTCGACAAGATCACCCTCGACTGCACCGGATTCGAGATCGAGACCCTGATCAACATCCGGGTCGTCACGGCCGGCCTCAAGGTGCAGGAGGTGCCGAGCCACGAGTACAACCGCATTCACGGCGTCAGCAACCTCAACGCCGTCCGCGACGGCATCCGGGTCCTCAAGGTCATCCTCAAGGAGAAGGCCGTCAGCAAGGCCGCCCGCCGCCGGCCCGCCCCGTTCTCGGTCAACGTCCCCCGGGGAGAGGTGTCTTGAACGACCGCACGTCCCCGCACGGCTTCTCCGTGGTGATCTGCGTCTACACGGAGGAGCGGTGGGAGGACATCCTCGCCGCCGTCGACTCCGTACAGAAGCAGTCACTGCCCGCCCTGGAGACACTGCTCGTGGTCGACCACAACGAGCGGCTCCTCTCCCGGCTGACCGAGGAGTACGCGGAGCAGCGGCTCGGCGGCGAAGTGCGAGTGCTCGCCAACGCGGGCCCCCGCGGCCTCTCCGCCGGCCGCAATACCGGAATCGCCGCCGCCCGCGGCGAGTTCGTGGCCTTCCTCGACGACGACGCCGTCGCCGAGCGGGACTGGCTCCACCACTTCGCCGCCGCCTACGACGACCCGCGCGTCATGGCCGTCGGCGGCCGGACCCTGCCCGCCTGGGAGTCCGGCGGCCGCCCGGCCTGGTTCCCGGAGGAGTTCGACTGGGTCGTCGGCTGCACCTACCGGGGCCTGCCCCCGGGCCGCGTCCCCGTGCGCAACGTGCTCGGCGGCAACGCCTCCTTCCGCCGTACGGCCTTCGACGCGGCCGGCGGATTCGCCACCGGCATCGGGCGGGACGGCGACCGGCGGCCCCTCGGCGGCGAGGAGACCGAACTGTGCATCCGGCTCTCGAAGGCGCTGCCCGAGGCGATCCTGCTCATCGACGACCGCGCGGTCATCCACCACAAGGTGCCCGCCGCCCGCCGGCGCTTCGGCTACTTCCGCACCCGGGTCTACGCCGAGGGCCTCTCCAAGGCGCTCGTCGCCCGCAGCGTCGGCGCGCAGAAGGGCCTGGAGGCCGAACGGCGCTACACCACACGGGTGTTGCCCGCCGGAGTGCTGCGCGGAATGCGCGACGCGCTGCTCGGACGCGCCGGCGGCGCGGGCCGGGCCGGGGCGATCGTGACCGGCGTGACGGTCGCGGCCGGCGGCTACGCGCTGGGTTCGCTGCGGGCCCGGAGGAGCGGGACGACGTTCTCCTGGGGGCCGATCGAGCGGAACGGATCCGAGGAGACGGATCCGGTCGACGCCGGGGCTCCCGAAGGAGCGGCCCGATGACGGAGACCGCGGCCGGGCCCGCCGCCGTACCCGTCCTCATGTACCACGCCGTCGACCCGGACCCCGCTCCCGCGACCCTCGGGCTCTCCGTCACCCCCGAGGCCTTCGCGGCCCAGATGGAGGTGGTCGCCGAGCGGGGATTCACCCCGCTGACCACAGCGGCGCTCGCCGCCGCATGGCGCGACGGCGGGCCGCTGCCCGCGCGGCCGCTCCTCGTCACCTTCGACGACGGGTACGAGGGGGTGCACCGGTACGCCCTGCCGGTGCTCGCCAAGCACTCCTTCGCGAGCACCGTCTTCGTCTCCACCGGCTGGCTGCGCGGCAGGCACGGGACCGGCGGGGCGCTCGACACCATGCTCGACTGGGCGCAGGTGCGCGAACTCGCCGACGCGGGCACGGAGATCGGCGGACACAGCCACACCCACCCCCAGCTCGACCAGCTCGACGCCCGGCGGCTCCGGTTCGAGACGCTGCGCTGCCGGGAGATCGTGGCCGAGGAACTGGGAACGGCCCCGGCCTCCTTCGCGTACCCCTACGGGTACTCCAGCCGCCGGGTCCGCCGGACCGTCCGGGAGGCCGGCTTCACCCAGGCGCTCGCCGTCGGCAACGCGCTGGCCAGGCGCAGCCAGGGGCCGTACGCCCTGGAGCGGGTGACCGTGCGCCGGTCCACCGGAGTCGAGGAGTTCACACGGCTCGTGGAGGGCAGGGCGATCGCCCGGAACTTCGCGGCGGACCGGGTCATGACGAAGGGGTACGCGCTCGCGCGGCGCGCCCGGGGAGCGGTGCGGGGACACTGGATCTGAAGCCGCTGGTCCGGCTCCGGGACGCGGCCGTCCGAGGAAAGGTCCCGTTCAAAACCCGGTGCACGGAATGCCCGGTTGCCGGATCATGGGCGCCATGGCTGACACCCCACCGGTACCGTCCGAGCCGCAGCGGTCGCTGCCGATCCGGCTCAACCTCGACGACAGCGACTCGCCCTCGGACGTCGTGGACGCGCTGTTCCTCGGCCGTTTCGCGACCGGGGAGCAGCCCCACTCGCACAGCACCACCGTGGACCGGGTCAAGCCCGAGGCGACGCTGCTTCCCGCCGGGGCCACGGTCCTGCGGGCCGCGAAGGACGACGACCGCAGCGCCGTGCTCGCCGAGGGCGAGGGCTGGACGCTGCTGATCTCCCGCTGGAACCGGGGCGCGGACGTCACCGTCACGGCCGCCGACGCGGACCTCGCCGAGCGGGTCCTGAAGGAGGCCACCGACGGGGCCAAGGACGAGCCGGAGCCCCAGCCGGAGAACGTGACGATGGGGTTCTGGTACGTCTCCCCCCGGCGCGGCCCGCACCGGACGACCCGGCAGATCAGCGCCGGGACCTGGGACGAGGTCCGGCCCAACTACTCGGCGCCGGTGGCCGATTCCATGGACCGGCTGATGAAGGTGACGCCCGACTCGATCGCCGGCCGCCTCCTGCTGCTGCACGGCCCGCCGGGGACGGGCAAGACGTCCGCGCTGCGGACCCTGGCGCGGTCCTGGCGGGACTGGTGCCAGGTGGACTGCGTCCTCGATCCGGAGCGGCTCTTCAACGACGTCGGCTATCTGATGGACATCGCCATCGGGGAGGACGAGGGCACCGCGAAGGGGCGCTGGCGGCTGCTGCTCCTGGAGGACTGCGACGAGCTGATCCGGGGCGAGGCGAAGCACACGGCGGGTCAGGCCCTGTCGCGGCTGCTGAACCTGACGGACGGTCTGCTCGGCCAGGGGCGCAACGTCCTGGTCGGCGTCACCACCAACGAGGACCTGGAGCGGCTCCACCCGGCCGTGGTCCGGCCGGGCCGCTGCCTGGCCCGTATCGAGGTGGGACCGCTGAGCCGGGCCGAGTCCGTGGAGTGGCTCGGACGCGAGGAGGACGTGCCGCGCGAGGGCGCGACGCTGGCGGAGCTGTTCGCCCTGCGCCGCGGCACGCCCCCCACGGAGCTCCCGGAACCCCGCACGGCGGGGGCGGGCCTGTACCTCTGAGGAAGTCCGGGCGGGTCAGCTGTCGTACGCGGCGCGCAGGGCTTCGCTGAGCGCCGCCTCGGCCGCCTCACGGCTGAGACCGAGGCGGCGGGCCTCCTCGGCGTACTGGGCGGCGGCGGTGGCGGCCCGGCGGGTCGCCGCGTCCCCGGCGGCCGCGACGAAGGTGCCGTGACGCCCACGCGTCTCGATCACCCCGTCCGCCTCCAGCGCCTTGTACGCCTTGGCGACCGTGTTCGCGGCGAGGCCCAGCTGCTCCGCGAGCCCTCGTACCGTCGGCAGCTTGTATCCGACCGGCAGTCTGCCCGACCGGGCCCGCTCCGAGATCTGGGCACGCAGCTGTTCGTACGGAGCGGTGGTGGATTCGTGGTCCACGGCGATGGTGAGTGTCACCCCGCCGATTCTGCCCCCACCCCACCGGAAAATGGGAGGCGGCGGCGCACCCCCGGCCCGTAGCGTGCGACCACATGACTGTGATCGTCCGTGATGTACACGCCGAGGACGCCGAGGGTTTCGCCCGCGTCCGGCGGGCCGCCCTCCCGTTCATGCTCGCGACCGCCGAGCAGCTCGTGTTCGACTGGGCGCACGCCCATCCCGACAGCCACTACCGCCCGCTCGTCGCCGTCACCGAGGCCGGCGGGATCGTCGGAACCGCCCAGGTCGGCATCGCGCACGACGCGGCGGAGCCCGGGATCGGCTACGCCAACGTGTACGTGGACCCCGCGCACCTCGGGTACGGCGCGGGCACCCTGCTGCTGCGCGCCGCCGAGGAGCACCTGGCCGAGCGGGGGGCGCGGACCCTGTACAGCTGGGTCCTGGACGCGCCGGAGAACCTCGCCTGGGCCGCGCGGCGCGGGTACTCCCCCAGCCGTTCCGCCTACTTCCTCCGGCTCGACCTCAGCACGGCCGAGCTGCCGCCGCTGGAGGCGCCGCCGGCCGGTGTCGAGCTGCTCACGGCCGCGGACTTCGCGGCCGATCCTCGGCCGCTCTTCGAGCTGGACGCGCTGACGACGGCCGACGAGCCGGGCGACGTGGGGGCGGAGCTCGACGACTACGGGCACTGGCGGGCGACCGTCTGGGAGCACCCTCTCTTCGATCAGGCGCTGACGACGGTCGCGGTGGTGGACGGCGTACCGGCGGCGTTCAGCGCGGCGCAGACGGACGGCCTCGGCCGGTACAACTCCGGGATGACGGGCACCTCGCCCGACTTCCGGGGCCGCGGGCTCGCGAAGCTCGCCAAGAACACGTCGCTGCACCGGGCCCGCGCGGCGGGCTGCACGGAGGCGTTCACCGGGAACGACACCGGGAACGAGCCGATGCTGGCGATCAACAAGTGGTTCGGTTACGAGGTAGGAGCACGGGAGGTACGGCATGTCCGGACGATCGGTTGAGGTCACTCTGACGAAGGCGGGCCGGACGAAGATCCGCTACCCGGCGGAGGTGCTCACGGAGGACGCCGCCCGGCTCTCGGTGCGCGCCCCGTGGGCGGCGGAGGGCGTACGGGACTTCGGCTTCGTGCGGTTCGAGCCGGGCGACGTCTTCGTGGAGCACTTCTGGCGCGACCGGTGGTTCACGGTCAAGGAGGTGTGGTCCGCCGACGGCGCCCTGAAGGGCTGGTACTGCGACATCACCCGGCCGGCCGTGATCGACGGCTCGGGGGTGGTGGTCGAGGACCTGGACCTGGACCTGTGGGTGTCGGCGGACGGCAGCGAGGTGCTGCGGCTCGACGAGGACGAGTTCGCGGCGAGCGGGCTCGCCGCCTCCGATCCGGAGGCGGCGGCGTGCGCCGTGGTCGCCCTCGACGAGCTGGAAGTGCTGGGGCGCGAGGGCCTGATCGCGCTGCTGGGCTAGGTCGTGTCCGGAAAGTGCGCCGTCTGCCCGCAGGGCAGAGCCTGTCGGACAGGCCCTAGCGCAGTTCGACGTCCGACTCCTCGACGGCGAGGAAGTCGGGCGTCGGCAGGCCCGTCCCGCCGGTCGTGAGCTGCATGAGCGTGGCCTGCACCCTGGCCGTGCCCTGCCGGTAGGCGGGGTCCTTCACGACGGAGGTGTTGACCCACTCGTGGAGGTGCCCGTCGCAGACGGCCCGGGTGCCGCCGATGCCGGCGGAGCGGTCGCCCTGGACGAGGGTGGAGCTGACGAAGACGGGGCCGGCGCTGTCGTCGAGGCAGCGGTACGTACCGGAGAGGGTCACGGTGCTGTCGTCGGCGACCGTTCCGTATCCGAAGACGGAGAGGCCGTCGGCCCCGTCCGAGGCGGAGAAGACGTCGGCCCCTCCCGCGTGGGCGAGAGGGGCGACGGCGGCGGAGGCGAGCAGAACGCCTGCGGCGAGGACGAGTCGGGCGCGCATGAGCGGGGTCCCTTCGGGGTGGGGGATGGTGCTGCCCGCCAGGGATACCGGATCAGGCCGCCGCGCGGCCGAAACTCACCCTATTGGGGGCGAGTTGAGGGCCTTTCGGTAGGGGATACGGTCGTACGGTCCGTCCACGCGACGCCTGACGGCCTCGGAGCCGTACCGCTCGTGGTCCTGTGTCATGCCGACACGTGGCGACGTCCGGCGATCACCTTCCTCACCAGCGGCCAGGCGAGCAGGAGCACGACGACCGCGTACACGGTGAGCGAGAACGGGGTGTTCACCAGGCCGGTGAGGGAACCGTCGCTGATCTGCAGGGCGCGGCGCAGCTGCTGCTCGGCGGCCGGGCCGAGGATGACCCCGATGACGGCCGGCAGGACCGGCAGTCCGTAGCGTCGCATACCGAGCCCGATCAGGCCGATGACCAGCAGGATGACCAGGTCGAGCGCCTCGCCGCCCACCGCGTACGCGCCGACGGCGGCGAAGAAGAGGATGCCGGCGTAGAGGTACGGGCGCGGGATGCGCAGCAGCTTGGCCCAGACGGGTGCGAGCGGCAGGTTGAGCGCGAGCAGCAGCACCATGCCGACGAACAGCGAGGCGATGAGCCCCCACACCAGGTCGGGCTCCCGCTCGAAGAGCAGCGGGCCGGGCTGGATGCCGTACTGCTGGAACGCGGCCAGCATCACGGCGGCGACGGCCGTCGTGGGCAGTCCCAGGGTCAGCATCGAGACGAGCGTCCCGGCGGCCGAGGCCGAGGCCGCCGACTCGGGTCCCGCCACACCCTCGATGGCGCCCTTGCCGAACTGCTCCTTGTGCGGGGAGAGACGCTTCTCCGTGACGTACGAGAGGAAGGTCGGGATCTCCGCGCCGCCGGCCGGGATCGCGCCGAACGGGAAGCCGATGAGGGGCCCGCGCAGCCAGGACTTCCAGGTGCGCTTCACATCGTCCCCGCCCAGCCAGGGGCGGCCGACGGGAATGGCCTCCCCCGCCGTGCGGCGCAGGTGCGCCGCGACCCAGAGGGCCTCGCCGATGGCGAAGAGTCCGACCGCGACGATGACGACGTCGACGCCGTCGGCGAGCTGGAGCGAGCCGAAGGTGAGGCGCTGCTGCCCGGTCATCTGGTCGAGGCCGACCAGACCGATCGTGAGGCCGATGAGCAGGGAGGCGAGACCGCGGATGCGGGAGGAGCCGAGGACCGAGGTCACCGCGATGAAGGCGAGGACCATCAGGGCGAGGTAGTCGGGGGCGCCGATGTCGACGGCGAGGGCGGCGACCGTCGGGGCGAGGACGACCAGCAGGATCGTGCCGATCATGCCGCCGGCGAAGTGGCCGATGGCGGCCGCGGCGAGCGCCTGCGCGCCCCGGCCCGCCTTGGCCATCGGATTGCCCTCGATGGCGGCGACGACGGCCGCGCTCTCCCCGGGGGTGTTGAGGAGGATCGAGGTGGTGGAGCCGCCGAACATGGCGCCGTAGTAGATGCCCGCGAACATGATGAACGCGCCGGTCGGTTCGAGTCCGTAGGTCACCGGGAGCAGCAGGGCCACGGCCATGGCGGGGCCGATGCCGGGCAGGACGCCGATGGCGGTGCCGAGGAGCACGCCGATGGCGGCCCAGAGCAGGTTCATCGGGGTGAGGGCGGTGCCGAAGCCGTCGATGAGGGAGTTCAGGGAATCCATGGGTCAGATCACTCCCATCAGCGGACCGCCGGGCAGCGGGACGCCGAGCAGCTTGTCGAAGACGACGTAGGTCAGGAGCGAGAGGGCGGCCGCGATCAGCGGGTCGCGGTGGTGGTGGCGGCTGCCGAGGGCGTAGGCGGCGCCCCAGAAGAGGAGCGCTCCGGCGACGGGGAAGCCGACGGGTCCGATGAGGACGGCGAAGGCGAGGAAGACCCCGGCGAGGAGCAGGACCGTGCGCCAGTCGGCGGGCTCGGTCAGGTCGACGTCCTCGCCGGCCTCGGCCTCGCCGCGGCCGCCGCGCAGGACGTCGACGGAGAGGAGGACGGCGACCACGAGCAGTCCGCAGCCGACGACGAGGGGGACGGTGGCGGGGCCGACGGGGCCGCGGCCCGCGAGGTCGGCGTCGAGGGTGAGGGCGTCGGTGAGGACGAGCACGCCGAGGGCGAACAGCAGGACCCCGACGCCGAGTTCGGACCGCTCACGCAGCCAGGACGCGACGTTCTCCCTCTTGGCGCCCGAGGACGGGGTGTTCACGGATTCGGTGCTCGCGGATGCGTCGTTCGCGGATTCGGTGCGTGCAGATGCGTTGCTCGCGGATTCGGTGCTCACAGGCCGAGCTCCTTCAGTACGGAGCCGACGCGGCGGTCCTGCTCGGCGAGGAAGGCTCCGAACTCCTCGCCGGGCAGGAAGGCGTCGTTCCAGCCGTGGGTCTTCAGCGACTCGCGCCACTGCGGGGAGTCGTGCAGTTCCGTCACCAGGGTGACGAGCTTGTCGCGTTCGGCGTCGGAGAGGCCGGGCGGGGCGACGATGCCGCGCCAGTTGGTGAACTCGGTGTCGAGACCCGCCTCGCGGAGGGTGGGGGCGTCGAGCCCGGGGACCCGCTTCGGTCCGGTGACGGCGAGCAGGCGCAGCTCGCCCGCCTTGATCTGGTCGAGGTACTCGCCGACGCCGGAGACGCCGAAGGCGACCTTGTCGCCGAGGATCGAGGCGAGGAGCTCGCCGCCGCCGTCGAAGGGGACGTAGTTGACGTCCTTCGGGGCGATCCCGGCGGCCTGGGCCATCAGCATCGGGGCGAGGTGGTCGGGGCCGCCGGGCGAGGAGCCGCCGCCGACGGGGAGCTTGCCGGGGTTCTTCTTCCAGTCCGTGAGGAGGTCCTGGATGGTCTTGTACGGGGAGTCCTTGCCGACCACGACGATGTCCTGCTCTTCGGTGAGCCGGGCGATCGGGGTGGTGTCGGCGAGGGTTCTGGGGGTCTCGTTGGTGTGGACGGCGCCGACGACGCCGAGGCCCATGGACATGGCGAGGCGGCCGTTGCCGCGTTCGCCGACGAGCCGGGTGAGGCCGACGGTGCCGCCCGCGCCGGGCAGGTTGAAGACCTCGATGTCACTGGTGAGGCCGGCCTCCTCGGCGTTCTTGGCGGCGGTGCGGGCGGTGATGTCGTATCCGCCGCCGGGGGTGTTGGGGACCATGAACCGCAGGCCGGGTATCTGGGTGCCGGTGTCGGAGCCGCTGCCGGGACTGAGCAGTGGCGGACCCGCCAGCACCAGGAGCGCGGCCCCGAGGAGGGCGAAGGGGGTGCGCAACCGCACGTGTGCCGCCTCTCAGGTTGAAGGGAAATGGGGGTGTGAGGTGGCCCACATGTTGCCCTCGCGTTAAGAAGCTGTCTCTCTTCCGCAATCAACGGACGTTGTGGTCGTTGTGGTCGGGACCTAGCGTGGGTCGTCGTGACGAACGTGCTGGTGGTGGACGACGACTTCATGGTCGCCAAGCTGCACTGCCGCTATGTGTCGGCGGTGGCGGGCTTCACGGTGTCCGGGGTCGCGCACAGCGGCGCGGAGGCGCTGCGGGCGGCCGAGCGGCTCAGGCCCGACCTGGTGCTCCTCGACGTCTTCCTGCCGGACATGGACGGCATCCAGGTGCTGCGGGAGCTGCGCGCGGCGGGCCTGGGCATGGACGCGCTCTTCATCACGGCGGCGCGGGACGTGGGCACCATCCGCGAGGCGCTGCGGGCGGGGGCGCTGCACTATCTGATCAAGCCGTTCAGCCAGGCGGCGCTGCACGAGCAGCTCCGCCACGTGGCCTCGCTCCGCAGCCGCCTCGACGAACTGGACGAGGCCCGCCAGGAGGACGTCGACCAGATCTTCGGCACCCGCCCCCGCGGCTCCCGGGAACTCCCGAAGGGCCTCGCCGCCCACACGGCCGACCTGGTCGACTCCGTGCTGCGCGCGCATCCGGAGGGCCTGTCGGCCACGGAGTGCGCGGAGGCCGGCTCGCTGTCCCGGGTGAGCGCCCGCCGCTACCTGGAGTACTTCGCGGAGACGGGCCGCGCGGAGATCACGCTGCGGTACGGGGGGACGGGGCGGCCGGAGCGGCGGTACCGGCGACTGGGCTGACGCCCGCCCCGCTGTGCGTCACTCCTCGGGGGCGAGGCCGAAGCGGAGGTTCCTGGGCCGGGTCTCGTCCTCGCGAAGGTCCTCGGCGATCCGCTCGCGGGTCTCCTCGTCCACCTCCGGGTCCACGGCGAGGGCGTTCAGGGCCGCACGGGCCGAGTCCAGGGTGCGCACGTTGAGGAGGGCGAGGGTCGCCTGCTCGACGGCCATCCGCCGCCGGATGTGGAGCGCGGCGAGCTCGGGGAACCAGGGATCGAGGGCGTCCACGTCGTCCGCGAGGCCGCACCAGTACAGGGCCGGTTCGACGATCCACCCGGCGATCCGCCACTTCCAGCGGCCCTCCCGGAAGTCGGTGGTGTCCAGGCCGTCGGCGGCGCAGGCGGCCTCGACCTCGGCCAGCCGGCCGACGGTGAGACGGGGCAGGTCCTTCACCTTCTCGCGCAGGATCTCGTGGCAGAACCAGTCGTCCGGCGGGACCTCGTCGTCGGCGAACATCTTCAACTTCTCGTAGACGCGCGGCTCCGGCTCGTCGAGCCGGGCGGGCGGCAGGCCCGCCTCCAGGACGCCCCGGACCAGGGCCCAGCGTTCGGCGGTCTCCTCGTCGGGCCAGTGGCCCCAGGTCCTGGGGAGCGCCCTCAGCCCCTCGGGGAAGATCGGGGTGTCGTCGGTCATCCGGCCTCCTCCCGGCGGGGTCCGGGGGCTGTTCCTCAGCCGCCTCTTACCTCCGCCTTAAAGCGATCCTAAGGATCGCCGTCTCCCGCTCTCCAGCGGGTTTTTCGCGGATCCGGGCAGCTAGTTTTCTGGGCAACCCCCCACACCACCCTCGTGAAGGAGCTGTCCCCCCATGACTTCTCGCCGTACCGCCGCCGTCACCGCCACCGCGGTGCTGGCCCTCTCCGGGCTCGCCTCCGCGCCCGCGTTCGCGCACGGGTCGATGACGGATCCCGTCAGCCGGGTCTCGGCCTGTTACGCGGAGGGGCCCGAGGCGCCGAAGTCGGCGGCGTGCAAGGCGGCCGTGGCGGCGAGTGGTGCGCAGGCGTTCTACGACTGGAACGCGGTGAACATCGCCAACGCCGCCGGCAAGCACCGCGGGCTGATCCCGGACGGCAAGCTGTGCAGCGCGGGCAACGACAAGTACCGGGGGCTCGACCTGGCGCGGGCCGACTGGCCGGCGAGCAGCATGAACTCCGGTGCGCACACGTTCCGTTACAAGGGGACCGCGCCGCACCGGGGTTCGTTCGAGCTGTATGTGACGAAGGACGGGTACGACCCGTCGAAGCCGCTGAAGTGGTCGGACCTGGAAGCTCAGCCGTTCGCGACGGTCACCGACCCGCGGATGGAGAGCGGCGACTACGTCTTCCAGGGCACCGTGCCGAAGAAGTCCGGCCGGCACCTGATCTACTCGATCTGGCAGCGCTCCGACTCCCCCGAGGCCTTCTACACCTGCTCGGACGTGGTGTTCGGGAAGGACAGCGGCGGTACGGCCCCGGCGCCGACCGCGTCCGCCCCGAGCGACGAGCAGATCGAGGAGGGTCAGGACGAGTCCTCGGTCGAGCACGGCGGGCACGGGGACGGTGACGCCTCCACGGGCGCGGGCACCGAGGAGACTTCGGCGGCGCCCGAGCCGAGCCGGGAGCCGAGCCGGCCGGCCGAGCCCGAGGGCGTCGAGACCTCCTCCGCCGCACCCAACGCGCCTGCTCCCGCCGCCGGTTCGGACGCCGGCTCCGGCGAGGTGCTCGCCGAGACCGGTGGCGACGCCACCACCCCGTATCTCGCGGTGAGTGGCGCCGCCGTGCTGGCGCTCGGTGCGGCCGTGCTCTTCGGGTCCGCCCGGCGGCGCCGCACCCAGGGCTAGGACAGGCCCTGGTACCGGGGCCGGAAGGCCTAGCCGATCACCGAGAGGCAGGTGGTCGGGGTCGCGTGGGCCGGGTCGAGGGCGTTGGCCACCTCGTGGAAGGTGACCCGGTCCACCGTGCCGATCGCCACGTGCTCGGACAGGTCGAGCGCGCACTTGTCCTGGATGAGGACGTTGGTGACGTTCGGGCCGGTGAGGAACTGCGAGCGGTACGGGGTGACCACCTCGTCGTACTGGGTCGCGATGACGTGGTAGCGGACCCCGGGCACGGTGTCGCCGCCCTCGTTGAGCTTGGTGATGAACGGCGAGCCGGCGATCTGATCGGCGAGGCCCGGGGTGTTGGCCTTGATCAGGTCCTCCGCGCCGGGGAAGTACGGCAGGAGCTTGGTGAGGCCGAGCAAGGTGGTGCCGTGGTTGTCGGGGGCGATCCCGACGAGTGCGTTCACCTTCTCGGCCCCGCCGAGGAACTTGAGGTACCAGCGGGGCATCATGCCGCCCTGCGAGTGTCCGACGATGTCGGCCTCGGGGGCGCCGGTGGCGGCGAGGACCCGGTCGACGTAGGTGTCGAGCTGTCCGGCGGACGCGGCGATGGGCCCGAGCCCGTGGAAGAACGGCACGTTCGGCAGCTGGCCGTAGTCGAGCGAGAAGACGCAGTAACCGCGGTTGACCAGGTAGGGCGCGAGCGCGAGCCAGTTGTCTACGGAGTTCCCGAGGGTTCCGTGGACGAGGACGACGGGGCGCGGGTGCGCGGCGGAGGGCTTGCAGGAGTAGTCGTTCCAGCCCCGGCTGGTGGTGGCGGTCTCGGCCTGGACGGAGGCGGAGGCCGAGGCGGCGGTGGTCGGGGCGAGCGTGGCGGCGGCGGCCAGCAGCAGGACGGACAGCGCTCTGACGGCGTGTTTCCAGGGCAGCATCGGGCGATCTCCTTGCGGCTCAAGGGGATGGTGGGGGTGCTACGCCCTGCGGTCCGGACCACAAGTGGGGATGCGCGATGGGGATGCGCTTCAGCCAAGCTACGCACGGGTAGCCTTGGCTGGGAAGTTACGCGTCGGTAAAAAGTGATGTGTCGTCATGAGTGCCTGGTGAAACGACCGTCGGGCCGTGTCTCGGGGCGCCGGTGCAGGTTGCCGGGCCTTGCCCCGGGTCGCCGGCGAGCCGTTCGACACGGCCGTCGGGCCGTCCTCCAGGCCGTCGGCGAGCACCGAGGCGCCGCCCGTGGGCCGGATCTCGTGGGGTCAGGCCTCGGCCAGGGCCGCCGATGCGCCGTCCGTCTCCCGGAGGGAGGCCGACAGGGCGCGGGCCTCGTGCTCGGTCATCCGGGGAGTGTCGTACGGCACGGCGTTGACCCAGCGCTGGGTCAGCCGGGCGATCCGCTCGCCGTACCGCTCCGCGGTGATCAGGTCGCCGCGCGATCCGGCGTCCTCCGGCCCCTGGTCGGCATGGCTCTGGCTCATCAGACCCAGCCACGAGCCCAGCCGGTTCACATCGTCGCGGGAGCCACCGCTCCAGTTGTTGCCCGGCATGTCGCCCACGCCGATCCACTGCATGCCCAGCTGCGCGCCGAAGACCGCCAGCTGTTCCAGGACCGCCAGCTTGTCGCCGCTCTGCGAGGCGGACATGGTGAACCCTCCGGCCAGCTTGTCCTTCCACGCCTGCGTGACGAACGGCGTGAACGCCGCCTCCATGAAGGCCTTGAACACCGCCGACACGCTGCCCATCAGCGTCGGGCAGCCGAGGACGATCGCGTCGGAGCGGTCGAGCAGCGCCAGTACCTCCGCATCGTGCCAACGGCCGGCGACGACGTCCTCGGGCCGGATCTCGACGAGATGCACCCGGGCGCCCGGCACGAGGCGCGCCCCGTCGGCGAGGCGCTCGGCCAGGACCCGGGTGTGCCCGTGCACCGAGTGGTAGACCACCGTCACCGTGGCCGTCGGCACCGCGGCCGTCGATGCACCCTGCTCACGTTCAACGTCATTGACTGTCATGTGCTGTTCGCCGCTTCCGGTCGTGGGGAGATCCCTGCTTGCCCTGCCATCACAGCCTGCGGACGGCACGGCATCAACGCCGAAGATCGGCACGCAGCGATCGGTCACACCGATCGATCGCGTTAGCCTGGCCCCGTGGACAGGATGGAACTGGAAGCATTCGTGGCCGTCGCGGAAGAGCTCCACTTCGGCCGCGCCGCCGCGCGCCTGCACCGGGGGCAGCCCACCGTCAGCGACGCCGTCAAGCGACTGGAGGGCACTTTGGGCGGGCGGTTGTTCCACCGCACCAGCCGCCGGGTGTCACTGACCGATCTCGGCGAGGCGCTGCTGCCCGACGCCCACGCCACCCTCGCCCAGCTGCGCCGCTTCAAGGAGCGCGGGCGCTCCCTGGCCGCCGGCGACCGGAGCCGTACCACCCTCGTCGTCGCCCACGCCGAATACACCGGCCACCAGCTGCTGTTGCGCTGTCTGCCGCAGCTGCGCGACCGTTTCCCCGACGTGACGATCGTGCCGGAGACCATGCCGACCACGGCCCAGCTCACCGCCCTGCGGGCGGAGACGATCGGGCTCGGCATCGGCTGGGCGACCGGCGACGTGAACGGCGTGAACGCGCGGGTGCTGTCCACCGAGAGGTTCATGGCGCTCGTCCCCGAGGCCCACCCGCTCGCCGGGTACGCCGAGCTGAGCGCGTCCGAACTGTCCACCGCCGGCCTGCTCACCTGGCCCCACCAGATCAACAGCGGTCTCTGCGACCGCCTGCTGTCGGCCTTCCGGATCGGCGGAGCCGACCTCCGGATCATCAGGACCGCCGACAGCGTGCACGCCATCGCCGCTCATGTCGCCGCGGGAACGGGCATCGGCATCACCGTCGAATCCGCACTCGACCACCGGCCGCCCGGCCTGCGGATCATCCCCCTCACCGGCCCTTCGACCACCGCCGACCAGGTCGTCCTCACCTCCACCGACCCGTCGGACACCGCCACGGCACTGCGCGACCTGCTGCTGCGCGCCTCGGCAGAGCTGCCCTAGGAGGCCGGGGGCGCGGTGGAGGGGGAGCCAGGGCTACGCCGCGGGGCGGAACGTGGCGGCCGGGCGCACCGCGTGGGCTCCGAACCGGGCGTTCGCGCAGTCGACCGCCGCCTCCACCGCCAGACGGGCTTCGTGCGCGGGGTCCAGCGACATCTGCCGGGCCACGCACTCGGCCCCGACGAGCTCCTCGGCACGCAGCACCATGCCGGTCAGCCGGGCCCGCTGCAGCCCCGCCGCGTCCATCAGCTGATACGTCACGGCCCGCAGGTCCTCGTTGTGCGCGGACGGTTCCGGGAGCCGCCGGGTCTTCTCCCACTGCGGGCCGCCGGCGAACTGCAGCCTCAAGGACAGGCCCCGGGCCGCCTGTCCACGGTTGCGCAGCATCGCCCCCAGCCGCACCACCAGACCGAGAAGGGCCGCCCTCGCGGAGCTGCCGTCGAGTTCCTGCCGGGAGAACCTGTGCCTGACACCGGCCGACAGCGGCAGGTCCTTCGGCACGACCTGGCGTACGTCGATGCCGCGGGCACGCTGTGCGGCCAGCCGCCCGGCTCCCCGCCCCAGGACCCGTTCGACAACGCTCTGCGGAGCCTCGGCCAGCGCGCCGATGGTGTGCAGGCCGTACTTCCTCAGCAGCTCCGCCTGCCGGGGGCCGATGCCGTGCAGCGTCTCCACCGGGAGCGGGGCCAGGAAGGCGCCCACCGCGTCATCGGGCACGGCCAGGACGCCGCCGGGCTCCGTCATGTGGCCGGATGCCATCGCCGCCACCGTCTGCGTCCCGGCAACCCCGACGCGTACATCCGTACCCAGCCGAGCCAGTGCGCGAAGCCGCACCAGCTCCGCGATGTGTTTGGCGTCCGCTCCGAAGTACCGCTGCGCGCCTCGTACTTCCACCAGCGCCGCCCCGGGCGGAACGGCCTGGACGAGGGGGGAGAACTCGCGCAGCAGCTCCAGCACCGCCCGATAGCCGTCCTCCGGCAGCCGTGGGGCGCATCGCACGTGCAGGATGCTCGCCGAGTCGTCGCGCCGCCCGACATCACTCACGGGTATCTCTCCTCTCCCGCATCCGCATCCACATCCGCATGCAGGTTTGCCCCTTTATGCCCCTACCTGCCCTCCCACCCTAAAGCATGTTCGAATATTTGTGCGAGTCGATTGAGCCGAAGCCCGCCTCGCCACACCCGTCAACCAAGGTTGACGCGAGAGTGGATGTCAACGTAAGTTGACGACATGACCGATGCGACCGATCTCGCCGCACGGGCGGGCGACCGCGACCCCCGGGTCGGGCTACGGGCCGTCTCCGCCCTGCGGCGACTGCTGGAACAGCTGGAAGCCGTCCAGGTGCGCAGTGCGCGCAACCAGGGATGGTCGTGGCAGGAGATCGCGACCGAACTGGGAGTAAGCCGACAGGCCGTCCACAAGAAGTACGGGAGGCAGTGATGTTCGAACGGTTCACGAAGGCCGCACGCGCCGTGGTGAAGGGGGCGGTCGAGCACGCGGAGCGGGGTGGCGCGACGGTCGTCACCGAGGAGCACCTGCTGCTCGCCCTGCTCGACGGGGAGGGCACCCGGGCGTCGGACGCGCTGCGCACGCTGTGCCCGCCGGACCGCCGCCCGTCCCTGGTGGCAGCCCTGACCGACGCCCGGCGCCGGGCGGGACTCTCCCGGGCGGACGAGGAGGCCCTGGCGGACCTCGGCATCGACGTCGGCGCGATCGTGGCGCGGGTGGAGGAGACCCACGGCGCGGGCGCGCTGGCGGGTGACCGCAAGGACTCCGGGTGGTGGTCCGGCCGCCGGTCCTTCTCGCGGGCGGCCAAGACCGTCCTGGAGAAGTCCCTCCGGGTGGCACTGGCCCGCAAGGACCGGGAGATCGGCGACGAGCACATCCTCCTGGCGCTCACCACGACCGGCGGGGTCGTCTCGGAGGCCCTGGCCGACCACGGCGTGACGTACGCCTCCGTCGACACGGCGGTCTCCGGCGCGACGGCCCCCTGACCCCCGCCCGCGCTGCCCGAGGCGCCCCCGGCGCTCCCGGCGCCCGGGGAGCGGCTCAGCCCGCGCTCCCCGGGCTGCTGTGCCACAACTTCCGCCCGCTCGGGGCCCCTTCGCCCGCCGGCTTGAGGTCGGCCCAGGGGTTCATCTCGTAACCGGTGGACATCCTGATGCGGCGACCGGAGTCGCCGTTCGCCCCGGCCGGGGCGGGTTCGGCGAGCAGGTCCCCCACCGCGCCCAGGCCGCCGGACGCCCGGAGTTCGACCAGTTCGGCGAGGTTCCAGGCGGCGGCGCCGACCACGCTGACGCTGCGGGGGCCGCGCCGCTGGACCACGCCCCTGACCAGGAGCAGCCAGGAGTGGAAGACGGTGTGGGCGCAGCGCTCGTGGGCGTCGTCGAAGAAGGCGAGGTCGACCAGGCCGGTGCCGTCGTCGAGGGTGGTGAAGATGACCCGCTTGCCGGAGCGGATGGGCGGGGTCTGGGTGGCGGCTTTGGCGCCCGCGACGAGGACGGTCCTGCCGTGCGGGGTCTCGCGGAGGCGCTGGGCGGAGACGACGCCGAGTTCGCGGAGGAAGGCCTGGTGGTCGCCCATGAGGTGGCGGGAGGTGTCCATGCCGAGGATGCCGAGTTCGGCGCTGAGGCGTTCCGTCTCGTCGAGGTCGGGCAGGCCGACGGGTGCGGTCTTCCCGCCCTGCGCGAGCGGGAGTTGACCTCCGTGGGAGGCGGCTCCCCGCTGGACGCGGCGGAGTTCGGTGAGGTGCAGGAGGAGGTCGCGGCGGTTGGCGCCGAAGGCATCCAACGCGCCGACCTGGGCGAGCCGTTCGGCGACGGGGGTGCGGGGGCGGGCCCGTTCCCAGAAGTCGAGGAGGGAGGCGTACGGCTGCCCGGCCTCGATCCGGGTGCTCTCGGCCTCGCTGATGCCGTGCACGTCGGTGAGGCCCAGCCGGAGCCCCCACCGCTCAGGAGAATCAGACACCAGTTCGATACGATGGGCGACCGCCGACCTGTTCACATCCAGCGGCAGCACCGCCACCCCCCGCCGCCGCGCGTCCGCGAGCAGCAGCCGCTTGGGGTACATGCCGGGGTCGTGGGTGAGCAGCCCGGCGTAGAAGGCGGCCGGGTGGTGCGCCTTGAGCCAGGCCGACTGGTACGTCGGCACGGCGAAGGCCACGGCGTGCGCCTTGCAGAAGCCGTACGAGCCGAAGGCCGCCACGATCCCCCAGGTACGGGCGACGACCTCGTCCCCGTATCCGCGCGCGGAGGCCTGCCGGGCGAACCAGAGCTTGATCCGGCCCTGCGATTCGGCGTCCGAGAGTCCGCGTCGCACCTGGTCGGCCTCGTCTCGGCGGCAGCCGGTCATGATCCGTACGATCTCGATGATCTGCTCGTGGAAGACGACCACGCCGTACGTCTCCCGCAGGGTCTCCTCCAGGTCGGGATGCGGGTAGCGGACGGGGGCGCGGCCGTGCCGGGCCTCGATGAAGGGGCGGACCATGTCGGCGGCGACCGGGCCCGGCCGGAAGAGCGAGATGTCGACGACGAGGTCGTGGAAGGTGGCGGGCTGGAGCCGGCCGACCAGGTCGCGCTGGCCCGGCGACTCGATCTGGAAGCAGCCGAGGGTCTCGGTGGAGCGGATGAGCCGGTACGTCTCGGGGTCGCCCTCAGGGACCGCGTCGATGTCCGGGCGGGTGCCGGTGGCCCGTTCGACCTCGGCGACGGCGTGGGCCATCGCGGACTGCATGCGGACCCCGAGGACGTCGAGCTTGAGCAGCCCGAGGTCCTCCACGTCCTCCTTGTCGAACTGGGACATGGGGAACCCCTCGCCGCTGGTGGGCACCACGGGGGTGCGGGCGAGCAGCGAGGCGTCCGAGAGCAGGACCCCGCAGGGGTGCATGGCGGTGCCGCGCGGCAGCGCGTCGAGGGCTTCGACCAGCTCCCAGAGACGTCCGAACTTCTGGCGCTCGCCCGCGAGTTCGCGCAGTTCGGGCAGTTCGTCGAGGGCGGCGAGCGCGTCGCGGGCGCGGATGTGCGGGAAGGCCTTGGCGAGCCTGTCGATCTCGGCGGGGTCCATGGAGAGGGCCGCGCCCACGTCCCGTACCGCGTGGCGGACCCGGTAGGTCTCGGGCATGGAGACGGTGGCGACGCGTGCGGTGCCGAAGCGGTCGATGATCGCCCGGTAGACCTCCAGGCGGCGGGCGGACTCCACGTCGATGTCGATGTCGGGCAGGGCGGTGCGGCGCTTGGAGAGGAAGCGTTCCATCAGGAGGCCGTGCTCGACCGGGTCGGCGTGTGCGATGCCGAGGAGGTGGTTGACGAGGGAGCCGGCGCCGGAGCCGCGGGCGGCGACCCGGATGCCCATCTTCCGGACGTCGTCGACGACCTGGGCGACCGTCAGGAAGTAGGTGGCGAAGTGGTGGTGGGCGATGACGTCCAGTTCGCGGTGCATCCGGTCCCAGTAGGCGCCGCGCCTCTCGTACCCCTTGAGGATCATGCCGGCGGCGGCCCGGGAGGTGAGGACGCGCTGGGCGGTGCGGTGCTCGGCGCCGACGAGGTGCGGTTCGGGGAAGTGCGCGGAGCCGATGCCGAGGTCGTCCTCGGGGTCGACCAGACAGGCGGCGGCGACCGTCGCGGTCTGTTCGAGGAGCCGGTGGGCGGTGTCCCGGCGGAAGCCGGCGGCCTCGACGATCCGTTCGGCGGCGGCCAGCATGTCGTCGGCGCCCTTGAGCCAGGCCTCGCCGCTGTCGAGCTCCTTGCGGGGGTCGACGGGGACGAGGCGGCGGGCGGAGTCGAGGACGTCGGCCACCGGGCCCTGGCCGGGGTCGGCGTAGCGGACGGAGTTGCCGATGACGGGCCGGACGCCCTGTTCGGCGGCGAAGCCGACGGTACGGGCGGCGAGCCGCAGGGAGCCGGGCCCGGTGCCGGAGCGCCGGTGGTCGACGGCCGCGAGGCGCAGCGCGTCGCCGTACCGCTCGCGCCAGGGGGCGAGCAGTCGGACGGCCCGGTCGGGGCGGCCGGCGGCGAGGGCGCGACCGACGTCGGAGTCGGGGCCGAGGAGGACGAAGACGTCCTCGTCGCACAGGGCGGACCGGGGCAGCAGGGGCCGCTCCCCTCCCCCGGCGTGGGCGGCGGTGATCATCGCGCAGAGCGAGGCCCAGCCGGTGCGGGAGCGGGCGAGGAAGAGGGCGCGGGGCGCGGACTCGTCGACGAAGGCCCCGCCCCTGACGGGCGCCCGCCGTACGTCGCGCGTACCCTCGGGCCCCGGCATCCGCCCCGGGGCCGGGGCCGGCACCGTCGCCTCGTACGCGAGGTCCACGCCGAACAGCGGGCGGATGCCCTCCTTCGCGCATGCCTTGGCGAAGCGGATCGTGCCCGCGAGGGTGTCGCGGTCGGTCAGGGCGAGTGCGTCCATGCCGCGCTCGGCGGCACGTGCGGCCAGTCGTTCGGGGTGGGAGGCGCCGTAGCGCAGGGAGTAGCCCGACGCGGTGTGCAGGTGCGTGAATCCCGGCATGGCGCACCTCCCGGCTCCCGCATTGAAATCGTACGTATGTTCCCACCCCCTCGTCCTTCACTTTAGCCCATTTCGAACGTCCGTACGATAACCGTGCCGGGCCGTCCTCCGGTCAGCCATTCGGGCGCATCCCACCTGCGGAAACACCCCCTGCACCCGAGCGTGGGGGCATGAGCCTCGTCGACGAACTGAAAAGCGCCGTCACCCCCCGAGCCGCCCTCCTTGTCGTCGGCGTCCTCGCCCTCCAGCTCCTCTTCATCACCTCGTACGTCGGGGCCCTGCACCACCCCAAGCCGAGGGACGTCCCCTTCGGCGTCGTCGCGCCCCCGAGGGTCTCCGCCCAGCTCGTCGAACAACTGGACCAGCTCCCCGGCGCCCCGCTCGACCCCCGTACGGTCACCGACGAGGCCACGGCACGGGACCAGATCCTGAACCGGGACATCGACGGCGCCCTGATCGTCAACCCCGCCGGCCGCACCGACACCCTGCTCGTCGCCTCCGGCGGCGGCACCGCGCTCTCCCGCACCCTGGAGGCGATCTTCATCAGCGTGGAGGAGGCCCAGCAGCGCACCGTACGGACCGTCGACGTGGCCCCCGCGTCGAGAGAGGACTTCAACGGGCTCTCGGCCTTCTACCTCGTCGTCGGCTGGTGCGTCGGCGGCTACATCTGTGCCGCGATCCTGGCGATCAGCGCAGGCTCCCGGCCCGCCAACCTCGAACGAGCGATCATCCGCCTCGGGGTCCTCGCGCTCTACTCGGTCCTCGGCGGACTCGGCGGCGCGATCATCGTCGGCCCGATCCTGGGCGCCCTGCCCGGCAGCGTCGCCGCCCTGTGGGGCCTGGGCACCCTGGTCGTCTTCGCCGTCGGCGCCGCCACCCTCGCCCTGCAGGCGGTCTTCGGGATCGTCGGCATCGGCCTGGCGATCCTGCTCATCGTGATCGCGGGCAACCCCAGCGCGGGCGGCGCGTTCCCGCTGCCGATGCTGCCCCCGTTCTGGAACGCGATCGGCCCCGCCCTGCCACCGGGCGCGGGCACCTGGTCGGCGCGCTCGATCGCGTACTTCAAGGGCAACGACATGACCGGCTCGATGCTGGTCCTCTCGGCCTGGGCGGTCGTCGGCACGGTGATCACCCTGGTGATGTCCTCCCTGAAGCGCAAGCCCGAGTCGGAGCCGATCGCGGAGGAGCTGGACCCCGCGAACGGCGCGCCGACCCGCTGAAGCCCAAAACCCCTGGCCCAAACCTTCCCCGGCCGTTACGTTCGCGGGGCACCACCCCACCACCCCCGAACCGACAAGGCTCTCCGTGACATTCGTCCGCCCCGCCCGTCCCGACGAACTCCCCGCCCTGGTCGAACACCCCGACGCCCCCGAGCGCAACGCCGCCACCCGCGCGTACCTCACCGAGCTCCTCGACAACGGGTGCACCCGGCCCGAGTGGTGCCTGGTCGCCGAGGACGGCGACGGACGGCTCACCGGCAGCGTGGTGCTGTGGACGATCCCGGGGCACGAAGTCCCGCTCGCCTTCGTGCTGTTCGAGGCGCCGGAGGACTCGACGGAGACCGGGGCCGCGCTGCTCGACGCGGCGGCCGCCAAGGCCCGGGAGCTGGGCGCGACGGAGCTGGAGCACGTCGTCGACTCCCCCGCCCAGGCCCCGCAGTTCCAGCGGGACCCGGAGCGCCGGGGCGAGCTGCTGCGCGCATCCGGATTCGAAGCGGTCCGCGACGGGCGCCGGTTCAGCCTCCACACCCCCGGCACACCGGACGGGCCGCCCGCCGACGACCCCCGGCTCACCTTCCGCTCGCTCGCCGAACTCGGCCCCGAGCCCTTCGTCGCGGTCCTCGCCGAGCTGCTCGCGGACACCGCCGACGCCCGGCTCGCGGCCGACGTACGACAGCACGGCGCCCGCCGCGCGGCCGAGCTGCTCTTCGAGGAGACGGCCGAGCTGAAGCACGAGCCCGAGTGGTGGGAGCTCGGCTACGACGCGGACGGCACCGTCGCCGTGATCAGCCTCCCCGCCGAGAACCCCAGCGTTCCGGTGATCGGCTTCGTCGGCGTCGCGCCCGCCCACCGCGGCAAGGGGTACGCCACCTCGGTCGTGGTCCGGGGCACGCGTGTCCTGGTCTCCGCCGGGGCGACCGAGATCCGCGGGGACTGCGACGCCGCGAACGTGGCGATGGCCAGGGCCTTCGAGCGCGCCGGATACGTGAACTTCGCCGACCGGCTGGAGTTCGCCCGCACCCTCTGAGCCGTACGTACGGCATACGGCACGAGGACGGAAGCGGGCCGGCGGGGAGGGACGGGAAGCCCCTTCGCGAACACATCCGCGAAGGGGCTCCGGTCCGGGTTTCCCGGTTCGGCTAGTAGACGCTGACGCCGTAGGCGCTCAGCGCCTCCGTCACGGGCTGGAAGAAGGTCGTCCCGCCCGAGGAGCAGTTGCCGCTACCGCCCGAGGTGAGGCCGATCGCGCGGCTGCCCGAGTAGAGCGGGCCACCGGAGTCGCCGGGCTCGGCGCAGACGTTCGTGCGGATCATGCCGTAGACGACGTCCCCGCCGCCGTAGTTCACGGTGGCGTTGAGGCCGGTGACCGAGCCGCTGTGGGTGCCGGTGGTGGAGCCCCGGCGGGTGACCGACATGCCGACCGTGGCGTTGGCGGCGCTGGTGATGTCCACGCTGCCGACGGTGCCGGACTTGGTGACGGTGCTGTTGGTGTAGCGGACGATGCCGTAGTCGTTGACCGGGAAGCTCGACCCGGCCGTACTGCCGAGGACGGTGGTACGGGAGGAGTTGGAGTACCAGCTGCCCGCGCCGTCGGTGCAGTGGCCGGCGGTCAGGAAGTAGTAGTTGCCCGCGCTGTCCCGGACGTTGAAGCCCAGCGAGCAGCGCCAGCTGTCGGCGTAGATCGCGTCGCCGCCGGAGATCAGCTTGCTGAACTTCCCGGGGGTCCGCTCGACCCTGATGGCGCCCGCGTTCGCCCCGGCCTGGCGCTTGATCTTCGCGATCTCGGCCGGGGAGACGGTGGAGTCGGCGGTGACGACCACCGATCCGGTGGCGGTGTCGACGTGCCAGGCGGTACCGGCCACGTCGGCGGCGAGCACGGCGTCGCCGGTCGCCGAGAGGGCGGCGGCGTCGTAGACGCGTGCGCTCTGTGCGGTGTCGGCGCTCGCGGTGGGGACGGCGAGCGCCGCGGCGGCGGCGAGTCCCGCCATGACGGCAAGCAGCCGGACGGTTCTCGTGGGGGTGGTGCGCGTGGTCCTCACTTCTGTTCCTCCCGAGGGGAATCGGGGGACCGCCGTGGGGTGACGGGCCCGTGAGGCGCGGCCAGGGGCCTGCGCTGTGGGGGAGTCTCGGGCCGTACGACTTCACGCCGCAAGGGCGCCTTTCAGCCGTACAGCCCTCAACTACCCGACATCCCAACGGAGTTGAGCAGGCCTCAGACCTCGTTCAGCCGCCGCTCGCCCGCCGCGACGGCGGTGTCCAGCGTGTTCCCCGGCGGCGGGAACGGGCAGATGAAGTGGTCGGCGAAGGCGCACGGCGGCAGCAGCGCGCGGTTGAGGTCGACGGTCACCGAACCGTCCGCCGCCGGGGCCGCCGGACGCAGGAAGCGGAAGCGGTAGCTGTCCCGGCCGCTGGTGGCGTCCGCGAAGACCGCCCACAGGGAACCGTCGTCCTCGACGGCCACCTGAAGGGTGTGCTCGCCGCCGTGCAGGTCGAAGACCAGCTCCCCGGCGAGCCCGAGACCGCGTTCGACGCCGTCGGCGTTCTCCACCCGTACGCTGCGCGTCTCCTCGTACGGCCGGAAGACGCCGGGCACCACCCAGCGCTCGTCGTACGAGGTGGCCTCGATGCCCCGGAAGGCGCTGCGGGCCTCCGAGCCGGGATCGAAGTCCCGTACGGCCCAGAGTCCTTCGCGCCGCAGCACCACGAGCCGCCGGCCCGCCGACTCGACCCGGGACTCGTGGATCGGGCCGTGGTCGGCGGTGAGCCGGACCGTGCCGGTGAAGGGCTTTCCGTCGACGGTGACCCCGTCCTCGGCGCCCGCGCTGAGGAGCACCTCGTCGCCGTCCTCCCGCCACTCCCCCGGAACGGCCGGAATACGCCCCTCCGGGTGGTCCGAGAGCCAGTGGGTGCCCGTGAGGGAGAGGGGACCGTACGAGGAGGAGACCGCGGCCTCCCGCTGCTCGTGCCAGCGCTGCCACTCCTGCCGGGGGTCCGTGCCCGTACCCGCGTCGGTGTCGTTGTGCGTGCTCATGGTGCTCAACCCTTCCATACGGGCTCGGGAAGCCCGAGGTGCGACCGCAGCGTCGTGCCGGAGTACTCCGTACGGAAGACTCCGCGCTCCTGGAGCAGCGGGACCACCCGGTCGACGAAGTCGTCGAGGCCGCCGGGGGTGAGGTGCGGGACCAGGATGAAGCCGTCGGCGGCGTCCGTGACGACGAACTCCTCCAGGGCCGCGGCCACCGTCTCCGGGCTGCCGACGAAGGACTGCCGGCCGGAGGTCTCGATCACCGTCTGACGGATCGACAGGCCCTTGGCCTCGGAGAGCGCCCGCCACTTCCTCGCCACCGCCACCGGGTCGGCGACCCGCACCCGGCCCTGGACGAGCGTCGAGTCGGGATCGGGGTCGACGTCCGGGAGCGGTCCGTCCGGGTCGTAGCCGGACAGGTCGCGGCCCCAGATCTGCTCCAGGGCGAGGATCGCGTTCTGCGGGGAGACCTGCTGGAGACGGATCTCGGCGGCCAGTTCCTGCGCCTCGGCGTCGGTGTCGCCGAGCGCGTACGTGACCGCCGGCATGATCTTCAGGTCCTCGGGCGCGCGGCCGTACCGGGCGAGCCGTCCCTTGGCATCGGCGTAGAACTCCCGGGCGGCCTCCGGGGTGGAGTGCCGACTGAAGATCACGTCGGCGGCCGAGGCGGCGAACTCCCGGCCCTCCGCGGAGTCCCCGGCCTGGATGACGACAGGATGCCCCTGCGGGGAGCGCGGGACGGTGAACTCCCCCTCGATCCCGAACTGCGGCCCGTCGTGGGCGAAGGGGCGCCGCTCCCCGCCCGGGGTCCAGGAGTCCCACAGCTCCCGGGCGGTGGCGAGGAACTCGGCGGCCCGGGTGTACCGGTCGGCCCGGTCCAGATAGCCGCCGCGCCGGAAGTTCTCGCCGGTGAAGGCGTCCGAGGAGGTGACGACGTTCCAGGCGGCCCGGCCCGCGCTGAGGTGGTCGAGCGAGGCGAGCCGCCGGGCCAGTTCGTACGGCTCGTTGAAGGTGGCGTTGACCGTACCGGCCAGGCCGAGCCGGTCGGTGACGGCGGCGAGCGCGTTGAGGACGGTGATCGACTCGGGCCGGCCGACGACGTCGAGGTCGTGGATGCGCCCGTTGTGCTCGCGCAGCCGCAGCCCTTCGGCCAGGAAGAAGAAGTCGAACAGGCCGCGCTCCGCGGTCCTGGCGAGGTGCTCGAAGGAGGAGAAGTCGATCTGCGAGCGGGAGCGCGGATCGGCCCAGACGGTGGTGGAGTTGACGCCGGGGAAGTGCGCCGCGAGGTGGATCTGCTTCCGTCCCTTGTGGGTGCTCACGCGTGCGCTCCCGTCGTCGCGTACTGGCTGACCGGGCGGGTGAGCCCCAGGTGGTCGCGGAGGGTGGCACCCTCGTAGGTCTCGCGGAAGAGCCCGCGGTCCCGCAGCCGGGTCACGGTCTCGGCGGTGAACCGCTCCAGGTCCCGTTCGGGCACGGCCGGCACGAGGTGGAAGCCGTCGACCGCCCCGCCGCCGTGCCAGCCCGCGATCAGTGCGGCGAGCGCCCCGGGCCCGCCCTCGTACGCGTCGAGGTCGACGGTCGCCGAGAGCAGGACGCGCAGCTGACCGGGGTCCCGGCCGTGGGCGCGGGCCCCCTGGCGCAGTTCGGCGCGCAGGGCCGCGGCCTCCTCGGCGGAGGAGGCCCGGATCAGGGCCACGTCGGCGTGGTGGGCGGCGGTGTCCCGGGCGTCGGGGCGGGTGGCGTCGACGACGGTCACCGGATTGCCCTGCGGGGGCCGGGGGACGATCGAGGGGCCCTTGACCGAGAAGGTCGAGCCCTGGAAGTTCACGTGGTGCAGCTTGCGGCGGTCGATGAACCGCCCGGTCGCCACATCGCGTATCTCGGCGTCGTCCTCCCAGCTGTCCCACAGCTTGCGGGAGACCTCGGCGACCTCGCCCGCCTCCTGCCAGAGCTCGGCGGTGGGCGGGACCGGGCGGCGGCCGAAGAGCCGGGCCTCGGCCCCGTTCGGGGAGACCGCGATCCGCCAGCCCGCCCGGCCCCGGCTCACCCAGTCGAGGGTGGCGACGGCGGCCTGGACGTGGAAGGGCTCGGTGTGGGTGGTGGTCACGGTCGGCACGAGCCCGACGGAACGGGTCTCGGGGGCGACCCGGGCGAGGACGGCGAGCGCGTCGAGGCCGGGCCGGGCGAAGGAGTCGTCGTGGGTGAGGAAGTCGAGCCCGGCGGCGTCGGCGAGCCGGGCGAGCGCGACGGTACGGGCGGCGGTGTCGGCGACGGAGTGCGCGGCCGTGCGGACGGCGGCGGAGGACGCGGACGTGGGCGGGAAGTCACCGGATCCCGGGGCGAGTTCGGCTGCCAGGTGGAGCGTTCGGGTGCTGGTCATGCGGTCTCTCTCGAAGCGACGTGAAGCGAACGGAGCGGCGGACGGGTCAGTTCTCGGTACGGGGCAGCCCGGGCGGGTTGATCTCCGACTTCGTCACGGCCTCGCCGTCGAGGCCCCACCGCTTGAGGACCTGGGCGTAGGTGCCGTTCTCGACGAGGTGGTCGATCGCGGCGGCGTAGGCGGCGACGAGTCCGCTGCCCTTCTTCGTGGTGGCCGCGATCTTGCCCTGGAGCCCGGCGCCCGCACCGGAGAACGTGCCCACGATCTCGGTCTGTCCGGCGGAGAGCACGTGGTAGGCGGCGACGGGATTGGGGCCGAGGTAGCCGTCGATCCGGCCGGACTGGAGCGCCAGGTAGTAGTCCGAGGTGTTCTGGTAGTACTTGATGTCGACCGGCTCGCGGCCGGCCTTCTCGTTCTGCGCGGACCAGTCGACGAGGATCTTCTCCTGGTTGGTGCCGGAGCCGACGGCGATCACCTTCCCCGCCACGTCCTCGGGGCCCTTCACCGTCCAGCCGGAGCCCTTCTTCGCCTCGAAGGCCAGGTCGTCCAGGCGGTAGGTGGCGAAGTCGTACTTGTCCTTGCGCTCCTCGGTGACGGTGACGTTGTTGAAGACGGCGTCGTACTTGCCGCTGTCGAGGCCGACGAAGAGGTTCTCCCAGGAGACCGGGTCGAACTCGGGCTTCAGACCGAGGGCGTCGGCGACCAGGGTGGCGAGGTCGACCTCGACGCCGATCAGCGTCTTGTCGTCGGTGGCGTGGAAGGCGAGCGGCGGATTGCCGGTCGCGGAGACGCCGAGGATCAGGGTGCCTCTCTTGCGGACGGCCTCGGGCAGCCGGGCGGCGAGGGCGTCGACCTTGGGGGTGTGGACACGGTTCTGCTCGGGGCTCAGGTTGATGCCACCGGCCGCCTTCTTCCCCTCGGGCTTGATCGTTTCGGTGGTGGCGTCACCCGAGCCGCAGGCGGTGAGGACCCCGAGGGCGGTGAGCGAGGCGAGGGCGGCGAGGACGGGACGACGGGTCTTCATGGCAGTGCTCCTGAAAGGGAGAAGGGGGTGGTCAGAGGACCTTGGAGAGGAAGGCGCGGGTGCGTTCGTGGCGCGGGCTGTCGAGCACCTCGGCCGGCGGTCCCTGCTCGACGATCCGGCCCTCGTCCATGAAGACCACGGTGTCGGCGACCTCGCGGGCGAAGCCGATCTCATGGGTGACGACGATCATGGTGGTGCCGGAGGCGGCCAGGTCCTTGATGACGTCGAGGACCTCGCCGACCAGTTCGGGGTCGAGCGCGGACGTCGGCTCGTCGAAGAGGAGCAGGCCGGGTTCGAGGGCGAGCGCGCGGGCGATGGCGACCCGCTGCTGCTGTCCGCCGGAGAGCTGCTTGGGGTACGCCTCCGCCTTGTCGGCGAGTCCGACGCGTTCGAGCAGGGCCCGGGCCGCGGCCTCGGCCTCCTTGCGGGGGCGCTTCAGGGCCGAGACGGGGGCCTCGACGATGTTCTCCAGGACGGTGAGGTGGGGGAAGAGGTGGAAGTTCTGGAAGACGAAGCCGATCCGGGTGCGCTGCTTGAGGATGTCCCGCTCGCGCAGCTCGTAGAGCTTGTTGCCGGAGCGGCGGTAGCCGACGAGGGTGCCGTCGACGCTGACGGTGCCGCTGTCGACCTTCTCCAGGTGGTTGATGGTCCGCAGGAGGGTGGACTTCCCGGAGCCCGAGGGGCCGAGGACGACGGTGACCTCGCCGGCGCGGACGTCGAGGTCGATGCCGCGCAGTACGTGGAGGGGGCCGAAGGTCTTGTGGACCGAGCGGATCTCGACCTTGGCGGTGGCGGTGGCCGCGGATTGGACGGCCGGGTCGGCGGTGACGGAGCTCATCGGGTGCTCCCCTTCGCGTAGTGGCGTTCGACGTAGTGCTGGACGACGGAGAGCGCGGTGGTGAGCAGGACGTACCAGGCGGTGGCGACCATCAGGAGCGGGACGACCCGTCCGTTGCGGCCGTAGACGACCTGGACCTGGTAGAAGAGTTCGCCGATCGCCATGACGGAGACGATCGAGGTGCCCTTGAAGAGCGAGATGATCTCGTTGGCGGCGTTGGGCAGGATCGAGCGCATGGCCTGCGGCAGGACGATGCGCCGCACCTGGCGGAGCCGCGGGATGCCGAGGGAGGCCGCGGCCTGCAACTGGCCCTCGTCCACGGCGAGTACACCGCCGCGGACGATCTCCGCCGCGTAGGCCGCCTGGTGCAGGGCGAGTCCGAGGACGGCGGCGCTCATCTCGCCGACCAGGCCCATCGTGTCGAAGGAGAGGAAGCTCGGCCCGAAGGGGATGCCGATGCTCAGCTCCTTGTAGAGGTAGGCGAGGTTGAACCAGAAGAGCAGCTGGACGATGAGCGGGATCGAGCGGAAGGCCCAGATGTAGCCGAAGGCGACGGACCGCAGGAACGGGCTGGCCGACAGGCGCATGAAGGCGAGCACGATGCCGATCGCGAAGCCGAGGGCGGTGCCGTGGAAGGTGAGCTGGAGGGTGACCCAGACGGCCCGGAGGACCGTTTCGGTGGTGAAGAACGCGGCGAAGACGTCCCACTCCCAGCCGGGGTTGGTGACGAGCCCGTGGACGAACTGGATGAGCAGTACGGCGGTGACGGCGACGGCCACCCAGCGCCAGGGGTGACGCACGGGGACGACCACGAGCTCGGGGCCGGCTGTCGGTTCCTTCACGACGGCGGCTCTGGTGACGGGCGGATCGCTGGTGAGAGACATGGCGGTTCCTCGGAAAGGGGTCGGGCAGCGGGAGCGGGGCGGGGATCAGGCGCTCAGCGGCGCCGGATGCCGACACTCCCGGTCGCGCAGGAACGTCAGCGCGGCCCGTGCGGTGACGTCGTTCTGCCGGAAGACGACCCCGCCCGTACGGGGCCGGGTGAAGGCGCTGTCGCTCCGCGCGGTGGTGTGCGGACCGAGCGCGAAGCGGCGCGGGTGCGGGCGTCCGTCGTGCTCCAGGACCCGGCCGTCGGCGGGGTCGACGACGAGGAGACCGCTGGTGGTGGCCCGCGCGCCCTCCTCGTGCAGGGCACGGAGGAGCGGGCTGCCGGTGAGTTCGAGGGTGGGGTCGGGGAGCCGGGCCTCGACGAGGGCGCGGGCCTCGGTCCACTCCCCCGGTACGGCGGCGGACGCGGCCCGGAAGACTCCGCGTTCCCCGTCGGCCTCGACGGTGACCTGGGGACCGAGGAAGCGGACGACTCCGGCGCGGGAGAGGGCGAGGAGCTGGCGCAGCCGGGGTCCGGGCGGCCCGGAGGCGAGATAGCTGAAGAAGCCGTGCCACCAGCCGCCGGGGTCGACGCGGTCGCCGAGCCGCAGGAGCTGTCCGTAGACGGAGAGCAGGCCGGCGAAGACGGCGGCGTCGGAGCTGTGGGCGGGATCGTGACGGCGGGTCAGGTCGTCGGTGATGTAGTCGCGCAGACCGTGCTGGAGGGCCTCCTTCGAGGTGAAGCGGATGCCGTCCAGGGGGTGGTCGAGGGCGTCCAGGTCGAGCCGGTCGGCGGGGTCGGGGACGGCCGCGGCGACGACGGCGGCGAGTTCGGCCCCGCGCGGCGGCGCTTCCTCGTAGGCCCGCTCGAAGTCGGACCAGGCGAGCGTGGTCCGCTCGGGATGGGCGGAGAAGAGCCGGTGGTAGTGGGCCCAGCCGAGTTCCTTGTCGACGAGGGGCCACACATCGCGTCGGAAGTCGATCGGTCCGGTCCTCCGCAGCAGGGCGTCGGTCTGCTCCGGGCCGAAGAAGCGGGGCAGCGGGGGGCGTTCGCCGTCGAGGGCGTAGCCGAGCTTGGAGTGGTACGGGACTCCCCGCCGCGATCCGACGTGCAGCACCGGCTCCTTGCCCGAGGGCAGGTAGACGAGCGTGTCGCCCTCGCCCTCGTACCGTCCGCCGCGGCCCTCGGTGAGCAGCACCATCAGGTCGACGAAGGCGAGGCCGAAGCCCCGGACGATGACGGGCTCACCGGCGGGCAGTGCGCCGAGGTCGCTGTCGGCGGTGAAGTCGGGCGGCAGGTGGACGAGGCCGTGGCGGGCGGCGAAGCCTGCCAGGGCCTGTTGCTCAGGGTCGGGTTCGGCGTCGAGGTGGCCCACGGTGAGGACGACGAGGTCGGCGAGGAGGGGTGCGGCGGTGCCTTCCAGCCAGACCCGCTGGCGCCCCTCGCGGGGGCCGCTGATCCGCACGGCGGTGGTGCGGTGTTCGTGGACGGTGACGGAGGCGGGCAGCGCGGCGCGGGCCCGCTCGTACACCCAGCGCAGATAGGCGCCCTGCTGGGGGCGGGTGGGGAAGGTGCGGCCGTCGATGCCGGCCCATTCGGCGACGGTGGGTCCGGGCCGGACGGGGCCCGCCAGGTCCACGGTCTCGTCGGTGAACATGGTGACGTCCTCGGCCCGGGAGTTCATCCAGAGCAGCGGGGACTGTTCGGTGCGCCAGATCCGGCCGGGGCCGGGCGGGTGCGGGTCGACGAGGTGGACGTCGAGGGGGCCGTCGCCGTACACCTCGGGCAGGTTGGCGGCGAGCCGTTCGAGGAAGCCGGTCCCCCGCGGCCCGGCGCCCACGATCACGATCGAGGGACGGAGGCTCATCGCGCACCGGCCGTACCGCGGGCGTAGTGCCGCTCGACGTAGTACTGCCCGAGGCTGAGGACCGAGGTGACGGCGACGTACCAGAGCGTGGCGACGAGGAGCAGCGGGATGATCTCGTACGTGCGGTGGTAGACGAGCTGGGTGGAGTAGAGCAGGTCCTGGACGGCGATCACGGAGACGATCGAGGTGCCCTTGAGGGTGCCGATCAGCATGTTCCCGGCGGGCGGGACGATGGCCCGCATGGCCTGCGGGAGCACGATCCGGGAGAGCCGGCGCCACCGGCCGAGTCCGAGGGACTGGGCGGCCTCGATCTGGCCGCGGTCGACGGAGAGGATGCCGCCGCGCACGACCTCGGCGGCGTAGGCGGCCTCGTGCAGGGTGAGGCCGATGACGGCGACGGAGACGGGGCCGAGGAGGTTGACCGTGTTCACGCCGAGGATCTGGGGGTAGAGCGCGCCGATGTTGAACCAGAAGAGCAGCTGGACCAGGATCGGGGTGGATCTGAAGAACCAGACGTAACCCCAACTGACCGCGCGGAGAACGGGGTTGGCGGAGAGTCTGAGTACGGCGAGCAGGGTCCCGAGGACGAAGCCGAGGGCCATGACGAGGGCGGTCAGCCACAGGGTGAGGCCGAGTCCGCGCAGGACGGAGGCCGAGGTGAAGTACTCGGCGACCACGTCCCACTGGAAGGCCTTGTTGCGGACGACCGAGACGAGGCCGAGGGCGAGCAGGACGAGGACGAGGCCCGCGGCGGTCCACTGCCCGGCGCGGCGGGTGGGGACGACGCGGGGCGGCGGTTCGGCCGGCGGGGCCGTGGAGGGGGTTTTGACCAGGGTCGCGGACATGCGAAGACTCCGTGGATGCCAGAGGCGGATCGAACACGGGGGTGCGCCTTCACACGCACTGAGCACGGAACCGGGCCCCTCAGCCCGATCCGCCCTTCGAGGCTATGCGGTCAACACGCCCTGTTGTCAAGGGTGTCCGCACTGTGAGCCGTACGTCTCATCGTGGTTGACGCGGGAACGGATGCCTGTTCCACTGAGGCCATGCATTCGCAGCAGCTGGTCACGCGCTCCCACATCGACTTCGGTCGCGTGTGGTCCTCTTCCTGTTGAGCCGACCCTCTGCTCGATGAGCCGGCCTCCGGCTCCGCTCCGCCCGCGTGCTGCTTTCCGCGGCGCCTTCACACACAGGCCCCTCGTGGATGCCTGAGCTCTGCCCTCCCCTCGCTCTGCCGCGCCGCCCTCCTTCGTTCTGAAGGGCTGCCCTCCTTCGCCCTGAAGGACCGTCATGACCTTCGCGTTGTCCGTTCACCGGACCACGACCACCGACCCTTTGGCGCGCCCGCTCCTCGACGAGCTGGCGCACGAGTACACGACCCGGTACGGCTCCGCGCACGATCTGAGCCGCTACCCCGCGGAGGAGTTCGCCCCTCCCCACGGCGCCTTCCTGCTTCTCCTCGAACAGGGCCGGCCCGTGGCGGGCGGCGCGTACCGACGCTACGACGACGACACCGCCGAGCTGAAACGCATCTGGACCCACTCGGCGCACCGCAGGCGCGGACTCGCCCGCCGGGTCCTGACCGTGCTCGAACGGGAGGCCGCCACCCGCGGCTACTCCCGCCTCTATCTCACGACCGGACCGCGCCAGCCGGAGGCCAGGGGCCTCTATCTGGCGAGCGGCTACCGCCCGCTCTTCGACGTGTCCGCCGATCCCGAGTCGATCGGCCCGCTGCCGTTCGAGAAACTCCTGGAGAACCCGAAGCCATGACCACGCGCACGCGTCCCGGCACCGCTCGCTCCACCGTCGTCTTCGCCCTCATCACGGGCGCCGCACTCGCCCTCACCGCCTGCGCGGGCGGGGACCCCGCGACGGCCCCGGCCGGAGCGTCGGGGGCGCCGGCCGCCGCGAAGGGCGCGCTGCCGACCGAGGACCTGGTGTCGGCGGTGAGGAAGAACGAGGCCGCGGCGAAACTGCTGCCCGCCGAGGTCCGGCAGCGGGGCAGCTTCACGATCGCCTCCGCCGTCGCCACCCCGCCCAGCTCGGCGTATCTGCCCGACGGCAAGACGGTCGTGGGGGTCGACGCCGACTTCGCCGCGGCCGTGGCGAAGGCCCTCGGCCTGGAGCTGAAGCGGGAGGTGGTCGGCTTCGAGGCGATCCTGCCGGCGCTCGGCAGCGGCAAGTACGACGTGGGCACCGGGAACTTCGGCGTGACCGAGGAGCGGCTCAAGGCCATCGACTTCGTGACGTACATCAACGACGGCCAGGGCTTCGCGAGCCGCGCGGACAGCCCGCTGAAGGCGGTCACCGACCTCACCCAGCTGTGCGGTCTGAACGTGGCGGTGAACGCCGGCACCACCTTCGAACGGACCCTGGAGCAGAACAAGGGCCGGTGCAAGGAGGCGGGCAAGCAGCCGTACGAGGTGAACGTCTACAGCGAGACCGGGGCGGTCTGGATGGCGCTCCAGCAGGGGCGCAGCGATGTCGTGATGAACACGATCAACGGCGTGCGCTACGCGGTGACGCAGCAGAAGAACGTGAAGTTCCTCAACGAGTACCGGCGGCTCGACGTCGGCTTCGCCTTCAAGAAGGGCACCCCGCTCGCGCCCGCCTTCCAGGCCGCGGTGAACGGCCTGAAGGCGGACGGGACGTACGACCGGATCCTGAGGAAGTGGGGGGTGACGGGATCGGGCATCGCCACGTCGCGGATCTCCCCGCCGGAGCTCCCGGCACCGAAGAAGTAGCGGGACGGGGCTCCGGCGAGGGGGGTCCCGTGGGCCGGCGGTCCGTCAGCAGCCGTCGCAGGGGCAGCAGCAGTCACAGCCGCCGCAGTCTCCATTGCCGCAGTCGCAGTTCTGGCAGCAGCCCTCGCGCTTCTTGCGGGACCAGGGACCCTCGTACTCCTTGGCGCAGCAGATCTGGCAGGTGCAGAAGAGCCAGGTGAACATGGCGCACCCCGCGAGGAAGCCGCGCGGCTTGGGTGCCTGCGGGGCGCCGCCGCCGAACTGCGGCGGCAGCCCGCCGGGACCGCCCGGTCCGCCGAAACCGCCGCCACCGCCGTGCGGGTTCCCTCCACCGCCGTAGGGGTTCCCGCCGACACCGTAGGGGTCGTACGGGCCCGGGGTCCCGCCCGCGTACGGGTTGCCCGGCACCGGACCCTGGCCCGGTCCCGGTGCGCCGTGGGCGCAGCGCGTCGTGCCGAAGGCGCGGTCCACCGAGGTGCGCAGTTCGTGGGCGAGCAGGACGTGGGCGAGCTTGCCGTCGGCGAACTCGGCGTCCCTCAGGGCGAGGCGGATGCCGTGCAGGGCGTCGTCGGCGAGCCGGCGGGCCTCCTCGCGGGAGGTGCCGGTCGCGGTGAGCGGGTTCCAGGCGCCGCTCTCGGCGTCGGCGGTCTGGTCCTCGACGGCGTCCAGGAGGTGGGCGAGCCGGCCGAAGAGCCGGCCCGCCTCGGCGAGCGGCTCCGCGTTCCCGGGCCGTCCGGCGAGGACGGCGGTGTGCGCGAAGGCGGCCGCGGTCGCGGTCTCGGTCGGTTCGGTGACGGCGAGCAGGGAGGTGCCGGGCCCGGCGAGGGCCTCGATCCCGGTCTGGCGGTCGACGGCGTCGACGAGGAGGGCGGTGTCGAAGCCGAGGGCGCGGCCGGTTCTGGCTCCCGCCTTGTCCCAGGAGCGGGCGACGCGGCGGGCCGCGGCGGCGACGGGCCTGCGGGCCAACAGGCCGTCCCGGTCGGCGACGTGGTCGCGCACCTTCGCCGAGGCGAGGACGAGCGAGACGGTGGCGGCGAGCCGGGCGCCCTCGCCCCGCGCCACGGGGGCGGTCCGCATCCCGCGCAGCGGGCAGGGTCCGGCGGTGCGACGTCCGCTCTCCACCGCACCGGTCTGAGCCTCCGTCAGCACGGAGACGATGAGTCCGTCGTAGTTGGTGACGACCCGGGCGAACTGGCCGTGGTCGGCGCGAAGTGCCAGGCAGAGGCCGCAGAGGTGGGCCATCCACTCGGTCTTGAGGCCGTCGGTGAGCCGATGGGTGCAGGGTCTGACGATTCCGAACATGGACTCCCCCGTGAGTCGTGAATCTGGGCCGGGCTATGGACCGCCGGGCGGCCTCGCGGCATCGTAGCGAGCGGGCCCGTTCACCCGTACGCGCCCATCGTCACCCTTGTGACCCGACTTTCATATTTTCAGCTACATGGCCCTCCCTCAGGCCCCGCATACCGCAAGTTTCCTGACGAATCGCCAGGAAAGGGTGCTCACGTTCTGCACCAGTACCGTCACGAATCCCCTGCGCGCCGACTATCCACTTGGCGCGCGATCCGCATCATGAAGGACGATAGGGATTGCGGAACCACAAGTGACCGCGCTGAAAGGAGGCGTCCATGGGATCGGTGCGCAAGGCGAGTGCCTGGCTGGGACTCGTCGAGGACAACGACGAGCGTTACTACGACGACGAGTACGCCGACGGTGCCGAGGGCGGCGACGCCTGGGTGACGGACCCCCGGGTCCGGGTGGCCACGGACACCGCCGAGGAGCGGGGCCGCCGGATCGCCACCGTCTCCCCCGACGGCTTCCGGGACGCCCGGGGCATCGGCGAGCTCTTCCGTGACGGCGTCCCGGTGATCGTGAACCTGACCGCGATGGAGGGGAACGACGCCAAGCGCGTGGTCGACTTCGCCGCCGGTCTCGCCTTCGGTCTGCGCGGTTCGATCGAGCGCGTGGCGACGCGGGTCTTCCTGCTGACCCCCGCCGACACCCAGATCATCACCGGCGAGACGGGCCGGCGCCGGCAGGACGGTTTCTTCAACCAGAGCTGAGCGGGTCCGCCAGCTCGGCCGGGCACCACCCGAGGGATCGGGTCAGTGTGCCGGACGCCCCGAGCCGGCGGGCTCGATCGCTTCCCGGGTCGCGGGCACCCGCGGCTCGGACGGATCGGCGAGCGGGGAGAACCCCGGGGCATCGGCCTGCTTCGACAGCACCGCCGGCTCCGCCGCGACCGGGGCGGACGCCGCCCCCGCCATCTCCGCCGTTTCCGTCGTCTCCGCCGTTTCCGTCGTCTCCGCCGGCCCCTCCGGATCCGCCGGGCACTCCATCACCCGGGGCAGCCGCCGGGCCATCGCCGCACCGATCAGCAGCAGCCCCGCGCTCACGAAGAGCGTGATGTGCAGCCCGTGCACGAAGGCGTGCCGGGCGGCCTGGTGCAGTGCGCCGCCCGCCGCGCCGCCGAGCTGTTCGGCGACCTGATAGGCCTCGCCGAGCGAGTTCGCGGCGGCCCTGCTCGCCTCGGCGGGCACACCCGGGACCGCGGCGAGCCCGGGGGCGTACGCCGCGTTCATCACACTGCCGAGCAGCGCGGTGCCCATGCCCGCGCCGAGCTGGTACGAGGTCTCGCCGATCGAGGCCGCGGCGCCCGCGCTGCGCTGCGGCGCCTCGCTGAGCATCGACTCGTACGCCGAGAAGAGCGTGGTCTGCAGCCCGAAGCCGAGCAGCACGAAGCCCACCGTGAGCAACAGCGGCCGGTCGTGCTGCCCCATGAAGGTGAGCAGCAGCACGGCGGCGGCGGTGAGGACGAAGCCCCAGCCGACCATCCGGCGCGGCCCGATCCTGCGCAGGGTGTACGAGCCGGTGGCACCGGCGGCCATGGCGGCGAAGGTGAGCGGAAGGAGCCGGAGCCCGGTCTCCAGGGGGCTCAGGCCGAGGACCAGCTGGAGGTACTGGACGGCGATGAGCTGCAGGCCGACCAGGGCCAGCATGGCGAGCACGATGCAGCCGACGGAGGTGGTGAAGGCCGCCCGGGAGAAGAGCCGCATGTCGATCAGCGGGTGCGGGCGCCGCTTCTGCCGTCGTACGAAGAGGACGAGGAGCACGGCGCCGATCAGCAGCGGCCCGGCGGTCGGGAGCACGAGGAGCGGTTCGCCGGCCCCGGCGCGCTTGACCCCGAGGACGCAGCCGAGCACACCCGCGGCGGCCATGAGCGCGCCGAGGACGTCCCAGGGCCCGTCGGCGGCGCCCCGGGATTCGGGGAGGAGGCGGCGGCCGAGCGGCAGGATCAGCGCCATCAGCGGGATGTTGATGAGGAAGACGGAGCCCCACCAGTAGTTCTCGACGAGGAAGCCGCCGAGGACGGGGCCGGTGGCGGCGCCGATCGCGGCGGTCGCGGTCCAGATGCCGATGGCGGTGGCGCGCTCCCGCCGGTCGGGGAAGACCGCCCGGAGGATGGAGAGCGTGGCGGGCATGATCATGGCGCCGCCGACGCCGAGCAGCACCCGGGCCCCGATGAGGACCGAGGGTTCCGTGGCGAGCGCGGCGACCGCGGAGGCGACGCCGAAGAGCGCGTAGCCGAGGAGGAGGACCCTGCGCCGCCCGACCCGGTCCCCGAGGGTGCCGAAGAGGATCAGGAGCGAGGCGCAGACGAGGGGGTAGGCGTCGACGATCCAGAGCAGCGCGGTGGAGCTGGGGCGCAGGTCCTCGGTGAGCGAGGGGATCGCGACGTGAAGGATGGTCGCGTCGAGGGCGACCACGAGAAGGCTGACGCAGAGGACGACGAGGACGACCCAGCGGTTGGCTCCGCCACCGGCGGCGGAGCGCGGTCGTGCTGGGGCCGTGTTCGTCCGCGACATGTACGTACCTCCCAGTGAAGCTCTCGCGCTCGGCGGTCCCCGACCAGGGCTTATACCCCTGGGGCGGCCCGGCATCGACGGGCGAGTGAGCCGTCAGCGTACGCGAGTTCAAGGCCCGAGCGCGTGGTGCAGCTCTCACCCCGGCGGGGCTCGGGGTGTGGCGTACGCCACTCGGGGCGGGCCGTGCGTCGCATGGAATTCCGTACGGACACGTGTTTGAAGCAATTCCCGCACGTTCAAACACGCTTCCGGAATCGCCCCCGCGAAAATAGGGCGGAAGGTCATCGGATTTCCCGACGGACGCCGGGAATAGGCCACCGACTGAGACCTACTCCACATCACATCAACATCACGAACAGAGCGGATCGCCCGGGTCGGCTACTCACTCCCTGTAACGTCGATTGGGTGCGTACCGACATCTTTGCCCGGCTGGACCGGGAGCCGGAACCGCCGAAGATAGAGGTCCCGCGGATGACCCGCACGCGTCTCGCCCTCTTCGGCGGGACATCGGCGTTCTATCTCGCCATGGTCGTCGCCGTGCTGCTCTCGACGTGGCTGGTGACCCTCGACTGGAAGATCATGCTCTTCCGGCCCTACCAGCAGTGGCCGGAAATCCACGGCTTCCTCGACTACTACGTCGTCCTCGGCCAGCGCGGCCCCACGGCCGTCATGGTGGCCGCCTGGCTGGGCTGGCGCTCCTGGCGCCAGCACACCCTGCGCCCCCTGCTCTGCCTCGGCGCCGCCCTGCTGCTGCTGAACGTCACGGTCGGCGCGGTCAAGCTCGGCCTGGGCCGCCTCGGACCCCACTACGCGACCGAGGTCGGCTCCGCCGAGCTCTTCGCGGGCGGTGACATATTCCCCTCGGGTCACACCGCGAACGCGGTCGTGACCTGGGGCATCCTCGCCTATCTGGCGACCACTCCGAGGGCCAGGCGCTATCTGTCGGCGCTCTCCGCCGTGGTCGCGCTCGGCGTCGGACTCACCACCGTCTATCTGGGCACCCACTGGCTGAGCGACGTCCTCCTCGGCTGGGCCGCCGGGCTCCTGATCCTGCTCGCGCTGCCCTGGTGCGAGCCGGCCCTCGCCGTGGCGGAGTCCTGGATCCTCGCCGCACGCGACCGGGTACGGGACCGGCTGCGGGACCGCCGCCGCCTGGTGCCCTCGCTGCCCGTGGCCTCCGGAGGTCCCCGCCCGGGGTACTTCCCGCAGCGACCGCCCGGCTCCGAGGAGCCGGTCCGGGGACCCGCGGGAGTGGCCGGTGGCCGCGCTCCCGCGACCCGCACGGGAGTGGCCGGCGGCCGCGCCCCGGCGACCCGCGGCTGATCGCCAGCACCTGCCCCCCACGTACGCGGAAGGGCCCCGGCCGATGTCGGCCGGGGCCCTTCCGCGTGCCCGGGTACGGGCGCCCGAGTTCGGCGGCAGCCCCTGCGCGCCGCCGCTGCGCCCGGTACGTCCCGCGCCGGCCTCTCAGCCGATCCAGCAGCGGGTGACCGTGTCGTTCTCGACCTCGAAATTGATGCGTCCGGCGAGGTACTCCATGGTGATGATCGAGCCGGGCGGGAGCGACCTGACGGTGCTCCAGCCCCGCGTCCTGGCGAGCCGTGCGGCGCCTTCCGCATCGAGGCCCACATAGGACTCGGGAGCGTCGCGGGGCGGTTCGGGAGTGCGCGAAGTGGGTGCCATGGCCCTCACGTTAGTCCCTTGGCGGTCACGCTTGTGTCACAAGTTCTCGACATATGTTTGGCATGACCTCGGTCACTCGGCGAGACGGATTCCGGCCGTTTCTCCAGTAATTCCGAAGCGCATCCAGCAGTTCGCACGAAGGGGCCGGAACTCCCGATAGGGCGCGGGTAATTCCCGCTTCCCGGGCCGCCCGCCCCGAATTGCCTCGGCGACGCGCACGCGAGCCGCTCACTCTTCCCTTACACAATGCTTACGCTGTCCGAACGCCCGGAGACGCGGAGCCGGGACGACGGCGAGGCGGAGGCAGCGGGATGGGCAACGGGACAGCGACCGCGACCGTCGAATCGGCCCGTGAGCGGCACGGCAGGGTGCTGATCGACTGGCTCACCACGACCGACCACAAGAAGATCGGCCACCTCTATCTGGTGACCGCGTTCGTCTTCTTCCTCATCGCCGGACTGATGGCGATGCTGATGCGGGCCGAGCTGGCCCGCCCGGGACTCCAGCTGCTCACGAACCAGGAGTTCAACCAGGCCTTCACCCTGCACGGCACGATCATGCTGCTGCTCTTCGCGACGCCGACCTTCGCCGGGTTCGCCAACGAGCTGGTGCCGCTGCAGATCGGCTCGCCGGACGTCGCCTTCCCGCGGCTGAACATGTTCTCGTACTGGCTGTTCCTCTTCGGCAGCCTGATGGTGCTCGGCTCGCTGCTCACCCCGACCGGCCCGGCCGCCTTCGGCTGGACCGCCTACGCCCCGCTCAACAGCCTGGAGCGGTCCCCCGGCGTCGGCGTCGACCTGTGGATCACGGGGCTCGCACTCTCCGGCTTCGGCACCATCCTCACCTCGGTGAACTTCCTCGCGACCATCATCGGGATGCGGGCGCCCGGCATGACCATGTTCCGGATGCCGATCTTCACCTGGAACGTGCTCTTCACGGCGGTCCTGGTGATCGTCGCCTTTCCCGTGCTGGCCGCCGCCCTGCTCGTCCTGGAGGCGGACCGGCGCCTCGGCTCGGTGGTCTTCCAGCCCGAGAACGGCGGCGCGCTGCTCTGGCAGCACCTCTTCTGGTTCTTCGGCCACCCCGAGGTCTACATCATCGCGCTGCCGTTCTTCGGGATCGTCAGCGAGATCATCCCCGTCTTCGCCCGCAAGCCGATCTTCGGCTACACCACGCTGATCGCCGCCACCATGGCGATCACCGGCCTGTCGGTGGTCGTCTGGGCCCACCACATGTTCGCGACGGGCGCGGTGCTGCTGCCCTTCTTCTCGCTGCTCTCGTTCCTCATCGCGGTGCCCACCGGGGTGAAGTTCTTCAACTGGACCGGGACGATGCTGCGGGGTTCGCTCTCCTTCGAGACCCCGATGCTGTGGTCCGTCGGCTTCCTGGTGTCGTTCCTCTTCGGCGGCCTCACCGGAGTGATCCTCGCCTCGCCTCCGATGGACTTCCAGGTCACCGACTCGTACTTCGTGGTCGCCCACTTCCACTACACGGTCTTCGGCACGGTCGTCTTCGCGACCTTCGCCGGCTTCTACTTCTGGTGGCCCAAGTTCACCGGCCGGATGCTCGACGAGCGCCTCGGGAAGATCCACTTCTGGACCCTCTTCATCGGCTTCCACCTGACCTTCCTGGTTCAGCACTGGCTAGGCGCCGAGGGCATGCCCCGCCGGTACGCCGACTACCTGGAGGCGGACGGCTTCACCGCGCTCAACACCGTGTCGACCATCGGCGCCTTCCTGCTCGGCGCGTCCACACTGCCGTTCCTCTACAACGTGTGGCGGACGGCCCTGTACGCGCCCGAGGTCGACCTGGACGACCCGTGGGGCTTCGGCCGCTCCCTCGAATGGGCCACCTCCTGCCCGCCGCCCCGGCACAACTTCGACGCCGTGCCCCGGATCCGCTCCGAGTCGCCGGCCTTCGACCTGCACCACCCGGAGTTCGCGGCCTACGAGCGGATGCGGATCACGAGCCCCCCGCCGGAGCGCCGGCCGACCGGTCGAGGGACCGGGACAACAGGTCTCTGAGCGCCCGCACCCGGTCGACCAGCTCGGGCGGGTCGAGCACCTCGAACTCGAAGCCGATCAGCGACACGTGGATCACCATCACGTCGAGGCTGTGGGCGCCGGTGCGCAGCAGGCAGGCGTCCTCCCCGTCCGCCGTCAGGACGCCGTCGGCGGCGCCGACGGCCGCGGCGGCCTCGGCGAGCGGCACATGCAGCCGGATCGTCGCCTCGGTCGCGTACGCGGCGGTGGACACGCCCTTGGACACATAGGCGGCCAGATCCTCGGCGGGCGGCTCGCGTGGCGGGAAGCGGGGGCCGTGCGGCGGTGTCGGCACGATCCGGTCGGCCCGGAAGGTCCGCCAGTCGGCCCGGTCCACGTCCCAGGCGACCAGGTACCAGCGCCGCTCGCTGCACACCAGGCGGTGCGGCTCGACGGTCCTGCGGGTGGTGGCCCCGCCGTGGTCCCGGTACTCGAAGCGCAGCCGCTCGGTGTCCCGGCAGGCGTTGGCGAGATCGGTGAGCACCGCCGGGTCGATCCGGTCGCGCGGGGTGCGCAGCATCGGCACGGTGAAGGCGTTCAGGGCGCTCACCCGGCGCCGCAGTCGCCCGGGCAGCACCTGCTCCAGCTTGGCGAGGGCGCGTACGGAGCTCTCGCCGATGCCCTCGACACCCTGCCCGGCGGCGGCGCGCAGGCCGACGGCGACCGCCACGGCCTCCTCGTCGTCGAGGAGCAGCGGCGGCAGCTCGGCCCCGGCGCCCAGCTGGTAGCCGCCGCCGGTCCCGGGGCTCGCGTTGACCGGATACCCGAGCTCACGAAGCCGGTCGACGTCCCGCCGTACGGTGCGGGGCGTGACCCCGAGCCGGTCGGCGAGGTCGGCACCGGACCACTCGCGGTGGGCCTGGAGCAACGAGAGCAGACGCAAGAGCCGTGCGGAGGTCTCCAACATGGTCCGAGTCTGTCAGCCCTCGCGGACGACTTCTGTCCTCGATGCGCGGGGTACGCGGGGTGCACGGCGATCCACGAGCCTCGCGCCGACGCACGCGGAACGCGGTCGTCAGCGGAAGCGGCGGACCAGCCGGCCGACCTTCGCCTTCAGGCTGTAGACCGCGTCGATCGCCCGCCCGGCCCCACGGTGGAACGTCACCCGGCCCTGGGGGTGGGCGCGTCGACCGGCGCCCCGCTCGACGAGTTCCGTCCAGAGCGCCTCGTGCCGGGCGGCGATCCGGACCGGGTCGAAGCGCTCGGACGCTTCGAGCGCCGCCCGTGCCGTCTTGGCGCGCAGCTCGTCGTCCTCCACCAGCCGGCGCAGCGCCCGCGCGAACGCGGCCACGTCGTCGACCGGCACCAGGAACCCGTCGACCCCGTCCTCGATGATCTCGCGCGGTCCGTGCGGGCAGTCGGTGGAGACCACCGGGAGTCCGCAGCGCATCGCCTCGACGATGGTCATGCCGAAGGATTCGCGCTGTGAGGTCACGGCGGCGATGGAGGCCTTGACCAGCTCGGGCTCCGGCGGGGTCACCGAGCCCATCAGGAAGACCTGCCCGCCGAGGCCCCGGTCCTCGATCTGCCGGGTCAGCGGCCCCCTGAGGTTCTGGACGGCGTCGCCGCTGCCGTAGATCCGCAGCTTCCAGTCGGGGTGGTCGGCGGCCACCTCGGCGAAGGCGTCGATCAGCACGTCGTACCGCTTGACCTGGGTGAGCCGGCCGGCCGCGACGACGGTCTTCGCCGCGGGGTCGGCGGGCGGCACCGGGGGCGCGGGGACGCTGTTGGGCACGGATTCGATCCATACGCCGGGCAGCCCCAGCTTCCGGTAGGCGCGGGCGTCCGCCTCGGTGACGGTGGTGACGGCGTCGAGGAGCGCGTACTCGTGCCGGATGTCCCGGCGCAGCCGGAAGGTGTGGCCGTCCAGGATCAGGTGCTCCTGGCCGACGAGGACCGGCCCCCGCCGGGCCTGTCGGGCGAGCTGCACGTTGAGCCCGGGCCGGGTGCCGACGAGGACGTCGGTCTCGACCCCGCGCAGGTGCTCCCCGATCCGGGCGTCGGTGAGCGCGCTGTACTGCTTCCAGCGGCCGTCGCCGCGCGGGAAGACCTCGGCGGGGCGGTGGAAGTCGGGGTGGTCGCCGTCGTATCCGGGGCTGTCCTTGCGCAGGTCGACGAGGTGGCGCAGGGTCACCCCTGAGGGCAGGCCGAGGAGCGGGCGGTCGCGGTGGCGGAACACCGAGACGATCTCGACCTCGTGACGTTCCGCCAGTTCCTCGGCCAGGGTGAATGTCGTCCGGATCGTGCCGCCGTAGTGATAGCCGTTGTGGAGCAGAAAGGAGATACGCATCGCGCTGCCGGTTCCCCCCGGTCAGTTGATCGGTCGCCCGACTGTACTGCCGGTGACGAGCCGCCGTTCACGGGCGGTAGCCGAGCTGGGGCACGGTCGCGCAGTTCTCCGTCATCTCGCCCTGGCTCACCCAGCCCCGGCCGTCCTGCCAACGGGCCACGGACAGACAGGTGTTCCGGGTCGCGGGCGGTCGCGCCAGCTGCTCGTAGCGGACGGGGAGCAGCAGCCCGCGCGCGGTGTACGGCTCCGGTCGGTTGATGAACTCCTCGACGCACGCGCGCGTGAGCCCGCCTTCGGCGAGGCAGGAGCGGGCCGCGTCGGTGAACCACATCGCCGCCGCCCACCCCTCCAGCTGCCACTGCGACAGCGGCCGGTCCCCCATCGCCGCCCGGAACTCGCGGACGGCCGGCTGCCCGGTGTCCTGGTGGTTGCGGCTGGATCCGGTCACCCAGAGTGCGTCCCGGCAGCCGGGCGCGCGGGCGTAGTCGCGGGCGACGGACGAGGACCAGTTCTGCACGTTGGTGACCTTGGCGTCGACCCGTACGCCGAGGGTCTCCATCGCCTCGCAGAGGCGCACGTTGCCGTGGGTGTCCATGGCGTCGAAGAGGACGTCGACGTGCTGGGCGCGCAGATCGGCGGCGACCGCGCGGAAGTTGGGCAGGGTGAAGTCCACCTGTTCCTCGACGACCCGGTAGCCCTCGGCGCGCAGGCCCCGGGTGACCAGCCGGGCGTACCCGGCGGACGCGGCCTGGTTGTAGGAGACGACGGCGGCGGTCCGTGCCCCCTGCTTCTCCTTGAACCAGCGGTAGACCTCGGTCCCGCCGTACAGCACCCCGCCCCAGCCGGGTTCCTTCCCGGTGCGCGGGGCGGAGCTGCCGTAGATCCCGTAGAGGTGCGGATAGGTGTCGTAGGCGGGGGTGAGGGGCTGGCCGCCGATGTCGGGGACGCCGGCGCGGGAGACGAGGGGCGCGCCCGCGTAGTTCAGGGCGGTGGTGGCGACGAGCGCGAAGACCCGGCGCTCGTCGATGAGCCGGTGCACGCACGCGTTGTTGCCGACGCCGCTGCCGCCGTCGTCGCAGGTCTCGACCTCGATGCGGCGGCCGTCCAGGCCACCGCGCGCGTTGAGGGCGTCGAAGTAGGCGCGGGCTCCGTCGCGCGTGCCCGTGAAGGCCTGCCCGCCGACGGGGCTGGTGACGCTGGTGATGATCCCGACGCGGAGCGGCTCACCGCCGGAGGGGTTGGCGGTGGGCCGCGTCTCGAAGGCGCGCTCCGGGAGCCGGCTGCCGCAGGCCGTGAGGAGAAGGAGCAGCAGGGCCAGGAGCAGCGCCGCTCCCGCCTCAGCAGCCCGGAACGGTGACACCGCTCAGCTGGACCAGGCCGCACAGCGTCTTCACGGTGACCTTCCAGGTGTCGTTCTGGAGGACGGACGTGCCCTGCGAGTCGGGCAGGGCGGGGGCTCCGCCGACCAGCAGGTCGTACGTCACGTTGGCCTCGGTGGCGGAGGTGAACTCGACGCCGGTGACCTTCGCCGAGGTCATGGCGGCGTTCTTGTCACCGCCGAAGGCGCCGAGGATCTCCTGCATCTGCTCCCCGTTCTCCAGGAGCTTCACCCGCTCGGCGGCGGGGGTCTCGGGGTCGAAGAACGCCGTCCAGTTCTCGGTGATCTCGGCCCGGGCGGCGGCGGGGTCGTCGGGTTCGTCGGCCGCCGTGGACGGGGCCGAGGTCTCGGTGCCGTCGTAGCGGCCCTCTCCGCCGCCCGCGCCGTCGTCGGAGCAGCCCGCGACGGCGGGGGTGAGCACCAGGACCGCGGCGGCGGCGAGGGCGGCGAGCCGGGGGCGTCGGCCGAGTCGTGCGAAATCCATCTGGCTCACCACCGGGTGTCCCTCCGGGCCCTGTGCCCCGATGCTTCCAGGGTGGGACGGATCGGGACATAGTGCAAGATCGGGGCATAGGCAAGAGAGATGACGAGGGAGGCCGCTGTGCCGACATCCCGGATCCTGCTGTGGAGCGGTCTCGCGGCGGCCGCCGGGGGCGCGGTGCTGTGCGTCCTCGGCTGGTACGGGATCTCCGGCGAGCGGTTCGCCGAGCGGCAGCTGCCCTATCTGGCCTCGTGCACGGTGCCGGGAGCGGCACTGATCGTGGCGGGCGCGGTGCTCGTCGTGGCGGCGTACGCGCGTGACGTACGCCCTCCGGAACCGCGCCCCGCGGCCGCGGCCGCGGGGGAGGCTCCCCCGCAGTCGTCCCCGTCCGCCGAGGGCCCGCTCCTCCGGGTCCCGGGCGGATCGCTCGCGCACCGCCCGGACTGCCCGCTGATCGAGGGCAAGCCGGAGGCGACGGAGGTGGGGGAGGCAGCCCTGGCCCCCTGCCCGGTCTGCGAACCCTGGCCTCCCTGATGGCCTCCCTGACGTACGAGTTGACGCTCGCCGGCCTCGCGGTCGGCAGCGCCGCCGCGCTCACCGGGATCGGACTGATCGTCACCCACCGGGCGACCGGCGTCCTGAACCTGGCGCACGGCGCGGTGGCCATGATCTGCGCGTACGTGCTCCGCCAGCTGGTGGTCGTGTGGGGCTGGCCGCTGCCGACGGGCGCCCTCGTCACCCTCCTCGTCGTCGCCCCCGGCCTCGGGCTCGTCCTGGACCTCGCGGTGTTCCGGCCCCTCGCACGGCGGGAGGCGAATCCGGCGCAGTCCCTGGTGGCCTCCATCGGCGTCTTCGTCCTGCTCGTGGGCGCGGCGGTGCTGCTGTGGGGGCCCGGGGCGCGGGACGACGTGCCGGTGCTCCTCGGCGACGATCCCTGGGCGCAGCTCGGGGCGGTGATGGCGCTCGCCTGCCTGGTGGGGGCGGTGACCCGGTGGACCCGGTTCGGGCGGAAGCTGCGGGCCGTGATCGACAACCGGCCGCTCGCGGTGCTCTCCGGGATCGACGCGGACCGGGTCGCGGCGGCCGGCTGGGCGTTCGGCTCGTTCACGGCCGGACTCACCGGGGTCCTCCTCGCCCCGTACGTACGGCTCGACCCCTACGGGATGCCGCTGCTCGTCGTCGAGGTGATCGCGGTCGCGGTCATCGCCCGGATGAGGTCCCTGCCGGTCGCGGTGGTGTCCGCGCTCGCGATCGGCGTGGCCCAGGCCCAGCTGACCCGGCTGCACCCGGAGGGCTGGGCGGGACCGCTGCTCCAGGCCGTCGGGGCGAACCTGTTCGTGGTGGCGCTGCTCGTCGCGGCGCTCGTCCTGCCGGGGATCGGCGGCAAGGGCCGGGACGCGCTGCCGCCGCCGGTGCGCTCCGGGCGGGTGCCGGGGGCGGTGTGGCTCGTCGTGGGCGTCCTGTTCCTCCTCCCGCTCGGCTTCGCGGGCTCCGACCTGCACACCGCGATCCAGGTCCCGGCCCTGGCGGTGATTCTGCTGTCCCTGGTCGTGGTGGCGGGGCGGGGCGGCCAGATCGCGCTCGGGCAGGCGGCGTACGCGGGCCTGGGCGCCCTGTTCACGGCGCTGCTCGCGGCGGGCGGGGTACCGGGTCTCCTGGCCCTGGGCCTCGCGGTGCCGCTGGTCGGGGCGGTGGGGCTGCTCACGGGCCGGCCGGCGATCCGGCGGCACGGTCTGGCGCTCGCGCTCGTGACGCTCGCGACCGGGGTGGCGGTGAGCCGCTTCGTCCTCACCCAGCCGTACGCCACCGCGGGCCTGTCCCTCGGCCGCCCGGCGGGCTTCTCCGACGACCGCGCCTTCTACGCCCTCGAACTGGTCGTCCTCGCGGGCTGCCTGGTCCTGGTCGCCGCCCTGCGCCGGGGCCGCACCGGCCGGGCGCTCGCGGCGCTGCGGGACCACGAACGGGGCGCGGAGGCGGCGGGCGTCGCCGTCCCCGGCCTGAAGCTCCTCGCCTTCGTCCTGGGCGCGGCCCTGGCCGCCCTGGGCGGCGGCCTCCTCGGGATGGGCCTGCGCGCCTTCGACCCGGAGGCGTACGACCCGGTCCGCGGCCTGCTCTGGTTCGCCGCGGTCCTGGTCCTGGGCGCCGACAGCCTCCTCACCCCGCTGGCGGCGGCAGCCCTCCTGACCACCCTGGACGCGGGCCCCCACACGGGCGCGGCGGCGGCGGCCCTGGGCCTCCTGGCCGCGATGACGGCCAGAATCCCCCCACTGATGAACCTGCTCCCCCAGAAGTCGCCCGCCCCGAAGGCCGCCGACGGCGTGCGGCCGCCCGCGGGAAGACCGGCGCTTCTCCCGCTCTCCCGCGCGGGCGGCGCCAAGGCGAACCCGCCCGCGGCCGCCGACGGCGCCGCACCCGCTGCAAGACCCCCGGTCCCCCACCTCCGCGCGACCGGCCTCACCCTCACCTACCCCGGAGGGGTCACCGCGCTCGACGACATCACCCTCGACCTCGCCCCCTCCCGCATCACCGCCCTCGTCGGCCCCAACGGCGCCGGCAAGAGCACCCTCTTCGACTGTCTCGCGGGCACCCTCCGCCCCCGCGAGGGCCGGATCACCCTCGCCGGCACCGACATCACCCACCGCTCCGCCCACGCCCGCACCCGGCTCGGCATCGCCCGCACCTTCCAGCGCCTCGCCGTCTTCCCCTCGCTCACCGTCGAGGAGAACGTCCGCCTCGGCGAGGAGCGGGGCCATGTCCGAAGGGACCCCGCCGCGGTCGAGCGGAGCCTCCGCCTCCTCGGTCTCGCCGGACCCGTACGGCACGCGACGGCGGCGGACCTGCCCACCGGGACCCTCCGCCGGGTCGAGCTGGCCCGCGCGCTGGCGGGGCAGCCGCACACCCTGCTCCTCGACGAGCCGGCCGCCGGTCTCGACGCCGCGGAGACGGCCGTGCTCGCCCGGGTCCTCGCCGCCCTGGCCGCCGACGGCCTGACCGTCCTCGTCGTCGAGCACGACCCGGACCTCGTCGCCGGGATCGCCCACCGGGTGCACACCATGGAAGGCGGCCGGATCGTGTCATGAGGGCCGCACCATGAGCATCGAGATCGTCCTGCGCGCCGCCCGGGTCCGCTACGGGCCCCTGGAGGCCCTGCACGGCCTGGACCTGCCCGTCCCGGCCGGCACGGTCACCGTGCTCCTGGGCCGTAACGGCTCGGGCCGTACGACGGCCCTCCGCGCCCTCGCCGGCACCGTGCGGCTCTCGACGGGCCGGGTCCTGTGGCGGGGCGCCGACGTGACCCGCCTGTCGGCGCACGAACGGGCGCGCCGGGGCCTCTGCTTCGTACCGGACCGTCAGGCGGTGTACGCGAGCCTCACCGTCGCCGAGAACCTCGCGCTCACGACGCCCGGGGCCCCGCCCCCGTACCCCGAACTCGTCCCCCTCCTGGAGCGGACCGCCGGAACCCTCTCCGGTGGGGAGCGCCGCATGCTGGCCCTCTCCCGCGCCCTGCTCGCGGCAGACGCCCGCGCACGCGCACGCGTGGTGCTGGTCGACGAGCCGTCGCTCGGCCTGGCCCCGCCGGTCGCGGCCCGTACGTACGACAGGCTCGCGGCGCTCGCCGTGGAGGGCGGCGCGGCCGTGGTCCTGGCGGAGCAGCGCGTCCCGGACGGACTGCCGACCGGGACGCTCGTACACGAGCTGCGGCGCGGCTCCCTCGCGTTCAGCGGGGAGCCCGCCGAGCTCGCCTGACGGGGGCGAGGACCCTCACAGCCGGTCGATCCGCAGCATCGTCCCGACGACGACCCGGTTCGGGTTCGGCCCGATCAGGCTCCGGTTCGCCGCGTACAGCGCCTGCCAGCCGCCCTTGATCCCGAAGCGGCGGGCGATGGAGCTGAGGGTGTCGCCGGTCTGGACGGTGTGGACGCGCCCGCTCAGCCCGTACCGCTTGGAGCAGACGGGCCAGGCCCCCCACCCCTGGGTGCGGAGCACCTCCTCGGCGACGGTGATCTGCTGCGGCCGGGTCGCCAGGTCGGCGCGCGGGGCGTAGCGCAGTCCGCCGTGCTCGACCCAGGTCGGGTGCCAGAACTGGAGCCCGCCGTAGAAGCCGTTGCCGGTGTTGATGTGCCAGTCGCCGCTGCTCTCGCACTGGGCGACGCAGCCCCACGGCCACTGGTCCGCGGCGCAGGCGTACGAGGGCACGGCGGCGGCCGCGCGAAGCCCGTCGGCCACGTCCAGAAGGACGGCGGACGTGTTCCGGGGCCCCGTCGGCACGTCCCGGGCCTGCGCGGGTGCCGGAGCCAGGGTCAGCAGCGCGGCCGCGGACGCCGCCACGAGAGAACCGGCTGTCCAAAATCGGATCTTCGACATCGGGGCAGGCTAGGCAGCCTCCCGACGCCCCCGGCCCGTGCCGCGCGGAACAGTGTTCACACCCCACCCGGTCGGAGTCACCGGCCCCGCCGCACGAGCCGGTGGCAAGTTGCCTCGCTTCCACGCGTGACCCCGGCCGAGCCTGACCCGTTGAACTCGTCATGAGACGACCGGGAACGGCCCGGCGTCCCCCCGTACCGAGTCCAGGGAGCCCCCCGTGCCGCGCATGCTCGACGTCAGCGAGGACGTACGCGCCGAGATCGGCGACGAAGAAGCGGACCGGCTGCTCGCCGGCGACAACGCCCCGGGCAGCTACGACTGCACCTCCTGCCGCACGCAGGGGGACTCCGAGCAGGAGCGCACCAGCACGGTGCTGTTCGTCGGCGACGAGACCGCGGTCCTCGCGTTCGCCCACGCCAGCTGCATTCCGTCGCAGGTCGTCCGGGTCGCCGAGGAGCAGCTCCAGGGCGCCGTCGCCTCCATCACGGCCTCGGACACCGCCGACGCGCTGTCCGCCGCCCACCCCGAGCAGGCCGTGCTCGGCGTCACCAGCGGTCTCGTCCTGATCGAGGGCGAGCTCCACCCGGCCCTGGTCGTGGAACCGACCGCCCCGGTGGCCCGCCCGGGTTCGGACGGTCTCACCGACGAGTTCCTGCCGCTCCTGGCCGACCAGGGCTTCCACCAGGTCATGAACCTGGACGAGAAGCCGGCGGTGCTGCCCGGCTGGTCGGTCCTGGTCGCCATGGGCCAGCTGCACTCCGTCCTCCAGCCGGGCCCCGGCGGCGCCGGGCAGGCCGCCTGGTGGCAGGCGCACCAGCCGCTGCAGGTCACCGAGGGCTGGCGCGCGGCGGCCAACAAGTCGCACACGGTGCTGGTCTTCGCCGCCCCGGTGGGCTCGATCGGCCAGCAGCCGCGCGAGGACCTGCTGCGTGACGCCCTCGAGAAGGCCGCGGCGAACGGGCGGCTGGTCGCCGCCGCGATGCCGCTGGCCGGTACCTGATGAACGAGGGGCGGCCGGGCATAGGGTGGACGCGGGTCCCCGGTGTACCGACGGGGCCGACGGGCTCCGCGGGACCTGCGGGACCTGCGGGACCTGCGGTCCCGACCGTGCTACGCCCCCGGCCTGCACCTCTTTCGGAGAGCCGCCCGCATCCGACGGGCGGCGGGGTCGTTGGCACCTACGTGCACGCATACGACCCCTTCCTCCAGCCGTATCCGAGTCAGATCCCTTCGATGCGCCCGGCGCAGGACGTCTCGGCGGGGGCCTCGCCCACGCCGATCTACGACGCCCTGTACTCGGAGTACCGCAGGTCGTTCCGCACGCTGCCGGGTGACCGCAGCGGCGAGGAGGAGCTGACGTTCCGGGCCTTCGGTACGGCGGTGAGCACGGGTGTGTACGGACACGGGCAGGGCCACCGGTACGGCACGTCGTCGTATCCGACGGCGTGGTCGGCGCAGTACCCGCCCACCCCGACGCAGGTGGCACTGCCGCCGGGGCCCCGCAGGGGCTTCTAGGGGCACGGGGGAACGGCGGAGGGCCGGGGCGCGATCGCCCCGGCCCTCCGCCGTGTCTCACCCCGCGGGGTCACTTCTTGCGGCTGCGCTTCTCTCGCACGCGCACCGAGATGTGGATCGGGGTGCCCTCGAAGCCGAACTCCTCGCGGAGGCGGCGCTCGATGAAGCGGCGGTAGCCGGCCTCCAGGAAGCCCGAGGCGAAGAGCACGAAGCGGGGCGGCTTGGTGCCCGCCTGCGTACCGAAGAGGATGCGGGGCTGCTTGCCGCCGCGGATCGGGTGCGGGTGGGCCGCGACGATCTCACCGAGGAAGGCGTTCAGCCGGCCGGTGGGGACGCGGGTCTCCCAGCCGGCGAGCGCGGTCTCGATGGCCGGGACCAGCTTCTCCATGTGGCGGCCGGTCTTGGCGGAGACGTTGACCCGGGGCGCCCAGGCGACCTGCTGCATCTCGGTCTCGATCTCGCGCTCGAGGTAGTAGCGGCGCTCCTCGTCCAGCTCGTCCCACTTGTTGTAGGCGATGACGATGGCGCGGCCCGACTCGACCGCCGTCGTGATGATGCGCTGGTCCTGGACCGAGATGTTGTCGGTGGTGTCGATGAGGATGACGGCCACCTCCGCCTTCTCGATGGCGGCCGCGGTCCGCAGGGAGGCGTAGTAGTCCGCGCCCTCCTGGAGGTGGACCTTCTTGCGGATGCCGGCCGTGTCGACGAACTTCCACGTCACACCGCCGAGCTCGATGAGCTCGTCGACCGGGTCGCGGGTGGTGCCGGCCAGCTCGTTGACGACGACCCGGTCCTCGCCCGCCACCTTGTTGAGCAGGGAGGACTTGCCGACGTTCGGGCGGCCGATGAGGGCGATGCGGCGCGGGCCGCCGACGGCGTTGCCGAAGCGCTGCTCGGGGGCCTCGGGCAGCGCCTTCAGGACCTCGTCGAGGAGGTCGCCGGTGCCGCGGCCGTGCAGCGAGGAGACGGGGAACGGCTCGCCGAGGCCCAGGGACCAGAGCGTGGTGGCGTCGGCCTCACCGGACTGTCCGTCGACCTTGTTGGCGGCGAGGACGACCGGCTTGCCGGAGCGGCGGAGCAGCTTGACGACGGCCTCGTCGGTGTCGGTGGCGCCGACGGTGGCGTCCACGACGAAGAGACAGGCGTCGGCGGCCTCGATGGCGTACTCGGCCTGGGCGGCGACGGAGGCGTCGATGCCGAGGACGTCCTGCTCCCAGCCGCCGGTGTCGACGACCTTGAAGCGGCGCCCGGCCCATTCGGCCTCGTAGGTGACGCGGTCGCGGGTGACGCCCGGCTTGTCCTCGACGACGGCCTCACGGCGGCCGATGATGCGGTTCACCAGGGTCGACTTGCCGACGTTCGGGCGGCCGACGACGGCGAGGACGGGAAGCGGGCCGTGGCCGGCCTCCTCGATCGCGCCCTCGACCTCTTCGACGTCGAAGCCTTCTTCGGAGGCGAGCTCCATGAACTCCGCGTACTCGGCGTCGCCAAGTGCCCCGTGGTCGTGCTGGTCGTTCATGAAGTCCGTTCCTTGATCATTCGTGGTCGGTGGGTCCCCGGGCCGCGGGGCCCACTACTGAAAGTCTCGCTCAGCGCCCGGTGAGGCGCCTGGCGTTTTCCAGGTGGTCGGTGAGCTTCCCCTGGATTCGTACGGTGGCCTCGTCGAGCGCCTTGCGGGTGCGCCGGCCGGAGCCGTCCCCCGCGTCGAAGGCGTCACCGAAGACGACGTCGACGCGGGCGCGCAGCGGAGGCAGTGCTTTGACCAACCGTCCGCGGCGCTCCGTGCTTCCCAGCACGGCGACCGGGACGATCGGCGCGCCGCTGCGGACGGCGAAGTACGCGAGGCCCGCGCGGAGCGAGGCGAAGTCGCCGTCGCCCCGGGTTCCCTCGGGGAAGATCCCGAGGACGCCGCCCTGCTCCAGGACGCCCAGGGCGTTGCCTATCGCGGTGCGGTCGGTGCTGTCGCGGTCCACCTTGAGCTGCCCGATGCCCTCCAGGAAGCTGCCGAGCGGGCCGACGAACGCCTCCTTCTTGATGAGGAAGTGCACGGGGCGCGGTGCGGTGCCCATGAGCATGGGGCCGTCGATGTTGTGCGCGTGGTTGACGGCGAAGATGGCGGGGCCGGAGGTCGGCACCCGCCAGGCGCCGAGGACGCGCGGCTTCCAGAAGCCGTACATCAGTCCGATGCCGATGCGTCGGCCGACGGCGGCGCCCTTCTCGGAGGGCACGGTCACTTGGCGGCTCCGCGCTTCTCGTCCACCAGGGTGACGACGCACTCGATGACCTGGTCGAGCGTGAGCTCGGTGGTGTCGACCTCGACGGCGTCGTCGGCCTTGGCGAGCGGGGAGGTCTTCCGGCTGGAGTCGGCCGCGTCCCGCTTGATCAGGGCTTCCTTCGTCGCGTGCACGTCGACGCCCTTGAGCTCGCCGGAGCGGCGGGCGGCGCGGGCCTCGGGCGAGGCGGTGAGGAAGATCTTCAGGTCGGCGTCGGGGAGGACGGTGGTGCCGATGTCCCGGCCCTCGACGACGATGCCGTGCTCGGCGCCCTTGGCGATGGTCCGCTGGAGGTCGGTGATGAGCTCCCGCACCTCGGGGACGGCGCTGACGGCGCTGACCTTGGAGGTGACCTCTTCGGTACGGATGGGGCCGGCGGCGTCGGCTCCGTCGACGGTGATGGTGGGCCGCGCCGGGTCGGTGCCGGAGACGATGACCGGCTTCGCGGCGGCGTTGGCGACGGCTTCGGCGTCGTGGACGTCCACGCCGTTGCTGATCATCCACCAGGTGATCGCCCGGTACTGGGCGCCGGTGTCGAGGTAGCTCAGACCCAGCTTGGCGGCGACCGCCTTCGAGGTGCTGGACTTGCCCGTGCCGGAGGGCCCGTCGATGGCGACGATCACGGATTCCACGGTGGGAACACCTTCCTGGGGTGAGTGGCAGGACCCGGCGGGGATGCAAGGGACCTCCCCAAGGTTACCGAGTCCCACGCACCCGTTCGGCCCAGCCCGTGCCGGGGCCGGGCGGAGGCGCCCCCTGGGCGCTCCCTCGCCCCCGCCAGAGCCCCGCCGTCAGCTCGTCCGCAGGGCCCAGCCCCGCTCCTGGAGGGCCGCGCCGAGGACCGGGGCGGCCGAGGGCTCCACCATGAGCTGGACGAGACCCGCCTGCTGGCCGGTCGCGTGCTCGATGCGGACGTCCTCGATGTTGACCCCCGCGCGGCCCGCGTCGGCGAAGATGCGGGCCAGCTCGCCCGGCTGGTCGCTGATGAGGACGGCGACGGTCTCGTAGACCGTGGGGGCGGCGCCGTGCTTGCCGGGGACGCGGGAGCGGCCGGCGTTGCCGCGGCGCAGGACGTCCTCGACGCCCAGGGCGCCGTCCCGGCGCTTCTCCTCGTCGGCGGACTGGAGGGAGCGCAGGGCGCGGACGGTCTCGTCGAGGTCGGCGGCGACACCGGAGAGCACGTCGGCGACGGGTCCGGGGTTGGCGGAGAGGATGTCGATCCACATGCGCGGGTCGGAGGCCGCGATCCGGGTGACGTCCCGGATGCCCTGCCCGCAGAGGCGTACGGCCGACTCCTCGGCCTCCTCCAGGCGCGCGGCGACCATCGACGACACGAGCTGCGGGGTGTGGGACACCAGGGCGACCGCCCGGTCGTGGGCGTCGGCGTCCATGACGACGGGGACGGCCCGGCACAGCGCGACGAGCTCCAGGGCGAGGTTCAGGACCTCGGTGTCGGTGTCCCGGGTCGGGGTGAGGACCCAGGGCCGCCCCTCGAAGAGGTCCGCGGTCGCGGCGAGCGGGCCGGAGCGCTCCTTGCCGGCCATGGGGTGCGTACCGATGTACGGGGTGAGGTCGAGGCCCAGGGCTTCCAGCTCGCGCTTGGGGCCGCCCTTGACGCTGGCCACGTCGAGGTAGCCGCGGCCGAGCCCGGCGGTCATGGCCTCGGCGAGGGTGGCGGCCACGTGCGCCGGGGGTACGGCGACGATGACGAGGTCGACGGGGCCCGCGGGCTCCTCGTCGGTGCCGGCGCCGATGGCGGCGGCCGTGCTGGCCCGCGCCGGGTCGTGGTCGCGCAGATGGACGGTGACGCCCCGGCCGGCGAGGGCGATCGCCGCGGAGGTGCCGATCAGGCCGGTGCCGATGACGAGCGCTGTTCTCACTGGGCGATGTCCTTGCGCAGAGCGGCCGCGGCGCCGAGGTAGACGTGCGCGATCCGTGACTTGGGGAGTTCGGTCTCGACGTGGGCGAGGAGCCGGACGACCCTCGGCATGGCGCCCTCGATGTCGAGTTCCTGCGCGCAGATCAAGGGGACGTCGACGATGCCGATCCGGCGGGCCGCGGCGGCGGGGAAGTCGCTGTGGAGGTCGGGGGTGGCCGTGAACCAGATGCTGATGAGGTCGTCGGCGCCGAGCCCGTTGCGTTCGAGGACGGCGGTGAGCAGCTCTTCGACCTGCTCACTCATGTGCCCGGCCTCGTCCCGCTCCAGCTGGACGGCTCCTCGGACCGCTCGTACCGCCACGTCGTGCTCCTTCGCCTGCGTCAGTGCTCCGATCAGCCTAGTCAGCGGTGGGGACGGGGCGTCGCGGCGCCCGCCCTCCGAGACGGAGGGCGGGCGGCGGGCGCGGTCAAAGCTGCTGCTGCCGGATGATGTCCTCCAGGGAGCCCTGGGGCACCGAGCCGTTCGGGGTCAGTTTGTCGACGGCCTGCGGCAGCGACCGGGCGATCTGGTCGGCGGCCTCCTGCGGGCTGACGCCGGCGTCGGCCGCGACCTTCTGGAGGGTGTCGTCCGGGAGGGCCTCGGCGATCTGGGCGCCGCTGACGGACTGGTTCTCACCGGTGCCGACCCAGGACCGGGTCTGGTCGCTGAGGCCCGATCCGGTGAGCATGTCGAGGAGTCCGCCGAGCGGGTTCGTCGAGCCGCCCGCACCGCCGCCGCCCTGACCGCCGGCGAGGGCGCCGATCAGGGAGCCGAGGATGCCGCCGGCACCGCTGCCGCCGCTCTGCCCACCGGAGCCTCCGAGAAGGCTTCCGAGGAGACTGCCGAGGTCGTTTCCCGCCATGGTTCTGCCTTTCGTCCGGTTCGGAACACGCTCAATGTCACTCGAACCGGGGCGTTCCGCCACTCGGGGTACATCCCCGGCCACGGAACCTCACGGTAGAAAGGTCGGCATGTTGCTGCACGTCGTACCGCTGGCCGACTGGTCGGCCGCCCCCGATGCCCCGTACGCCCCGCCGTCCCTCGCCGCCGAGGGCTTCGTCCACTGCTCGCCGGACGAGGCCGCGGCCCTCGCGATCGCCGACGCCCGCTACCGGGACGTGCCGGGCCCGCTCCTGGTGCTGGTGATCGACGAGGAGCGGCTGGCCGGGGAGGTCCGCCGGGAGGGCTCGGGGGAGGTGCTCTTCCCGCATGTGTACGGGCCGATCGAGCGGGACGCGGTGACCTCGGTCCTGGAGGTACGGCGGGACGCGGACGGCCGTGCGAGGGAGCTGACGCCCCGGGTGTAGGCGTGTTGCGGGACCCGGCGGCCCGGCGGCGCCAAGGTGGCCGTATGACTTCACGCGTCACCAACCTGACTGCACGCGCCACGAACCGCCGTACCGTCCTGGTCGCCGCCGCGGCCCTGACGGCGGGCTGCGGCTCGGACGACGGAGGCGACGGCGGTACGACCACCAGCGCCCCGGCCACCCCGGGCACCGCGGGCACGAGCGCGTCGGCCACCCCCGGCACGAGCGCGCCGGCCACCCCGAGCGCCCCCGCCGAAACGAGCGCCTCCGCCGGCGCGCCCAGCGGTAAGGCCCTGGCCAAGACCGCCGACATCCCGGTCGGCGGCGGCACGGTCTTCAAGGCGGAGAAGGTGGTCGTCACCCAGCCCACGGCGGGTGAGTTCAAGGCGTTCTCCGCGATCTGCACCCATCAGGGCTGTCTGGTGAACAAGGTCGCGGACGGCACCATCGACTGCCCCTGCCACGGCTCCAAGTACCGCATCACCGACGCCGCGGTGGTGGCCGGACCGGCTCCCCGCCCGCTGCCGGCCGAGCAGATCACCGTCTCGGGGGACTCGATCACCCTGACATAGCCCTGTCAGAGCCCTGACGTAGCCTGACCGGCATGACTCCGGACGAGCTGGTGCGCGACCACACGATCTACTCCTGTGTGATGGGCTCGCGCGCCTTCGGTCTCGCGACCGAGGGCAGTGACACGGACGTCCGGGGCGTGTACCTCGCCCCGACGCCGTTGTTCTGGCACTTCGACAAGCCCCCCGCGCATGTGGAGGGGCCGGGCGAGGAGCAGTTCAGCTGGGAGCTGGAACGCTTCTGCGAGCTGGCGCTGCGCAACAACCCGAACGTCCTGGAGTGCCTCCACTCCCCCGTGGTCGAGCACGTCGACGACCTCGGCCGCGAACTGCTCTCGCTGCGCGGCGCCTTCCTCTCCCGGCAGGCCCATCAGACCTTCGTCCGTTACGCGGGCGGGCAGCGCCGCAAGCTCGACGCGGACGTGCGCCAGTACGGCCACCCGCGCTGGAAGCACGCCATGCACCTGCTGCGCCTGCTGACCAGCTGCCGGGACCTGCTGCGCTCGGGCGAGCTGCGGATCGACGTCGGCGAGGAGCGCGAGCGCCTCCTCGCGGTCAAGCGCGGCGAGGTGACCTGGCCCGAGGTCGAGTCCTGGATGAACCGACTCCAGGAGGAGGCCGACCACGCCCTCGACGCGACTCCGCTCCCGGCGACGCCGGACCACGCGCGCGTGCAGGACTTCCTGATCCGCGCGCGCCGCGCCTCGGCGACGGACGTGCTCTAGCGGCTCTTCGACCGGGCCCGTACGACCAGATCGTGCAGCAGGTCGTGGGCCCGTGCCGCCGTCTCCCCCAGAGCGGACGCGGCCTGCGCCTCGTCCAGGATCCCGCGCAGGACCTCGGTCTCCGCCCGTACGTCCTCGATCGCCAGGTCCGCGAGCCCGTGTTCCGCCGCCGCCTTCGCCTCGACGAGGTCGGGCAGCCGGGCCGGCGCCTCGGCGACCTCCTCGACCAGGGTCGGCAGATGGGCCTGCACCTCGCCCGACCGCATCAGGTGGATGCCGGTGAGCAGCGCCCGGTAGGTGTAGAGCAGCGGCTTGAGCTCCCCGCTGCTCTCGAAGAGCCGCCACTGCGTCCCCGCGAAGCCCCGGTAGTGGTGGGCGTGGTGGGAGGTGAGCACCTCGGGCACGAGGGAGACCAGCTCCGCGTGGGTCTCCGTGGTGTGCGCGACGAGCGGGGAGGTGAGCTGCTCCAGGACGTAGCCGTTGCGGCGCAGCATCAGCCGGGCGAACTTCCGCAGGTCGTGCGTGACGAGGTCCATCTCGACGCCGTCCCGGTCCCACATCCGGCTGCGGGTCTCCTCGGGTTCGCGCAGCCCGATCAGCGCGTCCACCGGCAGCAGGTGCGCACCGCGCAGGTCCACGTCCGAGTCGCGGGACGGGAATCCGTACAGGTGCGCGCCGGAGACCGTCGCGAAGAGCAGGGGGTCGGGCTGCTCGGCCACGACGGCGGTGAGGTCCACGTGCTGTGAGGGATCGAGAGTGAGCGTCATGGATCAAGCGTCCCAGAGCGCGCCGAAGGTCAGCAGGTCGCTCCGGTACTCGATGTGCTCCTCCCACTCCTTCGGCCAGGCGTCGGCGCCGAGATGGGCGCCGGCGAAGGCGCCCGCGAGAGCGGCGATCGAGTCGGAGTCGCCGCGGGTGCAGGCGGCCCGGCGCAGGACGGTGAGGGGCTCGTCGGGGAAGAGCAGGAAGCTGAGGAGCCCGGTCGCGAGGGCCTCCTCGGCGATCCAGCCGTCACCGGTGTACGTACAGGGGTCGAGCTCCGGGTCCGCAGTGCGCTGGACGGCGTCAAGCCGCTCCAGGACGGCCAGGCACTCGTCCCAGCCGCGCTCGACGAAGTGCCGGGCGGAGGGGTCCTGGGAGCGGGTCCAGAGGTCGCCGAGCCAGTGCTCGTGATAGCGGGAGCGGTTCTCGTACGCGTACGAGCGCAGCTGTCCGACCAGTCCGGCCGGATCCACGCCCTGGGCGAGGAGGTGGACGGCGCGTGCGGTGAGGTCGGAGGCGGCGAGCGCGGTGGGGTGACCGTGGGTCAGGGCCGCCTGGAGCTGTGCGGCACCGGCCCGCTGCTCCTCGCTCAGCCCGGGGACGAGCCCGATGGGCGTGACCCGCATGTTGGCGCCGCAGCCCTTGGAGCCGATCTGGCTCGCGTCCTGCCAGAGCCGGTCGCCGCCGAGGAGCGCACAGGCGCGGAGGCAGGTGTTGCCGGGGGCGCGGTTGTTCTCGGGCGAGTGGTACCAGGCGACGAACTCGTCCCGTACGGGCCTGGTGAGGCCCAGCGGGGCGAGGACTCCGTGGTCCATCGCGGTCCGGATGCCCCGGGCGAAGGCGAGCGCCATCTGGGTGTCGTCGGTGACGTACGCCTTTCCGTCGCGGACGGGCAGCGGCATCTCCCGCCAGGGCCCGACCTTCGCGAGGATCGAGGGCACGTCGTTGAACTCGGTCGGGAAGCCCAGCGCGTCGCCGAGCGCCAGCCCGATCAGGGAGCCGGTCGCGGCCTGCTTGACGGCGGTGCGGGTGAGGTTCACGTGGATCGTCCTTCCGGTCGCAGGAGGGGCGGGTGGAGGGTGGTGGCCCCGCCCGCCCGGTAGAGAGCGGCCGGTTTCCCCCGTCCGCCGGTGAGGCGCGGCGGTCCTTCCACGGCCTGGACGAAGCCGGGCGTGGTGAGGACCTTGCGCCGGAAGTTGGGGCGGTCGAGCTCGACGCCCCAGACCGTCTCGTAGACCTTACGCAGCTCGCCGAGGGTGAACTCGGGCGGGCAGAAGGCGGTCGCGAGGCAGGTGTACTCCAGCTTGGCGCCGACCCGTTCGTGGGCGTCGGCGAGGATGCGGTCGTGGTCGAAGGCGAGCGGCCCGTGCGTCCCGTACGGCATCCACCGCGCCTGGGCCGCGTCGCCGCCGCCGCGCGGCTCGGGCGGATCGGGTACCAGCGCGGTGAAAGCGACGGAGACGACCCGCATCCTCGGGTCGCGGTCCGGCTCGGTGTAGGTGCGGAGCTGTTCGAGGTGGAGTCCGGCGACGGTGGCCTCGGAGAGTCCGGTCTCCTCGGCGAGTTCGCGGCGGGCGGCCCGCTCGGCGGACTCGCGGGGCAGGACGAATCCGCCGGGGAGCGCCCAGGACCCGGCGTACGGCTCCTGGCCGCGCTCGACCAGCAGGACGTGGAGGCGCTCCTCGCGGAGGGTGAGGACGGCGAGGTCGACGGTGACGGCGAACGGCTCGAAGGCGTACGGGTCGTAGCCCTCGGGCACACCTGCCGACACCCGCTCGCCGTCCTCGGCCCCGCCCGTCGGCACCCGGTGGCCGGTCATCGTCGCTCCGGCAGCGGGTCGGTGAGGTGCCAGCCCTCGTCGAGCAGCCCGTCCACGGCGGCGACCGCGGCCGCGAGGCGTTCCTCGTGCGGGCCGCTGAGGACGGCCGTGCGGCGGCCGCTGTGGGTGAGCTGGGTGAGGAAGCGGGCGGTCATCCAGGGCCGCAGGTGCTCCCCGTCGCGGAGTCCGTCGTCCTCGAAGGCGACGCCCCGGTGGTCGGTGAGCAGCCAGAGGTGCTGCCGGCCGTGGGCGGCGATCTCGCCGGTGGCGGGGCTGGTGGTGCCCATGTAGCGCTCGTGCCAGATGGTGGTGGCGAAGGCGTCGGTGTCGCAGAAGAGGACGGGCGAGCCGTCGCGGGCCGCCTCCTCCTCCAGTTCGGCCTGGCGCTGCGCGATGACGGGGAAGTCGGAGGAGTGGAAGGTGACGTCGGCCCAGTCGGCGCCGGGGCGTTCGGCACGGAGCTCGGCGAGCTTGAGTTCGCTGTACTCGCGCCCGTACTCCGGTACGTACCGGGTGCGGGCCCAGACGCCGCCGCGCCGCCGGTAGTGGTCGGCGAGGGCGAGGGCCATGGTGGTGGTGCCGGTGGACTCGGCGCCGAGGACGACGACGCGCCGGGTGAGCGCGGAGCGTACGGGCGGCTCCAGGAAGTCCCAGCAGCCGACGGGGTCCGCGCGGACGGCGGTGCCGGAGACGGGGTGGCAGGTGCGCTCGGGATCGACGCAGACGGGCTCGGCGCCGAACCGGCGGGCGAGTTCCTCCCCGTACGGCTCCGAGGTGAAGACGGCGTCGACGTGCTCGGGCACGGCGGCCCGGAAGACGGCCATGTGGGCGTCCCACACGTCGGGGTCGTGGAGGTCGACGGGGATGTCGTCGACGGCTCCGACGACGAGGGCGTCGGGGTGGATCTCGCGCATCCAGGCGACGCGCTCGTCGAGCGGGAGGGACTCCACGGAGGAGGCGCAGACGAGCACGGTGAGGCGTTCGCAGCGGTCGAGGGCCGTGCGGACGAGATGGTGGTGGCCGGCGTGCGGCGGATAGAACTTGCCGAGGACGAGGCCGTGTCCGTAGCGCTTCATGCCGCCGCCTCCACCTGGAGGGCGCGGCGCGCGGCATGGTCCTTGGTCCAGCCGCGCAGGCCGAGGACGCAGAGCGCCATGAAGCCGACGTACAGCAGGGAGGTCAGGTACAGCTCCTTGTACGCGTACAGCGGTACGTAGACCACGTCGGCGGCGATCCACAGCCACCAGGACTCCAGGCGCTTGCGGCACTGGCCGTAGGTCGCCATGAGGGAGAGCGCGGTCGTCAGGGCGTCCCAGAAGGGGACCGTCGAGTCGGTGGCGCGGTCGAGGAGCAGGGTGAGGGCGAGGGTCCCCACCACCCCCGCCGTGATCAGCCACGTCCACTCGGTGCGCGTGGTGCGGCGCACCGGGAGGGCGTCGGAGCCTGGTCCACCCCCGTGGGTCCAGGTCCACCAGCCGTACACGGCGAGGGTGATGAAGACGATCTGGAGGCCGGCGTCGGCGTAGAGCCCCGCCTGCGTGAAGAGCAGGACGAAGAACAGGTTGTTGGCGATGCCGATGGGCCAGTTCGCGAGGTGCTGGCGGGCGACGAGCCAGACGCAGAGCGCCCCGCTGCCGAATCCCAGGACCTCGGTCCAGCTGACCGGGGTGTCCAGGACGGTGAAGAGCGGCTGCTGCAGGGGTTCGAGGATGCTTGCGAGGCTCACGCCCGCCTCCTTAAGAGTCATATTGACTATAAAGGGGGCAGGCTCCGGCCACAAGACGGAAAAGCGGGGAGCACGACGGGGAGCACGGACCAGAGCGCGAGAACGGACACGAGAACGGACACAGACACGGACACGGGCGCGGACACGGAGAAGCCCGTGACCGGCGAGCGGTCACGGGCTTCTCGGGTAAAGCGGGCCAGGGGCCTTACATGCCGACTTCCTTCATCAGCATGCCGACCTCCGTGTTGGTGAGCCGGCGCAGCCAGCCCGACTTCTGGTCGCCCAGACCGATCGGCCCGAAGGCCGTACGGACCAGCTTCTCGACCGGGAAGCCGGCCTCGGCCAGCATGCGGCGCACGATGTGCTTGCGGCCCTCGTGCAGCGTGACCTCGACCAGGTAGTTCTTGCCGGTCTGCTCGACCACGCGGAAGTGGTCGGCCTTGGCGTAGCCGTCCTCCAGCTGGATGCCGTCCTTGAGCCGCTTGCCGACCTCGCGGGGCAGCGGGCCGGTGATGGCGGCCAGGTAGGTCTTCTTCACGCCGTACTTCGGGTGCGTGAGGCGGTGGGCCAGCTCACCGTGGTTGGTGAGCAGGATGATGCCCTCGGTCTCCGTGTCGAGCCGGCCGACGTGGAAGAGGCGCGTCTCGCGGTTGTTGACGTAGTCGCCGAGGCACTGGCGGCCGTCCGGGTCCTCCATGGTGGAGACGACACCGGCCGGCTTGTTCAGCGCGAAGAACAGGTGCGACTGGGTGGCGACGGTCAGGCCGTCCACCTTGATCTCGTCCTTCTCCGGGTCGACGCGCTTGCCCTGCTCCAGGACGATCTCGCCGTTGACCTCGACGCGGGCCTGCTCGATGAGCTCCTCGCAGGCACGTCGCGAGCCCATGCCGGCGCGGGCGAGGACCTTCTGCAGCCGCTCGCCCTCCTGCTCGGCGCCCGGGAAGGTCTTCGGGGTCTTGATCTCCGGGCGGTTCTCGTACCGCTCCCGGTTGCGCTGCTCGATCTTGGCCTCGAGCTCGCGCGAGCGGGCCGGGGCCTGCCGCTGGCCGTGCGGGCCACGACGGGGCGGCATACCGCCCTGAGGGGCCTTGGGGCCGCCCTTGGCGCCGCCGCGGGCCGCGGAGCCGCGACCCTTCTTCGGGGCCTCGGCAGGGGGGCTCACGTCGTAGGAGCGCTCCTCCGGGCGAGGCCGGCGCGGGTTGCTCGGGCTCTTCTGGCCGTCACGGCCGCCGCCACCCTGGTAGCCGCCACCGCTGCCACCACGACCGCCACCGCCGCCGCCCTGGTAGCCACCGCCACCGGAGCCGCCACGGCCACCGCCGCTGCCACCGGAGCCGCTGCCGCCCCGGTAGCCACCGCCACCGCTGCCGCTGCCGCCACCGGAGCCCCGGTAGCCGCCACCGCCGGCGCCGCTGCCACCGCGGCCGCCACCGCTGCTGCCGCCGCGGCCGCCGCTGTTGCCACCACGGCTCCCGCCGTTGTTTCCGCTGCTGTTCCTGCCGCTGCTGCTTCGCATCAAACTTCCGTCTTGTCGTCGTCGTCCTCACGATCCGGTGCATCCGGATCGAACGACGGGACCCCTTCCAGTGAGTCCGGCTCGACCGCCTCCGCCTCGGGGAGGAAGGGCGCGAGCTCGGGGAGCTCGTCCAGGCCGCGCAGGCCCATCCGCTCCAGGAAGTAGTTCGTCGTCCTGTACAGGATCGCACCTGTTTCGGGTTCCGCGCCCGTCTCCTCCACCAGACCCCGCTGGAGGAGGGTCCGCATCACGCCGTCGCAGTTGACTCCGCGGACCGCGGAGACCCGGGAACGGCTGACCGGCTGGCGGTACGCGACGACCGCGAGGGTCTCCAGGGCCGCCTGGGTGAGCCGGGCCTGCTGGCCCTCCAGGACGAAGGCCTCGACGGCCGCGGCGTGCTCGGCGCGGGTGTAGTAGCGCCAGCCGCCGGCCACCTGCCGCAGCTCGAAGCCTCGGCCCTGGACCGTGTACTCGTCGGCCAGCTCGCGCAGGGCGTCGGCGACCTCGCGGGGGGTGCGGTCCAGGACCTTGGCGAGATGCGCCTCGGTGGCGGGCTCGTCGACGACCATGAGGACGGCTTCGAGAGAGGGCTTGAGGTCGCTCATGCGGTGGTCTCCTGGTCGAACTCGTCGGTCACGGCCCCCGAGGGATCCGTCTCCCCGCCGGTCCAGGAGACCGTGAGGTCCCCCAGGGCGGTCTCCTGGTCGAGGGCGACGGCCTTCTCCCGGTAGAGCTCCAGAAGGGCGAGGAAGCGGGCCACGACGGTGAGGGTGTCGTCCCCGACGTCCTCGATCAGCTCCCGGAAGAGCGCGGTCCCGCGCTCCCGCAGCAGCGAGACGACCACGGCGGCCTGCTCGCGGACGCTGACCAGCGGGGCGTGGATGTGGTCGACGTACACCTGGGGCTCGGCCTTGGGCTGCATGGCCTTGACGGCCAGCCTGGCGAAGCCCTCGGCGCCGATGGAGATGACGACCTCGGGGAGCAGCTCGGCGTGGTGCGGTTCGAGGCCGACGGTACGGGGATGGCGGCGGCCCTCGGCCTCCCAGCGCTCCTCGAAGATCGCCGCGATGCGTTTGTACGCGCGGTACTGGAGGAGCCGGGCGAAGAGCAGGTCGCGGGCCTCCAGGAGCGCGAGGTCGGCCTCGTCCTCGACCTCGGCGGCGGGCAGCAGCCGGGCGGCCTTGAGGTCGAGCAGGGTGGCGGCGACGACGAGGAACTCGGTGGTCTGGTCGAGGTCCCCGTCGGGTCCCAGGGCACGCAGGTGCGCCATGAACTCGTCGGTGACCTGGGAGAGGGCGACCTCGGTGACGTCGAGCTTGTGCTTGGTGATCAGCTGGAGCAGCAGGTCGAACGGCCCCTCGAAGTTCGAGAGCCGCACGGTGAACCGCCCGTCCCCGGCCTCCGCGGACTCAGCGGACTCCGCGGACGCGGCGGACTCGGCAGACTCCGCGGAGCGACCGGCCTCACCGGGGTCACCGGCCTCGTCGGACTCACCGGACTCGTCTGCCGGAGGGCCGTCGGCAACCGCATCGGCCTCGGGCTCGGGCTCTGCCCCGGGCTCGGCCCCGGGCCCTGCCGCTTCCTCCCCCGCCCCCGCGACAGGTGCGTCGGCGGGCGGGGCAGGAGGCGGCGGGACGGCGGCGGCCTCCTCCGGCTCGCCCGGGCCGCGGCCCAGAAGGCGGCGGTGCGGGCGGGACGTTTCGTCAGAGGCGTGGTGCATGGAGGTCCAGGGGAACGGGGAGCGCGGCAGCCCGCAGGCTACCGTCAGCGGCCGCGCAGGCGGCGCACGAGGATGCTCGCGTCGCCGCGGGACTCCAGGTCGGCCAGGACGACCGCGACGGCCTCCCGGACGATCCGGCCCCGGTCCACGGCCAGGCCGTGCTCGCCCCGGAGCACGAGCCGGGCGTGCTCCAGGTCCATCAGCTCCTCGGCGGAGACGTAGACCGTGATCTTCTCGTCGTGCCGCTCACGGCCGCTGGGCCGCCGGTTCGGGGCCCGGCCGCCGCGCCGCCGGGCCGCCGCGGGGGCGGGCACCGCGGCGGAGGGCGCGGACTTCGGAGCGGCACTCTCGGGCTCCGTCGTCCGGGCGCGGGGTTCCGTCGCCTCGGAGTCCGCCGCCGTGTGCTCCGCGGAGCCCTCGGCCGCCGTCGTGTCGCTCTCGCCCGCGGGTGCCGGGACGGCCCGGCGGGGTGCGGACGCCTGGAGCGCCGTCCCCCCGGTCGTACGGAAGAGTTCGTCGGCGCCGGGCAGACTCACTCGGCGTGACACCGGGCGAGCACCTCCCTGGCGAGCTGACGATAGGCGGCGGCACCCACGGAGTTGGAGGCGTACGTGGTGATGGGCTCGCCGGCGACCGTGGTCTCCGGGAAGCGCACCGTCCGCCCGATGACCGTGTGGTAGACGTGGTCGTCGAAGGCCTCGACGACGCGCGCGAGCACCTCACGGCTGTGCACGGTCCGGGAGTCGTACATCGTGGCGAGGATGCCGTCGAGCTCCAGCTCGGGGTTGAGCCGCTCCTGGACCTTCTCGATGGTCTCGGTCAGCAGCGCCACTCCGCGGAGCGCGAAGAACTCGCATTCCAGCGGCACGATGACCTTGTGAGCCGCCGTCAGGGCGTTCACGGTCAGCAGGCCGAGCGAGGGCTGACAGTCGATCACGATGTAGTCGTAGTCGTTCATCAGCGGCTTCAGGGCGCGCTGGAGCGTCGACTCGCGCGCGACCTCGCTGACGAGCTGGACTTCGGCGGCCGAGAGGTCGATGTTGCTCGGCAGCAGGTCCATGTTGGGTACGGCGGTCTTGAGGAGGACCTCGTCCGCCGACATGCCCCGCTCCATGAGCAGGTTGTAGACGGTGAGGTCGAGCTCCATCGGGTTCACACCGAGACCGACCGACAGGGCTCCCTGCGGGTCGAAGTCGACGAGCAGCACCCGTCGTCCGTACTCCGCGAGCGCGGCACCCAGGTTGATGGTCGACGTGGTCTTGCCGACGCCGCCCTTCTGGTTGCACATCGCGATGATCTTCGCGGGTCCGTGGTCGGTCAGCGGACCCGGGATCGGGAAGTACGGCAGGGGCCGTCCGGTGGGGCCGATCCGCTCGCGGCGCTGCCGGGCAGCGTCGGGTGCGAGGGTGGCCGCGTACTCCGGGTCGGGCTCGTACTCGGCGTCGGGGTCGTAGAAGTGCCCCTCGGGCACCTCGTCAAAGGCGGCGAAGTGGGTGGACTCTCGGCCCATCTCGTTGCCGGCCGTGGCGTTCACGTGTAGGCCGTCCATCGTCTTCATCGTGTGGGCTGTCGTCATGGGCTGGTGCGTCGCGAAGGTCCGCACCGCGACGGAGCCGATCGGAGCACCTGGCGCACCGCTCCCGGGAGTAATTGTCGACTCATTCACAAGTCGTCTTACCTCCTTGGATGTCACCAGGAACATTTATCGATAGGTCAGCGTGGCACCATGCCGACGGTTGGCGACTCTATGGCGTGTCACCGCTCCGCAGCAACACAATCCGCCGGACCCGGCCCGATGTGTCGGCAACCGAACACCTCTCTGTCAAGGGTGCGCAGGCATGCATCCACACGTTTCAGGGGTGTGCGAAACGGTTAAAGGGTTACGTTCGAGGCGAGTTGGCCGAACGTTCCGCCGGGTCCGGACACACATCCGGCCGGACCTTGTCGAACAAGGTCCGGCCGGGTGTGTGGCATTGACGGCACGCGTTGACGGCGGTGCCGCGAGGGTCAGCCCAGGAGGGTGCTCAGCTCGACGTGCTCAAGGCCGTGCGCCTCGGCGACCTCCTTGTAAACCACCTTGCCGTCATGGGTGTTGAGGCCCAGACCGAGCGCGGCGTCGCGGCGCAGCGCCTCGACCCAGCCGTTGTTCGCCAGCGACACGATGTAGGGCAGCGTGGCGTTGGTGAGGGCGTAGGTGGAGGTGTTCGGGACCGCGCCGGGCATGTTGGCGACGCAGTAGAAGACCGAGTTGTGGACCTGGAAGGTCGGCTCGGCGTGGGTGGTCGGGTGCGAGTCCTCGAAGCAGCCGCCCTGGTCGATCGCAATGTCGACAAGGACACTTCCGGGCTTCATCTTGGCGACGAGCTCGTTGGTGACCAGCTTCGGGGCCTTGGCACCCGGGATGAGGACGGCGCCGATGACGAGGTCGGCCTCGATGACGGCCTTCTCCAGCTCGTAGGCGTTGGAGACGATCGTCTGCACCTTGGTGCCGAAGATCTTGTCGGCCTCGCGGAGCTTGTTGATGTCCCGGTCGAGCAGGGTCACGTGGAAGCCCATGCCGACGGCGATCTGGGTGGCGTTCCAGCCGGAGACGCCGCCGCCGATGACGACGGCCTTGCCGGCGTGGGTGCCGGGCACGCCGCCGGGGAGGACGCCACGGCCGCCGGCCGAGCGCATCAGGTGGTACGCGCCGACCTGCGGGGCCAGGCGGCCCGCGACCTCGGACATCGGGGCGAGCAGCGGGAGCGCGCGGTTCGCGGTCTCGACGGTCTCGTACGCGATGGCGGTGGTGCCGGACTCCAGGAGGGCGTCCGTGCACTCCTTGGAAGCGGCGAGGTGCAGGTAGGTGAAGAGCGTCTGGTCCTTGCGGAGACGGTGGTACTCCTCCGCGATCGGCTCCTTGACCTTGAGCAGCAGGTCGGCGGTGGCCCAGACCTCGTCGGCGGTGGGGAGGATCTCGGCGCCGGCGGCGACGTACTCCTCGTCCGTGATCGAGGAGCCGACACCGGCGTTCTGCTCGACGAAGACCTGGTGGCCGTGGCGGACGAGCTCGTGGACACCCGCAGGGGTGATGGCCACGCGGAACTCGTTGTTCTTGACCTCGCGGGGGATGCCGACCTTCATCGTCGATCACGGTCCTTGAATCAGGGGGGATACATGGGGCACTGCGATACATACCCGGATGCACTGCGGCGCACCGGGGCAGACCACGTTCGAACGCGGCGCACCCAGTCTAATGAAGGAGTTCCCGCTGTCTAGCCTTTCAAAGTACTAATCTTCGACGGACCCACTGCGGATTTCGTAGGCTGATCGTTCCGTTTCCAGCAGTCTCTCGGCCGCAGACCGGTGCAGCCGGGCCGCGGCGGGGTCGCCGAGCCGGTCGAGGGTGTCGGCGAGCCTCAGCTGGAGCGCGGCCTGGAGCCGGGTGTCCTGGGCCCGCCGGGCCCACTCCACCGCCTCCTCGCAGGTCCGCAGCGACTCCTCGGGCCGCCCCGCGTACTCCTGGACCCGGGCGGCCTCGCTCAACGCCCGTGCGTAGCCCGGGAGATCGTCGAGCCGCCGGTAGCCGGACGCGGCGGCGCGCCAGTTCCGCAACGCCTCGCCGTACCGGCCCGCGTAGGTCTGGACGGCGCCCAGCCGGGCATACAGCCTGGCCTGATCGGCCCGCTCGTCCCGGGCGAGGCGCTGGGCGAGCGCCCTCCCGTACCAGTCACCGGCCCGCTGCCAGTCCCCCAGCTCCTGATAGGAGCCACCTACGGATTCCATCGCGCGACCGGTCGCGTACGGGTCATTTGCTGCGCGTCCGGCGTCCAAAGCCGACCGATATCGCACCAGAGCGTCCTTCGTCCTGCCGGTACGGGCATCGAGATCGGCCAGATTCAGCAGGGCGGCGGCCCGCTCACGGTGCAGTCCGCGCCGCTCGGCCACGTCCAGGACCAGCTGGTGCAGCCCGTACAGCTCGGGCGCGGCGGCCTCGGCACCCCGGTGCGCGGCGAGCGCCCTGACCAGGGAGGCGACCAGCCGGCGGGCCAGGGTGTCGAGCTCCCCGTCGGCGACGGCGAGCCGGGCGGAGGCCAGCAGGAAGGACTGCCGGGAGCGCAGCCAGACGGCGCCGGCGGCGGCGTTGGGGAAGCGCAGGGCGCGCGGCAGACCGGCCAGTTTCCTACGGGCCGGCGAGCCCTCGGGTTCGGTGACCGCACGGCAGGACTGGAGGAGCCGTACGGTCCGCTCCAGCATCCGGGCCCGCGCGAGCTGCACCTCGGCGGGCCGGTCGCGCTCCTCCAGCTGAGCGCGAAGGAGAGGGACGAGATGGCCGGGAACCTCGTACTGACCGTCTTCCCCGGCCGAGACGAGCCCCAGGGCGGCGAAGTCGGCGAGGGTGGTCTCGGCGGCCGAGACCGAGCAGCCGGCCAGGGCGGAGGCGGTGTGGGCGTCGGCCCGGCCCAGCGGGGCGAGCACCAGGAATCGCAGTATCCGGGCGGCCGTCGCCGGCAGCGCCTCATGGGCGAGCAGGAAGGCGCGGGTGAGCGGGTCGCCGCTGAGCGCGCGGAGCCGCTTGGCGAGGTCGGCGACGGAGGCCTTGGGCCGGGTGGAGAGCCAGCCCCCGGCGAGAACGACCGCGGCGGGCAGCCCGCCGCACTCCTCCACCAGACTCTCGGCGGCCTGCGGATCGACGGTGATGCGTACGGAGCCGGTGAAGGCGGTGAGCAGCTCGATGGCCGATTTGGGGTCGAGCCCGCCGAGGGTGCAGGGCCGTACGTCGGGGATGCCGGTGAGCGGCCCGCGGGCGACGCCGACCACCAGGGAATCGGGGTTGTCGGGGATGAGCGGATCGGCGTGCTCGGCATCCACGGCGTCGTCCAGGACCAGGACGGCCCGGCGCTCGCCGAGCGCCGCGCGGACCAGCTCGGTCAGCTCGTCCTCGGCGGCGCCGGGGGGCTCGGCGACCCCGAGCGCGGCGAGGAGTTCCTGGGCGACGCGGGCGGTGGGGACGGGGTCGCCGCCGGGCTCGGTGAGCCGGGCCCGGAAGATCCCGTCGGGGTACCGGTCGGCGAGTCCGGCGGCCAGTTCCTCGGCGAGCGCGGTACGTCCGGAGCCGGGCTTCCCGGCGATGAGCAGGACACGGGCCCGGGGCGCCTTGCGGCCGGTGAGGGTGTCGAGGCCGGTCCGCTCGATGTCGGCGCGCAGGGCCTTCAACTCCCGCTGCCGGCCGAAGAACTGCCGGCTGCCGGCCGCCGCCACCGCCTGATCCGTCACGGGCCACGCTCCCGTCCACCTGCGCACGAGCCGATCCCGCGGGGGTCTCCGCACGGGCGATTCCGAGCGTAGTTCAGGGCATGCACCGCACCTTGCGGAGCAGGGCGGACAGTTCCCCCGATCGGATCAGCCGATCGTCAGACTGCCCGCCCACCCCGCGTGGGCACATCGCCCCGCGGGGCGGGACGGGCGGGCACAAGGGGAGGGGCGGGCCCGCAACACCGCAGGCGCGGCTACGCCTCGAAGGGGCGGGCCGGCCAGGGCGCGGTCGCCGGGCGGAGCGACTCCAGCCCCTCACCCCCGCGCACCGCGGCGAGCGACAGCACCCCCACCACCAGGCAGTTGTTGTGCAGCTCCCCCGCAAGCACCCCTCGCACCAGATCCGCCAGCGGAACCCGCGCGAGCTCCATGTCGGCCTCCTCCTCGGAGACCTCGAAGCGCTCCCCCTCCGCCTCCGAGAGACCGCGCGCCAGGAAGATCCGTACGGCCTCGTCGCAGCCGCCCGGGGTGGTGTAGACGTCGGTCAGGACCCGCCAGTCCTCGGCCTTGACGTGCGCCTCCTCGTACAACTCGCGCTGGGCGGCGTGCAGCGGGTTCTCGCCGGGCACGTCGAGGAGTCCCGCCGGGATCTCCCAGAGCTTCTGCCGCACGGGGTGCCGGTACTGCTTGAGCAGCAGGACCCGGTCCTGGTCGTCGAGGGCCAGGACGGCCACCGAGCCGGGGTGGACCTGGTAGTCGCGGCGCGCGACCGTGCCGTCCGGCATGACCACGTCGTCCGTGCGGACACTCGTCTTGTTTCCCTGGAACGGGGTCGTCGTCGCGACGACCCGCCACTCCTCCGGGGTGTCCTGCAACTCCATGAGCTGTCCTCCCACATACGAAAACCGGGGTACGGGTCCGTCAGGACCCGTACCCCGGCAACGTTAACGCGCGGCGACTACTTCGCCGGCTTGCCCGTCTTGCGCTCGACGGCGGCCTTCACCAGGCCCGCGAAGAGCGGGTGCGGACGCGTCGGACGCGAGCGCAGCTCCGGGTGCGCCTGGGTGGCGACCAGGTAGGGGTGGATCTCGCGCGGGTACTCGACGTACTCGACGAGCTTGTTGTCCGGGGAGGTGCCGGAGAAGACCAGGCCGGCCTTCTTCTCCAGCTCCGCGCGGTAGGCGTTGTTGACCTCGTAGCGGTGACGGTGGCGCTCGTCGACGTACGGCTGGTCGTCGTAGACCTCACGGACGATCGAGCCCTCGGCGAGCTTCGCCGGGTACAGGCCCAGGCGCATCGTTCCGCCAAGGTCGCCGGCGCCCTCGACGAACGCCAGCTGCTCCTCCATCGTCGAGACGACGGGGTGCGCGGTGGCCGGGTCGAACTCGGTGGAGTTGGCCTCGGGGATGTCGGCGAGGTTCCGGGCGGCCTCGATGACGATGCACTGCAGACCGAGGCAGATGCCGAGCAGCGGCACCTTGTTCTCGCGGGCGTACTGGATCGCGCCGACCTTGCCGCTCACACCGCGGTCGCCGAAGCCACCGGGGATGAGGATCGCGTCGACGTCGCCGAGCTGCTTCTTGGCCCCGGCCGGGGTCTTGCAGTCGTCGGAGGTGACCCACTTGACCTTGACGCGCGCCTTGTTGGCGAAGCCACCGGCCCGCATGGCCTCGGTGACCGAGAGGTACGCGTCGGGCAGGTCGATGTACTTGCCGACGAGCGCGACGGTGACCTCGTGGTCGGGGTTGTGGACGCGGTCGAGCAGGTCGTCCCAGGTGGACCAGTCCACGTCGCGGAACGGCAGGTCGAGCTTGCGGACGACGTAGGCGTCCAGGCCCTCGGTGTGGAGCACCTTGGGGATGTCGTAGATCGACTTGGCGTCGATCGCGGCGACGACCGCGGCCTCGTCGACGTCGCACATCAGCGAGATCTTGCGCTTGATGGAGGTGGGGACCTCACGGTCGGCGCGCAGCACGATCGCGTCGGGCTGGATGCCGATGTTGCGCAGGGCGGCGACGGAGTGCTGGGTCGGCTTGGTCTTCAGCTCGCCGGAGGGGCCGATGTAGGGCAGCAGCGAGATGTGCACGACGAAGACGTTGTCGCGGCCGACCTCGTGGCGGACCTGGCGGACGGTCTCCAGGAACGGCAGGGACTCGATGTCGCCGACCGTGCCGCCGACCTCGGTGATGACGACGTCGACGTCGTCGGTCGCCATGCGGCGGATCCGGGACTTGATCTCGTTGGTGATGTGCGGGATGACCTGCACGGTGTCACCGAGGTACTCGCCGCGCCGCTCCTTGGCGATGACCTGCGAGTAGACCTGGCCGGTGGTGACGTTGGCCGAGCCGTCGAGGTCGACGTCGAGGAAGCGCTCGTAGTGACCGATGTCCAGGTCGGTCTCGGCGCCGTCGTTGGTGACGAACACCTCACCGTGCTGGAAGGGGTTCATCGTGCCCGGGTCGACGTTCAGGTACGGGTCGAGCTTCTGCATCGTGACCCGCAGGCCCCGGGCCTTGAGGAGCGCACCCAGGCTGGAGGCGGTCAGGCCCTTGCCGAGGCTGGAGGCGACACCCCCGGTGACGAAGATGTGCTTGGTCGTCGTGGTTTTGGGCGGCATCGCCAAGAGGGGGCTCCCGTGGTCGCGTTTGGAGGTGCGTACCGGCGTCCCCTCCGGAAGAATCGGGGGGTGCCGTCGCTGCGGTTTCGGGGTCCTCGGCTGTCGCCGTTTCCCACCGGTCCACGGGGTACCAGGGTATCAGCGACATCGGGAGACCGCTTCCGGCCACACGCGGCAGTCGGGTGTACACGGACGGCGACGTGCGGGCGGGCCGGCCTCCCAGCGGGCAGGGACCGGCCCCCTCCCACCGGACGGGAGGACGGGCCCCACAGGACGGGAGGACGGCCCCACAGGGCGGCGGGACGGGCCCCCGCGGGGTGGGCGGACCGACGTCCCACCAGCGGCGGACCGGCCTCCCGCCGAGCGAAGGGAGGAGCTCCCACCTGCGAACGACGGACCCTTCACCGACGATGGACGGACCTTCCACCGACGAACAGGACCCGTTCACCCGATCGGAGCAACGCCGTTACCGGCGTGATCACCGGGTCACTAGGGTGCGACGTATCCTGCTCGGACATTGCCCTCCGAGCCGGCCGGCCAGCGGCATCACCCCGCCCGTCATCCGGACCAAGAGCTCGTCGAAGACCCTTGACCGCTGACACACGCAGACCCGGCTGACAACCAGCCGGCGCATCTGAGCAAGCGCCCCGCGGGGCGGACGTGGCCGTTCGACTGGAGTGAAGCACGTGGCCGGGCGCATCGAGGATTACGCACTCATCGGAGACATGCAGACCGCCGCCCTGGTCTGCCGGGACGGCAGCGTCGACTGGCTGTGTCTCCCCCGATTCGACTCCCACGCGATCTTCGCCGGGCTGCTGGGCACCGAGGAACACGGGTTCTGGCGGGTGGGCCCCGCCGGGCCCGCCGACGCCGAGCCGTCCCCGGCCGACCGGCGCCGCTACCGGGGCGACTCGCTCATCCTGGAATCCGAGTGGGACACCGACCGCGGCACGGTCCGGGTGACCGACTTCATGCCGCCGCGCGACGGCGCCCCGCAGCTGATCCGGATCGTGGAGGGCGTCTCCGGCCGGGTCCGGATGCGTTCCTCGCTGCGCATGCGGTTCAGCTACGGCCGGATCGTGCCGTGGGTCCACAAGGTCGGGGAGCGCACGGTCGCCGTCGCGGGACCCGACTCGGTGTGGCTGGACACCGACGCCGAGACGCACGGCAAGGACCTCACCACGTACTCCGACTTCACCGTGAACCCCGGTGACCGGGTCACCTTCACGCTCTCCTGGCAGCCCTCCCACAAGGAGCCGCCGGCCCTTCCGGACCCCGAGGGCTCCCTGGAGGCGACCGCCGACTTCTGGCGCGACTGGGTCGAGCACTGCACGTACCACGGCCCCTACCGGGAGGCCGTGATCCGCTCCCTGATCACCCTGAAGGCGCTGACGTACGCGCCGACCGGCGGAATCGTGGCCGCGCCGACCACCTCGCTGCCCGAGGAGATCGGCGGCGTCCGCAACTGGGACTACCGCTACACCTGGCTGCGGGACGCGGCGATCACCCTCTCCTCGATGCTGCGCACCGGCTACCGCGAGGAGGCCCGCGCCTGGCGGGACTGGCTGCTCCGCGCGGTCGCCGGCGACCCGGAGAACCTGCAGATCATGTACGGCATCGCCGGCGAGCGGGAGCTCGGCGAGGCGGAACTCGACTGGCTCCCGGGGTACGAGAGCTCCGGCCCGGTCCGGGTCGGCAACGGCGCCGCCAACCAGCTCCAGCTGGACGTCTACGGCGAGGTCACCGAGGCCCTCCACCTCGCGCACATGACGGGCCTCTCCCGCAACGACTACGCCTCGCTCCTCCAGATCAAGCTGATCAACTACCTGGAGAAGCACTGGGACCAGCCCGACGAGGGCATCTGGGAGGTCCGCGGCCCGCGCCGCCACTTCGTGCACTCCAAGGTGATGGCCTGGGTGGCCGTCGACCGCACGATCAAGCTCATCGAGTCCGGGGACGCCGACGGCCCGCTGGAGCGCTGGCACGCGCTGCGCGACGAGATCCACCGGGACGTCTGCGAGAAGGGCTACGACCCCGAGCGGAACACCTTCACGCAGTCGTACGGCTCCAAGGAGCTGGACGCCTCGCTGCTGCTGATCCCGCAGATGGGCTTCCTGCCGCCGGACGACAAGCGGGTCATCGGCACGATCGAGGCGATCCAGCGGGAGCTGTCCACGGAGGACGGTTTCGTGCTCCGCTACCCCACCTCCGGCGAGGAGGCAGGCGTCGACGGCCTGGAGGGCGACGAGGGCGCGTTCCTGGCGTGCTCGTTCTGGCTGGCCGACGACCTGGCGATGATCGGCCGGGTGGACGAGGCACGCTCGCTCTTCGAGCGGCTGCTCGCGCTCCGCAACGACCTGGGGCTGCTCGCCGAGGAGTGGGACCCGAGGCTCCAGCGGCAGGTCGGCAACTTCCCGCAGGCCTTCAGCCACGTGCCACTGATCGACACGGCACTGCGGCTGACGGCGAGCGGGGCGTACGGCGGCTGAGGCGGCCCCGCGCGGGGGACGGCACCCGGACCTACGATGAGAGGGTCCTGTCCCCCCGTACGGAAGGGGGGGCTCCCATGGCTCCCCACGTCTCCGAAAGCGCCCTCGCCGGACTGGTCGAGGATCTGGCCGGTGAGGTGATCACCCCCGGCGGTCCGGGCTACGACGAGGCGCGTGCCCTGCACAACGGCATGATCGACCGGCGCCCGTCGGTGATCGCCCAGTGCGCCACCCAGGCCGACGTGTCCAACGCGATCCTGTTCGGCCGCGAGACCGAGCTGCCGATCGCGGTACGCGGCGGCGGGCACAGCGTCGCCGGGAGCTCCATGATCGACGGCGCGCTCATCGTCGATCTGCGCCGGATGCACGGTGTCGTCGTGGACCCGGAGGACATGACGGTACGGGTCGAGGGCGGGGCGACCATGGCCCACCTGGACCACGCGTGCCAGCCGTTCCATGTGGCGACCACCGGCGGGCGGGTGTCCACCACCGGCGTCGGCGGCTTCACACTGGGCGGCGGCTCGGGCTGGCTGGAGCGGAAGTTCGGTCTTGCCAGCGACAACCTGCTCGCCGCCGACCTGATCACCGCCGAGGGCAAGCACGTGCACACGGACGCGGAGGAGAACCCGGAGCTGTTCTGGGCGCTGCACGGCGGCGGCGGCAACTTCGGGGTGGCGACCTCGCTGACGATGCGGCTGCACCCGCTGCCCCGGATGAGCGTCGCGATGCTGTTCTTCCTGCCCGACAACGCGCCCCAGGTGGTGCGCACCTTCCGCGATCTCGGTGCCGGCGCACCCGACGAGGTGGGTGGCGGCGCCATCTACATGCCCGCGCCCCCGGAGCCGTTCATCCCGGAGGACCTGGTCGGCAAGCTGGTCTGCGGGGCGCTGTTCACGTACACCGGCCCGGTCTCCGAACTCCGCGAGTTCGCGGCGCCGCTGTTCGCGCTGAAGCCCGTGGTCGAGATCGTCACGGACATCCCGTACGTGGACCTGCAGACGATGCTCGACGACCCGCCGGGGCTGCGGAACTACTGGTCGGCCGAGTACCTGCGGGACTTCTCCGACGAGGCCGTGGACGTCTTCTGCGACCGGGGCGCGCGGATCCCGGCGTCGACCGCCACCCAGCACGTGCTGTTCCTGATGGGCGGGGCCGTGGCCGCCGGGCCCTCCCGGTACCCGCAGCCGTGGCGCACCGCGCCGTGGGCGGTGCACCCGTTCGCGACCTGGGAGGACCCCGCGTACGACGAGCAGGCGAAGCAGTGGGTGCACGACGTCCGGGACGACGTACGGCCGTGGGCACTCGACGCGACGTATCTGAACTTCATCGGCGCCGAGGGCGAGCAGCGGATCGTCTCCTCCTTCGGCGAGGAGAACTACCGCCGACTCGCCGCCGTGAAGGCCGAGTACGACCCCGACAACGTGTTCCGCTTCAACCAGAACATCGCACCGGCCGGCTGAGCCGGCTCATCGCAGGACGGCGATCACCTCCTTGGCGGCTCGCTCGCCCTCGGTCGCCCCGCCTTCCATGAAGCCCTGGAAGTCGTAGCTGCAGTGCTCACCACCGATGTGGACGTTCCCCTGGGCGGTGCCCTCGTAGCCCGCGTACCGGTGGAGATAGCCGACCGGCCAGCAGGAGTAGGCACCCAGCGAGTACGGGTTCCGGTGCCAGGCGGAGAGCTGGGCGCGGCCCGTGTACGCCCGTGAGGTGCCGGGGTAGAAGGCGTCGATGCCCGCCAGGTGGCGGGTGACGAGGTTCCGTACGTACGGGTCGGACTCGGTGGAGAAGGGCCCGGCAGGCGTCAGCGACCTGGCGAGGCTGCCGCCGCCGTACTGGAGGAGGATGCCGCCGGTCCCGCCCTGGATCTTGGTGGTGTCCCAGGTCTGCTGGACCTCGGTGTCGGTGAAGCAGTCACCGGCCGAGACGCCCGGCCAGGCGCCGGTGCCGCGCCAGGGGCGGGTGCCGAACTGCATGTTGAGCTTGGTGCAGTGTCCCATCCGCGCGTCCCGCAGCAGGTTCCTCATGAGCGGGTCGAAGGCGGCCCGGGCCAGGTCGAGCTGCTGGAGGACCGGCAGCGGGAGGCAGAGGATCGTGTGGTCGGCGGTGACGGTCCTGGTGGCGCCGGCCTCGGTGAAGGTCAGCGTCTGGGTGCCGTCGGCGTTGGCCCGTACGGCGGTCAGGGACCAGCCCGGGCGCAGGGTGCCCGGGGCGAGGGCCCCGGCGACGGCGTTCGGGAGCCGGTCGTTGCCGCCGACGATGTGGTACCGCTCGTTGGACAGGCCCCAGACGTTGAAGTTGCCGGGATTGGTCTGGTAGCCCATGAGCAGCACCAGGGCGAGCGAGGACTGCTCGGTGGTGTCGGCCCCGTACTCGACGTTGTAGGCGACGTCGAGGAAGCGGCCGAGCGGCGAGGAGTGCCCGCCGGGGACCCGGGTCTCGATCCACTCGTGGATCGACATGTTGTCGAGCGCGGTGCCCGTGGGGGTGGTCTGGTTCCAGAAGACCTCCCCCGCGTCCGAGAGGTCCCGGCGCAGCAGCTGGTAGACCGCCTTGAAGTCCTCGTCGGCCTGGGCACGGGAGTAGTACGCGCCGTTGAACCAGAGGACCTCCTCCGCTCCGTTGGGCCCGCCGCCGAGGAAGTCCTCCACGGGGAGGTCGAAGCGGCGGCAGAGCTCCAGGATCTTCTTGTGGCTGGTGTCGATCAGCTCGCCGCCGATCTCGGAGGTCTGTCCGTACGCCCAGTGGGTGCGCTGGGTCCACATGCGGCCGCCGACCCGGGTGGGGTTCGCCTCGTAGAGCACCGGGGTGAGGCCGGCGTCCTGGAGGGTGAGGGCGGCGGTGAGGCCGGAGATCCCGGCGCCGACGACGGCGACCCGGGCGGTGCTCTTGACCGGCGGGTCCGGGGTGGCGGCGCGGGCGGGCACGGCCCCGCCCAGGCCGGCGGCCCCGGCCGCGCCGACGGCGACACCGGCGGCGGCGGCGTACTTGAGGAGGGAGCGGCGCCCGAGGGCGTCGGCTCTCATGCCGCGGAGCTCGTCGACGGGGAGGTTCAGCCGCCGGGCGTCGGCGTGCTCGGCGGCCAGTTTCTTCAGGAGGTGCATCGGGTTGGTGCGTGCCATGGGGCGCTCCTGGAGGGGAGAAGGGGATTCAGCTCTGCGGTACGGCGGCGGGGGCGGGGGCCGCTGTCTCTTCGGCGGGGCGCTCGGCGGCGTCCTCCAGGACGATCCGGCCGATGATCTCGTAGCGTGCGGGCCGCTTGGCCTTGAGATAGAGGCCGAGGCCGAGGCCGCCGAAGAAGACCGCACCGACGATCCAGGGGATCGCCTTGAAGAACAGCGAGTCGGCGGCGAGACCGGCGGCGGTCTCCATGTTGACGACCAGCAGGACGACGACGGCGATCATGCCGACACCGCCGAGGAGCGGGGCGGTGAGGGTCCTGAACCAGTGCCGGTCCTCGGGGTGGTTCTTGCGGAAGTAGCCGATGACGGCGAAGGAGCAGAGGGTCTGGACGATGAGGATCGCCATCGTGCCGAGGATCGCGAGCAGCGTGTAGAGGTGGATGTAGGGGTCCTGGCCGGTGAGCCAGAAGGCGCCGACCAGGGCGACGGCGATCGCGCTCTGCACGTACGAGGCGATGTACGGCGAGCCGTGCCTCGCGTGCGTCCGGCCGAGCGCCGGGTGGAGGAAGCCCTCGCGCCCGATGGCGTACAGATAGCGCGAGGCGCACTGGTGGAAGGCCATCCCGCAGGCGAAGGAGCCGGTGAGCAGCAGCCACTGGAAGGCGTCGACGGCCCAGGCGCCGATGAAGCTCTCGGTGGGCGAGAAGAACAGGTCGAGGGGCGAGGCGGAGGCGGACAGCTTCACCGATCCGGCGAGGCCGTTGCCCGCGATCGTCATCCACGACACGTAGATGTAGAAGAGGCCGACGCCGATGACGGAGATCAGCGTGGCGCGCGGGATGACCCGCTTGGGGTCGCGGGACTCCTCGCCGTACATCGCGGTCGACTCGAAGCCCACCCAGGACCAGAAGGCGAAGAAGAGTCCGAGGCCGGCGGAGGTGCCGGTGAAGGCGTTCCTGGGGTCGATCGGTTCGACGGGGATGCCGTCGGGGCCGCCGCCGGCGATCAGGACGGCGGTGGCGACCGCGAAGAGGACCGCGATCTCGGCGATGAGCATCACCCCGAGCGCCTTGGCGGTCAGGTTGATGTCGAAGTACGAGAGGGCGGCGGTGACGGACAGCATGACGGCCGCGTACAGGATCCACGGCAGGTCCACACCGAGCTGATCGGCGACGGTCGTCTTGGCGAAGTACGCGAAGACACCGACGATCGAGGCCTCGAAGACGACGTACGCGAGGACGGCGAGCATGCCGGAGGCCATACCGGCGATCCGGCCGAGGCCGTGCGAGATGTAGCCGTAGAAGGCGCCGGCGGCGGTGATCCGCTTGGCCATGGCGACGTAGCCGACCGAGAAGACGGTCAGGACGAGCGTCGCGAAGAGATAGCCGGCGGGTGCGCCGGTACCGTTGCCGAAGCCGACGGCGATGGGGAGGTTGCCGGTCATCGCGGTGATCGGTGCCGCGGTGGCGACGGCCATGAAGACGACGCCGACGAGCCCGACCGAGTTCGCCTTGAGCCGGTGGACCTCTGGGGTGGGGTTCTCTGCCATGGCGCGAGAGCATCCTCCCGAGTGACGTAGGCCACAATCGACAGGCGGTCACACAATTCCCGCCAGGGGACGACGAGTTGTCGCCCCTGCGTGCGAACCGTCCGGTCCTGTGACCGTGGGGTGATGTCGCCGGAACACGGACGCGGGTAGCGTCCGGCCCCATGGACAATCAGGGCGGGATCACCGTGCAGCGGGCGCTCGAACTCCCGGGCCTGCGCAGCGGGCTCCCGGAGGTCGTGGCCGGCGCGGACCGGCTGCACCGCACGGTGCGCTGGGTGCACGCGGGCGAGGTGCCGAACATCGCGTCGCTGCTCAAGGGCGGCGAGCTGCTGCTGACCACGGGCCTCGGGCTCGGCACCCGGCCGGCCGAGCAGCGCGCCTTCGTGCGGCGGCTCGCCGACCGGGGCATCGCGGCGCTCGTGGTGGAACTCGGACCGCGTTTCGCCCGCCTCCCGGCGACGATAGTGGAGACCGCGAGGGCCGCCGGCCTGCCCTTGGTGCAGCTGCACCGCGAGGTCCCCTTCGTGGCCGTCACGGAGGAGATCCACACCGAGATCGTCAACGGCCACTACGCGCTCCTCCGGCAGGCCGAGGAGGTGCACCGGCAGTGCACGGAGGCACTGCTCGGCGGCGGCGGGGTCCCGCAGGTCCTGCGCATCCTCTCGGACTTCGCCGCCAACCCCGTCTTCCTGGAGACCGCCGACGGCCAGCTGCTGTACGCGGCGGGCACCGAGTCCGCGCCCGCCGACCCGCTCCAGGTATGGGACGGGCTGCGCGGCCAGCGGGCGGCCCGCGAATCGGGCCCGCCCACCGGCACGGTGCTGGTCGACGTGCCCGGCGGCGGCCCCGGTACGTCATCGGTACGGGCCCGTCTCGTCCTCCTGTCGGTCTCCGGCGCCCTCTCCCCCGTCCACCGGATGGCGGCCGAGCGCGCGGCGGGCCTCCTCGCGGTCGTCCTCATGCAGGCGCGCCAGGAGGAGGAGCTGGCCGCACGGGGCCGGGGCGACTTCCTGACGGACCTGGCGGAGGGCCGGATCACGGCCGAGGACGCCCCGGCGCAGGCCCGGGTCCTCGGCTTCAAACCGGGCGACGGTCCGCTCCTGCCGGTGGTGATGCGCCTGGCCTCGGAGCTCTCCCCCTCGGGGAACTGGGCCCTGCTCGCCCGCGCGGTCCTGGAGGAGCTCGCCTCGGTCGGAGTCCCGGTCCTCCTGGGCGTCCGCCCGGTGGAAGGCCGTGTCCCCCTCCTTCTGGGCCTGCGCTCGGAATCGGAACGCACGGCGGTCGCGGACCGGGTCGCGGCGGCCCTGCGCGCGGGCGTGGAGCGGGCGGGCCTCGAACGCGCCGGGGTGCACCCGCCGGTGGTCGTGGTGGGCGTCGCGGGCAGCTGGGCCGCGGCCTCGGCGGGCCTGCGGCACGCGGCTGAGACGGCGACGGCCGCGCAGGGCCTGTCGGACCTGCCCTGGTACGACGCCCGGCGCCTCGACATCGACCTGTTGCTGTGGCGGCTGCACTTCCACGGGGACACGGTCCTGGCGGCGTTCGTGGACCGCGCGATCGGCCCGCTGCGGGACCACGACCGCACGTCCCGTCCCCCGCTCCTCCCGACCCTGGAGACGTACCTGGCGCACGCGGGCCGCAAGGCGGAGACGGCCCGGGAACTCCACCTGAACCGCCAGACGCTCTACAACCGCCTGGCCCGCATCTCCGAGCTCCTGGGCACGGACCTGGACGACCCCCAAACGGTCCTGGCCCTCTCCCTGGCCCTGAGAGCCCGCCGCCACACGCCGTAGGCCCCTCCCTGCCGCACCCGCCCCGGCCCCGCCCGCCCCCGTTGTGGGCATTCGTTCCGCCGGGGCGGAACGGGTGGGCACAACGGAACGGCGCCCTGGGCGGCGCCACCGCCCCTTGTGCCTGGCCCCGCACCACCGGGCACGGCGCACGGGGGCCGGTCACAGGGCGAAGGCCTGGGCCCGGCGAGAGACGCCGTACCGCTCGCTACCGCCCCACCAACTCGTCATACACGCTCAGAACGTGCGCCACCGTCTCGTCCTCCGTAGGCCAGGACCCCGCCTGCACCCGCCCCGCCGCCGCCAGATCCATCCGCCGCTCCACGTCCTCCAGCAGCCCCCGCACCGCCCCGGCGAGCGCCACCGCATCCCCGTACGGCACCAACTCCGCTGCATCACCCACGAGTTCCGGCACTCCGCCCACAGCCGTGGCGACGAGCGGCACCCCGAGCCGCAGCGCCTCCTGGGCGAGCAGGGACCGCGCCTCCCACCGCGACGGCAGCACCGCGACGTCCGCCGCCGCGAGCAGCTCCGCGACGTCCTCGCGCCGCCCGATCAGCCGCACCGGCAGCCCTTCCGCCACGATCCGCCGCTGGAGGGCGGCCCGTTCGCGCCCCTCCCCCGCGATCACGAGCAGCGGCTGGGGATCGAGCTCCCGCCATTCCCGCGCAGCGTCGAGCAGGGTCCGGTACCCCCGGCCACGCTCAAGCGCCCCTACGGCCATCAGCAACGGCCGGTCGACGGCGCCCAGTTCGGCCCGCGCCTTGCCGTCGTGGAGGCATACGGGCCCCCGCGCGGCCGGCACGGTGACGGGTGCGAGCCGGGCGTCCCGGGCTCCGCGCCGCCGGGCCCGGTCGACGAGTTCGGAGGACGTGGCGAGGACAACGGTCGTGGCCCGCACGGTCCTTCGCTCCAGAAGCCGCAGCATCCCGCCCCGCGCCCCGTGGACATGGTGCCGGCTGTCCCAGGTCGTCACGAGCGGAGCCCGGCCCCCACGCTCTCCGCCGGACAGCGCGAGCGCGGCCCGCACGGACGCCTGCAACCCGTGCGCGTGGACCACGTCCGCCCCGATGCAGGCGTTGCGGAGCGCGGCGACCGTCGCGGGGTCGCCGAGGCGCGGCAGCGGCACGAAGTCGGCACCGGCACCCAGGTAGTCGTAGACGCGGTCGAGTTCGGCCGGGGCGCACACGGTCACCCGCACGCCCCTCGCCACCAGCCCCGAGGCAAGTGATCGGACGTGAGCGCTGCTGCCCGCGCTGCCGCCGCCCAGCACTTGGACCGTACGGAGCTGTGTCACGCGCCCAAGGATGCCAGCCCGTGCCCCCGACCGTACGCACGTTCCGGCACCGAAGTGGCGTCGTTCCCCTGTACGGAAGGCGTACGGCTCCGTGACCCACCCCCCGGGTTCACCCACTCGGGTGAGCGCGCGAGGACACCTCACGCTCCCCCAGGTCACGCCTCTGCTCCCCCGAACCCGGCCGACGCGCCCCCGGACCGGACCGGCGCTCCCTCATACCCGGCCGGCGCACCCCCGCAGCAGGCCGGCGCTCCCTCTTACCCGACCGACGCTGCCCCAGATCCCGAGGACGCGCCCCCGAGACCCTCGTTCCACTCCGCCCACGCCGCGGCGCCGACCAACCCGGCCGCATGGACGGCGAGTCCGATCCGCCCGTTCCCGACGGCGATCGCACTGCCGACGGCCGCGCCGAGCGCGTGCGCACCGGTGTCGCCGAGCATGGTGCGCTCACCGAGGTCGTCCCCGAGGACGGCCGTGACGGCCCCCATCGGGGCTGCGGCGAGCGAGCCGCGCAGCAGCCCCGGAGCGCCGAGCGCGAGCACGGTCAGCCCCGCGCGCCCGGGCCGTACGTCCACCAGATTGACGAGATGGGCGGTTCCGGCGATGACGACTCCGGCGAGGACCTTGTCGACGGCCCGCTCCTTGAGCAGCGCCCCGGCCACGAGCGAGGCCGCACCGATCCCGAGCAGCTTGACGGCCCCACTGGTCACCTCGCCGCCCCGCAGCGCCGCGAGATGCGCCCGGAAGCCCCGCCGATGGTCGCCCTTCACATCGTCGTACGCCCCGCACGCCCCGGCGGCCAGCACGGCGAACGCCGCGGGCCCGCTCCCCGCGCCGACGGCGGCCCCGACGGCCACCGCGGGCCCGGCGAACAGATCGACGGCCCGCCCCGCGTAGTTGACCCGCGTCCAGGGCCCGTCACCCGGCTCCCCGTGGCCGACCGGCCTCCCCCGCCCCTCGGCCGCACGCCGCCGAAGCCCCTCGTAAGCCACCCGGGTGACCCCCGCGGCGAGGGCGAATGAGGCGATCCTGCCCGCTGTCCCGATCATGGCCCCAGCCTAGCCACGCTGTCAGCGCCCTCCGCCGGGCCCCGGCCCGGCGAGCACCCGCAGCGGACAGCCAGGGCGCGGATCGACTACGCGGAGCCGCGGAACAGCCCGGTCAGGGAGTGGCGGCACGCCTGCCCTCTCCCTGACCGCTGAAGGACAGCCGTCACCCGCTGAAGGTCAACCGTCGCCCGCTGAGGGTCAGCCGTCCGCCCGAGCCGTCGCGAGCAGCTCCTCGGCGTGCGCCCTGGCCGTCTCGGAGTCCTCCTGGCCCGCGAGCATCCGGGACAGCTCCCGCACGCGCTCCTCGCCCTCCAGGACCGTGACGCCGGACCGTGTCACCGAGCCGTCGTTCGTCTTCTCGACGAGCAGCTGCCGGTCGGCGAAGGCCGCGACCTGCGGCAGGTGGGTGACGACCACGACCTGCGCGGTCTTGGCGAGTTTGGCGAGCCGCCGGCCGATCTCGACCGCCGCCTTGCCGCCGACACCCGCGTCGACCTCGTCGAAAAGGTACGTCGGCACCGGGTCGACCCCGGCGAACACGACCTCCACCGCGAGCATCACCCGGGACAGCTCACCACCGGACGCGCCCTTGGCGATCGGCCGCGGCGGGGCCCCGGGGTGCGGGGCGAGCAGCAGTTCGACCTCGTCGGCCCCGGAGGGGCTGTAGGCGACCCGGCGGCCGCCGACCTCGACGCCGTCGGGGTCCTCGGTCTGCCGGATGTCGAAGGACACCCGCGCGTGGGGCATGGCGAGCGAGGCGAGTTCGGCGGTGACCGCGTCGGCGAACCGGTCGGCGGCCTCCGTACGGGCGTCGGTGAGCCGCTGGGCGAGCACCGACAGTTCATCGCGCAGCCGGTCCCGCTCGGCGGTGAGTTCCTCGACGCGGTCGTCGTCGCCGTCCAGCTCGCCGAGCCGGTTCGCGCTCTCCTCCGCCCAGGCGAGGACGGCCGCGATGTCGGCGCCGTACTTCCGCGTCAGCTGCGTGAGCGCCGCCCGCCGCTCCTCGACGGCGGCGAGCCGCAGCGGGTCGGCGTCGAGGTCGTCGGCGTATCCGGCGAGTTCGGTGGCCACGTCGCCGAGGAGGATGGAGATCTCCCCCATCCGGTCGGCGAGCGCGGCGAGCGCCGGGTCGTGCGACCGTACGGCCTCCAGGGCCCGGCCGGCGCCCGCGACGAGGGTCGTGGCGTCGACGGACTCGGGGTCCTCGGGAACGCCCGCGAGCGCGGCGTGCGCGAGCGCGGCCGCGGAGGCGAGGGCCTCGGCGTGCCCGAGCCGCTCCGCCTCGGCGGCGAGTTCGGTGTCCTCCCCGGCTCGCGGGGAGACGGCCTCGATCTCACCGAGCCCGAACCGCAGCAGATCCGCCTCCTGGGCCCGCTCACGGGCCCGCGTGGTGATCTCGTCCAGTTCGCCGGTGACGGCGCGCAGCCGCCGGTACGCCTCGGCGTAGACGGCGAGCGGTACGGAGACGGCCTCGCCCGCGTACCGGTCGAGCGCCCCGCGCTGCCGGGCGGGCTTGAGCAGCCCCTGCTGGTCGGTCTGGCCGTGTACGGCGACGAGTTCGTCGGCGAGTTCGGCGAGCAGCCCCACGGGCACGGAGCGCCCGCCCAGGTGGGCCCGCGAGCGTCCCTCGGCGGAGACGGTACGGCTGACCAGCAGCACCCCGTCCTCCAGCTCCGCCCCGGCCTCCTCGGCGCGCAGGGCGGCGGGCGCGCCCGCGGGCACGCTGATCCGCCCCTCGACGACGGCCGAGGCCGCGCCGATCCGCACGAGGGCCGGGTCGGCCCGTCCACCGAGCAGCAGGCCCAGGCTGGTCACCACCATGGTCTTGCCCGCACCGGTCTCACCGGTCACCGCGGTGAAGCCGGGCGACAGCTCGACCACCGCGTCGTCGATGACCCCGAGCGACCGTATCCGCATCTCCTCCAGCACGCCCCAGACCATACGAGGTTTCCCTGGTGCGATGCGACATCACCCCCGGGCGTAACTCTCCGGCGCGCCGATCGTTCCGTGCCCCGGGGAGCCGGAGGTACGCCCCCGCGGCCGCCCCGAACGACGGGCCTCGGCCCGCCTCGCGCGCAGGTGCGTCAGCGTGCCCCGCCCCGCCACCCCGACACCGGGAGGGCGAACTTGGCGACGAGCCGGTCCGTGAAGGAGGCGTGGTGGAGCCGGGCGAGCCGGACCGGCACGGCACCCCGCCGCACCTCGACCCGCGCTCCCGCCGGGAGTTCCACGGTCCGCCGCCCGTCGCACCACAGAACCCCGTGCGGGGTGTGCGGCTCGACCTCGACGGCGAGCACGGACTCGGGGGTGGTGATCAGCGGCTTGGCGAAGAGGGCGTGGGCCCCGATCGGGACCATGAGCAGCGCCTCGACCTCGGGCCAGACGACCGGCCCGCCCGCCGAGAAGGCGTACGCGGTGGAGCCCGTCGGTGTCGCGCAGATCACCCCGTCGCAGCCGAAGCCGGTCACCGGGCGCCCGTCGATCGCGAGGACGACCTCCAGCATCCGTTCCGGGGACACCTTCTGCACGGCCGCCTCGTTGAGCGCCCAGTCGCGGTGCAGGACGTCGCCGTTCTCGTACACGACGACGTCGAGGGTCATCCGCTCCTCGACCTCGTACGCCTTCGTCACGACCCGGTCGACGACCTTGTCGAGGTCGTCGCGCTCGGCCTCCGCGAGGAAGCCGACCCGGCCGAGGTTGACGCCGAGCATGGGGACGCCGGAGGCGCGGGAGAACTCGGCGCCGCGCAGCAGGGTGCCGTCGCCGCCGAGGACGACGAGGAGTTCACAGCCGTCGAGCGCGTCGGAGCAGGCCTCCGGCACCCTCTCGACAGAGGGCGGCAGCGGCAGGTCCGCCGCCTCGGCCTCCAGGACACGGACGCCGATGCCGCAGCGCAGCAGCCCGAGGACGACCAGTTCGGCGCTGCGCACGGCGGCGGGCCTGCCGGTGTGTGCGAGCAGGAAGACGGTACGTGGTGCGGTCTCTGGTGCTGCTGCCGTTGAGCTCAACGAGGTCCTTCCGCCACGGCGCGGTCGACATCCGCCGGATCCAGCGCGGGCGCGCCTGCCCGCAGCCACAGAAAGTACTCGACGTTGCCGGAGGGACCGGGCAGCGGGCTCGCGGTGACGCCCAGGACACCGAGCCCCAGCTCGGCGGCCCGCCGTGCCACGTTCTTCACGGCGTCGGCGCGGAGTTCGGTGCTCCGGACGACTCCGCCCGTGCCGAGCCGCTCCTTACCCACCTCGAACTGCGGCTTCACCATGAGGACGAGGTCGGCGTCGGGCGCCGTGCAGGCCGCGAGGGCGGGCAGGACGAGGCCGAGGGGAATGAACGAGAGGTCACCGACGACGAGGTCGACGGGGACGCCGTCGATCGCTTCGAGTGTCAACTCGCGTACGTTCGTACGGTCCTTCACGGTGACCCGCTCGTCGCTCTGCAGCGACCAGGCGAGCTGCCCGTAGCCGACGTCGACGGCGACGACATGGGCGGCCCCGGCGCGCAGCAGCACGTCGGTGAAGCCGCCGGTGGAGGCTCCGGCGTCCAACGCCCGCCGGCCCTCGACCTTCAGCCCCAGCGGGACGAAGGCGGCGAAGGCCCCGGCGAGCTTGTGGCCGCCGCGCGAGACGTAGTCGGGATCGTCGTCGTCCTGGACGACGACAATGGCCGCGGCGGTCTCGACCTGGGTGGCGGGCTTGGTGGCGACGGTCTTGCCGACGGTCACCCGGCCCGCGGCGATCAGCTGGCTGGCGTGCTCGCGCGAGCGCGCGAGCTTGCGCCGGACCAGCTCGGCGTCGAGACGGCGGCGTGCCACTCCTGCCACGTTCGGTTCAGCTCCTGTTTTCGTACGGACGAGGGGCGGGGTGCGCGTCGAGCGAGGTCAGCTCGGCACGCAGTCCACGGTGTACATCCTCGTACACCTCCAGGTGTCCGTCCGCCGGGAGGTGGTCCACCTCGGCGAGACGCGCCAGGTGGACGTCGACGCCGGGGTGCCCGGTGAGCTCCCGCTCGACCCCGAGCGGCGAGGCTCCTGCGGGCTCGTGGGCAGCCTCCGGAGCCGCCGCGTCCACGGACTCCGGTACGGACCTCGCGCCCGCGGGCTCGGGCATCGCGTCGTTCATGCTCCCGACGCTACCGCGAACCCCTGGGGTACGGTCGACGGCGATGGCGACGATCACGGAGTGCCGCGACGCACTCGACACACTCTCGGACAACCTCGCGCGGGCGAACGGCGACGTGCGCGGCGCGGCCGCGCTCGACCGCACCCTGAGCTGCCACGTCACCGATCTGGACACCACGTTCACGGGCCGCCTCGCGGACGGCCGGATCGAGGTCGAGTCCACGGTGGCAGGCCCGCCGCCGGCCAAGGCGCAGATCCGGCTGGCGATGACGGGCGACGACCTGGTGTCGATGGTGGGCGGCGACCTGAACTTCGCGAAGGCCTGGGCCTCGGGCCGGGTCAGACTGGAGGCGGGCTTCCGCGACCTGCTGCGCCTCCGCTCCCTCCTCTAGCCCACTGGCTCACGCCTCCGGCTCACTTGCGCAGGACGGGCTCCGGCGAAGCCGTGGCGGGCCGCGGGACGCGGGCCTTGCGCCCGGCCGGGACGACCAACGGCGTCCCCGTCTCGGGGTCGTCGATGACCTGGCAGCGCAGCCCGAAGACCCGCTCGACCAGCTCGGCGGTCACGACCTCGGACGGCGGGCCCTCGGCGACCACCTCGCCGTCCCGGACGGCGATGAGATGGGTCGCGTACCGGGCCGCGTGGTTGAGGTCGTGGAGCACGGCGACGAGTGTCCGGCCCTGGGTCTCGTGCAGTTCGGCGCACAGGTCGAGGACGTCGATCTGGTGCTGGATGTCGAGGTACGTCGTCGGCTCGTCGAGCAGCAGCAGCGGGGTCTGCTGGGCGAGCGCCATGGCGATCCAGACGCGCTGGCGCTGACCGCCGGAGAGCTCGTCGACGTACCGCTCGGCCAGTTCGGCGACACCGGTCGCCTCCATGGACTCCCGGGTGATGCGCTCGTCCTCCGGGGACCACTGGCGCAGCAGCCCCTGGTGCGGGTAGCGACCACGGGCGACGAGGTCGGCGACGGTGATGCCGTCGGGTGCCACGGAGGTCTGGGGCAGCAGGCCGAGGGTCTTGGCGACCTTCTTGGCGGGCAGCGAGTGGATCGACTGCCCGTCGAGCAGGACCCGCCCCTGGCTGGGCTTCAGCATCCGGGAGAGGGCGCGGAGCAGGGTGGACTTGCCGCAGGCGTTCGGCCCGACGATGACGGTGAAGGAGTTGTCGGGGATCTCGACGGACAGATCGCGGGCGATGACCCGCTGCTCGTACGCCAGGGTGACCGATTCCGCGCTCAGCCGCTGCTGCCGACCATCCATGCCCGTACTCCCGTGCCCTCAACCCCAATGAAGTTAGGTTAGCCTACCCAATTTCAGAGCCCGAGCCGCGCCAGCGCCTTCCCCGCGTCCGGCACCCCGCCGCCCACGGCGTCGGCCGCCGACCAGGCGGCCCCGCACAGCGCCCGCACGGCGTCCATGAGGTCCATGGGATCCACCGCCCCGGCCACCGCCTCCACCGGCCCGTCGAGCACCAGCTCGCCCCCGCTCACCGAGGCCCGCACGCCCCCGCACACGAAGCTCCCGTCCGCCTCCGCGACGACCTCCGGCTGCCCCACGAGCAGCCCCCTCAGATCGGCGTCCACATACGTCGGCCGGTGCTCCGGCACCGCACGCAGCAGCTGCGCCACGTCCGTCACACCGGTCAGGACGAGCAGCGAGTCCACCCCGCCGTTGAACGCCCCCTCGATGTCCGTGTCCAGCCGGTCCCCCACCACCAGCGGCCGCCGCGCCCCCGTCCGCAGCACCGTCTCCCGGTGCATCGGCGGCAGCGGCTTCCCGGCGACCTTCGGTTCCACACGGCCGCCCGTGGCGATCCGTACGACCTCCACCGCCGCCCCGTTCCCCGGCCCGATGCCCCGCGCCCCGGGAATCGTCAGGTCGGTGTTCGAGGCGTACCAGGGAAGCCCCCTCGCCACCGCGTAGCTCGCCTCCGCGAACCGCCCCCACGGCATCTCGGGCCCGCCGTACCCCTGCACGACCGCCACCGGCCCGTCCTCGGCCGAGTCCACCGGCACCAGGCCGCGCTCGCGCAGCGCCACGCGCAGCCCCTCGCCGCCGATGACGAGCACCCGGGAGCCGGGCGGCACGTCGTCGGCGATCAGCCGGGCCACCGCCTGCGCCGAGGTGATCACGTCACCGGCCTCGGTAGGCACGCCGAGTTCCGTAAGATGCCCGGCCACCGCGTCGGGCGTCCGCAGCGCGTTGTTGGTGACGTACGCCAGGTGCATCCCGCCGGCCCGGGCGACCCCGAGCGCCTCGACGGCGTACGGAACGGCCTCCCCGCCCGCGTACACGACACCGTCCAGGTCGAGCAGCGCCGTGTCGTACGCCTCGCTCAGCGCCACCGCGCTGCCGCCCGGCCGATTCCTGCCGACGCCCTGCTGCCCCTGGCCGTTCCGCACCGTCACCGCACACTCCTCGCATCACCGGGTGATTCCCCCGCTCCCCCGATCATCGCTCATGGCCACCGCCCACATACGATGACGAGATGAACACCTCAGGTCACGCGGCCGATGACGTCCGCGACGACGCGGCGGGCCTGCGCCTGACGCCGTTCCGCGGGCTCCGATACGTCCCCGAACGGGTCGGCAGCCTCGCCGCCGTGACGTCTCCCCCCTACGACGTCGTCGTCCGACCTGACGGACTCCTCCATCTCGAGTCGGCCGACCCCCACAACATCGTCCGGCTGATCCTCCCCCAGGCGATCACCGCCGGCACCCGCCACCGCAAGGCCGCCGTCACCCTCGACCGCTGGCTCGCGGACGGCGTCCTCGCCCCGGACCCGGAGCCCGCGCTCTACGTGTACGAGCAGCACGGCGACGGCATCCTCCAGCGCGGCATCATCGGGGCCCTGGAGCTCTCCACCCCGGCCGAGGGGGTCGTCCTCCCCCACGAGGACGTCATGCCGCACGTGGTCGAGGACCGCGCCGCCCTGATGCGGACCACCGCGGCCAATCTGGAGCCCCTGCTCCTCACGTACGTCGGCGACGGCGACGGCGCGGGCGAGGTCGTCGAACGCACGGTCCAGCGCCCCCCGTTGCTCGCCACCACCACGGAGGACGGCTTCCGCCACCGCCTCTGGTCGGTGACCGACCCGGCCGAGCAGGCCGCCGTCGCCGCCGAGCTCGGCCGCCACCAGGCCCTCATCGCCGACGGCCACCACCGCTGGGCCACCTACCTCCGCCTCCGCGAGGAGCACCCCTCTCCGGGCCCCTGGAACTACGGCCTGGTCCTCCTCATCGACACCGCCCGCTACCCCCTGCGGGTCCGCGCGATCCATCGTCTCCTCAACCGCCTGCCGGTCGCCGACGCCCTCGCGGCCCTGGACGGCTCGTTCCGGGTCCGCCGCGTCGAGCGCCCCCTGGCGACGGCCCTGGAGGCCCTCGCGGAGGCCACGACCGAAGGCAACGCCTTCCTCCTGGCCGGAGACGGCGGCTTCCATCTCGTCGACCGCCCGGACCCCGCCCTCCTCGACCGTACGATCCGCACGGACCGCCCCGAGGCCTGGCGCACCCTGGACGCGACGGTCCTGCACTCCACCCTCCTGGAGCACGTCTGGCACATCCCGGACGCCCCCGAGGACATCGCCTACATCCACGACACTGCGGCCGCGGTCGAGCAGGCGGAACGCCGCGGCGGTACGGCGGTCCTCATGCACCCGGTACGCGAGGAGGTCGTACGGGACCTGGCCCGCCAGGGCGTCACGATGCCCCGCAAGTCGACCTCCTTCGGCCCGAAGCCGGCGACGGGCCTGGTCCTGAGAAGCCTGGCGCTGGACTGAGAGCACCCCGGAAACAGCACCCCGGAAACGCAGAAGGGCGGCACCCTGTGGGTGCCGCCCTTCTCACATGTCAACCGAGTCAGCTCTTGTCGCCGACGCTGTCGTCACTGTCGTCCTCGTCGAAGTCGTCGTCCTCGTCGTCGAGATCGACATCACGATCGACATCGGCATCGACGTCGACGATGTCGTCCGACTCCGCCTCCGGCTCGTCCTCGTCCTCGTCGAACGCGTCGACGAACTCGACACCGTCCATCTCGGCCAGCCGGTCCGAGGCGTCCGTGGCCCCGTCCTTGTCGGACTCCAGAGCCTTGGCGAACCACTCGCGCGCCTCGCGCTCACGGCCGGCGGCGAGCAGCGCGTCGGCGTACGCGTACCGCAGTCGCGCGGTCCACGGGTGAACGGCGCTGGAAGCGAGCTCGGGGCTCTGCAGCGTCACGATGGCCGCGTCGAGCTGACCCAGGTCGCGGCGGGCGCCGGCGGCCACGAGCCGCATCTCGACCTGTCCGGCCTTGTCCAGCTTCTGCACCTCGGGCTCACCGGCCATCGCGAGCGCACGCTCGGGACGGTTGAGACCGCGCTCGCAGTCGGCCATGACGGGCCACAGCTCGACGCCACCGCTCATCCGGCGGGCGGCACGGAACTCGGCCAGCGCCTCGGAGTACTTCTGCGTCGCGTACGCGGCGAAGCCGGCGGCCTCGCGCACGGCGGCGACACGTGAGGCGAGCCGCAGAGCGACCCGCGAGTACTCGTAGGCCTTCTCCGGGTCCTCGTCGATCAGCTGAGCGATCATGACGAGGTTGCGCGAGACGTCCTCGGCGAGCCCCTTGGGCAGGCTCATGAGCTCCTGACGCACGTCCGGGTCGATCTCCTCACCGGTGACCTCCGGCGGGATCGGCAGACGCTTGATGGGCGCACGGTCGCTCCGCTCGCGGTCGTCACGACGCCCGCCGTACGACCCACCCCGGTCGTCCCGACCCCGGAACCCGCCACGGCTGTCGCCCCCGCGGTCGTCCCGACGGAAGCCACCGCCACGGTCGTCCCGGCGGAAACCGCCGCCACCGCGGTTGTCGTCCCGACGGAACGACGAGGGACGCTCGTCCCGACGGTCGTCACGACGGAAGCCACCGCCGCCACCGCCACGGTTGTCGCCACCGCGGTCGTCACGCTGCGGGTACGAGGGCCGGTCATCACGACGGAACGACGAAGGACGCTCGTCACGACGGTCGTCACGGCGGAAGCCACCGCCGCCACCGCCGCGGTTGTCGCCACCGCGGTCGTCACGCTGCGGGTACGACGGCCGGTCGTCCCGACGGAACGACGAGGGACGCTCGTCACGACGGTCGTCACGACGGAAGCCACCGCCGCCACCGCCACGGTTGTCGCCACCACGGTCGTCACGACGGAAGCCGCCACCACCACCGCGGTTGTCACCACCACGGTCATCGCGACGGAACCCACCGCCGCCACCGCGGTTGTCACCACCACGGTTGTCGTCGCGACGGAAGCCACCGCCACGGTTGTCGCCGCCACGGTCGTCACGGCGGAAGCCACCGCCGCCACCACCGCGGTTGTCGCCACCACGGTCGTCACGCTGCGGGTACGACGGCCGGTCATCACGACGGAACGACGAGGGACGCTCGTCACGACGGTCGTCACGACGGAAGCCACCGCCGCCACCGCCACGGTTGTCGCCACCACGGTCGTCACGACGGAAGCCGCCACCACCACCGCGGTTGTCACCACCACGGTTGTCGTCGCGACGGAACCCGCCGCCACCACGGTTGTCACCACCACGGTTGTCGTCGCGACGGAAACCGCCACCGCGGTTGTCGCCACCGCGGTCGTCACGCGGGAACGAAGGCCGGTCATCACGACGGAACGACGAGGGACGGTCGTCACGACGGAAGCCACCGCCGCCACCGCCACGGTTGTCGCCACCACGGTCATCGCGACGGAAGCCGCCACCACCGCGGTTGTCACCACCGCGATCGTCACGACGGAACCCACCGCCGCCACCACGGTTGTCACCACCACGGTTGTCGTCGCGACGGAAACCACCGCCGCGATTGTCGCCGCCACGGTCGTCACGGCGGAAACCGCCGCCACCACCGCGGTTGTCACCACCACGGTTGTCGTCGCGACGGAAGCCACCCCCACGGTTGTCGCCACCGCGGTTGTCGTCACGGCGCGGACCACGGAAGCCGCCCCGGTCACCGCCGGCGCCGGCACCGTCCCTGCGACGCGGCTCGCGCTCCGGACGGTCGTCGGGAGAGTTGGTGGACATCGACGTGACTCCTGTCTTCGGGTACTGCAGTCATTCTCGCGCAGCCGGCACTCGGCCGCGCATCGGAAAAGGTCAAGCAAAAAACAAAAGGACCCCTGGTCCCAGCGTGAACGCTGGGACCAGGGGTCCTGAAGAATTGTTCGGCGGCGTCCTACTCTCCCACAGGGTCCCCCCTGCAGTACCATCGGCGCTGAAAGGCTTAGCTTCCGGGTTCGGAATGTAACCGGGCGTTTCCCTAACGCTATGACCACCGAAACCCTATCGGTTTCGAGCGAACAAGCACACTCTGTAGTTATGTTCTAGCTCTAGAAACCAGCAACCGTTCGTTGCTTCAGAACTAACACAGTGGACGCGAGCAACTGAGGACAAGCCCTCGGCCTATTAGTACCGGTCAGCTCCACCCATTACTGGGCTTCCACATCCGGCCTATCAACCCAGTCGTCTACTGGGAGCCTTACCCTCTCAAGGAGGTGGGAATACTCATCTCGAAGCAGGCTTCCCGCTTAGATGCTTTCAGCGGTTATCCCTCCCGAACGTAGCCAACCAGCCATGCCCTTGGCAGGACAACTGGCACACCAGAGGTTCGTCCGTCCCGGTCCTCTCGTACTAGGGACAGCCCTTCTCAATATTCCTGCGCGCGCAGCGGATAGGGACCGAACTGTCTCACGACGTTCTAAACCCAGCTCGCGTACCGCTTTAATGGGCGAACAGCCCAACCCTTGGGACCGACTCCAGCCCCAGGATGCGACGAGCCGACATCGAGGTGCCAAACCATCCCGTCGATATGGACTCTTGGGGAAGATCAGCCTGTTATCCCCGGGGTACCTTTTATCCGTTGAGCGACGGCGCTTCCACAAGCCACCGCCGGATCACTAGTCCCGACTTTCGTCCCTGCTCGACCCGTCGGTCTCACAGTCAAGCTCCCTTGTGCACTTACACTCAACACCTGATTGCCAACCAGGCTGAGGGAACCTTTGGGCGCCTCCGTTACCCTTTGGGAGGCAACCGCCCCAGTTAAACTACCCATCAGACACTGTCCCTGATCCGGATCACGGACCGAGGTTAGACATCCAGCACGACCAGAGTGGTATTTCAACGGCGACTCCACCATGACTGGCGTCACGGCTTCAAAGTCTCCCACCTATCCTACACAAGCCGAACCGAACACCAATATCAAACTGTAGTAAAGGTCCCGGGGTCTTTCCGTCCTGCTGCGCGAAACGAGCATCTTTACTCGTAGTGCAATTTCACCGGGCCTATGGTTGAGACAGTCGAGAAGTCGTTACGCCATTCGTGCAGGTCGGAACTTACCCGACAAGGAATTTCGCTACCTTAGGATGGTTATAGTTACCACCGCCGTTTACTGGCGCTTAAGTTCTCAGCTTCGCCCTGTCGAAACAGAGCTAACCGGTCCCCTTAACGTTCCAGCACCGGGCAGGCGTCAGTCCGTATACATCGCCTTACGGCTTCGCACGGACCTGTGTTTTTAGTAAACAGTCGCTTCTCGCTGGTCTCTGCGGCCACCCCCAGCTCACGGAGTAAATCCGATCACCAGACGTGGCCCCCCTTCTCCCGAAGTTACGGGGGCATTTTGCCGAGTTCCTTAACCATAGTTCACCCGAACGCCTCGGTATTCTCTACCTGACCACCTGAGTCGGTTTAGGGTACGGGCCGCCATGAAACTCGCTAGAGGCTTTTCTCGACAGCATAGGATCATCCACTTCACCACAATCGGCTCGGCATCAGGTCTCAGGCTATGTGCTGTCCGGATTTACCTGGACAACGCCCTACACCCTTACCCCGGGACTACCACCGCCCGGGTTGGACTACCTTCCTGCGTCACCCCATCGCTTACCTACTACCACCTTGGGTCAGCGGCTCCACCACTTTCCTTTCCCCGAAGGGTCCGGAACGGCTTCACGGCCTTAGCATTAATGGGCTCGATATTGGGCGTTTCAAAGCGGGTACCGGAATATCAACCGGTTGTCCATCGACTACGCCTGTCGGCCTCGCCTTAGGTCCCGACTTACCCTGGGCAGATCAGCTTGACCCAGGAACCCTTAGTCAATCGGCGCACACGTTTCTCACGTGTGTATCGCTACTCATGCCTGCATTCTCACTCGTGAACCGTCCACAACTCGCTTCCGCGGCTGCTTCACCCGGCACACGACGCTCCCCTACCCATCACAGCGGGCGTTGGCCCTATTGCTGCAATGACACGACTTCGGCGGTACGCTTGAGCCCCGCTACATTGTCGGCGCGGAATCACTTGACCAGTGAGCTATTACGCACTCTTTCAAGGGTGGCTGCTTCTAAGCCAACCTCCTGGTTGTCTCTGCGACTCCACATCCTTTCCCACTTAGCGTACGCTTAGGGGCCTTAGTCGATGCTCTGGGCTGTTTCCCTCTCGACCATGGAGCTTATCCCCCACAGTCTCACTGCCGTGCTCTCACTTACCGGCATTCGGAGTTTGGCTAAGGTCAGTAACCCGGTAGGGCCCATCGCCTATCCAGTGCTCTACCTCCGGCAAGAAACACACGACGCTGCACCTAAATGCATTTCGGGGAGAACCAGCTATCACGGAGTTTGATTGGCCTTTCACCCCTAACCACAGGTCATCCCCCAGGTTTTCAACCCTGGTGGGTTCGGTCCTCCACGAAGTCTTACCTCCGCTTCAACCTGCCCATGGCTAGATCACTCCGCTTCGGGTCTTGAGCGCGCTACTGAATCGCCCTATTCGGACTCGCTTTCGCTACGGCTTCCCCACACGGGTTAACCTCGCAACGCACCGCAAACTCGCAGGCTCATTCTTCAAAAGGCACGCAGTCACGACCCATTGAGTAAACTCAATGAGCGACGCTCCCACGGCTTGTAGGCACACGGTTTCAGGTACTATTTCACTCCGCTCCCGCGGTACTTTTCACCATTCCCTCACGGTACTATCCGCTATCGGTCACCAGGGAATATTTAGGCTTAGCGGGTGGTCCCGCCAGATTCACACGGGATTTCTCGGGCCCCGTGCTACTTGGGTGTCTCTCAAACGAGCCGTTAATGTTTCAGCTACGGGGGTCTTACCCTCTACGCCGGACCTTTCGCATGTCCTTCGCCTACATCAACGGTTTCTGACTCGTCTCACAGCCGGCAGACTGTGAAAGAGAGATCCCACAACCCCGCATGCGCAACCCCTGCCGGGTATCACACGCATACGGTTTGGCCTCATCCGGTTTCGCTCGCCACTACTCCCGGAATCACGGTTGTTTTCTCTTCCTGAGGGTACTGAGATGTTTCACTTCCCCTCGTTCCCTCCACATGCCCTATGTGTTCAGGCATGGGTGACAGCCCATGACGACTGCCGGGTTTCCCCATTCGGAAACCCCCGGATCAAAGCCTGGTTGACGGCTCCCCGGGGACTATCGTGGCCTCCCACGTCCTTCATCGGTTCCTGGTGCCAAGGCATCCACCGTGCGCCCTTAAAAACTTGGCCACAGATGCTCGCGTCCACTGTGTAGTTCTCAAGCAACGACCAGCCACCCATCACCCCACCCGACAAGCAGATGAGTTCACTGGGGCCGGCATCGCGAAGATACAAACCTTACGGCCGTACCCTCAGATACCCAACAACGTGCCAAGCACAGTCCGTTCCTCGAAGCTCGTTTTCCACGCCGAAGCAGTACTAACGATTTCTCGGAGAGAGACTGTGCCAACTAATCAACGTTCCACCCATGAGCTGACCGTGCAGAACATTTGCCTGCAATCGGTGCTGTGCTCCTTAGAAAGGAGGTGATCCAGCCGCACCTTCCGGTACGGCTACCTTGTTACGACTTCGTCCCAATCGCCAGTCCCACCTTCGACAGCTCCCTCCCACAAGGGGTTGGGCCACCGGCTTCGGGTGTTACCGACTTTCGTGACGTGACGGGCGGTGTGTACAAGGCCCGGGAACGTATTCACCGCAGCAATGCTGATCTGCGATTACTAGCAACTCCGACTTCATGGGGTCGAGTTGCAGACCCCAATCCGAACTGAGACCGGCTTTTTGAGATTCGCTCCGCCTCGCGGCATCGCAGCTCTTTGTACCGGCCATTGTAGCACGTGTGCAGCCCAAGACATAAGGGGCATGATGACTTGACGTCGTCCCCACCTTCCTCCGAGTTGACCCCGGCGGTCTCCTGTGAGTCCCCATCACCCCGAAGGGCATGCTGGCAACACAGGACAAGGGTTGCGCTCGTTGCGGGACTTAACCCAACATCTCACGACACGAGCTGACGACAGCCATGCACCACCTGTATACCGACCACAAGGGGGGCACTATCTCTAATGCTTTCCGGTATATGTCAAGCCTTGGTAAGGTTCTTCGCGTTGCGTCGAATTAAGCCACATGCTCCGCTGCTTGTGCGGGCCCCCGTCAATTCCTTTGAGTTTTAGCCTTGCGGCCGTACTCCCCAGGCGGGGAACTTAATGCGTTAGCTGCGGCACCGACGACGTGGAATGTCGCCAACACCTAGTTCCCAACGTTTACGGCGTGGACTACCAGGGTATCTAATCCTGTTCGCTCCCCACGCTTTCGCTCCTCAGCGTCAGTAATGGCCCAGAGATCCGCCTTCGCCACCGGTGTTCCTCCTGATATCTGCGCATTTCACCGCTACACCAGGAATTCCGATCTCCCCTACCACACTCTAGCCTGCCCGTATCGGATGCAGACCCGGGGTTAAGCCCCGGGCTTTCACACCCGACGTGACAAGCCGCCTACGAGCTCTTTACGCCCAATAATTCCGGACAACGCTTGCGCCCTACGTATTACCGCGGCTGCTGGCACGTAGTTAGCCGGCGCTTCTTCTGCAGGTACCGTCACTTTCGCTTCTTCCCTGCTGAAAGAGGTTTACAACCCGAAGGCCGTCATCCCTCACGCGGCGTCGCTGCATCAGGCTTTCGCCCATTGTGCAATATTCCCCACTGCTGCCTCCCGTAGGAGTCTGGGCCGTGTCTCAGTCCCAGTGTGGCCGGTCGCCCTCTCAGGCCGGCTACCCGTCGTCGCCTTGGTAGGCCATTACCCCACCAACAAGCTGATAGGCCGCGGGCTCATCCTTCACCGCCGGAGCTTTCAACCAGCTCCCATGCGGAAGCCGGTGTTATCCGGTATTAGACCCCGTTTCCAGGGCTTGTCCCAGAGTGAAGGGCAGATTGCCCACGTGTTACTCACCCGTTCGCCACTAATCCACCCCGAAGGGCTTCATCGTTCGACTTGCATGTGTTAAGCACGCCGCCAGCGTTCGTCCTGAGCCAGGATCAAACTCTCCGTGAATGTTTTCCCGACTGTGCTTACTAGAAGCGCGGGTGACACTCGCGTTGAGCGGGACAGTCAGGCCGGAATAAGGCCGACTGTCCACAGCGTCCTCGCTGTGTATGTTGCCTACCCGCCACAAGGGCCGGCAGGACTTTCAAAGGAACCTCGCCATCCGAAGATGGACGGGGTATCAACTAATCTGGCGTTGATTTTTGGCACGCTGTTGAGTTCTCAAGGAACGGACGCTTCCTTTGTACTCACCCTCTCGGGCTTTCCTCCGGGCTTCCCTTCGTGTTTCCAACCTTACCAGATCGTTTTCCGTTCCGTTTCCGGTTCGGAGTTTGCATCCGGTGGCCTGTTGGCTGCCTTTTGCCTTTCGGCGTGTTCACTACATTAGCTGACTTCTTCGGCGACTCATAATCGAGCAATCGAATTCGAATTCCGGCATGCCGAAATAAGCCCCTGCTGGGGAGTCGTCTTGAGTAGTGGGTGGCAGCTGCGGGGTGCTTGAACAAGCAGGCCCGTAACCAGCTGCTCGGGCTACGTTAGGCGGTCGGACGTCCTGCGTCAAGTGTGCGCCTCCGGGGCGTATGAGGACGATACGGACTCACCGTCGGGTCCTGGTCGATCCAGAAGCGCCAGGGGTGCGGGGCGCCGTCGCCGCCGACTCCCGTGCGGGGGCCGTTGCGGATGTGGTCGGGGGCGGGTGGGGTGCCGGTGAGGAGGGTGAGGGGGGCGTCGGGGCCGGCGCACGTGTCGGTGCCGTTCAGGGAGAGGCCGATGTCCAGGGCCGTGGCCAGGCGGGCGGGGCCCTTGGCCAGCTCGCGGTCGTACCGGGCCGAGCGACGGCGGGGACGGGCCTGCTCGGCGCCCCGCAGGATTTCGCCCGCTCGGAGCAGTACGCCGCTCGCCTCGCCCTCGGGGCCGCACACCAGGTTGAGGCAGTGCCACATGCCGTAGGTGAAGTAGACGTACGCGTGCCCGGGCGGGCCGAACATGACGGCGTTGCGTGCCGTACGGCCCCGGAAGGCGTGCGAGCCGGGGTCGATCGCGCCGGCGTACGCCTCCACCTCCGTCAGACGCAGTTCCATCACTCCCCCGGGTGAACGGCGGACGAGTGTGCGGCCGAGGAGGTCGGGTGCCACGTCGAGGACCGGGCGGTCGAAGAAGGTCCGTGGGAGCGGCGTACGGTCGGGGCTCTCGCTCATGGCGCCCGAGCGTAGTGGGGGTCCGGTGGGGAACCGACTACGGTCGTCGCGCGTATGTAGGGGTCAGGACTGAGAAGGAGTGAAGGTCATGGGATTCAAGAAGCTGCTCGCGAGCCTGGGTGCCGGTGGGGCCACCGTGGAGACGGTGCTCACCGAGGAGAACGTGGTTCCGGGCGGTGTCGTCCAGGGTGAGGTCCGGATCCAGGGCGGCAATGTCGACCAGCAGATCGAGGGGCTCTCCGTCGGCCTGCAGGCGCGGGTCGAGGTCGAGGGCGGCGACCAGGAGCACAAGCAGGACATCGAGTTCGTCAAGGTCCGTCTGGGCGGCGCCTTCGAGGTGAAGGCCGGCGCGGTGCACGTGGTGCCGTTCGGTCTGGAGATCCCGTGGGAGACGCCGGTGACCTCGGTCTCCGGGCAGCAGCTGCGTGGCATGAACATCGGTGTGACCACCGAGCTGGAGATCGCCCGCGCGGTGGACTCCGGTGACCTGGACCCGGTCAACGTGCACCCGCTGCCGGCGCAGCAGGCGATCCTGGACGCCTTCCTCCAGCTGGGCTTCCGTTTCAAGAGCGCGGACATGGAGCGCGGGCACATCCGGGGGACGCGGCAGAAGCTGCCCTTCTACCAGGAGATCGAGTTCTTCGCGCCGCAGCAGTACCGGGGTCTGAACCAGGTCGAGGTCAGCTTCGTCGCGGACGACCGTGAGATGGACGTCGTCCTGGAGATGGACAAGAAGCCGGGTCTGTTCGGTGAGGGCAGCGACTCGTTCCGCGCCTTCAAGGTGGGTCTGCACGACTTCCACACCACCGACTGGGCGGCTTACCTGAACCAGTGGCTCGCCGAGGTCGGCGGCCGTCGCAACTGGCTCTAGGCTCGGGCCCGTAAAGGCTGCTGAGGCAGTACGGGCGATACGGAGGTTCGACGTGTCCGAGGGCAAGAGGGCGCCGCTCCCGCATGACTTCCATCCGCCGGTGGCGGCGTTCACGGTGGTGAGCGACGACATCGCGCCGGGCGGGGTCCTGAAGGACGCGCAGGTGTACGCGGCGGGGAACACCTCGCCGCAGCTGCGCTGGGAGGGGTTCCCGGCGGAGACGAAGAGCTTCGCCGTCACCTGCTTCGACCCGGACGCCCCGACGGGCAGCGGGTTCTGGCACTGGGTGCTGTTCGACATCCCGGTGTCGGTGACCGAGCTGCCCGCCGGTGCCGGGTCGGGATCGTTCGAGGGGCTGCCGGCCGGGGCCGTGCACGTCCGGAACGACTACGGCTCGAAGGACTTCGGCGGTGCCGCTCCCCCGGCGGGTGAGCAGCACCGCTATGTGTTCACGGTGTACGCGGTGGACAGCGAGAAGCTCGGTCCCGACGGCGATGTGTCGCCCGCGGCGGTCGGCTTCAACCTGCGGTTCCACACGCTGGGGCGTGCCCAGTTGATCGGTGAGTACGCGGCTCCTGCGGCGGTCTGATCGTTCGTTTGTTGTTTGCCCGCTTCTGGTCTTGGAGAGATCAGAAGCGGGCATCTTTTGTTGCGCGGGAAATATTGCGTTGTCCGACCCCGGCCGGCCCGGCCATCGTTGATCCAGGCCCCACCGCCCCGCTCCGGGGCCGGGCCTGCACACGGGAGGTGGGCACAATGCGGGACACGCTGGTACTCAACGCGAGCTTCGAGCCGCTGTCGACGGTCTCTCTCAACCGTGCGGTGGTGCTTGTCCTGACGGACAAGGCCGTCGTCGAGCACGCCCATCCCGATCTGCGGGTGCGAGGTGCGGCCGTCGATCTTCCGGTGCCGCGGGTGATCAGGCTCTGCCGGTACGTCCGGGTGCCGTTCCGAAGACAGGCACCGTGGTCGAGGAGGGGGGTCCTCGTGCGGGACCAGCACCGGTGCGCGTACTGCGGGCGGCGGGCGACGACCGTCGACCACGTGGTGCCGCGTGCCCAGGGCGGTGGGGACAGCTGGCTGAACACGGTCGCCTCGTGCGCCGAGGACAACCACCGCAAGGCTGCCCGGACGCCGGAGCAGGCGGGGATGCCGCTGCTGTTCCAGCCGTTCGAGCCGACGCCGGCGGACGCGATGCTGCTCGCGATGCGGGCCAGCGAGCGCTCCGAGCTCCCGGAGTGGCTGTCGAAGGCGGCCGCGTAACCCTGGCTCGCCCTGCTCGTACGGAAGGGCCCGCCTCCCCCGGTGTGGGGAGGCGGGCCCCTCCGTCGTTCCGGCCGACGGGGCCTAGCGGAGCGTCAGTTGGAGGATGGCGATGACGCCTACGGCGATGATCACTCCGCGCAGGACGGTGGGCGACAGCTTGCGGCCGACCTTGGCGCCGATCTGGCCGCCGATGGTGGAGCCGACGGCGATGAGCAGCACGGCCGTCCAGTCGAACTCGGCGACGAAGAGGAAGAAGACGGCGGCGACGCCGTTGACGAGGGCGCCGAGGATGTTCTTGACGGCGTTGATCCGCTGCAGGGTGTCGTGGAGCAGCAGGCCCATCAGGGAGAGGTAGAGCACCCCTTGGGCGGCGCCGAAGTATCCGCCGTACATGCTGGCGAGGAGGAGGCCGACGAGGAGGGCGGGGCCGCCGTCGGGGTGGGCCTCGGTGCCGGTCTGTTCGCGGCGGCGCTTGACGGCGGCGGAGATCCGGGGCTGGAGGAGGACCAGGACGAGCGCGAGGCCGATGAGGACCGGAACGATCGCGTCGAAGGCGTCGGACGGCAGTGCGAGGAGCAGGATCGCGCCGATCAGGCCGCCGATGAGGGCGACGCCGCCGAGGCGGATGATGCGGCGCTTCTGGCCCTTGAGTTCGGCCCGGTAGCCGATGGCTCCGCTGATGGAGCCGGGGACGAGTCCGAGGGCGTTGGAGACGTTCGCGGTGATCGGGGGCAGTCCGGTCGCGAGAAGGACCGGGAACGTGAGGAGCGTTCCCGATCCGACGATGGTGTTGATGGTGCCGGCGCCGATGCCGGCGGCGAAGACCGCCAGGGCTTCCCAGATGGACAACGCCATCTCCTTACATGGTCAGTGAGTCGCCTCCCCGCCCTGAGGTCGTCGGGGTCGAGGGGCTCGCACCGATCATGCACGAGAATTACGTGTACGTGTCAGTCAACCGGCGGTTCGTCTCGCCTTTCGGGCCCTGCGGCCTTGGTGTTGAAGCCGGGGACGCTGCCGTCCTTGTTGCCGAAGGCGCCCGAGAGGCCCTTCAGGGCGTCGCCGATCTCGCTGGGCACGATCCAGAGCTTGTTGGCGTCGCCCTCGGCGATCTTCGGGAGCATCTGGAGGTACTGGTAGGAGAGCAGCTTCTGGTCCGGGTCGCCGGCGTGGATGGCCTCGAAGACCGTGCGGACGGCCTGGGCCTCGCCCTCGGCGCGCAGGGCGGCGGCCTTGGACTCACCCTCGGCGCGCAGGATCGCGGACTGCTTCTCGCCCTCGGCGGTGAGGATCGCGGACTGGCGGGTGCCCTCGGCGGTGAGGATCGCGGCCCGCTTGTCGCGCTCGGCGCGCATCTGCTTCTCCATCGAGTCCTGGATGGAGGTGGGCGGCTCGATGGCCTTGAGCTCGACGCGGTTGACGCGGATGCCCCACTTGCCGGTGGCCTCGTCGAGGACGCCCCGGAGGGCCGCGTTGATCTCCTCGCGGGAGGTCAGGGTCCGCTCCAGGTCCATGCCGCCGATGATGTTGCGCAGGGTGGTGACGGTGAGCTGCTCGATCGCCTGGATGTAGCTGGCGACCTCGTAGGTCGCGGCCCTCGCGTCGGTCACCTGGTAGTAGATGACCGTGTCGATGTTCACGACGAGGTTGTCCTGGGTGATCACCGGCTGCGGCGGGAACGGGACGACCTGCTCGCGCAGGTCGATCCGGTTGCGGATCGAGTCGATGAACGGGACGACGATGTTCAGTCCGGCGTTGAGCGTGCGGGTGTAGCGGCCGAAGCGCTCCACGATCGCCGCGCTCGCCTGCGGAATGACCTGGATCGTCTTGATCAGGGCGATGAAGACGAGCACCACCAGAATGATCAGGACGATGATGACTGATGACATCGTGTTCCCCGTGCCCTTCGCTGCCGGTTGTCTGCCGGGTGGCTTTCGATGATCGAGTTTCCCAGATGGCGGAGCGTCATGGGCGAGGTTCGGTCACATGACGACGGCGGTCGCCCCGTCGATGTCCACCACGTCGACCTGTTCGCCCGGTTCGAAGCTCTGTCCGATGTCGAGCGTGCGGGCGGACCAGATCTCTCCGGCGAGCTTGATGCGGCCTCCGTTGCTGTCGACCCGTTCCAGGACGACGGCCTGACGGCCTTTCAGGGCGTCGATTCCGGTGGCGAGTTGAGGTCTGCCGTCGCGGTGGCGGGCGGCGATCGGGCGTACCACCGCGACGAGCGCCACCGAGACCACGACGAAGACGAGCACCTGGGGGACGACGCCGAAGCCGAGGGCCGCGGTCACCGCACCCGCGATCGCTCCGACGGAGAACATGCCGAACTCGGGCATCGCGGTCAGGACCAGCGGAATGCCGAGCCCCACCGCGCCGATCAGCCACCACACCCATGCGTCGATGTCCACATGGTCATGGTAGGGCGGGTGGGGTGCTCCGGGACAGGGTGCGGGCGGCTGTGCGGGACGCCGGCGCTTCGTCCGCTACTTCAGGGGCAGGCCGTGGGCGGTCCAGCGGTCGCCGACGCGCTCGACGACGAGCGGCAGGCCGAAGCAGTGCGAGAGGTTGCGGGAGGTCAGCTCCATCTCCACCGGACCGGCCGCGAGCACCTTGCCCTGACGGATCATCAGGACGTGGGTGAAGCCGGGCGCGATCTCCTCGACATGGTGGGTGACCATGATCATGGAGGGGGCGTACGGGTCACGGGCGAGGCGGCCGAGACGGCGGACGAGGTCCTCGCGGCCGCCGAGGTCGAGGCCGGCGGCGGGCTCGTCGAGGAGGAGGAGCTCGGGGTCGGTCATCATCGCGCGGGCGATCAGGGTGCGCTTGCGCTCGCCCTCGGAGAGGGTGCCGAACTTCCGGTCCAGGTACTCGCTCATGCCGAGGCGGTCGAGGAAGGCCTTGGCGCGCTGCTCGTCGACCGGGTCGTAGTCCTCGTGCCAGGTGGCGGTCATGCCGTACGCGGCGGTGAGGACGGTCTCCAGGACGGTCTGGCGCTTGGGGAGCTTCTCCGCCATGGCGATGCCGGCCATGCCGATGCGGGGACGGAGCTCGAAGACGTCGGTGCCGACGCCGCCGAGCTGCTCGCCCAGGATGTGGGCGGTGCCCTTGGTGGGGAAGAGGTAGCTGGAGGCGATGTTCAGAAGGGTGGTCTTGCCGGCGCCGTTGGGTCCGAGGATCACCCAGCGCTCGCCCTCCTTGACCGACCAGGAGACCTCGTCCACCAGAGCCCGTCCGTCGCGGACCACGGATACGTCCACCAGCTCCAGTACATCGCTCATGAGCGCGTTGTCTCCCCTTGCGGTCGAGTCGTGTCGTCGCCTTGCGCCGATGGGCGCGGCGTCCAGGGGAAAACCTACGTTATCGACGGAGCGGGCCGGTCCCTAGGGCTTCCTTTGAGTCCCCGGTGCGCCCCCTAGTCTTGGGGGATGCTTTCGGAACCACGCTCAGGACGCCTGGCCGCTTGGGGCAACGCCCTGCTGGCCGGGGCGGTGTCGCCGGACGAGGCGGCGCTGGCCATTGTCGGGGAGGACGCGGTGCACCGCGTCGAGGGGCTGCCGGGTGAGGCGCGGCCGGTGGGGCTGACGCTCGCGCTGGGCCGGCTGCGGCGGCTCGGGGTGACCGGGTGGCGGGTGGCGCTGCCCGCGCCGGGGCATCCGCTGGGGCTGAGCGGACCGCCGGACTTCAACGCGCGTGCGTTGGAGGCGGAGGAGGCGGTGGTGGGCTACGGCGCGCCGTACGGTCTCGTGCCGGAGGTCTCGGAGGCGGGGCCGGCGGGTGACGTCCATGTGGAGGTGGTCTGGCGCTGTCTCGCGGTGCGGCAGGCGCCGCCCGCGGACGTGCCGTCGCTCGGCGAGGCCGAGCGGGAACTGGCGGAGGCGCTGCGGGACGCGACGGCGGTGCTGACCCGGCTCGACGTGGCGGGCTCTGGCCCGACGGCGGACGCGGCCCGGGAGGCCTACCGGGCGCGGGCGGAGGTGGGGCGTGAGGTCCTCGCCCCGGGGTACCCGCCGCGTGCGGTGCGGGTCCTTGAGCTGGCGCAGCGGGTGGGGCTGCTGGTGGACCTGGCGTACGACCACGGGCACGGGGGCGCGGTGAGCGCGTCGGAGATGGCGGCGCGGGGCGCCGCGCTGCGCCCGGTGGAGCGGGTGGCGCGGCGGGCGCAGGTCGCCGCGTACAACGCGTATGTGGAGGAGAGGGAGCGGGACCGGGGGTTCTGAACCCCGGGCGACACCCGTCGCCCTGGCCGGCGGACGGAGTCCGGCGCAGCGGTCCGAAGCCCGGGAGGCGCCCCGGCGCCGAGCGGTGCGAGGGCCGCGTACGAAAAAGGGGACCGGCCCCCGGGGGATCGTCCGGGGGCCGGTTGGTTTGTGCGGCGGTCAGCCGTTGAGGGCGTGGTTGCCGAAGGCCGGGTTGAGCAGGCCGATCACGTTGACCGTGTTGCCGGAGACGTTCACGGGGACGTGGACCGGGACCTGCACCAGGTTGCCGGAGGCGACGCCCGGCGAGTTGAGGGCCTTGCCCGTGGCCTCGGCGCCGTGGGCGGAGGCGACACCCGCGCCGGCGGCGACGATGCCACCGGCGACCATGGTGAGGGCAGCGGCCTTCTTGAGGTTCTTCACTTGGTACATCCTCCTGGTCATCGCTGCGGCCGGTCAGCCGCAGCACGCCATGGAGAACGCCGCGCTCCCCGGCAGGTTGCGCCGAACGGGGGACATACACACGACGGTATGAAGGACTGAACGGTCGTGCGCCCGGCGCGCGCGGGGGGCGTGTCAGTTGGTGAGGCCGTGCCGGACCGCCCAGAGGGCCGCCTGGGTGCGGTCCGCGAGGTCGAGCTTCATGAGGATGTTCGAGACGTGCGTCTTGACCGTCTTCTCGGAGAGGACGAGCGCGCGGGCGATCTCCCGGTTGGACCGGCCGTCCGCGATCAGTCCGAGCACCTCGCGCTCGCGCTCCGTGAGGGTCGAGCCGCGTCCCGTACCGCCGTGGGAGTCGTCCTGGGCGAGGAGCGCGCCCGCGACCTCGGGCTGGAGCAGGACGTGCCCCGCGTGGACGGAGCGGATCGCGCCCGCGAGCGCGTCGGGGTCGATGTCCTTGTAGACGTATCCGGAGGCGCCGGCGCGGAGCGCGGGGACCACCGTCCGCTGCTCGGTGAAGCTGGTGACGACGAGGACCTTCGCGGGGTTGTCGAGCTCGCGGAGCCGCTTCAGCGCCTCGATGCCGTCCGTACCGGGCATCTTCACGTCCATGAGGACCACGTCGGGGCGGAGCTCCTCGGCCCTGGCGACGCCCTCGGCGCCGTCGGAGGCCTCCCCCACCACCTCTATGTCGTCCTGCACCTCCAGGAAGGTGCGCAGGCCTCTGCGGACGACCTGGTGGTCGTCGACCAGCAGGACACGGATCTGTCTGTCAGCCACCGGGAACCTCCATCTCGATCGTGGTGCCCTCGCCACTGGCCGAGGTCACGGTGAGCGATCCGCCGACGCCGCTCGCCCGGTCCCGCATGGAGACCAGGCCGAGGTGGCGCCCCGCCTTGCGGACCGTACGCGGGTCGAATCCCTTTCCGTCGTCGGTGACGGTGAGCCGCGCGCCCTGGCCCGCGCGGGTGAGGGAGACGGTGACGAGCTCCGCGTCCGCGTGCCGCAGGGCGTTGTGCAGGGCCTCCTGGGCGACCCGGAGCACGGCTTCCTCCTGTGCGGCGGGCAGCGCGCGCGTCCCGGGGCTCTCGAAGGTGACCCGGGCGGTGTGGGCGCGGTCCAGGACCTGGATGTGGGTACGGAGGGTGTGGACGAGGCCGTCCTCGTCGAGGGCGGCGGGGCGGAGCTCGACGACGGCGGCGCGCAGCTCGTCGGCGGCCTCGGCGGCGAGCGCGGCGACCTGCTGGAGTTCGCCCTTGGCGCGGGCGGGGTCGCGGTCGACGAGCGCGGCGGCGGCCTGGGCGGTCAGCCGGAGCGAGAAGAGCTTCTGGCTGACGGCGTCGTGCAGCTCGTGGGCGAGGCGGGAGCGCTCCTCGGCGATGGTCAGCTCGCGGCTGCGCTCGTACAGGCGGGCGTTGGTGAGGGCGATGGCCGCGTGCTGGGCCAGGATCGAGAGGAGTTCCTCGTCCTCGGCGGTGAAGCCACAGCTTCCCGTCTCCTTGGGGCAGCGTTTGTTGGCGAGGAAGAGGGCGCCCAGGATCTCGTCGCCGTCCCTGACGGGCAGGCCGAGGAAGTCGGACATCTCGGGGTGGGCGTCCGGCCAGCCGCCGAAGCGGGGGTCCTCGCGGACGTCGGCGAGCCGCTCGGGTTCGGCCTTGTGGAGCATCGCGGCGAGGATGCCGTGCTGCCGGGGCAGCGGGCCGATCGCCTTCCACTGCTCGTCGCTGACGCCGTCGACCACGAACTGGGAGAAGCCGCCGTGGTCGTCGGGGACGCCCAGGGCCGCGTACTCGGCGTCGAGCAGCTCGCGGGCGGAGGCGACGATCGTCTTGAGGACGTCGCGGACCTCCAGATGGCGGCTCATCGCCAGGAGGGCGGTGCTCACGGCGGCGAGGCCGGAGCTCGGTCGATGGCTCATGTGTTCACCGTACCGGCGGGTCGTGACGGTCCGTATCCGTCCGAAGACCGCGAAGGAGGGGGACCGGGGACCTAGGTCGTAGTGCCCGAGAGCCCCTGTCCCCCTTCAGGAGGAGGGGACTTACCGTGCGCATTGCTCACGCAACCCCTGGTGAGTTCGTTATGTGCCCGATGTGAGCCCGCGCATAGGACCCAGGTCACTTACGAAGTCCCCTAGTGGACGCGTAAACGGGGGGCAGGGTGGGGTGAGCCCGACATTAGGGCGCTTCTGTGGTCCGTGCACGGGCCCCTGATCCACTACCCGGGATCGTACGTCACACCTTTGCCACAGGATTTTGCTGCCGCTAAGAATTGCCCCCGTCGCCGCCGAAGCAGGCGCAACGCCATCCCGGCGAGCGACCCCCAGCGATTCGAAGAGGTAGTCCGTTATGTCTGCGAACACCCCTGGCCACAGTCGTGGTCTCAAGAAGACCCACAAGGCCATGATCGCCGGCGTCGCCGCTCTGGGCGCCGCTGCGCTCACCCTCTCCCTCGTCCCCGGCAACGGGTCCACCGAGACCGAGCCGCAGGCTCTCTCCGGTACGCAGCAGGTGGCCTGGTCGTACAACGCCAGCAGCCCGCAGGCGAAGGCCCTCGCGGCCAGCATCAACGAGCAGCAGACCACCGTCGGCCTGAAGGCCAAGCAGGAGGCCGACGCGAAGGCGAAGGCCGCTGCCGCCGCCAAGGCCAAGGCCGCGGCCGCGGCCGCGGCGAAGGCGAAGGCCGACGCGAAGGCCAAGGCGGACGCCCAGGCCAAGGCCGCCGCCAAGGCGAAGGCCGCGGCGAAGGCCAAGGCCGACGCGAAGAAGCGCGCCGCGGCGAAGGCGGCCGCGAGCCGTTCCGTCGCCCGTACCCCGGTCTTCGCGAACAACCTCGACGGTTGGATCCGCGAGGCGCTGTTCATCATGGACAAGCACAACATCCCGGGCAGCTACAACGGCCTGCACAAGAACATCATGCGCGAGTCCAGCGGTAACCCGCGGGCCATCAACAACTGGGACATCAACGCCATCAACGGCGTCCCGTCCAAGGGTCTGCTCCAGGTCATCTACCCGACCTTCAAGGCCTACCACGTGCCCGGCACCGCGTTCGACCAGTACGACCCGGTCGCCAACATCGTCGCCGCCGCCAACTACGCGGCCGACCGCTACGGCTCGATCGACAACGTCAACAGCGCGTACTGATCGCACTCGGTCCGCTGTGCCACGCCGAAGGGCGGCACCCCCGCACAGGGGGTGCCGCCCTTCGGCGTACCGGTGCTCCGGCTGACTACTTGCGCATGACCTCGGGCTCGTGGCGGCGCAGCAGCCGCGCCACGGCGACGCAGCAGACGGCGGCCATGAACAGCTGGATGCCGAGGTCGAGGCTCCACTGGCCGACCGTGTGCTCCCACAGCGGGTCGGTGTCGGTGGGGTTCTTCGGGTCCCACGGCGGCATGAGGCGGCCGAGGTCGAGGGTGGTGCCGGCGCCGGCGATGCCCCAGCGGGAGGGCATGAGCCAGGCGAACTGCTCCAGGCCGGGCGAGCCGTACACCTGGAAGAGGATGCCGGTGAACACGACCTGGATGATCGCGAACATGACCAGGAGGGGCATGGTCTTCTCGGCGGTCTTCACGAGCGCGGAGATGACCAGGCCGAACATCATCGAGGTGAGGCCGAGGGCGATCACCTGGATGCACAGCTCGACAGCCGGCGGCATGAACAGGCCCTCGGCGGGCAGCTCGCGGGTCGAGAAGCCGATGCCGCAGATGATGACGCCCTGGAAGGCCGTGATCACGCCGAGCACGATGACCTTGGACATCAGGTACGCCGAGCGGGACAGGCCGGTGGCCCGCTCCCGTTCGTAGATGACCCGCTCCTTGATCAGCTCACGGACCGAGTTGGCCGCGCCGCTGAAGCACATGCCGACCGCGAGGATCAGCATGATCGTGCCGGCGTCGCCGTTGAAGCGGGACGGGGGCTTCGGCGAGCCCAGGCCGAAGTCGGCCGGGATGACCACCGAGACCGCGCCGAGGACGGCGGGCAGGATGACCATCAGGCCGAGGAAGCCCTTGTCGGAGGCGATGACGGAGACGTAGCGGCGGATCAGGGTCCACAGCTGGGAACCCCAGCCCTGCGGCTTCGGCGGCCGGGACATCGCCTGCTGCGGCACCTGGACGGGCTGCGCGGCGACGGCGTCGATGTCCGCGGCGTACATCTGGTAGTGCTGCGAGCCCTTCCAGCGGCCCGCCCAGTCGTAGTCGCGGTAGTTCTCGAAGGCGGAGAAGACATCGGCCCAGGTGGAGTAGCCGAAGAAGTTCAGCGCCTCCTCCGGCGGTCCGAAGTACGCCACCGAGCCGCCGGGGGCCATCACGAGCAGCTTGTCGCAGAGGCCGAGCTCGGCCACCGAGTGGGTGACGACGAGGACCGTGCGGCCGTCGTCGGCGAGGCCGCGGAGCAGCTGCATGACATCGCGGTCCATGCCCGGGTCGAGGCCGGAGGTCGGCTCGTCCAGGAAGATCAGCGAGGGCTTGGTGAGGAGTTCGAGCGCGACGGAGACGCGCTTGCGCTGGCCACCGGAGAGGGAGGTGACCTTCTTCTCCTTGTGGATGTCCAGCTTGAGCTCGCGCAGCACCTCGTCGATGCGGGCCTCGCGCTCGGCCGTGGCGGTGTCGCCCGGGAAGCGGAGCTTGGCCGCGTAGCGGAGCGCCTTCTGGACGGTCAGCTCCTTGTGCAGGATGTCGTCCTGCGGGACCAGACCGATGCGCTGGCGCAGCTCGGCGAACTGCTTGTAGAGGCTTCGGTTGTCGTAGAGGACATCGCCCTCGTTGGCCGGGCGGTAGCCGGTCAGCGCCTTGAGCAGCGTGGACTTTCCGGAGCCGGACGGGCCGATGACACCGATCAGCGACTTCTCCGGGACGCCGAAGGAGACGTCCTTGAGGATCTGCTTGCCGCCGTCGACCGTGACCGTGAGGTGGCGGGCCGAGAAGGAGACCGAGCCGGTGTCGACGAACTCCTCGAGCTGGCCGCCGACGAGGCGGAAGGTCGAGTGACCGACACCGACGATGTCCTGCGGGCCGAGGAGGGCGGTGCCGCCCTTGGTGATCGGCTGACCGTTGACGTACGTGCCGTTGTGCGAGCCGAGGTCGCGGATCTCGAAGCGTCCGTCGGGCGTCGCGTGGAACTCGGCGTGGTGCCGCGAGACCTGGAGGTCGGAGACGACCAGCTCGTTCTCGAGGGCACGGCCGATGCGCATGACGTGGCCGAGGGCCAGCTGGTGGAACGTGGTGGGGCTGCGGTCGGCGTAGGCCGACGACGCCCCCGCGGCGGAGCCGGGCCCGTTGGGCGCCTGCTGGTGCGGGACCTGCTGGTGCGGGACCTGCTGCACGGGCGGCGGTGCCTGCTGCCAGTTCTGCTGCGGCGGCGGGGCCTGGTGGGTGACCCACTCGGCCTGCGCGGCCTGCTCCGCGGCCTGATGGGCCGGCGCCTGGTGGACCGGTGCCTGGTGGACCGGCGCCTGGTGGGCTGCCTGAGCGTGCTGCTGGGCCGGGGCTCCGGCGAGATTCAGCCGGGGGCCGTCGGTGGCGTTGCCGAGGTGGACCGCCGAGCCGGGGCCGATCTCCACCTGATGGATCCGCTGCCCCTGCAGGAACGTGCCGTTGGTGGAGCCGTGGTCCTCGATGACCCAACTCCGGCCGCCCCAGCTGATGGTGGCGTGGCGCCACGAGACCCTGGCGTCGTCGATCACCAGGTCACCCTGCGGATCACGGCCCAGGGTGTACGACCTGGACGGATCGAGCGTCCAGGTCCTGCCGTTCAATTCCAGTACGAGTTCTGGCACTCCATGCCCCACTACTTGTCCCCCGATGTACCCCCGTCGCTGGGAGTCCAGGGATGGCGAATCATCCTGGGGAACTATTTCAGGCCCGGTCCCGTATCGGAAAGTCGGGCCGTGTGAAGACCCGGCGTGCAAGCGCGCGGACCCGCTTCGGACGGCTGCCGGGGCCGCTCCGGGGCCCGCCGGGGGACGAGGGCGCGACCACTCGGGTGTCCGCTGGGCGGGACGGGGGGTCGGGTGGCACGCGGTGCCCGATACGGTGGAAGCACCATGAGCGCATCGCAGACCTCAGACGTTCCCACCCTTCTCGTCAAGATCTTCGGGAAGGACCGTCCCGGGATCACCGCGGGACTCTTCGACACCCTCGCCGCCTACTCCGTCGACGTCGTGGACATCGAGCAGGTCGTGTCCCGCGGCCGGCTCGTCCTGTGCGCGCTCGTCACCGAGCCGACCGTCGCCTCGCAGGGCGAGCTCCGCGCGACCGTGCACAGCTGGGCCGAGTCGCTGAAGCTCCAGGCCGAGATCATCTCCGGCACCGGCGACAACCGTCCGCGCGGGGAGGGGCGCTCGCACGTCACCGTGCTGGGCAACCCGCTCACCGCGGAGCAGACGGCGGCCATAGCGGCCAGGATCGCGGAGTCCGGCGGCAACATCGACCGCATCTTCCGGCTGGCGAAGTATCCGGTGACGGCCGTCGAGTTCGCCGTCTCCGGCTGCGAGACGGAGCCGTTGCGGACCGCCCTGGCCACCGAGGCGCACACCATCGGCGTCGATGTGGCCGTGGTCTCCGCCGGGCTGCACCGGCGGGCCCAGCGGCTCGTCGTCATGGACGTCGACTCGACGCTGATCCAGGACGAGGTGATCGAGCTCTTCGCGGCCCACGCCGGCTGCGAGGACAAGGTCGCCGAGGTGACGGCCGCGGCGATGCGCGGTGAGCTGGACTTCGAGCAGTCCCTGCACGCACGCGTGGAGCTGCTGGCCGGCCTGGACGCCTCGGTGGTCGACAAGGTCCGTTCCGAGGTGCGGATGACACCCGGGGCCCGGACCCTGATCCGGACGCTCAAGCGGCTCGGCTACCAGGTGGGCGTCGTGTCCGGCGGGTTCACTCAGGTCACGGACGATCTGAAGGACCGGCTCGGGCTGGACTTCGCCTCCGCCAACACTCTGGAGATCGTCGACGGCAAGCTCACCGGGCGGGTGACCGGCGAGATCGTGGACCGGGCGGGCAAGGCGCGGCTGCTGCGCCGGTTCGCCGCGGAGGCGGGCGTGCCGCTGGCCCAGACGGTGGCGATCGGCGACGGGGCGAACGACCTGGACATGCTGAACGCCGCTGGCCTCGGCGTGGCGTTCAACGCGAAGCCGGTGGTGCGCGAGGCCGCGCACACGGCGGTGAACGTGCCCTTCCTCGACACCGTGCTGTATCTGCTGGGGATCACCCGCGAAGAGGTCGAGGCCGCGGACGTCGGCGAGGACGACCTGCAGCACTGAGCCACCTGGGAAAGGGCCCGGCCGTCAGTCGACGGCCGGGCCCTTTCCCGTACGGATCAGTCGTGCGGGGTCCAGAAGTCGACAAGCCGTCCGGCGCCGTGCTCAAGGGACTTCCAGGAGCCGTTGAACGTGAGGACGGCGAAGGCGGAGGTCGGGAAGCCGCTGCGGGTCATCCGGGGCAGCACGTCGCCTTCGGACTCGCCCGCGAGGGCGTCGGCGAGGGCGTGCATCCCGGGGTTGTGGCCGATGACCAGGAGGTCGGACACGTCCTCCGAGGTCTCGTTGAGCAGGGCGATCAGCTCGCCGAGCGAGGCCTCGTACAGCCGGTCCTCGTACACGGTCCTGGGGCGCTCGGGCAGTGCCTGCACGGCCAGCTTCCAGGTCTCGCGGGTCCTGGTGGCGGTGGAGCAGAGGGCCAGGTCGAAGCCGATGCCGGTCTCGGCGAGCCTGCGGCCCGCGACGGGGGCGTCCGCGCGGCCTCGCTCGGCGAGGGGGCGCTCGTGGTCGGACTCCTCGTTCCAGTCCGCCTTGGCGTGTCGGAGCAGCACGATCCTGCGGGGTGTGTCGACGCTCATGGTCATCAGCTTCGCACGAAACGGCTCACGCCGACTCAGAGAGAGAGCGTTTGCTGGATCCGCTCCAGGACCCCTCCGACCCCCGGGTCGCCCGCCGCCGCGTGGGCCCCACCGGGCCCGGTCATCAGCAGCAGGAGGGCGACGAAAGCGGCCGCCGGAAGGACGAGGGCCCACCACGGCAGCCGGGTGTCGACGCCGGTCGTGTCCGGTCGGACGCTGGTGTACGTACGGGCCGTCATGACCGCCTCCGTGGGTGGGTGCTCCGCTTTCCCTGTCGTCTCCAACGTAGAGATCGCGGGCCCGTCGGCCCATCCGGTGATCCACCCACTTCACCCTGACGCCCGCCCCCTAGGGGATGCGGGGGTCAGCCCTACCTCGGGCCGTGGTGAGCGGACGTCACGGGGAGGCGACCGAGGCGATGACGGAGATGACGACCGTGATGCCGAGCATCGCGCCGAGCACGATGAGCAGTTTCTTCTGGCCGTTCGGGGGGTTGGGTTCGAGAACTGGCATGCCGACAGTCTCGCATCTCAGGATTCGTCCTCGACCGTCCGGTCCCGGCCCGCCAGCGTTCCGACGATCATCTGCGGCACCATGAGCCCGCCCATGAGGACGATCGGCAGTCCCCAGCCGCCGCTGTGCTGGTAAAGGACGCCGACGAGGAGGGGGCCGGGGATGGAGATGAGGTAGCCGACGCTCTGCGCGAAGGCGGAGAGCCGGACGACTCCGGCGCCGGTGCGCGAGCGCATGCCGATCATCGTGAGGGCGAGCGGGAAGGAGCAGTTGGAGATGCCGAGGAGCACGGCCCAGACCCAGGCTCCGGCGGCGGGGGCGAGGAAGAGGCCTGTGTAGCCGGCGAGGCCGCACAGGCCGAGCGCGACGACGATCGGGCCCTGGTTCCTCATCCGGGTGGCGAGCCGGGGGATCACGAAGGCGAGCGGGACGCCCATGACCATGGTGACGGCGAGGAGCACGCCCGCGGTGGAGGCGGGGACGCCCGCGTCGCGGAAGATCTGCGGCATCCAGCCCATGGTGATGTAGGCGCCGGTGGCCTGGAGGCCGAAGTAGCAGCCGAGGGCCCAGGCGGTGCGGCTGCGGGTGATGCGCGGGGCGGCGCTCTCCGTCGCGGCGGTCGTGGCGCCGCGCCCCTTGTCGCCGCGGTCCTCGGAGGCGCGGTCCCGGTCGCGTACCAGCGGGATCCAGGGCAGCACGGCGAGTGCGGCGATGGCCGCCCAGACGCCGAGACCGATGCGCCAGTCGCCGCCGAGGGCCGCGGTCATCGGGACGGTCGCGGCCGCGGCGAGGGAGGTGCCGAGGGCGAGCGCCATGGAGTAGAGGCCGGTCATGCTGCCGATGCGGTCCGGGAAGTACCGCTTGACGATGACCGGCATCAGGACGTTGCTGACGGCGATTCCCATGAGGGCGAGGGCGCTGGCGGCGAGGAAGCCGACGGTTCCGCCGGCGAAGGGCCGGAGGATCAGGCCGGTGAAGATCGCGGCCATGCCCGCGCAGACGACGGCGGCGGGGCCGAAGCGGCGGGCGAGGCGCGGGGCCGTGATGCCGAAGATCGCGAAGCAGAGCGGGGGTACGGAGGTGAGGACGCCGGCGACGGTGCCGCTCATGTGCAGGTCCGCGCTGACCTCTTCGAGGAGGGCGCCGAGGCTCGTGATGGCGGGGCGCAGGTTCAGTGCGGCGAGGACGAGTCCGACGGTGACGAGGCCGAGGGTCCAGCGGTGCGCCCGGTTCGGCGCGGGAGAATCGGCGGCGACGGCGGCTCCACGCGGGCCCGTGGTGGCCGCCGGAGCGGTGGTCGTCGCCGGGCGTGCGGCGGGGTCGAGGGTCTTCGGCTCGTCAGGCATGGAGCCATCATAGAATCATGGGATGATTGGTTGTCCAATCTCGAACGACGTGAGCGACTCGAACCACGTGAGCGACTCGAACGAATGGGAAGGTGCTCCATGGCCCTCGGCCACCCCCGGCGCGCAGGTCTCTCCGATCAGGTGATCGCCGAGCTGCGGAACCAGATCACCTCCGGCGAGTGGCCGGTGGGTTCGCGCATCCCCACCGAACCCGAGCTGGTCGAGCAGCTGGGAGTGGCCCGCAACACCGTGCGCGAGGCGGTGCGGGCGCTCGCGCACAACGGACTGCTCGACATCCGCCAGGGCTCCGGGACGTACGTCATCGCCACCAGCGAGCTGGCGGGCGTCATGCACCGGCGCTTCGCCGGCTCCGACCCCCGGCACGTCGCCGAACTGCGCTCGACCCTGGAGTCCTCCGCGGCGCGGCTCGCGGCCGAGCGGCGCACCGAGCGGGACCTGAAGCAGCTGGACACCCTGCTCGTACGGCGCGAGGAGGCGTGGGAGTCCGGTGACGCGGAGCGGTTCGTGAGCGCCGACGCGACCTTCCACCACGCGGTCGTCGCCGCCTCGGGCAACGAGGTGCTCACCGAGCTCTACGCGGACCTGGGAGATCTGCTGCGGGACTGGCTGCGCGACGACGTGGGGCAGGAGCTGCGGCCGGAGAACCACATGGACCACGCGCGGCTCGTGGACGCGATCCGGGACGGCGACGCCGAGCGGGCCGGTGCGGAAGCGGCCGGCTACCCCTACATGTGCCTCAGGAGCCCCGGACCGGAGTCGGGGCGGGAGCCTGGTCCGCCGGCTGGTGAGTGATCCAGGCGGACCTGACCTCCTTCCAGCAGCGGCCGGTGACCTTGCCGTAGTCGGCGGGGCCGACGTCCACGGGGGCACTGTCGGAGTCGATGTCCCACCAGCGCTCGCACTCGACGTGGAGGCGGACCCGGTCGGTGCGGGGGTACGGGTTCTGGCAGTGGGCGGTGACGCTGGAGCCCTCGACGACGGTGCGGCAGGAGGCGCCGAAGTTCTCCGGCTCCTCGGCCGCCGGGGCGGTGACGGGGAGTTGCTCGGCCGGGGCGGGCGCGGCCCGTACCTCGGCGGCGACGGCTGTTCCGGTGAGCAGTACGGCGACGGAGGCGAACGCGCCGAACCCGCTACGTATCGCGCGCATGCCCGTACCTCCTCCCCGTCAGCAGCAGAAGCATCACGCTCTGCCCCAGTCTGGAGTGGTTCGCTCGACTTTTCGAGTCGGGCAGGAGTTGCGGAACGGCGAGGGCCGTGCGCCGCCCCCTGAGGGGCGGGCACACGGCCCTGATGCTCCCGGCGGGAAGCGGTTACGCGCCGATGGCGTGCAGGCCGCCGTCCACGTGGATGATCTCGCCCGTGGTCTTCGGGAACCAGTCCGAGAGCAGCGCGACGATGCCGCGGCCGGCCGGCTCCGGGTCCGAGAGCTCCCACTCCAGCGGGGAGCGGCTGTCCCACACGGACGCCAGCTCGCCGAAGCCCGGGATGGACTTGGCGGCCATCGAGCCGAGCGGGCCCGCCGAGATCAGGTTGCAGCGGATGTTCTGCTTGCCCAGGTCACGCGCCATGTAGCGGCTGGTGGCCTCCAGGGCGGCCTTGGCCGGGCCCATCCAGTCGTACTGCGGCCAGGCGAACTTCGCGTCGAAGGTGAGGCCGACGACCGAGCCGCCCTCGCTCATCAGCGGCAGCAGCGCCATCGTCAGCGACTTCAGGGAGAAGGCGGAGACGTGCATGGCGGTGGCCACGGACTCGAACGGCGTGTTGAGGAAGTTGCCGCCGAGCGCGTCCTGCGGGGCGAAGCCGATGGAGTGCACGATGCCGTCGAGACGGTCGCCCAGGTGCTCACGGACCTGGCCCTCCAGGCGGGCGAGGTGCTCGTCGTTCGAGACGTCGAGCTCCAGGACCTTGACCTTTTCGGGGTGGGGCAGCTTCTTGGCGATGCGCTCGGTCAGCGTCGGCCGCGGCCACGCGGTGAGGATGATCTCCGCACCCTGCTCCTGGGCCAGCTTCGCGGCGTGGAAGGCGATGGAGGACTCCATCAGCACACCGGTGATGAGGATGCGCTTGCCCTCGAGAATTCCGCTCATGGTGATCAGTGACCCATGCCCAATCCGCCGTCAACCGGGATGACGGCTCCAGTGATGTACGCGGCGTCGTCCGAGGCGAGGAACTTCACCGCAGCGGCGATCTCCTCCGGCTGGGCGTAGCGGCCCAGCGGAACCTGGGACACGATGCCCGCGCGCTGCTCGTCGGTGAGCACCGCGGTCATGTCGGTGTCCACGAAACCGGGGGCGACGACGTTGAAGGTGATGTTGCGGGAGCCCAGCTCGCGCGCGAGGGAGCGGGCGAAGCCCACCAGACCGGCCTTGGAGGCGGCGTAGTTGGCCTGGCCGGCGGAACCCAGCAGACCGACGACCGAGGAGATCAGGACGACGCGGCCCTTCTTGGCGCGCAGCATCCCGCGGTTGGCACGCTTGACGACCCGGAAGGTGCCGGTGAGGTTGGTGTCGACGACGGAGGTGAAGTCCTCCTCGGACATGCGCATGAGGAGCTGGTCCTTCGTCACGCCGGCGTTGGCCACGAGGACCTCCACCGGACCGTGCTTCTCCTCGATCTCCTTGTACGCCTGCTCCACCTGCTCGCTGTCGGTGATGTCGCACCTGACGGGCAGGCATCCCAATTCGGTGAGGGCGGCCGGCGGCTCGCCGGAGCGGTACGTGATCGCGACCTTGTCGCCGGCCTCGGCGAACGCGCGGGCGATGGCGAGGCCGATGCCCCGGTTTCCTCCGGTGACGAGAACCGAGCGGCTCAACGGATCACCCTTTCGATAGCGGTCTGGTAGCCGAAAACCTATCGGTATCGCCCCCGACATGAGGAATCGACCTCCGACAGTGGCGCCCGGGTGTCACTGTCGGGTCCCTACAGCTCAGGGGGGCGACGTGGGTAATGCGCCGACCCCGGTGCCCGTCCCGTGATTGACTTCCGGGGCAGATCAACCGCCGCCTTCCGATCACCGAGAGCGAGGCCGCTCGTGGTCCATCAGATCGACCCTTCGTTCGTCGCGCTGCCCCTGCGGGCGCTCGCCGACGCCGCGCTCGCCCGAGCGCGCGCGCTCGGTGCCGAGCACGCGGACTTCCGCCTGGAGCGGGTGCGCAGCGCCTCCTGGCGGCTTCGCGACGCCAAACCGTCCGGCTCTTCCGACACCACCGACCTCGGCTATGCCGTGCGGGTGGTGCACGGCGGGGCCTGGGGCTTCGCCTCCGGGGTCGACCTGACCATGGACGGGGCCGCGCGGGTCGCCGGGCAGGCCGTGGCCATGGCCAAGCTGTCGGCGAAGGTGATCGCGGCGGCCGGTTCCGACGAACGCGTGGAGCTCGCGGCGGAGCCGGTGCACGAGGAGCGCACCTGGGTCTCCTCGTACGAGATCGACCCCTTCTCGATTCCCGGCGAGGAGAAGAGCGCGCTGCTCGCCGACTGGAGTTCCCGGCTGCTGCGGGCCGAGGGCGTGGCGCATGTGGACGCCTCGCTGCTCACCGTCCACGAGAACAAGTTCTACGCGGACACGGCCGGCACCGTGACCACCCAGCAGCGGGTCCGGCTGCACCCGCAGCTCACCGCGGTCGCCGTCGACGAGACGACCGGTGAGTTCGACTCGATGCGGACGATCGCGCCGCCGGTCGGGCGGGGCTGGGAGTACCTGACGGGCACCGGCTGGGACTGGGACAAGGAGCTGGACGAGATTCCGGCGCTGCTCGCCGAGAAGATGCGGGCGCCGAGCGTCGAGGCGGGCCGGTACGACCTGGTCGTCGACCCGTCGAACCTCTGGCTGACGATCCACGAGTCGATCGGGCACGCCACCGAGCTGGACCGGGCCCTCGGCTACGAGGCGGCGTACGCCGGCACCTCCTTCGCGACCTTCGACCAGCTGGGCAAGCTGGCGTACGGCTCCTCGATCATGAACGTGACGGGCGACCGGACCGCCGAGCACGGGCTCGCGACGGTCGGGTTCGACGACGAGGGCGTCGAGGCGCAGAGCTGGGACCTGGTGAAGGACGGCACGCTCGTCGGCTACCAGCTGGACCGGCGGATCGCGAAGCTCACGGGGCTGGGCCGGTCGAACGGCTGCGCCTTCGCCGACTCCCCCGCGCACGTGCCGGTGCAGCGGATGGCGAACGTCTCGCTGCAGCCGGACCCGGGCGGTCTGTCGACCGAGGACCTGATCGGGGGTGTGGAGCGCGGTATCTACGTGGTCGGTGACCGGTCCTGGTCGATCGACATGCAGCGCTACAACTTCCAGTTCACCGGACAGCGCTTCTTCCGCATCGAGAACGGCCGGCTCGCCGGGCAGCTGCGGGACGTGGCCTACCAGGCGACGACCACCGACTTCTGGGGCTCGATGGAGCAGGTCGGCGGCCCGCAGACGTACGTCCTCGGCGGCGCCTTCAACTGCGGCAAGGCCCAGCCGGGCCAGGTCGCCGCGGTCTCCCACGGCTGCCCCTCCGCCCTCTTCCGGGGCGTCAACATTCTCAACACGACGCAGGAGGCCGGACGATGAGCCGCGTCAGCAAGCCGTACGAGATCGTCGAGCGGGCTCTTGAGCTGTCCCGGGCCGACGGGTGCGTCGTCATCGCCGACGAGGAGTCCTCGGCGAACCTGCGCTGGGCGGGCAACGCGCTCACCACCAACGGCGTCACCCGCGGCCGTACCCTCACGGTCATCGCCACCGTCGACGGCGCGCAGGGCACCGCCTCCGGTGTCGTCTCCCGGTCCGCCGTGACCGTCGACGAGCTGGAGCCGCTGGTGCGGGCCGCCGAGGCCGCCGCGCGCGCCGCCGGGCCGGCCGAGGACGCCCAGCCGCTGGTCACGGACGTGCCCTCGTCGCCCGACTTCACGGACGCGCCCGTGGAGACCTCCTCCGCCGTGTTCGCCGACTTCGCTCCGGCGCTCGGCGAGGCCTTCGCCCGCGCACGGGCCGGCGGGCGTGAGCTCTACGGTTTCGCCAACCACGAGCTGACCTCCACCTACCTGGGGACGTCGACGGGGCTGCGGCTCCGCCACGACCAGCCCAACGGCACCCTGGAGCTGAACGCCAAGTCCCCCGACCGCTCGCGCTCCGCCTGGGCCGGCCGGTCGACGCGGGACTTCAAGGACGTCGACCCGGCGGCGCTCGACGCCGAGCTCGCGACCCGGCTCGGCTGGGCGGAGCGCCGGATCGAGCTGCCCGCCGGGCGGTACGAGACGCTGCTGCCGCCGACGGCCGTGGCCGACCTGCTGATCTACCAGCTGTGGTCCTCCACGGCCCGGGACGCGGTCGAGGGCCGTACGGTCTTCTCCAAGCCCGGCGGCGGCACCCGGCTCGGCGAGACCCTCTCCCCGCTGCCGCTGACCCTGCGCAGCGACCCGAACGAACCCGGCCTGGAGTCCGCGCCGTTCGTGATCGCCCATTCCTCGGGCGACGACTCCTCCGTCTTCGACAACGGTCTGCCGATCGCGCCGACGGACTGGGTGCGCGACGGGAAGCTGGAGCGCCTGATCACCACCCGGCACACGGCGGAACTCACTCGCCTGCCGGTGGCTCCCGGAGCGGGGAACCTGATCCTGGACGGCGGCGGCGAGCGCTCCCTGGAGGAGATGGTCGCCTCGACGGAGCGCGGTCTGCTCCTCACCTGCCTCTGGTACATCCGCGAGGTCGACCCGGCGACGCTGCTGCTCACCGGTCTGACCCGGGACGGCGTCTACCTCGTCGAGAACGGCGAGGTGGTCGGCGAGGTGAACAACTTCCGGTTCAACGAGTCGCCGGTGGACCTGCTGTCGCGGGCCTCCGAGGCGGGGCGGACCGAGAAGACGCTGCCGCGCGAGTGGAGCGACTGGTTCACCCGGGCCGCGATGCCCGCCCTGCGGATCCCCGACTTCAACATGAGCTCGGTCAGCAAGGGGGTCTGACCCACCTAGACTGAGACAACTATTTCCCACCCGCATCACAAGGAGACGGACGACGTGACCGACATCGTCGATGAGCTGAAGTGGCGTGGGCTCTTCGCCCAGTCCACCGATGAGGACGCACTGCGCAAGGCTCTCGCGGACGGTCCCGTCACCTTCTATTGCGGTTTCGACCCGACCGCGGCCAGTCTCCACGTCGGCCACCTGGTCCAGGTCCTCACCGTCCGCCGGCTCCAGCAGGCCGGGCACCGGCCGCTGGCGCTGGTCGGCGGGGCCACCGGGCAGATCGGTGACCCGCGGCCGACTGCCGAGCGCACCCTGAACGACCCCGAGACGGTCGCGAACTGGGTGAACCGGCTGCGGACGCAGATCGAGCCGTTCCTCTCCTTCGAGGGGGAGAACGCCGCGGTCATGGTGAACAACCTGGACTGGACCGCCGGCATGTCGGCGATCGAGTTCCTGAGGGACATCGGCAAGCACTTCCGGGTCAACAAGATGCTGACCAAGGACTCCGTCGCCCGGCGCCTGGAGTCCGAGCAGGGCATCAGCTACACCGAGTTCAGCTACCAGCTGCTGCAGGCCATGGACTTCCTGGAGCTGTACCGCCGCTACGGCTGCACGCTCCAGCAGGGCGGCTCGGACCAGTGGGGCAACCTGGTGGCCGGCCTCGACCTGATCCACCGCCTGGAGCCGGGTGTCGAGGCGCACGCGCTCGCGACCCCGCTGATGGTCAAGGCGGACGGCACCAAGTTCGGCAAGACCGAGGGCGGGGCCGTCTGGCTCGACCCGGAGATGACCACGCCGTACGCGTTCTACCAGTTCTGGCTGAACGTGGACGACCGGGACATCTCGACGTACATGCGGATCCTGTCCTTCAAGTCCCGCGAGGAGCTGGAGGAGCTGGAGGAGCAGACCGCCGAGCGTCCGCAGGCCCGTGCCGCCCAGCGTGCGCTGGCCGAGGAGCTCACCGCTCTGGTGCACGGGGCGGACCAGTGCGCGGCCGTCATCAACGCCTCCAAGGCGCTGTTCGGTCAGGGCGACCTGGCGGAGCTGGACGAGGCGACGCTGGCCGCTGCCCTGTCCGAGCTGCCGCACGCGCGCGTGACGGAGCTGGGCCAGGTCGTCGACCTGTTCACCGAGGTCGGTCTCGCCCCGAGCAAGTCGGGGGCGCGTCGCACGGTGAAGGAGGGCGGGGCGTACGTGAACAACGTGAAGGTCACCGCCGAGGACGCCGAGGTGTCGGCGGACGAGCTGCTGCACGGCCGCTGGCTGGTGCTGCGGCGCGGCAAGAAGAACCTGGCGGCGATCGAGTTCGCCGGCGCGTGACATGGACGCGCGGAACCCGGGAGGCCCGGTACGGCACTTGATGTGCTGTACCGGGCCTCCCGGGTTTTCCGGGCTTCCGGGCTTCCGGGCTTCCGGGCTTCCGGGCTTCCGGGCTTCCGGGCTTCCGGTGAGCCGCTAGGCCCGCTGTTTGTTGCCCTTGATCGAGGCCCACAGCATGTCGCCCACGCCCACGACGACGATGGCGCCGATCAGCTGGAGCAGGTGGCGGGTCCAGTCGATGCCCTTGGTGTCGTTGACTCCCATCCAGGTCGCGACGGCGTTGCCGAGCACGCTGCCGAGAATGCCGAACACGGTCGTCAGCCAGAGCGGGATCTGCTGCTTCCCGGGAAGGATCGCCTTCGCGATCAGACCCAGGACGAATCCCACGATGATCGCCCACAACCAACTCATCGCCGCCTCCTTGTACGCAACTGCGCCCAGTCTCGGCCCATCCGCCATACGGCGCATGTCGGACAGCTCCATCCGTGCCCCGGTCTCGTCGGCCCGGGAGGGCGGGCGTACGGTGGAGCGAGGTCCGGACCGGGGAGGGTCCGGCGCGACCGGTGGGTGGTGGACGGCGATGGCGAAGCGTGGCGAATCCGAGGTCTTCCGGATCACGGGGGCCCGGCAGGGGCTCGCGGACGACGTCCGGGGCAGGCAGCGGCGCTACGTCATCTCGATGACGGTCAGGACGCTGTCCGTGATCGCGGCCGCGGTGCTGTGGAACGTCGAGCGGCATGTGGCGATCGTGGCGCTGGCCCTGGGCATCCTGCTCCCCTATATCGCCGTGGTCATCGCGAACGCGGGCCGAGAGTCCGCTCCGTCGCTTCCCTCCACCTTCGTACCGGCTCCGGTGCGGCCCGCGCTCGGTGTCGCCGAGGCCTCGGTGGACGCGGACACGGAGCGACCGCACGGCCGGAATTGATCACGGACAGTGGCCGGAAAGCTCAAGAAAAGCTCAGATCAATCGTGAAGTTCCAGTGCACCCGACCCCATGTGCCGTGACATACTGCCTACGCGCTCCGCATCCCCCGTCGGAGCGACGGACCGATGCCGGGCAGCTCCCCCCGTGGCTGCCCGGCATCGCCCTTGCTGGACAATGATCAGGTGAGCGAAGAGAAGCCGATCTGTTCCGCCAAGGGCTGCCGCGCCGACGCCGTCTGGGTGCTCGCGTGGAACAACCCCAAGCTGCACACTCCCGAGCGTCGCAAGACCTGGCTCGCGTGCGACGAGCACCGGGAGCATCTGTCCCAGTTCCTGGGTGTACGGGGCTTCCTCAAGGACGTCGTGCCACTGGCCGACTGGGAGTCCGACGAGACCTGAGGACTCCCCCCTCAGCCGCCGATCGCCGACATCGGGCGGTCGGGCTGCAGGAAACTCGGGTCGTCGAGGCCGGAACCGGCCTTCTTGCCCCACATCGCCTGCTTCCAGATCCGGGCGACCTCGTCGTCCGGCGCGTCCGAGCGGAGCGTGGCCCGCAGGTCCGTCTCCTCGGTGGCGAACAGACAGGTCCTCACCTGGCCGTCGGCGGTGAGCCGGGTGCGGTCGCAGGCCCGGCAGAACGGGCGGGTGACGGAGGCGATGACGCCGACCGTGTGCGGTCCGCCGTCCACGACCCAGCGCTCGGCGGGGGCCGAGCCGCGCTCGTCGGCGCCTTCGGGCGTCAGGGTGAAGCGGGTGCGCAGGGACTCCAGGATGTCTCCGGCGGTGATCATGCCGTCGCGCTTCCAGCCGTGCTGGGCGTCGAGGGGCATCTGCTCGATGAAGCGGAGCTCGTAACCCTCCGTGACCGCCCAGGCGAGCAGGTCGGGGGCCTCGTCGGCGTTGAGCCCGGGCATCAGGACGGCGTTGACCTTGACCGGGGTGAGGCCGGCCTCGCGGGCCGCGGACATGCCGTCGAGGACGTCCTGGTGGCGGTCGCGCCGGGTGAGGGTCTTGAAGACCTCGGGGCGCAGGGTGTCCAGGGAGACGTTGACCCGGTCGAGGCCGGCGGCCTTGAGCGCGGCGGCCGTGCGCTTGAGCCCGATGCCGTTGGTCGTGAGGGACATCCGGGGGCGGGGCTCCAGGGCCGCGCAGCGCTCGACGATGCCGACGAGTCCGGGGCGGAGCAGCGGCTCGCCGCCGGTGAAGCGGACCTCGGTGACGCCGAGGTCGGTGACCGCGATCCGGATCAGCCGGACGATCTCGTCGTCGGTGAGGAGATCCGGCTTCGCGAGCCACTGGAGGCCCTCTTCCGGCATGCAGTACGTGCACCGCAGATTGCAGCGGTCGGTGAGCGAGACGCGCAGGTCGGTGGCCACTCGGCCATAGGTGTCCAAGAGCACTGTGGGCCCCCTCCCCGTCATGTGGTTGCGTGTGGTTCGAGCCTACGTGAGCACTCGGACAACGAGCAGGGCAGATTGTCACGAGGACCGACGCGGCCGCGTCGTAGAACCCTACGACGCGGCCGATGGATCGCTGCGGAACGTATACGACCGACTGCGTTCCGGTCAGTGCTTGACCGCGGCGGCGACCCCGACGCCGGTGAGGGACTTGACCTCCAGCTCCGCGTACTTGCCCGCGTCCGGCTCCTCCTTGGAGAAGAGCGAGCCGAGCCAGCCCAGGAGGAAGCCGAGCGGGATCGAGATGAGGCCGGGGTTCTCCAGCGGGAACCAGTGGAAGTCCACGCCCTTGAACATCGAGGTCGGCGCGCCGGAGACGACCGGCGAGAAGAGGACGAGGACGACGGAGGAGATCAGTCCGCCGTAGATCGACCAGAGCGCGCCCTGGGTGGTGAACCGCTTCCAGAAGAGCGAGTAGAGGATCGTCGGCAGGTTGGCCGAGGCGGCGACCGCGAAGGCGAGGGCGACCAGGCCGGCGACGTTGAGGTCGCGGGCGAGGGCGCCGAGCGCGATCGACACGATGCCGATGAGGACGGTGGACCAGCGGGCGGCCCGCATCTCCTCCTTCTCGGTGGCCTTCCCGCGCTTGATCACGTTCGCGTAGATGTCGTGCGCGAAGGACGAGGACGAGGCCAGCGTCAGACCGGCGACGACGGCGAGGATGGTGGCGAAGGCGACGGCGGAGATGACGGCGAGGAGGATCGCGCCGCCGGTGGAGTCGGCGCCACCGCCGACTTCGAGGGCTGTGAGCGGGGCCGCCGTGTTGCCCGCCTTGTTGGACGCCTTGATGGTGTCGCCGCTGAGCAGGGCGGCGGCGCCGAAGCCGAGGACGATCGTCATCAGGTAGAACCCGCCGATGATGCCGATGGCCCAGTTGACCGACTTACGGGCGGCCTTGGCGGTCGGCACCGTGTAGAAGCGGATCAGGATGTGGGGCAGGCCGGCGGTGCCGAGGACGAGGGCGATGCCGAGGGAGAGGAAGTCGAGCTTCGACAAGGCGCTGGCGCCGTACTTGAGGCCGGGCTCCAGGAAGGCGTCGCCCTTGCCGCTGTTGGTGGCGGCGGCGCCGAGCAGCTGCGAGAGGTTGAAGTCGAACTTCAGCAGGATGAGGAAGGTGATGAGGAGCGTGCCCGCGATGAGCAGGACGGCCTTCACCATCTGCACCCAGGTGGTGCCCTTCATGCCGCCGATCGTCACGTAGACGATCATCAGGACGCCGACGAGGGCGACGATCCCGATCTTGCCGCCGTCGCTGGTGATGCCGAGCAGCAGCGAGACGAGCACGCCCGCGCCCGCCATCTGGGCCAGCAGGTAGAAGATCGAGACGACGATGGTGGAGGTGCCGGCGGCGGTACGGACGGGCCGCTGGCGCATCCGGTAGGCGAGGACGTCTCCCATCGTGAACCGGCCGGAGTTCCGCAGCGGTTCGGCGACCAGGAGCAGGGCGACGAGCCAGGCGACCAGGAAGCCGATCGAGTAGAGGAAGCCGTCGTAGCCGTAGAGGGCGATGGCGCCGCTGATGCCGAGGAAGGACGCGGCGGACATGTAGTCGCCGGAGATCGCGAGGCCGTTCTGGAAGCCGGTGAACTGGCCCCCTCCGGCGTAGAAGTCGGCGGCGCTGCGGGTCTGCCGGCCGGCCCAGATCGTGATGATCAGGGTGGCGATGACGAAGGCGCCGAAGAGGGCGATGATCAGCGGTCGGTGCTCGCTGGTGGCGTTGCCCGCCGCGAGCAGGACGGGGGTGCTCATGCGTCGCCCTCCATGCGCTTTCTGATGGCGTCGGACTTGGGGTCGAGCCGGTTCGCCGCGTGCCGCGAGTAGAGCCAGGCGATGAGGAAGGTGGTGGCGAACTGGCCGAGGCCGAGGACGAGGGCCACGTTGATGTTGCCGAAGACCTTGGTCCCCATGAAGCCGCCCGCGTAGTTGGAGAGCAGCACGTACAGCAGGTACCAGGCGATGAAGGCCAGGGTGAGCGGGAAGGCGAAGGAGCGGTACGTACGGCGCAGTTCGCCGAACTCCGCGCCTTCCTGCACCTCGACGAATTGTTCCGTCGTGGGCGCTACGGGACCTGACGCGGTCTCCGTCCCGTTTCTGGGCGGCGGCGGTGCTTCGGTAGCCACGGAATCTCCTCGTGACGCGGGGACGGACGGCATGGTCAAGGGGGCCTCACCAGGGGTGCGGTAGCGGGGACTCCGACTGGAGCCCCTCCCCTGCACAACGGCACGGAGCGAGAAGCGAAGCGGTTCACGCGAGGGATTTATTCGCACAGATCTTCATGAAGTCTTCTCAACTCATTGAAGCGCCGGGAAGATCAGCGATAGCTTCACTCGTCATGCACCTGTCCGCGCGTAAACCCGCGCGCGGACAGTACATACGGATGATGTGGAGAACCCATGGCTCATCTGGGATCGAGGCGCGGCCGAGCTCTTGCTCTGCCGGTTGGTCTCGCACTCACGGCCTCGCTCGGCTTCCTTCCCTCCGGCGCCGCCTCCGCCGCGGAACTGAGCGACGCACCGGCGGCCGCCGTGGCGACGAACGGCCCGAAGCTGTCGTACGTCGTCAACATCGCGGGTGGCCGCTGGACCGCCGCCTCGGTGAAGAAGGCGATCGCCGCCGCGGGTGGCGAAGTGGTCGTCTCGTACGACCAGATAGGCGTCATAGTCGTCCACTCGCAGAACCCCGAGTTCGCGAAGACGATCCGCACGGCCCGTGGTGTGGTGTCGGCCGGTTCGACCCGTACCGCCCCGCTCTCCGTGCAGACCGACAACTCGGTCGGCGGCGGCACCCAGGAGCTGTCCGAGGCCGAGGCCAAGGCCGCCGCGGCCCGGGCGACGGACGAGCAGGACGCCCTTGAGCCCCTGCAGTGGGACCTCCCGGCGATCAAGGCCGACAAGGCCCACCAGCGGACGCTGGGCAGCAAGCGCGTCACCGTCGGTGTCATCGACACCGGTGTCGACGACACCCACCCGGACCTGGCGCCGAACTTCGACGCCAAGGCCTCGGCCAACTGCGTGTCCGGCAAGCCGGACACCACCGCCGGCTCGTGGCGTCCGAACCCGGGCGAGAGCGACCACGGCACCCACGTCGCCGGTACGATCGCGGCCGCCAAGAACGGCATCGGCATCACCGGTGTCGCCCCGGGCGTCAAGGTCTCCGGCATCAAGGTGTCCACCCCGGACGGCTTCTTCTACACGGAGGCCGTCGTCTGCGGCTTCGTGTGGGCGGCCGAGCACGGCGTCGACATCACGAACAACAGCTACTACACCGACCCGTGGATGTTCGCCTGCAAGAACGACGAGGACCAGAAGGCCCTCATCGAGGCGGTCACCCGTGCGACCCGCTACGCGGAGCGCAAGGGCACGGTCAACGTCGCGGCGGCCGGCAACTCCAAGTTCGACCTGGCGGCCGACGAGATCCTCGACAACAGCAGCCCGAACGACACGACGCCCGGCGACCGGGTCATCGACCCGAAGGAGTGCCTCGACTACCCGGCCATGCTGCCGGGTGTCGTCACGGTCTCCGCGACCGGCGCCAAGGGCCTGAAGTCGTCCTACTCGAACTACGGTCTGGGTGTCATCGACATCGCGGCGCCCGGCGGCGACAGCACCAGGTTCCAGACCCCGGACGCCCCGGCGGTCAACGGCCTCATCCTGTCGACCACGGTCAACGGCGGCTACAACTACAAGGCCGGCACCTCGATGGCCTCGCCGCACGCGGCGGGCGTCCTCGCGCTCATCAAGTCGACGCACCCCCACGCGAGCCCGGCGGCCCTCAAGGCGATGCTGTACGCGCAGGCCGACAAGCGCTCGTGCACCAACCCGTACGACATCGACGCCGACGGCAAGATCGACGCCGTCTGCGAGGGTGGCAAGAACAAGAACGGCTTCTACGGAGCCGGTCTGATCGACGCGCTGGACGCCGTCCGCCGCTAGTCGACGCATGAGTGAACGAGGGCCCTGGTGTGGTGTGCCACACCAGGGCCCTTTGCATGGCACCGAGTGCCATAGTGCGGTCCATGGACAACACAGTGCGTACCGGTACGGAGTTGTTGTGGTCGGCCCTCGGCGGTGATCCCGCCCAGGTGGACCGGGTGGAGTACGGCGGGCCCGCCGGGCTGCTGTCCGCGCGGCTCCCGGTGATGGAGCTGGCCCGGGCGGCCGTCGCGGTCTGCTCACTCGCCGCGGTGGAGCACGCGGGCCTGCCGGGACCGGTACGGGTGGACGACGGGGCGGTCGCCACCGCCTTCGTGAGCGAGCGTCATCTACGGGTCGACGGGCGGGCGCCGGTGAACTTCGCGCCGCTCTCCCGCTTCTGGCGGTCGGCCGACGGCTGGGTCCGTACCCACGCCAACTACCCTCACCACAAGGTGGGGTTGCTCGCCGCGCTGGGTGTCTCCGACTCCGTCGAGGCCGTCGGGGCGGCGATCGCCGAGCGGAAGGCCGTGGAGATCGAGACGGCGGTGTACGCGGCCGGGGGCCTGGCCGTCGCCCTGCGCACGCCCTCGGAGTGGGCGGCGCACGAGCAGGGCCGGGAGGTGGCGGCGCGGCCGCTGCTGACCCGGGAGCGGCTCGACGAGGCCCCGCCCCGGCGCCGTAGCGGCCCGCTGCGGGTCCTGGACCTGACCCGAGTGATCGCCGGGCCGGTCGCGACCCGGACGCTCGCGCTGCTCGGCGCGGACGTGCTGCGGATCGACCCGCCGGGCAATCCCGAACTGCCGGACCAGCACGCGGACACGGACGTCGGCAAGCGGACCGCCGCCCTCGATCTGGACCGCCCGTCGGACCGGCGTACCTTCGACGAGCTCCTGGACTCCGCCGACGTGCTGGTCACCGGCTACCGGCCGGGTGCCCTCGACCGCTTCGACCTCCACCGCCCGGGGCTCGTCACCGCCCGGCTCTCCGCGTGGGGCGACCACGGGCCGTGGGCCGGACGGCGCGGCTTCGACAGCCTGGTCCAGGTGGCGACCGGGATCGCCACCGTGGAGGGCTCGGCGGAGCAGCCGGGCGCGCTGCCCGCACAGGCCCTGGACCACGGGACGGGCTATCTGCTCGCGGCGGCGGTGCTGCGGTCGCTGACCGAGCAGGACCGGGACGGGGGCACGCGGCTCGTCCGGCTCGCCCTCGCCCGGACGGGCCACTGGCTGACGCACACACTGCCCCGGTACGAGCCGGAGCGGTACCTCACCGAGTCGGAGGGACCCCTCGGGCGGCTGCGGCACGCGCTGTCGCCCGTCGCGTACGAGGGCGGCCCGACGGGCTGGTCACGCCCGCCGGGCATCGCGGGGGCCGACGCCCCCGTCTGGACTACGGCTTGACGAGGACCTTGAGCGCGGTGCGCTCGTCCATGGCCTTGTAGCCGCCCGGGACGCCGTCGAGGTCGACGGTCAGGTCGAAGACCGGCGACGGGTCGATGGTGCCGTCGAGGACGTCCGCGAGCAGCTCCGGGATGTACGCGCGCACGGGGGCGACGCCGCCGCGCAGCGCGATGTTCCGGTCGAACATCACGGAGAGGTCGAGTCCGGTGCCGCTGCCGTGCGGGACGCCGACGTAGCCGATGGAGCCGCCGTCGCGGGCGATGGCGACGGCCGTGCGCATGGACTGCTCGGTGCCGACGGCCTCGATGACTCCGTGGGCGCCCTGGCCGCCGGTGAGCTCGCGGACGGCGGCCTCGGCGGCCTCGCCGCGCTCGGCGACGACGTCGGTGGCGCCGAAGAGGCGGGCGATGTCGGTACGGGTGGTGTGCCGGCCCAGCGCGATGATCCGCTCGGCGCCGAGGCGCTTGGCGGCGAGGACACCGCAGAGGCCGACGGCGCCGTCGCCGACCACGGCGACCGTGGAGCCCTTGCGGACCCCGGCGCCGAGGGCGGCGTGGTGGCCGGTGCCCATGACGTCGGAGAGCGCGAGGAGCGCGGTCAGCAGGTGGTCGTCGGAGGCGGCGTCGGCGGGGAGCTTGACGAGGGTGCCGTCGGCGAAGGGCACGCGGACGGCCTCGCCCTGGCCGCCGTCGGAGCCGACCGAGCCCCAGAAGCCGCCGCTCGGGCAGGAGGTCTGGAGCCCCTCGGCGCAGTAGTCGCAGGTGCCGTCGGACCAGACGAAGGGGGCGACGACGAGGTCTCCGGCGGCGAAGCCGGTGACCTCGGAGCCCGCCGCCTCCACGATGCCGAGGAACTCGTGGCCGATGCGCTGGCCGGGCTGTCGGGCGGACTCGCCGCGGTAGGCCCACAGGTCGCTGCCGCAGACGCAGGCGCGCAGGACCCGGACGACGACGTCGGTGGGGTGCTGCACCACCGGGTCGGGCACGTCCTCCACGCGCATGTCGAAGGGGGCGTGGATGGTGGTGGCGCGCATGGCGGACGGTCCTTGCTGTCAGACGGTTGTACGACGTTCACCGTACATCGCGTGGAGCGCTCCCGCCGTCAGCAGGTACTGCGCCGCGATATAGGTCAGCATGACCCAGAAGTCGGGCAGCGGCAGCTGCGGCCACTCGGCGACCCCGGTGGCGATGAGGGTGTCGGACAGCAGGAACAGGGCGCCGCCGAGTCCGGTCAGGAGCCCGAGGGCGCTCGAACGGTACGCCATGGCCGTCAGGAGCAGCGAGTACCCGGCGACCGGGATCCGCAGGCCGGCGGGGAGGTCGGGCCAGAGGAGCAGGACGGTGCCGACGAGGGCGACCGCGTACAGGGCGCCGAGCAGCGGTGACGTACGCCGTCGGCCGAAGAGGACGAGGTAGCAGACGTGGCCGGCGGCGAAGGAGCCCATGCCGACGAGGAAGGCCCATTCGGCGTCGGAGAGCAGGAGGACGTCGCCGCCCCAGCCGAAGAGCAGTGCGGCGGTCAGCGGTTTCGGGGCGCCCCGGGTGACGGCGTACGCGGCGAGCAGGGGCATCAGGAACGGCTTGGCGATCTGGTGGCCGAGCTCGGCGCCGGCGAGCAGGGAGATCAGGTCGACGGCGGTCGCGAGCCCGAAGGCGGCGAGCAGCGCGCGGGAGAGTCCGGGCGGGGAGGCCTTCACGCGGCTGCCTCCGGGGCGGTGGGGCCGGGGACCCGGGTGTCCGCGGGCGCGGGCTGCCAGCCGGGGCCGCCGAAGACCCGTCCGGCGCGCTCGCGCCAGTCCTGCGCGGCCTTGAGGTCGCGGGCGATGGCGGCGTACTCGTGGGTGGCGACGCGCAGCGGGTTGTACGTCTCGATGTTCTTGGTGAGGCCGTAGACGGGCTGGTCGGTCTCGCCGACCCAGGAGCCGAACATCCGGTCCCACACGATGAGGATGCCGCCGAAGTTCCGGTCCAGGTAGCCGCCCTGGGAGGCGTGGTGGACGCGGTGGTGCGAGGGCGTGTTGAGGACGTACTCGAAGGGCCGGGGCAGCTTGTCGACCCGCTCGGTGTGGATCCAGAACTGGTAGACGAGATTGACCGAGTAGCAGAAGGCGAGGGCCGCCGGGTGCACGCCGAGGGCGATCATCGGCAGGTAGAACGGCCAGGAGGTGGCGCCGGTCCACGGCTGGCGCAGGGCGGTGCTGAGGTTGAACTTGCGGCTGCTGTGGTGGACGACGTGGCAGGCCCAGAGGACGCGGACGACGTGGTGCCCGCGGTGCTGCCAGTAGTAGAAGAAGTCCTGTGCGAGCAGCATGAGCGGGATCGTCCACCAGAGGACGGGGACGCGGAGCGGCGTCAGCTCGTAGACGGCGGTGTAGATCGCGACCACGGGGATCTTCCACAGCGCGTCGAAGCCCAGGCTCCCGAGCCCCATGCCGAGGCTGGTGGCGGTGTCCTTGGTCTCGTACCCGGCGGCGTCCTCGTCGGGATGGATCCGGTGGCTGACCATCTCGATGACGGTGAGCAGGACGAACGCCGGTATGGACCAGAGCACGACATCGGGCAGGTTCGGCATGCCGTTGACGGTAGGTGCGCAGGTCGGGGTGCGGCTAGACGTGGTTACCAACAAGTATGCGAGACGACTTGTCAGCAAGCCTTGGCACCTTCTGACAAGGGGCCTCCGTAAGGCACCCCTGGACGCCCGTCGCTTAGACGCCCGTCGCTCCCAGCAGTGAGCCCGCACCGTAGGTGACCGCCATCGCCAGGGCGCCGCCCGCCACGTTGCGGAGGATCGCGCGGCCCGCCGGGGCCTCGCCCAGGCGGGCGCTCCACCAGCCGGTGAAGGCCAGGGCCGCCAGGACCGAGACGACCGTGACCCAGAGGCGGGCGGAGGCCGGGGGAAGGACGATCGCGAGGAGCGGGAGCAGGGCGCCGACGGTGAAGGCGAGGAAGCTCGCGGCGGCCGCGTGCCAGGGGATCGTGAGCTGGTCCGGGTCGATGCCCAGCTCCACGCGCGCGTGGGCGCGCAGGGCGTCGCGGGCGGTGAGCTGCTCGGCGGCCTCGCGGGCCACGTCGGCGGAGAGGCCGCGGGCCGCCAGGAGGCCGGTCAGTTCGGCGAGTTCCGCTTCCGGATCCTCGCGCAGTTCGCGTTTCTCCTGGGCGAGGGCGGCCTGCTCGGAGTCGCGCTGGGTGGAGACGGAGACGTACTCCCCCGCCGCCATCGACATCGATCCGGCGAGCAGCCCCGCGAGACCGGCGGTGAGCAGCGCCGCCTGGGACTCGGTGGCGCCGGCGACGCCGACGACGAGGCCCGCGGTGGAGACGACTCCGTCGTTGGCTCCGAGCACGGCCGCCCGGAGCCAGTTGAGACGGGAGCCGAGGCCTCCGCCGTGGGCCTCGTGTTCGGGGGCGTCGGCCACCTCGGGTGCGTCGGTCACCTCAGGAGCGTCGCACCCGGCCGGTCACCAGACGCGGACCGACCCGCCCGGAGCGAAGGCCGGGCTGGTGGCGCCCGCGGGGACCTCCTTCAGGGGTTCGGCGATCTCCTCGACGCGCGGACCGTGGACGGCGGCGAGGGGGTCGAGCAGACGGAGGTCGAAGCCGTAGACACGGGCCGCGTTGCCGCCGACCATCGCCGCGACCTCCTCCTTCGGCAGCCCGGCATAGGCGATCCGGAGGCCTTCGCGGGAGTACGGGGTGGTGCCCTCGTCGTGCGGGTAGTCGCTGCCCCACATGATCTTGTCGAGGCCGATCCGGTCGCGCAGCGGCACCTCGTGGGGGCGCATGAAGCTCGCGCCGACGAAGCAGTTGTCGCGCCAGACCGCGCTGGGGCCCTTGCCCATGGCCTCGGCGAGGCCCGCGCCGAACTTGGACTCCGCCGTGGAGGCCTTCGTCGCGGCCGACACCAGGCGGCCGTGGTAGTAGTCCAGCATGTCGAGCACGCCCGGGATCCAGCCCGAGCCCTGCTCGGTCAGGACCAGTTTGAGCCCCGGGTGGCGCCGGAAGGCGCCGCCGAAGACCAGGTGCCACAGCGCCCGGTGGGAGAACCAGGTGGTCTCCACCATGAAGACCGCGCGGGCGGCCGGTTCGTCGCCCAGCGGCGGCGACGCCGAGCCGCCGTGGTGGTTGACGGGGACGTCGAGCTCGGCGCAGACCGCCCAGATCGGGTCGTACGCCTCCGAGTACAGCTCGGGCACGGGCGAGCCGGGCGGCACCCCGGGCAGCAGGATGCCCCCGGTGAGTCCCGCCTCGCGGACGCGGCGGATCTCGGCGACCGCCCCGTCGACGTCGTTGAGGAGGATCTGCGCCACGCCGGCCCTGCGCCCCGGTGCGGCCGCGCAGAAGTCGGCCAGCCAGCGGTTGTGCGCCTGGAGTCCGGCCCAGCGCTGCTCGTACTCGGCCGCGCTGGGCGGCTGCGCCATCAGGGAGGCCTTGGGGAAGAACGGCGGGACGGTGTTGGGGAAGACGACCTCGGCGACGATGCCGTCCGCCTCCAGCTCGCGCAGCCGGCGCTCGGAGTTCCAGTTGCGGTCGGCGGTGTCGGCGAGCAGGTCCTCGTACGGGTTGACGTAGGAAGCCGCCCAGGCGTCGAAGGCCTCGTGGTGCTTCTTCTCCAGGTAGGGGCGGTAGTCGAGGAGGTCGGCGCCCGCGTGGCAGTCGGCCGAGATGACCGTGTAGCGCTCCTCGCTCATGGCGTGACCCCCAGGGTGGGGAAGTCGTGGTCCGTCAGCCAGTGGCGGCCGACTTCGCGCGAGCGGGCCCAGGAGGCCTCCACGGCGGCCTGGTCGGCGGGCTGGCCGAGGTCGGCGGGGGTGGGGCCGATGCGACGGGCGATCGGATCCAATATTCGAGTATCGAATCCGAAGACCTCGGCCGCCGCCAGGCCCAGCATCCGACGCGTCTCCGCCACCGGGATGTCGTGGAAGGTCTTCCGGAGCCACGCGCGCGTGTCGGGCCAGGTCCCCTCCGGGTGCGGGAAGTCCGAGCCCCACAGGATGTTGTCGACGCCGATCTCATACCGCTGGGCGAGTTCGCGCCGCTTGGTGTTGGTGGCGCAGATGAAGACCTGCCGGTCCAGATACTCGCTGGGCGGCCGCTTCAGCTCCGCGAACGGGGACAGCTTCTTGCCGCCGTGCGCGCCGAGGTAGAGCCGGTCCATGAACCAGAGCAGGTTCGGCAGCCACCAGCAGCCGGACTCGGCGACCCCGAACCGCAGTCCGGGGTGGCGCTCGAAGACGCCCGACCAGAGCAGGAACCACAGCGGCCTGGCCGGCCACCAGGTGACCTCGGAGACGTAGATGCCGAGGTGGTCGCCGTACTCCTCGCGCGGGGCCGCGCCCGAGTGGGTGACCAGCGGCATCCCGGTCTCGGCGGCGGCCGCCCAGACGGGGTCGTAGCGCCGGTCGTGGTACGGCTCCTTGTCCACCCACATGGAGGGGATCATCAGCGCCCCGAGCCCCGACTCCTTGGCCCGGTGGATCTCGGCGACGACCTTCGCCGGCTCGGCGGTGATCGGCAGCAGCGCCACCCCGCAGTGCCGCTCGGGGTTCTGTCCGACGAACTCGGCGAGCCAGCGGTTGTGCGCCTGCGCGCCCGCCATGCCGAGCTCCGGGTCCTGGTCGCCGGAGAGGCCGAGGCCGACGCCGAAGGGAGCGGCGGTGCGGCTGTCGACGGCGTCCGCGTCGGGGAAGACCACCTCGGCGGCGACCCCGTCGCCGTCGAGCTCCTTGAGCCGCTGCCCGGCGTCCCAGCCGCCGCGCAGGCCCTCCTCGTTGTCGTGGAACCACTTGTCCGCGAAGGCCTCGTTGCGGACCCCGAGCCGGGTCATGGCCTCCCGGCGCGCCTCGCGTCCGGCGAGGAACTCGTCGAACGCGCGGTGGAAGCGGGAGTCGAGATAGGGCCGGTACTCCTCGGTCGGCAGACCGGCGTGACAGTCGGAGGAGATGATCAGATACGGGTCGTTCGGATCGGCCATCACGGCCCCCTCAATCGAGAATGAAGCTCTCCAGGTACGACGGGTTGGCGCGGTCGAGCATCGACCGCGAGCGCGCCCTGATCTGCCGGTCGCTGTGCTCGCTCTCCGGCAGCATCCAGAAGCGGTCGGCGCGGATGCCGTCGACGACGTGCTCGGCGACCTCCTCCACCGGGGTGAAGGCGACCTCGTGACCGGCCTCCTTCATGGCGGCCTCCCACTGGTCGAGGCTGCGGTACGGGGTCCTGCGCGGCCGCTCCTTGGCGTACCGCTCGGGCCGGTTGCGGTGCGACTCCCAGAGGCCAGTGCGGAGCATGTGCGGTCCGGGGAAGAGCACGGAGGCGCCCACGCGCGCGTGCTCGGCCCTGAGATGGGCGTAGAGCGACTCGGTCATGGTGACGACGGCCGCCTTGGTGACCGCGTACACGGAGGCGGTGGGCAGCGGGGCGATGCCGCCGTCGCCGGAGGAGGTGTTGACGACATGTCCGGGCTCACCGGACGCGATCATGCGGGGGACGAAGGCCTGGATGCCGTGGAAGACGCCCCAGACGTTGACGGAGAAGGCCCACTTCCAGTCGTTGGGTTCGTGCTCCCACATACGGCCCTCGGCGCCGGAGCCGACGCCCGCGTTGTTGCAGAGGACGTGGACGGCGCCGAAGGTGTCGTACGCGGCGTCCGCGAACGCCCGCACCTCGTCGGGGTCCGAGACGTCGACCGTCCGGGCGAGGACCTGTGCCCCGTCCTCCATCAGCTCGTCGGCGGCCTCCGCGAGCGCGCCCGCCTCGACGTCCCCGAGGACGACGGCCAGGCCCTCGGCGGCGAAGCGACGGGCCATGGCGCGCCCGATGCCGCTCGCCGCGCCGGTGACGACGGCGACCTGTCCCCCGCGGAGCTCCATCAGGCGCTCCCTTCCGGCGGGCCGTCGAGGATCTGCTGCGGGTCGTCGTACCGCTGGTGGATGTACGGCAGGAGGGCCTGCGCGGAGACCCGTTCGGCGACCGTGCCCCTCTGGTCGGTGGTCTTCTCGCCGATGGTGATCTCGACGAGCCGGCGTACGGGGAGGTCGGCGACCGGGTCGTACATCGACTCGCGCAGGACCACGTCGCCGGTGATCCGCTCCAGCTTGCGCACCTTCTCGTTGCGGACGCAGTGGACGAGGACGGGCTCGGCGTCGAAGCCGGAGCCGTCGACGCCGGGCAGGAACTTGAAGTAGAAGTCGGTCTTCTCGACCGGCTCCGGGAGCGGCAGCGGTCCGGAGACCGCGCCGCGCACCTCGACGAAGTCGATGCCGTGCCGCCCGAGCGAGGCGCGGACGACGAGCCCGTCGCGCTCGACGACGACCTCGCCGAGCTTCTTCGGCTCGCCGAAGACCTCACGGCCGCCGACCAGGGCGCGCTCGTGGGTCATCGGCATGACCAGCGGGTACCAGCCCTCCCGGTCACCGTGGGCGGCGGCGACGGCCACCGAGCCGGCGCCGAGGGGATAGCCGGGCAGGTCGACCTTGCTGATGTTGGCGCGGACGAGGGGCCGCGCGGTGGGTTTCAGCGGGGGCGGCAGGACGGCCGCGACGACATCCGGGTCGGTCTCCCAGACGGCGACCACTCCGGTGGACCAGATGTCGGGGAGTTTCGCGCTCTTCGTCCGGGCCGCCGCGATCTCGGCGTCGGTGCGCGCCCCGTACCGTACTCGTGCCATGACGTACCACCCTTCATGGGGTCGGGTCTGTAACAGAGTTACACCGACGGCGATGAAGGGTAAAGACCCGTGCGGGCAACAGAGTTGGGGGATCGGATGGCGCGCGCCGCACTCACCCGCGAGGAGGTCCTGGAGACCGCCGCCGCCCTGGTGAGACAGCACGGCCCGGACGCCCTCACCATGCGCAGGCTCGCGGCCGAGCTGGGCACCGCGGTCACCTCGATCTACTGGCACGTCGGCAACCGGGAGTCCCTGCTCGACGCGCTGGTCGAGCGGACGGTCGACGACCTCGACACGATCCGGCCGCGCGGCGCGACCCCCGCCGACCGCATGGTCTCGGTGGCCCGCGCCCTGCGCCGCGCCCTGCGCGAGCGTCCGCACCTGGTGGCGATGGTCCACGAACGGGGCCTGACGGAACGCATGTTCCTGCCGGCCCAGCGCGCCCTGGTCCACGAGGCGCACGCGGCGGGGCTGCGCGGGGCACACGCGGCGCGTGCCGTCCGAGCGGTGCAGTTCCAGGTCGTGGGCTTCGTCCTGGTGGAGCGCAACCGAGAGCGCGCGCCGGCGCAGTCGCCCGCCGAGGAGGAGCTGTGGCGGGGCGAGGACGCGGAGGCCGACGACCCGCTCGCCCGCGCCCTGGCCGCCCCGATCGACACCGAGCGTCTGTTCGTCGACTCGGTGCGCGCTCTGGTGGACGGGCTTCTCGGCGGGGCTTCCGGGGACACCGGGGACGGAGTTGTCCGTCGCGGGCCGTATTCTCAGTGACCGTGCTTGACGACCGTACGACAGCAGCGACGTGGCCGGCCGCCTACCCGCAGGGGTACGCGGTCGTCGACGTGGAGACCACCGGACTCGCCCGCGACGACCGGATAGTGTCGGCTGCCGTCTATCGGCTGGACGCCCAGGGGAACGTCGAGGACCACTGGTACACGCTGGTCAACCCCGAGCGTGATCCGGGACCCGTCTGGATCCACGGGCTCACCACCGACGTCCTGGAGGGCGCGCCGCTCTTCCCGGAGATCGCGGCGGAGTTCGCGGCCCGGCTCGACGGGCGGGTGCTCGTCGCGCACAACGCGATGTTCGACTGGCAGATGATCGCCCGGGAGTACGCGCGCGCGGAGTCCGCCGCACCCGTGCGGCAGCGACTGTGCACGATCGCGCTCGCCAAGGAGCTGTCGCTTCCGCTGCCCAACCACAAGCTGGAGTCGCTCGCCGCGCACTTCGGCGTGGTGCAGCAGCGCGCGCACAACGCGCTCGACGACGCGCGCGTGCTGGCCGAGGCGTTCCGGCCGAGCCTGCACGCGGCGGCCGAGCGCAACGTCCGGCTGCCGCTGCTCGAATGCCGGCCGCTGACCGAGTGGGCCTCGTCGCCCGCGCAGCCCCGGATCGGCCAGCAGGCCTCGTACGCCTCCTCGTACCGGGCGGGCAGCTGGCGCCCCTCGCGGAAGCGTCCGCCGTGCCCGTACCCCAACCCCGGCCGGTACGAGAAGGACAAACCGCTCAAGCAGGGCATGCGGGTGGCCTTCTCCGGGGACACCTCCGTCGACCGCGAGCTGCTGGAGGACCGTACGGTCGACGCCGGTCTCCATGTGGCCGGGAGCGTCTCCCGGCTGACGAGCCTGCTCGTCACCAACGACCCGGACTCCGCCACCTCCAAGACCGTCAAGGCCAAGTCCTTCGGCACGCCGGTCGTCGACGAGGCCGCGTACACCCAGCTGCTCCGCGACGTGGCCCCGGCAGACGGGTGACACCCCCGGCCCTGCGTGCGTGCCGAGCTGCGCGCGCCCGCCGGGAGCCTCACCCTGTGGCGCATGGCACGTTGTGAGGTCTGCGGAAACGATTACGGCATGTCCTTCGAGATTCATGCCCAGGGCGCGATCCATGTCTTCGATTGCTTCGCCTGCGCCATCCATCGCATGGCGCCCATCTGCGAGCACTGCCGGGTCCAGATCATCGGACAGGGCGTCGAGGTCGACGGAAGCTGGTACTGCGGCGGTCACTGCGCCCGCGCGGAAGGAAAGGTGGGCATCGTCGACAGGGTCTGAGGAAACGATCCTTGGCTCGCCCGGGGCGAGCCGAACCCCACTGCGTGCACCCCATGGACCGAGTTGTACGGTCATGGGGTGTACCGCTTCCTGTTGTCCCGGCAGTGGGTGATCCTCACCCTCATCGCCCTCGTCCTCGTCCCGACGATGATCGAGCTGGGCTTCTGGCAATTCCACCGGCACGAGCGCCGGGTCGCCCAGAACGCCCTGATCGCGGACAGCATCGCGGCCAAGCAGGTCCCGGTCGAGGAGCTCACCTCCCCCGGCCACACGGTCCCGCGCTCGGACTACTGGCGGCCCGTCACCGCCACCGGCACCTTCGACACCGCCCACGAGGTGGTCGTCCGCCGCCGCACCTCCGCCGACGAGCGGGTGGGCGTCCACATCCTGACCCCGCTGGTCCTCCGGGACGGCCTGGTCGTCCTGGTCAACCGCGGCTGGGTACCGGCCGCCGCCGACCAGCACTCCTTCCCGCCGGTGCCGCCCGCCCCCAAGGGCGAGGTCACCATCACCGGCCGGCTCAAGGCCGACGAGACGACCGGCGCCAGCGGCATCAAGGACCTGAAGGGCCTGCCGGACCGCCAGGTCATGCTCATCAACAGCCGGCAGCAGGCCGAACTCATCGGCCGCGAGGTGCTCGGCGGCTACCTGGAACAGATCACGCCGGAACCCACCGGGGACACCCCCGAGCTGATCCCCGAGCCCGACCACGATTCGATCGGCGCCCACATGGCGTACGCGGTGCAGTGGTGGCTCTTCGCGGGCGGGGTACCCGTCGGCTGGGTGATCCTGGTCCGGCGGGAGAAGCTGGACCGGAAGGCCGCCGCCTCGTCCGACACGCCTGGAAACGACGCCCCCGGGACCCCGGAAAGGGACCCCGAAGCGATCCAGGCCACTCCGTCCCTCTGATTGACCGCCACCGCTTCCGGGAACAGCCCAAAGCGTGACGCAACGTATCGACGACTACGCCCTCATCGGCGATCTCCAGACCGCCGCGCTCGTCGGCCGCGACGGATCGGTCGACTGGCTGTGTCTGCCCCGCTTCGACTCGGCGGCCTGCTTCGCGTCGATCCTCGGCGACGAGAACAACGGCCACTGGCGGATCGCCCCCAAGGGCGCCACGACCTGCGCCCGCCGCCGGTACGCCGAGGACTCCCTCGTCCTGGAGACCTTCTGGGAGACCCGTACGGGCACGGTCAAGGTCGTCGACTTCATGCCGCAGCGCGACAAGGCCCCCGATCTGATGCGGATCGTGGAGGGCGTCAGCGGCAGCGTCGAGATGAGCGCCGTGCTGCGGCTCCGCTTCGACTACGGCTCCGTCGTGCCCTGGGTGCGCCGCGTCGACGGCCACCGGGTCGCGATCGCCGGTCCCGACTCCGTCTGGCTGCGCAGCGAGCCGCCCGTGAAGACCTGGGGCCAGCAGTTCTCCACCTGCTCCTCGTTCACCGTCGCCGCCGGCGAGAAGGTGGCCTTCGTACTGACCTGGCACCCCTCCCACGAGCCGCGCCCCGACCTCGTCGACCCCTACGAGGCCCTGGAGCAGTCCCTCGCGGACTGGCGGGAGTGGTCGGCCCGCTGCACCTACCGGGGCCCGTACCGGGAGGCGGTGCTGCGCTCCCTGATCACCCTCAAGGCCCTCACGTACGCCCCGACCGGCGGGATCATGGCCGCCCCCACCACCTCCCTGCCGGAGGAGGTCGGCGGCGTACGGAACTGGGACTACCGCGCCTGCTGGCTGCGCGACTCCTCCCTCACCCTCGGCGCGCTGCTCGCCGCCGGATACGTCGACGAGGCCTGCGCCTGGCGGGACTGGCTGCTCCGTTCGGTCGCCGGCGACCCGGCCGACCTGCAGATCATGTACGGGCCCGCCGGGGAGCGCCGGCTCCCCGAGACCACCCTGCACTGGCTGCGGGGCTACGCCGACTCGGCGCCGGTACGCACCGGGAACGCGGCGGTGGACCAGTTCCAGCTCGACGTGTACGGCGAGGTCATGGACTCGCTCCACCGCGCGCGTGAGGCCGGGATCCCGGCGGAGCGGCACGCCTGGAACCTCCAGCTGAGCCTGCTCGGCTTCCTGGAGTCGACCTGGCGCGAGCCCGACGAGGGGCTGTGGGAGGTGCGGGGCGCGCGCCGCCACTTCACCCACTCGAAGGTGATGGCCTGGGTGGCGGCCGACCGGGCGGTCCGCACCCTGGAGGCGGACCCCTCGCTGCCGGGGGACGCGGCACGGTGGCGGACGATGCGGGACGAGATCCACGCGCAGGTGTGCGCCAGGGCCTACGACCCCGTCCGGAACACCTTCACCCAGTCGTACGGCTCGGCGGAACTGGACGCGGCGACCCTGCTGATCCCGCAGGTCGGCTTCCTGCCGCCGGACGACCCCCGGGTGGTGGGCACGGTGGACGCCGTACGGGCGGAGCTGATGCACGGCGGCTACGTCCGCCGCTACAGCGCCGACTCGGGCGCGGTGGACGGCCTGCCGGGCCAGGAGGGCACCTTCCTGGTCTGCTCCTTCTGGCTCGCGGACGCGCTCCGGCTGACCGGCAGGCCCGACGAGGCCCGGGAGCTGTTCGAGAGCCTCGTGGCCCTGAGCAACGACGTGGGCCTCCTCGCGGAGGAGTACGACCCGGTGACCGGCCGCCAGCTGGGCAACTTCCCGCAGGCCTTCAGCCACATCGGCCTGGTGGGCACGGCGCTCGCACTGGCAGGCGAGGATCAGGACCCGGCAGGATAGGGCCATGGATCTTGGACTGAAGGACCGTGTGTACGTGGTGACCGGGGCGACGCGGGGGCTCGGGCGGGCCTCCGCAGAGGCGCTGCTCGCCGAGGGGGCCAAGGTGCTCGTCACCGGGCGCGAGGAGAAGACCGTCGCCGAGGCCGTGGCCGAGCTGGGGCCGGGCGCGTCCGGGATCGCCGCGGACAACACCGACCCGGGGACCCCGGCGCGGCTCATCGCCGAGGCGCGGGCGCGGTTCGGCGGCTTCGACGGTGTCCTGATCAGCGTGGGCGGTCCCGCCCCCGGTTTCGCGGCGGACAACACCGACGAGCAGTGGGCGGCCGCCTTCGACACCGTCTTCCTCGGCGCCGTACGGCTGGCCCGCGCGGCCGCCGAGACGCTCGGAGAGGGCGGCGTCATCGGCTTCGTCCTGTCCGGTTCGGTCCACGAGCCGATCGCCGGTCTGACCATCTCCAACGGACTGCGCCCGGGTCTCGCCGGCTTCGCGAAGTCCCTCGCCAACGACCTGGGACCACGCGGTGTGCGGGTCGTCGGGCTGCTGCCGAGCCGGATCGACACCGACCGGGTGCGGTCCCTCGACGCCCTCTCCGGCGACGCGGACGCCTCCCGGGCGGCCAACGAGGCCACGATCCCGCTGCGCCGCTACGGCACCCCGGCGGAGTTCGGGCGGACGGCGGCCTTCCTGCTGTCGCCGGCCGCCTCCTACCTGACGGGCCTGATGCTCCCGGTGGACGGCGGGGCGCGCAGCGGCTTCTGACCCTCAGCTGACCCTGCGGGCCCGGTGCTTCACGGCCCGCAGGCGCGCCTCGGTGGGCAGGGCGGACAGGCCCGTGGAGGCGCGCGCGTGGGCGAGTGCCTGGGTGCTGAGCGTGTTCAGGGCATCGCCCGGGGAGGCGTACGGCTCCAGGAGGAGCGCGACGCGGGTACGGGGGGCGCCGCGCCGGCCCGTGAGGGAGACCCGGGCCCGGGCCACGCCCTCCTGGGCCGCGGCGTCCGCCTCCAGGACGCCTTCCAGGGCCCGGCCGCGCAGGATCGCCTCCTCGCCGTCGCCGCTGTCGACGACGACCTCGGCGAGCCGGGCCCGCCGGAACTGGGCGAGCAGCCACCACAGGGCGAGCAGGACGACGAGCCCGAGGACGGCGATGACCACCGGCCACCACCAGCCCTCCTCGCGCCATCGCTGCCGGTCGGCGGTGGAGAGCAGCACGTCCGAGGGGCCCGACCAGGGCCACCAGGACGGTACGGAGAGGTCGAGGGCGGCGGCGAGGACCGCTCCGCCGCCGATGACGAGGAGCAGCCCGGCAAGCCCGAGCAGGGCGCGGTTGACGCGCCGGAGGACCACCCTCACCGGATCACCGCTTCCTGGCTCATGGCTCACTTCTTCCTGGGCGGCCGGGCCACCCGTACCGTCAGCGCGGGCGGGTGGGCGAGACCCAGCTCGTCGATGCCCGTGGCGAGGGCGGTCTCCACGTCGGTGCGGACCTCGTCGAGCGCCCGGAAGTGCGAGGCGGCCCTCACCGACACCTTGGTGCGGCCCATCCGCACCCGGACGGCCTGCACCCCGGAGACCTCCATGGCGCGGTCCCGCAGGGCGAGGGCCGCGGCCTCCCGGTCGAGTCCGGCGCGTACGTCGGCGTGTTCGCGGCGCATCGGGAGGACGGCGCGCAGGCCGGGGGTCGCGGCCAGGATCAGGAGCCAGATGCCGAGGACGACCGCGACGGCCGCGCCGACCACGACCCAGGTGTCGTCGAGCGGCCGGGTCGAGAGGCCGTCGGCCAGCTCCCGCCGCCAGGCCATGGCGGTGCGGTCGGCCCGGACGGCCGCCACGTCGTAGAGGAGGAGCCCGGCGCCGCCGAGGACCAGGGCCGCGAGTACGCCGGCCGGGATGCGGCGGACGGCCCAGAAGCGGCGGACCGGGGGTGTGGGGGCGGCGTCGGCCAGGACGGGGACGCCGCCGGGGGCCGGGCCGGTCGGCTCGGCGCGGGCGTCGGGCGCGGGTTCCGGTGGGGTCGTCATGACAGGCGGTCCCTCGGGGTGGCCTGGCGGGTGAGCGGGGAGTGGAGGCGTTCCACGTGGACGGTGACCTCGTGGACCTCCATGCCCACCAGCTCCTCCACCTGGGTGCGGACCCGGCTCCGAACGGCCCCGCACCGGCGTCCGATGTCGGTGGGGTAGTCGAGGTCGAGGCTCACCGCGACCCGGGCGACGTCCCGGTGGACGACGACGGAGGCGTGCGGCTTCGAGCCGCCCCGGGGGACGGTGCCCACGGCCTCCCTCGCCGCCTGGGCGGCGATCTTCGCGACGACCCGGTCGGCGATCGATGTGGCCCCCCGGTCCCGCACGGGGTCCCGGGAGGCAAGGTCAGCGGCCACCCCGGGTCACCGGGGCCGGTCGCCGCGGTCGCGGCCCCGGAAGAGGTCGCCGGGTTCGAGGTCGCCGTCGAGGAAGCGGCCGGCCACGAAGCCGATCCCTCCCAAGGCCGCGACCAGCACAAACGCTCCGAAGCCGCCGAAGTATCCGGCGAAGCCGAGAGCCATGCCGGCCACCAGGCCGACCACTGCCATGCTCATTCCTGACCCCTTTCCGAGTCCTCCTGAGCCCCCTGTGTGCAGCTGTCAGCGGCTACTGGAGCCGTGACTCCGGCTCCTCGTCCTCTTCGTCGGGCAGTTTCACGTCGCTGACCGCGATGTTGACCTCGACGACCTCCAGTCCGGTCATCCGCTCGACGGCCGCGATGACGTTCTCGCGGACGTCGCCGGTGACGTCGGCGATGGAGACGCCGTAGTCGACGACGATCTCCAGGTCGAGCGCGGTCTGCACCTCGCCGACCTCGGCCTTCACGCCACGGGTGACGCTGGACTTGCCGCCGCCCCCGCCGGGCACCCGGTCGCGTACGGCGCCGAAGGTGCGGGAGATCCCGCTGCCCATCGCATGGACGCCGACGACATCGCGGGCGGCCAGACCGGCGATCTTCTCGACGACGCCGTCGGCGATCGTGGTCCGGCCCCGGGAGGCCGGGTCGCCGCCGCCCCGTTTGGTGACCGAGGTGCGGCGCGGTTCGTCGGTCGAGGAGTCGCCGGTGTGAGTGGTGTCCGCCATCAGATTTCGCCCCTTCTGGGTTAATTCGGGGTTCTTCGCCCACACTAAGGGCGGTTACCCCGTTCCGCCCCGGGGATACGGCAGGCTGGGGCAATGACGACGGCTGAGGGTTGGACGGCGGCGGTCCGGGACCGCCTCGCCCCGGGCAGGCTGCTGCCGCTCGGAGCGGCGGCGGAGGGGGCCTGGATCACCGAGCGGGCGGTGCGCGGGGTACTGGGCCGGGCGGCCGCGGACGTACGGGGCGTGGTGCCGGGCAAGCTGCGGATCGGTCCGGCGGACACGGCCGGAGAGCCGGAAGCGGGTGCCCTGCTCGTCACGGCCTCGTTCGGCGCGATCGCCGGACGGCCTCTGCCGGAGCTCGCCGAGGAGCTGCGGGCGGTGCTGCTCACCGCCGCCGAGGACGGGATCGGGCTCGTGGTCGGGGCCGTGGACCTGCGGGTGACGGACCTGCTCGACGCGGCGCCGCCGCAGCCGGACGCGGGTGCGACACCCCCGCCGGGCCTCACCTCACCGGCGACGGACGATCCCGCGGCGCTCACGGCGCTCGGGGTGCCGGGTGTCGCGGGGGTGACGGACGCGCTGGGCCCGCCGGTGCGCCGGGGACCCGACGGGGTGCGGGTGGAACTGGCGGTGACCGCCGGGGCCCGCCCCCTGGACGTGGCCCGCGCCGTGCGCGCGGCCGTGACCGCGGCCACCCCGGAGGCGGACGCGGTCACGGTCGTGGTGTCGGAACTGCGCTAGGACGTCAGTCGCCGAGGCCCGCGAGGTCGCGCAGGCGGCGGGCCTGGGCGGCGCGCTCGGCGGTGCGCTGCTCCTCGTACGAGCGGCCGGAGGCAGCCTGGAGGAGCGCCTTGGTCTCGGTGACCGCGTCGCGCGGCGCCGCGAGCAGGGCGGCGCCGAGGTCCCGTACCGCCGCGTCGAGCTCGTCGACGGGCACGGACAGGTTGGCGAGACCGATGCGCTCGGCCTCCTCGGCGTGGACGAAGCGCCCGGTGGCGCAGATCTCCAGCGCGCGGGCGTAGCCGACGAGCGAGACGAGCGGGTGCGTCCCGGTCAGGTCCGGGACGAGGCCCAGGCTGGTCTCGCGCATGGCGAACTGCACGTCCTCGGCGACGACCCGCAGGTCGCAGGCGAGGGCGAGCTGGAAGCCCGCGCCGATGGCGTGCCCCTGGACGGCCGCGATCGACACGAGGTCGCTACGGCGCCACCAGGTGAACGCCTCCTGGTACTCGGCGATGACCGCGTCGAGGTTCTCGTCGGAACCGCGCGCGAGATCGATGAAGGACGGCTCTCCGTCGAAGCCCTCGGGCGTGAACGCCTGCCGGTCGAGTCCGGCGGAGAAGGACTTTCCCTCGCCGCGCAGGACGACGACCCGCACGCTGCCGGGCAACGACCGGCCGGCTTCTGTCAACGCCCGCCACAGAGCGGGAGACTGAGCGTTGCGCTTCGCCGGATTGGTCAGGGTCACCGTGGCAACGGCGTCCTCGACGGTGAGCCGTACACCGTCCTTGTCGAATACGAGCTCAGAGTCGTCGAGCGTAGTCATGGGGGCGCCTCCGATTACGGTGCAGCACTGCATGCGAAATGCTAAGTGACTGCACAGTAACCACCTGGCCGGCACGAAGACCGACCGGGTGGCCACCGAGAGACCCGGTGGCCCGGTCGAGGCGTCCCGATGTCAGGCCGAGGCGGCTTTCTTGCCCCGTGTCGCTCCGCCGCGTCCACGCAGCGTGACTCCGGACTCGCTGAGCATCCGGTGGACGAATCCGTAGGAGCGGCCCGTTTCCTCGGCCAGCGCCCGGATACTCGCACCGGAGTCGTACTTCTTCTTCAGGTCTGCCGCGAGCTTGTCGCGCGCGGCGCCGGTCACCCGGCTGCCCTTCTTCAGAGTCTCGGCCACCCGTGCCTCCTCATGGGAAGTGCGCTCTGGACTTCTCATGATCACCCCTCCCGTCCGTCCTGGCCACCCATTCGACAAGGTCCATGCCGCCGGGTTTGTGGACGAGCGCACCTTCGTCACGACCGGAAGCTGGAATTCCGCTGGGCCGGAAACACGGCTCCGCACCGTGGGGCACGGGAACCAGCAGGTCAGCGATACAGGGGGAACACACGTACGGCGCGGGCCTGCCGGAAGGATTCGGCAGAGCACCGCGCCGGGGGGTACGAGACGCCCTCACTCAGATGAAGGATCACCCATGAGCCGAATGATCCAGCCCGGAATGATCACTCCGGGCCGCTCGGGGGCCCTCCCGGCGGATTCCGGGGCGCTCCCGGGCCGCCGAGGGGCGCCGCCGGGTCAGGCCAGCGCCACCAGGTCCGCGTAGTCCGGGCCCCACAGGTCCTCGACGCCGTCCGGGAGCAGGATGATCCGCTCCGGCTCCAGCGCGTCGACCGCGCCCTCGTCGTGGGTGACCAGGACGACGGCGCCCTTGTAGGTGCGCAGGGCCCCGAGGATCTCCTCGCGGCTCGCCGGGTCGAGGTTGTTGGTGGGCTCGTCGAGGAGCAGCACGTTCGCCGAGGAGACGACCAGGGTGGCCAGGGCCAGACGGGTCTTCTCGCCGCCGGAGAGGACCCCGGCCGGCTTGTCGACGTCGTCGCCGGAGAAGAGGAAGGAGCCGAGGGTCTTGCGGACCTGGACGAGGTCGAGGTCCGGCGCGGCCGAGCGCATGTTCTCCAGGACGCTGCGCTCGGGGTCGAGCGTCTCGTGCTCCTGGGCGTAGTAGCCGAGCTTGAGGCCGTGGCCCGGGGTCACGTCTCCGGTGTCGGGCTTCTCGGCGCCGGCGAGCAGCCGGAGCAGCGTGGTCTTGCCCGCGCCGTTGAGGCCGAGGATGACGACGCGGGAGCCCTTGTCGATCGCGAGATCCACATCCGTGAAGATTTCGAGCGAGCCGTAGGACTTGGAGAGTCCCTCGGCCGTCAGCGGGGTCTTGCCGCAGGGAGCGGGGTCGGGGAAGCGGAGCTTCGCGACCTTGTCGGAGGCGCGCACCGCCTCCAGGCCGGAGAGCAGTCGCTCGGCGCGCTTGGCCATGTTCTGCGCGGCCACGGTCTTGGTGGCCTTGGCGCGCATCTTGTCGGCCTGCGAGTTGAGGGCGGCGGCCTTCTTCTCGGCGTTCTGGCGCTCGCGCTTGCGGCGCTTCTCGTCGGCCTCGCGCTGCTGCTGGTAGAGCTTCCAGCCCATGTTGTAGACGTCGATCGTGGAGCGGTTGGCGTCCAGATAGAAGACCTTGTTGACCACGGTCTCGACGAGGTCGACGTCGTGAGAGATCACGATGAAGCCGCCGCGGTAGCTCTTCAGGTAGTCGCGCAGCCAGACGATGGAGTCGGCGTCGAGGTGGTTGGTCGGCTCGTCGAGCAGGAGCGTGTCGGCGTCCGAGAAGAGGATCCGGGCGAGCTCGACGCGGCGGCGCTGACCACCGGAGAGGGTGTGCAGCGGCTGGCCGAGGACCCGGTCGGGCAGACCCAGGGCGGCGGCGATGGTGGAGGCCTCGGCCTCGGCCGCGTAACCGCCCTTGGTCAGGAACTCGGTCTCCTGGCGCTCGTACTGCCGCATCGCCTTGTCGCGGGTGGCACCGGCGCCGGTGGCGATGCGCTCCTCGTTCATCCGCATCTTCTTGAGGAGGACGTCGAGGCCGCGGGCGGAGAGGATGCGGTCGCGGGCCAGCACGTCGAGGTCGCCGGTGCGCGGGTCCTGCGGGAGGTAGCCGACCTCGCCGGAGCGGGCGATCTGGCCGGCGGCGGGGACGCCCTCGCCCGCGAGGCACTTGGTGAGGGTGGTCTTGCCCGCTCCGTTGCGACCGACGAGGCCGATGCGGTCGCCCTTGGCGACGCGGAAGGAAGCGGACTCGATGAGGACTCGGGCGCCGGCGCGCAGCTCGATGCCGGAAGCGGTGATCACGGACAGACTCCAGGGCGATGGGAAACGGCGGAAGGACGGCTGGTGAAGGGCTTCGACGCCGCTAATGCACGGGGAGAATGGCCATACGGCCAGTCTAACGGGCCCCTGCAACTGCTTTTAGGCCATGCGGGGCTCCGGAGCCGGATCGGAGCTTTCTCACATCTCCGCCCATGATTCACAAAAGGGGCGAGAGGTATGAGATGAGCCGATACTCGGCGCAGGGCGGCGGCCACTGCCGCGGCAGTGACGCGAAGGGTGGTGGACCGTGCAGTTCGACGACGACGCCGATCTGGACACCTCGGAGGTCAAGGACGTCCGGAACAGCCGCATCCCGGGCGGCAAGGCGACCGTCGGCGGCGGGATCATCGGCCTCATCGCCCTGGTCCTGGGCCTGCTCTTCGGGGTGGGGCCGGACCAGCTCGGACTCTCCTCGGGCGGCGACGAACCGGCGGCCAGCTCCTCCTCGGCGGCCCAGGTGGCCCAGACCTGCAAGAAGGGTTCGGACGCCAACGCCCGTGAGGACTGCCGCATCGTCGCCGTCGTCAACAGTCTCCAGGACTACTGGCGGAGCGAGTACGCGCGCCGGGGCGGCACCTACGGGAGCGCCGCCACCGTGATGTTCAGCCAGCGGGTCCCGACCGCCTGCGGCTCAGCGACCTCGGCGGTGGGGCCCTTCTACTGCCCCGGCGACCGGCAGGTCTATCTGGACCTGGGCTTCTTCGACGAGCTGCGCACCAAGTTCGGGTCGAGCGGCGGGCCGTTCGCCCAGGCGTACGTGGTGGCGCACGAGTACGGCCACCACATCCAGAACCTCATGGGGACCCTGAGCCGCGCCCAGGACGGCCGGACCGGCGCGAACTCCAACGCCGTGCGGGTCGAGCTCCAGGCCGACTGCTACGCGGGCGTGTGGGCCCGGCACGCCACGACCACGCCCGACGACCGGACGGGCCGACCGCTGCTCACGAAGCTGACGGACGAGGACATCCGGGACGGCCTCGACGCGGCGGCCGCGGTGGGCGACGACCGGATCCAGGAGCGGTTCCAGGGCCGGGTGACCCCGGAGAACTGGACCCACGGCTCGGCCGCGCAGCGCCAGCAGTGGTTCTACGAGGGCTACCGGACGGGCGACATGGCCCGGTGCAACACCTTCCGCTGATTGTCGGTGGTGACTGCCAGACTGAGACCCGGGTCACATTCGACTGAATCGAGAGGAAGTGATCGGGATGGCTGAGGCACCCCATATCTGTCCGACGCTGACGTACGAGGACGCGAAGGCGGCGATCACCCTGCTCACGGAGGGCTTCGGCTTCCGTGCGACCGCCGTGTACGAGGCCGAGGACGGGCGCGTCGCGCACGCCGAGCTGTCGTACGGGAACGGCATGGTGATGCTGGGCAGCAAGGGGACGGGCAGCGAGTTCGACAAGCTGATGGCCGACGCCGGCCCGGTCGGCGTGTTCGTGCACGTGGACGACGTCGACGAGCACCACACGCGCGCGGTGGCCCACGGCATCGAGATCGTGATGCCGCCCAAGGACCAGGACTACGGCTCGCGGGACTACACGGCCCGGGACCACGAGGGCAACATCTGGAGCTTCGGGACGTACACCCCCGGCGCCGCGGAGTAGCCGGGCGCCGGGCGGGGGTGCACGCCGCTCGTCACGCTCCCCCGGTGTGGACCTGGAAGGCGGCCCGGCGGACCGCCTTGGCCAGGGCCGGGTCCGGGTGGGCGGCGGCGAGGGCGACCAGGACCTGGACGGTACGGGGGTGGCCCACGGCCCTGATCTCGTCGAGGAGCGCCGGGACGGTGCCCTGCACGGCGGAGTCGAGGTGCCGGACGAGCAGCTCGCTCTCGCCGTGGTCGGCGACCGCGGCGGCCGTGTCCACCCAGAGCCAGGTGGACTCCTCGCGGGTGAGGACCTCCTGGGCGTCGTCGGGGTCGGCACCCTCGTACTCGGCGAGCCAGAGCAGCGCGTACGGCCGCAGGGACGGTTCGGCCACGGTGGCCCGTACCTCGGCCTCGGCGGGGGCGCCGACGACCCGGAGCGCCTCGAAGGCGAGCCCGCGCAGCAGCGCGTCCTCGCCGCGGGCGACGGCCAGCAGTTCGGTCACCGCGCTGGAGAGGGTGCGGGCCGCGAGCCAGGCGCGGTACTCGGCGCGGGCCGGGCCGGGGGTGAGCCGGGCACAGCCGCGGAGCATGTCCTCGGCGGACTGCTCGATGTTGCCCGCGGGACTCTGCGCGGCGACGCAGATCTGCTCCAGCTTGACCCAGACCGCCCAGTTGCCGAGCGGGGTCAAAGTGGCGTGACGCCCCTCCGCGCCGGGGTCCAGGGTGAGCGCGCCGACGGCTGCCAGGCCTTCGAGGGCCCAGTCGAGCAGGGCCGGGAGCCCGTCGGTGCCGTCCGCCTCGGGCGCGTCGGCGGCCTCGGGGGCCTCCTCGCCCACCGGGACCTCGCAGCGCTCCTCGCGCAGCTCCTCGACGCGCTGGCCGAGCAGGTCGAGGAGGGCGGGGACGAGGACCGGGCCCTGGGAGAGCTGAAGCAGCGACAGGACCTGCGGGAGGGCCTCGACGACCTCCGCGACGGCGCTCGGCTCGACCCCCTCGGCGGCCGGGTGCACCAGGGACCAGGCGTCGAAGAGGGCGACCCAGCCGCGCAGCACGGCGGAGTCGTCGCGGTCCCAGGCGTGCAGCCGCCAGCCGGGGCGGGCGGTGTCGCCGTGGAGCTCGACGAGTCCGGCGAGCCGGGCCCGGTCCCAGCCGGCCCGGATCTGGCCGGGCGTCAGGTTCAGTGCGACGGCGGCCCGTTCCTCGGCGGGGACGGCTCCCGGGCCGGTGCGGGGTGCCGCCACGGCACCGCGCTCGACGGCGGCCCAGCGGGCGATCCGTACGGCGTCGGCGAGGACGTGCCGGGCCTGGCGGGCGAGCTCCGCGCGGGGCGGAGTGCCCTCGGGCGGCCGCGGCGCCGGCCGGGTGCGCCGGGTCGTCACGGCCCGTCGGGCGGTGGCCAGCGCCCGCGGGCGGACGAGTCGGAGTCTGGAGTTGCGCGCCAATGGTTCATCGGGCTTTCGAGACGTCACGGGGGCAGTCTTCCCGCTGACGGCCCGAAAGCCCAATCGGAATCGGCCGCCCCGTCCCGACGGGCCCGGGAGCAGGCGCGGAAAGGCCTGCTGAAAGGTCCTGGGCGGTGTCTTGTCGGTCGGGTCGGATCAGGGGGCGGGCGTCTGGTGCATGGGGTCTCCCCGGCCCGCAGGGGCCGAGGGGACGCAGCGCAAGGCGGAGGAGGGGGCATGACGGTGGGTCGTGTCCGGAAAGTCCCGCCTGGCCCTACTTTCCGGACACGACCTAGAGGAGCGGGGTGAGGAAGCGGCGCAGGGCCTCCTCGTAGCGGACCGGGTCGGCGTTCCACATCGACGCGTGCGGGGCGTGCCGCACGGTGTGGAGGGTGACCAGATCGGGGCGGCGGGCGGCGAGTTCGACGGACGGCTCGTAGGGGGCGATGGTGTCGTCGGGCCCGTGGAAGAGGAGGACGGGGACGCGCAGGGCGTCCGGTGCCGAGGCGGCCCGGAGCAGGTCGCCGTGCGGCCCGGTCCGGCCCTGGGCGGCGCGGACGGCGAGCGGGAGCAGGGGGCCGGGGACGTGGCGGGCCGAGGCGAGGTTGCGCAGGGTCGCCTCCCAGTCCAGGACGGGTGAGTCGAGGACGAGGCCGCTGATCCGGTCGCGCACCCCCGACTCGGCGGCGGCGCGCAGGGCCATCGAGGCCCCGGTCCCCCAGCCGTGCAGCACGATCTTCGACGCGCCCCGGTGGACGGCGTAGCGGATGGCGGCGTCGACGTCGCGCCATTCGGAGTCGCCGAGGTGGGCGAGGCCGTCGGGTGAGGCGGGTGCTCCCGCGTCACCGCGGTAGGCGGGGACGAGGACGGGGATCTTGCGGCGGTTGAAGAAGGGGACGACGTTCAGCGGGTGCTCGCGGGTGGTGCCGAGCCCGTGCAGGGCGATCACCCAGGTGGTGCGGGGGGCTGCCACCAGCCACGCCGGCAGGGGGCCGAGCTCGCCGGGGATCTCGACGTCCTCGTGGGCGAGCCCGAGGGCGCTGATCGGCGTGCCGATGTGCAGCTGGGGGGTGAACCGGACGCGGGAGCCGGGACCGATCACCCCGAGCTCGACCCGTTCGAGGCGCCGGACGACGGTGTCGGCGGTGTGCGGGACCCGGTCGAGGACGGGGCCGACGACGGCGTGCTGGCCGTGGCCCTCGATGCCGTACGTACCGGGGCGCAGCGAGGCGAGGCTGCGGGTGAGGGTGATGCGGTCGGGGCCCGTGGCGTGCACGGTGAGTTTGGGATCTCCGGGCAGGGGACGTCCGGACGGCGCCTTGAGGGCGACGTCGCTGGCGTACCGGCCGACCGCGATCGCGGCCGCGCCGACACCGAGCAGGGTGGTGACGGCCGCTGCCGTCGCTGTAGCCGGGCGCACGCTCCCAGTCTCGACAGGGTCCGGGCGGACTGCCACCGGACGGACCCGGACGGCCCCCGGAGGCCCTGCCCGGCGGGAGCCCCCTCGGAAGCGCGACGGGCCCCTCGGGAGAGTGACATGGGTCTCCTCGGCGGGGTCCTCCGTGCGGATGGTTCGGTCCGGGGAGCGGAACCGGGTGCCGGAGGAGAAACCGGGTCAGGTCGCATGTGCCCGGCGATGGCCCGGATTACCCGGGGTTGCGGGGTGACCGCATCGTGGACACCTGCCCGGGACGAGGGCTAAGCGGAATGCCTTGACACCGGATAGGGACACCACGTCGCCCGGCCCAGTTCACCTTCCGTTCACCCAGGTTGCCTACGTTCGGCTTGCCACTGACGTCAAACGATTGCCTGGGTAAATGGAACACATCACGCTGCTGCTCGCCATTGTGGTCGTGACAGCTCTCGTGTTCGATTTCACGAACGGTTTCCACGACACCGCGAACGCGATGGCCACGACCATCTCGACCGGTGCACTCAAGCCGAAGACGGCGGTGGCCATGTCCGCCGTGCTGAACCTCGTCGGCGCGTTCCTGTCCGTGGAGGTCGCCAAGACGATCTCCGGCGGGATCATCAACGAAGAGGGCATTCGTACAGAGGTGATCTTCGCCGCGCTGGTCGGCGCCATCCTCTGGAACCTGCTGACCTGGCTGCTCGGACTGCCGTCCAGCTCCTCCCACGCCCTCTTCGGCGGACTCATCGGCGCAGCGGTCATGTCGGCCGGCTGGTCGGCGGTGAACGGCTCCACCATCGTCACCAAGGTCCTCATCCCGGCCGTCGCCGCGCCGCTCGTCGCCGGCCTCGCCGCGATGCTGGCCACCAAGCTGACGTACCGGATCGGCGCCAAGACCGACGAGAAGCACACCGCCAAGGGCTACCGGGTCGGCCAGATCGCCTCCGCCGGTCTCGTCTCGCTCGCCCACGGCACCAACGACGCCCAGAAGACGATGGGCATCATCACCCTGGCCCTGGTCACCGGCGGCGTCCTCGCCCCCGGCTCCAACCCGCCGATGTGGGTCATCGTCTCCGCCGGCATCGCGATCGCCGCCGGCACCTACCTCGGTGGCTGGCGCATCATCCGCACCATGGGCAAGGGCCTCACCGACCTCCGGCCGCAGCAGGGCTTCGCCGCCCAGACCAGTGCCGCGACGGTCATCCTGGCCTCCTCGCACCTCGGCTTCTCCCTCTCCACCACCCAGTCCTGCTCGGGTGCCGTGATGGGCGCCGGTCTCGGCCGCAAGGGCGGTGTCGTCCGCTGGTCGACCGCGACCCGGATGTTCGTCGCCTGGGGTCTGACCCTGCCCGCCGCGGGCCTGGTCGGCGCCGGTGCCGAGTTCCTCACCAAGCAGGGCCCCTGGGGCATCGCCGCCGTCGCGGTCCTGCTGATCGCCGGCTCGGGTGTCATCTGGTCGCTGTCCCGCCGCAAGCCGGTCGACCACAACAACGTCACCGCCGACGACCTCGACGACGAGCCCGCGGGTGTCGTGACCACCGCCATCGCGGCCGTCACCCCGCCGCCGGCCGCCGGTTCCGTCGCCGCCGTCGCGGACGAGGACCTGAAGACCACCATCCCCGCCCCGGCTCCCACCGACCCGGCCGCGCCCTCCGCCCCCGCCGCAGCGGTGTAAGGAACGAACGACATGAAGATCGACTGGGCAGCTCTCGGCTCCGTCTTCGGAGTCAGCCTCGTGGCGACCGTCGCCCTGGTGGGCCTCTTCACCCTCGGCATCATCGGCCTCTCCAAGCAGGAGCAGGCCGCCGCCCAGGGAGGCTCCGCCACCCTGGCCCGCACCGGCGCCTACGCCTGCTTCGCCCTCTGCCTCTCGGCGGTGGCGTACGGCATCTATCTGATCGTCGTCTGACGGTCCGAACTCACGACGGCCGGGCGGTCCGCACCTTCGGGTACGGACCGCCCGGCCGTCGTATGTTCGGCGCCGTGTTTGTGGTGCTTCGCACAGTGACCCGATGCAGGTCAAGGGTGAGTTGACGGGTGTTCTCGGGCCGTGGTGGACTGCCGAGGCCATTACGGCGGCAGTAGAGGAAGTCCGGTGCGAATCCGGCGCGGTCCCGCCACTGTGACCGGATCCGAAGGGTCCGGGAGTCAGGAACTCTCGCCGCCGGTCACGTCGATCCAGGGCGCGGACCCTGAGTGAGGACATGCGCCATGCCCGGCCGCAGCAGAACCAGCCGCCTTTCCCCGGACGGATTCGCGTACGGAGCGGCCGCGGGTCTCGCCGTCGATCTGCTCGTCGGCGACCCCCGCCGCGGACATCCCGTCGCCGCGTTCGGCCGGGCCGCCGCCGCCGTCGAGGAGCGCCTCCACCACGACCACCGCGGCTGGGGTGCCCTGCACACCGCCGTCTGCGCCGGCTCCGCCGTCGCCCTCGGAGCGCTCGCCACCCGGGCCGTACGCAACCGCCCGGCCGCCTCCGTCGCGCTGACCGCCGCCGCCGTCTGGGCCGTCGTCGGCGGTACGACCCTGGGCCGGGAGGCCCGCGCGATCGGCGGGGCGCTCGCCGCCGGGGACCTGGACGTGGCCCGGGAGCGGCTGCCGCATCTGTGCGGGCGCGACCCGCAGTCCCTGGACGGCCCCGCGATGGCCCGGGCGGTCGTCGAATCGGTCGCCGAGAACACCTCCGACGCCGTGGTCGGCGCCCTCTTCTGGGGCGCGGTCGCGGGCGTACCCGGCCTCGTCGGCTTCCGGGCCGTCAACACCCTCGACGCGATGGTCGGCCACAAGTCCCCGCGCCACCGCCGCTTCGGCTGGGCCTCGGCCCGCCTCGACGACGTGGCCGGCTGGCCCGGCGCCCGGCTGACCGCCGTACTCGCGACCGTCGCCGGCGGGAACCCGCGGGGTGCGCTGAAGGCCTGGCGGGCGGACGCGGGCAAGCATCCCAGCCCCAACGCGGGCCCGGTCGAGGCCTCCTTCGCGGGCGCGCTCGGCGTACGGCTCGGCGGCACCCTGTCGTACGGCGGACGGGTCGAACACCGCCCCGTGCTCAACGGGGACGGCCGGGCCGTCGACGTGGCCGACATCGACCGGGCCGTACGGCTCTCGCGACGGGTCACCGGACTCACTCTGGCCGCCTGCGTGGGCGGCCGCCTGATCATCGGCGCCCTGGGGGCCCGGAAGCGGAGGAACGCATGAGGGGTGGGGGACTGCTCGTCGCCGGGACCACGTCCGACGCCGGCAAGAGCGTCGTGACGGCCGGCATCTGCCGCTGGCTGGTCCGCAAGGGGCTGAAGGTGGCGCCGTTCAAGGGACAGAACATGTCCCTCAACTCCTTCGTCACGAGGGAGGGGGCCGAGATCGGGCGCGCGCAGGCCATGCAGGCGCAGGCGGCGCGGGTGGAACCCACCGCGCTGATGAACCCCGTCCTGCTCAAGCCCGGCAGCGACCGCTCCAGCCAGGTCGTCCTGATGGGCAAGCCGGTCGGCGAGCTGAGCGCCCGGGGCTACCACGGGGGACGGCAGAAGGAGCTCTTCGAGCCGGTGCTGGCCTGCCTGGAGGAGCTGCGGAGCACCTACGACGCCGTGATCTGCGAGGGAGCGGGAAGTCCCGCCGAGATCAACCTGCGGCGCACCGACATCGTGAACATGGGGATCGCGCGGGCCGCGCGGCTGCCCGTCGTCGTGGTCGGCGACATCGACCGGGGCGGGGTCTTCGCCCAGTTCTTCGGGACGACGGCGCTCCTCTCTCCCGAGGACCAGGAGCTGATCGCGGGCTACCTCGTGAACAAGTTCCGCGGCGACGTCACGCTGCTCGAACCCGGGCTCGACATGCTGCACGGGCTGACCGGGCGGCGGACCTTCGGCGTCCTGCCGTACGCCCACGGGCTCGGCATCGACGAGGAGGACGGCCTGCGGGTCTCCCTGCGGGGTGCGGTCCGTGAGTCGGTCGTCGCGCCGCCGGTCGGTGAGGACGTGCTGCGGGTCGCCGTCTGCGCGGTGCCGCTGATGTCCAACTTCACGGACGTGGACGCGCTGGCCGCCGAGCCGGGTGTCGTCGTGCGGTTCGTGGACCGGGCCGAGGAGCTCGTCGACGCGGACCTGGTGGTCGTGCCGGGCACCCGGGGCACCGTGAAGGCGCTGGCCTGGCTGCGGGAGCGGGGCCTCGCCGACGCGCTGGCGCGGCGCGCCGCCGAGGGACGGCCGGTGCTCGGGATCTGTGGCGGCTTCCAGGTGCTCGGTGAGCACATCGAAGACGAGGTCGAGTCCAGGGCGGGGGCCGTCGACGGCCTCGGGCTGCTGCCCGTACGGGTCCGCTTCGCGCCCGAGAAGACCCTCGCCCGGCCGGTCGGCTCGGCGCTCGGGGAGCGGGTGGAGGGGTACGAGATCCACCACGGGGTCGCCGAGGTGCTGGGCGGGGAAGCCTTCCTGGACGGGTGCCGGGTGGGGGCCGTGTGGGGTACGCACTGGCACGGCTCCCTGGAGAGCGACGGGTTCCGGCGGGCGTTCCTGCGCGAGGTCGCGGCGGCTGCGGGGCGGCGGTTCGTACCGGCGCCGGACACGTCGTTCGGGGCGCTGCGGGAGGAACAGCTGGACAAGCTGGGGGATCTGATCGAGGAGCACGCGGACACGGACGCGCTGCTGCGGCTGATCGAGGAGGGGGCTCCTTCGGGGCTGCCGTTCGTGCCGCCGGGCGCGCCGTGAGCGCGGGGCGGCGTGTCGAGAATCCCGCGGGTGGCCCCCGTGGGGCCCTGCTCACCGTTGGCGGCCTCGGGTCGTCGTTCGAACATTCGCGATCTGAAGGAGTGACCAGCCGATGAGTTCCCGGTATCCGTTCACCGCCGTCGTCGGTATGGACGACCTGCGGCTCGCGCTGCTGCTCAATGCCGTCAGTCCGGCCGTGGGCGGTGTGCTCGTGCGGGGTGAGAAGGGGACCGCCAAGTCCACCGCCGTGCGCGCGCTCGCCGAGTTGTTGCCCGCCGTGGCGGTCGTCGCGGGGTGCCGGTTCAGTTGTGATCCGGGCTCGCCCGACCCGGGCTGCCCCGACGGGCCCCACGAGGCCGTCGGCGCGGACACCCGGCCCGCACGCATGGTCGAGCTGCCCGTCGGCGCCTCCGAGGACCGGCTGGTCGGCTCGCTCGACATCGAGAAGGCGCTCTCCGAAGGGGTCAAGGCCTTCGAGCCCGGACTGCTCGCCGCCGCCCATCGGGGCATTCTCTACGTCGACGAGGTCAACCTGCTCAGCGATCACCTCATCGATCATCTGCTCGACGCCGCCGCCATGGGGTCCTCCTACGTCGAGCGCGAAGGCGTCTCCGTCCGACACGCCGCCCGCTTCCTGCTCGTCGGCACCATGAACCCCGAGGAGGGCGAGCTCAGGCCCCAGCTCCTCGACCGGTTCGGACTGACCGTCGAGGTCGCCGCGTCGCGCGACCCGCAGCAGCGCGTCGAGGTCGTCCGTCGGCGGCTCGCCTTCGAGGACGACCCCGCCGCCTTCGCCGACCGCTGGGCCGGGGACGAGGCCGCGCTGCGGGCACGGATCGTCACCGCCCGGGCGTTGCTGCCCCAGGTGACGCTCGGCGACGCCGTCCTGCTCCAGATCGCCGCCACCTGCGCCGCCTTCGAGGTCGACGGCATGCGTGCCGACATCGTCATGGCCCGCACCGCGACCGCGCTCGCCGCCTGGGCCGGCCGCACCGAGGTCACCTCCGAGGACGTACGGCAGGCCGCCCTCCTCGCCCTCCCCCACCGGCGGCGCCGCTCCCCCTTCGACGCCCCCGGCCTCGACGAGGACAAGCTCGACGAGACCCTGGAGGAGTTCAAGGGCCAGGACCAGGAGCCGGACGAGGATCCCGAGCCCGACGGGCCCGGGGACGGCGGTCCCGGTGGGGGTGTTCCGCCGCAGAGCGACGGGCCCGCCGCGGAGAACTCCCCCGCTCCCGAGGAGACTTCCTCGCCCGCGCCGGCTCCCGAATCCGCTCCCGCACCCGCTCCCCAAGGGGCCGGTTCCGGTGAGCGGGCCGCCGTCGCCGCCTCCGAGCCCTTCCGTACGAAGGTGCTCAGCGTCCCCGGGCTCGGCGAGGGTGCGGCCGGACGCCGCTCTCGGGCCCGTACCGAGCACGGCCGTACCACCGGATCCGTACGCCCCCGGGGCGCGCTGACCAAGCTGCACCTGGCCGCCACCGTGCAGGCCGCCGCCCCGCACCAGAAGGCCCGTGGGCGGACCGGGCCGGGCCTGGTCGTCCGCCGGGACGATCTGCGGCAGGCGACCCGGGAGGGACGCGAGGGGAATCTGGTGCTCTTCGCCGTGGACGCCTCCGGTTCCATGGCGGCCCGGCAGCGGATGAGCGCCGTCAAGGGCGCCGTGCTCTCCCTGCTGCTCGACGCCTACCAGCGGCGCGACAAGGTCGGCCTCATCACCTTCCGGGGCCGGGACGCCGAGGTCGCGCTGCCGCCGACCTCGTCCGTGGACGCGGCCGCCGCCCGGCTCGACAAGCTTCCGACCGGCGGCCGTACGCCGCTGTCGGCCGGACTGCTCAAGGCCCACGACGTGCTGCGTATCGAGCGGCTGCGGGACCCCTCGCGCCGCCCGCTGCTCGTCGTCGTGACCGACGGACGGGCGACCGGCGGCGGCGCCGACCCGGTGGCCCTCGCCGCCCGCGCGGCGCGGCTGCACGCCGCCGAGGGCACCGCCTCCGTCGTCGTGGACTGCGAGACCGGACCGGTGCGGCTCGGGCTCGCCCGGGAGCTCGCCCGTGAACTCGGAGGCACCGCCGTCACCCTGGACGAGCTGCGCGCCGACTCGATCGCCGGCCTCGTCAGGGACGTTCAAGGAAACCGTAAGACCACTGCCAGGAGGGCCGCTTAATGCCGCAGGGACAGCCGACCGCCGTACCCGACGACGGTCTCACCACCCGTCAGCGCCGCAACCGCGCACTCGTGATGGTGCACACGGGCGTCGGCAAGGGGAAGTCGACCGCCGCGTTCGGCATGGCGCTGCGCGCCTGGAACCAGGGCTGGCCGATCGGGGTGTTCCAGTTCGTCAAGTCCGCCAAGTGGAAGGTCGGCGAGGAGAACGCCCTCAAGGCGCTCGGCGAGACCGGCAAGGGCGGCACCGTCACCTGGAACAAGATGGGTGAGGGCTGGTCCTGGATCCAGCGCGAGGTCGCCGAGGGCGAGCAGTCCCACGAGGAGAAGGCCCGCGAGGGCTGGGAGCAGGTCAAGCGGGACCTCGCCGAGGAGAAGTACAAGTTCTACGTCCTCGACGAGTTCGCCTACCTGCTGCACTGGGGCTGGATCGACGTCGAGGAGGTCGTCGAGGTGCTGCGCGACCGTCCAGGGCACCAGCACGTCGTCATCACCGGCCGCAACGCGCCGCAGGAGCTCGTCGACTTCGCGGATCTCGTCACCGACATGTCCAAGGTCAAGCACCCGATGGACGCCGGTCAGAAGGGCCAGCGGGGCATCGAGTGGTAGCACGTCTCGTCATCGCCGCGCCCTCCTCGGGCGCGGGCAAGACCACGGTCGCGACCGGTCTGATGGCCGCGTTCTCCGGCCGTGGTCTGGCGGTCTCGCCGCACAAGGTCGGACCGGACTACATCGACCCGGGCTACCACGCGCTCGCGACGGGGCGGCCGGGCCGCAACCTCGACGCGTACATGTGCGGTACGGGGCTGGTCGCGCCGCTCTTCGAGCACGGGGCCCGCGGCTGCGACCTGGCGGTCGTCGAAGGTGTGATGGGCCTGTACGACGGGGCCGCCGACCAGGGCGAACTCGCCTCCACCGCACAGGTGTCGAAGCTCCTCAAGGCACCGGTGGTGCTCGTCGTCGACGCGTCGTCGCAGTCGCGGTCGGTGGCGGCGCTGGTGCACGGGTTCGCTTCGTGGGACCCGGAGGTGCGGATCGGGGGCGTGATCCTCAACAAGGTCGCGACGGATCGGCACGAGCATCTGTTGCGGGAGGCGCTCGGGGAGTCCGGGGTTCCCGTGCTCGGCGTCCTGCGACGGGCCCCTGCTGTTGCGACTCCCTCGCGGCATCTGGGGCTTGTGCCGGTCGCCGAGCGGCAGGCCGCAGCCGTGGAGGCGGTTGCCGCGCAGGCGGAGCAGGTCCTCCGAGGGTGCGACCTCGATGCGCTTCTGGCCCTCGCGCGCAGCGCGCCGGAACTGCACGCCGAGGCCTGGTCGCCGGAGGTTGTCGGGCGGCTGCGCGCCGGTGGTCCCGTGGCGCCCACCCTCCCCCGGACCGCGTCCGGGGGGACCCCCACCGCCCTCGCCCTGCGGAACGACGGCCCGCCACGGCCGGTCATCGCCGTTGCCGGGGGCGCGGCGTTCACGTTCTCGTACGCCGAGCACGCCGAGTTGTTGACCGCTGCCGGGGCCGAGGTCGTGACCTTCGATCCGCTTCGGGACGAGGCGTTGCCCGAGGGAACTTCCGGGCTCGTCATAGGTGGCGGTTTCCCCGAGATGTACGGGGCCGAGCTGTCCGCCAACGAGCCGCTCCGTAAGGCCGTCGCCGCGCTCGCCGCCTCCGGGGCTCCGATCGCCGCCGAGTGCGCCGGGCTGCTGTACCTCGCGCGGTCGCTCGACGGCACCCCCATGTGCGGGGTACTCGACGCCGAGGCGCGGATGTCGTCGAGGCTCACCCTCGGCTACCGGGACGCCGTCGCCGTGAGCGACAGTGTGCTCGCGCCCGCCGGGGCGCGGATGCGGGGGCACGAGTTCCACCGCACCGTCATCGAGCCGGGCGCCGGGGCGCAGGCCGCCTGGGGGCTTCGGCAGCCCGAGCGGCGCGTGGAGGGCTTCGTGCAGCAGGGGGTGCACGCCAGTTATGTGCACACGCACTGGGCAGGTGCCCCCGAGGTGGCCGCTCGGTTCGTCGAGCGCTGCGCGGGCGGTCCGGTCGCGTGAGTTCAGCCGCCGGAGACGCCCACCACGAACCAGATGAAGCCGACGCCCGCCACCGTGCACAGCAGGGTGGAGCGGGCGGGGTGTTCGTGGTGGGCCTCCGGCAGGATCTCGGCGGCGGCCAGGTAGAGCAGGGCGCCGCCGAAGAAGCCCAGATAGCTGCCGAGGAGTTCCTCCGGAAGGGTGAACAGCAGGGTGGAGGCCGCGCCGACCAGCGGGGCGACCGCGTCCGCGACGAGCATCGCCAGGGCCTTGCTGCGGGCGTTCCCGTAGAGGCTCGTGATCGTGTACGTGTTGAAGCCGTCGGCGAAGTCGTGGGTGATGACGGCGAGGGCGACGGTGGCGCCCATGCCGCCGCCGACCTGGAAGGCGGCGCCGAGCGCGATGCCGTCCATGAGGCTGTGACCGACCATCGCGGCGGCCGCCGTCATGCCGACCTGGGGGACCCGCTCGTCGGCGGCGACCCCGTGCGCCGCCCGGCGTACGGCGAGGAGTCGCTCCACGACGTGGGCGAGGAGGAAGCCGCCGACGAACAGCAGCAGCGCCTCCGGGACTCCGAAGACCTCGTCGCCCGCGGCCTCCATGGCCTCGGGCAGCAGGTCGAGTCCGACGACGCCGAGCATGAGTCCGCCGGCGAGGCCGAGGACGAGGTGACGCCGGTCGGTGACGCGTCCCGCGACCCAGCCGCCGAAGAGCGTCATGAGGAACGCGCCGAGCGCGACGACTACAGCCATGGGCCTTTGGTATCGGATGGGGTGGCGTCCGCGCACCTCGGCGTCGGTGCGCGGTCGGGGGTCCCGGTGGACGAGGTGCTCGCCCTGATCGAGGCGGTTCTGCGGGAGGCGGGTCTGAGGCGCGCGGACGTCCGGTCGCTGGCCACGCTCGACGCGCGGGCGGCGGAGCCGGGGATCACGGGGGCGGCGGAGGAGCTCGGCGTCCCGGTGCGGGGGTTCACTGCGGCGGAGCTTGCGGCCGTGCCCGTACCGCATCCGTCGGCGCTGCCGTTGGCCGCGACGGGCACGGCGTCGGTGGCGGAGGCGGCGGCGCTGCTCGCCGCCGCGGCGGCAGGCGGGGGAACGGCGGCGGGAGGTGCCGGGCCGACGGGAGGTACGGGGGGCTTACTCCTCGTACCGAAGCGGAAAACCCGGCGCGTAACGTGCGCTCTCGCCACTTCCGTCCCGGTTCGTCCGAACGAAGATGCCCCAGGCGTACGGTTGTTGCGCCGAACTCACGGGTACATCGCTGGCGAGCCTGGCTCACCCCCCACCATCCCCACCCCCCACACGACGGCGGCCATGGACATGCACCTGCATACCGACGCCCACGACCTGCGCCACCACGGTGACGCCGAGGTCCGGGACGAGAAACTCATCGACCTGGCGGTCAACGTCCGGACGAACACCCCACCGGACTGGCTCCGGAGGCGGATCGCCGACTCCCTGACCGGACTCGCCGCCTACCCCGACGGCCGGGCCGCGCGGGCGGCCGTCGCCGAGCGGCACGACCTGCCCTCGAACCGGGTGCTGCTCACGGCCGGCGCGGCGGAGGCCTTCGTGCTGATCGCGCGGGCGCTGCCGGTGCGGCGGCCCGTCGTCGTGCATCCGCAGTTCACCGAGCCGGAGGCGGCGCTGTCCGACGTCGGCCACGAGGTGGGCCGGGTGCTGCTGCGCGAGGAGGACGGTTTCCGGCTGGATCCGGCGGCGGTTCCCGAGGACGCGGACCTGGTGGTGATCGGGAACCCCACGAACCCGACCTCCGTGCTGCACCCCGCCGACTCGATCGCCGCGCTCGCGAGACCGGGGCGGACCCTGGTGGTGGACGAGGCCTTCATCGACGCGGTGCCGGGCGAGCGCGAGTCGCTGGCCGGGCGGACCGACGTGCCGGGGCTCGTGGTGCTGCGCAGCCTCACCAAGACCTGGGGGCTCGCCGGTCTGCGGATCGGGTACGTGCTGGCCGAGCCGGAGACGATCGCGGCGCTCGAACGGAGCCAGCCGCTGTGGCCGGTGTCGACGCCCGCCCTGGTGGCGGCGGAGGCGTGCATGTCGCGGGCGGCGCTCGCGGAGGCCGAGCACGCGGCGCACCGGATCGGGGTGGAGCGGGCCCATCTGCTCGCCGGCCTCGCCGAGTTCGACGAGGTGCGGACGGTGGAGGGGTCGGAGGGGCCCTTCGTGCTGCTGCGGATCGACGGGGCGGACGCGATCCGGGAGCGGCTGCGGTCGCTGGGCTTCGCGGCCCGCCGGGGCGACACCTTCCCGGGGCTCGACCGGAACTGGCTGCGGATCGCGGTCCGGGACCGGGTGACGACGAACCGCTTCCTCCAGGCCCTCGACCAGGCCCTGTTGATGGGCGGCTGAGCCCGGCGGGCGCACAGGGGTCCGGGGAGGGCGACGTCGTCACCGTCGCCCTCCCCGGACCCGTGCTTCCCCCCTTCGAGGCTCCCCCCGGAGCCTCCCGCGCCCCCGCGCGGCCCCCTCGGACCGTCAGCCTCGGGAGCGGGCGCGCGAGCGGGTCAGCGCGAGGGCGCCGCCGCCGGCCACGAGGAGCGCGAGCGCCCCGCCCGCGATGTACGGGGTGGTGGAGCTGCCGCCGGTCTCGGCGAGGTTCTGGGTGGGCGTGGTGCCACCGTTGTTGGTCTTGATGCCGCCGGCGTCGCTCGGCTTCACCGAGGGCTCCTGCGTGGGCTGCTCCGAGGGCCGCTCGCTGGGCTCCTGGGTGGGCTGCTCGGTCGGCTTCTCGGTGGGCCGCTCCGTGGGCTTCTCCGTCGGGGCCGTGCCCTCGGGGGTCTCGCAGGTGGCCTCGGCGAGCGTCACGGTGCCGTTGACCTCGGCGACGCCGAGCTTCAGCGGGTCGACCTCCACCTTGAGTTCGAGGGCGGTCGCCGCCGCCGTACGGGAGGTGGTGGACGTGCGGGAGAGGTCGAGGGTCACCTTGCCGATGCCCGGGACACTGACCTGGGTGCGGCCGCCGGTGGAGAGGGTCGTCCTCTTGCCGAAGACGGTGACGTGGCCGAGGACGTTGGACTCGGCGACCGGCTTCCTGCCCACCTCGCACAGCGCCTTGGAGGTCACCTTCTCGACCTCGATGAGGGAGAGCAGCGGGATTCCGGGGACGTGGACCTGGGCCTTGACGAGGTTCACGTACCCCTCGGCCTTCTTCTCGTCGACGGTGGCCGTCGAGGTGGCGACGTCGGCGGCGAGGATGTCGATCGGCTTGCCCTCCTCGGCCCCCTGCACCTTCACGGAGAGCGCGGTCTCGCTCTCGGTCTGCGGCGCCCTGACCTCGTTGAGCGAGGCCCGCACCGGCACGTCGACCGTCTTGCCGAGGAGCGAGACGTCGAGGCCGGTCCGCAGGACGACGGCGGTGGCGCGCCCTTCGCCGCCCGTGGCGTGCGCCGCGGGGGCCGCGAGGAGGACCGGGCCGACGGTCAGGGCGGCGACGGTCGCGGCGGCCGCGGTGCGGCGCACGGGCATGCGGAAGGTGTTGCTGTTCAAGATGGTGGAACCCCCACAAGAGACACGGCGTCGCCGGCCGCTCACCACGGGGACGGTGGGTCGGCGCGGCCTCGGCGACTTGAGACACCGGAATCTTTACGCACGGAGAGTGAACCGGCAGTCGCCTGACGTGAGTTCACTCCAAAGGGGGGTTTCCGTGTTCATTTTCGATTTTTCTAGACACAACCGTTCCCGGGTGTCCCGCGTCTTTCGCACGCGCGGGTACACAAGGGAACGGTGTGAACGATCCACTCCGCGGCGAAGTAACGGATCGTCAACCCGGCGCGGTCAGCCGGCGCGCCAGTACCCGAGGGCGTGGACGCGCTCCTTGGGGAGGGCGAGCTCCTTGCGCGCGTACGTGGCGAGGGTGCGGGTGGTCGTGGTGTCGCAGGCGATCCAGACGTACGGGTCCGAGTCGGCGAGTCCGGGAAGCTCGGCCTTCACGCGGGCGACGAGATCGGCTCCGTCGTTCCGGCGCGGCACCCGGCGCAGCTCGTGGTGCTCGGGGTCGAGCCGGACGGGCAGCTCCTCGTCGGAGGCGTGCTGGGTCTCGAACCAGACGGTGGCCGGGACGCCCGGGAGCGCGTCGAGCAGGGAGTTGACGGCGGGCAGGGAGGCCGGGTCGCCGACCACGAGGAGCCGTCCGGGGCGCGGCTCCGGCGCCTCGAAGCCGGTGCCCTGGAGGGTGGCCTCCACGGTGTCGCCGGGGGTGCAGGCGCGGGCCCAGCGGCTGGCGACTCCGTCGTGGAGGGCGAACTCCAGGCTGAAGGTGCCGGCCTCCCGGTCGGGGTCGACCAGGGTGTACGCGCGCTGGTGCGGCTTGCCCGCGTTCTCGAACCAGATGCGCACCCACATCGTCGGGTGGACTCCGGCGGCGGCGAGCAGTCCGCCGTCCGTGAAGTGCACCCTGCGGTAGTCCTCGGTGACCTGCTCGGCCCCCGTCACGGTGAACGTGAAGTCCTTGCCCCGCATCAGCTTGAGAACGGCACCCTGCCAGCCGTGACCCACCGCAATCCCCTCCCCTGAACTCCTGTAGATTAATTTAGGTCAGCCTAACCTAAGAAATTCGCAGAAGACATGGCCGAAGACCATGTCGGGTACATGGACGGGATCGGGGTCTGCGTGAGCATCGAGGTCTACCGGGACGCCTGGGGCGTCCCCCATCTGCGCGCCGCGGACCCGGACGAACTCGCCTTCGCCCAGGGCCGGGTCACCGCCCGCGACCGGGCCTGGCAGCTGGAGGTCGAGCGGCACCGGGCCCAGGGCACCACGGCCGCCTTCCTCGGCGCCGCCGAGCTCGGCTGGGACACCTTCGCCCGGCGGTCCCGGCTCGCCGACACCGCCCGCCGCTGCTTCGAGCGGCTCGAACGCGACGACGCGCCGACCGCCGCCTGGGTACGCGCGTACGTGGACGGGGTCAACGACGGCCTGGCGGAAGGGGCCGGACGCGCACCCGAGTTCGAGCGGACCGGCCTCACGCCCGGCCGGTGGGAGCCGTGGACCCCGCTCGCCGTCTGGCTGACCACCCACATCCTGTTCGCCGGCTTCCCCACCAAGCTGTGGCGCGAGGAGGTCGCCCGGCGGCTCGGCGAGGAGTGGACGGAGCTCTTCGCGACCGACGGGCCGGGGACCTCCGGCTCCAACGGCTGGCTGATCGCGGGCGAGCGGACCGCGAGCGGGGCCGCCCTGGTGGCCGGCGACCCGCACCGGTTCATCGAGGCGCCGGGCGTCTACCAGCAGATCCGGCTCGCCTGCCCCTCGTACGACGTGGTGGGCATCGCCGTGCCCGGCATCCCCGGTCTCGCCCACTTCGGCCACACCGGGCCGGTCGCCTGGGCGATCACCAACGCGATGGCCGACTACCAGGACCTCTACCGGGAGCGGCTGCGGCGGCTCCCGGACGGCGGGGTGGAGGCGTACGGCCCCGAGGGCCCGCGCCCGGCGACCACGCACACGGAGACGATCGAGGTCGCGGGCGGGGAGCCGGTCGTCGTCGAGGTGATCGAGACGGACCGGGGTCCGGTGATCATCGGGGTGGACGACGAGCCCGTGAGCGAGCCGGGGACCGGGCCGGGGAGCGAGTCCGCCGGATGGGAGGCCGTCAGCCTTCGGTACCCGCCGCGCGTCACCGGAGAGCTCGGTTTCGGCGTCCTGCCCGCGCTGCTGCGCGCCCGGACCGTCGCCGATGTGGACGCGGCCCTCGACGGCTGGATCGAGCCGGTGAACGTCGTCCTGGCCGCCGACACCCAGGGCGGTCTGCTGCACCGGGTCGCCGGCCACGTCCCCGTCCGGAACCGGGCCAACTCGCTGCGCGTCGTGCCCGCCTGGGACCCGGCCCACGCGTGGGAGGCCGCTCCGGCGCCGCTGCCCCGCGCCGAGGTCGACGGCCACGCCGTGATGGCCAACGCCCGTGGCCTGGCCGGACCGCTGGGGATCGAGTTCGCCCCGCCGCACCGGGCGGCGCGGATCGGCACGCTCCTCGACGCTTCGGCGGACTGGACCCCGGAGACCGTCGCCGCCGTCCACCGCGACACCGACAACCCCTCGGCGGCCCGCCTCCTCGCGGCGGTGGCACGCGTGGGCGACGCCGGGGTCGGCACCGTCCTCTCCCCCGCCGCCTGCGCCGTACGGGACCGGCTGCTCGCCTGGGACCGGCGGATGGACGCGGACAGCACCGACGCCGGCCTGTACGCCGCCGTGCGCGGGGCCGTGGTGCGGCGCCTCGCCGCCCACGAGGCCTTCGCGGCGCTGCGCGAACCCGCCCCGTACCCCGAGGTGTTCCGGCCCTGGCTGGCCCTCGGACCGCGCGTCGCCTACGCCCTGGAGACCCTGCTCGTGGCCGGGCCCGTGCCCGCCGGGGACGTCGACCGGATCGTGCGCGAGGCGCTCGACGAGGTCGGTACCGGTGAACCGCCGGCCGCCTGGGGAGTGACGCACCGGCTCGCGCCCTGGCAGGCGCTGCCCGACGCCGACGACGCGCAGTGGCCCGGGCTCGGCGGGGACCACGACTGCGTGCTCTCCACCTCCAGCGTGCCCGGGTGGACCGACCGCAGCGCCCGCGCCTCCGCCGCCCGTTACGTCTGGGACCTCGCCGACCGCGAACGCAGCGGCTGGATCGTGCCGTTCGGCGCCTCCGGCGTCCCCGGCGACCCGCACCACCGCGATCAGCTTCCGCTGTGGCTGAGGGGCGAGCTCGCCCCCGTCACCACCGACTGGCAGTACCTCACCAAGGAGCAGGGATGACCACCGCAACCGCCGCCCACGTCCAGAGGATCGAGGGCTTCGGCACCGTCACGGTCCGGCCCGTCGAACCCGAGCGCGACGCGCCGGTCCTGCACGCCTGGGTCAACGAGGAGCGGTCCCGCTTCTGGGGCATGGTCGGCACGACCGTCGAGCAGGTCCGGGACGTCTACGCGCACCTCGACTCGCTCACCACCCACCACGGCTTCCTGGTGAGCCTGGACGACGAGCCGATCGCCCTCCTGCAGACGTACGACCCCGAGGCGGACCGCGTCAGCGAGTGCTACGAGGTGGAGCCCGGGGACATCGGCGCCCACTTCCTGATCGCGCCGAACGCGGCCCCGCAGCCCGGCTTCACCGGCACGCTCCTGTCCGTGCTCATCGCCTTCACGCTGCGGGACCACACCCGTGTGGTCGTGGAGCCGGACGCCTCCAACGAGAAGGCGATCGCCCGCATGGTGCGGGCCGGTTTCGAGCTGGGCCCGGAGGTCGTGCTGCCCGAGGTGGACCTGCCGGAGGTCTTCATCCCGGAGAAGAAGGCCCGGCTCGCCTTCCTGCACCGGCGCTAGGACACGCCCAGGGCTGTCCGCCGGACACGACCTAGCCGACCACCCGCCCGTTGACGACGACCCGGCGCGGCGCCGCGAGGACGCGGACGTCCGCGCGCGGGTCCTCGCCGTAGACGACGAGGTCGGCCGGGGCGCCCTCCTCCAGGGAGGGGCGGCCCAGCCACTCCCTGGCTCCCCAGGCGGTGGCCGCGAGCGCGTCGATCGGCGGGATGCCGGCCTTCGTCAGCTCCTCCACCTCCTCGGCCACCAGGCCATGGGCGAGGGAGCCGCCCGCGTCGGTGCCGACGAAGACCGGGACGCCCGCGTCGAAGGCGGCGCGCACGGTGTCGTACCGGCGCTCGTGCAGCCGGCGCATATGGGCCGACCAGCGGGGGAACTTCTCCTCGCCGCCGTCGGCCAGGTGCGGGAAGGTCGCGATGTTGACCAGGGTCGGGACGATCGCGACGCCCCGCTCGGCGAAGAGCGGGATGGTGTCCTCGGTGAGACCGGTCGCGTGCTCGATGCAGTCGATCCCGGCCTCGACGAGGTCGCGGAGCGAGTCCTCCGCGAAGCAGTGCGCGGTGACGCGGGCGCCGAGCCGGTGCGCCTCGGCGATGGCGGCCTCGACCTCGGCGCGCGGCCAGCAGGCGGTGAGGTCGCCTGCCTCGCGGTCGATCCAGTCGCCGACGAGCTTGACCCAGCCGTCGCCGCGGCGGGCCTCGCGGCCGACGTACGCCACGAGGTCGGCGGGCTCGATCTCATGGGCGTAGTTGCGGATGTAGCGGCGGGTGCGGGCGATGTGCCGGCCCGCGCGGATGATCTTCGGCAGGTCCTCGCGCTCGTCGATCCAGCGGGTGTCGGAGGGCGAGCCCGCGTCCCGGATCAGCAGGGTGCCCGCGTCCCGGTCGGTGAGGGCCTGCTTCTCGCTGGTGGCCTCGTCGACGGGGCCGTGCCGGTCGAGGCCGACGTGGCAGTGGGCGTCGACGAGGCCGGGCAGCACCCAGCCCTCGACGGTGACCGTCTCGGCGGCGGGCCGGTCGAAGGTGACCCGTCCGTCGACGCACCACAGTTCGTCCCGTACGTCCTCGGGGCCGACGAGCACCCGTCCCTTCACGTGCAGCACCGCGTGATCACTCATGCCTGCACTGTACGAGGGCGGGTGCCCGGCCGGGACCCCCGATCGGGGGGGGGCACGGGTGATCGCGCCCCTTCCACCGTCACTCGTCGATCGCGGACCCGAAGCGCGCGTCGACGTACGGGCCGCCGAGGCTGCCCACGCTGTAGGTCCACGAGCCGGTGGCGGTCGGCCCGCCCGTACCGGCGGAGAAGACCCACACGTGCCCGTCCGCGGTGTTCTCCCCGGGGGCGGCGGCCAGCAGTCCGAAGCGGCCGTCGGCGTTCGGGTCGACGAGCCGGACCTGGCCGCCGAACCCGTCCCCCTTCTCCACCCCGCCGGGCACGGACGGCGAGTCCTGGGTCCAGGACCGGGCGCGGGTGCCGGTGAGGCCCCGGGCGCTGCCGCGCAGGACGGTGACCATGCCCGCGTCGGCGACGGTGCCGATGTCCTCGCCGGGCGCGCCGATCGCGAGGTCGGCGTAGCCGTCGTGGTCGGTGTCGCCGAGGGAGAGGTCGGCGCCCCAGCCGTCGCCGCGCTCGGAGGCGCCCGGTACTCCCGGGGAGTTCTGGGTCCACCACTGCGGCGGGGTGCCGACGCCGGTGGCGCCCGCGAGGCCGCGCGGGCCGCCCCGGTAGACGCCGACGAGGCCGCCGGTCATGCTCTCGCCGCCGTCGTCGGGGCTGTGCGGCTCGCCGGTGACGAGGTCGTCGTGGCCGTCGCCGTCGAGGTCGCCGGAGGCGGTGACCGGGCCGCCGCGCAGGTCGCGCTGGTGGACGAGGTGGTCGCTCCGTCCGGCGAGGTACCAGGACCAGCCGTGGCCGGGTTCGGCGCCGGTGGTGACGCCGCCGATCACCAGGTCCGCGAAGCCGTTCCTGTCGTAGTCGCCGGTGGTGACGGACTTGGCGACGAGGTCCCGGAGCGGCGGCGCGGCGGCGCGCCCACCGCTTCGCGCGAGGGCGGCGCGGTTCAGCGGCTCGGCGCCGTGCGCGCGGGGGCCGGTGCCGGTGCGCCGCTCGCCCGGCCGGAGGGCGGCGCCGAACAGGTGCCGTTCGGCGGACCGGCGGTCGAGGGCGATGAGCTGGTCCCCGGACGTCTCGGCGGTGAACCGCGCGGCGCCGAGTGCGGAGCCGAAGCGGTTCCCGGCCACCGGGCCGAGGAGGCTCTCGACCCAGCGGCTGTCGGTGCCGACGAGTCCGTGCGGGGAGCCCCACAGGACGATCACGCCGCCGGCGTCGGCGCGGGTGCCGATGTCCTCGCCGGGGGCCCCGATCACGGCGTCGTCGTAGCCGTCGCCGTCGAGGTCGCCGGTGGCGACGGCGGCGCCGAAGGAGTCGCCGGCCTCGGCACCGCCGGGTACTCCCCTGGTGTTCTGGCTGATGACCGTGGCGGCGCGGGTGTCGATGCCGTGCCGTGAGCCGTACTGGACGGTGACGAGGCCGGCTCCGCGCCTGCCGCCGACGGTGGCGCCGGGCGCGCCGACGAGGACGTCGTCGAAGCCGTCGCCGTCGAAGTCGCAGTTGCGGTCGTCGGCGCGGGTGCTGCCGGGCACCCCGGCCCAGGCGGCGGGTGCGGTCGCGATCCCCGCACCGGTGAGAAGGAGGAGCGTCGCCGCGGCGAGGGCGGCGGAACGGTGCTTGCGCATGGAGCGTCTCCTGGAGTCGGAGGGTTCCGGGCGGCTGCGGGGGTGCGCCGGACGGGGCCCGTGCCCGGTCCGTCGTCCTGTTGGACACCTGATGTCCCTTGACGGTTGCACCGGAACGAAGATCCCTTTTGTACGGGTGGGCCGAGGGCGGGGAAGGGGTGCCTCGGTACCCTGATCGGGAGTTCCGCCCGCACCGCACCGAGTCGAAGAAGGCACCGCCGTGACCGTGACACATCCGCTCCTGGACCTGGCCCCGCTGACCGCCACGCATTTCGCGTCGATCGAGCGGCGGGTGGCCGCGCTGCTCTCCACGGAGCAGGACGTGGTGATCCCCCAGGGCGAGGCGCTGCTCCCCCTGGAGGGGTGCATCCGCAGTGGGGCGCGGGCCGGTTCGACCGCGCTGAACGTGGTCACGGGGCCGTACGGGCAGACCTTCGGCAACTGGCTGCGGGACTGCGGCGCGACCGTCGTCGACCTGGAGGTGCCCTTCCACACGGCGGTGACGGCCGCTCAGGTGGAGCAGGCGCTCGCCGCGCACCCGGAGATCGACTTCGTGTCCCTGGTGCACGCGGAGGCGGCGACCGGCAACACCAACCCGGTGGCGGAGATCGGTGAGGTCGTCCGGGCGCACGGCGCGTTGTTCTACCTGGACGCGGTGGCCTCGATCGGCGCCGAGCCGGTGCTGCCGGACGCCTGGGGCGTGGACATGTGCATCATCGGCGCGCAGAAGGCGATGGGCGGGCCGGCGGGCGTGTCGGCGGTGTCGGTGAGTGCCCGCGCGTGGGAGCGGTTCGCGGCCAACCCGGCCGCGCCGCGCCGCTCGTACCTCTCCCTCCTGGACTGGAAGGAGCGCTGGATCGACGGCGGCCGGAAGACGCTGCTGCACGCTCCGGCGCAGCTGGAGATGCTGGCCCTTGAGGCCTGTGTGGAGCGGATCGAGGCGGAGGGCCTGGACGCGTTGATGGCGCGGCACGCCTCCGCGGCGGCCGCTACGCGCGCGGGTGCGCTGGCGCTGGGCGGCGGCCTGGAGCCGTATGTGCACGAGGCGAAGGACGCGGCCCCGGTCGCGACGACGCTGCGCGCGCCGGCCGGGGTGGACGCCTCGGAGCTGGTGGCGAAGGCGCTGGCCGCCGATCCGTCGCTGCCGCTGATCGCGGGTGGCGGGGCGCTGGCCAAGGAGATGATCCGGGTGAACCACTACGGGGTGGACGCGACCCCGGGGGCCGTGCAGTCCTCGCTGGCCGCCCTGGGCGCGGCGCTCGGCGAGACGGGACGCACGGTGGACCTGGAGGGCGCACGCCGGGCGGTCACGGAGGCGTGGACCTGATCCGGCCGCCGGTGCGGGGAGGGGCGGGGGTCCGGTGCCGGACCCCCGCCCCTTTCCGTACGCGGGTTTCGTGCAGGCGAGATTCGTGCAGGCGGGTTCCGCTTGCGCGCGTTTCGCCTGCCGCGACTCACAGCGCCGGGTAGTCGGTGTAGCCGCGGTGGTCGCCGCCGAAGAAGGTCGCGGTGTCCGGGGTGTTGTACGGGCCGCCGGCCCGCAGTCGGGCGGGCAGGTCGGGGTTGGCGATGAAGAGCGCCCCGTAGGCGACGAGGTCGGCGGTGCCGTCCTCGATCAGCGACAGGGCGTCGCCGTCGGTCGGTCCCTCGGTGGACGGGTTGAGGACGAAGGTGCCGGAGAAGGCCTTGCGCAGGGCGAGGGTCAGCTCGCGGACCTCGGGCGTGGGCTCCGTGACGTGCAGGTAGGCGATGCCGACGGGGTCGATCGCGGCGACGAGGGCGGGGTAGAGCTCCTCGGTGTCGGTCTCGGCGATGTCGTTGTAGGTGTTGGCCGGGGAGATGCGCAGTGCGGTGCGCTCGGGGCCGATCTCGGCGGCGACGGCCTTGACGACCTCGACGGTGAGGCGGAGGCGGTTCTCGACGGGGCCGCCCCACTCGTCGGTGCGGTGGTTGGAGCCGGTGGCGAGGAACTGCTGGAGAAGGTAGCCGTTGGCGCCGTGGATCTCGACGCCGTCGAAGCCGGCGTCGACGGCGTTGCGGGCGGCCGCGGCGAAGCCGGCGATCGTCTCCCGTATCTCGTCGGCGGTGAGTTCGCGCGGGGCGACGAAGTCGATGAGGCCGGTGCCGGCGAAGAGCTGTCCCTTCGGGGCGACGGCCGAGGGGCCGACGGGGTGGAGGCCGTCGCCGAGGACGACGGGGTGGCTGATCCGGCCGGCGTGCATCAGCTGGACGAAGATCTTTCCGCCGCGCTCGTGGACGGCGTCGGTGACCTCGCGCCAGGCGGCGATCTGCTCGGCGCTGTGCAGGCCGGGGGTGTTGGGGTAGCCCTGTCCGACGGCGGTCGGCTGGGTGCCCTCGGTGATGATGAGGCCGGCCGAGGCGCGCTGGGCGTAGTACTCGGCGACGAGCGCGGTGGGGGTGCGACTCTCGCCCTCGGCCCGGCTGCGGGTCATGGGCGCCATGGCGATGCGGTTGGCGAGCCGGGTCCCGGCGAGGTCGATGGGGTCGAAGGCGGTGGTCATGGCTGTCCCCTTCACAGATTTATGTGGTCGGCCAACTATCTGGTCCGGATGCCACTGTAACCCATTGATTGGCCGACCAAGGTAATCTGTGGGGAGAGCCTTCCCGAGGAGCCCCGATGCCAGGACCCGACCCCGCCTGTACCGAGCCGACCCCCTCCGCCGCCCGCGGTGGACCCGTCAGCATCGCGCTGGCCCGGGTGGCCCGGATGCACCGGATCGCCGCCGGACGCCGGCTGCGGGAGCTGGAGCTCTACCCCGGCCAGGAAATGATGATGATGCGGCTCTGGGACTGCGGACCGGTCCGCCAGTCCGAGCTGATCCAGTCCCTGGGCCTGGACGCCTCGACCGTGACCAAGATGCTCCAGCGCCTGGAGCAGGGCGGCCACGTCCGCCGCGGCCCCGACCCGGCCGACCGGCGCGCGGTCCTCGTCGAGGCGACGGAGGAGGGGCGGGCGCTGCGCGCCGGCGTCGAGGGCGTCTGGTCGGACCTTGAGCAGGCCTCCCTGAACGGACTCGGCCCGCAGGAGCGGGCGGAACTGGCCCGGCTCCTCGGCCTCGTGGCGGAGAACCTGCGCGAGGAGGCGGGCGAGGCGGGCGAGTGCCCGCCGCCGCCGGGGAACTGCTGAGGACAGGGCGGCCCCTGGGGGGCCTCCCCACGTACGCCCTCCCCCGGCGGCGGTACGGGCCTCAGCCCGCGAGGACGTCCAGGACCCGGTCCACGTCCGCCGCCGTGTTGTACAGGTGGAAGGACGCGCGCAGGTTGCCCGCGCGGGCGGAGAGCAGGACGTCGGCCTCGCGCAGCGCCTCCGCGCGGTCCCCGAGGCCGGGGATCGCGACGACCGTCGAGTCGTCCACGACCGGCTCGTGGCCGAGGGAGACGAGACCCGAACGGAAGCGGGCCGCGAGCCCCTTGTCGTGGGCCTCGATCCGCCCGATGCCGATCTCCTCGAGAAGCGCGAGCGAGCGGGCCGCCCCGTGGTACGAGAAGAAGGCCACGGGCTCGTCGAACCGGCGTGCCGTACGGGCCAGTTCGCGGACCGGGCCGTAGCTGTTCACCCACAGCTCCTCGCCGGTGACCCAGTTGGCGTGGATCGCGAGGAGCGAGTCCTGCGCCTCCTCGGTGACGGTCAGGAAGGACGCCCCGCGAGGGCACAGCAGGTACTTGTATCCGCCGGTGACCGTGTAGTCCCAGTCCCCCGCGCTCAGCGGCAGCCAGCCCGCCGACTGCGTGGCGTCGAGGAGCGTCCGGGCGCCGTGCGCGGCCGCCGCGGCACGGATCGCCGTGAAGTCGGCCGTCCGGCCGTCCGCCGACTGCACGGCGGAGAAGGCGACGAGCGCGGTCTCCGGGCGGACGGACTCGGCGAGCCGCTCCAGGGGCACGAACCGGGTCTTGAGGTCGCCGCGGATCGTGAAGGGGGTGATGACGGAGGAGAAGTCCCCCTCGGGGAAGAGGATCTCGGATCCGGCGGGCATCGACTGGGCGATCATTCCGCAGTGCACCGCGACGGAGCTGCCGACGGCGACGCGCTCGTGCGAGACGCCGGCGAGGCGGGCGAAGGCGGCGCGGGCCTCGTCGACGATGTCGAAGCTTCCGGCACCGTCGGACCGGCCGTCGGCGGTCTCCTCGGCGAGGAGCGTGACCGCCTCGATCGTCCGGCGGGGCAGCAGCCCGCACGCGGAGGTGTTGAGGTAGGTCTTCTTGGGCGCGAACTCGGCGCCGCCGAGCGGCTTTTCCAGGGGTTCCATGACCTCAGCCTGGATTCCCCACGATCACCCGTCAATCGGCCTTGATCGTGGGGAAAACCCAAGCCTGTCTTATCGCCGCAGGTGGGCGGGGGCGCGGGCGGTGGGCCGGCGTCCGGAGACGGGCCCTCAGGCCCCCGGCACCTCGCAGCTGCCGTCGGTGTCGCAGACCGCCGCGTCCCCGCCGATCGGCTGGAGGACCCGGCCCTGCCAGGCCTGCTCCAGGGCCTGGGTGAAGACCTCGGCGGGCTGGCCGCCGGAGATGCCGTAGCGGCGGTCGAGGACGAAGAAGGGCACGCCGTTCGCGCCGAGTTCGGCGGCCTCGCGCTCGTCCTCGCGTACGGCGTCGGCGTAGGCGGAGTCGTCGGCGAGGACGGCCCTCACCTCCGCCTCGTCGAGGCCGGCCTCGACACCGAGCGTCACCAGGGTCTCCGTGTCGAAGACCGAGCGCTCCTCGGCGAAGTTGGCGCGGTAGGCCAGGTCCAGGAGCTCGTTCTGACGCCCTCGGTCCTTGGCGAGGTGGAGCAGCCGGTGGATGTCGAAGGTGTTGCCGTGGTCGCGGCCCTCGGTGCGGTAGCCGAGGCCCTCGGAGTGCGCGTTGGACGCGACGTGCGCCTCCATGGCGCGCGCCTCGTCGAGGGTGCGGCCGTACTTCTCGGCGAGCATCTCCAGGACGGGGCCGGTGTCGCTCTTGGCGCGGTTCGGGTCGAGCTCGAAGGAGCGGTGTACGACCTCGATGTCGTCGCGGTGGGCGAAGGCCGCGAGCCCCTTCTCGAAGCGTGCCTTGCCGATGTAGCACCAGGGGCAGGCGATGTCGCTCCAGATCTCGACGCGCATGTGACTTCTCTCCGAGGGTTGCCGGTGGGGTGTTCGTCCGGGGAACGCCCCCACCGGTCCGAATCATTCCGTTTCCGGCCCCAGTGTGAGCCGGAGCACCAGGTGATCGCCGTCGCGCGGGGTCTCCGGGTCGGGGGCCCAGCCGTGGGCGGCGTAGAAGGCCTGGGCGCGCTCGTTCTTGTCGAAGACCTCCAGGCGGGCCGTGGTCACCCCGGCGGCGCGCCAGGTCTCCACGCAGGCCGCGTGCAGCTCGGCGCCGATGCCAGCGCGCCAGCGGGCGGGGAGGACATGGAGCTGGGTGAGGTGCATGAGGCCGTCCCGCTCGCCATGGGCGGCGATGCCCACGACCTCCCCGTCGCGTACGGCGCAGAGGACCGCCCCGCGGTCGATGGCGCCCGCCCAGCCCTTGCGGGCGCGGGCGACCTCCTCGGGGCCGAGGAAGTCCGCGTCGGGGAGGTGGCCGCGGTAGTAGGTGGCCCGGGCCTCGGTGTGGAGGGCGGCGACGGCGTCGAGATCGGCTGCGGTGGCGAGTCTGATCATGACTCTTCAGGACGCGCGGGAGGGTGGGACGGTTGCGGACCCGGCAGGTGCCGTCGCGTGCCCGACGGAGGACAGGTGGCCGGAGGGGGACGCGTGGCCGAAGGAGGCGCGGTACGCGCTCGGGGTGAGGCCCGTGCGGCGCAGCAGGTGCTGCCGCAGGGAGTCCGCCGTGCCGAGGCCGCTGGCGCGGGCCACCCCGTCCATGCCGAGCGAGGTGGTCTCCAGGAGCTCCTTGGCCCGCTCCACCCGCTGGTGCAGCAGCCACTGGAGCGGGCTGACACCGGTCTCGGCGTGGAAGCGGCGGGAGAGCGTGCGGACGGAGACGCCGGCGTGCCGGGCCAGGTCGGTGAGGCCGAGGGGTTCGTCGAGGTGTTCCATGGCCCACGCGCGCGTCTCGGCGAACGAGGCCCCTCGCTCGGGCGGCAGCGGGGTCTGCGTGAACTGGGTCTGACCCCCGGGGCGTACGGGCGCGACGAGGGCGAGACGGGCGACGGTGTTGGCGACGGCGGCGCCGTGGTCGGTGCGGATGACGTGCAGGCAGAGGTCGATGCCCGCCGCGTATCCGGAGGAGGTGAGCACGGGCCCGTCCTGGACGAACAGGACGTCGTCCTGGAGGTCGACGGCGGGGTGGCGGGCGGCGAGCAGCGAGCGGTACGCCCAGTACGTCGTCGCGGCCCGGCCGTCGAGCAGCCCGGCCTCGGCGAGCGCGAAGGCGCCGGTACAGATGGAGGCGATGCGCTTGCCCGCGGCCGCCGCGGCGCGCAGCGCGTCGAGGATCCGCGGGTCGGGGTCGGCGGAGGAGCCGCCGCCCGCGAGGACCACGGTGTCGGCCTCCTCCACCGCGTCGAGGCCCCGCGGGACGAGCAGGTCCAGGCCTCCGGCGGTGGTGACGGGCCCGGGGTCGGGGGCGCAGATGACCGTCTCGTACCCGGGTGCGCCGTCGATCTCGACCTTGCCGAACAGCATCTCGGGGATGGCCAGGTTGAACATCGAGACGGGCGGGGCGGCGATCACGGCGACGCGTCGGACGCGGGACGGGGGTGCGGACTCGGCTGTCATCTGGCCAGAACCTCCGGGCATATGGCATTCGGGCCACTACTGTACGGCTCCGCCGATCATGAAGCTGGAGGCATGTCCTCAACCGACCTCGTACAAGCCGCTGTTGCCGTTCCCTCCCCCGCGAGCGCCCCGGAGCGCCCCGCCTCGCCGGGCCCCGCACTGGCCGCCGCCATGCTCGGGTTCGCCCTCATCACCCTCGACACCTCCGTCGTGAACGTCGCCCTGCCGGCGATCGGCACCGACCTGCGGGCGGGGATGTCGGGGCTCCAGTGGGTGGTGGACTCGTACACGCTGGTCTTCGCCGCGCTGCTGCTGTCCAGCGGGGCGCTGGCCGACCGGATCGGTGCGAGCCGGGCGTACGGCACCGGGGTCGTCGTCTTCGTCCTGGCCTCCGCCGCCTGCGGCCTGGCCCCCGGCCTTCCGTCGCTGCTCGCGGCCCGCACCGTGCAGGGCGCGGCGGCCGCGGTGATGCTGCCGGCCTCGCTCGCGCTCGTACGGGAGGCGTACGGAGATCCGGGGCGGCGGGCCCGCGCGGTGTCGCTGTGGGCGGCGGGCGGCACGGTCGCGGTGGCGCTCGGTCCGGTCGTGGGCGGGGCGCTGACCACGGCGTGGAGCTGGCGGGGCATCTTCTTCGTGAACCTGCCGCTGGGCCTGCTCGCGCTCGCCCTGCTGACCCGGGTGGCGCGTTCGGCCCGCCGGCCCGCCCCGCTCGACCTGCCGGGGCAGCTGACGGCGATGACGGCGCTCGGGGCGCTCACCTTCGCCGCCATCGAGGGCGGCACGGAGGCCTGGTGGGCGCTGGGTGTCGCGGCTGTCGCCTTCGCCGCGTTCCTGGTGATCGAGACGCGGCGGCGGCACCCGGTGGTGCCGCTGGGTCTGTTCCGGAACACGACGGTGGCGGTCGCGGTGGCGGCGGGCTCGGCGAACAGCGTGGCCTTCTACGGAATGCTCTTCGTCTTCAGCCTCTTCTTCCAGCAGGTGCTCGGCCTCTCGCCGCTGGCCGCCGGGCTGATGTTCCTGCCGATGACGGGACTCCTCGCCGCGGTGAACATCCTGTCGGCGAAGGTCGCGGCGCGGTACGGGGCGAGGCTGCCGATCGTCGTCGGCCAGGCGGTCGCGGTGGCGGGCCTGCTCGGGCTGCTCACGGTGGACGCGGACTCCTCCCGGGCGGCGCAGGCGCTGCTGCTCGTACCGCTCGCGCTCGGGGCGGGCTTCTCGCTGCCGCCGCTGATCGCCTCGATGATGGAGGCGGTCCCGGCGGATCGGGCGGGCACGGCCGCGGGCCTCCTGAACGCGGTCCGGCAGACGGCGGGCGCCCTCGCGATCGCGGTCTTCGGCTCGATGGCGGCCGAGTCCATGGAATCGGCCCTCCGCGCCGGCCTCCTGATCAGTGCGGGCCTCCTGACTCTGACGGCCCTGGCCTCCCTCCGCCTGCCGGGCCGCAGGGCCTGAGCTCCGGCTTCAGGCGCCCTTGCGGTACTGGCCCGGGGCCACGCCGTACTCCCGTTTGAAGGCCTTGGCGAAGGCGAACTCCGAGGAGTAGCCGGAGCGTTGGGCGACCGTGCGGAGCGGAAGGTCGTCGGAGCGGAGCAGCCGGCCCGCCGCGGTCATGCGCCACCAGGTGAGGTACGAGAGGGGTGCGCGGCCGACCAGGGCGGTGAACCGGCGGGCGAAGGCGGCCCGGGAGAGGCCGCTCAGGGCGCCGAGTTCCTCGACCGTCCACGCACGCGCGGGGTCACCGTGCAGGGCGCGGAGGGCGACGGCGACCGCCGGGTCGCCGAGGGCGGCCGACCAGCCGGTGGAGCGGTCGGCGCGTTCGGTGAGCCACCAGGTGCGCAGCAGGTAGAGCAGCAGGGTGTCGAGCAGGGCGGGAACGATCGCGTCGGATCCCGGCTGGGGTTCGGCGAGTTCGGCGCCGAGCAGGTCGACGGCGGCGCGCAGCCGGGGGTGGGCGCCGACCCGGGCGGGCAGGTGCACGTACGGGGGCAGATCGGTGAGGAGCGGGTGCGCCCGGGCGCGGCTGAGCTGGTAGGCGCCGCAGAGGAGCAGGGTGTCCTCGGCGCCGATCGGGCCCCGGTCGGGCGGGGTGGGCCAGGAGCCGTCGGGGGCCGGCAGGGCGTCGACGAGGGGCGTGTCGGGCCGGTCGGCGAGGCCGTGGCCGGTGCCGTGGGCGAGGAGGACGACATCGCCGGGGCCGAGTCTGACGGGGGCGGCGCCGTCCGGGGGCAGCAGCCACGCGGTGCCCTGGAGGACGACATGGAATCCGGCGCCCTCGCTCGGGGGGAAGCGGAGGCCCCAGGGGGCGAAGCGGACCGTGCGGGAGGAGTGGGGGCGCCCGGTGCGCATGGCGGCGATGGCATCGCTCAGTACGTCCATCCCGGCACCGTACTCCTCGTCGAGACGGGCGAGACGATCGGACATCGACGGGAGCTGTCGGGACATGGATCGTCTCACCGCGCGCTCGTAGCGTCTTGTTCATGACGACAACGGACATGACCACCAGGGCAGTTCTCTTCCATCGGACCGGCGGGCCCGAGGTCCTCACCGTGGAGGAGGTGCCGCTGCCGGCCCCCGGGCCCGGCGAGGTGCTCGTACGGGTCGAGGCGATCGGGCTCAACCGGGCCGAGGCGCTGTTCCGCGCGGGTGCCTACTACTACCCGGCGACGCTGCCGGGTTCGCGGCTCGGCTACGAGGCGGCGGGCGTCGTGGAGGCGGTCGGCGCGGGGGTCACCGCGTACGCGCCCGGAGATCCGGTGATGGCGGCGGCCAACTTCGACTTCGGGGTGTACGGGGTGCACGCGGAGCGGGTGGTGCTGCCCGAGGAGTACGTGGTGGCCCGGCCCGAGGGGGTGGACGCGGTGACGGCGGCGGCGGTCTGGCTGACGTACTTCACGGCGTACGGCGGCATGGTGCTGACCGGCGGCCTCGGCCCCGGCGACCACGTGGTGATCACCGGGGCGTCCAGCGGGGTGGGGACGGCCGCGATCCAGACGGCGCTGCGCGTCGGGGCCGTGCCGATCGCCACCACGCGCGGCGAGGGCAAGCGGAAGCGGCTTCTGGAGCTCGGGGCCGCTCAGGTGATCGCGACGGACACCGAGGACCTTGTGGCGGAGGTGCGGCGGATCACCGGCGGGGCGGGCGCCGATCTCGCCTTCGACGCGATCGGCGGGCCCGGGTTCGCCCGGCTCGGGGACGCGCTGCGGCCCGGGGGCACGGCCGTGCTGTACGGCTGGCTCGACCCGCGGCCGGTGGCCCTGTCGACGAACTGGCCGCAGACGGTCCACACGTACGCCAACGGGGCGCTCGCCAGGACCGCGGAGGGGCGCCGCCGCGCGGCCGGGTTCATCGGCTCGGGGCTGCGCGACGGTTCCCTCGCGCCGGTGATCGCCGAGACCTTCGACGGTCTGGAGCGGATCACCGACGCCCATCGGCTGATGGAGTCCAACGAGCACCTCGGGAAGATCGTGGTGCGCGTCGGGGAGTGAACCGGGACGGCCGGGACTCAGTGGCGGGGCAGGCCCAGCGGGTTGTCGTCGCGAAGCTCCGGCGGGAGCAGGTGGCCGGGGGTCGACTGGTAGGTGACCGGGCGCAGCCAGCGCTCGATCGCGGTCGCGCCGACCGAGGTGGCGGTGGAGGTGGTGGCCGGGTAGGGGCCGCCGTGGTGCTGGGCGGCGGCGACGGCGACGCCGGTGGGCCATCCGTTGACGAGGACGCGGCCCGCGAGCGGGGTGAGTTCGGCGAGGAGCGGGGCCGCGTCCTCGTCCTGGTCCCGCTCGGCGATCTGCAGGGTGGCGGTGAGGTTGCCGGGCACCCGGGAGAGGACCTCGGTGACCTCCGTACGGGAGTCGTAGCGGACGACGACGGTGACCGGGCCGAAGACCTCCTCCACGAGGCCGGGGTGCGGGCCGTCGAGCAGGGTCTTGGCGTCGACGGCCAGGAAACCGGCCTTGACGGTGTGCGGCCCCCCGGCGGCGGGCCGGACCGGCGCGGTGACGCCGGGGATCCGGGCCATCCCGTCGGTGCCGGTGAGGAAGTGGTCCCGCATCCGGTGGTCGAGCATCACGCCGGGCTCGGCGTCGCGCAGGGAGTCCGTCAGCGCGTCGACGAAGCGGTCGCCCGCGTCGCCCGAGGGGGCGAGGACGAAGCCGGGCTTGGTGCAGAACTGGCCCTGCCCCAGCGTCATGGAGCCGGCCAGGCCGGCTCCGATCTCCTCGGCCCGCTCCTCGACGGCGGCCGGGGTGATCACGACCGGGTTGAGGGAGCCGAGTTCGCCGTGGAAGGGGATGGGGACGGGCCGGGCGGCGGCCGCGTCGAAGAGGGCCCGGCCGCCGCGGACCGAGCCGGTGAATCCGGCGGCCGAGACGAGCGGGTGGCGGACCAGCTCGACACCCGCGTCGAAGCCGTGGACGAGGACGACGACGTCCTCGGGGAGGCCTGCCTCCGCGGCGGCCCTGCGGAGCAGCGAGGCGCAGAGTTCGGAGGTGGCCGGGTGGTCGGGATGGGCCTTGATCACCACGGGGCAGCCGGCCGCGAGGGCGCTCGCGGTGTCGCCGCCGGGGACGGAGAAGGCGAGCGGGAAGTTGCTGGCGGCGTAGACGGCGACGACGCCGAGCGGGATCTTCCAGCGGCGCAGGTCGGGCCGGGGCGGGATCGCCGCGGGGTCGGGCAGGTCGATCCGGATGTCGAGGAAGGAGCCTTCCTCGACGACCTCGGCGAAGGCCCTCAACTGGGCGACGGTGCGGGCGAGTTCGCTGGTGAGGCGGACCGGCCCGAGGGCGGTCTCGGCATCGGCGGTCTCGACGATCTCTCCGCCCGCCTCGTGGAGGAGGCCGGCCGCGGTACGGAGGAAGGCGGCCCGCACGGTCCGGTCGGCGAGGGCCTCGCGGACCGCGTGCGCGGCCCGTACGGACCGGTCGACGTCCGCCGCCGTCGCCTCCACCGCGACCCGCTCGCGCGGCTTCCCCGTCCGGGGGTCCACGCTCCACACTGGTTCTGCCGCCACCGCCACGCCCCTGTTCGCTATTCTGAACACAGTTCCCGTAGATGAACGCATCTGTACGGGACTTTAGGGACGGCCCGGCCGTCTCCACAAGGGGCCCCGTTCGGCCAGGTGGCCACGGGACGACCGGACGACGGAAAAGGGGCGAGGGTCATGGCGACTGCCGACGCGGGCGGAGCGCAGGTGAAGTCCGCGGTGCGGACCGTGGAGCTGCTCGAATACTTCGCCGGGCGCCCGGGGATGCACTCGCTCGCCGCGGTCCAGGAGGCCGTCGGCTACCCCAAGTCCAGCCTGTACATGCTGCTGCGCACCCTGGTCGAGCTGGGCTGGGTGGAGACGGACGCGACCGGTACCCGGTACGGCATCGGCGTACGGGCGCTGCTCGTCGGCACCTCGTACATCGACGGCGACGAGGTGGTGGCCGCCTCCCGGCCCACCCTGGACCGGCTCTCCGACGACACCACCGAGACCATCCACCTGGCGCGGCTCGACGGCACCAACGTCGTCTATCTGGCGACCCGCCAGTCCCAGCACTACCTGCGGCCGTTCACCCGGGTCGGGCGCCGGCTGCCCGCGCACTCGACCTCGCTCGGCAAGGCGCTGCTCGCCACCCACACCGACGAGCAGGTGCGCAAGCTGCTCCCGGAGACCCTCCCGGCCCTGACCGAGCACACGATCACCGACCGCGAGCAGCTCATCGAGGAGCTGCGCGTCATCCGTGAGCAGGGCATCTCGGTGGACCGCGAGGAGAACACGCTCGGGCTGCGCTGCTTCGGCGTCGCCATCCCGTACCGGACCCCGGCGCGGGACGCGATCAGCTGCTCGGTGCCGGTGGCGCGGCTCACCCCGGCCCACGAGCAGATGATCAAGGACGCGCTCTTCGACGCCCGGGACCGGCTGACGCTGGCGACCCGCCGCCTCTGAGCCTCCCGCCGGGAGGTCAGGCACACGCGAGCCTCCCGCCGGGGGCAGCCGCGCGTGAGCCTCCCGCCGGGGGATCAGCCGCGCTCGGCGAGCGCCTTCTGCCAGACCGGGCTGTCCACGTAGTGGTTGTCGTACTGCTCCGAGGAGGCCTTGATCTCCTCGAAGCTCGCCTCGCCCCGCATGACCCGGCCGAGGAGGCGCAGGTAGTCGAAGCGGGCCATGCCGGGCGTGAAGACGAACAGCACGTCGGCCTCGGCGCCGGGCGCCGCCGCGAAGGCGTGCGGGGTGTGCGGCGGGACGAGCAGGAAGTCGCCCTTCTCCAGGACGGACAGCTCCTCGTCGACGAGGACCTGGAGCGAGCCGTCGATCACGTAGAACATCTCCGACGCCTTGGTGTGGAAGTGCGCCGGGGCGCCGACCGCTCCCTTCGCGAAGGTGGAGCGGTAGCTGGTGAGCTGTCCGCCGGTGGTGCCGGAGTCGGCGAGGAGGGTCATGACGCTGCTGGGGTCCGCGGTGGTCTCGGCGGTGGCGGCGCGGGTCAGGAGCGGGGCGAAGGGCGCGTTCTCGTTCATGATCACTACTCTAGGGCCTCATTGACCCTTGGGAAGGGTTCAATTGATCTACAGAAACGTGGGTCAATTCACTCCGCCCGAAGCCGTCGCACGGCGTACCGCGTCACACCCCGGGGACGAGGGCGCCTCCCCCGCGCGGCGGAGGCGGATCACCGGTCCGCAGGAGGTGGCGCCGGGGGTCCGCGCGGGAGCGTGGAGCCATGACACGGACCGCTCACCTCCCCGCCCCGGCGCCCGGCGCCGACCACGGAACCACGGACGACCCCGGAACCGCCGGAGACCGCCGGACCGGCGGCTTCCGCCGCGCCCTGCGCGTGCTGGCGATCCTCGCCTGCCTCCCTTACGTCTCGCTCAAGGTCGCCTGGGTGGCCGGCAGCGAGATCGGCATCCCCGCCGGGAGCGTGCTCCTGGAGCACCGGCAGCTGCTGATCGTCGCCAACTCGGTCACGGTGGCGGCCGACGCCCTGGTGGTCGTCCTCGCCCTGCTCCTCACCCGGCCCTGGGGACAACGGGTGCCCGCCTGGCTCCTGGCGCTGCCGATGTGGGCGGCGACCGGGCTGCTCGCCCCGATCATGACCGGCTACCCCACCCAGCTCGCGGTCGCCCTCTTCACCGGCGACGAGCAGGCCGCCGCTCCCGCCGAACCCTTCCTGGACTCCTGGGTCTTCGCCGTCGTCTACGGCGGCTTCATCCTCCAGGGCCTCTCCCTGGGCACCCTTTTCGTGCTGTACGCGCGCGACCGCTGGGGCCGGCTCGTGCGCGGCCGCCTCGGTGAGCTGTCCGCCCGTACGGCCGGGCGGGGCGTACGGGCCACGGCCCTGGCCGCCGCCGTCCTCGCGCTCGTCCCCCTCACGCTCCACACGATGTGGCTGTCCGGCGCGACCGAGGGCCTGTCCCCCCGTCAGATCGCCGAGCGCGACGTCGACTTCACCGTCCTGGAAGCCCAGTGGATCGCCTTCCTCGTCGTCGCCGTGGCCACCACCCTCCTCCTCGTCCTGCGCAGGCCCGCCACCCTGAGGACGCGCACGGTCGTCGCCCTGGCCTGGATCGGCTCGGGCACGGCGGGCTGCTGGGGCGCGTACATGTCGCTGGTCGCGCTGATGCCGGACACGGATCCCGCCAAGCGGCTCACGGGCCTCGCGCAGCTGACCTACGCTGGCGAAATGATCACCGGATTCCTCCTCGCCGCCTGTCTGGCCGCGGTCCTGCGGCGGCGGAGCGCCGAGGCGTGAGACGGTGCGCGATCGCCCTCCTCGGGCAGCGGGCCAGACGGCGCTGGCTCCATCTGATCGTGGGCGGCGCGCTGTTCATGCCGTTCTGGATGGTCGGCTCCGTGGTCGTCGGGGCGTTGCTCGACGCGGGCGGTCTGTTCACCGGGAGCCTCACGGTGCAGTTCGGGGCGTACGCGGTGGGACTTCCGCTGGTCGCGGTCGCCGCGCTGTTCCCGTTGGCCCGGCCGATGTCGGTGGCCGCGGCGCGGGCGCTGTGCGGGGTTCCGGCGGACGGGTTGGCGGACGGCCCGGCCCGGGGCAGGGAGGCGAAGGCCCGGACGGCCGGCTGGTTCACGCTGCACCTGGGCGCCGGGGCGCTGATCAGCGGGGCGACGCTGGCGCTTCCGCCGTTCGCGGTGTCCGTGCTGGCGCTGCCGTTCTCGTCGGCGCTGCGGGAGTCGGAGGTCGGCCGGCTCTGGGGTCTCGACCGGCCCTGGTGGAGCTGGGCCGCGATCCCGGCGGGGATCCTGATGCTGATCGCGCTCGCCGCCGTGGCCGCCGCGACCGGGGCCCTCCTCGCCCGGCAGGCGCCCCGGCTGCTCGGGCCGAGTCCGGCGGACCGGCTCGCGGCGGCCGAGCGGCGCGCGGCGGAGGCGGAGTCCCGCAACCGGCTGGCCCGGGAGCTGCACGACTCGGTCGGTCACGCGCTGAGCGCGGTCACCCTCCAGGCGGGTGCGGCCCGCCGGGTCCTGGACGGCGGCGACGGGGCGGACCTGGAGTTCGTCCGGGAGGCACTGACCGCGATCGAGGAGACCACCCGGCGCACGGTCGGCGAGCTGGACTGGGTCCTCGGGCTGCTGCGGCGCGACGAGGACGCCGGGGAAGGACCGGGGCCCGGTCCGGGTCTTGACGCCCTGGAGGCCCTGGTGCGGGGTGCGGGACCGAAGGTGGCGCTGACCGTGTCCGGCGACCTCGGGCCCGTACCGGAGGCGCTGTCCCGGGAGACGTACAGGATCGTTCAGGAAGGGCTGACGAACGCGGCCCGGCACGCGGGCGGGGAGCCCGTCGCCGTACGGCTCGACGCCCGTAGCGAGGAGTTGGAGATCACCATGGAGAACCCCCTGCCCGCGCGGCCCCCGGCCGTCCGCCCGAACGGCGGTCGCGGACTGCGCGGAGTCACCGAGCGGGCCCGGCTGCTGGGCGGCACCGCGGAGGCGGGCCCGGCGGACGGCGTCTGGCGGCTCGCGGTGCGGATCCCCCGATGAGCGCCCCGGCGAACGCCACGATCAGGGTCGTCCTGGCCGACGACGAGCGGATGGTGCGGACGGCCCTGCGGGTCATCCTCGACGCGGAGCCCGATCTGCAGGTCGTCGGCGAGGCGTCCACCGGCGCCGAGGCGGTCTCGGTGGTGCGGGCCGAGCGGCCCGATGTCGTCCTCATGGACGTACGGATGCCGGAGATCGACGGCATCCGGGCCACCGAGCAGATCCTCACGGGGATGGCGGAGCCGCCCCGGATCGTGGTGGTGACCACCTTCGAGAACGACGCCTACGTGTACGACGCGCTGCGCGTCGGCGCGGCCGGCTTCCTGCTCAAGCGGGCGGCGGCGGAGGATCTGGTGAGCGCGGTCCGGCTGGTCGCGCGGAGCGACTCGCTGCTCTACCCGGCGGCGGTACGGGGCCTGGCCGCCGAGCACGCCCGGCACCGGGCGCCGGTGGCGCCGCCCTGGGTGGCGCGGCTGACCGAACGGGAGGCCGAGGTGCTGCGCCTGGTGGCGACGGGCCTCACCAACGCCGAGATCGCGGGCCGGATGGGCGTCGGCGCGGCCACGGTCAAGACGCACGTGGCGGCGGTCCTCGCGAAGTCGGGCGCCCGGGACCGTACGCAGGCGGTGATCCTGGCGTACGAGTCGGGGTTCGTCCGGGCGGGGTGACGGCGCCCACCGCGAGCTCCGCCGACATGAAGGTTCACTGAGAAACGGGCCACACCCGGAACGTCCCGTACCGGGTCGTTCGTCCCCACAAGTGCGATGAACAAGACGATCAGGCGCACCTCGGTCTTCGTGCTGCTCCTGGTGCTCGCCCTGCTGGGCCGGGCCACCTGGGTGCAGGCGTACGAGGCGAAGGCGCTCGCGAACGACAAGAAGAACCGGCGGAACACGATCGCGCAGTACGCGCAGCCGCCCGGGAACATCGTCGTGGCCGGCTCGCCGGTCACCGGCTCGAAGAAGACGGAGGGAACGGACCTCGAGTACCGCCGTACGTACACGGACGGCGAGCTGTACGCCGCGGTGACCGGCTACAGCTCGCAGGCGTACGGCGCCACCCAGCTGGAGGGCATCTACTCCGACGTCCTCGACGGCACCGACGACCGGCTGAAGAACCCGCTCGACGCCGTCACCCGCAAGCAGCAGGAGCCGGGCACGGTCGTCACCACGATCGACCCGGACGTGCAGAAGGCCGCCTACCGGGCGCTGGGCAGCAAGAAGGGCGCGGCCGTCGCCGTCGACCCGGCCACCGGCCGCGTCCTCGCGATGGTCTCCACCCCGTCCTACGACCCGTCGAAGATCGCCGGGACGACGAACGGCGACGCCTGGAAGGCTCTGACCACCGACGAGGACAAGCCGCTGGTCAACCGGGCGCTGCGGCAGCCGCTGCCGCCCGGCTCCACCTTCAAGCTGGTCGTCGCGGCGGCGGCCCTGGAGGACGGTCTGTACGGCTCGGTGGACACGGCGACGGAGAGCCCCGACCCGTACACCCTGCCGAACACCCGGACCGTGCTGAAGAACGAGAACGCGTCGGCGCCCTGCGAGAACGCCACGATCCGCACGGCGCTCCGCTACTCCTGCAACAACGTCTTCGCCAAGATGGCCGCCGACCTGGGGCAGGACAAGGTGAAGGCGATGGCCGAGAAGTTCGGCTTCAACGACGCCGAGCTCGACGTCCCCGTCCGCGCCTACGCGAGCGTGTACCCGTCCGGCATGGACAAGGCGCAGACGGCGCTCACCGGCATCGGCCAGTTCGACGTGACCGCCACCCCGCTGCAGATGGCGATGGTGTCGGCGGCGATCGCCAACGACGGTCTGCTGGCCGCCCCGCACATGGTGTCGGAGGTCGTCGACTCCGACGGCGACGCGCTCACGACCTTCAAGGACGGCGACAGCGAGCGGATCGTCTCCTCGTCGACGGCGGAGCAGCTGCGCAGCGCGATGCGGACGGTCGTGGACGAGGGCACGGGCTCCAACGCGGCGATCAGCGGGGCCGAGGTCGGTGGCAAGACGGGTACGGCGCAGCACGGCGAGAACAACAGCAAGACGCCGTACGCCTGGTTCACCTCGTACGCGAAGGACCCCTCCACGGGGAAGCAGGTCGCCGTCGCGGTGATGATCGAGGACTCGGGCGCGGCCCGCTCCGAGGTCAGCGGCAACGGCCTGGCGGCCCCCGTGGCGCAGAAGATGATGGCGGCGGCGCTGAAGTGAGGTGAATCCGCTTGGCGGGGGCCCCGATTGGCCGTCGGGGCCCGTCACGCGATATGCAGGGTCACGCTCGTATCCGAGCACGCATTCGAACCGCTGACCCTGCTCTCACCTCGCGGAGGACCGCCGTGCGCCTGCCCCGTTCCCTGTCCGGCTGGACCATCGCGGTCTTCGGTGTGCTCGCCGCCGCGCTGGGGGTGGTGGGCCTGGTCGTACCGGACGCGCTGCTCACGGTGATGGGCTTCGAGCCGGTGCCCGAGGGCGGGCGCGCGGACGGCGACCACACCCTGGTGTTCCTCACCGCCTCCTCGATGGCCGCGCTCAACATGGGCGTGTACTACGTGCTGGCCGCGCTCGCCGACTGGAAGCCCTTCTTCCGCTGGACGGTCCCCTTCCGGCTCCTCACCTGCGCGGTCTTCACCCTCGCGGTCGTCGGCGGCCGCGCCCCGGCCGGATTCCTGGGCGTGGGCCTGTGGGAGGGGCTGGGCGCGGTGGTCACGGGTCTCGCTCTGCGGTACGAGAAGGCGCGCGCGGAGCCTCCGTACGAGGAGCAGGGCGCGGGCGCGTGAGGCGCGACGGGCCGGCCCACTAGGGCAGATGCCCGATCCCCCGGGGCCACCTCAGCGACCAGCCTGAGGTCATGCGCTGGTATCTGACAGGTGTCGTCGTGTCCGGGTTCGGGACGACGGCGATGTGGCTGGTCTCCGGGATCTGGGTCAAGTCGCTGACGGGCTCCGACAGTCTCGCGGCCCTGGCCGCCTTCGCCCTGTGGGCGCCCGTCCTCCTCGGGCCGCTCCTCGGCACGCTCGCCGACCGGGTACGGCGTCGGCCGCTCCTGGTCGCGCTGAACGCGGCGATGGCCGTGCTCCTCCCGCTGCTCCTGTGGGTGGAGTCGGCGGACAGGGTGTGGCTGCTCTTCGCCGTCCTCGTGCTCTACGGCGCGCAGGGCGCCGTCCACGAGGCGGCGGAGCAGGCCCTGATCGCGACCGCCCTGGACGAGAAGCGGCTCGGCACCTTCAACGGGCTGCGGATGACCGCCAACGAGTCCATGAAGCTGGTCGCCCCGCTGGTGGCGGCGGGGCTCTTCGCCCGGTACGGGGGCGGGCCCGTCGCCCTCCTCGACGCGGCGAGCTTCGCGCTCGCGGCGGCCCTGTTCGCGTGGATGCCGGTACGCGAGACGCGCCCGGTCCGGTCCGGGTCCCGGCACTGGTGGCGGGAGACCACCGAGGGCGTGCGGCTGCTCCGCGGCTCGCCGGTCCTGCGGCCGCTGGTCGCGACGGGCGCGTTCACGATGCTGCTCGCCGGGGTGAACGGGGCCGCGATCTACGCGGTCGTGGACCGGGGGCTCGGGCACGCGCCCGCGTACGCCGGTGTGCTCTACGCGGTGCAGGGCGTGGGATCGGTCCTCGCGGGCCTGGTCACCGGCCCGCTGCTGCGCAGGACCCCGGAGCGGACGCTCGCCGCGGCGGGTCTCGCCCTGTTCGCGGTGGCGGTGGGCGTACGGGCGCTGCCGTACGAGGCGACGGCACTGGCCGCGAGCGCGGTGATCGGCCTCGGGCTGCCGTGGGTGCTCGTGGCGGTGATGACGGCCGTGCAGCGGGAGGCGCCGACGGAGGCGGTGGGCCGGGTGGCGGCCACCGCGAACACCCTGGTCATGGCGCCGAACGCGCTGGCCCTCGCCCTCGGCGCGGGTCTTGTCGCCCTGGTCGACGTCCGCGTCCTGCTGCCGCTGCTCGCGCTCGCGGGGACGGGGTGGGCGGCGGGAGTCGCGATACGGGGGCGGCGCGGGCGACGCGACCGTGATCCGGCGACGAGCACCCCGGAGACCCCCGTCCCGGCCCGCTGACAGCGCCGCCTCCCAGAGGGCGGCCCGCGGGCGCTCGCGGTGCGGGGCGACCGACGTGCGGCGAGCATGGAAGGAGGCGCGGGCGTGGCGGGAGGAGGGCAGTGTGACGGCCGGTTCCTTCCCGGGGACGACGGGGCGGGTCGGTGTGCCCCTCGAAGGCACGGGGTTGCTGGACGTGCTCGGGGTCGCCGCCGTCGTCGTCGACGCCCACGGCCGGATCGTGCTGTGGAGTCCGCAGGCGGCGGACCTCTTCGGGTTCCGCGCCGACGAGGCGCTGGGCCAGTACATGGGCCGGCTGGTCGTCGGCGCGGACCACCGGGAGGAGGCGACGCGCCTCTTCGGCGAGGTGCTGCGCGAGGGCACGACCTGGGCGGGCGTCTTCCCCGTACGGCACAAGGACGGCAGCGTACGGAACGTGGAGTTCCGGAACATGCGGCTCTCCGACGACCTGGGGGGTCTGTACGCGCTCGGGATCGCCGCCGACCGCTCCGCCGTCGAACGGGTCGAGGCCGAGCTCGCCCTCTCCGACCGGCTCGTCTCCCAGTCCCCGATCGGCCTCGCCGTCCTGGACACCGAGCTGCGCTACGTCCTGGTGAACCCGGCCCTGGAACGGATCAACGGGATCCCGGCCGCGCTGCACCTCGGACGGCGGATCGGAGAGATGGTGCCCGAGGTCGACGCCCCGGCCCTGGAGGCCGCGCTGCGCGCCGTCCTGGCGACGGGCACACCGCTGCTCGACCATCCCACCGTCGGACGGACCCCGGCCGACCCGGACCACGACCACGCCTGGTCGGTGTCCTTCTACCGCCTGGAAGGGCCGGAGGACCGGGTCCTGGGGGTCGCCGCCTCGGTTATCGACGTGACCGAACGGATGCGGGCCGACGCGGACGCGGACCGCTCCCGGCGACGGCTCGCCCTCATCGCGGACGCCTCGGCCCGGGTCGGCACCACCCTGGAGGTGGAGAAGACGGCCGACGAGCTGGCCTCGGTGGTCGTGCCGGAGCTCGCCGACATCGCCGCCGTCGACGTCCTCGACTCCGTGCTCGCGCTGCGCAGGCCGGGCGCACCCGAGGAGGGGCCCGAACTGTTCCGGGCGCTCGCGGTGAAGGCCGCGTCCCGGACGGAGGCGCTGCCGGCGGCGGACCCGCCCGGGGCGATCACCATGTACGGGGCGGACCGGCTCGTCACCCGGTGTGTGCACACCGGTCTTCCGGTCCTGGTGGAGCACGTCGGCCCCGGCGACCTGTCCCGGATCGCGCGGAGCCCGGAGGCGGCCGAGCTGCTCGCCCGGGCCGGGGTCCACTCCTACCTGGCGGTGCCGCTGATCGCGCGCGGGGAGGTGCTCGGCGCGCTCGACCTCAAACGGGACCGCAACGCGCTGGCCTTCGACGGGGACGACGTCCTGCTCGCGACGGAGCTCGCGGCCCGCGCGGCGGTGAGCATCGACAACGCGCGCTGGTACCAGAGCGTGCGGAACTCGGCGGTGACGCTCCAGCGCAGTCTGCTGCCGGGCAAGCCCCCGGAACGGGCGGGTCTCGAAGTCGCGACCCGCTACCAGCCGGCGCAGGCGTCGAGCGAGGTAGGGGGCGACTGGTACGACGTGATCCCGTTGCCCGAGGACAAGACGGCGCTGGTCGTGGGCGACGTGATGGGCAGCGGGATCGACGCGGCGGCGACGATGGGACGGCTGCGGACCGCCACCTGCGCGTTCGCGGACCTCGATCTGTCGCCCGCCCAGGTACTGCGTCATCTGGACCGGATCACGGCCGGCCTGGAGCACTACATCGCGACCTGTCTCTTCGCCGTGTACGACCCTGCCCTGGGCCGGTGCCGGATCGCGAACGCGGGGCACCTGCCACCCGTGCGGGTCCCGGTGGACGGCCCGGCCGAGCTGGTGGACGTTCCGCCGGGGGTGCCGCTCGGGGTGGGCGGCGGCACGTTCCGTACGGCTCGTGTCCCGTTCCGGCCCGGGGACCGGCTCGTGCTGTACACGGACGGTCTGATCGAGACCCGCCACGAGGCCATCGACGAACGGCTCGCGCTGCTCGTGGGCCTCATCGACAAGTCACGCGGACCCCTTGAGGAGACCTGTGACGAGCTCCTTCGGGCACTGCGCCGGCCGGGAGCGCCGGACGACGTGGCGCTGCTCATCGCCCGGAGCACGGGATGACGGCGCGGGACGGTCGGGAGCGGGGGAAGGGCCCGGGTGACCACGGGAACGGCCTTCGCAGCGTCGCCGGACAGGTGTTCGCCCTGGAGGCGCTGATCGCGCTCCTGGTGATCGCGGCGGCCGTGTTCGTGACGTTCTACCAGGCGCGCAGCGACACCGAGCGGGACGCCCGGGTCCGCTCGCTGGCGGTCGCGGAGGCCTTCGCCAAGGCGCCCGGCGTCGACGCGGCGCTCGCCTCGCCCGATCCGACGGCCGTGCTCCAGGCCCGGGCGGAGGCGACCCGGCGGGCGACGGGAGTGGACTTCATCGCGGTCCTGAACCCGGAGGGAGTGCGGTACACCGACTCGGAGCCGGAGCTGATCGGCCGCAAGGCGACCGGCGACCTCAACCGCGCCGTGGTGGACGGCGAGTCCTTCACCGAGCTGTTCCGGGGCGCGCCCAACGACGCCGTCCGGGCCGTGGTGCCGGTCGTGAACGACCAGGGAAAGATCGTCGGCCTGGTCACCAGCGGCGTCGAGGTGGAGAACATCTCCCACGCTGTGCAGGGGCGGCTGCCGCTGCTGGTGGGCGCGGCGGGAGGGGCGCTCGTGCTCGCCGTGGGCGGCGCCGCCCTGGTGAGCCGAAGGCTGCGGCGGCAGACGCACGGCCTCGGCCCGGCCGAGATGACCCGGATGAAGGAGCACCACGAGGCGGTGCTGCACGCGGTGCGCGAAGGGGTCCTGATCGTGGGCCCCGACCGCCGGCTGCTGCTCGCCAACGACGAGGCGCGCCGGCTGCTCGGTCTCACCGCGGACGCGGAGCGGCGGCACGTCTCGGAGCTGGGCCTCGATCCCCGTACGGTCGAACTCCTGGAGTCGGGCCGGCCGGCGACGGACGAGGTGCACCGGGCGGGCGACCGGCTGCTCGCCGTGAGCGTACGGCCCACGCTGCCGCACGGGCGGGAGTCCGGCTGCGTGATGACGATGCGGGACACCACCGAGCTGGCCGCCCTGACCGGCCGGGCGGCGGTGGCCCGCGGCCGGCTCCAGCTGTTGTACGAGGCGGGGGTGCGGATCGGGACGACGCTGGAGGTCGTACGGACCGCGGAGGAGCTGGCGGAGGTGGCGGTGCCGCGGTTCGCGGACTTCGCGACGGTGGAGCTGCTCGAACCCGTGCTGCGGGGGGAGGAGCCCGCGGCGTCCGTCCCGGCGACGACGGAGATGCGGCGGACGGCGCTGAGCGGGCTGCGGCCCGACCAGCCGCTCCAGCCGGTCGGGGACACCGTACGGTTCGACGTCACCAGCACCCCCATGGCGAGGGCCCTGAGCGCGGGACACGCCGTGGTGCAGGCGGAGCTGGCCTCGGCGGAGGGCTGGCGGGAGCAGGACCCGGAGGGGGCGGCGCAGGCCCTCGCCTTCGGGATGCACTCGCTGCTCACGGTGCCGTTGCTGGCCCGTGGGGTGGTCCTGGGGATGGCGAACTTCTGGCGTGCGGACACCCCGGAGCCGTTCGGGGACGAGGACCTGTCGTTCGCGGAGGAGCTGGCGGCGCGGGCGGCGGTCGCCATCGACAACGCGCGTCGGTTCACCCGGGAGCACGCGATGGCGGTGACGCTCCAGCGGAGCCTGCTGCCCCGGGTGCTGCCGGACCAGAGCGCGGTGGACGTGGCGTACCGCTATCTCCCGGCGAAGGCCGGGGTGGGCGGCGACTGGTTCGACGTGATCCCGCTGCCGGGGGCGCGGGTGGCGCTCGTCGTCGGTGACGTGGTGGGGCACGGGCTGCACGCGGCGGCCACCATGGGGCGGCTGCGGACGGCGGTGCACAACTTCTCGACGCTCGACGTGCCGCCGGACGAGCTGCTCGGGCACCTGGACGAGCTGACGGGCCGGATCGACGACCGGGAGTCGGAGGGGCCGGACGGCGAGGGGCGGCGGCGGGAGGAGGGCATCACCGGCGCGACCTGTCTGTACGCGATCTACGACCCGGCGTCGGGCCTGTGCACAGTGGCCAGCGCGGGGCATCCCGGGCCCGCGCTCGTGGGCCCCGACGGGCGGGTCGAGTTCCCCGAGCTGTCGCCGGGGCTGCCGCTCGGGCTCGGCCTGGGCGATGTGCCGTTCGAGGCGACGGAGCTGCGGCTGACGGAGGGCACCAAACTGGTGCTGTTCACGGACGGGCTCCTGGAGGACCGGGGCCGGGACCTCGACACGGGCCTCGGCCTGCTGGGGTCCACGCTCGCCCGCCCGGACCGGAGCCCGGAGCAGACCTGCGCGGACGTGCTCGCGACCCTGCTCTCGCCCACACCACGCGACGACATCGCGCTGCTCGTGGCCCGGACCCGGTTGCTCGACCGCGAGCGGATCGCCGAGTGGGAGGTGGCGCGGGACCCGTCGGCGGTCTCTCCGGTGCGGAACGCGGCGGCGGCGAAGCTGTCGGAGTGGGGTCTCGACGGTCTCGCGTTCACGGCGGAGCTGGTCCTCAGCGAGCTGATCACGAACGCGGTGCGGTACGGGGCCGATCCGGTCCGGGTACGGCTGCTCCACGACCGGACGCTGATCTGCGAGGTGTCGGACGGCAGCAGCACCTCGCCGCACCTGCGGCACGCGGCGGCGACGGACGAGGGCGGGCGCGGGCTCTATCTGGTGGCGCAGTACGCGGACCGCTGGGGGACGCGCTACGGCCGGCGCGGCAAGACGATCTGGGCGGAGCTGCGGGTGGGTGCGGACGACGCGGAGCCGGTCGTGACGGCGGTGCCCGATCTGGACGCGCTGGAGGATCTGGCCTGGTGAAGGGCGGGACCGGGCCGCGGCGGGGCCGCGACGAAGGCTCGTGGTATACCAGATCACGGCACTGTTTTCCGTACTGTCGACAGCTCCGAGGAGACTCCCGTGACCCCGCCGCCCCGCACCGCGACCCTGTTCCACGACGTCCGGCCCTTCGGCGGGCCGGCCGGCGACCTGATCGCCGTGGACGGCGTCCTGGTGACGGAGGTCCCGGAGGGCGCCGTGGTCGAGCGGGTCGACGGAGGCGGGCGGCTGGCGCTGCCGACCCTGGTCGACGCGCACATCCACCCCGACAAGACGTCCTGGGGCGAGCCCTGGCACAGCAGGCGCCCGGCGGACGGCATCGCCGAGTACGTCGCCGGGGACGTGGAGCTCGCCCGGGCGCTCCCGACGCCGGTGGGCGAGCGGGCGCTGCGACTGATGTCGCACGCGGCGGCCCAGGGCACCCGCGCGATGCGCGCCCACGCGGACGTGGCGCCCGCGTACGGCCTGTCCGGGATCGAGGGGGTGGCGGAGGCGGCGGCGAAGCTGGCCGGGATCGTGGACGTGGAGCTGGTCGCGTTCCCCCAGCACGGCGTGGTCCGCACGCCGGGGGTGGCCGAGCTGCTCGCGGAGGCCGCGGCGAGCGGTCTGGTCACGCACGTCGGAGGCATCGACCCGGCGGGCTTCGACACGACGGGCGAGGGCACGGGCGACCAGCTGGGCACGGTCTTCGCCCTCGCGGAGAAGCACGGGCTGGGTCTGGACATCCACCTCCACGACCGGGGCGAGCAGGGCCTGGCCCCGCTGCGGGACATCGCGGCCCGTACGCGCGCGCTGGGCCTCCAGGGCCGGGTGAGCGTGGCGCACGCCTTCGCGGTGGCCGGTCTGTCCGGCCGTGAGCTCGACGAGACGGCGGACCTGCTCGCGGAGGCGGACATCGCCCTCACGACGGTCGCCCTGTCGGTGACGACGATCCTGCCGTTCCGTCGGCTCGCCGAGCGCGGGGTACGGGTCGGGCTCGGCTCGGACGGGGTCCGGGACAACTGGAGCCCGTTCGGCAACGCGGACATGCTGCACCGGGCCTGGCTCGCGGCCTGGGCCCTGGACCTGCGACTCGACGAGGAACTGGAGTCCTGCTTCCGCCTGGCCGCCGACGGCGGCGCGGACCTCCTGGGCCTCCCGAAGGCCGACCTCCGCCCGGGCTCCCCCGCCGACTTCATGCTCGTCGACGGCGAATGCCTCGCCCAGGCGCTGGTGGACCTCCCCCGCCGCGACCTGGTGGTCCGCGCCGGCCGGGTGGTGGCGAGGGACGGCCGACTGGCCTGACGGTCGACGGCGGTACGGGGGCGGGGGCCGCATTTCCGGGCCCGCGGGTCTGCGAAGATCGAAGGAGTACGACATCCCCCCGCCTGGAGCCGCCCCGATGACCGTCCCACGCCCCGCCGCCCGCGGCACCGCCGTCGGGGACACCCACCAGTCCCTGCGGGAGCGGGTCTACGTGGAGCTGCGCGAGCGGATCATCGAGGCGGGGTACCCGGCGGGCATGCGGCTGGTGGAGCGGGAGATCGCCGACGAGCTGCGGGTCTCCCGGGTCCCGGTGCGCGAGGCGATGCAGCGCCTGGAGACGGAGGGCTTCCTCTCGGTGCAGCCGCGCCGGGGTTCGGTGGTGGCGGACTTCGGACCGCGGGACGCCGAGTACCTCTTCGACGTACGGGAGAACCTGGAGGGCCTGGCCGCGCGGCTCGCCGCCCGGCACGCGGGTCCCACCCAGCTGCGGGACCTGGAGCGGCTCCTCGCTCGGGCCAGGAAGGCGGCGGAGTCCGGACGCCTCCGCGAGGCCGTCTCCCTCAACGCCGACTTCCACCGGCAGATCGTCGAACTCTCCGGCAATCCACTCCTGGTGGACCTGATGGCCCCGCTCGACTCCCGGCTGCGCCGGCTGTTCCGGCTCACCTCCGCACAGTCGGACGGCGAGCCCATGTGCGGCGCCCACGAGCGGCTCTACGAGGCCGTCCGCGATCACGACGAGGACGGCGCGGAGGCGCTGGCCCGCGCCCATGTCGCGGACACCCGCGCCTCCGCCGCGCGCCTTCTCGCCGCACCCCGGGTGGAGCAGGCGGCGGAGACGGCGCCCTAGGGAATCCCCGGGAGGCCCCCTCAGAGGGATCCGACAGGATCTCCAGCGGAGGGATCCCACAAGGGGGTCTCGGGCAGAGGGGCCACCAGAGCTCTCCCTAGCCGAGCTTGCGCAGGGCCGTCCGGACGGCTGTCAGATCCTCGTCCGAGGCCAACCCGGCGTGGTAGAGCCGCAGTTCTGTCGCGCCCGCGTCCCGCGCCCGCTCGGCGGCGTCGGCGAGCCGGTCGGGCGCGCCGCCCATGCCGGTGACGACGGACAGGTTCGCCGCGAGGACGGTGTCCACGCGCGCGTGGGCAGCGAACTCCGCGACCCGGGGCGGCCGGGCGACCACACCGTCCGCGAGGCCCAGGACGTGCGCCGGGTCGGTGCCCGAGTCGGCGCCGCAGCGGTACGGGTCGGGGTCGGCGTGCAGCAGGACGCGGAAGCCGGGCGGGGCCGCGGCCCGTACGGCGGCCACGGCGGCCTCCTGGAAGCCGCGGGCGGTCCCCGCGCGCCAGGCCAGGGCCGGGGCCTCCAGGGCGCGGAGTCCGCCCGCGGGACCCGATCCCCGCCACACGGGCTCCAGGGCGCCGCGCACGGCGGCGGCCAGCTCGTCCGGGTCGACGCCCGCGTCCCCGTACCCCTCCCGACAGGAAGGGCAGAAGCAGAGCGACATCAGGTACTGCTCCCGGTCCCCCAGGGCGACGCCGCCGGTCTTGTCGTGGGCGTGGAGGTGGGCGAGGCCGTACCAGCCGCAGGACTCCAGCTCGGTGCCGACGGCGCCGGGCCGTACGGCGGCCTCCGCGGCCAGGCCGACGAGCAGGTCGCGGACCTCGGGGCGGGCGATGCAGGGGGCCCACGGGTAGCGGTCGCCGTACGCGTTGACGACGGAGGTCTCCGGATGTTCGGCGCCGAGGCGGGAGTTGTGCGCGAGCACGACCCAGCTGTGCACCTGGAGACCGGTGGGCGCGAGAGCCTCGACGGCCCGCCCGAAGGCGTCGCCGGGGGCCCACTCGCCCGCCGCGTACGGGCGGAGCGGGCGCCCGGCCCAGCGGTCCGGGTCCGGCGGGTAGAGCACGGCGGCGTGCTCGGCGGTGACGATCCGGTGGCCGGGATGGCGGGGGGTGAGTGCCCGGGTGGAGTGGTAGGCGGCGGCGAGCGTGACCTGCGCGAGGCCGAGTTCGGCGAGCAGCGCGGGCGCGGCGGGATCGCCGTCGACGTCCCAGGGATAGACGAAGGCCCCCGCCCTCACGCCCCGGCCTCCCGTGCCCACGCCCACGCCCCGGCCTCCCGTGCCCCCGCTCACGCGCCGAGCTCCTTCAGGAGGGCCCGGCCGCTCTCGACGAGCAGCATGAGGGCGTCGACGTGCTCGGGCGCGGGCTCGCTCAGCGGCGGCCGCACCTCACCGACGTCCAGGCCCCCCCGCCGCACCGCCGCCTTGACGAGCGAGACGGCGTATCCGCGTCCCTGGGAGCGGAGTTCGACGAGCGGCCGGTAGAAGACGTCGACGAGACCGTTGACGGTGGTGTCGTCGCCGGTGGTGAAAGCGCGGTGGAAGGCGAGGGCGATGTCGGGGGCGAAGCAGAAGACGGCGGAGGAGTAGAGGGTGACGCCGATGCCCCGGTAGGCGGGGCCGGTGAGTTCGGCGGTCGGCAGGCCGTTGAAGTAGAGCAGGTCGAGTCCCTCGGCGCGGACGGCACTGACGATCCGCTGCATCAGGTCGAGGTCGCCGAGGCCGTCCTTGAGGCCGATGATCCCGTCCGTACGGGCGAGGGCGACGGCGGTGGCGGGGGTGAGGATCGCGTTGTCGCGCTGGTAGACGATGACGTCGAGCGAGGTGGCGGCGGCGAGTTCGGTGTAGTGGCGCAGCAGCCCGGCCTGGTCGGCGACGACGAGGTACGGCGGCATGGCGAGGAGTCCGTCGGCGCCGGCCTCCTCGGCGAGCCGGGCGTACCGCACGGCGAGGGCGGTGCCGTAGCCGGCGCCCGCGACGACGGGGACGCGGCCGTCGGCCTCCTCGACGGCGGCGGCGACGCAGTCCCTGAACTCCTCGGGGGTGAGGGCGTGGAACTCGCCGGTGCCGCAGCAGGCGAACACGGCGGCGGCACCCGCCTCGATCCCCGCGCGCACGTGGGCGCGGAAGGTGTCGAGGTCGACGGAGCCGTCCGGCGCGAAGGCGGTGACGGGGAAGAACAGCAGGCCGTCGAGCCGGCCGGTGAGCGGGGCAGTGGTCACGGGCGCTCCCAGGGAAGTCCGTCGTACAGGGCCATCGCGTGCACAGTTATGACTGTCATCCATATTCTTGAACAGTGACGCTCCGCACGCTAGAACAGCACGGAAGGGCCGGTCAAGGTGAGAACGCGCCCTGTCGCCCGCTCTTGACGCTCCGTCGGGCCGCTCCCTAGCGTGTCCACGGTTGTGAATTCCACTCAGGTGAATGCCATCGCATGCGGTTGAATGCCCCCGCATGCGAACGACACCGCATGCCGCTCGACGGAGGAGATCCGTTCCATGGCCGTACCCCGCACCGTCCTGCTCACCGGCGCCGCCGGAGGCGTCGGCACGCTGATGCGGGAGCTGCTGCCCCCGTACGGCTACGAGCTGCGCCTCCTGGACGTCGTCCCCGTGCCGGGGGCGCCCGACGCCATCGTCGCCGACCTCGCGGACCGCGCGGCGCTGCGCGAGGCCGTCCGGGGTGTCGACGCCGTCGTGCACCTGGCGGGCATCTCCCTGGAGTCGACCTTCGACAAGATCATGGCGGCCAACATCGCCGGGACGTACAACCTGTACGAGGCCGCCCGCGAGGAGGGCGTCCCGCGCGTGGTCTTCGCCTCCAGCAACCACGCGGTCGGCTTCACCCGTCAGCCGCGCGAGGGCGACCCGCTCGTCCCGGTCGACACCCCGCACCGCCCGGACACCTTCTACGGCCTCTCCAAGTGCTTCGGAGAGGACCTGGCGCAGCTGTACTGGGACCTGCACGGCGTCGAGACGGTCTCGGTCCGCATCGGCTCCTGCTTCCCCGAGCCCACCTCGGTCCGGATGCTGTCGATGTGGCTCAGCCCCGCCGACTGCGCCCGTCTCCTGCACGCGACACTCGCCGCCGAGGACGTGGCCCACACCGTGGTGTACGGCTCCTCCGCCAACACGCGCGCGTGGTGGGACCTGTCCACGGCCCGGGAGCTCGGCTTCGATCCGCAGGACGACTCGGAGGTCTACGCGGAGAAGCTCATCGCCGACAAGGGCTTCCCCCCGGAGGGCAGCGCCGACGACCTCTACCTGGGCGGGCACTTCTGTGTGAACCCGCCCCGGTGGCCGCACTGAACGACAGGAGCAGAGCAATGGACCGTCCCCTGGCGCTCGTGACCGGTGTGGGCCGCACGGTCTGCATCGGCGCGGGCATCGCCCGACGTCTCGCGGAGTCGGGCTGGGACATCGCGTTCACGTACTGGACCCCGTACGACCGGCGCATGGACTGGGGTGAGGAGGACGGCGCGGCCGGGGCGATCGCCGAGCAGCTCGCCGAGCTGGGCGCGGCCTGCACGGCCGTCGAGGCCGACCTCGCCGACCCGGAGGCGCCGGCACGCGTCTTCGACACGGCGGGGGAACGGTTCGGCCGCCCGGTCACGGCCCTGGTCATGTGCCACTGCGAGTCGGTCGACTCCGGTCTGCTCGACACCACCGTCGAGAGCTTCGACCGCCATTTCGCGGTCAACGCGCGCGCGTCCTGGCTGCTGATCCGGGAGTACGGCCGTCGTTTCACCGGCCCTCCGGGCACCGGCCGCGTCGTCGCCCTGACCAGCGACCACACCGTGGGGAACCTGCCGTACGGGGCGAGCAAGGGCGCGCTCGACCGCATCACCCTGGCCGCCGCGCGCGAGCTGGCGCATCTCGGGGTCACCGCCAACGTGGTCAATCCGGGTCCGGTGGACACCGGCTGGATGACCGAGGAACTGCGGCAGGAGATGGTCCGGCAGACCCCGCTCGGCCGCCTCGGGACCCCTCGGGACACCGCGCACCTGGTGGACTTCCTCTGCTCACCCGAAGGGCAGTGGATCAACGGGCAGCTGTTGCTGAGCAACGGCGGGCTGGCCTGAGGCGACGGCCACCCGAGCGGGAGGATACGCAGGACCCGGCCGGACTGATACGGGGGAGCCGGCCGGGGCCCGGGTCACGGTGCGCGCTGGCAGCCGGACCTGCTCACCGTAGGCCCGGACGAAGATCATCGCGAGCCGCGGAACGCGGCACCTGTCCGGAATGCGCGATGGATCGACGCATGGAAGTCTGCCGGTCAGCGAAATGTGCGCCCCTCGCGCGCCCCGGCGTACGCCAGAACCGGGCACGGCCTGCCACGGACCCGCCGCAACGGCTCGCGACGGGCCGGAGCGACCTCGGCGACACCCTCGCGAGATGCCGCCCTCAGCGACACCCGCGCAAGGTCCCCGACGGCGACTCGCCGAACTTCTCCCGGTAGCGCGCCGCGAAACGGCCCTGGTGGGCGAAGCCCCAGCGCCAGGCCACCTCGCTCACGCTCACCTCGTCCGGCGCGGCCGCCCGCAGCTCCTCGCGGACCCGGTCGAGGCGGACCTCCCGTACGTACGCCATCGGCGACATCCCCACGTACTCCCGGAACGACTCCTGGAGGCGGCGCACGCTCACCCGGGCCAGGGCGGCGAGTTCGGTGGTGGTGAACGGGTGCTCGGGGCGCTCCCGTACGGCGTCCATGACCCGCTTGACCGGGGCCGGGCGCCGGGGCTCCCCCGGGTGGGCCAGGTCCTCGCGCCAGGGGTGCTCGGCGGCCAGGAGCAGCCCGTTGAGCAGGGCCTCCTGCAGGGGGCGGGCCACCAGCTCGTGCCGGGCCAGGCCCTCGCCGGCGAGGGCCTCCGCGGCGACCTGGCGGGCGAAGCGCACCCAGCTCAGTCCGGGGCCGCGCGTGATGTCCAGGACGGGCGCGAAGACGAGCGGGCCCCGGGGCGCGCGGCCGATGAGCTGTTCGAGGCGGTCGCGCAGTTCGGCCGCCCCGACCTTCACGGACAGGGTCCGGCAGTCCCCGCTCCAGCGGTCGAGGAAGGTGTCCCCCGCCGGGTCGAGCAGCAGCGCCTCGGTGGCCGTGGCGACGATCGGCGAGCCGGCCTGGCGCATCTCCATCCGCCCGCTGAGCGGCGCGTTCAGGTGGTACGCGCCCAGCTCCCCGAAGCTCATCCGCACATCGGCCCCGCAACTCAGGTCGCCGATGACCAGCGGGCCGAGCGCGACCGTGTCGAAGCGCGCCGCGAAGGGGCGCCGCTCACCGTCGACGACGTCCATCCGGTTCGCGTAGTAGCGGGCGTCGAGTTCCTCGCGCGCCTCGTCCACGTCCTCTGTCCGGAAACAGCTCCCGTCGACCGCGCCCACAGCGCCCCCCGCCCCTGCCGGTACCACCGGCCCCTCCGCCCCCACTGCACCCATGGGTCGAAAGAATATTCATATGACGGATCTGACCGGGAACGGCAGGATGCCCGGCATGCCACGACCCCATGGATTCACCTACGAGCAGCGCCGGGACGGCTCCGTCGTCCTGACGCATCGGGGACGCGCCGCGGGCGTGCTGCGCGGCGCCCGCGCGGAGAAGTTCCTCGCGGAGGTCGAGTCGGGCGACGCCCAGCTCGTCATGGCCCGCTGGACCGGTGCGTACCGCTTCGGCAACGAGCGGCAGGCCAGGAACCACCCGCGTAATCAAGGTGGCCGAACCGGGCGAGGGTAAGGGAACGGCAAAGGGACCCGGTTCGTTAGCTCTGGCATGACCGCTATGACCCCCGGCTCGAACATCCCTCTCACCGCCGCGCGCGTGGCGGTGGACGTCGCCGCCCCGGTGCGGCTCGACGTCTCGGGCCTGCTGCTCGGCGCCAACGGCAAGGTGCGCTCGGACGACGACTTCATCTTCTACAACCAGCCGTCCGGCCCCGGTGTCACCTACCGCTCCGGCGGCGGGACCGCCCCCGACGCGATCCTCGTCGACACCTCGGCCGTCCCGGCCGGCATCGAGAGGATCGTCGTCACCGCGAGCCCGGACGCCGCGGGCCAGACCTTCCAGGGCATCGAGCCCACGGCCACCCTTCGCAACGCGGACGACGGCAGCGTCCTCGCGACCTTCACCCCGCCGCAGCTGGCCAACGAGACCGCGCTGGTGGTCGTCGAGATCTATCTGCGCAACGGCGCGTGGAAGGCCCGCGCCGTCGGGCAGGGCTACGCGAACGGCCTGGCCGGCATCGCGACCGACTTCGGCGTCTCCGTGGACGACGAGCCCGCCGCCGCCCCGGCCGCCGCCGCGCCCCTGGCCCCGCCCGCCCCGGTGGCTCCCCCCGTCGCGCCCCCGGCCCCGCCCGCGCCGCCCGTCGCCCCCGTGGACCCCCGCATCGCGGCCGCCACACCGCCCGCTCCCCCGGCCGCCGCCCCCGTCTCCACCGGCAAGATCAACCTCGACAAGGGCCGGGTCAGCCTCCAGAAGAACCAGACGGTGTCCCTGGTCAAGGGCGGCCGTCCGCTGCTCTCCCAGGTCAAGATGGGCCTCGGCTGGGAGCCCGCGTACCGGGGCAAGGACATCGACCTGGACGCCTCCGTCATCGCGTACGGCCCGCAGCGCAACCACCTGGACAGCTGCTACTTCGGCAAGCTGTCCATCCTCAACGGCTCGGTGAAGCACTCCGGCGACAACCTCACCGGCGAGGGCGCGGGCGACGACGAGGTGATCGTCGTCGACCTCGGCCGGCTCCCGGCCGACGCCACCGGCCTGGTCTTCACGGTCAACTCCTTCTCCGGTCAGAAGTTCACCGAGGTCGCCAAGGCCTACTGCCGGCTGATCGACGCGGAGACGGGCGAGGAGCTGGTCCGCTTCGACCTGACCACCGCCGAGCCGCAGACCGGCGTGATGATGGCCAAGCTGATCAAGCAGTTCACCGGCGAGTGGGAGATGACGGCGATGGGCGAGTTCGTGAAGTCCCGGACCGTCCGGGGCATGGTGAAGCCGGCCGCCCAGGCACTCTGAGCGACCGGCTTCACGAGCGCCGCTACGAGAACAGGGCGCTGTAGGCGTTGAGGGCGGGCTGGCCGCCGAGGTGGGCGTAGAGCACGGTCGAGTCCCGGCCGATCTCTCCCCGGTCCACCAGGTCGATCAGCCCCGCCATCGACTTCCCCTCGTACACGGGGTCGGTGACCATGCCCTCGGTGCGGGCGGCGAGCTTCATCGCGTCGAGCGTGGCCTCGTCGGGGATGCCGTACACCCCGGCGTGGTAGCGCTCGTCCAGCTCGACGTCGGCCGCCGTCACCGGCCGCTCGACACCGATGAGGGCGGCGGTGTCCCGGGCGATCCGGGTGATCTGCTCGTGCGTCGGGCCGGGCTTCGCGGAGGCGTCGACGCCGATGATCCGCCGGGCCGGGCCGTCCTCCTCCTCGGCGAGAGCGGCGAAGCCCGCGACCATGCCGGCCTGGGTGGAGCCCGTCACCGAGCAGACGACCACCGTGTCGAAGAAGACGCCGAGCGCGCGCTCCTGCTCGGCCACCTCGTAGGCCCAGTTCGCGAAGCCGAGCCCGCCGAGCGGATGATCGGAGGCACCCGCCGGGATCGCGTACGGCTTGCCGCCGCTCTCCTCGACCTCCCGCAGGGCCTGCTCCCAGCTCTCCTTGAAGCCGATCCCGAAGCCCGCCTTCACGAGGCGTACGTCGGCGCCCGCGAGACGGCTGATCAGGATGTTGCCGACCTTGTCGTAGACGGAGTCGGGCCAGTCGACCCAGCTCTCCTGGACGAGGACGCACCTGAGCCCGGCGCGGGCGGCGACGGCGGCCACCTGCCGGGTGTGGTTGGACTGGACGCCGCCGATGGAGACGAGGGTGTCGCAGCCCTGGGCGAGGGCGTCGGCGACCAGGTACTCCAGCTTGCGGGTCTTGTTCCCGCCGTACGCGACACCGGAGTTGCAGTCCTCGCGCTTGGCCCAGAGGGTGGCGCCGCCGAGGTGGTGGGTGAGGCGTTCGAGGGGGTGGACCGGCGAGGGCCCGAAGAGGAGCGGGTAGCGGTCGAAGTCGGTGATCGGCAAAGCGGCTCCCGGTGAGTGACGGCTGCTGGTCGACGTTCCTGGACGCGGAGACGGAGGCGCTACGGAGCGGCGGGAGCGGGCGGCGGGGGCGCGGGGATGCCCGTCACCACCGCCACCTCGATGGCGTCGTCGGCGAGCTGTTCGAGGGCCGCCCAGATCTCCGTGGTGACCCGCACCGCCTCCGCCGCGTCCCCCGCCTCGCACGCGTCGATGAGCCGGGCGTGCAGCTCGGCCGAGCCGCAGCTCCCGGCGTCGCCGAAGAGCCGTCGTTCGACACGGCGGATCAGGGGGGTGTACCGCGCGATCGTGGCGGCGGCGGCGTGGTTGCCGCTGGCGATGACGAGGACCTGGTGCAGCTCGTCGTCGGCGTCGAGGGCGGCCTCGACGTCGGAGGCGCGGACGGCCGCGGCGAAGCGCTCGTTGGCCTCGCGCATGGCCCGGATGCCCTCGGGCCCGAGCAGGGGTACGCCGGTCCGCGCGGCGAGTTCGTGCATCACCCGGACCACCGAGGCGGCGTCCCGGACGACGCGGCTGACCGGCCGGGTGACCCGGGTGTAGCTCTGCGGCTTGGACTCGACGAGCCCCTCGTCGCCGAGCCGGGCCAGGGCCTCGCGCACGGGTGCGCGCGAGAGCCCGAGCCGTTCGGCGAGGTCGGCGTCCTTGAGCGGGGCTCCGGGGGCGAGGTCGCCGCGCACGATGGCCTCGCGCAGCGCCTCGTACGCCCGGTCACGCAGCAGGGTCCGGCTCACGGGCCGTAGTGCGTCCATGGACTGACATGTTAGATGTCAGTCCACGGAACCGACCAGGGGTCAGCGGCGGGGCTGACGGCGCCAGGGGCCGGTGATGGCCACCATGATGCCCGGGTCCTGGATGTTGGCGAACAGCGTGTCGCCGTCGGGCGAGAAGGTCACACCGGTGAACTCGCTGCCGTTGAGGTCGTTGCGGGCGATCGGGTAGGTGCGGCCCGAGTCGGTGGCGCCGAAGAGGTGCTGGACGCCCTCGCCGTCCTCGGCGATGACGAGCCCGCCGTACGGAGAGACGGTGATGTTGTCGGGGCCGTCGTAGGCGCCGTCCACGTCCGGGGCGGCGTTCACGCCGAGCAGCACCTTGAGGGTGAGGGTGCGGCGCTTGGGGTCGTAGAACCAGACCTGACCGTCGTGCGCGGCGCCGGGGCTCTCCTCGCGCGCGTAGGAGGAGACGACGTACGTGCCGCCGTCGGCCCACCACATGCCCTCCAGCTTGCGGGCACGGGTGACCTGGCCGTCCGTGAACTGCTTGCGGACGGAGACGGTACGGCCGTCCCGGTCGGGGACGTCGACCCAGTCGACCCCGTAGACGGTGCCGATCCGGCTCGCCCGGGAGAGGTCGTCCACGAAGCGGCCCGCGGAGTCGATGCACTTGGCGGCCTGGAGCACACCGGCGTCGTCGGCGAGGGTACGGAGCTTCCCGCGGCCGTGCTCGAAGCCCTTCGGCGGCACCCAGCGGAAGAGCAGTCCGTTGGGGTTGGAGGCGTCCTCGGTGAGGTAGGCGTGGCCCCGCTTGGGGTCGATGACGACGGCCTCGTGGTCGTACCGGCCGAAGGCCTTGACCGGCTTCGGGGCGCGGTTGGCGCGGCGGTCGCGCGGGTCGACCTCGAAGATGTAGCCGTGGTCCTTGGTCATGCCGTTGACGCCGGCGCGGTCGGAGTTCTCCTCGCCGGTCAGCCAGGTGCCCCAGGCGGTGCTGCCACCGGCGCAGTTGGTGGAGGTGCCGGCGATGCCGACCCACTCGGCGACCGTGCCGTCGCGGTGCACCTCGACGACCGTGCAGCCGCCGGCCGCGGCCGGGTCGTAGACGAGCCCCTCGGTGAGCGGCACCGGGTGGGCCCACTTGTCGCGGGTGCCCTTGAGCTCGTGGTTGTTGACCAGGTACGTGGTGCCGCGCGGTCCGGCGAAGGCGGCGGTGCCGTCGTGGTTGGAGGGCGTGAACTCGCCGGACTCCAGCCGGGTCACACCGCTGTGGGTGATGACGCGGTACGTGAACCCGGCGGGCAGGGCGAGCATCCCCTCGGGGTCGGCGACGAGCTCTCCGTACCCGAGCCGGTGGCCGTGGCCGTGCCCATGCCCGTGGTCGCCGTCGTGGTCGTGACCGTGGCCGGCGCCGTACGTCTCCAGGTCGTCGGAGGCGAGTGCCTCGGGCGCGGTGGCGAGAGCACCGACGACACCGGTGAGGGCGAGCCCCGCACCGGCGACGGCGGACTGCTTGGTGAACTCTCTGCGGTTGAGGGGCATGTGTGGCGTTCTCCCTGTGCTGGCCCGGTTGTCGCGGGCCACCCTCCCGCGCCGCCACGAACACCGCCTGAACGCCACGGGAACACCGCCGGGCGCGACGGCCCGGCGGTGTCCCCGGCGCTCACCGTCAGGCCCCGACCGCCCCTGCGTCAGGCCCGACCGCCTCCCGCGTCAGGCCCCCGACCGCGACCGCGCCTTGAAAGCGGCCTTGCGGGCCTCCTTCGCCGCGCCCTTGTCCCGGTGCAGGCGTCCCATCGCCTCCAGGACCTCCGCGGTCGCCGGGTGCTCCACCCGCCAGGCCGCCTCGAAGAAGCCGCTGTGGCGGCCCGTGAGCCCCTCGATCAGCTCCTGGAGCTCCTCCAGGTCGCCGTCCGCGTCGAGCTGGGCCGCGATCGTGTCGATCGCCAGCCAGAAGATCATCGACTCCGGCGGCGCGGGCACGTCCGCCGCGCCCCGTTCGGCGAGCCAGACCCGCGCGAGACCGCCGAGTTCCGCGTCGTCCAGGACTTCCCGTACGGCCGGCTCCGCCTCGGCGCCCACCAGGGACAGCGTCTGCTGGCAGTGGAGACGGCGGAGCGGCGAGCCGGCGTCCGCGCCGCGCGCGGCGTGCAGCAGCTCGCGGGCGGCGCCGAGCGCGTCGCGGCCGGTCAGCCAGGCGGCGGTCTCCTCGCGGGCGGCGGCCTCCGGGTAGCCGGAGATCCCGTCGAGCAGCGCGTCGGCGCCCTTGTCGGCGAGGTCGCCGACGGCCGGGGCGTCGACGCCGGCCTCCAGCATCCGGGCGCGGACGCCGTAGAGGCCGAGTTCGGTGAGCCGGACCATGCCGTACCGGGTGACGTCCTCGTCGTCGACCGGCGGCGCGGGCTCCTCGCCCTCCTCCGCCATCAGCGCCTCGTCGACGGGCTGGTACTCGACGAGTCCGATCGGTTCGAGCAGCCGGAACTGCTCGTCGAGCCGCATCATCGCGTCCGAGACCTGCTCCAGGACGTCGTCGGTCGGTTCGCCCATGTCGTCGGGGACGACCATCGACGCGGCGAGCGCGGGCAGCGGGACCGGTCCCTCGCCGGGGCCGCCCTCGCTGACGGTGAGCAGGTAGAGGTTGCCGAGGACGCCCTCCAGGAACTCGGCCTCCACCTCGGGGTCCCAGTCGAGCGACTCGATGTCGATCTCGCCGTCCTCGCCGACGATCGCGTCCAGGTCGTCGAGGACGGGGGCGACGGCGTCGGCGAAGACCACGTCGAAGCCCTCCAGCCAGAGCGCGAGGACGTCCTGGGGCGAACCGCCCGTCATGAGCGCGAGGTTCTCGCCGGGCGTGGCCCGCCCGGGAGCGTCGCCCGCCTCGTCCTCGTCGCCGTCCTCGACGTTCACCAGGCCGGTGTCGACCGCGAGGCGCCAGGCGTCGGCCGCCCAGATCTCGGCGTCCTCGTCGTCGGTGAGGCCCAGGACCTCGACGGCCTCGGGCAGTTGCTCGTCGACGAGTTCGCCGCCCGCGTCGACCCGGGTGTCCGGCCCGGCCCAGCGGGCGAGCCGTACCGCGTGCGCGAGGAGGGGGGCCGCCAGGGCGTCCCGCGCCAGCTCCGCGTCCGCACGCAGCCGAACGGGGGGAAGGGTGGGGTGCTCCGCTGACATCTGGGGGGTCTCCTCGACGCGTCCGTGGGTGAAGGGTGAAAGGGGGCTCAGAGAGGGCTCGAAGCGCGGCTCTCAGCGTAGACGCATCCGGGAGGGCGTCCGTCGGTTCACACATCCGTCAGCCTTCGTACACTCGTCGACTCTTGACAAGTTGGGCGCTCTGCAAAGAGATTGACGCGCGTAGATTCATCTGCCGTTCCTCCAAGCACCCTCGGAGTCCCCTGATGCCTTCCTCCATACCGAGATCTGCCGGCCGCACCGTCGCGCGCTCCGCCGCGGTCTCCGCCGTCGTCGCCTCCGCCCTCTCCGCGGGTCTGCTCGCCGGTTCGACGAGCGCCGCCGCCGACGACGCCGCGGCCGGCGTCCGCATCCACGACATCCAGGGCACGACCCGCGTCTCGCCGCTCGTCGGCACGCAGGTCACCGGCGTCACGGGCATCGTCACCGGCGTCCGCACCTACGGCTCGCGCGGTTTCTGGATCCAGGACCCCGAGGCCGACGCGAACCCGGCCACCAGCGAGGGCATCTTCGTCTTCACCAGCTCCGTCCCGACGGTCGCCGTCGGCGACGCGGTCAGCCTGAACGGCACGGTCACCGAGTACGTCCCCGGCGGGCTGAACTCCGGCAACCAGTCGCTCACCCAGATCTCCAAGCCGGTCGTCACCGTGGTCTCGAAGGGCAACGCCGTCCCGGCCGCCGTGACCGTCTCGTCCTGGTCGGTCCCCGACGAGTACGCCCCCGAGGGCGACCCGGCCGCCGGCGGCTCGATCAACGGCCTGACCCTGGACCCGGAGACGTACGCCCTGGACTACTACGAGTCCCTGGAGGGCACGAACGTCCGGATCGGCTCCTCGCGCGTGGTCGGCGCCACCGACCCGTACTCCGAGCTCTGGGTGACGGTGAAGCCCTGGGAGAACCGCAACTGGCGCGGCGGCACGGTCTACGGCTCGTACGAGTCGCAGAACACCGGCCGTCTGCAGATCCAGTCGCTGACCCCGATCGCCCAGCAGCCGTTCCCCAAGGCGAACGTCGGCGACCGGCTGACCGGCACGACCGAGGGCCCGCTCGACTTCAACCAGTTCGGCGGCTACACGATCACCGCCCGCACCCTCGGCACGGTCGTCGACCAGGGCCTTGAGCGGGAGTCCACGGACAAGCAGCACAAGAACGAGCTGGCCGTGGCCACTTACAACGTGGAGAACCTCGACCCGAGCGACCCGCAGGAGAAGTTCGACGCGCTCGCGAAGGCGGTCGTCGACAACCTGGCCTCGCCCGACATCCTCGCCCTGGAGGAGATCCAGGACAACACCGGCGCCAAGAACGACGGCACGGTCGCCGCCGACCAGACGGTGAAGAAGTTCACGGACGCGATCGTCGCGGCCGGCGGCCCGGCGTACGAGTGGCGCTCGGTCGACCCGGAGAACAACAAGGACGGCGGCGAGCCCGGCGGCAATATCCGTCAGGTCTTCCTCTTCAACCCCGAGCGGGTCTCCTTCACGGACCGCGCGGGCGGCGACGCCACGACCGCCACCGCCGTGACGGGCACGAAGGGCCACGCCGCGCTGACCGTCTCCCCCGGCCGGATCGACCCGGCGAACACCGCCTGGGAGAGCAGCCGCAAGCCGCTCGCGGGCGAGTTCGTCTTCCGCGGCCGTACGGTCTTCGTGATCGCCAACCACTTCGGCTCCAAGGGCGGCGACGAGTCGATCGTCTCGCACCACCAGCCGCCGAACCGTTCCTCCGAGGCGAAGCGACTCCTCCAGGCGCAGGCCGTCAACGCCTTCGTGAAGGACATCGTCGCGCTTGAGAAGCAGGCCGACGTCCTCGTCGTCGGCGACATCAACGACTTCGAGTTCTCCGGCACGACGCAGGCGCTGACCGACGGCGGCGCGCTGTACCCGGCCGTGAAGTCGCTGCCGCGCAGCGAGCGCTACTCGTACGTCTTCCAGGGCAACAGCCAGGTCCTCGACCAGATCCTGACCAGCCCCGGCGTGCACCACTTCGAGTACGACAGCGTCCACATCAACGCGGAGTTCGCCGACCAGGACAGCGACCACGACCCCCAGGTCCTGCGCTTCCGCCCGTAGCGGCTCCGGGGCCGGCCGGCCCCCTCACACGCCCGCGCTCAGACTGAGCGCGGGCGTGTACCGCCGCACCCGGCCGCCCACGAGCCGCGGGTCGTGCTGGACGCGCGTCCAGGCCTCGCTCAGCGGGGCGTCGTCCGCCAGCCAGTCCAGATGGGCCTGCTCGCTCTCCCACTCGGCGTAGTTCAGCACCCGTCCGCCGTCGACGGACAGGTGGAACTGACCGCTGATCCCGCCGGTCGCCGGCCGCGTCACCGCGTCCTCGTCCAGGGCGGCGAACACGCTGTCCACCCATTCCTCCCGGTGCCCCGCGCCGGCCTCGGCTCCGGCCCCTTCGAAGTCCGCCTCGACGATCACGACGACCCCGGGCAGCTCCCCCGCGCTCGTCGCGGCGTGGACGGTGGAGCGGTGGATCGCCCCGTAGCGGCGGAGTTCCACCCGCTCGATGCCGGGCACGGCCGCGTCGATCTCGGCGTTCCGGTCGTCGCGGTAGGTGCGGACGAAGTCGTCGTAGGCCTTCTGCTCGGTCCACTGCGAGTAGTGCAGCAGCGTGTCCCCGTCGGTCCCGGTGAGGACGCTGTACGAGAGCAGCCCGAGGTCCGGCCATTCCCGGCTCTCCCAGGCCGTGCGGATCGCCTCGACGGCGGCGCGCTGGCGCTCGGGAGTGCCGACGCTCCAGGTGCTGACGAGGACGGCGCCGACTCCGGGGCGGTGGAGGTCGGGACGGGCATCGGGGCGTGCGACGGCGTTCATGGGGGAGGTCTCCTGTTCCTCGGGGTTCCTCGGGGTTCCTCGGATGGCTCCACCGTCGCCCCTCAACCTTGGTCGAGGTCAAGCCCCGCCCCCGTGCGAGACTTCGCGCCATGACCCGCGCCCCGATCCTCCGCCCGGCCACCCGCAGCGAACTCCCCGCCGTCCTCGCCCTCCTCGCCGACGAGGAGACCGTCGTGGACCCCGCCACGGTCACCGTCACCGAGGCGTACGAGCGGGCGTTCGCGGCCATCGAGGCCGATCCGCGCAACGAGATGCTGGTCCTGACGGACGGTGAGCTGGTCCTGGGCTGTCTCCAGGCCACGTACATCCCGGGGCTCGGCAAGGGCGGCGCCGAGCGGGCCCTGATCGAGGCGGTCCGGATCAGGGCCGACCGGCGCGGCGACGGTCTCGGCCGGGAGCTGATGGAGCGGGCCGTGGCACGCGCGCGGGAGCGCGGCTGCGCGCTGGTCCAGCTGACGAGCGACAAGCGGCGGACGGAAGCCCACCGCTTCTACGCCTCACTGGGCTTCGCGCGCAGCCACGACGGTTTCAAGCGCGTCCTCTGAGGCGGAGCTAGCCCAGCAGGTGTCCGCCACCGTCCACGAGCAGCACCTCGCCGGTGATGTACGAGGAGTGGGCCAGGTCGTGGACGGCCCCGGCGATGTCCTCGGCGCGGCCGACCCGGCGCAGCGGGACGACGTCCGCCACATGGGCCTTGGCCGCGTCGGCGCCGTCGACCCCGTCGAACCAGGGAGTGTCGATGAGGCCGGGCGCGACCGCGTTGACCCGCACGTCGGGGCCGAGGGTCTTGGCGAGGAGCTTCGTCATGTGGTTGACGGCCGCCTTGGAGACGGCGTACGGGATGGAGCTGCCGCCCGGCCGGACGCCGGCCTGGGAGGAGACGTTCACGATGGCGCCGCGGGTCTTCCGCAGGTGCGGGACGGCGGCGGTGACGGTCTGCCAGACGCCGATGACGTTGACGTCGTAGAGGTGGCGCCAGACCTCGGGCGAGGCGGCTTCGAGGTCGTCGTGCGGGATGAACCGGGTGGTGCCCGCGCAGTTGACGAGGAGGTCGAGGCGGCCGAGGGTCTCCACGGCCCGCTCGACGAGGGCCTTGGCCTGGCTCTCGTCGGACACGTCGGCCTGGAGGTAGACGGCGCCGGGCAGTTCGGCGGCGAGCCGTTCGCCCGCCTCGACGGAGCGGGCGGAGTTGACGACGACCCGGTAGCCGGCCTCGGCGAGGCGGCGGGCGACGGCGGCGCCGATGCCCGAGGACGAGCCGGTGACGAGTGCGACGCGCTGTCCTTCGGTGCTGTGTGAGCTCATGCTGTGCTGTTCTCCATGTCCCCTGTCGCGCCCGTCGATCATGCCAGACGGCCCCGACCCTTCAGTAGCCCTTATCTCTTGAGCCAAGCAGATCTAAGTGGACCTTCATGGTCCGATGCGCCCAGACTTGTCGGATGACTTCTGCACGACCTTTCGGACGCGCGCTCTGCGCGATGATCACCCCGTTCACCGCCACCGGTGAGCTCGACCTCGACGGGGCGGGCGAGCTGGCCGCCCGACTCGTCGGCGAGGGCTGCGACGGCCTGGTCCTCAGCGGCACCACCGGCGAGTCGCCGACCACCGGCGACGCCGAGAAGGCCGCGCTCGTCCGCGCCGTCCGGGAAGCCGTCGGGCCCGGGCCCTCGGTCCTGACGGGCGTCGGGACCGCCGACACCCGGCACACGGCCGAGCTGGCCCGCCAGGCGGAGGCGGCGGGGGCGGACGGGCTGCTCGTCGTCACCCCGTACTACAGCCGCCCGCAGCAGTCGGCCGTCGAGGCGCACTTCCTGAAGGTCGCGGACGCGACCGGCCTTCCGGTGATGGTCTACGACATCCCCGGCCGTACGGGCACCCGGGTCGAGCCGGCGACGATGCGGCGGCTCGCCGAGCACCCGCGGATCGTGGCGGTGAAGGACTGCGCGTACGACCTGCTGAGCTCGGCCCGGCTGATCGCGGAGACCCCGCTCGCGTACTACTCGGGCTGCGAGGAGATGAACCTGCCGCTGTACGCGGTCGGCGGCGCGGGCTACGTCAGCACGGTGGCGAACGTGGCGGCCCGTCAGCTGCGCGGGATCCTCGACGCCTTCGACGCCGGCGACACCGCGGAGGCGGCCCGGCTCAACGCCCGGCTGATGCCCCTCGCCGAGCGGATGATGGCCGCGGGCCTGCCCGGCACGGTGACCGTCAAGGCGCTGCTCGGCGGCCCGGTGCGGGAACCGCTGCAGCCCGCCGACCGGGAGACGGCCGACGGGCTGCGGGGGCTGTACGAGGCGCTGGTCCGGACGGATCAGGCGGAGTCGGTGGTGTAGGTCCTGCCGAGGATCGCGGCGTGCTCCAGGACGTCCTCCAGCGGGTCGTCGATCTGACCCGTGTGGAGCGAGAGGCTGGGCCCGTTGGTGACGGTGGACCCGTTGTGGGTGTGCGTCTCGTCCGCCGCGGCCGTCCCGGCCGGCAGCAGGACCGCCGCCATCGTGAGCACTCCTGCGACCATGGGCTTCGTCCTCATGTCGACTCCTCGCCTTGTCTGCGTGCGGTGACTCTGCTTTCTGTTAACGCAGAGTCACCGGATCAGTTGTGGCTGTGGAGGATGTCGTTCAGCCCGCCCCAGACCGCGTTGTTCGGGCGGGCCTCGACGGCGCCGGTGACCGAGTTGCGGCGGAACAGGATGTTCGAGCCGCCGGAGAGGTCGCGGGCCTTCACGATCTCGCCGTCGGGCATCGTGACCCGGGTGCCGGCGGTGACGTACAGACCGGCCTCGACGACGCACTCGTCACCGAGCGCGATGCCGACGCCCGCCTCGGCGCCGATCAGGCAGCGCTCGCCGATCGAGATGACGACGTTGCCGCCACCGGAGAGGGTGCCCATGGTGGAGGCGCCGCCGCCGATGTCGGAGCCGTTGCCGACGACGACGCCGGCGGAGATCCGGCCCTCGACCATCGAGGTGCCGAGGGTGCCGGCGTTGAAGTTGACGAAGCCCTCGTGCATGACCGTGGTACCGGCGGCGAGGTGGGCGCCGAGGCGGACGCGGTCGGCGTCGGCGATGCGGACCCCGGCGGGCACGACGTAGTCCGTCATGCGCGGGAACTTGTCGATGCTCGTCACGGCGAGGTGCAGGCCCTCGGCGCGCGCGTTGAGGCGGACCTTCTCGACGTCGTCGACGGCCACCGGACCGAGCGAGGTCCAGGCGACGTTGGTGAGGAGGCCGAAGACGCCGTCCAGGCTCTGGCCGTGCGGCTTGACCAGGCGGTGGCTGAGCAGGTGCAGCCGCAGGTAGGCGTCGTGGGCGTCGAGCGGCTTCTCGTCGAGCGAGGCGATGACGGTACGGACGGCGACCACCTCGACGCCCCGGCGGGCGTCCACGCCGAGGGCCTTGGCGGCGCCCTCGCCGAGGGCGTTCACCGCCTCGTCGGGGCTGAGCCGCTGGGTGCCGGCGGGGCCGGGCGCCTCGGTCAGCTCGGGGGCGGGGAACCAGGTGTCGAGAACGGAGCCGTCACCGGCGATGGTGGCGAGGCCGGCGGCGACGGCGCCGGTGGTGCGAGGAGCAGTGGTCATGACGGAAAACCTAACCGGCGGGGCCCCGCGCGGGCCAACCGGTCTCAGGTGTCGGTCGAGCGTGTGGGCGGTTCCGACGAGCGCGGGAGGGCCCGTTTCGGTCCTTCCTTCAGGACGGGTACGGCACTTGCCCGGCTCTCGCCCGAACTCTCGTCCGGCTCCCGCTCAGGCCGGGCGCAGCACCCGCGTCAGCATCTCGCGTGCGTACTCCTCGTCGTACGCGTCGCCGGTGAGCAGGGACTGGAGGCAGATGCCGTCCATGAGGGCGACCAGGGCGCGCGCGGTGGCGGGGTCGGTGTGCCGGGAGAGGACGGAGACCACGGTCTCGGTCCACTCGGCGGCGACGGGGCGGAGCGCGGGGCGGCGCAGGGCGGCGAGGTAGAGCTCGTACTCCAGCTCCACGCGGGCGCGTTCGCCGCCCATCCACTCCCCCAGGAGGCGGGCGAGCGCGGCCCCGAGGTCGGTGTCCGGCGCGGCGAGGGCGGCGCGTTCCCGCAGCAGCTCCCCGAAGCCCTCGTTGGCTTTGCGGAGCGCCGCGACGAGGAGTTCGTCGAGGGAGGCGAAGTGGTACGTGGTCGAGCCCAGCGGCACATCGGCCTCCGCGGCCACGGTGCGGTGGCTGATCCCGGCGATCCCGGCGCGTCCGGCGACCCGGAGGGCCGCGTCGACGATCCGCTCGCGCCGTTCGGGGTCGTGGCGGCGGGGGCGGGCCATCAGTGGGCGCCGCCCAGGTTGAGGACGGCGACCCCGGCGACGATGAGGACGATCCCGGCGATCTTGGGGAGGCTGAGGGTCTCGCCGAGGAAGAGGATGCCGATGGCGGCGACGGCGGCGGTGCCGACGCCCGACCAGATGGCGTACGCGGTGCCGACCTGGAGCGTCTTGAGCGCCTGCGCCAGGAGCGCGAAGGCGACGACGTAGCCGACGCCGGTGACGATCGAGGGCCAGAGCTTGGTGAAGCCCTCGCTGTACTTCATGGAGGTGGTGGCGAGTATCTCCGCCGCGATGGCGCCCGCAAGCAGTCCGTAACCCATGCGTACGAGCGTACACAACATACGTACAGCCGTACGCAACGACGCCCGATACGGTGTCCCGCATGACGATTCCCCCAGGTCCGCCCTACGGTCCCGCAGGGCCGCCCTACGGCTACGGCTACCCGCCTCCACCGCCGCCGCCGAAGCCCGGCGTGATACCCCTGGCACCGCTCACCTTCAGCATGATCCTGACCGGCGCCTTCTCGACCTTCGGCCGCTACTGGAAGCAGCTCCTGGGCGTGGCGGCGGCCATCTACCTCGGTGCCCTGCTGGTCGTCCTGGCGGCGATCGGCATCGCGTACGCGGCCGTGGGCGACCTCTTCCCCGCCGTGTTCGACCTGCCCGAGGGCCAGACGCCGCGGTGGGACGACATCCGGCCGCTGATCATCGCCTTCGCCTGCGTCTGGATCGCCGGCGTGATCGCGATCCTCGTCGCGAACGCCCTGGTGGCGGCGGCCTGTCCGGCCGTGGTCCAGGAGGCCGTCCTCGGCCGGCCCACGACCTTCGGCGTGATCTGGCGCCGGGCCTGGGCCCGGATGCCGGCCGTGCTCGGCACGGTGCTCCTGACGAGCGTGGCGTTGCTGATCCCGGTGATCCTCTTCATGGTCGCCTTCGTCATGATGATGATCGCGTTCGTCGCCGAGATCGCCGACGCGTCCACGGGCTCGGACGCCGGCTATTCAGGCTCCGGGATCTCGTTCGCCGTCGTGCTGCTCTGGTTCCTGGGCGCGCTGGCGACCCTCCCGTTCGCCCTCTGGATCTGGGTGAAGTTCAGCCTGGCCCCGTCGGCGGCGGTGATGGAGGGCCAGGGCGCGGTCGCCTCGATGCGCCGCTCCTCGCACCTGGTCCGGGGCTCCTGGTGGCGGCTGTTCGGCTCGCTGCTCGCCGCCGGGATCATGGCCTCCGTCGTCGGCATGCTGATCCAGCAGGTCATCTCCCTGCTGGTGTCGACCCCGCTGTCGGCCACCGACTTCTCCGACGTGGACTCCTCCGCGATGGTGGCCGCCCTGGTGGTCGTGATCACGTTCGCCGCCCTCGGCCAGCTGATCAGCCAGATGATCGTCTCCGTCTTCCCCCCGCTGGTCACGGCACTGCTCTACGTCGACCAGCGCATCCGCAAGGAGAACCTGGCCCAGGACCTGAGCCAGGCGGCGGGAATCCTCTAGACACGCGGCCACGCGCGCGACCGGACACCACCCGGACACGCGAAACGGCCGTGCCCCGAGGGGCACGGCCGTTCACCGCCAGAACGAGCGGGTCGATCAGACGTTGAAGCCGAGCGCGCGCAGCTGCTCGCGGCCGTCGTCCGTGATCTTGTCCGGGCCCCACGGGGGCATCCAGACCCAGTTGATCTTCAGTTCGCTGACGATGCCGTCCGTCGCGGACTTCGCCTGGTCCTCGATCACATCGGTCAGCGGACAGGCCGCCGACGTCAGGGTCATGTCCAGCGTCGCGATGTTCGACTCGTCGATGTGGATGCCGTAGATCAGGCCCAGGTTGACGACGTCGATGCCCAGCTCGGGGTCGACGACGTCGTACAGCGCCTCGCGGACTTCTTCCTCGGAGGCCGGCTTCATCGTGGCCTCGGCGTTCTCGGTCATGCCGACTTCCTCTCCGCCGCGTCACCCAGAGCCTGGGCGGTCGCGTCCTTCCACGCCATCCAGCTGAGCAGCGCGCACTTCACACGGGCCGGGTACTTGGAGACTCCGGCGAACGCGACCGCGTCCTCCAGGATCTCCTCCATCGCGTCGTCGGGCTCGATCTGGCCCTTGGACTGCATCAGCTCCAGGAAGGTGCCCTGGATCTTCTGCGCCTCGGCCAGCTCCTTGCCGACGAGCAGCTCGTTGAGGACGGACGCCGAGGCCTGGCTGATGGAGCAGCCCTGTCCCTCGTACGACACGTCCTCGATGAGCGAGCCGTCGTACTTCACGCGGAGCGTGATCTCGTCGCCGCACGTCGGGTTGACGTGGTGCACCTCGGCGTCGCCGTCCCGAAGACCGCGCCCGTGCGGGTGCTTGTAGTGGTCCAGGATGACGTCCTGGTACATCGAATCCAGCTTCACGAGCCGTCCCCTAGCCGAAGAAGTTCCGTACGTGCTCCAGACCCGCGACCAGGGCGTCGACCTCGGCCGGGGTGGAGTACAGATAGAACGACGCCCGCGTGGTCGCAGGAATTCCGTACCGCAGGCAGACCGGCCGCGCGCAGTGGTGGCCGACTCGGACCGCGATGCCCTCTTCGTCGAGGACCTGGCCCACGTCGTGCGGGTGGATGTCGCCGAGCGTGAAGGAGATCGCCGCGCCGCGGTCCTCGGCCGTGGTGGGGCCGATGATCCGCAGGTCCGGGACCTCCTGGAGGCGCCGGACGGCGTACTCGGTGATCGCGTGCTCGTGGCGCGCGATGTTCTCCATGCCGATCGCCGAGAGGTAGTCCACGGCCGCGCCGAGGCCGACGGCCTGGGCGATCGGGGGCGTACCCGCCTCGAACTTGTGCGGAGCCGGCGCGTACGTCGAGGAGTGCATCGAGACGGTCTCGATCATCTCGCCGCCGCCGAGGAAGGGAGGCAGGTCCTCCAGGAGCTCCTGCCGTCCCCACAGCACGCCGATGCCCGTCGGACCGCACATCTTGTGGCCGGTGAAGGCCACGAAGTCGGCCTGGAGCGCCTGCACGTCCAGGACCATGTGCGGGGCCGCCTGGGAGGCGTCGATGCAGACCAGCGCACCGACCTCCTGCGCACGCCGGATGATCGTCTCGACCGGGTTGATCGTGCCCAGCAGGTTCGAGACCAGCGTGAACGAGACGATCTTGGTCTTCTCGGTGATGACCTCTTCGATGTTCGAGAGGTCGAGACGGCCGTCGTCGGTGAGGCCGAACCACTTCAGCTTCGCGCCCGTGCGCTGCGAGAGCAGCTGCCACGGCACGATGTTGGAGTGGTGCTCCATCTCCGTGATGGCGATCTCGGTCTCGTGGTCCACGCGGTAGGGCTCGTCGGCCCAGCCCAGCATGTTGGCCACGAGGTTGAGCGACTCCGAGGCGTTCTTGGTGAAGATCACCTCGTCGCGGCTCGGCGCGTTGATGAAGGCCGCGACCTTGTCACGGGCGCCTTCGTACAGCGCCGTCGCCTCCTCGGCGACCGTGTAGACGCCGCGGTGGACGTTGGCGTTGTGACGCTCGTAGTACGTGTTGAGCGCGTCGAGGACCTGCCGCGGCTTCTGCGAAGTCGCCGCGGAGTCGAGGTACACGATCTTCTTGCCGTCGTGGACCACGCGATCCAGGAGCGGGAAGTCCTTGCGGATCGCCTCGGTGTCGAGGAGGCCGGAGAGCCCCTGATGGGCAGAAGTCACGCGGATGCGCCACCCTTCGTGCTGTAAGCCTCGTAGCCCTCGTTCTCCAGCTTGTCGGCCAGCTCGGCGCCGCCGGACTCGACGATGCGGCCCTCGGAGAAGACGTGGACGAAGTCGGGCTTGATGTAGCGCAGGATGCGCGTGTAGTGCGTGATCAGCAGGGTGCCGACCTCGCCGGTCTCGCGGACGCGGTTGACGCCCTCGGAGACCTGGCGCAGCGCGTCGACGTCGAGGCCGGAGTCGGTCTCGTCGAGGATCGCGATCTTCGGCTTGAGGAGCTCCAGCTGGAGGATCTCGTGGCGCTTCTTCTCACCGCCGGAGAAGCCCTCGTTGACGTTGCGCTCGGCGAAGGCCGGGTCCATCTGGAGCTGCTCCATCGCGGACTTGACCTCCTTCACCCAGGTGCGCAGCTTGGGCGCCTCGCCGCGGATCGCGGTGGCGGAGGTGCGCAGGAAGTTGGAGACCGAGACGCCGGGGACCTCGACCGGGTACTGCATGGCGAGGAAGACGCCGGCACGGGCGCGCTCGTCGACCGACATCTCCAGGACGTCCTCACCGTCGAGGGTGACGGTGCCGCCGGTGATCGTGTACTTCGGGTGGCCGGCGAGGGAGTACGCGAGGGTCGACTTGCCGGAGCCGTTGGGGCCCATGACGGCGTGGGTCTCGCCCTGCTTGATGGTCAGGTCGACGCCCTTGAGGATCTCGCGGGGGCCGTTCTCCGCCTCGACGGAGACGTGCAGGTCGTGGATTTCAAGCGTAGCCATGGGTGACTCAGGACTCCTGGGTGACGGAGACGAGCACATCGTCCCCTTCGATCTTTACGGGGTATACGGGGACGGGGCGCGTCGCGGGAAGGCCGGAGGGCTTGCCGGTGCGGAGGTCGAAGCTGGAGCCGTGCAGCCAGCACTCGATGGCACAGTCCTCGACCTCGCCCTCCGAGAGGGAGACGTTCGCGTGCGAGCAGATGTCGTTGATCGCGAACACCTCGCCCTCGGTGTGCACGACCGACACCGGCGTGCCGTCGACCTCGACCCGCTTCGGGGTGTCGGCCTCCAGCTCGCTCAGCGCGCAGACTCGGACGAAGGCCATCAGACGGAGGCCTCCAGCTCGGCCTCGATCTTGGCGATGAGGCGCTCCTCGACGTCCGGCAGACCGATCTGCTGGACGAGCTCCGCGAAGAAGCCGCGGACGACGAGGCGACGGGCCTCGGACTGCGGGATACCGCGGGACATCAGGTAGAAGAGCTGCTCGTCGTCGAAGCGACCGGTGGCCGAGGCGTGACCGGCGCCGGCGATCTCGCCGGTCTCGATCTCCAGGTTCGGTACGGAGTCGACCCGGGCGCCGTCCGTGAGGACCAGGTTCCGGTTGAGCTCGTACGTGTCCGTTCCCTCGGCGGCGGCCCGGATGAGCACGTCGCCGATCCAGACGGCGTGCGCGTCCTGGCCCTGCAGCGCGCCCTTGTAGGCCACGTTGGACTTGCAGTGCGGGGTGTTGTGGTCGACCAGGAGGCGGTGCTCCTGGTGCTGGCCGGCGTCGGTGAAGTACAGACCGAACAGCTCGGCCTCGCCGCCGGGCGCCGCGTACCGCACCCGCGGGTGGATGCGGACGACGTCGCCGCCGAAGGTGACGATGACGGACTTGAAGGAGGCGTCACGGCCGACCAGCGCGTTGTGCTGGGCGACGTGGACGGCCTTCTCGTCCCAGTCCTGGACGGAGACGACGGTCAGCTTGGCGCCGTCGCCCAGGACGTAGTCGACGTTGGCCGCGAGGACCGCGTCGCCGGAGTGGTCGAGGACCACGACGGCCTCGGCGAAGGCGCCGAGCTCGATGACCTGGTGGCCGAAGGCGACGCCGCCCTCACCGTGCACGGTGATGCGGATCGGCGCGTCGAGGACGGCCTCCTTGGCGACGGTGACGACCGAGGCCTTCTCGAAGGAGGAGTACGCCTGGGCGGCGACCCGGTCGACGGGCGTGCCGGCCTTGCCGAGGCGCTCGTCCTCGCGGCCGACGGTCTCCACGGTGACGCCCTCGGGGGCCTCGATCTCGACCTTGACGCCCTCGCCGGAGGCGACGGCGGTGCCGTCGTGAAGTCCGCGGAGGCGGGCGAGCGGGGTGAACCGCCACTCCTCCTCGCGGCCGTGCGGGACGGGGAAGTCCGCGACGTCGAAGGACGGGGGCGCGCTCATGCGCGTGGCGACGGTGGACTCGGCGGCCACCGCGATCGAGCCGGCGGTGGTGGAGCCCGCCGGGATGTTCTGAGCCTCAGCCATGGCTGTCGTGTTGCTCTCTTCCTGCGTACGTGGAAATCGGTCGCTGCGTGGGGTGGGGCGGGGTGGGGGCTTAGCCCACCGAGCCCTCCATCTGCAGCTCGATCAGCCGGTTGAGCTCCAGGGCGTACTCCATCGGGAGTTCCTTGGCGATGGGCTCGACGAAGCCGCGGACGATCATCGCCATGGCCTCGAACTCGGTGAGGCCGCGGCTCATCAGGTAGAAGAGCTGGTCCTCGGAGACCTTGGAGACGGTGGCCTCGTGGCCCATGGAGACGTCGTCCTCGCGCACGTCCACGTAGGGGTACGTGTCCGAGCGGGAGATCGTGTCGACGAGCAGCGCGTCGCAGAGCACGTTGGACTTGGCGCCCGGCGCACCCTCGCCGATCTCGATGAGACCGCGGTAGGAGGTGCGGCCGCCGCCTCGCGCCACCGACTTGGAGACGATGTTGGAGGAGGTGTTCGGGGCCATGTGGACCATCTTGGCGCCGGCGTCCTGGTGCTGGCCCTCGCCCGCGAAGGCGATGGAGAGGGTCTCGCCCTTGGCGTGCTCGCCCATCAGGTAGACGGCCGGGTACTTCATGGTGACCTTGGAGCCGATGTTGCCGTCGACCCACTCCATGGTGGCGCCCTCGTAGGCGACGGCGCGCTTGGTCACCAGGTTGTAGACGTTGTTCGACCAGTTCTGGATGGTCGTGTAGCGGCAGCGGCCGCCCTTCTTCACGATGATCTCGACGACGGCGCTGTGCAGCGAGTCCGAGGAGTAGATCGGGGCGGTGCAGCCCTCGACGTAGTGGACGTAGGCGTCCTCGTCGACGATGATCAGCGTCCGCTCGAACTGGCCCATGTTCTCCGTGTTGATCCGGAAGTAGGCCTGGAGCGGGATCTCGACGTGCACGCCCTTCGGCACGTAGATGAACGATCCGCCGGACCAGACGGCGGTGTTCAGGGAGGCGAACTTGTTGTCGCCGACCGGGATGATGGTGCCGAAGTACTCCCTGAAGAGTTCCTCGTGCTCCTTCAGCGCGGTGTCGGTGTCGACGAAGATGACGCCCTGCTCCTCCAGGTCCTCGCGGATCTGGTGGTAGACGACCTCGGACTCGTACTGGGCGGCGACACCGGCGACGAGGCGCTGCTTCTCCGCCTCGGGGATGCCGAGCTTGTCGTACGTGTTCTTGATGTCCTCCGGCAGGTCCTCCCAGGACTCGGCCTGCTTCTCGGTGGACCGCACGAAGTACTTGATGTTGTCGAAGTCGATGCCGGAGAGGTCGGAGCCCCAGGTCGGCATGGGCTTCTTGTCGAAGAGCCGCAGACCCTTGAGACGCAGCTTCAGCATCCACTCGGGCTCGTTCTTCTTCGAGGAGATGTCGCGGACGACGTCCTCGTTCAGACCGCGCTTGGCGGTGGCGCCGGCGGTGTCGGAGTCGGCCCAGCCGTACTCGTACCGACCCAGGCCCTCGAGCTCGGGGTGGCTGATCTCGGTGGTCATGCGGGGTTCCTCCCGGCCGTACTGACGGATGCTGATTCGGTGGTCTGTGGGGCGCTGTGCGGGATGAACGTGGTGCAGACGCCGTCACCATGCGCGATGGTGGCCAGACGCTGGACGTGCGTTCCCAGGAGGCGGGAGAAGAACTCCGTCTCCGCCTCGCACAGCTGTGGGTACTGCTCGGCGACGTGGGCGACCGGGCAGTGGTGCTGGCAGAGCTGCTCGCCGACCGGCGCGTTCCGCGCAGTGGCAGCGTACCCGTCCGCGGTCAGGGCCTTGGCGAGCGCCTCGGTCCGCTGCGTGGGGTCGACCGCCTCGACGGCCTGGCGGTACGTGTCCGCCTGGGCCTCGATCCGGTCACGGGCGAAGGCCGCCACGGCCGCCTCTCCTCCGGCGTTGCGCTCGATCCACCGGAGCGCCTCGACGGCGAGGGAGTCGTAGGACTGGTCGAAGGCGTCCCGGCCGCAGTCGGTGAGCGCGAAGATCTTCGCGGGGCGCCCCCGGGCGCGGGTGCCGTAGACGCGCTGCTCGCGGGCTTCGACGACGTTCTCGGCGACCAGCGAGTCGAGGTGACGGCGGACGGCGGCCTGGGTGAGGCGGAGCCGTCCGGCCAGGTCGGCGACGGTCGACGGCCCGTGGTCCAGGATCGACCGCGCGACCCGGTTGCGCGTCGAACGCTCTCGGGTCGCGAGTTCCTCCACCGGAGCCGCGCCAACGTTTTTCACAACGCCATTGTTGCGTAATTAATCTCGGACTGACAAGCGACCCCGGGAGCGGCGACGGTGCCGTGCATCACTCAGGTAAGGCTTACCTGACCTGCGGAAACGATCATTCGTAGGACGAATCAGGGGCGGGATCCGGCCGTCCGGCGAAGCCGTACCCGCAGGCCACAAGGGCTCCGCCGCCCCCCGAGCCGCCCGGAACGATCAAGAGCGAGGGCGTGTCCCAGGGACCCGGGACCCGCGCCGGGAGGACCTTCGGCCCCTCTCTAGACTTCCCGTCATGCGAAACGAGTCCGTCGGGTCGGTCGTCCAGGTACGTGGCCTGGTCAAGCGGTACGGCAGAAAGACCGCCGTCGACGGCCTCGACCTCGACGTACGGGCCGGCACCGTCACCGCCGTCCTCGGCCCCAACGGAGCCGGCAAGACCACCACCATCGAGACCTGCGAGGGCTACCGCAGGCCCGACGACGGCACCGTACGCGTCCTCGGCCTCGACCCGGTCGCCGACGCCGCCGCCCTGCGGCCCCGGATCGGCGTCATGCTCCAGTCCGGCGGCGTCTACTCCGGCGCCCGCGCCGACGAGATGCTCCGCCACATGGCGAAGCTCCACGCCCACCCCCTGGACGTGGACGCCCTCATCGAGCGGCTCGGCCTCGGCTCCTGCGGCCGCACCACCTACCGGCGCCTCTCCGGCGGCCAGCAGCAGCGTCTCGCGCTCGCCATGGCCGTCGTCGGCCGCCCCGAGCTCGTCTTCCTCGACGAGCCGACCGCCGGACTCGACCCACAGGCCCGCCGCGCCACCTGGGACCTCGTGCGCGAGCTGCGCGCCGACGGCGTGACCGTGGTCCTCACCACCCACTTCATGCAGGAGGCCGAGGAGCTCGCCGACGACGTCGCCATCGTCGACGCCGGCCGGGTCGCCGCCCAGGGCAGCCCCGAGCAGCTGTGCCGGGGCGGCGCCGAGAACACCCTCCGGTTCACCGGCCGCCCCGGACTCGACCTGGGCTCGCTGCTCAAGGCGCTGCCGGACGGCACGGCCGCGGCGGAGCCGCTCCCTGGCACGTACCGGATCACCGGCACCGTCGACCCGCAGCTGCTCGCCACGGTCACCAGCTGGTGCGCCCAGCACGGCGTCATGCCCGACGGCATCTCCGTCGAGCGCCACACCCTCGAAGACGTCTTCCTGGAACTCACGGGCAAGGAACTGCGGTCATGAGCACAGGCACCTACGCACCGAAGCCCGGCGCCGCGCCCGTCGGGCGGATGATCGCGGCCCAGACGGCCCTGGAGACGCGGATGCTGCTCCGCAACGGCGAGCAGCTCCTCCTCACGGTGATCATCCCCTCGCTGCTGCTCGTCCTCTTCTCCACCGTCGACATCATCGACACGGGTACGGACAAGGCCGTCGACTTCCTCGCCCCCGGCATCCTCGCCCTCGCCGTCCTGTCGACCGCGTTCACCGGCCAGGCCATCGCGACCGGTTTCGAGCGGCGGTACGGGGTGCTCAAGCGGCTCGGCGCCTCGCCGCTCCCCCGCTGGGCGCTGATGACCGCCAAGACGCTCGCCGTCCTGGTCACCGAGGTCCTCCAGATCGCCCTCCTGACGGCGATCGCCCTGGGCCTCGGCTGGTCCCCGCACGGCAACCCGCTGTCCGTGCTGCTCCTCCTGGTGCTCGGCACGGCCGCCTTCTCCGGCCTCGGCCTGCTGATGGCCGGCACCCTGAAGGCGGAGGCCACCCTGGCCGCCGCCAACCTGGTCTTCCTGCTGCTCCTGGTGGGCGGCGGGGTCATCGTCCCGCTGGAGAAGTTCCCGGACGCGGCCCGCTCGGTCCTGGAGCTGCTCCCGATCTCGGCCCTCTCCGACGGGCTGCGCGCGGTCCTCCAGGACGGCGCGGCGCTGCCCTGGGGCGACGCGCTGACCCTCGCGGTCTGGGCCGTCCTCGGGCTCGGCGCGGCGGCGAAGTTCTTCCGCTGGGAGTAGTGGAGGGGTCCCAGAGGGTGACGTTTCCCGACAAGGCACCCCTCGTGAAAGCGTGCACAAGCCCCCGCCTACGATAGGGCGCGTGCTGACCCCCCTCGCCTCCATCGCCAGGCGCTGGACCCCGTCCCCCAGGACGCTCCGGCGCGCCGCGCTCTCCGCCGTCGTGATGAGCGTCCTCATCATCGTCACGGGTGGCGCGGTCCGGCTGACCGGTTCCGGTCTCGGCTGCGACACCTGGCCGAAGTGCACCGACGACAGCCTGATCGTGACGCCCGAGCAGGGCTATCGCGGCGTGATCGAGTTCGGCAACCGGATGCTGACCTACGTCCTGTCGGCCGCGGTCGGCTGGGCGATCATCGCCGCCCGGTCCACCAAGCCGTGGCGGCGCGGGCTGACCCGGCTCGCCTGGGCCCAGTTCTGGATCGTGATGAGCAACGCCGTCATCGGCGGCATCACTGTGTGGATGGGCCTCAACCCGTGGACGGTCGCCGGCCACTTCCTCGCCGCGAACGCGCTGCTCACCGTCGCCGTCATCACCTGGCACCGCACCGGCGAGGGCGACACCGCCGCCCGCCCGCGCGTGCCGCGCCCGGTCCGCAAGCTGGGCTGGGCGATCACGATCACCTCGGGCCTGCTGATCGCGCTCGGTACGACGGTGACCGGCGCCGGCAAGCACGCCGGTGACAGCAGCGACGTGCCGCGCATGCCCTGGGACTGGACGAACGCCGCCCACCTCCACGCCATCGCCGCCTGGGTCGTCTGCGCGCTCGCGCTCGCGATGTGGCTGGTCCTGCGCGTGGTGGACGCCCCGCTCGACACCCGGGCCCGCGCCCGCGACCTGCTGATCGTGCTGCTCGCGCAGGGCGCCATCGGCTACGTCCAGTACTTCACCGGGGTCCCCGAGCTCCTGGTCGCCGCCCACATGCTCGGCTCCTCGCTGATGTGGATCGCGGTCCTGCGCCTGGCCCTGAGCCTCCGCGAGCGCCCGGTCCCCACCGCCGACATCCCGGCCCAGGCCGACTCCCAGCTCGCGACCGCCTGAGACGCCCCGGACCACGTCCACGACCGTCCGGATCCGCCCGGACCCCCGCGAGAGCCGGGGGTCCGGGCGGCCCGTCTATACGGACACCGGCGCGCGCAGCAGCGCCTCGGGCAGGTACCCGGAGCGGACGCCCGGCTCCCAGCCGTGCGCCAGGTGCGCGAGCGCGGCCAGCGCGACGGCGCCCACCGGCAGCAGGGTCCTCGGCTCGGGATCGGCCCCGACGCCCGCGCGGTGCTCCACGAGCCGTTCCACCAGCGCCTGCTCGAAGGCCTCGCGGTCGTCGTCGAGCAGCACGCGCAGCAACCGCTGGTCGGGGCCGAGCGCACCGGCGGCGTCGAGGGCCCGCGCCGCGCCCGCGCGCTCCTCGGCGTCGGGCCGCCGCACCGGGACGGCCCCGGGTACGGCGCCGGGGTACCGCCCTCTCTCGACGGTCAGGTACGCGCAGAGGGCGTCCATCTCGGCGAGGTCCGCCGGCTCCGAGACCGAGTCGAGCGCCGAGTAGGGCACCCCCTCGCGGATCGCGGGGGCGTAGTCCTCCCGGAGCAGCGGGCCGATCACCCGCCGCCGCTCCCAGGCCAGTCCGCTGACCAGGCACAGCGCGAAGGCGTCGATCCAGGTGCGCGCCGTGGGCGCCCGGTGCCCCGGGTCCAGGGACTCGATGTAGAGCTGGTCGTCGCTGGAGAGCGTCCGGTCGACGAGGGGCAGCGGCACGTCCCAGTCGCCTTCGGGGAAGCAACCGACGCCCAGCACGCCGAGGGCGCACTCGGCGGCGGTGAGCAGCGCCGTCCGCGAGGAGTCGGCGGCGAGTGCCGGGTCCTCGACGGTGCGGGCCCCGACGTGGTCGAGGAGTTCGTCGCGGGCCTCCCCGAGACGCACGAGCGACATCCCATGGCCGTACCGGAGGTCGTGCCAGCGGTCGAAGGTCCGGCCCCAGACGTCCTCCAGCGCCCGCGCGATCCGCGCCCCGTCGACCTGGCGTCCTGTCACTTCTCGCATGGCTTCCGCTCCCCGTCACCCGTTCGATCGTGCCCGGGAACGCTACCAACGCGCACCGACAGCGGGTCCGGTCAGCCGGTAGACCCGTCGTGCGTTGTCCGCCGCGATCATCGCGGCGACCCGCTGGGCGTCCCTACGGGACCAGGCGCCGTCCATGACCCACTCGCCGAGCACCCGGGCGAGGGCGTTCCGGAAGACGCTCGCGGCGACCACGTGCAGCTCGGGCAGTCCTTGGGCGCCGCTGGAGAACAGCAGCTTGCCGAACGGCGCCCGCTCCAGGACCTCGGCGAGGACGGCCGCCGCCCGGGCCCCGGTGTGGGCGAGGACGGGGCCCAGGTCCGCGTAGACATGCGGGTGCGCGCCGGTGAGGTGCGCGGCGGCGCGGTGGTACGGGTAGGAGTGCAGCAGCACCAGGTCGGCGCCGAGCCCCGCGGTGGCGGCGGCGAAACCGGCCACCGAGGCCGGGTCCCGGTCCCCGGTGTGCAGCTGGAGGGGTCGCCCTGCGGTGACCGCGATCCAGAGCAGATGGCGCAGCAGGACGGGGTCGGTGAGCCGGCCGCCCGCCGGGCGTCCGGCGAGCCAGCGCCCCGCGGCGCCGCGGACCTCGCCGGGTCCCGGGGGTTCGGGCGCGTCCGTGAGTCCTTGGCGTACGCCCGTCACGGAGGCGAAGGCCACGGCGTGGACGGCGGCCCCGTGGACGGCCTCCGCGAGGTTGGCGAGGAAGGCCTCGACGGTGCCGGAGGTGTCGGCGACCTGTTCGGCGAGGGGTTCGAGGCGGACGATCTCATGGGCCTCGGCGGCCCCCGCGGCGCCGAGTTCGGCGGGCCCCGTGAGGTCGCCCGGGAGCCCCGTGTCGACGAGGTACGTGGCGATCCCGGAGGCCCGCAGCAGGCGGCGGCCCGCCTCGGCGACGCCCAGTTCGCGGCGGCGCGCGAGATACCGGGCGGGCGGGCAGTGCGGTTCCAGACCGAGGAGCGGCGGGCACCAGCGGCGCACGGCGAAACCGGTCTGGGTGTCGAAGAAGGTGGTGCCGGCGGCGGGCAGCGTGGTGCTCCCGCCGAGCTGGGCGCCGAGGTGGGCCTCGAAGGTGCCGAGGCCGAGCTCCTTACGGAGTACCCCGTGGCAGTACTGGTCCACCAGGCTCGGCGTGTCGATCATCTCGGGGGGCTCCCTGTGTGGCCGTGTCGCGTCTCCACACGTCCTAACGGGTGAGCCCCGCGCGAAGTTGTTGCCTCAGCTGTTGGAGGGGCCGCCGATCTGGATACCGGCCATCCGGGTCCACTCGTACGGACCGGTGGCGACCTTGGCGGCGAACTCGCCGTCGAACTCCTCGTGGAGGGTGAGGTCGGCCTTCTCGGCGGCCTGCCGAGCGATCTCGTAGGTCGGCGCGACGAGGTCGCCCCAGCCGCCGTCCGTGCCGACGAGGACGATCCGGGTGCCCGCCTGGCCGATGTGCGCGAGGTGCCCCTCGGAGCCGCCGTGCTCCTTGGAGAAGGCCTTGATCTCCTTGGCGAGCTTGGCCGCCTTGCGCTCTGCCTGCTTCGTTTCTGCCATGAAAAAGATGCTACCGAGGGGTAGATCTACTGGCGACGGCCGGGTCACGTGGCCTATCCCACGTGACCCGGCCGTCTGCCGGTCGAATCATCTGAGCGCTAGCGGAGGAAGGGGTCCACCGCGACCGCCACGAAGAGCAGCGAGACATAGGTGATGGACCAGTGGAAAAGGCGCATCTCCTTGAGCTTCGCGCCGGTCGCGCCCGCCTTGGCGCGGTTGAGCAGCCCGTGCGCCTCCCAGAGCCACCAGCCGCCGGTGAGCAGGGCGACCGACAGGTAGAACCAGCCGGTGTAGCCGAGCGGCGTGAGCAGCAGCGAGACGGCGACCATCACCCAGCTGTACGCGACGATCTGCTTGGCGACGACCTTGTTGGAAGCCAGGACCGGGAGCATCGGCACGCCGGCGCGGGCGTAGTCGTCCTTCACCTTCATCGACAGCGGCCAGTAGTGCGGCGGCGTCCAGAAGAAGATGACGGCGAAGAGGATGATCGCCGCCCAGGACATCGAGTTCGTGACCGCCGACCAGCCGATGAGGACCGGCAGGCAGCCGGCGATCCCGCCCCAGACGATGTTCTGCGCGGTGCGGCGCTTCAGGATCATCGTGTAGACCACGACGTAGAAGAGGAGCGCGCCGAGCGAGAGTGCGGCGGAGAGCCAGTTGACGAGCAGGCCGAACCAGAGCGTGGAGACCACGGCGAGGGTGAGGCCGAAGACCAGGCCCTCGCGCGGCGTCAGGACGCCGGTGACCAGCGGACGCTGGGAGGTGCGGTCCATCAGCGCGTCGATGTCGCGGTCGATGTACATGTTCAGCGCGTTGGCGCCGCCCGCGGACAGGTAGCCGCCGAAGCAGGTGGCGAGCACCAGCCACAGGTCGGGCACGCCCTGCTCGGCGAGGAACATCACCGGAACGGTGGTGATGAGCAGCAGTTCGATGATCCGCGGCTTGGTCAGTGCCACATATGCCTTGACGCGGGCCCCGAATGGCCGATGGCCCCCCGGGCTGGGAGTCAAGACGACCCCTGCGGGTCGGGACTCGACGGCCGTCACGCACACCCCTGACAGAGAAATTCCCAGCAAGCTTCCCGGATGAAGACGGGGTAAAGCTTGCGCGTACCACGCCACTGTAGACGTTGCCCAGACGCCGATCTTCGCGGGGGTGGGGTCGTGTTGAGGGGGTGTGTCCCAAGGCGTGGACACGCTTCGGGAGGCGAACTCACACGGGCGGCGGCAGTCTTGCTCTGTCCGCTCATTTGAGGGGCATGCACACGAAAAGAGGGGCGTTCCGGCGGGGGTAGGCTCGACAACGCCGGTACACCCTCAGTCACCGGCTTAAGACATGTGGAGAGGAGCCCTGACCCAGGGTGAGCACTAAGCCGACCACCACAGACCTCGAGTGGACCGAGTTGGACCAGCGGGCCGTCGACACCGCCCGCATCCTGGCCGCGGACGCCGTACAGAAGGTCGGCAACGGCCATCCCGGTACGGCGATGAGCCTGGCGCCCGCCGCGTACACCCTCTTCCAGAAGGTGATGCGGCACGACCCGGCCGACCCCGAGTGGGTCGGGCGCGACCGGTTCGTCCTCTCCGCGGGACACTCGTCCCTGACCCTCTACACCCAGCTGTACCTGGGTGGCTTCGGTCTTGAGCTGGACGACCTGAAGGCGTTCCGTACCTGGGGTTCGAAGACCCCCGGGCACCCGGAGTACGGTCACACCGCCGCGGTCGAGACCACCACGGGCCCGCTGGGCCAGGGTGTCGCCAACGCCGTGGGCATGGCGATGGCCGCCCGCTTCGAGCGCGGTCTGTTCGACCCGGAGGCCGCCACCGGCGCCTCCCCGTTCGACCACCGGATCTACGCGATCGCCGGTGACGGCTGCCTGCAGGAGGGCATCTCCGCGGAGGCGTCCTCGCTCGCCGGCCACCAGAAGCTCGGCAACCTGATCCTGCTGTGGGACGACAACCACATCTCGATCGAGGGCGACACCGAGACGGCCGTGTCCGAGGACACGATGAAGCGGTACGAGGCGTACGGCTGGCACGTCCAGCGCGTCGAGCCGCAGGCCAACGGCGACCTGGACCCGGCCGCGCTGTACACGGCGATCAAGGCCGCCGAGGCCGAGACCGAGCGTCCGTCGTTCATCGCGATGCGCTCGATCATCGCCTGGCCCGCCCCGAACGCGCAGAACACCGAGGCCGCGCACGGCTCGGCGCTCGGCGACGCGGAGATCGCGGCCACCAAGCGCGTCCTCGGCTTCGACCCGGAGCAGACCTTCGAGGTCACCGACGAGGTCATCGCGCACACCCGCTCGCTCGGCGACCGCGGCCGTGAGGCCCGCGCCGCGTGGGAGAAGTCGCTCGCCGAGTGGCGTACGGCCAACCCGGAGCGCGCGGCCGAGTTCGACCGCATCCAGGCGAACGAGCTGCCGGCCGGCTGGGCCGAGAAGCTCCCGGTCTTCGAGCCGGGCAAGGGTGTCGCCACCCGTGCCGCCTCGGGCCAGGTCCTCAAGGCGCTCGGCGCGGTCATCCCGGAGCTGTGGGGCGGCTCGGCCGACCTCGCCGGCTCCAACAACACGACGATCGACAAGGACTCGTCGTTCCTGCCCGAGGGCAACCCGCTGCCGGAGGCCGACAAGTACGGCCGCACGATCCACTTCGGCATCCGCGAGCACTCCATGGCCGCGGAGATGAACGGCATCGCGCTGCACGGCAACACGCGCATCTACGGCGGCACCTTCCTGGTGTTCTCCGACTACATGCGCAACGCCGTGCGTCTGTCCGCGCTGATGCACCTGCCCGTCACGTACGTCTGGACCCACGACTCGATCGGTCTGGGCGAGGACGGCCCGACGCACCAGCCGGTGGAGCACCTGGCCTCGCTGCGCGCGATCCCGGGACTGAACGTGGTCCGTCCGGCGGACGCCAACGAGACGGCGATCGCCTGGCGCGAGATCATGCAGCGTCACACGAAGGTGTTCGGCAAGGGCGCCCCACACGGTCTGGCGCTGACCCGTCAGGGTGTACCGACGTACGCGCCGAACGAGGACACGGTCAAGGGCGGCTACGTGCTGTTCGAGGCCGATGGTGGCGACGCCCAGGTCGTGCTGATCGGCACGGGCTCCGAGGTGCACCTGGCCGTCGAGGCCCGTGAGCAGCTCCAGGCCGCCGGTGTCCCGACCCGGGTGGTCTCGATGCCGTCCGTCGAGTGGTTCGAGGAGCAGGACCAGGCGTACAAGGACTCCGTCCTGCCGCCGTCGGTCAAGGCCCGCGTCGCGGTCGAGGCCGGCATCGGTCTCACCTGGCACCGCTACGTCGGGGACGCCGGCCGGATCGTCTCGCTGGAGCACTTCGGTGCCTCGGCGGACGCGAAGGTCCTGTTCCGCGAGTTCGGGTTCACGCCGGAGGCGATCGTCGCCGCCGCGCGGGAATCGATCGCTGCCGCCGCGCGCTGACGCGCATACGTACGACTTAATGGAGATGGAATTCTCATGACAGACGCTCTCAAGCGCCTCTCCGACGAAGGCGTCGCGATCTGGCTGGACGACCTCTCGCGCAAGCGGATCACGTCCGGCAACCTGGCCGAGCTCATCGACCAGAGCCACGTGGTCGGTGTGACCACGAACCCGTCGATCTTCCAGAAGGCCATCTCGCACGGTGACGGTTACGAGCAGCAGCTCGCCGACCTCGCCGCCCGCAAGGTGACCGTCGACGAGGCCATCCGCATGATCACGACGGCGGACGTCCGCGACGCCGCCGACATCCTGCGGCCGGTCTTCGAGGCGACCGACGGCCAGGACGGCCGGGTCTCCATCGAGGTCGACCCCCGTCTCGCCCACGAGACGACCGCCACCATCGCCGAGGCCAAGCAGCTGGCCTGGCTGGTGGACCGTCCCAACACGCTCATCAAGATTCCGGCCACCAAGGCGGGTCTGCCGGCGATCACCGAGGTCATCGGCCTCGGCATCAGCGTCAACGTGACGCTGATCTTCTCCCTGGAGCGCTACCGCGCCGTCATGGACGCCTACCTGGCGGGTCTGGAGAAGGCCCGCGAGCGCGGCCTCGACCTCTCCAAGATCCACTCGGTGGCCTCCTTCTTCGTGTCCCGCGTGGACTCGGAGATCGACAAGCGCCTGGACGCCCTCGGCACCGACGAGGCCAAGGCGCTCAAGGGCAAGGCCGCCCTGGCGAACGCCCGTCTCGCCTACGAGGCGTACGAAGAGGTGTTCTCCGGCGAGCGCTGGACGGCCCTCGACAAGGCGCAGGCCAACAAGCAGCGTCCGCTGTGGGCCTCGACCGGCGTGAAGGACCCGGCGTACAAGGACACCCTGTACGTCGTGGACCTGGTCGCTCCCGGCACGGTCAACACCATGCCGGAGGGCACCCTGGAGGCCACCGCCGACCACGGTGTGGTCTCCGGTGACACCGTGCGCGGCACGTACGAGCAGTCGCGCGCCGAGCTGGCCGCCGTCGAGAAGCTGGGCATCGCCTACGACGATGTCGTCCAGCTCCTCGAGGACGAGGGCGTCGAGAAGTTCGAGGCGTCCTGGAACGACCTTCTCAAGTCCACCGAGGCGGAGCTCTCGCGCCTCGCACCTTCGGAGGCGTAAGCACTTTGAGCGCAGTCCACGGAGCCAACCCGCTCCGTGACGCCGCAGACCGACGGCTCCCGCGCATCGCGGGGCCGTCGGGTCTGGTGATCTTCGGCGTCACGGGCGATTTGTCCCGTAAGAAGCTGATGCCTGCCGTCTACGACCTGGCCAACCGCGGCCTGCTGCCGCCGGGCTTCTCGCTCATCGGCTTCGCCCGCCGGGAGTGGCAGGACGAGGACTTCGCGCAGGAGGTCCACGACGCCGTCGAGCAGCACTCGCGCACCCCGTTCCGCGAGGAGGTGTGGCAGCAGCTGATCCAGGGGATGCGTTTCGTCCAGGGCGACTTCGACGACGACGACGCCTTCGAGCAGCTCAAGGCCACCATCGAGGAACTGGACAAGGCGCAGGGCACCGGAGGCAACTTCGCCTTCTACCTGTCCGTGCCGCCGAAGTTCTTCCCCAAGGTCGTCCAGCAGCTCAAGAAGCACGGCCTGGCCGACCAGAAGGACGGCTCCTGGCGCCGCGCGGTCATCGAGAAGCCCTTCGGGCACGACCTGGTCTCCGCCAAGGAGCTCAACGAGGTCGTCCACGAGGTCTTCCCGCCGAACGAGGTCTTCCGGATCGACCACTACCTCGGCAAGGAGACCGTCCAGAACATCCTGGCGCTCCGCTTCGCCAACACCCTCTTCGAGCCGATCTGGAACCGGTCGTACGTCGACCACGTGCAGATCACCATGGCCGAGGACATCGGCATCGGTGGCCGCGCCGGCTACTACGACGGCATCGGCGCCGCCCGTGACGTCATCCAGAACCACCTGCTCCAGCTGCTCGCGCTGACCGCGATGGAGGAGCCCGGCTCCTTCGACGCCGACGCGCTCGCCGCCGAGAAGACCAAGGTCCTCGGCGCGGTGAAGGTGCCCAAGGACCTGGGCAAGTCCACGGTCCGCGGCCAGTACGCGGCCGGGTGGCAGGGCGGCGCGAAGGCCGTCGGCTACCTCCAGGAAGACGGCATCGACCCCCAGTCGAAGACCGACACCTACGCGGCCATCAAGCTGGAGATCGACAACCGCCGCTGGGCGGGCGTCCCCTTCTACCTGCGCACCGGCAAGCGGCTCGGCCGCCGCGTCACCGAGATCGCGGTCGTCTTCCAGCGCGCCCCGCACTCCCCCTTCGACTCCACCGCGACCGAGGAACTCGGCCGCAACGCCATCGTCATCCGGGTCCAGCCGGACGAGGGCGTGACGGTGCGGTTCGGCTCCAAGGTGCCCGGCACCCAGATGGAGATCCGGGACGTGTCGATGGACTTCGCCTACGGCGAGTCCTTCACGGAGTCCAGCCCCGAGGCGTACGAGCGGCTCCTCCTGGACGTGCTGCTCGGCGACTCGAACCTCTTCCCGCGCGTCGAGGAGGTCGAGCTGTCCTGGAAGATCCTCGACCCGATCGAGCAGTTCTGGGACAAGCACGGCAAGCCCGCGCAGTACCAGTCCGGGACCTGGGGTCCGGTCGAGGCGGACGAGATGCTCGCACGAGACGGACGGAGCTGGCGCCGGCCATGAAGACCGACCTGACGGACACCACGTCATCCAAGATCAACAAGGCGCTGGTGCTCGGGCGGCGGGCGATCGGTACGCCGGCCGTCGGCATGGTGCTCACCCTCGTCATCGTCACCGACGAGGAGAACGCCTACGACGCGCTGAAGGCTGCGAACGACGCGTCCCGCGAGCACCCCTCGCGGACCCTCGTCGTCATCAAGCGGGTCACGCGCTCCCCGCGTGACCGCTCCAAGGCACGGCTCGACGCCGAGGTCCGCCTCGGCGCCGACGCCAGCACCGGCGAGACGGTGGTCCTCCGGCTGTACGGCGAGGTCGGCGACCACGCCCAGTCGGTGGTCCTGCCGCTGCTCCTCCCGGACGCCCCCGTCGTCGTCTGGTGGCCGGTGAACGCGCCGACCGACCCGGCGAAGGACCCGCTGGGCGCGCTCGCCCAGCGCCGGGTGACCGACACGTACGCCGCCGAGCAGCCCATCCAGGAGCTGACCGCGCGCGCGGACGCGTACACCCCGGGCGACACGGACCTCGCGTGGACCCGGATCACCCCGTGGCGTTCGATGCTGGCCGCCGCGCTCGACCAGGTCGTGTGCGAGGTGACCTCCGCCGAGGTGGAGGGCGAGGAGTTCAACCCGAGCGTCGAGCTGCTCGCCATGTGGCTGGCGGAGCGGCTGAAGATCCCGGTGCGCCGCTCGACGTCGACGGGTCCCGGTCTCACCTCCGTACGGATGGAGACCAGCACCGGCCCGATCGTCCTCGACCGGCCGGACGGCTCGCTCGCGACGCTCTCCATCCAGGGGCAGCCCGACCGTGCCGTCGCGCTCAAGCGGCGCGACACGGCCGAGCTGATCGCGGAGGAGCTGCGTCGGCTCGACCCGGACGACACCTACGCGACGGCACTCAAGTTCGGCCTTGAGCGGCTGGACGAGGAGGCGGCCGTGACCGCCCCCGAGGTCGTCGTGGAGACGGTCGTGGAGACCGTCGTGGAGTCGGCCGCCCCGGCCGCCAAGCCCGCCCCGAAGAAGGCCCCGGCCAAGAAGACGGCGGGCAAGTGAGTACGCCTCAGCTGGTCGTCCATCGTGACAAGGCGCTGATGGCCGAGGCGGCCGCCGCCCGGCTGATCACGAAGATCGTGGACGCCCAGGCCGCCCGTGGCTCCGCCTCGGTGGTGCTCACCGGCGGACGCAACGGCAACGGGCTGCTCGCGGCGCTCGGTGCGGCGCCCGCGCGGGACGCGATCGACTGGTCGCGGCTCGACCTGTGGTGGGGGGACGAGCGCTTCCTGCCCGACGGCGACCCCGAGCGGAACGTCACCCAGGCCCGGGAGGCGCTGCTCGACCGGGTGCCGCTCGACCCGGCACGGGTGCACGCCATGCCGGCCTCGGACGGTCCGTTCGGCAGCGATGTCGACGCCGCCGCGGCCGCGTACGCGGAGGAGCTCGCCGCCGCCGCGGGTCCCGGCGACCACGGCGGGGTGCCGACCTTCGACGTCCTGATGCTGGGCGTCGGCCCGGACACCCATGTGGCCTCGCTCTTCCCGGAGCTGCCCGCGGTCCGCGAGACCGAGCGGACGGTGGTCGGCGTGCACGGTGCGCCCAAGCCGCCGCCGGTCCGGGTCTCGCTGACCCTTCCGGCGATCCGGGCGGCGAAGGAGGTCTGGCTGCTCGCGGCCGGTGAGGACAAGGCGAAGGCGGCGGCGATCGCGCTGTCGGGCGCGGGCGAGGTGCAGGCCCCGGCGGCGGGCGCCTACGGCCGCTCGCGCACCCTGTGGCTGCTGGACGCCGCGGCGGCCTCGGAGCTGCCGCGGAGTCTGTACCCGCCGGCGTCCGCCTGATCCGACGCCGTGGAGGCCCGGTTCACCCCTCGGTGGACCGGGCCTCCCGCATGTCCCGGGTGTCCCGTGTCGGTACGGGTTCGAGGAAGGGCGTCAGCAGGTCCGGTACGGCCCCGGCGGCGAAGGCCAGGCCCTGGCTCTGTCCCGCGTCGAGGATGTCGTACGCGCCCGCTCCGGCCGCCGTGGTGGCGGTCAGCGTCAGGACGCCGGCCCGCCGCTGGAAGTACGACTGCTTGACGGTCCAGCCGATGACGCCGGAGCGCTGGAGGGCGACCGTGGCGCGCCGGACCGTACCCGAACGGGTCACCAGATAGGCGCCGCTGACGCCGTGGCCGAGACTGCGGTACGCGTCGAGGGCGAACAGCACGGCGACCGGACCGAGGACGACCGCGCAGCCGGCCGCCACGTACAGCAGGGCCGGGGTGAGGAGGAGCCCGAGGAGGGCGAGGACCGCCGCCGGCAGGAGGACGCTCGCCAGCGCCCAGCGCACCCTCCGGCTGCGGGCGGCCAGGGGGTGGGCGGCAAGGGGCGCCCCGGTGGGCGGCTCCGGCTCGCGCAGGACCTGGGCGGCGACCCGGTCGGCCACCGGCCGCTCCGCGGCCGGCAGCAGGCTCTTGAGGTCGGCGTGCTTGTCGGCCTCGTCCTTGACGAGCCCGGTGGCGACGGCGTCGACACGGGCCGCCCCGAAGGCGCGGACGCCGAGCGGCTCGACCAGCTCGATGCCGCGCAGCCTCCGCTCCTCTATGGAGACCGAGCGTGCGGTGAAGAGCCCGCGGGAGACCCGCAGGGTGCCGCCGGGCTCGCGCTCCAGCCGGTAGTTCCACCACATCTCGACCCAGAGGCCGAGGGCACCGACCGCGCCGACGACGGTGGCGAGGAGGACCAGGACGACGATCATCCACGGGATGGAGACGTCCTGGAACCGGTCCCCTATCCAGTCGATGACCTCCCCCTGGGCGCCGAACCACTCACTGACCTGCATGACCGCTCCTGCCGCCGCGCCGCCGAGGGCGGGGGCGAGGAAGGAGACGGGGGCGTAGCGGATCCAGCGCGGGTCGAGGATCGCGAGGGCGCTGTCGTCGTCCGGGTCCTCGGGGGTGACGGCGGCGCGGGCGAGCAGCTCGCGGCGCAGCCGCTCTCCTTCGGGCCGGGTGACCAGGTCGAGTTCGAGCGTGGACTCGCTGCCGCCGGTGTGCTCGCCGGTGCCGATGCGGACCTTGACGAGGCCGAGGACGCGCTGGAGCGGGTTGGCGGTGAGGTCGGCGCTGCGGATGCGCTCGCGAGCGAGCGAGCGGCGCTGGACGACGAGGAGTCCGGTGTGGAGCTCGACCCGCTCGGTACCGACGCGGTAGCGGGTGCGGCGGAGGCGGACGGTCTCGGCGACGACGTCGGCGAGCAGGGCGAGGGCGACGCCCGATGCGACCCAGGCGACGGCCTCCCACAGCGGGCGCGGCCCGGCCAGCGCGAAGGTGACGGGCAGCGCGGCGCCGACGAGGACGCCGCCGAAGAGGACGACCCGGACGAGGACGGTACGGGGATCGAGCCGCAGCCACTCCGAGCCCTGGTTCTCCTCCACGGCGGGGGCTTTGCCCGGCGCCTCGCTCATGTGGCGTCCCCGGGGGTGGCCTGGGTGATGGCGGTCAGCCGCTCGGCGAGTTCGGCGGCCAGTTCGTGGTCGAGGCCCTCGATCCGGATGGCGCCCTTGGAGGAGGCCGTGGTCACCGTGACGGTGGCGAGCCGGAAGAGCTGCTCCAGCGGACCGCGCGAGGTGTCGACGGTCTGGATCCGGGACATCGGCGCGATGCGCCACTCCTGCCAGAAGGCCCCGGTGCGGACGTAGACGGCGTCCTCGGTGACCTCCCAGCGGTGCACCCGGAACCACCAGGCGGGGAAGAACGCGGTGCAGGCGAGGCCCACGGCCGCCACGGCCGCGGCCGAGACCAGCAGCCAGAACCGGGCGGGTCCGATGAAGGCGCCGAGGACGCCGAGGACCGCCACCGGTACGGCGGTGGTGGCGAGGAGCCGGCTCCGCCACCAGGCGACGGCCCGCTCGTCCACGGCGTTCCTGGGCGGCCGCAGCCGCACCGCGTTCTCCCCCGTCATGGCTCTACCGTCCGCGCAGCGTGCGGTAGGCGGTCACGAGTCCGGCGGTGGAGCTGTCGAGGTGCTCGGCGCCCTCGCCCTCCGTCAGGACGGGCTCGATCCGCTTGGCGAGGACCTTGCCGAGTTCGACGCCCCACTGGTCGAAGGAGTCGATGTTCCAGATGGCGCCCTGGACGAAGACCTTGTGCTCGTACAGCGCGATGAGCTGGCCGAGGACGGACGGGGTCAGTTCGTCGGCGAGGATCGTCGTGGTGGGGTGGTTGCCCTGGAAGGTCTTGTGCGGGACGAGCTCCTCGGGGACGCCCTCCGCCCGTACCTCCTCGGGGGTCTTGCCGAAGGCCAGCGCCTGGGTCTGGGCGAAGAAGTTGGCCATGAGCAGGTCGTGCTGGGCGACGAGACCGGGCAGCAGGTCGTCGACCGGCCGGGCGAAGCCGATGAAGTCGGCCGGGATGACCTTGGTGCCCTGGTGGATCAACTGGTAGTACGCGTGCTGACCGTTGGTGCCCGGGGTGCCCCAGACGACGGGGCCGGTCTGCCAGTCGACCCGGTTGCCCTCGCGGTCCACCGACTTTCCGTTGGACTCCATGTCGAGCTGCTGGAGGTAGGCGGTGAACTTGGAGAGGTAGTGCGAGTACGGCAGGACGGCGTGCGACTGGGCGTCGAAGAAGGCGCCGTACCAGACACCGAGGAGGCCGAGCAGCAGCGGCGCGTTCTCCTCGGGCGGGGCGGTGCGGAAGTGCTCGTCGACGAGGTGGAAGCCGTCGAGCATCTCGCGGAAGCGCTCCGGCCCGATGGCGATCATCAGGGAGAGGCCGATGGCGGAGTCGTACGAGTAGCGGCCGCCGACCCAGTCCCAGAACTCGAACATGTTCGCGGTGTCGATACCGAACTCCTCGACCTTCTCGGCGTTGGTCGAGAGGGCGACGAAGTGCTTGGCGACGGCCGTCTGGTCGGCTCGCAGGCCGGTGAGGAGCCAGTTCCGCGCGGAGGTGGCGTTGGTGATCGTCTCGATGGTGGTGAAGGTCTTCGAGGCGACGATGAACAGCGTCTCGGCCGGGTCGAGGTCGCGGACGGCCTCGTGGAGGTCGGCGCCGTCGACGTTGGAGACGAAACGGAGCGTCAGGTCCCGCTGGGTGAAGGAGCGCAGGACCTCGTAGGCCATGGCGGGGCCGAGGTCGGAGCCGCCGATGCCGATGTTGACGATGTTCTTGATCGGCTTGCCGGTGTGCCCGGTCCACTCGCCCGCGCGGACCTTGTCGGCGAACGCGCCCATCTTGTCGAGGACGGCGTGCACGCCGGGGACGACGTTCTCCCCGTCGACCTCGATCACGGCCCCGCGGGGGGCGCGGAGCGCGGTGTGGAGGACCGCCCGGTCCTCGGTGGTGTTGATCTTCTCGCCGCGGAACATGGCGTCGCGCAGCTCGGCGACGCCGGTGACGGCGGCCAGTTCGCGCAGCAGGGTCAGCGTCTCGTCGGTGACGAGGTGCTTGGAGTAGTCCAGGTAGAGGTCGCCGACGCGCAGGGCGTAGCCGGTGCCACGCTCCCGGTCCGCGGCGAACAGGTCCCGCAGATGGGTCTCGCCCAGCTGCTCACGGTGCTTGCCGAGGGCCGCCCACTCGGGCAGCCGGTTGAGCCTGGTGCGGCCTTCGTTGTTCATCTCGGACATCGCCCACTTCTTCTCGTACTGCTTGTCTGCCCCGCTGCGTCTCCAACTTAATTGATCAGAGGGGCAAGCGACGCGACGGCGAGCGCGAACAGCGCCGCCGCGAGCAGGGCCGGTGTGAGCGGTCCCCAGCCGGCGGCCGCCGCGCCGCCGAGAAGGGCCCCGAGCGGGGCACCCGCGACGGCGAGGGTGCGGAAGGCCGCGGCGATGCGGCCGAGCATGCCTTCGGGGGCGCGCTCCTGCATGAGGGTCGTCTGCTGGACGTTCCACACCGTCCCCATGAAGCCGAACACCGCCATGGCCCCGATCGACACCCCGAGGACGGGCACCGTCCCCAGCAGGACGAGGCAGCCGGTCTGGACGGTCCCGGCGAGGACCACCGCCCGTATCCTTCCGGTCCGTTCGGCGATCCGGCGGGCGAGGAACCCGCCGGCGACACCGCCCGCCGCGAAGGCGGTGATGGTGGCCGCGTATCCCGTATCGCCCGCGTGGAGGCCGTCGGTGACCAGGACGACGAGGGTGGCGATGAGAGCGCCCATGCCGATGTTGCACAGGGTGGTGGCCGTGCAGAGCCGGCGCAGGAACCGGTCCCCGCGCAGCACGGCCAGCCCCGCGGCCATCTCCGCCCGGAGGGTGGATCCGGCGGGGCGGGGCGGCCGCTCGGGCGTCCCGGTCCGCAGGGAGGCGATGAGCAGCGCGGCCAGGACGTAGGTGACGGCGTCGGCGGCGTACGGTGCGGCGGGCCCGGCGAGGAGCAGGGCGGGCACCAGGGGCGCGGCGAGGAGTCCGCCCGCGAGCTGCTGACCGGTCATCAGGCGGGCGTTGGCCCCGGCCAGGGTCTCGGTGGGCACGAGGGCGGGGAGCAGCGCGGTGGCGGCGTTGTCGAAGAGGGTCTGCAGGGTCGTCAGGGCGAAGGCGAGGACGAGCAGCAGGGCGATGCCGGCGTGTCCCAGTGCGACGGCGACGGCGAACGCGGCCACGAGCGCGCCCCGTACGAGGTCGACGGCCCACATGGCCCGCCGCTGGTCGACGCGGTCGGCGACGGCCCCGCCGAGCAGCCCGAAGAGCAGCCAGGGCAGAAAGCCGCAGGCGGTGACGGAGGCGATGAGGAGGGGGTCGTCGGTGAGCGAGGCGGCGAGCAGGGGCATCGCGGCGGTGCGCAGCGAGTCACCGAACCGGGAGACGACGGCGGCGGTCCACAGCCTCCCGAAGCCACCCCGCCAGGCGGGTACGGCTTTGCCGCCCGCTGTCGCCGTCATCGCCATGGCGCACGCCCCCGTTCGGCCTCCGGATCCGAAGATCCCTTCTCGACCGACGTTAACGGGCACCACTGACAACGGGCCGGTGTGCGTGCGGAGATGACGAAGGGGCCTTGCCCGCGAACTCGGTTCGCGGGCAAGGCCCCTTCGTCATACCGTCACACCGTGCTCAGATCTCGCCGCGCAGCTTGGCCAGCGCCTCGGCGAGGATCGCCTCGCCGTCCGCGTCGCTGCGCCGCTCACGCACATAGGCGAGGTGGGTTTTGTACGGCTCCGTGCGCGGCGGGTCCGGCGGGTTGTCCCGGTCCTGACCGGCCGGGAAGCCGCACCGTGGGCAGTCCCAGGTCTCCGGGATCGCCGCGTCGCTGGCGAAGCTCGGCTGCGTCTCGTGCCCGTTCGAGCACCAGAAGGAGATGCGGGCGCGCGGCGCCGATTCGCCCCGCTCGGCCTCGCCCATCGGCCCCGCTCCGACCCGGCTTCCCCGGATCGCGTTGCCACTTGCCACGGTCGTAACTCCCTGCGTGATGGTGCTCGAAGATGCCCCAGTCTACGTAAGGCCCAACGCGCGTCCAGTGTTCGGAGTTACCCGTCCAACTTCATCAGCAGACCAAGTACCACAATGCAGGCGAACCAGAGCAGACCGACCACGACGGTGATCCGGTCCAGGTTGCGCTCGGCGACCGAGGACCCACCGACGGAAGACTGCATTCCGCCACCGAACATGTCGGAGAGGCCGCCACCCTTCCCCTTGTGCATCAGCACGAGCAGCATCAGCAGCCCGCTGAAGACGATGAGGGCGATCGAGAACCCCATAACCACGGCTGGACCAACTTCCTCGGACTTATACGGACGGGGGCCGGGCACCTGCCCGACCCCCGCAAGGGTACGACGTAACTCCGCTACCGCATACTCACTGGTCGCGGAAGCGGGCGATCTTGACGAACTCGTCGGCGTCCAGCGCCGCGCCGCCCACCAGGGCGCCGTCGACGTCCGGCTGCGCCATGATCGCGGCGACGTTGCCCGACTTGACCGAGCCTCCGTACTGGATGCGGACCTTGTCGGCCAGCTCCTGCGAGTACAGCTCCGCGAGGCGGCCGCGGATCGCCCCGCAGACCTCCTGCGCGTCCTCGGGGGTGGCGACCTCGCCGGTGCCGATGGCCCACACCGGCTCGTACGCGATCACGATGGTCTCGGCCTGCTCGGCCGGGACGTCCTTCAGGCCGCCGTCGAGCTGGGCGAGGGTGTACTCGACCTGGTTGCCGGCCTTGCGGACGTCGAGGCCCTCGCCGACGCAGAGGATCGGGGTCACGCCGTGCTTGAAGGCGGCCTTCACCTTGGCGTTGCAGACCTCGTCGTCCTCGGCGTGGTACTGGCGGCGCTCGGAGTGGCCGACGGCCACGTAGGCGCACTTGAACTTGGCCAGCATCGAGCCCGAGATCTCACCGGTGTAGGCACCGGAGTCGTGCGCCGAGAGGTCCTGGGCGCCGTACTTGATCTTCAGCTTGTCGCCGTCGACCAGGGTCTGGACGGACCGCAGGTCGGTGAAGGGGACCAGGACCGCGACCTCACAGGCGTCGTAGTCCTTGTCGGTCAGGGCGAAGGCGAGCTTCTGGACGTGGGCGATGGCCTCCAGGTGGTTGAGGTTCATCTTCCAGTTTCCCGCCATCAGCGGGGTGCGGGTGCTGCTCATGAAAGGGTCAGTCCTCCAGTGCGGCGAGGCCGGGAAGCGTCTTGCCCTCGAGGTACTCGAGGGAGGCGCCGCCGCCGGTCGAAATGTGGCCGAATGCCTTCTCGTCGAAGCCCAGGATCCGGACGGCGGCGGCGGAGTCGCCACCACCGACGACCGTGAAGGCCGGGGAGTCGACGAGCGCCTGGGCGACGGCCTTGGTGCCCTCGGCGTAGTCGGGGTGCTCGAAGACGCCCATCGGGCCGTTCCAGAAAACGGTTCCGGCGTCGGCGAGCTTCGAGGCGTAGAGCTTACGGGTCTCCGGACCGATGTCCAGGCCCTCCTCGTCCGCCGGGATGGCGTCCGCGGCGACCGTGGTCGGGTTGGCCGGAGCCTTGGTCTTCAGGTCCGGGAACTCGGACGAGACCAGGACGTCGACGGGGAGGACGAACTCCACGCCACGCTTCTCGGCGCGCTCCAGGTACTCCAGGACCGCCGGGATCTGGTCCTCCTGGAGCAGCGAGATGCCGACCTCGTGGCCCTGGGCCTTGAGGAAGGTGTACGCCATGCCGCCGCCGATGAGGATGCGGTCGGCCTTCTCCAGGAGGTGGTCGATCACGCCGAGCTTGTCGGAGACCTTGGCGCCGCCGAGCGCGACCACGTACGGCCGCTTGACGTCGTCGGTGAGCTTCTTCAGGACGCCGACCTCGGTGGCGATGAGGTAGCCCGCGGCGTGCGGCAGGCGCGCCGGGAGGTCGAAGACCGAGGCGTGCTTGCGGTGCACGGCGCCGAAGCCGTCGCCGACGTAGACGTCGGCGAGGGCGGCGAGCCGGTCCGCGAACGCGCCGCGCTCGGCGTCGTCCTTGGAGGTCTCGCCGGCGTTGAACCGCAGGTTCTCGATGACGGCGACCCCGCCGTCATCGAGGCCCGCGACGGTGGCGGTGGCGGACTCGCCGACCGTGTCCGTCGCGAAGGCCACCTCGGCGCCGAGGAGCTCGCCGAGGCGAGCGGCGGCCGGAGCGAGCGAGAACGCCGGGTCCGGGGCGCCCTTCGGGCGGCCCAGGTGCGAGGCGACCACGACGCGGGCACCCGCGTCGGCGAGCGCCTTGACCGTGGGGACGACGGCGCGGATGCGGCCGTCGTCGGTGATGGTGGTGCCGTCGAGCGGCACGTTGAGATCGGCGCGGACGAACACCCGCTTGCCGGAGACGCCTTCGGCGAGAAGCTCGTCGATCGTCTTCATCTGTCACAGACTCCTTGGTACGCGGTGGAGCACACAAACAGGGCTCGCACAGCGCGGCGTTGCGCTGCCCGAGCCCTGCTCACATCGAAAGCCTGCCCTGAAGTTTAGAGCTGGCCGCCGACGAAGACGGTGAGGTCGACGAGACGGTTGGAGTAGCCCCACTCGTTGTCGTACCAGCCCAGGATCTTCACCGTGTTGCCTTCCTGGACCATGGTCAGGGAAGCGTCGAAGGTGCAGGAAGCCGGGTCGCCCACGATGTCCGAGGACACGATCTGGTCCTCGGTGTAGTACAGGATGCCCTTGAGGTCGCCGTCGTCGGCGGCCTTCTTGAACGCCGCGTTGACCTCGTCCTTGGTGACCTCGCGGTCGAGGGTGACGACCAGGTCGGTGGCGGAACCGGTCGGGACCGGGACGCGCATGGCGATGCCGTCCAGCTTGCCCTTGAGCTGCGGGAGGACCAGCGCGGTGGCCTTGGCGGCACCCGTCGTGGTCGGGATGATGTTCTCCGCGGCGGCGCGGGCGCGGCGCAGGTCCTTGTGCGGGAAGTCCAGGATGCGCTGGTCGTTGGTGTACGCGTGGACCGTGGTCATCAGGCCCTTGACGATGCCGAAGTTCTCGTCGAGAACCTTCGCCATCGGCGCGACACAGTTGGTGGTGCAGGACGCGTTCGAGATGACGTTGTGCTGCGCCGGGTCGTACTTGTCCTGGTTGACACCCATCACGATGGTGATGTCCTCGTCGCTGGCCGGAGCCGAGATGAGGACCTTCTTGGCGCCACCGGCGATGTGCTTCTCGGCGTCGGCCTTCTTGGTGAAGATGCCGGTCGACTCGATGACGATGTCGACGCCCAGCTCGCCCCAGGGGATGTCGGCCGGGTTGCGCTCGGAGAGCACCTTGATGGTGCGGCCGTCGACGGTGATGGTGTCGGCGGTGTGGGTCACCTCGGCCTTGAGGCGGCCCAGGATGGTGTCGTACTTCAGCAGGTGTGCGGTGGTCGCGGTGTCACCCAGGTCGTTGACAGCCACGATCTCGATGTCGGCACCCTGCTCAAGGAGCGCGCGGAAGTAGTTCCGGCCGATGCGGCCAAAGCCGTTGATGCCTACGCGGATCGTCACGAACCGATCTCCTCGTTAGGTACGCCGGTGTGCTCGACGCCGGCGAGATTTTTGTTTTTTGGGATGTCCCCGACCGCTTACGACCCTACCCCCACAGGACCCCCGCAGTGACATCCAGCTCATCCGGACGAGCCCGGAAAGTGAGGGAAAACGGCCGACGGCCCGTACCTACCAACGGGTACGGGCCGTCGTGGGACCTTTGTCCCGACTACTCTCCGTCAGCGGCGGAGCACCCCGAGGGCGCGGCCGACGAGACGTGCCCGGTCGGTCGCGCCGGGCACGTGCTCCAGGCCGTAGCCGAGGAGGACGGTGTCACGCGTGGTGACCGCGGCCTGCGAGTGGAAGAGCGCCGCGGAGCGCGTCCAGTCGCCGGTGTTGCCGGGGCTGCCGGCGGGGGCGCCCGGTACGGTCCATGCGCCGAGGGAGGTCTCGAAGCCCTCCGCCTCGGTGGTGGTCCCGGCGACGAGGCGGGTGTCGTCGACGAAGGCACCCATCTCTCCCGTACCGGGGTCGGAGATGTAGGAGACGGACAGCTCGACCTTCTTGCCGGCCCAGGCGCTCAGGTCGACGGAGGCCTGCCGCCAGCCGTTGGAGGGGCCGGTGAAGGCGTTCCAGGAGCCGGTGGTGCCGGTCGTGGCGCAGCCGTCCTCGCCGACGGTGAGGTAGTGGGCGAGGAAGGGGTGGCCGCGGACGTAGTAGCCCTCGCCGCAGTCGGCGGGGGGCTCGGTGGAGGTGCCGCCGTTGCGGTCGGGCAGGGTCGTCCAGTCGTCCTGACCGACGGTGTGGGCCTCGACGACGAGGTTGTCGTAGCCGGGCTCGGTGTCGTAGCTGACCTGGAAGTCCAGGCGCGGGGCCGCCGCGGCGGCGACGCCGCTGAGGTCGACGGTCCTGCTGAGCCGCGCCCAGGTGTTGTCGGCGTGCTTGACGGCCGCGAAGGTCGCGCCCTCGGCGGGCTCGAAGGGCATGCGGATGCCCGGGTAGTCACCGGCGGAGGCGCTGTCGGCGAACTGCGGGAAGTCCTTCGCCTTCAGGGTGTCCGAGGTGACGGTGTACGCGCCCGCGTTGTCCAGCGGGTTGTCGGCGGCTGCGCCGAGGCCCGCGCCGATGCCCTTGAAGGCGCCGGAGCCGGCGAAGGCGGGCGGGTTCTTGAGGCCCGCCCGGTGGTAGGCACCGAGGTAGTACTGGGCGAAGTCGTTGGTCTCCGCCAGGCCGACCTGGGTGAGGCCGCCGGACTTCTCGCCGGCGTTGATCAGCTTGCCGCCCTCGTTGAGGTAGGAGCGGACGGCGAGCTGAGCGGCTCCGGAGGGCCGCTCGGCGCCGGTGTACCAGACGACGGTACGGAAGTGGGAGAGCACGCCGAGTGCGTCCGGGGCGCCCTGGGTGGCGACGTCCCAGACGGCGGCCTTGCGGCCGTTGTCGGCGAGCGCCTTCACATAGGCGGCGGTGTGCTTCGCGGCGGTGGTGCCGCCCTCGTCGGCGAGGACGAGCACGTCGCCGCGGGGCCGCTCGGCCACCTCGTAGGTGAAGGGGGCGGAGGCGGTGGCCCGGCCCTCCCGGGTGCGGGCGGTGAACCAGACCTCGACGGAGTCGCCGGGCCGGGCGTCCTCGACCTCGGCGCGGTACTCGTCGAAGTAGAGGTTGTCCTCGCCGCCGTAGGTCTCGCCGCCCTTCCAGGCGTCGAGCTCCTCGCTGTGGGTGCGGCCGCCGTTGATCCGGTACTTCAGGGTCTTGCCGCGCAGGGACTTGCGCGCCGTGACCGCGATCTCCTGCTCCCCGCCACGGGCGTAGGAGGTGGTGAAGGTCTTCGGGGTGAAGTCGGGAGCCTCGATGCCGACCGGGGAGACGGGCCGGTCCGGGTGGGCGGCGGTCTCGGCGACGGCGAGCGCGAAGGGGATGTTCTTGGCGAACTCGGCCTGGATCAGCTTCTCGTCGTCCGGGAAGGTGAAGACGGAGGCGCAGTCGGCCGGGTTCCACGCGTCGTTCGGGTCGACCCGGGAGGCGGTGGCGCAGGTCGACATCTCCGGGGTGAACATCTGCATCTCGTTGACGTTGGCGGCGTGTCCGTCCGCCTCGCCGTTGGTGATGTACAGCTCCGAGGAGACCTGCGGCCGGTAGCCGGGCACGGCCGAGTTCTGCGGGGTGCCGGCGAGGGCCTTGAGGGCCACGTCGTCGGGGGTGTCGGTGGCGACCTGCCAGCCCACGCCGTACAGCAGGAGCTGGGCGGCCGAATGGTAGTTGATGCCGTACGTGAAGCCGATGCGCTTCTGGAAGGCGTCGAGGGCCCTGGTCTCGGGCTCCGACATGGGGCCCTTGCCGCGGAAGGTCTCGTCGGCCGGGTCGGGCGACGAACCCTCGTTGTCGTAGCCCCACTTGTAGGCGAAGTTGCGGTTCAGGTCGACGCCGTCGCCGGGGGCGATCCGCCCGTCTCCGTCGTTGTCGCGGAGGTTCTTGCGCCACTGCCGGTTGCCGGGGTCGGCGTGCGTGAAGTCGTAGCCGTCCGGGTTGGCGGAGAGCACGAACCACAGCTCGGTGGAGTCGACGATCCGGGTGATCCGCTCGTCCTTGCCGTACCCGTCGAGGTAGTGGTGCATCAGCCGCCGGGTCATCTCCGGGGTGATCCACTCGCGCGCGTGCTGGTTGGACATGTACAGCATGGCGGGCTTGGAGCCGTCCTTGACCCGCGGGGCGCCCTTGCTGACCTTGAGGGCGAGGATGTCCTGGCCCTTGAGGGTCTTGCCGATGGAGACGACCTTGGTGATCCCGGGGTTCGCCCGGGCGGTGTCCAGGATCTCCTGCTTGAGGCCGTTCGGGCCACTGTACGGGCGGAAGACGCCGTCCCCCGCGGCGGCCACCCGCTTCTCGGCGGAGGCGGTCAGGCTGTGCTCGGCGAGCTCGACGCCCTGGCCGCGCAGCTGCCCGGCCTGCCGGCCCGTCAGGAACAGCTCGACCGTCGCGGAGCCCTTCGCGGGCACCTGCTCGGTCAGTTCATGCGCGTCGGCACCGGCTTCGAGGAGCAGCGGAACCTGCTCCTTGGTGACCTCGGCGCGCCATACGGAGAGGGCGTCACCGCCGTCCCGGTCGTTCGGCTGCGCTCCGGCGACGGGTGCCGCCGCCACTCCCGCGATCAACAGTGATGCCGCTGCGAGGATCGATCTCGCTCTGCGTCTCATGAGCCCCCCTTGCTGTCGTCTGCCACGAAGGTGAACAGACGCCAGGCTCATGGGCACCCATGGACCTGTCAAGGGTGCCGCGCGCGCGTACGAAAAAGCTGCCGATGCCTCAGAAAGGCACCGGCAGCGTGGAGTTCGGGGTTCCGTACGGATCAGCCGACCAGGCTGTCGTCCAGCTCCTCGGTCAGATTGGACTCGGTCCCGGGAATGCCCAGGTCCTGCGCCCGCTTGTCCGCCATCGCGAGCAGTCGGCGGATCCGGCCGGCCACCGCGTCCTTGGTCAGCGGCGGGTCGGCGAGCGCGCCCAGCTCCTCCAGAGAGGCCTGCTTGTGCTCCATGCGGAGCCGTCCGGCCGCCGCGAGGTGCTCGGGCACCTCCTCGCCGAGGATCTCCAGGGCACGCTGCACCCGGGCCCCCGCGGCGACCGCGGCGCGGGCCGAGCGGCGCAGGTTGGCGTCGTCGAAGTTGGCCAGGCGGTTGGCGGTGGCGCGGACCTCGCGCCGCATCCGCCGCTCCTCCCAGGCGAGCACCGACTCGTGCGCGCCGAGCCGGGTGAGCAGGGCGCCGATCGCGTCGCCGTCACGGACGACGACCCGGTCCACCCCCCGCACCTCACGGGCCTTCGCCCCGATGGAGAGCCGGCGCGCCGCACCGACCAGGGCCAGCGCGGCCTCCGGACCCGGGCAGGTCACCTCCAGGGAGGAGGAACGACCGGGCTCCGTCAGCGAACCGTGCGCGAGGAACGCGCCCCGCCAGGCCGCCTCCGCATCGCAGGTCGCCCCGGAGACCACCTGCGGGGGGAGGCCCCGGATGGGGCGGCCCCTGCCGTCCACGAGACCCGTCTGCCGGGCCAGCTGGTCGCCTCCGGCCACCACCCGCACCACGAAACGCGAGCCGCGCCGCAGTCCGCCCGGGGCCATCACGATCAGTTCCGAGCTGTGCCCGAAGATCTCCAGGATGTCCCGCTTGAGGCGGCGCGCCGCCATCGCGGTGTCGAGCTCCGCCTCGATCACGATGCGGCCGCTCACCAGGTGCAGCCCGCCCGCGAACCGCAGGATCGACGAGACCTCTGCCTTCCTGCAGCAGGTCCGGGTGACGGGAAGCCGGGAGATCTCGTCCTTCACCGCTGCCGTCATCGCCATGGGCCGATCCTTCCATGCATCCGAAAAATACGGTCGTACGCGGCGGCCAACAGCTCCGGGTCATGCTTCGCGGAGCCGTCGGGCCCGGCCACCGGCGCCAGCTCGACCGCGGCACCGAGCCGCTTGGCGGCATCGGCGAGGGACTCGCGATCGGGCACGGCGGCCTCGTCGGCCAGCACCACGTCCAGGGCGAGTTTAGGGGCGTGTCGTCCCAAAACCTCCAAATGACGCTGCGGGGAGAAGCCCTCGGTTTCTCCGGGCTGCGGCGCGAGGTTCAGCGAGAGCACCTTCCGGGCCTTCGTCTCGGCCAGCGCGTCGAGCAGGTCGGGGACGAGAAGGTGCGGGATCACCGAGGAGAACCAGGAGCCCGGACCGAGGACCACCCAGTCCGCGTCCAGGACCGCCTCGACCGCCTCGGGCACCGCCGGCGGGTCGTTCGGCACGAGGTGCACGGACTGCACGTCGCCCGGGGTGAGCGCCACGGTCGCCTGACCGCGCACGGTGTCCACGTCGTCGGGACGCTCCGGGTCGTGGCCCCTGACCAGGGCCTGGAGCTCCAGGGGCACGGCGGACATGGGCAGCACCCGGCCCTGGGCGCCGAGCAGCCGGCCCACCAGGTCGAGGGCCTGCACGGGATCGCCGAGCTGCTCCCAGAGGGCGACGATCAGCAGATTGCCGACGGCGTGGCCGTTGATCTCGCCCTTGGACTGGAAGCGGTGCTGGATGACCCGGGCCCAGGTCTGGCCCCAGTCGTCGTCGCCGCAGAGCGCGGCGAGCGCCTTGCGCAGATCGCCCGGGGGCAGCACGCCCAGCTCCTCCCGGAGCCGGCCGCTGGAGCCCCCGTCGTCGGCGACGGTGACGACGGCGGTGAGGTCGCCGGTGATCCGGCGGAGGGCGGCGAGGGAGGCCGAGAGGCCCATCCCGCCGCCCAGCGCGACCACCTTCGGCTGGGCGCCGCGCCTGCGGAGCGTGCGCCGCACCGAGAGGGTGGAGGCACGGCGGCGGTACGGCTTCACTCGCGCCCCATGTCCCGGTGCACGACGACGGTCTCGACCCCTTCGGCGGCGATACGGGCGGCGAGCCGCTCGGCGGTGGCCACGGAGCGGTGCTTGCCGCCGGTGCAGCCCACGGCGATGGTCACGTACCGCTTGCCCTCGCGGCGGTAGCCCGCGGCGATCAGCTGGAGCAGCTCGGTGTAGCGGTCGAGGAACTCCTTGGCGCCGGGCTGGTTGTAGACGTAGTTCGACACCTCCTCGTTGAGGCCGGTGAAGGGGCGCAGCTCGGGGACCCAGTGCGGGTTCGGCAGGAAGCGCATGTCGACGACGAGGTCGGCGTCGACCGGCAGGCCGTACTTGAACCCGAAGGACATGACGGTGGCCCGCAGCTCGGGCTCCTCGTCGCCGGCGAACTGGGCGTCCATCTTGGCGCGCAGTTCGTGGACGTTGAGGCTGGAGGTGTCGATGACCAGGTCGGCGTCGCCGCGCAGCTCGCGCAGCAGGTCGCGCTCGGCGGCGATGCCGTCGGTGATCCGGCCGTCGCCCTGGAGCGGGTGGGGCCTGCGGACCGACTCGAAGCGCCGGACCAGGGCGTCGTCGGACGATTCCAGGAAGACGATCCGGCGGGTGACCTGCTTGGCGTCCAGGTCGGCGAGGGACTCCCGGAGGTTGTCGAAGAACTGCCGGCCGCGGACGTCCACGACGACGGCGATCCGGGCGACATTGCCCTGGGAGCGGGCGCCGAGCTCCACCATGGTGGGGATCAGCGCGGGCGGCAGATTGTCCACGACGAACCAGCCGAGGTCCTCCAGGCACTTCGCCGCGGTGGACCGGCCGGCTCCGGACATGCCGGAGATGATCACCAGCTCGGGAATGGCCGCCTCGGCGCCGTTGTCGCCGGGGGTCTCCTTCGTGCCCGTACTCACGTGTCCTGCTCCGTCTTCTCGGTCGTGCTCTTCGTGCGTGTGCCGCTGTTCTTGCTGCTCGTCCTGCTGGTGCTGCTCGTGCGCGGTCATGCCGTGCCGCCCCCGTCGTCTTCCATGATCTCTCCTGTCGCCGTGTTCACGGCGGGTGCGGCCGGGGCCGCCTGTGCGAGGGCCACGACGACCGCCTCCGCGGTCTTCCGGCCCATGCCGGGGACCTCGCAGATCTGCTCGATTGTCGCCTGCCGGAGCCGCTTCACCGAGCCGAAATGCTTGATCAACGCCTGTTTCCGCGTGTCACCGAGGCCGGGCACCGCGTCGAGAGGGCTGGTCCGGATGCGTTTGGCCCGCTTGGACCGCTGGTAACGGATGGCGAAGTCGTGAGCCGTGTCACGTACCCGCTGGAGGAGGTAGAGGCCCTCGCTGGAGCGGGGCAGCACCACCGGGTCGTCGTCGCCGGGCAGCCACACCTCCTCCAGACGCTTGGCGAGCCCGCAGACCGCGATGTCGGAGATCCCCAGCTCGTCGAGGGCGCGCCGGGCCGCCGCGACCTGCGGCTGCCCGCCGTCGACGACGACGAGCTGCGGCGGGTACGCGAAGCGCTTGGGCCGCCCGCTCTCCTCCGGGTCCTCCACGACGCCCTCGGGGTCCCACTCCCCCGTCTTCTCCTTCTCGGCGAGATAGCGCTTGAAGCGCCGCCCGATCACCTCGTGCATGGACCGGACGTCGTCCTGGCCCTCGAAGCCCTTGATCTGGAAGCGGCGGTACTCGCTCTTGCGGGGCAGCCCGTCCTCGAAGACCACCATCGAGGCCACCACGTCCTCGCCCTGGAGGTGCGAGATGTCGAAGCACTCGATCCGCAGCGGCGCCGAGTCCAGGTCCAGGGCCTCGGCGATCTCCTCCAGGGCCCGGGAGCGGGTGGTCAGATCGCTGGCGCGCTTCGTCTTGTGCAGCACGAGCGCCTGCTGGGCGTTGCGCGCGACGGTCTCCATCAGGTCCTTCTTGTCGCCGCGCTGCGGGATGCGCAGCGAGACGTTGGACCCGCGGCGGCCGGAGAGCCAGGCGGTGACGGCCTCGGCGTCCTCGGGCAGCGCCGGGACGAGGACCTCCTTGGGCACCGAGTCCCCGGTCTCCTCGCCGTACAGCTGCTGGAGCGCGTGCTCGACGAGTCCGGCCGTGTCGACGGCCTCGACCTTGTCGGTGACCCAGCCGCGCTGGCCGCGGACGCGTCCGCCCCGCACGTGGAAGATCTGCACGGCGGCCTCCAGCTCGTCCTCGGCGAGGGCGATCAGGTCGGCGTCGGTGGCGTCGGCGAGCACGACCGCGCTCTTCTCCATGGCCCTGCGCAGCGCCTCTATGTCGTCGCGGAGCCGCCCGGCCCTCTCGTACTCCATGTCCTCGGCCGCGAGCATCATCTGCTTCTCCAGCCGACGGATGTACGTACCCGTACGGCCGGCCATGAAGTCGCTGAACTCCTCGGCCAGTTCGCGGTGCTCCTGCGGGGTGACCCGGCCGACACAGGGCGCCGAGCACTTGCCGATGTACCCGAGGAGACAGGGCCGCCCGGCGGAGGCGGCGTTGCGGAAGACACCCGCGGAACAGGTCCGCACGGGGAAGACCCGCAGCATCAGGTCGACGGTCTCGCGGATCGCCCACGCGTGCGCGTACGGCCCGAAGTAGCGCACGCCCTTCTTCTTGTGGCCGCGCAGGACCTGGACGCGCGGGAACTCCTCGTTCATCGTCACGGCGAGATACGGGTAGCTCTTGTCGTCCCGGTACTTGACGTTGAACCGGGGGTCGTACTCCTTGATCCAGGAGTACTCCAGCTGAAGCGCCTCGACCTCGGTCGACACGACGGTCCACTCCACGGACGCCGCGCTGGTCACCATGGTGGCCGTGCGCGGGTGCAGGCTCGTGAGCGGCTGGAAGTAGTTGGCCAGCCGCTGGCGGAGGGACTTCGCCTTCCCCACGTAGATCACCCGGCGGTGCTCGTCGCGGAACTTGTAGACCCCCGGGGAGTCGGGGATCTGACCCGGCTTGGGGCGGTAGCTGGAGGGGTCTGCCATGCTCCCCACCCTACTGGCGGGCACCGACACTCCGGCCTCGCGCGCTCGTTGGCGATGCATGGCGAATCAGGTGACGGGACGGCTGGCGGACCGGGTGTGCGTGATCACGGGCGCGGCGAGCGGAATCGGGCGGGCGACGGCGGAGCGGTTCCTCCGGGAGGGGGCGCACGTGGTCGCCGCCGACCTCGACGAGGAGCGTCTGGCGACGCTGAAGGGGGTGGTCCCGGTCGTCGGCGACGTGTCGCGCGAGGAGGACGCCCGGCGGATGATCGCCACGGCGGTGGACCGCTTCGGCCGGCTGGACGTCCTGGTGGCGAACGCGGGAGTGATCCCGCTGCTCTCCGTCACGGAGGCGGAGGGCTCGGATTTCGACCGGGTGATGGCGGTGGACGGCCGGGGAATGTTCCTGACCTGCAAGTACGCGATCGAGGCGATGCTCGTCTCCGGCGGTGGGGCCATCGTGTGCACGTCGTCGATCTCGGGCGTCGCGGGCCAGGCCCGGCAGGCGGTCTACGGCCCGGCGAAGTTCGTGGCCACCGGTCTGACCAAGCACCTGGCGGTGGAGTGGGCGGAGCACGGGATCCGGGTGAACGCGGTGGCTCCGGGCACGATCAAGACGGAACGCGTGGCCGCCGCGCGCGTGGAGCCCGGCGGCCCCGAGTACCTCGCCGAGGTCGCCCGGGGCCATCCGATGGGCCGCTTCGGTACGCCGGAGGAGGTGGCGTCGGCGATCGTCTTCCTGGCGTCGGACGAGGCGTCGTTCGTCACGGGAGCGATCCTGCCGGTGGACGGCGGCTACCTGGCCCGCTGAGAGACCGAACCTTGCCCGTCACCCCACCCAGCCGTGCGGGCACCCCCACCGCCCTCCGCCTCCCCGCTGGGGCACGCCCGCCAGCCCTCCGCCTCCCCGCCCTGCGGGCACGCCCGCCGCCCCCTGTCCCCCGTGTGGGCAATCGTCCCGCAGGGCGGGACGGGTGGGCACACGGGACGGCGCGCTCGGCGGCGCCTCCGCCCCTTGTGCCTGGACCCGCACCACCAAGTGCGGCGCACACGGGGTGCGGGTCCAGGCGCCACAACGTGGGTGGCGGGGTCCGGGGCCCGGCGGGGCCGAGGGTCAGGTGGGGTTCGGGGTGCGGCGGCGGCGGATCGCCGCCGTGGATATCAGGGCCAGGGCCAGCACCGCGCCCACACCCGCCGTCGCCGACGCCACAGTGACGGCAGGCTCACCGGACGCAGGCGCAGGCACCGGTGCCTGCGCCGGTGCCGCCACCGGTGACGCCGCCCCCGGGCCGTACCCGCCCGCCGCGCCCTTCTTCGCGTAGGCCGAGCCGGGAAGCTTGTCCCCGTACGCCCGGACGACCCGGTCGCGGTAGGCACCGAGGCTCGTCCCGTTGCGCCCGACGGCCCGTACGGCGTCCTCGTCCAGCGGAAGCACCTTCGTGCCCTTCTGGACGTACCACGCGTCGATCTGCGGCTCGCGGAACACGAGGCCGTCGCCGCCCATCTCCGCGTAGCGGATCTCGTCGTCGCCGGTGGCGATGTTCACCACCTGCCAGCCGCCGGCCTGCTTCACCGTCCACAGGGAGGCCTTCTGGCCGTCCGAGGACACGGCCCGGCTGGCCCGGAACTCGACCCGGGCGACCGGGGCACCCGCCTTTCCGGCGACGAACTCCGGGGAGAGGATCCGTACCGGCACGGACCCGCCCTCGACGCGCGGTGCGGCGGCCGAACGGGCGACCGCCCCGTCCCGGGCGAAGAAGCGGGACAGGGTGTCCAGGGTCCCGGGTGCGGAGGCGGCCTGTTCGGGGGTCGGCGCGGGCGGCAGGGCCCCGGCGGCGGCCTCCGCCGGGAAGGTTCCCAGAAGAACGAGGGCGGCGGTGGTGAGGAGCCCGGCGCCCGTGGCACGTGCGTTCATCGTCGTCACGCCCCGATCCGGTAGAGCGAGTGGGTCCAGGAGAAGGAGTTGTTGTCGACGTACCAGGCGTGCGAGGCCCAGTTGTAGCGGTCGCTGGAGGGCCAGGGGTCGCCCCAGTAGACCCAGCTGTCGGCGTCGTCGTAGCCGTAGACGACGTGCATGTGACCGCCGCCGCTCGACCACTGGATGCGGGTCTCAACGGGCCGGTCGGCGTTGATCTCGGTCTGGACGGTGGAGTAGCGCAGCCAGCCGGTCACGTACGAGCCGGGGTTGATGCCGGCCCAGCTCAGTCCGGTCTGGACGTTGCCGAGGGTGGCCTGGTTGTTGGGGCAGTCATAGCCCTGCTGGCGGTTGAAGGCGGCGTTGCAGAACTGGTTCTGGCTGTAGTTCCGGCCGAACCAGGTGGCGATGGTGTTGCCGCCGGCCGCCCAGCACCAGTTGGTCTTCTGCTGGGCCTGCATGGTGATGTTCAGCCGCTTGGAGCCGAGGGCGGCGGCGTCCTCGCCGGCGGGTGCGGCGGACGCCGAGGTGGTGGGGACGAGAAAGAGGGCGGCTGCGGCGAGTGCCGCGAGGTTCAGCTTTCTTCTGCGCATCGCGTTCCTCCCAGTGCGGGGGGTGTGGGGATGTGGGGGGTGGGGGGTGGAGGAGCGCGTCCGGACGCTGGTCAGGAGCATCTTCCGTTGTCCGGATCCGGTCAACACGCTTCAATGCGGGGTGACATCGGACTGTGAACGGTGTGACCCGGGTGTGAACGGACGCCCTGGGCCCACCTGCCCGCCCACCCCACGCGGCGCCACGGTCCGCTCCCCCACCGTGAACGTTCACTGAGGAGTCCTCGTGAGCCACACCGAGGCCGATCTGGCGCAGTTGCTGCACACCGGCCCTTTCCATCTGGCGCTGCGCACCGCGCTGGCCGTGCGCGGACTGCCGCTCCAGCGGGTCCAGCACCATCTCGCGCACCGGGGCATCAAGGTCGGGGTGACGAGTCTGAGCTACTGGCAGCAGGGCGCCCGTCGGCCGCAGCGGCCGGAGTCGCTGAAGGCGGTCCGCGCCCTGGAGGAGGTGCTTCAGCTGCCGGGGAACTCGCTGCTGCGGCTGCTCTCGGGAGACACCGCCGCGCGGTCCGAGGTGGAGCGCCCGGCGGCCCGTTCGTATCGCTCGCTCGTGGAGGCGTCCGGCTCGGTCGAGGAGCTCCTCGCGGAGCTCGAGTCACCGGCGGACGGCGGGCTGCACACGGTGGGGCACCACGAGCGGGTACGGATCGGGGCGGGGCGGGAGCTGGTGGGGCGCGAGTCGCAGCAGGTGGTGCGGGCGCACCGGGACGGCGTGGACCGCTATCTGGCCATCCACCACGGCGACCCCGGCTGCGACCCGTCGGGGGTCACGGTGCGGGCGGTGGAGAACTGCCGGACCGGGCGGGTGCGGTGGCACGCGGGGACGGGGGTGCTGGTCGCGGAGCTGCTCTTCGACACGCGACTGCGGGCCGGGGACACGTATCTGTTCTCGTACGGCTTCGAGGACGGTACGGCGGGACCGAGCGGGGAGTACGTGCGCGGGTTCAGCTTCGCGGGCGGGCAGTACGCGCTGCAGGTGCGCTTCGACGAGGCGGCGCTTCCGGTGCGGTGCCGGAGGTTCGCGCAGGCCTCGACGGGTGCGCCGCGCGGGGGCCGTGCGGAGCTGACCCTGAGCGGCCGGCACCGCACGGTGCACGTCGTGGAGCAGGGCGTACGCCCGGGGATCCTGGGGATCGACTGGGACTGGACCTGACGGGGACGGACCCTGACGAGTGCCGGACCCGGCGGGCACCGGCCCCTGACTCAGGCCTTGGGTGCGGCCTCGGGTCCGGCGATCAGCCTGCCGTTCTCCACGCGGACCGGGACCTCGGGGAGCGGGACGGTGGCCGGGCCCTTGAGCGCCTTGCCGGTGGTCACGTCGAAGCGGCTGCCGTGGCAGGGGCAGTTGCCCTCGTTGTTCTCGATCTTGTCGAGGACGCAGCCGGCGTGGGTGCACTGGGCGCTGAACGCCTTGTACTGGCCCTTGGCCGGGCAGCTCACCACGACCTTCTGCTCGCGGTAGAGCTTGGCACCGCCGACCGGGATCTCGTCCGGGGCTCCGAGCGCGACCGGTGCGGTCGGGGTCGGGACGCCGGCGTGGCCGAGCTTGGATTCGGTGGAGCAGGCGGCGACTCCCAGCCCGGCGGCACCGGCGAGAGCGGCGCCCTTCAGTACGGTGCGGCGGCTGGACTGGCCGGACATGGGCGCTCCACGGTGGATCGGGGCAAGGCGTGACCGAACCGACGATACCGGCGGTGTTTCCGGCGCCGACGGCCGGGCCCGCGGGCCCGGACCTGCGGAGAGGCAGGACCCCTGGACGGGTCCTGCCTCGCCGTAGGTGCGTCAGGCCTTGCGGGCCCGCGTCGTCGCCTTCTTCGCGGCGGCCTTCGTGGCGGTCGCCTTGGTCGCGGCCGTCTTGGTGGCCGTCTTCTTCACCGGGGCGGCTGCCTTGGTGGCCGCGGCCTTCTTCGCCGGGGCCTTCTTGGCCGCCGTCTTCCGCGCGCCGCGGGCTGCCGGAACGGTTACCCCGGCGTCGCTGATCCGGTCCGCGCCGAGGATCTCGCGGAGGAACTTGCCGGTGTGGCTCGCCGGAACCGAGGCGACCTCCTCCGGCGTGCCCTCGGCGACGACCAGGCCGCCGCCGTTGCCACCCTCGGGGCCCATGTCGATGAGCCAGTCGGCGGTCTTGATGACATCGAGGTTGTGCTCGATGACGATCACCGAGTTGCCCTTGTCGACCAGACCGGAGAGCACCTTGATCAGCTTCGAGATGTCGTCGAAGTGCAGACCGGTGGTCGGCTCGTCCAGGACGTAGACCGTGCGGCCCGTCGAGCGCTTCTGGAGCTCGGAGGCGAGCTTCACGCGCTGCGCCTCACCGCCCGAGAGCGTCGGCGCGGACTGGCCGAGCCGGACGTACCCGAGGCCGACCTCGTTGAGCGTGCGCAGATGGCGCGCGATGGTCGGGACGGCCTCGAAGAAGTCCAGGGCCTCCTCGATCGGCATGTTCAGGACTTCGGCGATGGACTTGCCCTTGTAGTGGACCTCCAGGGTCTCCCGGTTGTACCGGTCGCCGTGGCAGACCTCGCACGGGACGTAGACGTCCGGGAGGAAGTTCATCTCGATCTTGATCGTGCCGTCGCCGGAGCAGTTCTCGCAGCGGCCGCCCTTGACGTTGAAGGAGAACCGGCCGGGCAGGTAGCCCCGGACCTTGGCCTCCATCGTCTCGGCGAAGAGCTTGCGGACGTGGTCGAAGACGCCGGTGTACGTCGCCGGGTTCGACCGGGGGGTGCGGCCGATCGGGGACTGGTCGACGTGCACGACCTTGTCGACGAGGTCGTCGCCGTCCACGCGCGTGTGCCGGCCGGGCACCGACTTGGCGCCGTTCAGCTCGCGCGCGAGGTGGGTGTAGAGGATGTCGTTGACCAGGGTCGACTTGCCGGAGCCGGAGACGCCGGTGACGGCGGTGAGGACGCCCAGCGGGAAGGAGACGTCGATGTCCTGCAGGTTGTTCTCGCGGGCCCCGTGGACGGTGAGCCGACGGCCGGGGTCGACCGGGCGGCGGATGTCCGGGGTGGGGATCTCCCGGCGGCCGGACAGGTACTGCCCGGTGATCGACTCCTCGTTGGCGAGGAGCTCCTTCATGGTGCCGGAGTGGACGACCCTGCCGCCGTGCTCACCGGCGCCGGGGCCGATGTCGACGACCCAGTCGGCGACCTTGATGGTGTCCTCGTCGTGCTCGACGACGATGAGCGTGTTGCCCATGTCCCGGAGCCGTACGAGGGTCTCGATGAGCCGGTGGTTGTCGCGCTGGTGCAGGCCGATGGACGGCTCGTCGAGCACGTACAGCACGCCGACCAGGCCGGAGCCGATCTGGGTGGCGAGACGGATGCGCTGGGCCTCGCCGCCGGAGAGGGTGCCCGCGGCGCGGTTGAGCGAGAGGTAGTCGAGGCCGACGTCGACGAGGAAGCGCAGCCGCTCGTTGACCTCCTTGAGGACCCGCTCGGCGATCTTCTTGTCGCGGGCGTTCAGCGTGAGGCGGGAGAGGAACTCGGCGCAGTCGCTGATCGACATCGCGGCGACCTCGGCGATGGACTTCTCCATGACCGTGACCGCGAGGACGATCGGCTTGAGGCGGGTGCCCTCACAGGTGGGGCAGGGCACCTCGCGCATGTAGCCCTCGAAGCGCTCGCGGCTGGAGTCGCTCTCGGCCTCGGTGTGGCGCCGCTTGACGAAGGAGACGGCACCTTCGAAGGCCGGGGTGGTGTACGCCCGCTCCCGTCCGTACCGGTTGCGGTAGCGGACCTCGACCTGGGTCTTGTGCCCGTACATCAGGGCCTTCTTGGCGCGCTGCGGCAGTCCCGCGTACGGCATGTCCGTGCTGAAGCCGAGGGCCTGCGACAGACCGCCGATGAGCCGGCCGAAGTACTCCTTGGTGTGGCCGTGCGACCAGGGGTGGATGGCGCCCTCGTCGAGGGACTTGTCCTCGTCGGGGACGATCAGCTCCGGGTCGACCTCCATGCGGGTGCCGATGCCGGTGCAGTCGGGGCAGGCGCCGAAGGGCGAGTTGAAGGAGAAGGAGCGCGGCTCCAGCTCCTCGAAGGACAGGTCGTCGTACGGGCAGTAGAGGTGCTCCGAGTACATCCGCTCGCGCTCGGGGTCGTCCTCGGCGAGGTCGACGAAGTCGAGCACGACCATGCCGCCGGAGAGTCCGAGCGCGGTCTCGACGGAGTCGGTGAGGCGGCGCTTGGCGCTGTCCTTCACGGTGAGGCGGTCGACGACTACCTCGATCGTGTGCTTTTCCTGCTTCTTCAGCGTCGGCGGTTCGCTCAGCTGTACGGTCACGCCGTCGACGCGGGCGCGACTGTAGCCCTTGGTCTGGAGGTCGGCGAAGAGGTCGACGAACTCGCCCTTGCGCTCGCGCACGAGCGGGGAGAGCACCTGGAAGCGGCTGCCCTCGGGGAGCTCCAGGACCTTGTCGACGATGGCCTGCGGCGACTGGCGGGAGATCGGACGCCGGCACTCGGGGCAGTGCGGCTTGCCGATGCGGGCGAAGAGCAGCCGGAGGTAGTCGTAGACCTCCGTGATGGTGCCGACCGTCGAGCGCGGGTTGCGCGAGGTCGACTTCTGGTCGATGGAGACGGCGGGCGACAGACCTTCGATGAAGTCGACGTCCGGCTTGTCCATCTGACCGAGGAACTGCCGGGCGTACGAGGAGAGCGACTCGACGTAGCGGCGCTGCCCCTCGGCGAAGATCGTGTCGAACGCGAGGGAGGACTTGCCCGATCCCGAGAGCCCGGTGAAGACGATCAGGGAGTCACGCGGGAGGTCGAGCGAGACGTTCTTGAGGTTGTGCTCACGAGCGCCACGGACGATGAGACGGTCGGCCACGCCGGTCCGCACCTTTCTTCAGAGAGCGGATGTGCCTGAAAGACCCAACACCTCAAGGATGCCGGATGCTTCCTTCGAGCTTATAGCACGCACATTCGATTTCCGGACTCGCGGAGACCTCTTCACCCGAACGAGTGGTGGCACCCCGGCTGGCACTAGGGTCGGCGCCATGATCGACCACGAACGCGACCTTGCTCACGTACGCGAAGCGACCGAGAGGCTGCTGAACGCGGCCGCTTCCCTGGACAACGCGGCGGCGGCCGAGCCGTCACGGCTTCCCGGCTGGACCCGCGGCCACGTGCTCGCCCACGTCGCCCGCAACGCCGACGCCCTGGTGAACGTCCTCCAGGGCCGACCCATGTACGCGGACGCCGCGACCCGCGACGCCGACATCGAGCGCGACTCCGGCCGCCCGCTCGACGTCCAGCTCGCCGACCTGCGCGAAACCGCCGACCGGTTCCAGGCCGCGGGCGCCGAGCCCGCCGACTGGAGTCGTACGGTCGAGCTCCGCAACGGCGTCACGGACAGCGCCTCCCGCATCCCGTTCCGGCGCTGGGTGGAGGTCGCCCTGCACCACGTCGACCTGGGCGTCGGCCATGAGCTGGAGGACCTGCCGGAGGAGTTCGTCCAGCGCGAGATCGACTTCCTGACCGAGCGCTTCAAGGGTCTGGAGAGCGTCCCCGCGACCGTCCTGCGGGCCGATGACGGGCGGGGCTGGACCACCGGCGGCACGTCCGGCGGCATCTCCGTCATGGGCCCGGCCACCGAGTTCCTCGGCTGGCTCGCCGGCCGCCGCGACGGCTCCACCCTGAAGACCGAGGGCGGCCCCCTGCCGGAGCTTCCGCCGCTGTAGCCGCCGCTGTCACTCCCCGGGGCTAGTCTGAGGCCATGACGTACAGCGGAGTGGTGAAGGTCGGCGGGGCGGCGGACGTGCACGAGCTGACGGACCTGATGATCTCGAAGGTCGCGGTCGGCCCGATGGACAACAACGCGTATCTGCTGCGCTGCCGGGCGACCGGCGAGCAGCTGCTGATCGACGCGGCCAACGACGCGGACACCCTCCTCACGCTGATCGGTGACGACGGCATCAAGGCCGTCGTCACCACCCACCGGCACGGCGACCACTGGCAGGCGCTCGCCGACGTGGTCGGGGCGACCGGCGCCCGGACGTACGCGGGCGCGTACGACGCGGAGGGCATCCCGGTCGCGACCGACGTGACCGTCGAGGACGGCGACACGATCCGGGTGGGCCGGGTCGAGCTGACCGCCCGGCACCTGGTCGGCCACACCCCTGGCTCGATCGCCCTCGTCTACGACGACCCGCACGGCCATCCGCACGTCTTCACCGGCGACTGCCTCTTCCCCGGCGGGGTGGGCAACACCTGGAAGGACCCGAAGGCCTTCGCGAGCCTGATCCACGACGTGGAGACCAAGCTCTTCGAGGTCCTGCCGGACGAGTCCTGGATCTATCCGGGCCACGGCAGGGACACCACGCTCGGTGACGAGCGCCCGCACCTCGCGGAGTGGCGCGAGCGCGGCTGGTGACGCCCGGCGCGCGGCCCCGGAGCTGCGCACCTCCGTACGCCCCCGTAACCGGGACGACGGAGGGGTAGTTGGCGCGACATGCGCCAAAGTCACCCTCCGTCGCCTCCCGGGGCCCCGTCGATGGGACGGCTCGCCGCCGCCTCCCTCGTCGGCACCGCCATCGAGTTCTTCGACTTCTTCGTCTACGGGACCGCCGCCGCCCTCGTCCTGGGGCCGCTCTTCTTCCCGACCTTCTCCCCGCTCGCCGGGACCCTGGCCGCTTTCGGCACCTTCGCCATCGGCTTCGTGTCGCGGCCGCTCGGCTCGGTCCTCTTCGGCCATGTCGGCGACCGGTACGGACGGCGCCCGGTCCTCTTCGCCTCGCTGCTCCTGACCGGCTGCGCCACGGTCGCGGTGGGCTGTGTCCCCACGTACGAGACGATCGGCATCGCCGCACCCGTACTGCTGCTCGTGCTCCGCTTCCTCCAGGGCCTGGGCCTCGGCGGCGAGTGGGGCGGGGCCGTCCTGCTCACCGCCGAGCACGCCCCGGAGAACCGCCGCGCGCTCTGGTCGAGCTTCCCGCAGATCGGCCCGTCGATCGGCTTCCTCCTGGCGAACGGGGTGATGCTGGCCCTCTCGGCCGGCCTGAGCGACGCCGAGTTCCGCTCCTGGGGCTGGCGGGTGCCGTTCTGGGCGGCCGGTCTGCTCGCGGCGGTCGGGCTGCTGCTGCGCTCCTCGCTCGCGGAGACCCCGCAGTTCGAGAAGCTGTCCGCGGCCGGGCAGACCGCGGGCGCTCCGCTGGCCGAGGTCGCCCGCGACCACTGGCGGCTCGTGCTGCTGACGGCCGGGGCGCTCGCGGTCGGGTACGCGACCTTCTACGCGGTCTCCACCTGGGCCCTGGCCTACGGCACCGAGCGGCTCGGGGTGAGCAGCACGGTGATGCTGACCTGTGTCATGGCGGCGGTCGCGATCAAGGGTGCGGTCACGCCGTTCGTCGCGGTGCTGTCCGACCGCTGGGGCCGCAGGCCGCTGTGTCTGGCGGGGTGCGCGGCCTCGGCGCTGTGGATGTTCCCGATGGTGGCGCTGCTGCACACGGCGCGCCCGTTCCTGATGTTCCTGGGCTTCCTGGGGGCGCTGCTCGCCTTCATCACCATGTTCGCGGTGGTGGCCGCGTATCTCCCGGAGCTGTACGAGCCCCGCGTCCGCTGCACCGGGGCCGCCGTCGGCTACAACCTCGCCGGTGTCCTGGGCGGCGCCCTCACCCCGCTGGTCGCCACCGCCCTCTCCGACGGCGGTTCGGGTCCGCCATGGGGCGTCGCGGCCTATCTGACCGTGGTCGCCCTGGTCAGCCTCGGCTGCTTCGCCCTGCTCCCGGAGACCCGGCCGGTCAAGGCCGGGCAGCCGGCGGAACTCGAACCCGCCTCGGCCTGAGAGACGGTGACACGGCGACGGCCGGCCGGGGAGTCCCCGGCCGGCCGTCGCCATAGCTTGTGCCATCTCCATGGCGTGTCAGGCGTGTCAGGCGCCGATGCTGTCCTTCTTGGCGTCGTCGACGTCGGTCGCGCCCTCGGCGCCGGTCACACTCTCGGCCTCGGTCACGCCGGCGGCCGCGTCCCGCGCCGCCTGCCTCTTGGAGGCGATCAGGCTGGTGATCGTGGTGACGACCAGGACACCGCCGATGACGGCGAGAGAGAACGGGATGGAGATCTCCGGGACGTGCACCCCGGACTCGTGCAGGGCGTGCAGCACGAGCTTGACGCCGATGAAGCCGAGGATCACCGACAGGCCGTAGCTGAGGTGGACCAGCTTCTTGAGCAGGCCGCCGATCAGGAAGTACAGCTGTCGCAGACCCATGAGGGCGAAGGCGTTGGCGGTGAAGACGATGTACGGGTCCTGGGTGAGGCCGAAGATCGCCGGGATGGAGTCGAGGGCGAAGAGGATGTCGGTGGTGCCGATGGCAAGCATGACGACCATCAGCGGGGTCATGATCCGCTTGCCGTTGCTCCGGATGAACAGCTTGGTGCCGTGGTACCGGTCGGCGACGCCGAACTTCTTCTCGACGCTCTTGAGGAGACGGTTCTCCTCCCAGTCGTCCTCGTCCTCGTCGGCGCGCGCCTCCTGGATGAGCTTCCAGGCGGTGTAGATCAGGAACGCGCCGAAGATGTAGAAGACCCAGGAGAAGTTCGCGATGACCGCGGCGCCCGCGGCGATGAAGATCGTGCGGAGCACCAGGGCGATCACCACGCCCACGAGCAGCACGCGCTGCTGGAGGTGGGAGGGGACCGCGAACTTCGCCATGATCAGGACGAAGACGAAGAGGTTGTCGACACTGAGCGACTTCTCGGTGATGTAGCCGGCGAAGAACTCGCCGGACGCCTGGGCGTTGCCGAAGAACAGCAGGCCGAGTCCGAAGAGTCCGGCCAGGACGATCCAGACGATCGTCCAGATTCCGGCTTCCTTGACCGACACGTCATGGGGCTTGCGCCCGATGAAGAAGTCGGCACCGATCAGGGCACCCAGACCGAGAATGGTCAGTACCCAAAGGGTCATTGAAACGTCCACTGCGCCTCCGGCGTCGTACGGCTACTGATCAGCGTCGTCGCTGCCGGAGGTCTCTTCCACCCGGGCGACGGACGATCGCCGCCGGGCCGACGCCCCGGGATCGGATCACTGGGGATCCGTCCGTATTGACGGGTACGTCGCGCATGGGGAGTACTCCCCTCCGCACCGGAAAGACTACCCGAAAGACCAAGAGAAGGTAAAGGAGAGGGTAAAGAGCTCCCAAGAGTGCAGGTCAGGGACGTCAGGGCCGCTTTCCATGACGAGCGGCCGCCACCTGCGCGAGGACCTGCCGGAGCACCCCGCTGCCGGGCGGGAGCATCGGCGGCTCGTAGGACCAGGCATGGCCGACCCATGGATCGGCGAGGTGGTCGTCAGGGACGGGCGTGAGCCGCAGCAGCGACCGCCACAGCGGGTCGAGCAGCGGTCCGTACGCGGACGCGTCCTCCCGGTCCGCCACCATCAGCAGATGGACGCCGACCGACGGGCCCTCGTCGGCGAGGTACCGGAGCCGGGTGACCGCCCGGTCGTCGAAACCGTGCGGGAAGTCGTGCACGAGCAGCAGCTGCCGGGCCGCGTCCAGACCGGGCGGCAGGGCGTCGGCGGCCCCGGCCCTGGCCGCCATCTGCAGCAGGTCGACCCGCTCGGTGAGCTGCTCCAGCACCGCCGAGACCCCGGCCGCGCCCCGGGCCGGCGGGGCCGCGAGGACGCCCGTCTCCACGAGCGGCGCGAGCGCGGCGTCGCCCGCACCGGCCGGGTCGACGACATGGACGGTGAACTCGCCCGCCGGGTGCGCCGCGAGCAGCCGGGCCGTGTGCGCGACCGCACAGTCCAGGGCCAGCCGTCGCAGTTCGATCTCGTCGAGGAGACCGGCGGCCTCGGAGCGGCCTCGGCCGCTGTCCACCCAGAGCCCGCGCTCCAGCGGCAGCCGGACGAGCATGGGGATCCGCAGATCGGCCCCCTCGGGGAGGTGGAGGTCACCGAGCCGGACCGCCATCGGATCCTCGACCGGGACGCGGTAGCCGTGCCAGACGGGGTTGTCCCAGCGGGCGTAGGCGGCGGGCAGGGCGGGCTCGACGACCTCGGACTCGGCCGCGAGCTGGGCGAGGTCCCGGTCGAGGACCTCCTGGGCCCGCTCCACCAGCTCGTCGTGCCGGGCGCGGGCGGCGGCGCGCGCGGCGTCGTTGGCTCCGTCGGCGCGGGCGCGGTAGTCGGAGAGGGTCTCGTCGAGCTCCCGGTCGAGCCGGGACTCGGCGAAGTCGCAGGCGCTGCGGTAGGCCGCGGCGGTACGGGCCAGGTCCTCGAACATGCCCCACACCTGGTTGTACAGGCGCTCCTCCATGGACCAGCCCGACGCGTCCCCGGCGACCGGGGTGGGCGGACCCTGCGGGGGCTGGGACGGGTACTGGGGCGGGGCTTCGGGAGCGGGCGCGGCAGGCCGGCGGCGGGGGTGGGAGTAGTCGACGGGGCCGCCGACGGCCGGTCCGGTCCCCTGGGCGGGAGTGGGCACCGGGGTGGTCGGGGCCGGGTCCTGGGCGGTCACCGGCGCCGTGTGGCGTACGCGCTCCGCCTCGGGGACGTGCTGCGCCTGGGCGGTGGGCTCCGGCGCGACCGTCTCCAGGATGGACGCGGCCAGGTCGGCGGGGCGTTCCAGGCCCTGGTCGCCGAGGAGGGCGGCGAGCCCGCCCTCGTACCCCTGGCCCATGGCGCGGACCTTCCAGGTGCCCTGGCGCCGGTAGAGCTCCAGGGCGACGACGGCGGACTCGCTGTCGAGCCCGGTGATCGTGAAGGTGGCGATCTCGGCGCCGTCCGGGCCCGCCACAGCTACGAAGGGGGCGGCGACCGTTCCGAAGCGGGCGGCTCCGCCGGCGCGCGGCCCGGGCAGTGCGAGGAGGACCGAGACGCGGTGGACGGCGCCGGGGACGGCGTCCAGGTCGACGGTGAGGCGGTGGTCGGCGGCCGCCCGCGCGGGGACGTCGACGCCGGGCAGTGAGGGTGCGCCGGGGTGGGCGATCCACTCCACGCCCGGAACTCTGCCCTGTTCGTCGCCGAGGGTGGCTCCGGCGAGAACAGGGTGACCGGCCGACACCCGGATCTCCAGTCGGGTGTCGGGCAGGGGGTGGTTCTGCCCCCGGACCAGCTCGGCCGTCATCGACTCTGTCCCCTCAGCGTTTCCCGGCGCGGATCAAGCGGTGTGCGGGTGAAGCGGATCGTGCGGATCATGCGGGACAGCTCCCGGTGGCCTGCTGCCTCCGGGAGCTGTGGGTGCGTGCTGCGCGGGCCTGCCTACAGGTGCGGCAGGATCGCGGGCATCAGGTCCTGGAAGGTGCGGCCGTTGGCCGGGTTGCCCAGGGCGGTCATCTGCCAGCCGGAGCCGACCCGGTGCACCTTCGCCATGATCTGCGCGGTGTAGTTGCCGCCGCCGTCGAGGGTGTAGCGCGCGAGCTCCTGGCCGTTCGTCTCGTCGACGATCCGGCAGAAGGCGTTCTGCACCTCCTGGAACGTCTGGCCGGTGAAGGAGTTCACCGTGAAGACGATCTGGTCGATGTGGACCGGGACCCGCTGGAGGTCGACGAGGATCGCCTCGTCGTCCCCGCCCTGGCCGGCGCCGCCGACGAGGTTGTCGCCGGTGTGCTTGACCGAGCCGTCATCGCTGACCAGGTGACGGAAGAAGACCACGTCGACCGGCTGCTTGTCCGCGAAGAGGACGGCCGAGGCGTCCAGGTCGATCTCCTGCGTGCGCTTGCCGAAGAGACCGCGGCGCGGTGCCGCCTGCCAGCCGAGCCCCATCCGCACCTGGGTGAGGCTGCCCCCGCCCTGCTTCTCCAGGCTGATGGCCTGACCTTTGGTCATATTGACCGACACGCGTTTTCCCCTCTCGTTGGCGTTCCCCGCGCCCGCTGTTCCGGTGCGTGCGGTTGTCGAGCACCCTACGCAGCGCGACGGACACCGCGGAGGTGCGGTCCGGTTTTGTGTCGGTCTTGCAACACACCGGACCGCGCGCCGGACCTGTCCGGTCAGGCGAGTCCCGCCTCCTTCATCTGGCGCAACTCCTTCTTCAGCTCTCCCACTTCGTCGCGGAGCCGGGCGGCCACCTCGAACTGCAGCTCGGCGGCGGCGGCGCGCATCCGGTCGGTCATCTCCTCGATGATCGCGGCCAGTTCGGTGGCGGGCCGGTCGCCGAGTTCGACAGTCGAGCCGGCCTTGCCCTTGCCCTTGACGCCGTGCGCGGCGAGGGAGGGGACGGGGGCCTTGGCGCCCTTGCCCTCCTTGCCCTGGCGGTAGCCGCTGCCGAGGAGCTCCTCGGTGTCGATCTCCTCGCGCGCGATGGTCGCGACGATGTCGTTGATCTTCTTCCGGAGCGGCTGCGGGTCGATGCCGTTCTCGGTGTTGTACGCGATCTGCTTCTCGCGGCGACGGTTGGTCTCGTCGATGGCCTGCTCCATCGCCGGGGTGATCCGGTCCGCGTACATGTGGACCTGGCCCGAGACGTTTCGCGCGGCTCGGCCGATCGTCTGGATCAGGGACGTCCCGGAGCGCAGGAAGCCCTGCTTGTCGGCGTCGAGGATGGCGACGAGGGACACCTCGGGGAGGTCGAGGCCCTCGCGGAGGAGGTTGATGCCGACGAGGACGTCGTACTCACCGGCGCGCAGCTCGCGCAGCAGCTCGATGCGGCGCAGGGTGTCGACGTCGCTGTGCAGATAGCGCACCTGGATGCCGAGCTCCAGGAAGTAGTCGGTGAGGTCCTCGGCCATCTTCTTGGTGAGGGTGGTGACGAGGACCCGCTCGTCGCGCTCGGTGCGCAGCCGGATCTCGTGGACCAGGTCGTCGATCTGGCCCTCGGTGGGCTTCACGACGACCTCGGGGTCGACGAGTCCGGTGGGGCGGATGATCTGCTCGACGAAGCCGTCGCCGCGCGAGAGTTCGTACGTGCCGGGGGTCGCGGAGAGGTAGACGGTCTGGCCGATGCGCTCCTGGAACTCCTCCCACTTCAGCGGGCGGTTGTCGAGGGCGGACGGCAGCCGGAAGCCGTGGTCGACCAGGGTCCGCTTGCGGGAGGCGTCGCCCTCGTACATGGCGCCGATCTGTGGCACGGTGACGTGCGACTCGTCGATGACGAGGAGGAAGTCCTCGGGGAAGTAGTCGATGAGGGTGTTGGGCGCGGAGCCGGGGTCGCGGCCGTCGAAGTGCATCGAGTAGTTCTCGATGCCGGAGCAGGACCCGATCTGGCGCATCATCTCCAGGTCGTACGTGGTCCGCATGCGCAGGCGCTGGGACTCCAGGTGCTTGCCCTGCTTGTCGAGCTCGGCGAGGCGGCCCTCCAGCTCCCGCTCGATGTCGTTGACCGCGCGCTCCATGCGCTCGGGGCCGGCGACGTAGTGGCTGGCGGGGAACACGTACAGCTCGCGGTCCTCGCTGATGACCTCGCCGGTGAGCGGGTGGAGGGTGGAGAGGGCCTCGATCTCGTCGCCGAACATCTCGATGCGGACGGCGAGCTCCTCGTACACCGGGAAGATCTCGATGGTGTCGCCGCGGACGCGGAAGGTACCGCGGGTGAACGCCAGGTCGTTGCGCGTGTACTGGATGTCGACGAAGCGGCGCAGCAGCTGGTCGCGGTCGAGCTCCTCGCCGACCTTGAGCGGGACCATCCGGTCCACGTACTCCTGGGGCGTGCCGAGGCCGTAGATGCAGGAGACGGAGGCGACGACGATGACGTCCCTGCGGGTGAGCAGGGAGTTCGTGGCGGAGTGGCGGAGCCGCTCGACCTCCTCGTTGATGGAGGAGTCCTTCTCGATGTACGTGTCCGACTGCGGCACGTACGCCTCGGGCTGGTAGTAGTCGTAGTACGAGACGAAGTACTCCACCGCGTTGTTCGGCAGGAGCTCCCGGAACTCGTTCGCCAGCTGGGCGGCCAGGGTCTTGTTCGGCGCCATCACCAGGGTGGGGCGCTGGAGCTTCTCGATCATCCACGCGGTGGTGGCCGACTTTCCGGTGCCGGTGGCACCGAGGAGCACGACGTCCTTCTCGCCCGCGCGGATACGCCGCTCCAGGTCGGCGATGGCTGTCGGCTGGTCGCCGTTGGGCTTGTACTCACTGACGACCTCGAAGGGCGCCACCGAACGTTCGATCTTGGAAACGGGCCGCATGCAACCACCGTACGACCCGGCACTGACAGTCGGGCGGCGATCGGCTCACCGGCCGCCCGTGGTCACCAGTCCTGGGAGCGGTGGCCGCCCCTGGGAACACCTCTGCGGGCCCCGCGTCCGGCGGGCCGGGCCGTCCAGTTGGCGGGCTCTCCGTAGGACGGTACGTGGCGCGGGGCGGGCACGCCGGGGCGGTGCGGGGTGCGGGCGGCGGGCCCCTTCCAGTCCGGGTCGCCCATCACGAGGAGCGGGTCGAACATGACGACGACGGCGGCGAGGATCAGGAAGACCGCCGGGCCGATCAGCATCGGCAGGAGCAGTGATGTGGCGGTGTCGCCGGTGCCGGCGACGGGCTCGGTGCCGTGCAGATGGACGCTGACCGCCGACATGGCGGTGTAGTGCATACCACTGACGGCGACGCCCATCACCAGGCTCGCACCGAGGCTGGCCAGAAATCCATGTACGGAGACGGCCGCCCAGAGGGCCGTCGTGGCGGCCACGACGGCGATGACCACGGACAGCGCGACGGTGAGCGTGTCGTACTCGATGCGTCCCTGGAGGCGCATCCCGGCCATGCCCAGGTAGTGCATGGTCGCCACGCCGAGGCCGGTGATGGTGCCGCCGGTGACCAGGGTGAGGGCGGTCGCCCCCCGGTATCCCACGATGAAGATGCCGATGCCGACCATGAGGACGGCGACGCCCAGGCTGGCGAAGGTGATGGGCAGGTCGTAGTTGATGGGCGCCTGCCGGACCGAGAAGCCCATCATCGCGATGAAGTGCATGGTCCAGATGCCGGTGCCTATCGAGGTGGCGCCGAGGGCGAGCCAGCCCGCCTTGAAGCTCTCGCGGTGGCGGAGCGATCTCGTGGTGCAGCGCAGGCCGAGGGCGCCACCGAGGCACGCCATGAGAAAGGCCGCCACCGGAGTGACGAGCCCGTAGCTGAATCCGTCGACCGTGCCCTGCATGAGCGTGTGTCCTCCAGCCCTGGTGCCACGTCGTCCGAAAACAGTCGGTACCGCTGGGTAGTACTACCGGGGCGAGATTATGGCGCGCCGCGGGCCTCGCGACCACGTGACCGGGGAATTTCCACTCGTGAGACCGGAGCGAGACCGGCCCTTGATCTTGGCCGCCGTTCCGGTGCCTTCCGTGATCGGGCAGGCGGGAAGCCGTTTCCGGGCGGGCTGTCGGTGGCGGGTCGTACCGTGGGCGGCATGGACATCGAAGCGGGGCCGACGGGGGCGACGGGCGGCGGGCGGGCCGTCCCGGTGGAGTGGACGGTCGTGGAGAGCGGCATCGGGCCGCTCTTTCTCGCCGCGACCGAGCGGGGGCTCGTGCGGGTCGAGTTCCATGCCGACGCGGCGCGGCGGGCCCGGATGCTCGACCGGCTGGCGGCGCAGCTCGGCGCGGAGCCGGTGGAGCGTGCCTCGGGTCTGCTCGCGGGCGCGATAGGCCGTCTCGACCGGTACTTCGCGGGCGAGCCGGGCGATGTCGACCTGCCTCTGGACTGGAGTCTGACGGCCGGCTTCAACCGGCAGGTGCTGCGCGAGCTGGCGAGCGGTGTGCCGTACGGCACCACCGTCGGGTACGGGGAGCTGGCCAGGCGCGTGGGGCAGCCGGGGGCGGCGCAGGCGGTCGGGGCGGCGATGGGTTCCAATCCGCTGCCGGTGGTGGTGCCGTGCCACCGTGTGGTGGAGAGCGACGGCGGTCTCGGCGGCTTCGGGGGCGGTCTGGAGACCAAGCGGCAGCTGTTGGCCCTTGAGGGCGTGCTGCCCGCGCCGCTGTTCTGATTCCCATCAGGTGAGACGGCTGGCACACTCACGTAAGTGACCCGCACCCCCGGCGCCCCTGACGCCACCCTGCCCGAGCACATATCCGCCCCCGTCACCGACGCCGAGCTTCCGGCGCTGCGCCGCCGCGTTCAGGCCGTGCTCATCGCCACCCAGATCCTCGGCGGCCTCGGCATCGCCACCGGCGTCGCGCTCGCCGCCGTCCTGGCCAGGGACGTCAGCGGTTCGGAGGCCCTGTCCGGTCTGGCCTCGACGGCGACCGTGGCCGGTCCGGCGCTGCTCGCCATGCCGCTGGCCGCCCTGATGGCCTCGCGGGGGCGCCGGGCCGGACTCGTCCTCGCGTATCTCATCGGCGCGGTCGGCGCCGGGGTCGCGGTGCTCGGGGCGGTCGCCGACAGCTTCCCGCTGCTGCTCATCGGGCTCGTCGGCTTCGGCGCCGGGTCCTCGGCCAATCTGGCGGCCCGCTTCGCCGCCGCCGACCTCGCCGAACCGGACCGCAGGGCACGGGCCATCTCCACGGTGGTGTGGGCGACCACGATCGGCGCCGTGCTCGGCCCGAACATCGCCGCGCCGGCCGGGAAGAGCGTCGCGGGCCTGGGGATACCGGCCACCGCGGGCCCCTTCGTCTGGGCCGCCGGAGTCTTCGTGATCGCGGCGGCCGTGGTGGCCCTGCTGCTGCGCCCCGACCCGCTCCTCACCGCCCGCGCGCTGACCGACACCGGGACGGGCGAGGCGGCGGAGGAGCGCTCGCTGCGGGCCGGGATGCGGGCCGTACGGGAGTCTCCGAAGGCCCGCCTCGCCCTGGTCACCGTCGCCGGGTCGCACACCGCGATGGTGTCGATCATGTCGATGACCCCGGTGGCGCTCACCCACCACGGTGCGGACATCCAGCTGATCGGGCTCGTGATCAGCGGGCACATCGCCGGCATGTACGCCTTCTCCCCCGTGATGGGCTGGCTGTCCGACCGGTTGGGCAGGCTGTCGGTGATCGGGCTCGCGGTCGGGCTGATCGGCGTGGCGGCGCTCGTCGCGGGCACGGCGGGGCCCAGCCACGGCCGGACCGCCCTCGGTCTCTTCGTCCTCGGACTCGGCTGGTCGGCGGGTCTGGTGTCCGGCTCGGCGCTGCTCACGGATTCGGTGCCGCAGGCCGCGCGGGCGGCCGTCCAGGGGCTCTCCGACTTCGTCATGAACACCGCCGCCGGTCTCGGCGGCCTCGGGGCGGGTCTGGTCGTGGCGCAGGCGGGCTACGGTCCGCTGAACGCGATCGCCGCCTGTCTGCTCCTGCCCATGGCGGCGCTCGCGATCCGCGGCTCGCTCCGGAAGGCGTGACGTCCTTCGGTACGCCGGTCAGTGCGGCACCGCCGGGGAGGAGGCTCCCTGCGCCAGTCGGCGTGGGGTGCCCGTGCCGTCGGCCGGTACCGACCAGACCGCTCCCCCGTATCCGTACGCGAGGGTCTTCCCGTCCGTCCACAGGGCCTGGTCGTCGATGCCGCGCCGCTCGGCGACCGCGTGTTCGCGCCCGGTGCTCAGCTCGTACACGTACAGCCGCCAGGGATCGCTCGGGCCGTCGGAGACCCGCTTCTTGAAGGCGAGCCGGGTCCCGTCCGGGGAGAGCGACGGGCATTCGACGTTCTCCCGCAGGGCCTTGGCCGACCAGTTCCGCATGTCGCCCTCGACGAGATGGGTCCGGCCGTCGGTGGAGACGGTGGCGTAGAAGCGGTTGTCGTCGGCGGCGAAGCTCACGCCCCAGTAGTTGACGTCGGGGGCGTGGTAGCGGCGGCCGCCGAGGGTGAGCGGGATCTGCTCGATGTTCTTCACCAGATAGCCGGTGCGCAGATCGAGGATCGAGGTGCGGGTGGAGAAGGACGAGCGCGCGTAGGAGTCACCGGTCGCGAACATCGTCCAGGCGAGCATGTTCCCCGAGGCCGAGACCCGGGCCCGGCTGGGGATGCCCGGCAGGCCGATCCTGCGCACCTCGCGCAGCCGCCGGTCGAGCACGAGGACGTACGAGCGGGCCGGGACGCCCGGCCTGCGCTGGAGGCAGAGGGCGGTGGGGCCTGCGGCGTGGAAGCGGTCGCAGGAGGGGCCGCCCACCACCCGGCCGCCGGGCGCGGACGGGTCCACGCGCGCGACGCGGCCGCTGGCGGCGTCCCGGGCGAAGAGCGCGTCGGCGCCGCCGTCGAGGGTGAAGCCGGGGTCGGCGGTCCCGGTGGCCGCGGCCTCGCGGCCCGAGGCCGCCCGCAGCGTGTAGGCGGTGGCGCCGCCGCCGAGCAGGAGCAGCGCGAGTACGAGGATCCACACGCGCGTACGGGTGGACGGGCGGGCGCCGGTCAGGGCGGGCATGGGTCAGTCGGTCCTCTCGGAGGGCTCGGGGGCGACGCTCTCGGAAGGCTTCGGAGCGCCCTGTGCCGAGGGGGTGGCGGGCAGCAGGCGTGCGGCGCAGCAGAGGGCGGCCGTGAGGGCGAGCAGCGCCCCGACGAGCGCGGTCTCCGGCCCGCTCGCGGTCCAGACGGCGCCGAACGCGACGGCGGCTCCGAGCCGGGCGAGGGCCTGCGCGGTCTGGACGACGGCGAGGCCGCTCGCCTGCCGGCCCTCGGTCAGGAAGGGGCCGGCCAGGGCCATCAGGACGCCGTCGGTGGCGGCGTAGAAGACACCGAGCAGGAGGAGGACGCCGAGGAGGACCACCGGGTCGGGCAGCGGGGCCAGGAGCAGTCCGTAGGCGAGGAGCAGGGCCCCGTGCCCGTACAGGAGGGGTCCTCGCCGCCCGGTCCGGTCGGCGAGGCGTCCGACGGGGACGGCGAGCAGCAGATAGACGGCGGCCGCGCCGAGCGGCAGGAACGGGAACCAGGTCGGGTCGAACGCGAGCCGACGCTGGAGCAGCAGGTACAGGAAGGAGTCGCCGACGGTGGCGGCGCCGAGGAGTCCGGCGCAGAGCACGATCCGCCGGTACGCGGGCGAGCGCAGTCCGGCGAGGAGCCCGCCACGCGCGCGTGGCGCCGCCGGGGCGGTGCGTGTCTTCCCGTCCTCCCGTGCCCGCCCGGGGACGAGGAGCATCCACAGCAGGACGCCGAAGGCCCCGACGCAGAAACTGACGGCGAAGACGGCGTCGTACGCGTCGGCCGTCGCCCACAGGAGCGCGAAGGCGGCCAAGGGACCGAGGAGGGCGCCGGTGGTGTCCATGGCCCGGTGTGTGCCGAAGGCGCGGCCCAGGTCCTCGGGCGGGCTGTGCAGGGTGATGAGGGCGTCGCGCGGGGCGGTGCGGACGCCCTTGCCCAGCCGGTCGGCGGCGAGGGCGGTCGCGATCCAGCCGGTCGCGCCGCCCGCGAGGAGGAGGCCGAGCCGGGAGCAGGCGGAGAGGGCGTAGCCGAGTCCGCCGACCTGTTTGTGGCGGCCGCCGCGGTCGGCGGTGGCGCCGCCGAGGAGCCGTACGAGCGCGGTGGCGCCGGTCGAGAGGCCGTCGAGGAGCCCGAACTGGAGCGGGGAGAGGCCGAGTCCGAGGACCAGGTAGAGCGGCAGGACGGCGGTCACCATCTCCGAGGAGACGTCGGTGACCAGGCTGACCGCGCCGAGGGCGAGGACGGTGCCGGGGACGCGCCGCCGGACCCCCGAGGGGGCGGGCGGCGCGTCGCGGCGACCGGTGGTCGCGAGGTACATCAGTGGCAGGTGTAGGTCGGGCCGGAGTCCTTCACCTGGTTGTCGGTGCCGACGTACTGCCAGGTGTAGGTGGTGTCGGTGAGGTCCAGCTTCAGGACGCCGTACGGACCGCTGATCCGCTTCTGGCTGTTCGGCTGGACCGTCTCGATGTCGTAGGGCTCGGCGCCGCCCATGCCGCCCACGATCTCGACGATGCCGTCGGCGGTGGCACGCCCGTTGGGGTCCTGCGGGGCGAAGCGCTCGTAGTGGTGGTCGTGCCCGTTGAGCACCAGGTCGGCCTTGGCGTTGTAGAGGATCTGCCAGACCGGCTTGGAGACCGGGTCGTTGCCGTGGCCGCCGGAGGAGTACAGCGGGTGGTGGAAGTAGGCGGCGACGCAGCCCTTGGTGTTCCGTGCGAGGTCGTCCTTGAGCCACTGGATCTGCGCGGCGTCGTCGAATGAGTTGGAGTCGAGGGCGACGAAGTGCCAGTTGCCCTGGTCGTAGCTGTAGTAGGACTTGCCCTGCGGGTAGGCGATCGAGCCGAAGTACGACTTGTAGCCGGCGAGCGGGCCGGCCGGGTCATAGGTCTCGTGGTTGCCGGGCACGGGGCGGGTCTTGGCCTTGAAGGCGCCCCAGGACTTGTCGTAGTAGTTCTTGAAGTCGGAGAGCAGGGCGTCGTCGTACTGGTTGTCGCCCATCGTCAGATAGAAGGACGGCGCGATCCGCTGGGCCAGCGCGGCCGTCTTGGGGTGGGCGCAGGAGCTGCTGGAGGCCGTGCACTGGGCGGCGATGTCACCGGCCGCGACGACGGTGAAGGAGCCGGTGGGCGGCTCCGTGGTGCCGGTGGTGCCGTAGACCTCCACCGAGAAGAGCGAGTAGCCGTACGAGGTGCCGCGGGCGGTCCCGTACACGCGGAGGTAGCGGCCCTGGCCGGTGAGTCCGGTCCAGTCGTCCGTGGCGCCGTTCCCCGCGGTCTCGTTGGCGAGGCGGGTCCAGGTGGTGCCGTCGGTGGAGATCTCGACGCGGTAGGCCTTGGCGTAGGCGGCCTCCCAGACGAGCTTGACGCGGGAGACGGTGGCCGAGGGGCCGAGGTCGACGCGGATCCACTGGGGATCGACGCCTTCGGCGCTGGCCCAGCGGGTGGTGGAGACGCCGTCGAAGGCCTTCTCCGGGCCGAAGGTGTCGTCCTCGACGGAGGAGGACGTGGCCGGTCGGCCCTGCGAGATCAGGACGTCGGCGGCGGCTCCGGCCCGGTCCGGAAGGGCGAGGAGGAGCCCGCCGACGAGCAGCAGCACGGCGGCGAGGACGAAGGGGAGAGGGGTGGTGGTGCGGCGTGGTGGGGCTGAGGCGTTCAGGCGCATACCTGGGCTCCCTGGCCTGTGGGGTCGGCGAGAGCTGGACACCGGTGCGGCGCACCACGGACCGGCCGCGCGGCGCGGGCCGGGGCGCCCGTGCCGTGGGGTACGGACACGGGCGACCGGCCGGGTGGCGATTCGGGGCGCCACACGGCGGGGTGGTGCTCGGCGGCCGGGTCAGAGCTCTCACTGAGCGCGTCACGCCCCTTGGGGTGGGGCGCCGCGCCGAGCCGCTGCCGGGATGCTAGCCGATAGGAAGGTTTCCTACCAGACCCTCAACTCGTGGCCGTCCCCTGTGACTTCAGGGGGCTTAAGGGACTTCAGAGGCTGATGTGGTACGCCTTGCGCAGGGTCTCGTGCACGGTCCAGGTCGTCTTGTCGCCCTCGCGCAGCACGCAGGCGTCGCCGGGCCCGATCTCCAGGGTGGCCCCGCCCTCGACGGCGACGGTCGCCCGGCCGGAGACCACCACGAACAGCTCGTCGGCCTCGGTGTCGGTGACGACGCCGGGCGTGATCTGCCAGATGCCGCGCAGCTGCTTGCCGTCGGCCGACTCCCACAGCACCTTGCCCGTCACCTCGGGCGTGCCGGAGACGATCTGGGCGGGGTCGAGCGGCTCCACCTCAAGCTCCGCGTCGGGGATGTGCACGGCGAAGGAGGGCTGGTCATGTGTCGTCATGGGCGGTGACTGTAGCGGGGGTCCAGGGCCGCCCCGAGGCCGGGACCGGCTGGACGGAACCCCTCCGCTTCGCCTCCCACCAGGCGCGATGCCCGGATCCCGGCACGACGACGAAATCCGCACCACCCCTTCGGCGCAGCGCCGGACGGGTGGCGCGCCGGGCGCGGACGACCGCGCCGGGCACCCCGTGACGGATTCCGAAGGCGCCTTCCACGGATTCCGCGGAAGCCCCCACCGTGTGGCTGGAGCTCGCCGGCGAGGTTTGCGGGGCACGTGGTCGCGCCAGGAATGGGACATGTCCACACAGGTGTCCGAAGAGGTACGCGAAGCGCTCCACGAGGGGCGTCCCGTCGTCGCGCTGGAGTCGACGATCATCGCCCACGGTCTGCCGCGCCCGCGCAACCTGGCCGTGGCCCTGGAACTGGAGGAGCTGGTACGGGCCGGCGGCGCCGTCCCCGCCACGATCGCCGTGGTCGACGGCACGGCCAGGGTCGGCCTTGACCGGGCGGCCCTGACCCGGATCGCCGAGGACCCGGCCGTGCGGAAGCTGGGGCACCGTGACCTGGCCCCCGCCCTGGCGACCGGGGCGACCGGGGCGACGACCGTCTCGGCGACGGCCTGGCTCGCGGACGCGGCCGGCCTACGGGTGTTCGCGACCGGCGGCCTCGGCGGCGTGCACCGCGCCTGGACCGAGACGCAGGACGAGTCCGCCGACCTTCGGCTGCTCGCCCGGGTCGGGATCACCGTCGTGTGCGCCGGGGTCAAGTCGATCCTCGACGTGCCCGCGACCCTTCAGCGCCTGGAGACGCTGGGGGTGACGGTCGTGGGGTACGGCACGGAGCACTTCCCCGGCTTCTACCTCACCTCCTCGGGCGAGCCCGTCGACTGGACGCTGCGGACCCCGGAGGAGGTGGCCGGGGTGATACGGGCGCAGGACCGGCTCGGCGGGCCACGGGCCGCGCTGATCGTGGCCAACCCGGTGCCGTCGACGGAGCAGTTGGATCCCGCCCTGCACGACCGGGTCCTCGCCGGTGGTCTGGCGGCGGCGAAGGAGAAGGGGATCACGGGCCAGGCGGTCACGCCGTTCCTCCTCGAACATCTGACGGTGCACACGGAAGGGGCGTCCCTGGAGGCCAACCTGGCGGCGGTACGGGGCAATGTGCGGCTCGCGGCGAGGATCGCGGGGGCGTACGGCGCGGGGACGTCCGGCGCGGGGACGTCCGGCACGGGGACGTCCGGCGCGGGGACGTCCGGCGCGGGCGGCCGGTGAGCCGGGCGGCGGGTGCGCTGCTCGTCGTCGGCGACGTGGTCACGGATGTCGTCGCCCGGCACCGGACCCCGCTGACCCCCGCCACGGACACGGCGGCGGAGATCCGGACCCTCCCGGGCGGTGCGGGGGCCAACGCGGCCTGCTGGGCGGCGCGTTCCGGCTGCGACGAGGTGCGGCTCCTCGGCCGGGTGGGTACGGACGCGGTCGGCTGGCACGAGCGGGCGCTGCGGCGCGCGGGCGTGCGCCCCCTGCTCGTCCCGGACGCGGAGGCGGCGACGGCCACCGTGATCGCACTCGTGGACTCCTCGGCGGAGCGCACCTTCCTGACCGACAGCGGCGCCGCCCTGCGCCTCTCCCCCGGCGACTGGTCGGCCGGCCTGCTCGACGGCGTGGCCCGGCTGCATCTCTCCGGGTATCTGTTCTTCGCCGCGCCGAGCCGCGAGACGGCCCGGCTGGCGCTGCGGGACGCACGGGAGGCGGGGGTCCCGGTGAGCGTGGACCCGGCCTCGGCGGGGTTCCTGGCGGAGCTGGGAGTGGACGGATTCCTGGCGGCGGCGGACGGCGCCGAGGTTCTGCTGCCCAACGCCGACGAGGCCCGGTCGCTCACCGGCTGCGCCGAACCGGAGGTGGCGGCGGCCGGGTTGAGCCGCCGTTTCCCGCTGGTCGTGGTCACCCTCGGGGCCGCGGGCGCCCTGGTCGCCGAGGACGGCGCGGTCACCGCGCGGGTGACGGCGCCTCCGGTGCGGCCGGTGGACTCGACCGGCGCGGGCGACGCCTTCACCGGGGCCTTCCTGGCGGCCCTGCTCGCGGGCGCGGACCCGGCGAAGGCGGCCGAGGCGGGCTGCCGGGCGGGCGCGGAGGCGGTCACGGTGGTGGGCGGCAGACCTCCGGAGGGGCTGACGGGCGACTGACGGGGGCGGGCCGCGAGCCCTCCCCTAGGAGACGTCCCCCGTCCAGGCCGGGTGGCGCGGGTCGTCGGCGCGCACGACGATGTTGGCGGTCCCGCCGGGGTCGACCTCCGTCTCGTACCGGGCGAAGGCGGGCAGCGTCCAGGCCTCCTCGGTGCGCCGGGCGAGGGCGGCGGCCGAGAGCCGCAGGTGCACGGTGAGGTCGAAGGGGAACCAGTGGCCGAGCAGGAAGGGCCCGTGCAGCACGAGCACCCCGCCGGGCGGCAGCGTCACGTAAGGGCTGCGGGTCGCGCGGTCCTTCACCGGGTCCCACAGATCGGGCAGCACGCGCCCGGTTCCACCGGGCTCCAGCGGTCCGAAGACCTCCCGCCACAGCGCCCCGGTGTCGGTCCACCCGCTGTAGTACGAGTCAGGGTCCTGCTTCCCGTACTCGTACCGCAGCGACGCGGGCCGCAGGAAGCCGCCGGTCCCCGCGACGAGGACGGAGCGCCCGCGTGTCCGCAGTGCCTCGGCAAGCAGTTCGGCGAATTCGCCGCCGGGCGCGGCGGGCGGCCCGTCGACGGCGACCTTGAGCCGGCCGCTCCCCTCGGCCGGAGCGGCCCCGTCGAGCCGTCGGGCGAGCGCCTCCGCCAGCCGTTCCCAGGTGATCGCCTCGTATCGCATCCCGCTCATCCTGCCCGCTGCTCCCCCTGACGTGCACCGGCCGACACCCCCGGCATTACTGTGATCGGCGCCGGGCGACGACCGCACGGCCCCGCGGAGGAGAGGATCCGTCGCCCATGAGTCGGCGTCAGCAGCCACTGCCCTACGAGACCACGGGGGCGGCCTCGCCCTTCGGCCTCGGGCTGCACCATGTGCAGCTCGCCCTGCCGCCGGGCGACGAGGAGGTGTGCCGTCGATTCTATGTGGACGTGCTGGGCATGACCGAGATCCAGAAGCCTCCGGTGCTCGCGGCCCGCGGCGGGCTGTGGGTGCGCTCGGACGCGTTGGAGATCCACCTGGGGGTCGAGGAGGACTTCCGCCCGTCCCGCAAGGGGCACCCGGGCATCCTCGTCGCCGACATCGACGGCCTGGCCGGTCGTCTGACCGCCCGGGGCGTCGAGGTGACGTGGGACGACAACTTCCCGGGACATCGGCGCTTCTACACCACCGACTGCCACGCGAACCGGCTCGAGTTCCTCTCCCCCGAGCACTGACGCCGCACACCACGGCTTGACCTTGTCACTGGCGTCACTGTTCGACCATCAGCGCCATGGACACCACCACACCCACCAGGGTCGTCGTCATCACCGGTGCGGGCACCGGCATCGGCCGGGCCGCCGCCCGCTCCTTCGCACGGCAGGGGGCGACGGTCCTCGCCGTCGGCCGCAGGGCCGAGCCGCTGCGGGAGACCGCCGAAGGACATCCCGGGATCCACCCGTTCGTCGCGGACATCACGGCGGACGGCGCGGCCGAGGAGATCGTGCGCGCCGCCGTGACCGGCCACGGCCGCCTCGACGTGCTCGTCAACAACGCCGGGATCTCCCTCGGCGGCCCGCTCGGCACCCTCGACCGTTCCGTGATCGCCCCGCTCCTGGAGACCAACCTCGTCGCTCCGGTCCTCCTCACCCAGGCCGCCCTCCCCGCGCTCCGGACGTCGCGTGGCGTCGTGGTGAACGTGACGACGACGATCGGCCAGCGCGGCTGGCCGGCCAACTCCGTCTATCCCGCGACCAAGAGCGCCCTGGAGACCCTGACCCGCTGCTGGGCGGTGGAGCTCGCGCCCGACGGCGTCCGGGTGGTGGCGGTCGCCCCCGGCCCGATCGAGACCCCGATCGCGGACCACATGGGCCTCTCCCCCGAGCAGCTGACGGCCTTGCGGGCCTGGCAGCTCGCGCACGTTCCGCTGGGCCGGATCGGCCGTCCCGAGGAGGTCGCCTGGGCGATCACCTCGCTCGCGGCGCCCGACGCCTCGTTCCTGACCGGTACGGTCCTGCCCGTCGACGGGGGTGCGCTGGTCGCGTGATACGACTGAGCGAGGAGGTGGCGTCCTTGCGCATCGGTGAACTGGCCCGACGGACCGGGGTGTCGCCGCGCGCCCTGCGCCACTACGAGACGGCGGGGCTGATCGCGTCGGAACGCGCGGCCAACGGATACCGGGTGTACGGCGAGGACGCCGTGACGCGGGTGTCGAACATCCGGTACCTCCTGGACGCCGGCCTCACCCTGGACGACGTGTCCGCGTTCCGGTCCTGCCTGGACGGCGACGTGCCCTCGGCCCCACCGTCCGCCCGCGGCCTGGAGATCGCCCGCGAGCGGCTGGCCGTGCTCGACGCGCGGATCGCGGCGCAGACCGAGGCCCGGGACCGGCTGGCGCGAAGCCTGGGCATGGTGTCGGACCGGGGCTGACACCCGGGACGGGCCGATGCCCGGGACAGGCCGATGCCCGGGACGGGCCGATGCCCGGGATGGCCGGTTCCGGAGCCGGCTACGACTGGGCGGCCCGCACGGGCCGTTCCAGCACCGCGCGCCCCGACTCGACCGCCTCGGCGAGCGTCGACTCCCCGCCCGCGAGGGCCCGGCAGGTCGCCGTGTCGGTCCTCAGCCGGACGTCCGCCACCTCCGCCGTACCGGCGCCGTACACCCCGTCCCCGTACGACACGGCTCCGTCACCCCCGACTCGTACGTGGAACTCGCCCTCGTCCAGGGTCACCTGGACGACCCCCTCGCCCAGTTCGGCGAGTGCCCCGAGGAGCGGGATCGCGTACCAGTGCGCGCGGACGGCGTCGGTGGGCCGCGGCTCGCCCAGGTCGGACGCCCCCCAGGCGGCGAGGGTGCGCAGCACGGGCAGCAGCTCGCGTCCGCGCGGGGTGAGCTCGTACACGAACGCCGAGGTGGGCGGGGGCAGTCGGCGGCGGGTGACCAGCTCGGCGCTCTCCATGTCCTTGAGGCGGCCGGCGAGCATGTCGGTGCTGACGCCCGGGAGGTCGGCGTGGAGGTCGGTGTAGCGGCGCGGCCCGGCGAGGAGTTCGCGGACGACGAGCAGGGTCCAGCGGTCGCCGACGAGGTCGAGGGCGCGCGCGGCGGCGCAGTGCTGGTCGTAGCTGCGGCGGCGTGGCTGACGTGGCATGCGACGCAGTCTAGACATGTTGTTGGACTTTCCAAGCTCGAACTTGGTAAAACCAAGCAACACTGATTCCGGGGACTTGGGGAGGTCGGACATGGAGTTCCGGCAGTCGAGCAAGCTGAGCGAGGTCTGTTACGAGATCCGGGGCCCGGTCATCGAGCACGCCAACGCGCTGGAGGAGGCGGGCCACAGCGTCCTGCGCCTCAACACCGGCAATCCGGCGCTCTTCGGCTTCGAGGCGCCCGAGGAGATCGTCCAGGACATGATCCGGATGCTCCCCAAGGCCCATGGATACACCGACTCGCGCGGCATCCTCTCCGCCCGGCGCGCGGTCGCCCAGCGCTACCAGTCCATGGGCGTGCCGGAGGTGGACGTCGACGACGTCTTCCTCGGCAACGGCGTGTCCGAGCTGATCTCGATGGCCGTCCAGGCCCTCCTGGAGGACGGCGACGAGATCCTCGTACCCGCCCCGGACTACCCGCTGTGGACGGCGGTGACCACACTCGCGGGCGGCAAGCCCGTGCACTACCTGTGCGACGAGTCCGCCGACTGGTACCCGGACCTCGACGACATGGCGTCGAGGATCACCGACCGCACCAAGGCCATCGTCGTCATCAACCCCAACAACCCCACCGGCGCGGTCTATCCGAAGGAGATCGTCGAGGGCATCCTCGATCTCGCCCGCCGTCACCACCTGATGGTCTTCGCCGACGAGATCTACGACCAGATCGTCTACGACGAGGCCGTCCACTACCCGGCCGCCTCCCTCGCCCCCGACGTGGTCGTCCTCACCTTCGGCGGGCTCTCCAAGACGTACCGGGTGGCGGGTTTCCGCTCCGGCTGGCTGGTCGTCAGCGGCCCGAAACAGCACGCCAGGAACTATCTGGAGGGCCTCACCATGCTGGCCTCCATGCGGCTCTGCCCCAACGCCCCCGCCCAGTACGCCATCCAGGCCGCGCTCGGCGGCCGGCAGTCGATCCACGAGCTGACCGCCCCCGGGGGCCGGCTGCGCGAACAGCGCGACCGGGCCTGGGAGAAGCTCAACGAGATCCCGGGCGTCTCCTGTGTGAAGCCGAAGGGGGCGCTGTACGCCTTCCCTCGCCTCGACCCCGCCGTGCACAAGATCCACGACGACGAGAAGTTCGTCCTCGACCTGCTCCTGCGGGAGAAGATCCAGGTCGTCCAGGGCACCGGATTCAACTGGCCCCGCCCGGACCACTTCCGCATCCTGACCCTGCCGTACGCCGACGACCTCGACGCCGCGATCAGCCGCATCGGCCGCTTCCTCAGCGGCTACCGGCAGTGAGCAGGCGACCGTGACGTGACACCCCCTCGACTGTCATGATCTGAGAGCCTGAAGATCCTTCGGGCCGATGGACAGGACGGCGGACGGGAGGGGGCGCCCGGTCATGGATGTGGCGCTGATAGCGGTGGCGGGAACCCTGTTGGGTGTCATCGCGACGCACTGGTTCCAGGGGCGGGCCACCGAGCGCACCGCCTCGCTGGCCCGGACCGAGCAGCTCCGCCAGGAGCGGATCTCGACCTACAGTGCCTACGCGGGCGCGGTCGTCGACTACCGGCACAGCCAGAACGACCGCTGGTTCCGGACGCACGAGGAGCCGGGGTCGGAGGAGGCCGAGGAGTCCCGCCACGCCTCCTACCGGCAGCGCACCGCCGCCCGCCAAGCCCTCTTCCGCGTGCAGTTGGTCTGCGACGACCCGCACGTCCGCCGACTGGCCGAGGCCGCGTTCGAGCAGACCCACTGCATGCACGATGCGGAGGGAGAGGCCGAGCGCGCCCGCCGCTCGGCGGAGGCGAAGGAAGCGCTCGCCGTGTTCATCGCCGCCGCCGCGCCCGGCGTCCGCTGAACGGGGGCGCGGACATGGATCTCGTCGCGCCCGTGGTCGTCGAGCCGCTCAAGCGCCGCCGCTGCTCGGAGTGCCGGCAGGGCCCCCTCGAACGGATGATCGTCGAGTTCAACTCCCCGGTCTGTCTGGACTGCGCCGACCTCGGGCATCTCGTCTTCCTGCGCCGGGGCGACACGGCGCTCACCCGCCGGGCCCGCGAGGGAAGCGCGCTCTGGGCGGTGGTCGTACGCCACAACAGGCGCCGCACCCGCTACGAGCGTCAGGGCCTGCTCGTCGAGGAGGCGGCACTCGCCGAGGCGGAGCTGTCCTGCCTGGCGGACGCGGAGGCGCGGGCCAGGCGCCGGGCGAGGGACGCGGTACGGCGCGCGGCGCTCGACGTGGAGATCACCGAGGTCCTCCGGTCGGAGGTCCTGCGGCTCTTTCCGTCCATCCCGGCGGACCGGGCCACGGAGATCGCCGTCCACGCCTCCGCGAAGGGCAGTGGACGGGTGGGGCGCACGGCGGCCGGCCGCTCGCTCGACCGAGGCGCCGTCACGGCGGCCGTGCGCGCCTCCGTGCGCCATGTCGACACGCCGTACGACACCTTGCTGATGCAGGGGGTTCCTCGGCACCAGGCCCGGACGAGGGTTGCTCCCGCCATCGAGGCGGTGCTCCGGGCCTGGCGTCGCGGTGGCGAGAGCGCCCTCGGCCGGGGACGCGGCTGACAGCTCGGGTGTCAGTGCGCGTCGGCCGGACCGCGTGGTCGGGACCCTCAGGCCTGGTCTCCGGCGCGGCGCGCGCGACGGTACAGCAGGGCTCCGCCGAGCAGCAGCGCGGCGCTCGCGGCGGACGTGTAACCGACGCTGTCCGAACCGGTGGCGGCCAGCGCGACCGTGCTCGTCCCACCCTGCGGCTTGGGCGCCGGGGCGGCCGGCTTCTCCGTCTCGGTCTCGGTCTGCGGGACCGGCACGTTCCGGACGGGGGTCTGCGGGCGGGGCGTCGGCGTCTCGATCGGCTGCTCGGGCTTCGAGGGGCCGTTGACCGAGGTGTTGCCGAAGACCGGGTTGAGGATGCCGACCACGTTGACCGAGTTCCCGCTGACGTTCACCGGGAGGTCGATGGGCAGCTGGAGGCCGTTCCCGGAGAGGACGCCGGGAGATCCCGCGACGTGGGTCTCGGCCGTGGACCCGCCGCCGTTGGACGAGCCGCCGTCGGAGGAGCCGCCGCCGTGCTGACCGCCGCCGTGGTGACCGCCGGCCTGCTCCCCGCCGCGCGGGGTGCCCGGCTCGTCCTTGTGGGACCCGCCGCCGTCCTCCGAGCCGTAGCCGTCGGGCTCCTTCTCGGCGGAGTGGTTGGAACAGCGGTTGCCGAAGGCCGGGTTGAGCAGGCCGACGACGCTGACCGTGTTGCCGCAGACGTTGACCGGCACGTGCACCGGCAGCTGAACCGTGTTGCCGGAGCCGACGCCCGGCGAGCCGACCGCGGCGCCCTGTGCGCCGGAGTCGGCGTGCGCGGCGCCCGCCGACAGGGCGAGCGCCCCACCCGTGACCAACAGTGTGGCCAGACCACTTCGGCGAATCTGCCTCATGGCTTCCTGCCTTCCGGAGGTGTGCGGGCAAGTGCCCGTACCGGAATCAACGCGACAAACGCACGTGCCGGATCCGGCCGTTGACGGGTTTCACTCCATCGAGTGGGCCCCGTTCGAGTGTCGGTCAGCGCCCCAGAAGGTCGGTGAGGGCTCCCACCGGGTCGTGGTCGGGGGTGCCGCGCGGCCACCAGTCCTCGCGTCCGGCGTCCGACTCGTAGCCGTACCAGAGGCCGTCACGGCCGAGGCGGAGCTGCAGGGACTCGGTGGAGAGGCGGTTGCGCCAGGGACGGAAGGCGGGGAAATCGGCGGCGAGCAGCGCGGGCCGGGCACGGTCGAACGGACCCGCGGGCGGATCCCACGGCTCTTCGAGTACGGCGAGACCGGCGGCGCCGCCCTGACGCCAGGCGGCGACGGCCCTGGCGAGGTCCGTGGGGGTCCGGTCGAGCGCGTACGCCAGGTCGCGGTAGAGGGCCCGGGTCGTGGCCGTGAGCCCGGAGCCGGGGTGTGCGGCGGCCAGCCGGACGGCGTCCTGCCACGGGCTGAGCGCGGCGACCGGGTCGTGCCCGGTGGCGAGGAACGCGTGGGCGCGGGCGGCGGCTTCGGAGGCGAGGAGGTCGAGGGCGAGCGGGTCGGGGGCGTCGGGGTCGGGCGGGAAGACGGCGGGGCGACCGGGGCGGTCCGGAAGCGGCAGCGGAGGAGGCAGCGGCAGCCCCGCCCGCTCCGTCGCGGCGAACACGGCACGGGCGGGGACGGTGGGCATCGGGGGTGCGGCGGCGGTCGTCTCGGCGGCGGACAGGGCCGCGTTGCGCCGGGTGAGCTCGGCGAGCAGCTCCTGCTCCCCGCGACCGCGCATCAGGAAGAGGACGAACGGGTCCTCGTCGAGGAGTCGGGCGGCCTGGTAGCAGAGGGCGGCGGCGTGCTTGCAGGGGTAACCGTCGTCCGGGCAGGAGCAGTCGGGGACGAGGTCGCCCGGCGCGGGCAGCAGACCGGTGACCGCCCCCAGGGCGTGCGGCACGTCCTTGTCGAGCAGGGCGGCGATGTGGTCGGGGCGGGCCGTGGCCTCGTCGAGGAACCGCTCCCAGCCGTCGTCCCCGAGGGTCCGCATCCTGATCTCGGTGCGGTACGGGCGGGGCCGGCTGCCGTGGACATAGGCGACGACCCGGCCGGGAGTGACGGTGATCGCGTCGACATGCCCGCGTCCCGCGTACGCCCTGCCGCGGGCGAGACGGGCCACGTCCAGGGCCGTGTCCTCCAGTGCCTCCACCCAGGCGTTCCCCCACCAGGTGGCGGCGAACCGACCGTCGGGAGCCTCGCGGGGTGCGACCTGCGGGAAGCTGCGGCGGCGGTCGTCGTGGCGGGGGGCTGCGCCGCGGGCGCCCCGTGGCATGGTCACGAGGGCCTCCTCAGGGACACCAGGTCGGCGAGCTCCCGGTCGGTCAGTTCGGTGAGGGCCGCCTCGCCCGAGCCGAGGACGGCGTCGGCCAGGGCCCGCTTCGCGCGGAGCATCTCGCCGATGCGGTCCTCGACGGTGCCCTCGGCGACGAGCCGGTGGACCTGCACCGGCTGGGTCTGCCCGATGCGGTAGGCCCGGTCGGTGGCCTGCTCCTCGACGGCGGGGTTCCACCAGCGGTCGAAGTGGACGACATGGCCGGCCCGGGTGAGGTTGAGGCCGGTGCCCGCGGCCTTGAGGGAGAGCAGGAAGACGGGGACCTCGCCGGCCTGGAAGCGGTCGACCATCCGCTCCCGCTCGGCCACCGGGGTGCCGCCGTGGAGGAGTTGGGCCTGGATGCCGCGGGCGGCCAGATGGTCGGCGAGGAGCCGCGCCATCGTCACGTACTGGGTGAAGACGAGCACGGAGCCGTCCTCGGCGAGGATCGTGTCGAGGAGCTCGTCGAGCAGGGTGAGCTTCCCCGAGCGGCCGGCGAGGCGGGAGGTTCCGCTGCCGCGCGGTGCCGCTTCCTTCAGGTACTGCGCGGGGTGGTTGCAGATCTGCTTGAGGGAGGTGAGCAGCTTCATGACGAGGCCCCGGCGGGCGATGCCCTCGGCCTCCTCGATCTGCGCCATGGTCTCGCGGACCACCGCCTCGTAGAGCGAGGCCTGCTCCCGGGTGAGGGAGACGGGATGGTCGGACTCCGTCTTCGGCGGCAGCTCGGGGACGATGCCGGGGTCGGACTTGCGGCGGCGCAGCAGGAAGGGCCGTACGAGCCGGGCGAGCCGCTCGACGGCCTCCTCGTGCTCGATCTCCTCGTGGTTCTCGACGGCGCGGGCGTGCCGGGAGCGGAAGGCCTTGAGCGGGCCGAGGAGGCCGGGGGTGGTCCAGTCGAGGAGCGCCCACAGCTCGGAGAGGTTGTTCTCCACGGGGGTGCCGGTCAGGGCGACCCGGGCGGGCGAGGGGATCTCGCGGAGCGCCTTCGCGGTCGCGGAGAACGGGTTCTTGACGTGCTGGGCCTCGTCGGCGACGACCATCCCCCACTCCCGCTCGGCCAGTCGGGCGGCGCTCGTCCGCAGGGTGCCGTAGGTGGTGAGGACGAACCCGCCGTCGGCGCCGTCGAGGTCACGGTCGGCGCCGTGGAAACGCCGGACGGGCACGTCGGGGGCGAACTTCTCCACCTCCCGCTGCCAGTTGCCGAGCAGGGAGGCCGGGCAGACGACGAGGGTGGGGGCGCGGCGGGCGCGGCGCAGGTGGAGGGCGATGAGGGTGACCGTCTTGCCGAGGCCCATGTCGTCGGCGAGGCAGCCGCCGAGACCCAGCGAGGTCATCAGGTCCAGCCAGGCGAGGCCGCGCAGCTGGTAGTCGCGGAGGGTGGCGGTGAGGCCGGGCGGGGCCTGCACGTCCTCGGGTCCGGCCAGGAGCCGGTCGCGGAGCGCGGCGAGCGCTCCGACGGGGACGGCGGGCACGGTCTCGCCGTCCACCTCGGCGGTGCCGGTGAGGGCGACGGCCAGGGCGTCGACCGGTTCGAGCAGGCCGAGTTCCCGCTTGCGCGCCTTGCGGACGAGGTCGGGGTCGACGACGACCCACTGGTCGCGGAGGCGCACGATCGGCCGGTGGGCCTCGGCCAGGTGGTCCATCTCCCGCTCGGTGAGCGGATCGCCGTCGAGGGCCAGCTGCCAGTTGAACCGCAGGAGTTCCTCGCTGTCGAAGAACGCGGTGCCGTCGGTCGCCGAGCCGGGCGCGGCCTGGGCGGCCCGGACGACGGCGGAGGCGCTGAGCGAGCGGGCCAGCTCACGCGGCCAGTGGACGGCGACCCCGGCGTCGGCGAGCCGGGCGGCGGCGGGGCCGAGCAGCTCGTACAGCTCGTCCTCGGTGACGGCGAGGACGTCGGGCACGTCCCGCTCCAGGAGCCGGGCGAGCGGGGGCCAGACGCGGGCCGCCCGGCGCAGGGCGAGGACGGCGTCGATCCGGGCGCGGGGCCCGAAGTGCTCGCCGTCGCCCGCCCACAGGGCCGTGGCGTCGATGACGAGGGTGGGGTCGGCGAGGCTGTGGACCTGGAGGAGCGCCGCGGCCGCGTGGCGCTCGCCCGGGGGCGTCTCGGCGGTGTCGGTGCCATGGGCGCTGTCCGTCGTGTCGAACAGTTCGTACGGCGAGAAGTCCAGGCGGAGCGAGACCCGGACGCCCGCGTCCATCCCGGCCGCCGCCTCGGCGGCCCAGGCACGCGCATGGGGCAGGTGCTGGGGGGCGCGGGCCGCGAACGGCGCCCCGACCGCGTGGGCGGCGGCCGGGGTGCGGGGCAGGGTGTCGGCGACGGCGTCGAGGAAGGCGCGCACGAGGGCCTCGGGGTCGGGCAGTCGCAGCGGGCCGCTCCCGGGGACGGGCACGGCGTGCGCCTCGTACGGCAGGGCGGCGGCGACGGCCCGCAGATGGGCGATGTCCTCGGCGTCCAGCGGACCGGCCCGCCAGGCGTCCAGGTCGTCGGCGGTCAGACCCGGCAGCATGCGGCCGCGGGCCACCAGGTGCAGGGCGTGCAGGGCGGCGGCGCCCCAGCCGGCGGTGGCGGGGTGGGCGGCCGGGTGGCGGCGGGCCGCGACGAGGTGGGGCAGGGCGGCGTCGACCGGGAGGGTCAGGGCGGGGACGGCCCGGCCTCGGGCACCGCTGCCGTGCCGTCGGGCGACGGTCAGCTCGACGCGCTCCGCACCGCTCTCGGCCGGGTCCGGCAGCGCGTCGCCGTCGGGGGCCCAGAAGGCGACGCGGCCCTCACGGGGCAGGGCGGCCGGCAGGAAGACGGCGGCGCTGCTCGTCCAGGTGTGTGCCACGGCTCCGCGCTCCTTCCCTCCGGTGACGAACGGCGACCGGTTCTCCGACCTTACGGCGGGGGTCTGACAACGGCCGACAGGCGGGTTCGCCCGGGCGGCCCAGCAACGGATGACACGGGCGCCCGGGGGCGCGAGGGTGGGCCTGAACCGGGTGCACCCGAGGTGCCACCGGAACACCGACCCGGACCCCGACAGAAGAGGAACCGACATGTCCGTTCGCCGGCGTCTCACGACCGCCACCGGGGCCGTGCTGCTCACCTTCGCCGTCGCCGGCTGTTCGAGCCTGGGCCGCACCATGGTCGGCACGCTCTCCTACGAGACGGACCGTGAGGTCGTGGTGACCGTGACGAGCCCCTCGGTGAACGGCTGCCACCGCCTCCTCGCCCCGAGCGGGGTGCACCGGGTCGAGAACAACACCCTGGTCGACATCAGGCTGTACTCGACGCCCGACTGCCAGGGGAAGCACAACATCTACCTCCCCATGAACACCAGCTACAGGGTCGCTCCGGGCGCCCTGCCGTGGCGCAGCTACAGCGTCATCCACTGACCGGTTCCCTTCACCCCACCGCGGGGTCCATCCTGGAAGAGGCCCTTCGGGGCACCGACGGGAGAGGGTGACCGTCATGCGTTCCGGGAACGAACCGGTGACCGCGCGCAGTCCCCTGCGCATGCGGTTCTGGCTGGGCATGTGGGGACTGCTCTGGGCCGCCTTCGGCACGACCGTCTTCTCGCTGGTGGGCCGCCCCGGCTGGGCGGCGGCCTGCGGGGTGCTGTTCCTGGTGGTCGTGTGCGACCTGGCGATGGTGGTGCACCACATACGTCAGGGCCCGCACTGGCAGCCGGGCCGGAACATCCCGCCGTACGAACCCGACCACGGCGGCACGGGACGCTGAGCGCCCCGCCGCACCGGCCCTACTGCTCGGTGTCGAAGCCCGCGGCCTGGAGGTACTCCGGCTTCGGGTCGAGCGCCGCGGCGAGACGGAAGTGCCGGGTGGCCTGGGCGGTCAGACCCGAACGCTCGAAGGTACGGGCAAGGGCGAAGTGCGCGAACGCGTTGTCCGGCTCGCGCTCCAGGACCAGCTCGAACTCCAGCTGCGCCGGACGCAGCTGCGCGGCGGCGAAGAACGCCCGGGCCCGCAGCAGGCGCGCGGCGGTGTTCTCGGGGTGCGCGGCGATCACGGAGTCCAGCAGCTTCACGGCGCCACGGGGATCCCGGGCGGCCAGCAGGTGCTCGGCGGCGCGGAAGTCGATGACGTGCGTTTCCGGGTTTCTGTCGGCCACCATGGAATCCTTCCCCTCGATCCGATGGTTGAACACCGGACCCGGCACCCTCATTCCGCCGGGCGCCCACGCGGACGGGCCCCGGCCATGATCCGCCGGACACCCTCCGGGTCGTGCCAGGCGTCGCGGGCCGGGCGGGACTCTCCGGACACGGGCTAGGCCCCGTCCGCCGCCCTGCGCGCCAGTTCGTCCCAGACCTTGCGTACCTGGGGTTCGAGCGCGTCGAGCGGTCCGTCGTTGTCGATCACGAGGTCCGCGACGGCAAGGCGCTGCGCGCGCGTGGCCTGGGCGGCCATCCGGGCCCGCGCCTCGGACTCGACCATGCCGCGGAACCGTACGAGGCGGTCGAGCTGGGTCTCCGGGGACGCGTCCACGACCACGACCAGGTCGTACAGCGGTGCGAGCCCGTTCTCGGCGAGCAGGGGTACGTCGTGGACGACGACGTCTCCCGTACCCGCCCGGCTCTCCAGTTCCGCCGACCGGGCCCCGACCAGGGGGTGGACGATGGCGTTGAGGGTGGCGAGGCGGTCGGCGTCGGCGAACACGATGGAGCCGAGCTTCGGCCGGTCGAGCGCCCCCTCCCCGGTCAGGACGCCCTCCCCGAAGGCCTCGACGACGGCCGCGAGCCCCGGTGTCCCGGGCTCGACGACCTCGCGGGCGATCCGGTCCGCGTCGATCAGCACGGCCCCGTACGAGACGAGCAGCCGTGACACTTCGCTCTTGCCGGCGCCGATCCCGCCGGTCAGGCCCACCTTCAGCATGAGCGGCAGCTTAGGGCCTGCCCCGGACGGGTCAGGCGTCGCCCTCCCGCTCGGCGAGGAAGCGCTCGAACTCGCGGCCCAGCTCGTCCGCCGACGGCAGGTCGACGGGCTCGGCGACCAGGCTGCCACGGGTCTCGGCACCGGCCGCCGCGTCGTACTGGTGCTCAAGGCCCTGCACGAGCGCGACCAGCTCCTCGTCGCCCTCGCCGATCTGGCGGTCGATCTCGGTCTGGGTGCGCCGGGCCTCGGTCCGCAGGGAGTGCGCGACACCGGGGAGGACGAGGCCGGTGGCGGCGGTGACGGCCTCCAGGGCGGTCAGCGCCGCGTCCGGGTACGAGGAGCGGGCGACGTAGTGCGGGACGTGCGCGGCGACACCGAGGGTGTCGTGGCCGGACTCGGTGAGCCGGTACTCGACGAGGGCCTCGGCGCTGCCGGGAACCTGGGCCTCGTCGAAGGGGCTGCGGTGGCCGGGCATGAGGTCGGTGCGGCTGCCGTGCGGGGTGAGGCCGACGGGCCGGGTGTGCGGCACGCCCATGGGGATGCCGTGGAAGTTGACGGAGAGACGCACGCCGAGTCGCTCGATGATCTGCCGGACGGCGGCGGCGAAGCGCTCCCACTCCACGTCGGGCTCCGGGCCCGAGAGGACGAGGAAGGGGGCGCCGGTGGCGTCCTGGACGAGGCGGACCTCGATGGACGGCGTCTCGTACGCGGTCCAGCGGTCGCGCCGGAAGGTCAGCAGCGGGCGGCGGGCACGGTAGTCCACCAGCCGGTCGTGGTCGAAGCGGGCCACGAGCTGGTGGGGCAGGGTGTCGAGCAGGCCCTCGATGATCTGCTCACCGGTCTCCCCCGCGTCGATGTAGCCGTCGAAGTGGTACAGCATGACCAGCCCGGCCGACTCCTGCGCCAGTGCCAGGTCGACGACAGCCAGGCCCTTGGTGTCCCATTCGTACAAATCCTGGGGATCAAGCACGATTACCGCTCCTCCTCGTGTTCTCTCTGAAAACGTCTCGGGCGGCACCGCCATTCCCGTGCCGCACGATCTTCCGGCGGCCGATCTCCCGGCGGGAGCGGGTCGGCCTCCCGGCGGGGCGCGGGGCGAACTCCGGTCACTGGTCCAGACCTTGACAGGGTCATCACCTCTCCCTACCGTCTCGGGACAGCATCGCGTTCAGCATCTCGACCAACGTGCACATACAGGAACACTCCCTCGTCCCCGCACGGAAGGCACCCCCATGCGCACCCGAACGCTGCTCCTCCCCCTGCTCCCCGCGCTCCTCGCCGTTCCCCTCGTCGCCCCGCCCGCCTCGGCGGCGACCATCGAGGTCTCGACCGCCGCCCAGCTGAAGACCGCGCTGACCAACGCCCGGCCGGGCGACACGATCCACCTCGCGGACGGCACGTACACCGGGAACTTCAAGGCCACGACCCCGGGCACCTCCTCGGCCCGAATCACCCTGACCGGCTCCTCCCGCGCGGTGCTGACCGCCGGCGGCGGATACGGACTGCACCTCAACGGCGCCTCGTACTGGACGGTCAAGGGCGTCACCGTGACGGGCGGCCAGAAGGGGATCATGGCCGACACCGCGGACGGCGTGGTGATCGACGGGGTGACCGTGCACGACCTGGACATGGAGGGCGTGCACTTCCGCAACTCCAGCAGGAACGGCGTCATCAAGAACTCGAAGATCTACGACACCGGGAACGACGGCCGGGGCATGGGCGAGGGCGTGTACGTCGGGACCGCCGGCAACCTCGGCGACCGCAGCGACGGCGCGCAGATCCTGAACAACGTCATCGGACCGGACGTCGGCGGCGAGAGCGTCGACATCAAGGAGGGCACCACCGGGGCGCGGATCGTCGGCAACACCTTCGACGGGCGCGGGCTGACCGGCGCCAACTTCGACGACTCCTGGGTCGACGTGAAGGGCAACGGCGTCCTCGTCGAGAACAACACCGGCGTGAACACGACGAACAACGGCTTCGAGACGCACACGCAGCAGAGCGGCTGGGGCTGCGGCACGGTCTTCAAGGGCAACCGCTCGAACCTGACGGGCGCGACCGGCGCGCAGCGGCTCGCGATCAACGTCACCAACCGGAGCGGCTCCTGCCCGACCACGGTCTACGCCTCGAACACCGTGACCGGCGGCAACGGCCTGACGAACATCCCCGTCACGCCCTGAGCCGACCCGTCGGGCACGGGCCCCCGGGAAATGACCGAGGCCCGCTCCCCCGAAGGGGAGCGGGCCTCGATTCGCTAGCGGCTAGCGCTCAGCGGAGAGCCTGTTCAGCTCTGGCCGCCGGCCAGCTTCTCGCGCAGGGCGGCAAGCGCCTCGTCCGACGCCAGGGCGCCGGAGGTGTCGTCCGACTCCGAGGAGTACGAACCACCCGAGATACCCGCACCGGCGTTGCCGGCGGCCGGGGCGGCAGCACCCTCGGCAGCGGCGGCCTCGTCGGCCTCGCGGGACTTGATGACCTGAGCCTGGTGCTGCTCGAAACGAGCCTGCGCCTCGGCGTACTGGGTCTCCCAGGCCTCGCGCTGGGTCTCGAAGCCCTCGAGCCAGTCGTTGGTCTCGGGGTCGAAGCCCTCGGGGTAGATGTAGTTGCCCTGGTCGTCGTAGGACGCGGCCATGCCGTACAGGGTCGGGTCGAACTCGACCGAGGCCGGGTCGGCACCGAAGGACTCGTTGGCCTGCTTCAGCGAGAGGCTGATGCGACGACGCTCGAGGTCGATGTCGATGACCTTGACGAAGATCTCGTCGTTGACCTGGACGACCTGCTCCGGGATCTCCACGTGGCGCTCGGCCAGCTCGGAGATGTGGACCAGACCCTCGATGCCCTCGTCCACGCGGACGAACGCACCGAACGGAACCAGCTTGGTGACCTTACCCGGGACGACCTGACCGATCTGGTGGGTCCGGGCGAACTGCTGCCACGGGTCCTCCTGCGTCGCCTTCAGCGACAGGGAGACACGCTCGCGGTCCATGTCCACGTCGAGAACCTCGACGGTGACCTCCTGGCCGACCTCGACAACCTCGGACGGGTGGTCGATGTGCTTCCAGGACAGCTCGGAGACGTGCACGAGACCGTCGACGCCACCCAGGTCCACGAAGGCACCGAAGTTGACGATCGAGGAAACGACGCCGGAGCGGACCTGACCCTTCTGCAGGGTGGTGAGGAACGTCTGGCGAACCTCGGACTGGGTCTGCTCGAGCCAGGCGCGGCGGGACAGGACCACGTTGTTGCGGTTCTTGTCCAGCTCGATGATCTTCGCCTCGAGCTCCTTGCCCACGTAGGGCTGGAGGTCGCGGACGCGACGCATCTCGACGAGGGAGGCCGGCAGGAAGCCACGGAGGCCGATGTCGAGGATGAGACCACCCTTGACGACCTCGATGACGGTACCGGTGACGATGCCGTCTTCTTCCTTGATCTTCTCGATCGTGCCCCAGGCACGCTCGTACTGAGCGCGCTTCTTGGACAGGATCAGGCGGCCTTCCTTGTCCTCCTTCTGGAGAACCAGGGCCTCGATCTCGTCGCCGACCTTGACGACCTCGTTCGGGTCGACGTCGTGCTTGATCGAGAGCTCACGGCTCGGGATCACGCCTTCGGTCTTGTAACCGATGTCGAGCAGGACCTCGTCCCGGTCGACCTTCACGATGACGCCGTCGACGATGTCGCCGTCGTTGAAGTACTTGATCGTCTCGTCGATCGCGGCGAGGAAGGCTTCCTCGTTACCGATGTCGTTGACCGCAACCTGCGGGGTGGTGCTGGTGGCGGTGGTCTCGGTGCTGCTCGTCATGTGGGAAAGGGCTCCGGTTACGGACAGAAAGTCGTAGGTACTGCTACGCCGAGAGCCCGTATCGCACCAAGAAGCCGGACAGCCAATGAGGCACCCTTCCCACACAGGGGAGGAGCCTCGAAAACCGAGGGGACATACAACAGGTACGAGCGCGGCCTGCTCCGTCTGAGGCGCGCAGGCCCGCAGCGCAACCTTTAGCATACGGGGGCGGCCGGACAGGGTCAATGCGCGAAGCGCGCACCCGGGGCAGATCTACTCAACTCCGGCACCAACTCGTGTCCATCCACGCCTCATCGGCGGGATCCGCGCACAGCGGCACTGAGCGCAAACTACATCGGCGGGCGAGATGAACCAAGAGTACGAACACGAAGTCCCCTCCGACTCGGCCGAGGAGGAGGCGGAAGCGACCCGGCGTGACGCGGGGGACGCGGAGAGCAGTCGGGCGAGCCGTGGCTGGTGGGACAGGAACGCCGACGAGTACCAGAGCGATCACGGATCGTTCCTCGGCGACGACCGGTTCGTCTGGGGTCCGGAAGGACTCGACGAGGCCGAGGCCGGGCTCCTCGGACCGGCCTCCTCGCTGAAGGGCCTCGACGTCCTGGAGATCGGCGCGGGCGCGGCGCAGTGCTCGCGGTGGCTGGCGGCGCAGGGGGCGCGGCCGGTGGCCCTCGACCTCTCGCACCGGCAGCTCCAGCACGCGCTGCGGATCGGCGGGGACGTGCCGCTGGTGGAGGCCGATGCCGGCGACCTCCCCTTCCGGGACGGCTCCTTCGATCTGGCGTGCTCGGCGTACGGCGCGGTGCCGTTCGTGGCCGACCCGGTGAAGGTGTTCCGCGAGGTGCGGCGGGTGCTGCGCCCCGGTGGCCGGTGGGTGTTCTCGGTGACGCACCCGATCCGGTGGGCGTTCCCCGACGAACCCGGCCCCGAGGGCCTCTCGATCGCCGCCTCGTATTTCGACCGCACCCCTTACGTGGAGCAGGACGAGCAGGGGCGTGCGGTGTACGTGGAGCACCACCGGACCGTCGGCGACCGGGTGCGGGACGTGGTGGCCGGCGGGTTCCGGCTGCTGGACCTGGTCGAACCGGAATGGCCGGAATGGAACAGCCAGGAGTGGGGCGGCTGGTCTCCGCTGCGGGGGAACCTGATCCCGGGCACGGCGATCTTCGTCTGCGAGCGCGAGGATTAGTCCTCTTTGAGGATCAGTCCTCTTTATAGGTGGGCCCTGTGGACAACGGGGCCCACCTTTTCGCGTCGCGTACGAGACTGAGTGCGTGATCCGAAACGACGCACTCGACCGTCTCCCCGTCCGCCATGCCGTCCCCGAGCTGCTGGCCGCGCTCGACCGGCGCGGTACGGCCGTGTTGTCCGCACCTCCCGGCACCGGCAAGACGACGCTGGTGCCGCTCGCGCTCGCGGGTCTCATAGGGGACGGACCGCGGCGGCGGGTCCTGGTGGCCGAGCCGCGGCGGATGGCGGTCCGGGCGGCGGCCCGGCGGATGGCGTGGCTGCTCGGCGAGGAGGTCGGCTCCACGGTCGGCTTCTCGGTGCGCGGGGAGCGGCGGACCGGTCCCTCGACCCGGGTCGAGGTGGTGACCACGGGCATCCTGCTCCAGCGGCTCCAGCGCGACCAGGAGCTGGCGGGTGTGGACGTGGTCCTGCTCGACGAGTGCCACGAGCGGCATCTGGACGCCGACACGGCGATGGCGTTCCTCGTGGACGTGCGGGCCGCCCTGCGGCCGGAGCTGAAGCTGATCGCCGCGTCGGCGACCAGCGACGCGGCGGCCTGGGCGGATCTCCTCACCTCCCTGGACGGCACGGGCCCGGCGCCGGTGGTGTGGAGCAAGGGCGAGGGGCACGGCTGTCGGGTCTCCTTCGCGGCGCCGCCCTCGGGCATCCGGCCGGCGCACGGCACGTGGGTGGACCCGGCGCTGCTCCGGCACGTCGCCGCGACGGTGCGGCTCGCGATGGAGCGGCACGAGGGAGACGTCCTCTGTTTCCTTCCGGGTGCGGGGGAGATCGCGCGGACGGCCGGGATGCTGGCCGACGTCGACGCGGAGGTGCTCCAGCTGCACGGGCGGGCCCCCGCGGCGGTGCAGGACGCGGTGCTGCGTGGTTCGGAGCCGGGCGGGCGGCGCAGAGTGGTGCTCGCGACCTCGGTGGCGGAGTCCAGCCTGACGGTGCCGGGGGTGCGGATCGTCGTGGACTCGGGGCTCGCCCGTGAGCCGCGCATGGACCACGCCCGGGGTCTCGGCTCGCTGGCGACGGTGACGGTCTCCGAGGCGACGGCGACCCAGCGTCTGGGCCGGGCCGGCCGTGAGGCCTTCGGTTTCGTCTACCGCTGCTGGGCGGAGGCGAGCGACGGAGGCAGGCCGCGCTTCCCGTCCCCGGAGATCAAGGTCGCCGACCTGGCGGACTTCGCCCTGCGGACCGCCTGCTGGGGCGACCCGACGGCGGAGGGGCTCGCGCTGCTCGACGCTCCGCCCGCCGGGGCGATGACGGCGGCCCGGTCGGTCCTCGACTCGATCGGAGCGGTGGATGCGGACGGCCGGGCAACCGACAGAGGGGTACGGATGTCCCGGCGGGGGCTCCATCCCCGGCTGGGCCGCGCCCTCCTCGACGGTGCGCCGGAGGTCGGGGCACGGCGGGCCGCGGAGGTGGTGGCGCTGCTCAGCGAGGAGCCGCCGCGCGACTACGGGGACGATCTGGCGGCGGCCTGGCGCGCCGCCCGCCGGGGCGCCGACGGGTACGGCGCCCGCTGGAAGGCGGAGGCGCGCCGACTGGAGCGGTCGGCGGCCGACGCGGTGGGCGGGGGCGCCGGGGCGGGTGCGGCCTCCGCGATCGGCGAGGACGCGGTGGCCGGTCTGGTGACGGCGCTCGCCTTCCCCGAGCGGGTGGCGAGGGCCAGGGAACAGGGGGGCTATCTGATGGTGTCGGGCAGCGGGGCGCGGCTCGGCGAGGGGTCCGGGCTGCGGTCCAGTCCGTGGCTGGCCGTGGCGGTGGCGGACCGTACGGCACGGGACGCCACGGCACGGGTGCGGCTGGCCGCGGTGGTGGACGAGGAGATGGCGCGGCGGGCCGCCGGACATCTGCGGTCCACCGGTGAGGAGGTCCGTTGGGAGGACGGGGACGTGGTCGCCCGCTCGGTGGACCGGCTCGGCGCGGTCGAGCTGACGGTCCGGCCGCTCGGGGCGAAGGCCGAGCCCTCGCTCGTACGGGAGGCGCTGCTCGACGGCCTGCGGCGCGAGGGGCTCGGGCTGCTGCGGTGGAGCCGGGAGGCCGGGGAGCTGCGCGAGCGGCTCGCCTTTCTGCACCGTGAGGTGGGGGAACCGTGGCCGGATGTGGCGGACGAGTCGCTCGTCGAGCGGGCCGGGGAGTGGCTGGAGCCGGAGCTGTCCCGGTTGGTGCGCCGCGCCGACCTGGGGCGGATCGACGCCGGTGACGCCCTGCGGCGGCTGCTGCCGTGGGCGTCGGGCGAGGCGGGCCGGCTGGGAGAGCTGGCGCCCGAGCGGATCGAGGTGCCCAGCGGATCGCGGATCCGGGTCGAGTACGGGGGTGAGCGGCCGGTGCTCGCGGTGAAGCTCCAGGAGATGTTCGGTCTGGCCGAGACCCCTCGGGTGGCGGGTGTCCCGGTGCTCGTCCATCTCCTCTCCCCCGCCGGGCGGCCGGCGGCGGTGACCGCCGACCTGGCGTCGTTCTGGCGGGACGGCTACCGGTCCGTGCGGGCGGAGCTGAGGGGGCGGTACCCGAAGCACCCGTGGCCCGAGGACCCGTCGGCGGCGGAGCCGACCCGGTTCACGAGCGCGCGGCTCAGACGGGAGGGGTGACCGGGGCCGTGGCGGGGGCCGGCGCCGGGTGGCGGGAGCGGGCCTCCAGCCAGAGGGCGAGGGCGAGGAGGAGCAGTGCGAGGAAGGTGAGGCTCCAGGGGAGGTAGGAGACGAGCAGGAGGATCGTGAAGCGGTTGGAGGAGACCATCTCGCCGACGCTCTTGATGTAGTCCTCGCGCATCTTCACGTGCCCCTCGAAGACGGTGAGGGTGTCGCGGCCCATCAGCGCCTTGGCGTTGCGGAGCTCCTCCTTGTGGATCTCCTCGCCGTTGACGGGGGCGCCGGTGACCGGCTCGATCCAGAACATCCGCTTGGTGGTGTACCAGCGGGTGAGGCCGGAGTCGGCGAGGATCTTCGGGGTGATGCCCTTGACCGGCATGGCCTTGGGCATGGGGACCTTGGTCCAGGGGATGGTCTGCTCGAAGTAGTAGACCTCCGTGCCCCGGAAGGTGCGGGTGCCCTTGTAGTGGATGGGGGCCGAGGTGCGGGTCTGGGCGTCGAAGTACTGGTAGTCCCGCTTCTCGGTGAGGAACGGCCACTTGAACTCGATGCCCTCGCGCCGGACCGGGTCGCCGTCGACGGATTCGCCGGTGGCGTTGACGGGGTCCTGGGTGTGGGCGTCGAAGATGTACCGCTCGGGGACCTGGGAGACCATCTTGCCGTCGGGGCCCGTGACATAGGCGAGGGCGTCCCAGACGACGACGTCGCGCCCGGCGTCGCGTTCGATCCGCCGCGACTCCTCCACATTGCCCTTGAGGGTCTGGATGATCGTGATCTTGTCGACCTTCTCCGCCTGGAGCGTGGAGTAGTTGAGCAGGGTCGCGGGCTTCGCCTCCAGGACGGTCTCCTGGTACTGGTTCGGCGGGATCTTCGCCAGGCGGGGAAAGGCGTACCAGCGCAGGGTCGGGGCCATCGCGGCGCAGAAGACGGCGAGGGCGAGGAGGACGAGGCTGGCTCGGCGGCGCACGGTCGCCCCCTACTTCTTGGGGCCGGGATCGGCGGTCAGCAGCGGCTTGGGCGAGGTGGGTCCGTCGGGCGGCAGATCGACCACGGAGACGAGGAGGACGAAGAGGAGGACTGGGGCGAGTCCGATGGCGGCGGCGACGAGGGCGCGCATGGTCGGCCTCCCGGGGTGCGATCTGATAGGTCGTCAGGGCGGGGGCACCGTAGCAACGCGGCCGCGAGATGAGAACACGTTGCACCGGGACACCGTCGGACCGTCGCGTCACCGGACCTTCGCGACCGGGGAACGCGAAGCGCCGCCCCTCCGCCCGGTGGGGCGGAGGAACGGCGCGAGGGGAACGCGGGCCGCGCGGGCGGCGGGTGCGTCAGGCCGAGGGCGAGGGAGAGGCCTCGGGCGAGCCGGTGCCGGAGGGCGTCGGCTCCGGGGTCGGCGTCGGAGTAGGGGTCGGCTCCGGGGTCGGGGTGGGTGCGGTGACCGTCAGCTTGATCTCCGTCTTCCCACCGCCGGGCGCGGTCAGGCGCAGCACGAACTCGCCCGCCTTGTCGCCCGCGAAGAGGTCCTTGAGGGAGATCAGGCCGTTGGCGTCGGTCTTCAGGACGAGCGTACGGACGTTGCCCGCCGCGCTCTTGAAGTACGGGCCCTCGGCGCTCTCCTCGGTGTCCGTCGCGGAGGCGACGATCACGGCGGTGACGAGCACACCGGGGGCGAGCGCGCCCTTGTCGGTGGCCTTCACCTGCGCGGGCTGGGTGAAGGCGGTACCGGTGGTGGCCGACAGGGGGTCACCGGCGACTCGGGCGAGGGTGTCCGCCCGGCGTTCGGTCACGGTCGCCGTGAACGCGGCCGCCTTCGAGCTGTTGCCCACCACGGTGGCCTTGACCGTGAACGGCCCGGTCTTCTCGCCCGCCCGCAGCGCGGGGGCGGCGGCGAGGCCTGCCGATCCGGTGGTGACGGTGGCGGTCGTCGCGCCGCCGGAGAAGCGGGTGTCTGTGGTGCCGGTGATCTCGAAGCGGATGCTCACCCCGGTGACCGGCGTGCCCGAGGCGTCGAGCGCCGCGACCGTCACCGCCTTGGCGAAGGCGCTCTCGGTGGTCGCGGTCAGTTCTCCGGTGGAGACGGTCGCGAGTCGCGCGACCTTGAGGGCCGGCGGGACGGTCGGCGGCTTCGTCGGCGGAGTGACCGGGGGCTTGGTCGGCGTGACCGGCTTCGTCGGAGACGGGGTGACCTCCGAGGGCCCGCCCGGCTTCGTCGGAGAGGGCTTCGGGGTGCCCGGCTCGGACGGCTTCGGAGCGGGGGGCGTCGGGGACGGCGAGGCGGGACGGCGGCGGTTGCCCTGACCCCGGTCGTCGCTGCGGTCGACCGGCAGCACTCCCGTGCCGTCCGGGACCTGGTGGGTGCCGCGCTGGTAGTACGTGAACCAGGACATGACCGTGTTCAGGTACTCCGTCGAGCGGTTGTAGCTGAGGATCGCCCGGTCGAGGTCCGCCTTGAGCGCGAGGTTGCGGTCGTTGGCGCAGAGGTAGAGACCGGCGGCCTGCGCGGCGTCGTAGATGTTGTTCGGGTCCTTCTTCCCGTCGCTGTTCGCGTCCTGGCCCCAGGTGGCCCAGGTGGACGGGATGAACTGCATCGGGCCGACGGCACGGTCGTGCTTGGTGTCACCGTCGTAGGCGCCACGATCGGTGTCGGAGATGAGGGCGAACCCGTTGCCGTCGAGGGCGGGACCGAGGATCGACTTGAGCGTCGTGCCGTTGGCGTCGACCCGGCCTCCGCTCGCCTGTCCGGACTCGACCTTGCCGATGCCGGCGAGCAGCTGCCAGGGCAGGTTGCAGCCGGGGGCGGTCGAACGGATCGACTGCTCGGCGCGCTTGTAGGCGGAGAGCACGGACGCGGGTATGCCGGCCTCGGCCGGCCCGGTGATGACCGGCAGGTTGGTGGCGGCCCCGGGCTTGTTCGGCGTGGCCAGCGGGGGCAGTTCCGTGTAGTACGGCGAGTCGCCGGTGGCGGAGCCGTCGCCGGACGGCGGCGCGGTGTCCCCGGCGCCGATGGTCCGGTCACCGCCGGCGTTGTCGGCGGGCGGCGTGGCCATCTCCGGCGCCTGCGAGGCGGCGAGCGCAGCGACCGCCGCAGCCACCACCGCACCGCTGGTGGCCCCCTTGCGCAGCCTGCGGCTCAAGTGCGCTGACATGTCCGTGGTCCCTTCCCCCTCGACTGAGGTCCCACGCTCCCCGCGTGAGACCTCCGGCGACCCTATGCCAACTCCGGACCACCGGGCACCGGCGCCTGATCGGCTTTCACGCTTTCGTCACCTCTCGGCTGCCTGCAGACCTCCCCGACCAGGCACAAAGGGGCGGCCGGTCGGGGCCCGGGCGGGAGCCGGAGCGGAGAACCAGGCACCTCCGGGCAACGATCGGGCAGAGACGGAGGGCCGGGCGCCCCTGCCGCGGGAACCGGGCGGAGGGTCGGGCGCCTCTTGCACTGCGGCCGATGATGTACCCCGGCCGTCACCACCGGATCCTGGGGGAACTCCCGTTGCCGTTCACGCTGAGCCATGCCGCTGCCGTACTGCCCGGGCTGCGCCGGAACGGGACCGCGCGCGGACCGCTGGTCGCGTCCGCTCTCGTCGCGGGCTCCTTCGCGCCCGACATGACCTATTTCGCCGCGACGGCCTTCCCCGGGGCGATGGTCCTCGGGGACGTGACCCACTCCCCCGTCGGGATCGTCACGGCCGACGTGCTGATCACCGCCGCGCTCGTGGCCCTGTGGCTGACCGTGCGTGAGCCGCTCGTGGCGCTGTTGCCCGCCCGGTGGCGCGGGCGGGTGTACGGGCTCGTCCGGGGCGACGCGTGGCGCGACCGGCACCCGGCCGTGCTCGCCGGGTGGTTCGGTCTCTCCGCGGTCGTCGGCTCGACGACCCATGTGGTGTGGGATTCGTTCACCCACCTCGACCGCTGGGGGACCCGGATGATCCCGTTCCTCGGGGACATCGTGGCCGGGTTCCCCGTCTATCTCTATGCGCAGTACGGCGGTTCGGCGCTGGCCCTGGGACTCCTCGGCTGGTTCACGGCGCGGGCCCTCCGGTCCGCCGCCCCGGGTGCGGAGCTGCCGGCCCGGGTGCGGGTCCCGGGCCGGCGCGGACGGCTGCTCGCGGCCGGGCTCATCGGCGGCTGCGTCCTCGCCGGGGTCGCCCACCGGGTGCTGCGCTGGGCGTCGTACTGGGGCTGGGACCGGATCGAGACGCCCCTGGACGTCATTCCGACGGCCTGCTTCGGGGCCGGCGCGGGGCTCGCCGTCGGGCTCGTGCTGTACGGGACGGGGGCGCGCCTCCTGGGAGCAGCGCCGGATCCGGGGCCGCCGGCCCCGGCCACCCCTCCCCCGGCGCCCGAGGGAGAGGGCCGCCCGGCTCCTCGTGCGGAGCGCTCCCGTCAGGGATCTCGCTGATCTTCTCCGGCGGGGTGAAGCCGCGGGCCGCGGCGGCGCCGGAGAGTCTGCGGTGCACGGCGAGCGAGACGCCCTCCAGGGTGCGGACGCCGTACCGCAGGGTGGGGTTGTCGTGGCTGAGGAGGGCGATCCGGTAGTCGACCGCCTCGGTGTCCGTGGTGCCCGCCGCCGGTCGTGCGATGCCGACGCTGTGGACGCGCCAGGCATGGGTGGCGCGGTGCAGCCAGCCGTTCTTGAGGTGGACCTTGACCGTACGGGGCGCGCCCGCGGTGACGCCCCAGGCCTGGTGGCGGACGACCCGGCCCATCAGTTTCATCGCCTCGGTGCGGCGTGAGACGGCGGCGAGCAGGGCCAGTTGGTCCCGGGCGGTGGTGCGGGTGAGGCCCCAGTAGCGGGCGCGGCCGAGGACGGTGTCCTGGGCTCCGGCCTCGCGCAGCACCCTGTTCAGCCGGGCGCGGGAGAGGCCCGCCCACAGTTCGGTGGCGGCGGTGTTGTCGGAGGTGGTGATCATCGCCTTCATCCGCCGGGACTCCGGCGCGGTGGGCGCCCTGCCGAGTTCCTCGGCGCGTCCGAGGACGGCCTGCAGGATGAGGACCTTGGCGATGCTGGCCGAGTCGTACGCCAGGGTGTCGCCGAGCCCGCAGCGCAGCCCGCGCCCGGGGTCGTGGACGGCGACGGACACCTGGCCGTGGCGGTCCTTGAGCGCGGCCGCGATGTCCTGGGACAGGCGGGCGGCGAGGGTGGGGTCGCGGGTCGAGGTGCAGAGTGCGGCTGCGCGGTGCGCTTCGGCCTCGGCGGGCCAGGCGGTGCCCGACGCCCCCAGGAGGGCGCCGAGCAGGGCGCAGGCGGTGAGGCGGGACCGGCGGCGCGTGAGCATGCTGCCAGTTTCGGGAGCCGGGCCTTGGGCCCGCTCCCTTACTGGTCCACCTGGCGCACAGCTTCCGGGGCCGGTCCCGCACCCCTGCGCGGCGCCCCCGTGGTGCCGGTTCAGGCCCGGAAGCCCGGGCCCGGCAGAGGGCGCCGTTCCGTGTGGCCGCCCTCCCCCGGGCTCCGTCGTCAGTGGGCCGCGGAGTCCCAGTCGTGGCCTACGCCCACCGAGACGTCGAGGGGGGCGCGGAGGTCGGCCGCTGCCGACATCTGCTCGCGCACCAGGGCCTCGACCTGCTCGCGCTCGCCGGGGGCGAGTTCGAGCACGATTTCGTCGTGGACCTGGAGGAGCATGCGGGAGGCGAGGCCCGCTTCCGTCAGCGCCCGGTCGACGTTCAGCATGGCGACCTTCACGATGTCGGCGGCCGTGCCCTGGATCGGGGCGTTGAGCGCCATCCGCTCGGCGGCCTCGCGGCGCTGGCGGTTGTCGCTGTTGAGGTCGGGCAGGTAGCGGCGGCGGCCCAGCATCGTCTCGGTGTAGCCGGTGGCGCGGGCCTCGTCGACGACCCGGCGCAGGTAGTCCCGTACCCCGCCGAAGCGCTCGAAGTAGGTGTCCATCAGGCCGCGGGCCTCGCCCGGGTCGATGTTCAGCTGCTGGGAGAGGCCGAAGGCGGAGAGGCCGTAGGCCAGGCCGTACGACATGGCCTTGATCTTGCGGCGCATCTCGGCGTCGACGGCGGACCGCTCGACGGAGAAGACCTGGGAGGCGACCGTGGTGTGGAGGTCCTCGCCGGAGGTGAAGGCCTCCAGGAGGCCCTCGTCCTCGGAGAGGTGGGCCATGACGCGCAGTTCGATCTGGCTGTAGTCGGCGGTCATGAGGGCCTCGAAGCCCTCGCCGACGACGAAGCCGTGCCGGATGGCGCGGCCCTCGTCCGTCCGTACCGGCACGTTCTGCAGGTTGGGGTCGGTGGAGGAGAGACGGCCGGTGGCGGCGACGGTCTGGCTGAAGGTGGTGTGGATCCGGCCGTCGGCGGCGACGGTCTTGATGAGGCCCTCGACGGTGGAGCGCAGCCGGGCCTGCTCGCGGTGGCGGAGCATGATGACGGGCAGGTCGTGCTCGGTCTGGCCGGCCAGCCAGGCGAGCGCGTCCGCGTCCGTCGTGTATCCGGTCTTGGTCTTCTTGGTCTTCGGCAGGTTGAGCTCGCCGAAGAAGACCTCCTGGAGCTGCTTGGGCGAGCCGAGGTTGAACTCGTGGCCGACGGAGGCGTGCGCCTCCTTCACGGCCTGCTGGACGGCGCCGGCGAACTGCTGCTCCATGGCCTCCAGGTGGTCGCGGTCGGCTGCGATGCCGTGCCGCTCCAGGCGGGCGAGGAGGGCGGAGGTGGGCAGCTCGACCTCGTGGAGGAGGTCACGTGCGCCGACCTCGCCGAGCTTCTCCTCGAAGGCCACGGCGAGGTCGAGGACGGCCCGCGCCTGGGTCATGAGGGCCTCGGCCTCGGCGGTGTCGTCGGCGCCGAAGGCGAGCTGGCCGTCGGCGGCGGCCGCGGGGGCGAGCTCGCGGTGGAGGTACTCGACGGAGAGTGCGTCGAGCGCGAAGGAGCGCCGGCCGGGCTTGACGAGGTAGGCGGCGAGAGCGGTGTCCATGGTGACGCCCGCGATGCTCCAGCCGTGCTCGGGGAAGACCCGCATGGCGCCCTTGGCGTTGTGCATGACCTTCGGCCGGTCGGCATCGGCGATCCAGGCGGCCCAGGCCTGCTCGTCGGCCTCGTCGAGCGTGCTCGGCTCGAACCAGGCGGCGGCGCCTCCGGCGGCGGCGAGGGCGATCTCGCCGACGTTCCCCGTGCCGAGGGCCCAGCTGTCGACGGTGGCGATGCCGAGGGGTTCGGTGCCGTGCTCGGCGAGCCAGGGGGCGAGCTCGCCGGCGCCGAGGACGGTGCCGTCGATCTCGACGCCCGCCTCCGGGGCCGGGGCGGTGTCCTCGGCGGCGCCCGGGTCGACGGCGAGGAGCCGCTCGCGCAGCGAGGGGTTGCGGATCTCCAGGGTGTCGAGGACGAGGGCGACGGCCCCGCGGTCGTACGGCTCGCGGGCGAGGTCGGTCACGCCCTTCGGCAGCTCGACGTCGGTGACCATCGCGGTCAGGCGACGGTTGAGCTTGACCGATTCCAGGTGGTCACGGAAGTTCTGCCCGGCCTTGCCCTTGACCTCCTCGGCGCGCTCGACGAGCTCGTCGAAGGAACCGAACTGGTTGATCCACTTGGCGGCGGTCTTCTCGCCGACTCCGGGGATGCCGGGCAGGTTGTCCGACGGGTCGCCGCGCAGGGCCGCGAAGTCGGGGTACTGCGAGGGGGTCAGTCCGTACTTCTCCTGGACCTTCTCCGGGGTGAAGCGGGTGAGCTCGGAGACGCCCTTGGTCGGGTAGAGCACCGTGGTGTGGTCGGAGACCAGCTGGAACGAGTCCCGGTCGCCGGTGACGATCAGGACCTCGAAGCCCGCGGCCTCGGCCTGGGTGGCGAGGGTCGCGATGACGTCGTCGGCCTCGAAGCCGTCGACGGCGAAGCGCGGCGCGTTCATCGCGTCGAGGAGCTCGCCGATCAGCTCGACCTGCCCCTTGAACTCGTCGGGGGTCTTGGAGCGGTTCGCCTTGTACTCCGGGAACTCCTCGGACCGCCAGGTCTTGCGGGACACGTCGAAGGCGACGGCGAAGTGCGTGGGCGCCTCGTCGCGCAGCGTGTTCGCCAGCATCGAGGCGAACCCGTAGATCGCGTTCGTCGGCTGTCCGGTCGCGGTGGTGAAGTTCTCCGCGGGCAGCGCGAAGAACGCCCGGTACGCGAGCGAGTGCCCGTCCATGAGGAGCAGGCGGGGGCGGGTGTCTGCGGGGTTCTTCGATGCTGTCTCGGCCACATGACGATCCTGCCACGGACGACTGACAATCCCGCCCACCGATCCCGCCCGCACCGGCGGGGTGCCGGGCTGTCGCCACCGCGTGACAGGATCGGAGACGTACGCCGCAGGATTACCGCTCAAGGGAGAGCGCGATGGTCAGCAAGCCGCCGGTCGGCGACCCGGTCCAGGACGCACCGCAGGTCACGCCGCCGCAGCACGCCGCCGCCGGGCTGCCCGCCATCGGGCACACCCTGCGGATCGCCCAGGAGCAGATGGGGCTGCGGCGCACCGCGCGGACCCTGCTCAAGGTCAACCAGAAGGACGGCTTCGACTGTCCCGGCTGCGCCTGGCCCGAAGGGGACAAGCGGCATGTGGCGGAGTTCTGCGAGAACGGCGCGAAGGCGGTCGCCGAGGAGGCGACGCTGCGCCGGGTGACCCCGGAGTTCTTCGCCGCGCACCCGCTGGCGGACCTGGCGACCCGCAGCGGGTACTGGCTCGGCCAGCAGGGCCGGATCACCGAGCCGATGCTGCTGCCGGAGGGCGGCGACCGGTACGAGCCGGTGACCTGGGAGCGGGCCTTCGCGATCCTGGCGGAGGAGCTGCGGGCGCTCGCCTCGCCCGACGAGGCGCTCTTCTACACCTCGGGGCGGACGAGCAACGAGGCGGCGTTCCTGCTGCAGCTCTTCGCCCGCGAGTTCGGTACGAACAACCTGCCGGACTGCTCCAACATGTGCCACGAGTCCTCGGGGTCGGCGCTGACGGAGACCATCGGCATCGGCAAGGGCAGTGTCTCCCTTGAGGACCTGCACCGGGCGGACCTGATCATCGTGGCCGGGCAGAACCCCGGCACGAACCACCCGCGCATGCTGTCGGCCCTGGAGAAGGCCAAGGCGGGCGGCGCGCGGATCATCTCGGTCAATCCGCTGCCCGAGGCGGGCCTGGAGCGGTTCAAGAACCCGCAGACCCCGCAGGGCATGCTCAAGGGTGCCGCGCTCAACGACCTCTTCCTCCAGATCCGGATCGGCGGCGACCAGGCCCTCTTCCGGCTCCTCAACAAGCTGGTCCTGGAGACGGCCGGGGCGGTCGACGAGGAGTTCGTACGCGAACACACCCACGGCTACGAGGAGTTCGTGGCGGCGGCCAAGGAGGCCGACTGGGACGAGACCCTCGCCGCGACCGGTCTGGACCGCTCCGAGATCGAGCGGGCCCTGGAGATGGTGCTCGCCTCCGAGCGGACCGTCGTGTGCTGGGCGATGGGCCTCACCCAGCACAAGCACTCGGTGCCGACGATCCGCGAGGTCGTCAACTTCCTCCTGCTGCGCGGCAACATCGGCCGGCCGGGCGCCGGGGTCTGCCCGGTGCGCGGCCATTCGAACGTGCAGGGCGACCGCACGATGGGGATCTTCGAGCGGCCCGCGCCCGCCTTCCTCGACGCCCTGGACAAGGAGTTCGGGATCGTCTCGCCGCGCCACCACGGCTTCGACGTGGTCCGGTCCATCCAGGCGCTGCGGGACGGCGAGGCGAAGGTGTTCTTCGCGATGGGCGGCAACTTCGTGGGGGCGACGCCCGACACGGAGGTGACGGAGGCGGCGATGCGCCGTGCCCGGCTGACCGTCCACGTCTCGACGAAGCTGAACCGCTCGCACGCGGTCACGGGCACGCGCGCGCTGATCCTGCCCACGCTCGGCCGTACCGACAAGGACGTGCAGGCGAGCGGCAAGCAGTTCGTGACGGTCGAGGACTCGATGAGCCTGGTGCACGCCTCGCGGGGCAATCTGCCGCCCGCGAGCCCGCACCTGCTGTCCGAGCCGGCGATCGTGGCGCGGATGGCCCGCGCCGTCCTGGGCGACGGATCGGCCACGCCCTGGGAGGAGTTCGAGGCCGACTACGCCACGATCCGGGACCGCATCGCGCGCGTGGTGCCCGGTTTCGAGGACTTCAACGCCCGTCTGGCGGCGAACGCGGGCGGCTTCCGCTTGCCGCACGGACCGCGCGACGAGCGCCGCTTCCCGACGAAGACCGGCAAGGCCAATTTCACGGCGGCGCCCGTGGAGTACCCGAGGGTGCCGGAGGGCCGGCTGCTGCTGCAGACGCTGCGCTCGCACGACCAGTACAACACCACGATCTACGGCCTCGACGACCGCTACCGGGGCATCAAGGGGGGCCGCCGGGTCGTCCTGGTCCATCCCGAGGACGCGGCCGCTCTGGGCTTCGCAGACGGGGCGTACGCGGACCTGGTGAGCGAGTGGACGGACGGCAGCGAGCGGCGGGCTCCCGGCTTCCGGGTGGTGCACTACCCGACGTCCCGGGGCTGCGCCGCGGCCTACTACCCGGAGACGAACGTACTGGTGCCGCTGGAGTCGACGGCGGACGTCAGCAACACCCCCGCGAGCAAGTCCGTGATCGTCCGTCTGGAAGAATCCGCCTCCGCCTAAGCGTTTGCTCAGGCAGCTCAGGAAGACCAGCCGTACGAAGACGTACGAAACGAACGGAGCCGGGCATGGGTGAGCAGCAGCACGTGAAGTTCCCGCAGGAGGTCCTCGACGAGTACGCGGCGCTGGGTGTCGACCTCCCGGCGCTCTTCTCGGCCGGGCACCTGGGGAACCGGATGGGAGTCCAGATCCTCGAGGCCTCCGCCGAGCGGGTCGTCGGCACCATGCCGGTGGAGGGCAACACCCAGCCGTACGGTCTGCTGCACGGCGGCGCCTCGGCCGTGCTCGCGGAGACGCTGGGCTCGATCGGCTCGATGCTGCACGGCGGGGTGTCGAAGATCGCGGTGGGCGTCGACCTGAACTGCACCCATCACCGCGGGGTGCGCAGCGGTCTGGTGACCGGCGTGGCGACGCCGGTGCACCGCGGGCGGTCGACCGCCACGTACGAGATCGTGATCACCGACGAGCAGGACAAGCGGGTGTGCACGGCGCGGCTGACGTGTCTGCTGCGTGAGGTCACCGCGAAGGACGCGTCCAACATTCCGGACACCCGGAACGCCTGAGCGGTGACACAGGCGGTCTGACCAGCGACGCACGACCAAGGGGCGGCACCTACGGGTGCCGCCCCTTCGGCGTTCCCGAGCGGCCCTCCACCCCCGATTTCGTCACGCTGTGTCACATGCACAAGATGTGGCGCATACCGAAGCGGAGGGGCCGGTTCGTCCGCTCAGGTTTCTGCCGTTGTCCGATATCCGGAGAGTCCGCTGAGCGGACCGTCAGTACCAAGAATCGCTCAAGCCCCTTAGCGGAACTGCGCGTTCTCACTATGTGAACACCGCATTACAGACCTCTATGTCCTGGTTTTCCCAGGCGACGCGCACACTCTTTCCCCGTCGGCATAACAAGACAGTCACATCCTGTCCTCGGCGCTCCCCGACCCTCCCCACCTGCGCTTAGAGTCACCGCCAGTCACCGCGCCGCCGGGCGCGTTCTACTGCACGGCCCTGTACCAACTCCAGTACGGCCCGGCGTTCCAAAACGGCACCCCTCGCTCCGCAGCTTCACGGCACCGCCTCATCCGAGGGGGCCGCGCCAGGGAAAGGACCCTTCGTGCGAAACCGTTCGATGCTCATACTCACCACCGCGGTCACCGCGGGAGCACTCACCCTCACCGCCTGTGGTTCGCGCGACGACAAGGGTGGCGCCGCCGAGAACGGTGACGGCGGCAACGTCACCGTGACCATCGGTCTCGACGCGCCCCTCACGGGCGAGCTGTCGGCCCTCGGCCTCGGCATCAAGAACTCGGCCGACCTGGCGGTCAAGACGGCCAACAAGAAGTCCTACGTCAAGGGCGTCACCTTCAAGCTGGAGTCCCTGGACGACCAGGCGCAGCCCTCCTCCGGCCAGCAGAACGCCACCAAGTTCGTCGCCGACAAGTCCGTCCTCGGCGTCGTCGGCCCGCTGAACTCCGGCGTCGCCGAGTCCATGCAGAAGGTCTTCGACGACGCGAAGCTGGTGCAGGTCTCCCCGGCCAACACCAACCCGTCGCTGAGCCAGGGCATCAACTGGAGCGGCGGCGAGAAGAAGCGCGGCTACAAGTCGTACTTCCGCACCGCCACCACGGACGCCATCCAGGGCCCGTTCGCCGCCCAGTACGTCTTCAAGGAGGCCAAGAAGACCAAGGCCTTCATCATCGACGACAAGAAGACCTACGGCGCCGGCCTCGCGGGCACCTTCAAGGGCGAGTTCGAGAAGCTCGGCGGCAAGGTCGTCGGCACGCAGCACATCAACCCGGACACCAAGGACTTCAGCGCCGTCGCCACCCAGGTGAAGAGCTCCGGCGCCGACGTCGTCTACTACGGTGGCGAGTACCCGGCCGGCGGCCCGCTGGCCAAGCAGATCAAGGCGGCCGGCGCGAAGGTCACCGTCGTCGGCGGCGACGCGATCTTCAGCCCCGAGTACGTGAAGCTCGCCAGCCCGGCCGCGGCCGACGGCGACATCGCCACCTCGGTCGGCGCGCCGATCGAGACCCTCCCCTCCGCCAAGGAGTTCCTGGCCAACTACAAGGCCGAGAACTACAAGGAGGCCTACGAGGCCTACGGCGGCTACGCCTACGACTCGACCTGGGCGATCATCGAGGCCGTCAAGAAGGCCACCGAGGGCAACGGCGGCAAGGTCCCCGAGCGCGCCAAGGTCGTCGAGGCCATGCAGGGCGTCTCCTTCGAGGGCGTGACCGGTTCGGTCGCCTTCGACGAGTTCGGTGACACCACCAACAAGCAGCTGACGGTCTACAAGGTCGAGGGCGGCGCCTTCAAGCCGGTCAAGTCCGGCACCTTCGGCGGCTGATCAACCCCACCACTCAGCACCACCTTCACCGCGCGGGGGGCCGCACCTGGCTCCCCGCGCGGTGTCACATCCGTCGAAAGTCTCGGAGGACAATGCGGTGAACGAACTGCCGCAGCAGCTGGTCAACGGCCTGCTACTGGGATCCATGTACGGGCTCGTCGCCGTCGGCTACACGATGGTCTACGGCATCGTCCAGCTCATCAACTTCGCCCATGGCGAGATCTTCATGACCGGCGGCTTCGGGGCGCTCACGGTCTGGCTCATCCTGCCCGGCGGCACCACCATGTGGGTCGCACTGCCCCTCATGATCATCGGTGCCATTCTCGTCGCGACGACGATAGCCGTCGGCGCGGAACGGCTCGCGTACCGTCCGCTCCGCGGTGGCCCACGCCTCGCCCCGCTCATCACGGCCATCGGCCTCTCGCTGGCCCTCCAGCAGATCGTCTGGGCCAAGTACCCCGAGGCGAAGTCCGCCCGGACCTTCCCGCAGATCCCCGGCGGCCCGATCGAGCTCGGCCCGGTCACCATCCAGACCGGCGACGTCTTCCTCCTGATCGCCGCCCCCGTCTGCATGGCCTTCCTCGCCTTCTTCGTCATGCGCACCCGCACCGGGCGCGGCATGCAGGCCACGGCGCAGGACCCGGACACCGCGAAGCTCATGGGCGTCAACACCGACCGCATCATCATGATCGCGTTCGCCCTCGGCGCCGCGATGGCCGCCGTCGGCGCCGTCGCCTACGGCCTCAAGTACGGCGTCGTCGACTACAAGATGGGCTTCCTCCTCGGACTCAAGGCCTTCACGGCCGCGGTCCTCGGCGGCATCGGCAACATCTACGGAGCCATGATCGGCGGAGTCGTCCTCGGTGTCGCCGAGACCCTGGCGACGGCGTACATCAGCCACGTCCCCGGCATGCAGCAGCTCGGCGGCCAGTCCTGGGCCGACGTCTGGGCCTTCGTACTCCTCATCGTCGTACTCCTCGCCCGGCCACAAGGCCTCCTCGGCGAGCGCGTCGCGGACAGGGCGTGAGCACCATGACCACCATCTCCGAGAACCCCAAGGCGGCAGCGGCCTCCGAGCCCGCTGCGGCGACCGGTCTCATCGGCTTCGTGCCGATCGGCATCGCCCGCGCCCTCACCCTGGGCGGCGGCGCCCTCACCGTCGCCAGCTGCTTCACCGCCTGGACCTGGACCGCCCGCTTCCCCGGCGACCTCACGTTCTACGGCTCCCCCGCCGGCCTCCAGATGCAGGTCCTGGTCCTGGGCCTGCTCACCACCCTCTTCGCCCTCTCCTCCTACGGCGTCAAGGGCACCCGCTGGCTGACCCCGGCAGGCGCCGACGCGGCTCTCAAGCTCGCCGCGCTCGCCTCCTTCGCCACCGCCTGGTTCACCGTCGGCGCGATCAGCCTCGAACTCGGCGGCCCGGTCAACCTGGAGCCGGGCGGCGCACTCCTCGCGCTCGCCAGCCTGCTCGCCCTCCTCGGCGCGCTCGCCCTCCCCTTCGAGCGGCCCAAGGTGCTGCCCGTCGACCCGGAGGACACCGGCTGGGACCAGTTCAAGCACAGCTGGAGCAACGGCTGGGCCACCTTCAAGGCCGCCTTCGCGACCGGCCCCGTGCGCCGACTGCCCTCGATGCACTCCTCCGTCGAGATCCTGATCATCACGGGCATCCTCGCCGTGGCGCTCGGCGTCTTCACCTACGGCATCGGCACCGAGTACGACGAGCTGTTCCTCGGCTTCCTGATCACGGCGGGCCTCGGCTTCGCGGCGGTCAACAAGTCGGGCCTCATGCAGCAGGCCACGCAGCTCACCAAGAAGCACCAGAACCTCTCCATCGCGGGCGCGTTCACGGCCGCGGCGCTCTTCCCCTTCACCCAGACCGACGACCAGTACGCGACGCTCGGCGTCTACATCCTGATCTTCGCCACGGTCGCCCTGGGCCTGAACATCGTCGTCGGCCTCGCCGGTCTCCTCGACCTCGGTTACGTCGCCTTCCTCGGCGTCGGCGCCTACGCGGCCGCCCTCGTCTCGGGCGCCCCGAGCTCCCCCTTCGGCGTGCACCTCCCCTTCTGGGCCGCCATCCTGGTCGGCGCCGGAGCCTCCCTGGTCTTCGGTGTCCTCATCGGCGCCCCGACCCTGCGACTGCGCGGCGACTACCTCGCCATCGTGACGCTCGGTTTCGGTGAGATCTTCCGCATCGCCGTCATGAACACCGACGGCACCTCCGGTCCGGACATCACCAACGGCTCCAACGGCATCGCGTCCATCCCGAACCTGAGCATGTTCGGGTTCGACTTCGGCGCCGAGCACTCGATCGCCGGCTTCACGATCGGCCGCTTCGCCAACTACTTCTTCCTGATGCTGCTGATCATGGCGGTCGTCGTGCTGGTCTTCCGGCGCAGCGGCGACTCCCGTATCGGCCGCGCCTGGGTCGCCATCCGCGAGGACGAGACCGCCGCGCTCGCCATGGGCATCAACGGCTTCCGGGTCAAGCTCATCGCCTTCGCGCTCGGCGCCTCGCTCGCCGGTCTCGCCGGCACCGTGCAGGCCCACGTCACCTACACGGTGACCCCGGAGCAGTACCTCTTCGCCGGACCGATCCCGCCCAACTCCGCCTTCCTGCTCGCGGCCGTCGTCCTCGGCGGCATGGGCACGATGAGCGGTCCGCTGGTCGGTGCCTCGCTGCTCTTCCTCATCCCGAACAAGCTCCAGTTCATGGGCGAGTACCAGCTCCTCGCCTTCGGCGTCGCGCTGATCCTGCTCATGCGCTTCCGCCCGGAGGGCATGATCGCCAACCGGCGCAACCAGCTGGAGTTCCACGAGAAGGACGAGACGCCCGCCACGCTCGCCAAGGCAGGTGCCTGAACCATGACGACCACCACCACGAAGGCCGCGGACTCCACGGAGCCCGTCGCCCGCGAGACCGTGCTCGACGCCCGCGGGGTCACGATGCGCTTCGGCGGCCTCACCGCCGTGCGCAATGTCGACCTCACCGTGAACAGCGGCGAGATCGTCGGTCTGATCGGCCCCAACGGCGCCGGCAAGACCACCTTCTTCAACTGCCTCACCGGCCTCTACGTCCCCACCGAGGGTGAAGTCCGGTACAAGGGCAAGGTCCTGCCGCCCACGTCCTTCAAGGTCACCGACGCCGGCATCGCCCGCACCTTCCAGAACATCCGTCTCTTCCACAACATGACGGTCCTGGAGAACGTCCTCGTCGGACGCCACACCCGGATGAAGCAGGGCCTCTGGTCGGCGCTGCTGCGTCTGCCCGGCTTCAAGAAGGCCGAGGCGGAGGCGACGGAGCGGGCCATGGAACTCCTGGAGTTCATCGGCCTCCAGGACAAGGCGCAGCACCTCGCCAAGAACCTCCCGTACGGAGAGCAGCGCAAGCTGGAGATCGCCCGCGCCCTCGCGAGCGACCCCGGTCTGATCCTGCTCGACGAGCCCACCGCCGGCATGAACCCGCAGGAGACGCGGGCGGCGGAGGAACTCATCTTCGCCATCCGGGACATGGGCATCGCCGTGCTCGTCATCGAGCACGACATGCGGTTCATCTTCAACCTCTGCGACCGGGTCGCCGTGCTCGTCCAGGGGCAGAAGCTGATCGAGGGCGACAGCCAGACCGTCCAGAGCGACGAGCGGGTCATCGCCGCCTACCTGGGCGAGCCCGTCGCGGACGCCGCGCCGGCGGAGGAAGCTCCCGTGGAGGAGGCCCCCGCCAAGGACGCGCTGTCCAAGGAGGCGCCCGCCGAGGCGGCTCCGGCGAAGGACGCTCCGGCGAAGGAGGTTCCGTCCGAGGACGAGGCCGACGAGGCCTCCGACGACGAGGCTGCCGAGGACGCGCCTTCGGGCGACGCCCCGGAGGCCCCCGAGGCCTCCGACGACGAGACGCCGGCTGCCGAGGAGACCTCCTCGGAGGACACCACGCAAGACCCCGGTTCGGGCAAGGAGAACGACGCATGACCGCACTGCTCGAAGTCGAGGACCTGCGCGTCGCCTACGGAAAGATCGAGGCCGTCAAGGGCATCTCCTTCTCCGTCGACGCCGGTGAGGTCGTCACCCTCATCGGCACCAACGGCGCCGGGAAGACCACCACCCTGCGGACCCTCTCCGGGCTCCTCAAGCCGGTCGGCGGCCAGATCAAGTTCGAGGGCAAGTCCCTCCGCAAGATCCCCGCGCACAAGATCGTCTCGCTGGGTCTGGCCCACTCCCCCGAGGGCCGGCACATCTTCCCCCGGATGACCATCGAGGAGAACCTCCTCCTCGGCGCCTTCCTCCGGAAGGACACCGCGGGCATCGCCAAGGACGTCCAGCGCGCCTACGACCTCTTCCCGATCCTGGGCGAGCGTCGCAAGCAGGCGGCCGGCACGCTCTCCGGCGGTGAGCAGCAGATGCTCGCCATGGGCCGGGCGTTGATGTCCCAGCCGAAGCTGCTCATGCTCGACGAGCCCTCGATGGGTCTCTCGCCGATCATGATGCAGAAGATCATGGCGACCATCGCCGAGCTGAAGGCCCAGGGCACCACGATCCTGCTCGTCGAGCAGAACGCCCAGGCCGCGCTCGCCCTCGCGGACCACGGTCACGTGATGGAGATCGGCAAGGTCGTGCTCTCGGGCACCGGCCAGAACCTGCTCCACGACGAGTCCGTCCGCAAGGCGTACCTCGGCGAGGACTGACCCACCAGGTCGGCACCAAGGACAGAAGGCCCGCCCCACAACGTCGTGGGGCGGGCCTTCTCCGTACGCGTACGGGGCGTCGGGCGTGGGCTACTGGCCCTTGGCCGCCTTCTTCTCCTCGGCGTCCTCGATGACGGCCTCGGCGACCTGCTGCATGGACATGCGCCGGTCCATGGACGTCTTCTGGATCCAGCGGAACGCGGCCGGCTCCGTCAGCCCGTACTGGGTCTGCAGGATCGACTTGGCGCGGTCCACCAGCTTGCGGGTCTCCAGGCGCTGGGAGAGGTCCGCGATCTCCAGCTCCAGGGCGCGCAGCTCGGCGAAGCGGGAGACGGCCATCTCGATGGCCGGCACGACGTCGCTCTTGCTGAACGGCTTCACCAGGTACGCCATGGCACCGGCGTCCCGGGCCCGCTCGACGAGCTCGCGCTGCGAGAAGGCGGTGAGCATGAGGACCGGGGCGATGGACTCGCCGGCGATCTTCTCGGCGGCCGAGATGCCGTCGAGGACGGGCATCTTCACGTCGAGGATGACGAGGTCGGGGCGGTGCTCGCGGGCGAGCTCGACGGCGGTGGCACCGTCACCGGCCTCGCCGACGACCGTGTAGCCCTCTTCCTCCAGCATCTCTTTGAGATCGAGGCGGATGAGGGCCTCGTCCTCTGCGATGACGACGCGGGTCGTCAGCGGCGGGACGTGCGACGCCTCGGCGTCGTCGGCGGGCTGGGGCGACTCGGGGGCGGTCACGGGGGCTCCTCGTTGCGGGGCAGGTACTGCTACATGAGCCTACCTAGGTCCTGTATGTTTGAGACACAGCAGGTTGCCACCGACCTTCGTTTCGAAGGAGCCCCGGTAGCCCAGCGGGAGAGGCGATGGTCTCAAACACCATACAGCGTGGGTTCGAATCCCACCCGGGGCACTCTACCTTCGATTCCAAGGAATCCTATAGGTTGGCGATCTTCACTCGTCACGGTGAACACCCCTTCGATTCCCTGCAGGGGAGTCACTGCCGAGCCAAGCTGCCGACATGGAGCAGCACAATCCTTCGATTCGCGAAGAAGCGCTCGCACTCCTCCGCCGAGGTCTGAGCAATAGGGCAGTCGCCGAGCAACTCAACGTGCCGCGTGGCACGGTCGGTTGGTGGCTCTCAGAGGACCGGCGACGACGCGGCGTCCGATACCAGCACCCGACGGATTGCCCCAGGTGCACTGGTCGGACATTCGACGCACCGGCCTACGCCTACCTCCTGGGGCTCTACCTCGGAGACGGCCACATCACCTCCAAGACGAAGCAGCACCACCTGTCGATCTTCTGCACCGCCTCATGGCCAGGGCTGATCGACGCAGCCGAGGACGCCATGCGCCGCGTCATGCCGATGCCTAGCGTTCGGCGACGGTCAAGGCAGGGGTGTGCCGAGGTGAAGTCCTTCACGAAGCACTGGACATGCATGTTTCCTCAGCACGGGCCCGGCAAGAAGCACGAACGCGAGATCGCTTTGGAGCCCTGGCAGCAGGAGATCGTCGAGGCACACCCCTGGGAGTTCATTCGCGGGCTGATCCACTCGGACGGCTGCCGGACCATGAACTGGACCACTCGCATCGTGAACGGGGAGCGCAAGCGCTACGAGTACCCGCGGTACTGGTTCACCAACATCTCGGACGACATCCGGCAGCTCTACACCGACACCCTCGACATGCTGGGCATCGAATGGACCCACTGCACCCGCCACGGAAAGCCGTACAACATCTCCGTCGCCCGCAAAGCCTCCGTCGCCCTCATGGACGCGCACGTGGGTCCCAAGCACTGACCCCTACGTCAGCGGATCTCCGATGTGGTGGACCCGCACCAGGTTCGTCGAGCCCGCGACTCCCGGCGGGGAGCCTGCCGTGATGACCACGATGTCGCCCTTCCGGCAGCGACCGATCCGCAGCAGTTCCTCGTCCACCTGGGCCACCATCGCGTCCGTCGAGTCGACGTGCGGGCCGAGGAAGGTCTCGACGCCCCAGGTGAGGTTGAGTTGGGAGCGCGTCGCCGGGTCGGGCGTGAAGGCGAGCAGCGGGATCGGCGAGCGGTAGCGGGAGAGCCGCTTGACCGTGTCGCCGGACTGCGTGAAGGCGACGAGGAACTTGGCGCCGAGGAAGTCACCCATCTCGGCGGCCGCGCGGGCCACCGCGCCGCCCTGGGTTCGGGGCTTGTTCCGCTCGGTCAGCGGCGGCAGGCCCTTGCCGAGGACGTCCTCCTCCGCGGCCTCGACGATCCGGCTCATGGTGCGGACGGTCTCGATCGGGAAGCGGCCGACGCTGGTCTCGCCGGAGAGCATCACGGCGTCGGTGCCGTCGATGACGGCGTTGGCGACGTCGGAGGCCTCGGCGCGGGTGGGCCGGGAGTTGTCGATCATCGAGTCGAGCATCTGGGTGGCGACGATGACCGGCTTGGCGTTCCGCTTGGCCAGCTTCACGGCGCGCTTCTGGACGATCGGCACCTGCTCCAGGGGCATCTCGACGCCCAGGTCGCCGCGGGCGACCATGATGCCGTCGAAGGCGGCGACGATCTCCTCGATGTTCTCGACGGCCTGCGGCTTCTCGATCTTGGCGATGACGGGCAGTCGGCGCCCTTCCTCGTCCATGATCCGGTGGACGTCGACGATGTCCCGGGCGCTGCGGACGAAGGAGAGGGCGATGACGTCGGCGCCGATGCGCAGCGCCCAGCGGAGGTCCTCGATGTCCTTCTCGGACAGGGCGGGGACGGAGACGGCGACGCCGGGCAGGTTGAGGCCCTTGTTGTCGGAGACCATGCCGCCTTCGATGACGAGGGTGTTCACCCGGGGCCCGTCGACGGAGGTGACCTCCAGGGTGACGCGGCCGTCGTCGACGAGGATGCGCTCACCGGCGGTGACGTCCGCCGCGAGGCCGGAGTAGGTCGTGCCGCAGCAGTGGCGGTCGCCTTCCGTCGGCTCGACGGTGATGGTGAACTCGTCGCCGCGTTCAAGGAGTACGGGACCTTCGCGGAAGCGGCCGAGGCGGATCTTCGGGCCTTGAAGGTCGGCGAGGACACCGACGCTGCGGCCGGTCTCGTCGGAGGCTTTGCGCACGCGCTGGTAGCGCTCCTCGTGCTCGGTGTACGAGCCGTGGCTGAGATTGAGGCGGGCCACGTCCATTCCGGCCTCGATCAACGCCTTGATCTGGTCGTATGTTTCGGTGGCGGGCCCAAGGGTACAAACGATTTTCGCTCGGCGCATGAGTCGAGCCTAGGGCTTACCCGCCAGTAGCGAGTTGGCGGGACATGACTACTCAACAACCTTTCCGTGAAAGGCTGTTGACAAGTCTTGAATATGTGCGCCGGGGTGCTCCGATGAGCGATTTTCGCGCCCCGCGCCCCGCGCCCCGGGCATGATCCGCCGGACGCCCCCTGGGTCTCAGAGTGCGGGCGGCCGCATCGTGAAGCGCGCCACGACCTCGGCGGTGACCGTCTGGCGCTGCGGTTCGAGGTCGAGCGGCGGGGCGTCCGCGACTCCCTCCGCCGAGTACGCCACCGCCGCCGAGCCGAAGGCGGCCCGCGTCGGCCTCAGCGGGTCCGCGCTCGCCGCGTCCGACAGTTCGAGGAGTGAGTCGAGCGAGGTGCCGAGCGCCTCGGCGTACGCCCGCGCCCGTGCCACCGCCTCCGTCACGGCGAGCCGGCGCGCCTCCGCGTACGAAGGGGAGGCCGGGCGCAGGCTCCACCACGGCCCGTCGACGCTCGTCAGTTCCAGGTCGGCGAGCCGGGTCACCAGCTCTCCCAGCACGGTGAAGTCGGTCAGTTCGGCCGTGACCCGCACCCGGCCGTGGAAGGCGTGCACGCGTTCCCCGCGCCCCTTGCGGGTCAGCTCGGGGGAGATGGAGAAGCTGCCCGTCTCCAGTTTCTCCACCGCGGATCCCTGTGCCTTGACCAGGTCGAGCACCAGGGTGTTGCGTCGGGTGAGGTCGGCCAGGGTCGCCGACCGGTCGGGGCCCCGGGCGGAGACGGCCACCCAGATCCGGGCGAGCTCCGGGTCGACCTCCAGCCGCCCCTCCCCACGGACCGTCACCTGGGGTGCTTCCGGGGTCGCGTGTTCCTGCGTCACGTCCTGACTCCTCCGTGTTCGGTCACGATCGTCCACCGAACACTTTCCCACTCCGTAACCCGATAGGTCTGTTGCCGACGTGCAGTCTGAGCCAGAATCTACGCGCGTTGTGCGCCACGGTCGGCGCCGACGGCACAGAACCACAAGGGGAGAGAACACATGCCGCTGAACCGCAGGACGTTCCTGGAGCGCTCGGCCGCCGCCGGGGCCGGAGTGGCCGTCGCCGGAGCCGTCGCCGTTCCGGCCGAGGCCCATGGCCACGGCCGCCCGCGTCCGCAGAAGCGGTACTCCTTCACCGTGATGGGCACCACCGACCTGCACGGCAACGTCTTCAACTGGGACTACTTCACGGACAAGGAGTTCGACGACAAGGCCCACAACGACGTCGGCCTCGCCAAGATCTCCACCCTGGTCGACCAGGTCCGCGAGGAGAAGGGCCGCCGCAACACCCTCCTCATCGACGCCGGCGACACCATCCAGGGCACCCAGCTGTCGTACTACTACGCCAAGGTCGACCCGATCACCGCCCGCCGCGGCCCGGTCCACCCGATGGCCCAGGCCATGAACGCCATCGGCTACGACGCCGCCGCGCTCGGCAACCACGAGTTCAACTACGGCATCCCGGTGCTGCGCAAGTTCGAGGAGCAGTGCGACTTCCCGCTGCTGGGCGCCAACGCGCTCGACGCCAAGACCCTGCGCCCGGCCTTCGCCCCGTACAGCATGCACCGGCTGCGCACCCCGCACGGCAAGGACGTCAAGGTCGCGATACTCGGCCTGACCAACCCCGGCATCGCCATCTGGGACAAGGCGAACGTCAGCGGCAGGATGGTCTTCCCCGGTCTTGAGGAGCAGGCCGCGAAGTGGGTGCCCAAGCTGCGCTCGATGGGCGCGGACGTGGTGATCGTCTCGGCGCACTCCGGCTCCAGCGGCACCTCCTCGTACGGTGACCAGCTCCCCCACATCGAGAACGCGGCCGGGCTCGTCGCCGAGCAGGTGCCGGGCATCGACGCGATCCTCGTCGGCCACGCGCACACCGAGATCCCCGAGTACCGGGTGAAGAACAAGGAGACCGGCAAGGACGTCGTCCTGTCCGAGCCGCTGAAGTGGGGCCAGCGCCTCACCCTCTTCGACTTCGACCTGGTGTGGGAGAAGGGCTGCTGGACCGTCGAGAAGGTCGCCGCGCAGGTCCTCAACTCCAACACGGTGGCGGAGGACCCGGAGATCACCGGGCTGCTCGGCGACGAGCACAAGAAGGTCGTCGCGTACGTCAACCAGATCATCGGCACCTCCACCGCCGTCATGACCACGGTCGACGCGCCGTGGAAGGACGAGCCGATCATCGACCTGATCAACGTGGTCCAGGCCGAGACCGTGAAGGCGGCGCTCGCGGGCGGCGCCCACGCGGCCCTGCCGGTCCTCTCGCAGGCCTCGTGCTTCTCCCGCACGGCCCGCATCCCGGCCGGGCAGGTCTCCATCAAGGACGCCGCCGGTCTGTACCCCTTCGAGAACACCCTGGAGGCCCGTCTGATGACGGGCGCCCAGCTCAAGGACTACCTGGAGTACTCGGCGAAGTACTACGTCCGGACCCCGGCGGGTGCTCCGGTCGACACCGCGAAGCTGACCAACGCGGACAACACCCCGGACTACAACTACGACGCCGTCTCCGGGCTCACGTACGACATCGACATCGCCGAGCCGGCCGGTTCCCGGATCGTGAACCTGTCCTTCGAGGGCAAGCCGCTGGACCCGGCGGCGAAGTTCGTCCTCGCGGTCAACAACTACCGGGCGAGCGGCGGCGGCGCGTTCCCGCACATCGCGGGCGCCCAGCAGCTGTGGGCCAACTCGGACGAGATCCGCAACACGATCATCCAGTGGGTGCAGGCGAAGGGGACGGTCGACCCGGCCCTGTTCGCCTCGGTGGACTGGAAGCTGACCCGGGACGGCGTCCCGGTCTTCTAGGACCCGCTAGACGATCTGTGTGAGAGGCGTCAGCTTCTGGCCCTGGGCCGGGATGCTCGGCGCCTCTCGTGTCTCCAGACCGAAACTGGTGAAGGCCGTCCGGCGGGGCAGCGGGTACGGCTCCTTGCCGCTGATCGAGTTGAGGATCGTCGCGCTCCGCCAGGCGGCGAGGCCCAGGTCGGGGGCGCCGACGCCATGGGTGTGCTTCTCGGCGTTCTGTACGTGGACGGCGCCGGTGACGGACGGGTCGAGGACCAGCCGGTAGTGCTCGTCGACCTTCGGGCGGCCGGCCGAGTCGTGGCGCAGATACGGGTCGAGACCGGCGAGCATCCGTTCCACCGGGCGTTCCCGGTAGCCGGTCGCGAGGACGACCGCGTCGGTGGTGAGCCGGGAGCGGGTGCCCTGCTGGAGGTGTTCCAGGTGCAGCTCCACCTGGGTGGTGGCGACCCTGCCTGCCGTACGGACCCGGACGCCGGGGGTGAGGACGGCGTCGGGCCAGCCGCCGTGCAGGGTGCGGCGGTACAGCTCGTCGTGGATGGCCGCGATGGTGTCGGCGTCGATGCCCTTGTGCAGCTGCCACTGGCGGGGCACGAGTTCACCGCGTACCGGCTCGGGCAGGGAGTGGAAGTAGCGGGTGTAGTCCGGGGTGAAGTGCTCCAGGCCCAGCTTGGAGTACTCCATCGGCGCGAAGGCCTCGCTGCGGGCCAGCCAGTGGATCTGCTCGGCTCCGGCCGGACGGGCTCGGAGCAGGTCGAGGAAGACTTCGGCGCCGGACTGGCCGGAGCCGATGACGGTCACGTGCCCGGCGGCGAGGAGCGTCTCGCGGTGGGCGAGGTAGTCGGCGGAGTGGAAGACGGGAACGCCGGGGGCGTCGGCGAGCGGCTTGAGCGGCTCGGGGACGTACGGTTCGGTGCCGACTCCGAGGACGACGTTGCGGGTGTACGCGCGGCCCAGTGCCTCGGCCTCGCCCTCCGGGTCGATCTGGGTGAAGTCGACCTCGAACAGGCGCCGCTCGGGGTTCCAGCGGACCGAGTCGACCTGGTGCCCGAAGTGGAGACCGGGGAGCCGCTCGCTGACCCAGCGGCAGTAGGCGTCGTACTCGGCGCGCTGGATGTGGAACTTCTCGGCGAAGTAGAAGGGGAAGAGGCGCTCACGGCTCTTCAGGTAGTTGAGGAAGGTCCACGGGCTGGCCGGGTCGGCCAGGGTCACCAGGTCGGCGAGGAACGGGACCTGGAGGGTGGCGCCCTCGATGAGGAGGCCCGGGTGCCAGTGGAAGGCCGGTTTCTGCTCGAAGAAGGAGGCGGCGAGCCCGCCGGGGACGCCGTGCGCGAGGGCGGCGAGCGAGAGGTTGAAGGGGCCGATGCCGACGCCCACCAGATCGTGGGGCTGTTCGAGGTCCTGCTGAGGGGTGCTGCCGGTCATCGCTGCGCGCTGCCTTCCACGAGGGTGATGAGCTGGGCCAGGTCGCCGGGGGTGGCGTGGGGGTTGAGCAGGGTGGCCTTGAGCCAGAGGCGGCCGTCGGCCTCGGCGCGGCCGAGGACGGCACGGCCCTCGGCGAGGAGGGTGCGGCGGATCGCGGCGACGGTTCCGTCGTCGGCGCCGCTCGGCCGGAACAGGACGGTGGTGAGGGTCGGCCTGGCCCGCAGGTCGAGCGTCGGCGCTTTCTCCACCAGATCGGCCAGGTCCCGGGCCCGGTCCATGCAGGCGTCGACGAGCGTGCCGAGGCCGGTGCGGCCCAGGGCCCGGAGGGTGACGGCGGTCTTGAGGACGTCGGGGCGGCGGGTGGTGCGCAGCGAGCGGCCCAGGAGGTCGGGGAGGCCCGCCTCGGTGTCGTCGTCGGCGTTGAGGTAGTCGGCGGTGTGGCCGAGGGCGGTGAGGTCGGCGGCCTCCCGTACGGCGAGGAGCCCGGCGGCGGCCGGCTGCCAGCCCAGCTTGTGGAGATCGATGGTGACGGTGCGGGCCCGGGTCAGGCCGTCCAGGAGGGGGCGGTGGGTGCGGCTGAAGAGGAGTGGGCCGCCGTAGGCCGCGTCGATGTGGAGTTCGGCGTCGTGCGCCGCGCAGACGTCCGCGAGGTCGGGGATCGGGTCGATGAGGCCTTCGTCGGTGGTTCCGGCGGTGACGGCGACCACGACGGGTCCGGTGAGGGTGGTCAGTGCCTCGTGGAGCGCGGCCGGGTCCAGGGTGCCGCTCGGGGTGGGCACGACGACCGGCTCGGGGAGGCCGAGGAGCCAGGCGGCGCGGCGGAAGGAGTGGTGGGCGTTCGCGCCGACGACGGTGCGGATCGGGCCGAGGCGTTCCCTCGCGAGCAGCAGGGCGAGCTGGTTGGACTCGGTGCCGCCGGTGGTGACGAGTGCGTCGGGGGCGGCGGCGTCCGGATACACCTCGGTGGCGAGCGCGGCCGTGACCTGGGCCTCCAGGGCGGAGGCGGCGGGGGCCTGGTCCCAGGAGTCCATGGACGGGTTCAGGGCGGAGGCGGCGAGATCCGCGGCGGCGGCGAGGGCGAGGGGTGGGGTGTGGAGGTGGGCGGCGCAGAGGGGGTGGGCGGGGTCGGCGGCGCCGGCGGCCAGTGCCCGGACGATCGTGGTCAGCGCCTCGTGCGAGCCGGTGCCGGTCTCGGGGAGTGCGGTGCCGAGTGCGCCGACGCGGCGGGCCACCGCTTCGGGGCCGCCGGCGGGGAGGGGGCCGCCGCGTTCCTCCGCTCCCGCGCGGAGTGCGTCGAGGACGGTGTCGAGGAGGGGGCCGAGGGCATCGGGGCCGGGGGGGCCTCCGGCGAGGGGTGGGGGTTCGGCACGCATGGACGACAGAGTGCCGGGGGTTGTGGGGGTATGTCCGGGGAGTCGATGGCTGTAACCCAAACGGGTTACCTGGGCTGGCGGGCCCGAGCCCGGCCGGTGGCTACCGGCCGGGCGCGGGCCCGAGGGGTGCGGCGCGGTCTGTCCTGGTCGTGTCCGGAACGTAGCGCCGTCTGGCCGCGGGCCAGGCGGGATTTTCCGGACATGGCCTAGGCCGTACGGGCCTTCAGGGCTCGGCGGAGGTCGTCCAGCTGGTCCACCAGTTTGCGGTGGAGGGCCGGGGTCGTCTCGTCGGTCGTCATGTGGTGGTCTCCCAGCGTCAGGGAGTCGGCGTCGATCGCGTACGACGGGAAGGCGTAGCGGCCGGCCGCTTCGGCCATCGCGGCGCCGCGGCGGGCGGCGAGGGCGATGGCCGCCGGGTAGAAGCGGGGGACGTACTCGCGTACGAGGTCCGACTGCTCCGGCTGCCAGAAGCCCTGGGCGGTGGCGGTGAAGAGGTAGTTGGAGAGGTCGTCCGTGTCGAAGAGGGCGGACCAGGCCGCCGCCTTCGCCTCGGGCGTGGGGAGGGAGGCCCGGCAGCGGGCCGCGCCCTCCTGGCCGGTGGCGCTCGGGTCGCGCTCCAGTTCGGCGGCGATCGTGGGCTCGTCGGTGGCGCCGAGGACGGCGAGGCGGGCCAGGATGCGCCAGCGCAGTTCGGGGTCGAGTTCGGGGCCGCCGTGGACGGTGCCCTCGTCGAGCCAGGAGGCGATCTTGTCGGGGGTGGAGGCGCTGTCGATGAACGCGCGGACGGCGGTGAGGCGCAGACCGGGCGCGTCGCCGTCCTCGGTGCGGCGCAGCAGCGCGCGGGCGATCTCGCCGATGGTGGCGAGGGCGGCGGGCCGCTCGTCCTCGGTGACGTACCGGTCGGCGATCTGGGCGCGGGCGAAGCCGAGGACGCCTTGGACGAGGGCGAGTTCGGTCTCCTCGGTGAGGTGTGCGAGGGCGATCTCCAGGTACTCGCGGGGGGCGAGGTCGCCGTCGCGGACCATGTCGCGGAGCGCGTTCCAGATGACGGCGCGGGTCAGTGCGTCGGGGATGCGGGAGAGGCCGCGCAGGGCGGACTCCTCGGAGAGCTCGTCGAAGCGGAGCTTGGCGTAGGTGAGGTCCTCGTCGTTGAGGACGACGAGGGCGGGGCGGGGGCCGGTGAGCTCGGCGGGCTCGGTCTGGGGCACGTCGAGTTCGCGGCGCTCGCGCAGGACGAGGTCGCCGGAGGGGTCGCGGTCGTAGAGGCCGGCGGCGATCCGGTGGGGGCGGCTTCCGTCGCGGTCGATCGCGAGCTTCCAGCGGAGGCCCTCGCCGGTGAGGGCGGGGGTGAGGGTGTCGACGCCGGTGGTGCGGAGCCACTGCTCGGCCCAGGCGTGGACGTCGCGTTCGGTGGCGGCGGCGAGGTTGTCGATGAAGTCGGCGAGGGTGGCGTTGCCGAACTTGTGGCGCTTGAAGTGGATGTTGATGCCGGCGAGGAAGTCCTTCTCGCCGAGCCAGGTGACGAGCTGGCGGAGGGCCGAGGCGCCCTTGGCGTAGGAGATGCCGTCGAAGTTGAGGAGGGCGGAGGCGGTGTCGGGGACGGACTCCGGGTCGGGGGCGACGGGGTGGGTGGAGGGTCGCTGGTCGGCCTCGTAGCCCCAGGCCTTCCGGGTGACGCCGAAGTCGACCCAGGTGTCGGGGAAGAGGTCGGTGCAGGCTTCGTTGACGGTCTGGTAGCCCATGTACTCGGCGAAGGACTCGTTCAGCCAGATGTCGTCCCACCAGCGCAGGGTGACGAGGTCGCCGAACCACATGTGGGCCATCTCGTGGGCGATGACCATGGCGCGGGTCTGCCGCTCGGTGACGGTGACGGCGGAGCGGAAGACGAACTCGTCGCGGAAGGTGACGAGGCCGGGGTTCTCCATGGCGCCCGCGTTGAACTCGGGGACGAAGGCCTGGTCGTAGGAGTCGAAGGGGTAGGGCTCCTCGAACTTCTCGTGGAAGCGGTCGTAGCAGGCCTTGGTGACGGCGAGGATCTCGTCGGCGTCGGCGTCGAGGTGGGCGGCGAGGGAGCGGCGGCAGTGGATGCCGAAGGGGAGCCCGGCGTGTTCGGTGCGGACCGAGTGCCAGGGTCCGGCGGCGACGCAGACGAAGTAGGTGGAGAGCGGTGGGGTGGCGGCGGCCTTCCAGCGGCCGTCGGGCTGCTGCTCGGTGATGCCGTTGGCGAGGACGGTCCAGCCCTCGGGGGCCGTGACGGACACCTCGAAGACGGCCTTCAGGTCGGGCTGGTCGAAGGCGGCGAAGACGCGCTGGACGTCTTCCATGAAGAGCTGGGTGTAGACGTACGACTCGCCGTCGCTGGGGTCCGTGAAGCGGTGCATGCCCTCGCCGGTACGGGAGTACCGCATGGTGGCGACGATCCGCAGGACGTGCTCGCCCGCGTCGAGGCGCAGCGGGAGCCGGTTCCCTTCGAGGGTGGTGAGGTCGAGCGGCTCGTCGTCCAGGAGGGCGGAGTGCAGGGTTTCGGGCTTCAGCTCGACGAAGGTGTCCCCGGCGGTGCGGGCGGTGAACCTGACGAGGCTGGTGGACTCGAAGGTCTCGTCGCCGGTGGTGAGGTCGAGGTCCACGCTGTAGTGCTGGACATCGAGGAGCTGGGCACGGGTCTGCGCTTCGTCGCGCGTCAGTACGGACATGGCCCTATGCTGCCCGATGCCTTCGGCGTCGGGCAGGGGTGGTGGCGACAAGACTCCGCTGGTGGGGGCGGGACGCCCCCTGCCGGGTTCAGGCGAGTCCGGAGCCGTCCAGGTGGGCGAAGGCCGCGGTGATGCGGGGGCGGTCGTAGCCGGCCGGGCCGGCCGCGCCGCTGGACAGCAGGGTGTGGAGCAGGATCCGGGCCTTGGCCGGGTCGAGGGCGCCGGCCGGGATCAGTCCGTGGTGCAGGAGGTCGTACTCGGATCCGGGGCCGCGGTAGGTGTCCGAGAGGGTCGCGCCGCCGCCCGTACGGGAGGCCAGGACGACGGGGATGCGGCGGGCGATCTCGGCGAGCGGTTCGACGAGCCAGGCGGGGGCGTGTCCGGCGCCGAAGGCGGCGACGACGAGGCCCTGGAAGCGGTGGTCGACGGCGTCGAGGAGTTCGCCGCGGTCGCCCAGGGAGAGGGTCACCAGGGCCACCCGTACGTCGGGGTCGAGCTTCAGCGGGCAGAACGCGGCCGGGACGGCGGGGCGGAGCAGGATGCGGGGCTCGCCCTCGACGACCGTGCCGAGTCGTCCGGCGCCGGGTGAGGCGAAGGTGGCGACGGAGGTGGTGTGGGTCTTGCGGGCGAGCCTGGCCGCGTGGATCTCGTCGGCGAGGACGACGAGGACGCCGAGGTCGCGGCAGGCCGGATCGGCGGCGACGGCGAGCGCGGCGGCCAGGTTGGCGGGGCCGTCGGCGCCGGGCAGGTCGGGACGGCGCATGGCGCCGGTGACGACGATCGGCTGCTCGGTGGTGCAGAGCAGGTCGAGGAGGAAGGCGGTCTCCTCCAGGGTGTCGGTGCCCTGGACGACGACCACGCCGGAGCCGGCGGCGACGGTGGCGCGGACCTCTGCGGCGAGTGCGGCGAGGTCCGCGTGGGTGAGGGTGGAGCTGGGGACGCGGCGGAAGTCGTTCAGGACGACGTCGTGGTCGCCGCCGAGCTCGGCCAGGACCTCCTGGCCGGTCATCCGGGCCGCGTCGCCGCCGCGTGCGGAGATGGTCCCTCCGAGGGTGAACACCGTGACGCGGGCCATCAGCGTGCTCCGTCCGCAATCGTCTCGTGGTGGCGGATGACCTCGGCGATGATGAAGTTCAGGAGTTTCTCCGCGAAGGCCGGGTCCAGTTTGGCGTTCCCCGCGAGTTCCCGCAGCCGGGCGATCTGGCGGGCCTCGCGGGCGGGGTCGGCGGGCGGCAGCTGGTGCCGGGCCTTGAGGACGCCGACCTGCTGGGTGCACTTGAAGCGCTCGGCGAGCATGTGCACGACCGCCGCGTCGATGTTGTCGATGCTTTCGCGCAGCCGGGTCAGCTCGGCCCGTACGGACTCTGGCTGAGACGGGGCCGGGGGCGGGGACGGGGTGGGCTGCTGGGGGCCGGTGGACTCGCTCATGATCTGCGAGCTTAGACGGATCTCGGGAGGATCGTGGGCGGGTGTTCGGGATCCGGAACGGTGTTGCTCCAGCCGCCGTGCACCGACCGTCCCTGTTGCTCGCGGAAGCGGACGGGGGCGGTGCCGACCCGGCGGGTGAACAGCCGGGAGAAGTAGGCCGGGTCGTCGTAGCCGACCCGGCGGGCGACGGCGGCGACGGGCAGTTCGGTGGCGGCGAGGAGTTCTTTGGCGCGGCCGAGGCGCACGGTGAGCAGGTAGTCCTTGGGGCTGCACCCGGCGGCCCGGCGGACGGCCGTGCGCAGCTCGGCGGCGGTCATGCCGTGCCGGGCGGCGTGTTCGGCGACGGAGAGCGGCTGGAAGGCGTCGCGGGCGAGGGCGGCGAGGACGGGGTCGCCGTCGGCGTTGGTGTCGGCGCGGGCCCGGCGCAGGGCGACGAGCAGTTCGTGGACGACGGCGCCGGTCTCGACTTCCAGGAGGGGGTTGCCGGGGCGGGCGGCGCGGGCGATCCGACTGATGGCGGCGCGGGCGGGGGCGGCGTCGGCGAGGGGGACGACGGGTCGGTCGGGTTCTATGTAGCCGAGTTCGGTGTAGGTGGTGGTGGCGGGTCCGGTGAAGTCGACGAAGGCCTCGTCCCAGCCGGTGCCGGGGTCGGCGCCGTAGTGGTGGGGGGTGCCGGGGGTCAGCCAGAGCAGGGCGGGGGCGGTGACGGTGGTGCGGCGCCCGTCGGCGCCCCGGTACCAGCCGCTGCCGGCGGAGACGACGACGGCCACGTGGTGGTCGAGGGTGCGGGGGCCGACGGTGGGCAGGGTGCCGTGCTGGAGTCCGACGCCGAGGCAGACGAGGCCGAGGCGATGGTGGACGGGGCTGGGCGTGAAATAGCGCATCCAGGTGTGGTACATGCGGTGGAGCCCTCTCTCGGGCCCGTCCGGCGCCATCGGGGTGGGAGGGGACGGGCGGGCCCTAACGTCCAAACTGCGACGATCTTTGTCCATGGACCGGTTCGCCGCCAGAGGGCGAGGGTGAGGCCATGAGCACGTTCGCTGTGGGTGACGAGGACTTTCTGCTCGACGGGCGGCCGGTGCGGCTCCTGTCGGGGGCGCTGCACTACTTCCGGGTGCACGAGGAGCAGTGGGAGCACCGGCTCGGGATGCTGCGCGCGATGGGTCTCAACTGTGTCGAGACGTACGTCCCCTGGAATCTGCACGAGCCGGAGCCGGGGAGGTACGCGGACGCGGACGCCCTCGGCCGGTTCCTGGACGCGGTGGCGCGGGCCGGGATGTGGGCGATCGTGCGCCCGGGGCCGTACATCTGCGCCGAGTGGGAGAACGGCGGCCTGCCGCACTGGCTGACCGGTCCGCTCGGGCGGCGGGTGCGGACCCTCGACCCGGAGTTCCTGGCGCCGGTGGAGGACTGGTTCCGCCGGCTGCTGCCGCAGGTGGTGGAGCGGCAGATCGACCGGGGCGGGCCGGTGGTCCTGGTGCAGGTGGAGAACGAGTACGGGAGTTACGGCAGCGACGGCGCCTATCTGGCGTGGCTGGCGGAGCTGTTGCGCGGCTGCGGGGTGAGTGTTCCGCTGTTCACGTCGGACGGTCCCGAGGACCACATGCTGACGGGTGGTTCGGTGCCGGGGGTGCTCGCCACGGCGAACTTCGGCTCGGGGGCGCGGGAGGGTTTCGCGACGCTGCGGCGCCACCAGCCGTCGGGGCCGCTGATGTGCATGGAGTTCTGGTGCGGTTGGTTCGACCACTGGGGCACGGAGCACGCGGTGCGGGACGCGGCGGACGCGGCGGAGGCGCTGCGGGAGATCCTGGAGTGCGGGGCCTCGGTCAACATCTACATGGCGCACGGGGGCACGAACTTCGGGGGCTGGGCGGGCGCGAACCGGGCCGGTGAGCTGCACGACGGGCCGGTGCGGGCGACGGTGACCTCGTACGACTACGACGCGCCGGTGGACGAGGCGGGGCGGCCGACGGAGAAGTTCCGGCGCTTCCGCGAGGTGCTCGCGAAGTACGCGGAGGGGCCGCTGCCAGAGGTCCCGGAGCCCCCGACCGGGCTCGCGGGCCCGGTTTCGGGCACCCTCGACGGGTGGGCTCCGCTGGAGACGGTGCTGGAGGTGCTCGGCGACGAGGAGGCGGCGACGCCGGTGCCGCCGACCTTCGAGCAGCTCGGTGTGGACCGGGGTCTGGTCCGCTACCGGGTGGCGGTGCCGGGTCCGCGGCAGCCGTATCCGCTGGGGGTGACGGGGCTGCGGGACCGGGCGGTGGTGTACGTCGACGGGGCCCCTGCGGGGGTGCTCGACACCATGGACGGGGAGAGCGTGTCCCTGCCCGGGTCGGTGGCGGGTCCGGCCGTGGTGGACCTGTGGGTCGAGTCGCTCGGCCGGGTCAACTACGGGCCTCGGCAGGCGGAGCCGAAGGGGATCGCGGGCGGTGTGCGGCACGAGCGGCAGTATCTGCACGGGTTCCGGTCCCGGGCGCTGCGCCTGGACGCCTTCGAGGTGGCGGCGGTGGCCGAGGTGCCGTTCGGCGCCGGGCGCGGGGGCCGGGGGCTCCACCGGGGGACGCTCGACGTGTCGGGTGCCGGGGACGCGATGCTGCGGCTGCCGGGCGCGACCCGGGGCTTCGTGTGGGTGAACGGCTTCTGCCTGGGCCGGTACTGGCCGGCGGCCGGCCCGCAGGACGCCCTGTTCGTGCCGGGTCCGGTGCTCCGGGAGGGTGCGAACGAGGTGTGGGTCCTTGAGCTGGAGGGGGACGGGGAGATGGGCGTCGAGCTCGGCGTCCTCTGACTCCTCGGACGGATGACTCCTCGGACGGAACGAACGGAACGAACGGAACGAACGGAACAAGGGGATCGAGCACGGGAAGGTGCCCCGGAGCCGAGGCCGCTCCGGGGCACCCGTACGCGAGATCCGTGACGGCTACAGCGTGGCCGCGGCGGACTTGATCGCGGAGGCGAAGGTCGAGACCTCCGTGTAGACGCCCGGGTAGCCGGCGCGGGCGCAGCCCTCGCCCCAGCTCACGATGCCGACCTGGACCCAGGCACCCGCGTTGTCCTTGCGGAACATCGGGCCGCCGGAGTCGCCCTGGCAGGTGTCGACCCCGCCCTGGCTGTAGCCGGCGCAGATCTCCTCCGCCGGGACGAGGTCGCTGCCGTACGAGCTCTGGCAGGACGCGTCCGAGACGAACGGGACGGTCGCCTTGCGCAGGTAGCGCTGCTGGCCGCCGCCCTCGGTGGCGGCGCCCCAGCCGGCCACGGTGAACGTGCCGCTGTTGTACGCCGTGGTCTCGGCGATCTTCAGGTTGGGCAGGGAGGTGATCGGGCTGGCGAGCTTGATCAGCGCCCAGTCCTTGCCCTTGCCGTTGTAGCCGGGGGCCTGGAGGACCTTGGTGGACTTGACCTTGATCGCGCTGCCGCTCTGCAGGTCCACGACTCCGGCGGTGGCGGTGATGCTGGTGTTGTTGCCGGAGCCGTTCACACAGTGGGCCGCGGTGAGGACGACCTGCGGGGTGATCAGCGAGCCGCCACAGCCCATGGAGAGCCGGACCATCCAGGGGAACTCGCCCTGGGCGGCTCGGGTGCCTCCGACGACGGGGGCGGGGGCGGCGGAGGCCGTGGTGGGCTGGAGGCTGACGGCCGCCAGGACGACGGCGCCGGCCGCGGCCAGCTTCTGGAGCGCACGGGCCATTCGGTTCTGCTTCACGTGTCTGCCTTCTCTCATGGGGGGTTGCCTCGACGGGTGATGACATGCGCCCGTCAAGTCATGTCGGGATTATCGACAACTCTCAACTGCCCCCACAAGGAAGCCTTTTCGGCCACGCCGCACCGGACCGTAAAATGAGCCGGAGGGGGTCCTGTATGCCGAACCGTCAGGAGGGCGACCGCGTCGCCCACGGCTTTCCGCACCGCGCCACCGTCGGGGCCTCGCTCACCGCGCTCTACCGGCGCCTCTCCCCCGACGGCGTACACCGCTACCCGGCGAGCGTGCCGCCCGCCGACGTGGCCCTCGGCGACGACGAGGACCTGCACCTCGGCACCCAGCGGGTCGCCCGCGCCCTCGTCCGGCACCTGCGGCTGCCCGAGGCGCGCATGGTGGTGAGCTTCCGGCCGATGGAGCACGCGGCGGCCGTGGACCTCGCGGCGGGGCCCGAGTACTTCGTGGAGCTCAACGACCGCTTCCGGACCCGCCGCCGGGACGTCGGCGCGGCCCTCGCCCACGAGATCACCCATGTCCTGCTGCACCGGCTCGGCCTCGGCTTCCCCGGCACCGCCGAGAACGAGATCCTCACCGACGTCGTGACCACGTACCTGGGCGCGGGCTGGCTGCTGCTCGACGCCTTCCGGCGGGACGGCGTGGAGAGCCAGAAGCTGGGCTACCTGACCCCGGAGGAGTTCGGTTACGTCCTGGCCAAACGGGCCGAGGTGTTCGGCGAGGACCCGTCACCGTGGTTCACCAGCGCGGTGGCGTACGAGGCATGGGTACGGGGCCGGGCCGAGGCCGACCGGGAACGGGCGGCGCCACCGCTCGCCGGGGCGGGCTGGGCCGAGCGCCGGCGGTACGGCTGGGAGCGGCGCCGGGGCCGGGCCGTCGAGGGCGCCCCGTACGCCTTCGACGGCGGCGCGCCCGCGACCGGCGTCTCGTTCCCCTGCCCGGTCTGCCGGCAGCGGCTGCGCGTCCCGGCGGGGCGGGCACTGCGGGCCCGGTGCGGGGTCTGCCGCACGGTGCTGGAGTGCGCGGGTTAGTCGTCCGCGGAGGGCTCCTCGACCAGGCTCTTGTGGAAGTGGACGTCCTCGGCGCCGCCCGGGATGCCGAGCACCCGGCCGGTCTCCACGTAGCCGTGCCGCCGGTAGAAGTCCGGGGCCTGGAAGGTGAAGGACGAGACGGTGGCGCGGTCGCAGCCGCGCCGCCGGGCCTCTTCCTCGGCCGCGCGCAGGAGCCGGCTCCCCCAGCCGTCCTTGCGGCTGTCCTCGCGGACCCACAGCATGTCGATCCCGAAGAGGCCGCTCCAGGTCCAGCCGGTGAGCCCGCCGATCAGCTCGCCGTTCTCGTCGACGGCCTTCACCGACAGCTCCCCCTGGTCCTCGGGGGTGGTGTTCGTGGCCGCGAAGTTGAACGCGTCGAGCCCCTGCTCCAGGAGCTTCGCGAGGGCGGCGTCGCCGTGGCCGACGCTGAGCGTCGCGTCGTCGTGATCGTGCGTCATGCGGTCCGATTCTGGCACGGGCGTACGAACGGGCCGCGCCTCCCCGGGCGGCGGGGACGGGAATCGATTTGCGCCAGGACCGGACGGCGGGTCAGGGTCGGCCCATGAGCACGCTGTTCGACGCCATCCGTGACGGGAACGAGAACGGGGCCGTACAGGCCCTGCGGGACGGGGCCGACCCCGAGGGCCGGGAGGACGGGGAGACCGCGCTGTACCGGGCGGCCGTCGGCAACGAGGCCGGAATCGTACGGGTGCTGCTGGCCGCCGGGGCCGACCCCGGCGGCTTCAGCGGCGAGGACGGCGATGAACTGCCGCTCTGCGGGGCGGCCGTCGGCGGGCACACCGAGGTGGTGCGGGCCCTGCTCGCGGCGGGCGCGGCGGCGGACCAGGAGGAGGAGTACGGCTTCACGGCCCTCGCCTGGGCCCTGCAGCTCGGGTACGCCGACACGGCACGGGCACTCCTCGAGTACGGGGCCGACCCCGACCGGCGGGGACCGGACGGGATCCTGCCGCTGGTGGCCGCCGCCCGGCGCGGCTCCACCGGCTGCGTACGGGCGCTGCTCGATCACGGGGCGAACTCCCGGGAGGCCGCGCTCCGGGAGGCGCGGCGCTGGATCGGCGCCGACATCGCGGCCGAGCTGCGGCGCGGGCTCGTCGCCGGGAACGAGGGCGGGCAGACGTACGAGGCGGTGGTCCGCCGGGTCCGGGAGGACGGCGGGATCACGGTCGTCGTCGAGCTGCTGCGGGAGAACGGCGCTCCGGGGCGCGGCAACGACCGCCAGACCGGGCACGCGGCGATCGCCACGCTCCTGGAGGCGGCGCTCGGACTGCACACCTCGCACGAGGAGCTGGCGGCACGGGCCCTGCGCTGCGGCGATCCGGAGCTCGACGACTGGACGACGGCGGTGGCCGAACTCGCGGGCCGGGCCGACGAGGAGACCTTCGTGGCGGCGGCCGCGTGGTGCGCGTACCGCGATCCGATGCGCCGGGCGCTGGGTGCGCGGGTGCTCGGCGCGCTGCCGGGCTTCGCGTCGAGCGCGGTTCCGGTGCTCCGGCGGCTCGCGGCGGAGGTGATGGCGGTGCCCGTGCCGGCGTGGGAGCCGGGGCCGTCGGCACGGCAGCAGGTGCCGTCGCCGCGGGAGCCGGGGCTTTCGGTGGTGTCGGCGCGCGAGCCGGTGCTGTCGGTGGTGTCCGCGCTGGGGGCGTGCGCCGATCCGGCCGCGGTACCCGAACTGCTCGCCGCGGCCGGGCATCCCGACGCGGTCGTACGGCGGGCGGTCGCGGGGGCCCTGGCCGGGATCGTGCCGACCGGGCACGTCGAGGCGCTCGGGGTGCTGCTCGCGCTGAGCCGGGACGGTGACGCGCGGGTGCGGGACTGGGCGACGCTGGCGCTCGCCGAACTGCCCGACGACACCCCTCTCGTACGGGAGGGGCTCGCCGAGCGGCTCGGCGACGCCGATCCGGAGACGGCGGCGGAGGCGGCGCGCGGGCTCGCGATCCGTCAGGACCCGCGCGCCGTCGACGCGCTGGCGTCGGTCCTCGCGGACGGCGATCCGGAGGGCGCGGCGCGGGAGACGGCGCTGGCCGCCCTGGAGTACGTCCACGACCCCCGGGTCAGGACCCGGCTGGAGTGGACGTTCCCGCGCCGCGGCTGACCGGACGCCCGCGGCTCAGCGGCCTTCGGGCGTGCCGGCCGTCTCCGGACGTGCTCAGCAGTCGTAGTCGATGAGGTCGAACGACGCGTAGTGGTCGGCGGTGTAGTAGTCCTCCGCCGTCGAGTCGCCGGTCACGATCCGGCGGGCGCCACGGGTGGAGGAGCCCGGGGTCTTGACCGTGTACTCGTGGTAGTAGCCGAGCGAGTGGGACGGCAGGACGCCCTCCCGGTTCTGGAAGACGGAACCGTCCTGGCGGTACGGGAAGGGGCCGCCCGCGTCGATCAGACGCAGGGTCGTGTACGCCTGGCTGGGGAGGTCCGAGTAGCAGATGTCCCCGACGGCCGCGGTCGCCGCGACGGAGGCCGTGACGGTGGCGGGCGCGGGGGCCGGCGCGGCGGTGGCCGGTGCGCCGAGGAGGAGGGAGGAGAGGAGGGCGGTGGCGACACCGCCGGCGAGGGTGAATCGAGGGGGGATTCGCATGACTGAGATCTTGACGCGCGTAGATCGGGGTCGGGAACCCCAACGCCCTTCAATTCGCCGGACGTTAACTCCTTGCCCGCGAACATGGGGATCCCGTGTGCACGGCGTCACCGGGATGTTTCCCGACCCGCGCGCAGCGCACCGCCGGAGCCCTTCCGGGCCCCGGCGTTCGTCACGGACGCGCGGGCTTCACCGGCCGCCCGCCGGGAGCCGCAGGCTCAGCAGGGCCGCCGCCCCGTAGGCGGCGAGGACCCATGGCATCGCCGCGCCGAGCGAGAGGTCCGCGAACCAGGCCGTGCCGATGGCCGCCGCGCCGAGGGCGCCGCCGAACTGCTGGGCCGTGGAGAAGACTCCGGACGCGCCGCCGGCCAGCTCGGCCGGGGTGGCCGACAGGACGATGCCGACGAGCGGGACGACGAGGAGCCCGAGTCCGGCGCCCGCGACGGCGAGGCCGGGGACCAGGGGCCAGGCGCCGGTGTGGGCGGGAGCAGCGGCCTCCATGGCGTACCAGACCCAGCCGTAGCCGCCCGCCATGAGGAGCGCGCCCGCGGTCGGGACGTACCGGCCGAGCTTGGCCGCGAGGGGTTCGGCGGCGGGTGCGGTGAGGAAGCCGCCGGCCGAGAAGGCGGCCATCAGGACGCCCGCCTGGGTCGGGGTGTAGCCCTGGCCGCCCTGCAGCCAGATCGCGAGGACCAGGAAGAAGCCCTGCATGCCGAAGGCGAAGAGGAGCTGGACGGCGAGGCCGTACGAGAAGGCGGGCACGGTGAACATCCGGCCCGGCAGCACCGAGCCGCGCGCCGCGAGCACGACCACCGCGAGGACTCCGGCGGCGAGGAGGCCCCAGCCCCGGAGCGGCCAGCCCCAGCTGCGGCCCTGGACGAGCGGCAGGACGACGGCGACGAGTCCGGCGGCGAGGACGAGGCTGCCGAGCAGCGGGGGCCGGGCGGCGGCGCGTTCGCGGGTGCCCGGGACGAGCACGACGGCGGCGGCCAGGGTGAGGAGGGAGACCGGCACGTTGACGAGGAAGACGCTGCGCCAGCCGAGTCCGAAGAGGTCGGCGTCGGTGAGGACGCCGCCGAGCAGCAGCCCGATCGCGGAGGCGAAGCCGGCCACCGCCCCGTACATCCCGAAGACCTTCCCCCGGTCCTTGCCGTGGAAGAGGCTGTGGAAGGAGCCGAGGACCTGGGGCATGAGGACGGCGGCGGTGACGCCCTGCACGGCGCGGGCGGCGATCAGCTGGCCGGGGCTCTGGGCGAGGCCGCAGGCGAGGCTCGCGAGGCCGAAGCCCGCGGTGCCGGCGAGGAAGAGGGCCTTGCGGCCGTAGCGGTCGCCCAGTCGCCCCGCGACGACGAGGGTGGCGGCGAAGCCGAGGAGGTAGGCCGAGACGGTCCACTGGAGGGCGCTCTCGGAGGCGCCGAGACCCTCGCCGAGGGAGGGCAGGGCGACGTTGACGATGGTGACGTCCACCAGGTCCATCAGGGCGGCGACCATCATGACGACGGCGGCGGCCCAGCGGCGCGGGTGGACGGGGTACGGGTCACCGGTGGCGGTGGTGTCGGTCGCGACGGTCGCGGACATCTCGGCCCCTCCTTTTATTTCGTTCGACCTAACGAAATAAAAAGTGGCATGGGTCCGCCCGTGATCGCAAGTCTTTCGTTCGGCCGAACTAAATGAATTTTGCTAGGCTGCGCCCCATGAGCGAGCAGGACACAGGACGACGCACCGAGGTGATCACCGCCCTCACCGCCGCCGGCCGGGACTCCAGCGCCGCCTCCGTCGCCTTCCACTCGGCGGTCGCCGCGCAGCAGGACCTGGGCGCCACCGAGACCAAGACGCTCGACCTGCTCCAGCGGCACGGCGCCCTCACCGCCAAGGAGCTGGCCGAGCACTCGGGCCTCGCCCCCGCCTCCGTCACCGGGCTCGTCGACCGCCTCGAACGCAAGGGCTTCGTCCGCAGGGTGAAGCACCCGACGGACAAGCGCCGGGTGCTGGTCGAGCCCCGCCCCGAGAAGCTCGCGGAGCTCGCTCCGCTCTTCGAGGACTGGTCGCGCGAAGTCCACGAGCTCTACGAGGAGTTCACGACCGAGGAGCTGGCGACGATCACCCGCTTCCTGACCGGGGCGACCGCACGCCAGCGGGCCGCGACCAAGCGCCTCACGGAGTGACGGGCCCCGTCAGGCCCCGTACACCGGGTGCGGCGGCTCCGCCTCCGCGAGGAGGCGCCGGGCCGTCTCCCCCGCCTCCGCCGGAGTGCGGCGCGTGCCCTTGTCCGCCGTCGGGCCGGGCCGCCAGCCCTCCATCACGGTGAGGCGGCCGCCCTCGGCCTCGAAGACCCTGCCGGTCACGCCCTCCGACGCGGCCGAACCCAGCCACACCACCAGCGGTGACACGTCCTCGGGCAGGGCTTCCAGACCGTCGAAGACCTGCTCGGTCATCCGGGTCCTGGCGGCCGGGGCGATCGCGTTGACCTGCACGCCGTACCGGGCCAGCTCCGCCGCCGCGACGAGCGTGAGGCCGACGATCGCGGCCTTGGCCGCCGCGTAGTTGCCCTGCCCGACGCTGCCGAGGAGCCCGGCGCCCGAGGTGGTGTGGACGACCCGCGCCACCGGCGTACGCCCCGCCTTGGCCTCGGCCCGCCAGTACGCGCCCGCGTGCCGCAGCGGCAGGAAGTGGCCCTTGCCGTGGACCCGCATGACCGCGTCCCAGTCCTCCTCGTCGAGGTTGACGAGCATCCGGTCGCGGAGGAAGCCCGCGTTGCTGACGAGGGTGTCGAGCCGTCCGTACGTGTCCAGGGCGGTCGCGACGAGGGAGGCGGCGCCCTCGGTGGTCGCGATGTCGCCGCCGTGGGCGACGGCCTCGCCGCCCGCCGCCCTGATCTCCTCGACGACCGCCGCCGCCGGGCTGTCCGGCCCCGGGCGCCCGTCGAGACCGACCCCGAGGTCGTTGACGACGACCCGGGCGCCCTCGGCGGCGAACGCGAGCGCGTGCGCCCGGCCGAGTCCGCGACCCGCTCCCGTCACGATCACCACTCGCTCGTCACACAGACCCATCTCGACTCTCCTTGCTGGCGGTTGCGACGTCGACGGTCGCGGCGTTTGAGGTCGCGGCGTGGACGGTCGCGGCGTTTGGGGTAGCGGCATGGACGGTCGCGACATCGACGGTCGCGGCGTTTGGGGTAGCGGCGTTCACGGTCGCGGCATCCAGGAAGGCGGGGCGCTCCCCGCCGCCGTGCACGAGGAGCGAGGCCCCCGAGATGTAGGCCGCCCGGTCGGAGGCGAGGAAGACGGCCGCCTCGCCGATCTCGTCCGGCGCGGCGAGCCGGCCCAGCGGTACGGTCCGGCCGACCGCGGCGATCCCGGCCTCGTCGCCGTAGTGGAGGTGGGACAGTTCGGTCTCCACCATGCCGAGGACCAGGGTGTTGACCCGTACGTCGGGGGCCCATTCGACGGCCATCGAGCGGGCGAGGTTCTCCAGGCCCGCCTTGGCCGCGCCGTAGGCGGCCGTACCCGGGGAGGGCCGGGTGCCGCTGACGCTGCCGATCATGACGACCGCGCCGCGCGAGGCCCGGAGGAGCGGGTGGGCGGCGAGGCTGACGGCGAGCGGGGCGGTGAGGTTGAGCTCGACCACGCGCGCGTGCCGTGCGGCCTCGCCCTCGCCGAGGAGGCGGTACGGCGTGCCGCCCGCGTTGTTGACGAGGGCGTCGAGCCGTCCGTACCGCTCGGCGAGGTCGGTGAAGAACTCCCGTACGGCGACGGGCTCCCGCAGGTCGAGGGGGTGGAACTCGGCGGTGCGGCCCGCCGCTTCGACCGGTGCGTCCGGGGGTCTGCGGGCGCAGACGGCGACCCGGGCGCCGGCCCGCAGAAAGGCGCGTGCGATGCCCGCACCGACTCCGCGGGTTCCGCCGGTGACGAGCACGACCCTCCCGTCCAGCTCCATCGGCTGCTACCTTCCTCCTCAAGAGGTTACCTAACAAACGTTTGGTGGAAAGGTAGCTGATCCACTCATGGGTGTCTGCACCTCGCGTCCCACTCCGGGCGTGGCCCTGGTCACCGTCGACTTCCCGCCCGTCAACGCCCTGCCCGTCAAGGGCTGGTACGCGCTCGCCGACGCCGTCCGCACGGCGGGCCGCGACCCCGAGGTCCGCTGTGTCGTCCTCGCCGCCGAGGGCCGCGGCTTCAACGCGGGCGTCGACATCAAGGAGTTGCAGCGCGACCCCGGGCACACCTCCCTGATCGGCGCCAACAGCGGCTGCGCCGAGGCCTTCGCCGCCGTGTACGAGTGCGAGGTGCCGGTCGTCGCCGCCGTCGCCGGCCACTGCCTGGGCGGCGGCATCGGGCTCGTCGGCAACGCCGACGCGATCGTCGCCGCCGAGGACGCCGTCTTCGGACTGCCCGAGCTGGACCGGGGCGCGCTCGGCGCCGCCACCCATCTGGCCCGGCTCGTGCCCCAGCACCTGATGCGGGCCCTCTACTACACCTCGCGGACCGCGACCGCCGCCGAACTGCACGCCCACGGCTCGGTGTGGAAGGTCGTCCCGCGCCCCGGGCTGCTCGACGCGGCGCTCGAACTGGCCGGGGAGATCGCCGCCAAGGACGGCAGCCTGCTCCGGCTCGCCAAGGCCGCTCTCAACGGCATCGACCCCGTGGACGTCCGGCGCAGCTACCGCTTCGAGCAGGGCTTCACCTTCGAGGCCAATCTCAGCGGGGTCGCCGACCGCGTCCGCGACACCTTCGGGAAGGAGAACTCCCCGTGACCCAGAGGACAGAGAAGTCGGACAAGGTACTGACCCCCGAGGACGTCGTGGCCCGGCTGCGCTCCGGCATGACGATCGGGATCGGCGGCTGGGGGTCCCGGCGCAAGCCGATGGCCCTGGTCAGAGCGCTGCTCCGGTCCGAGATCAGCGATCTCACGGTGATCTCCTACGGTGGCCCGGACGTCGGCCTGCTCGCCGCCGCCGGCCGGATCAGGCGACTCGTCGCGCCCTTCGTGACGCTGGACTCCGTCCCTCTCGAACCGCACTTCCGGGCGGCCCGCGAGCGCGGTGCCTTCGAGCTCACCGAGCTCGACGAGGCGATGTTCATGTGGGGGCTGCACGCCGCCGCCAACCGGCTGCCCTTCCTGCCGGTACGGGCCGGTCTCGGCTCCGACGTGATGCGGGTCAACCCGGGCCTGCGGACCGTCACCTCCCCGTACGAGGACGGCGAGGAGTTCGTCGCCGTGCCCGCGCTGCGCATGGACGCCGCCCTCGTCCACGTCAACCGCGCCGACCGGCGCGGCAACGGCCAGTACCTCGGCCCCGACCCGTACTTCGACGACCTGTTCTGCGAGGCCGCCGACACGGCGTACGTCTCCTGCGAGCGGCTGGTGGAGTCCTTCGGGCCGGACACCGTGCCCCAGACCCTCCTCGTCAGCCGCCACAGCGTCACCGGCGTCGTCGAGACCCCGAACGGGGCCCACTTCACGTCCTGCGTCCCCGACCACGACCGCGACGAGCCCTTCCAGAAGCTCTACGCGACCATCCCCTGGCCCGAGTTCGCCGAGCGCTTCCTCTCGGGCAAGAGCGAGGACGACTACCAGGCGGCCGTCCAGGCCTGGCACAAGGAGCAGCGGAAGTGACGACGGACGCGACGACGGCAGTGACCAGCCGGGCCGAGTACTGCGTGATCGCCTGCGCCGAGGCCTGGCGCGACAACGGCGAGGTGCTCGCCAGCCCCATGGGCCTGATCCCCGGCTTCGGCGCCCGCCTCGCCAGACGCACCTTCTCCCCCGACCTCCTCCTCACCGACGGCGAGGCCCTGCTCGTCGGACTCGACGGGGATCCCGAGGGCTGGCTGCCGTACCGCCGACACCTCGCCATGGTCACCGGCGGCAAGCGGCACGTGATGATGGGCGCCAGCCAGATCGACCGGTACGGCAACCAGAACATCTCCTGCATCGGCGACTGGGAGCGGCCCACCCGGCAGCTCCTCGGCGTGCGCGGGGCGCCCGTCAACACCCTCAACAACCCGGTCAGTTACTGGGTCCCCAAGCACTCGCCCCGGGTATTCGTCGAGCGGGTCGACATGATCAGCGGAGTCGGTTACGACCACGCCGTCGGCCCCTACCACCGTCTCCCCCGGGTGGTGACGGACCTCGCCGTCCTCGACTTCGAGACGCCCGGCCACGCGATGCGGCTCGCGTCCGTGCACCCGGGCGTGAGCGTCGACGAGGTCCGGGCGGCCACCGGCTTCGACCTGGTGATCGGCGACGACGTGCCCTGCACCCGGGAACCCACCGCCGACGAACTCCGGCTGATCCGCGAGGTCATCGACCCGCGCGGGCTGCGGGACCGCGAGGTCGCGCCCCGATGAGGACCCCGCTCACCGAGCTGACCGGGGTCCGCCACCCGATCGTGCAGACCGGCATGGGCTGGGTCGCCGGGCCCCGGCTGGTCTCCGCCACCGCGAACGCGGGCGCGCTCGGCGTCCTCGCCTCGGCCACGATGACCGTGGACGAGCTGCGCGCCGCCGTCCGCGAGGTGAGGTCCCGCACCGACCGGCCCTTCGGGGTGAACCTGCGCGCCGACGCGGGCGACGCCCGCGAACGGGTCCGGATCATCGTCGACGAGGGCGTACGGGTCGCCTCCTTCGCCCTCGCCCCCTCCCGCGACCTGATCGCCGAGCTCAAGGACGCGGGGGTCGTCGTGATCCCCTCCGTCGGCGCCCGGCGGCACGCCGAGAAGGTCGCCGGCTGGGGCGCGGACGCGGTGCTCGTCCAGGGCGGCGAGGGCGGCGGCCACACCGGCGAGGTCGCGACGAGCGTCCTGCTGCCGCAGGTGGTGGACGCCGTGGACATCCCGGTGATCGCGGCGGGCGGCTTCCACGACGGACGGGGCCTGGTCGCCGCCCTCGCCCACGGGGCCGCGGGCATCGCCATGGGCACCCGCTTCCTGCTGACCTCCGACTCGACCGTGCCGGACGCGGTGAAGGCCCGCTATCTGGCCGCCACGGTCAAGGACGTCACCGTCACCACCGCCGTCGACGGGCTGCCGCACCGGATGCTCCGTACGGACCTCGTCGCGTCCCTGGAGCACGCCGGGCGGGTACGGTCCCTGGCCCGGGCCCTGCGCCGGGCGGCCGGATTCCGCAGGATCTCCGGGCTCTCGTGGCCCGCGATGATCCGCGACGGCCTGGCCATGCGCCACGGCAAGGACCTCTCCTGGAGCCAGGTCCTGCTCGCCGCGAACACCCCGATGCTGCTGCGGGCGTCCATGGTCGAGGGCCGCACCGACCTCGGGATCATGGCCGCCGGGCAGGTCGCGGGAGTGATCGAGGACCTTCCCAGCTGCCAGGAACTCGTCGATCGGATCATGGCGGAGGCCGCGCAGGCCCTCCGCGCGCTCCCGCACCCCGAGGAGTGACCCACAAGCCGCACCGCCCACCCTCAACACCCTTGAGCCGCAAAGGAGTCCGGCCGTGCACCTGTCTCGACGCGCGCTGCTCACCGCCACCGGCGCCACCACCCTGCTCACCGCCCTGCCCACGGAGGCGATCGCCCGCCCCCGGTCCGCGCAGGCGCCCCCGATCCGGCAGATCCCGCTCCAGGGCGCAGTCAACGTCCGTGACCTCGGCGGCTACCCCACGTACGACGGGAGCCGGGTCCGGTACGGCCTCGCCTACCGGGGCGACCACCTCGCCAAACTGACCGACGCCGACCTGACCACGCTCGCCGGGCTGGGCCTCGGCACCGTGGTCGACCTGCGGATCCCCCTGGAGGTCGGCTACGACGGTGCCGACCGGCTCCCGGCCGGTGCCGTCCCGGTCCCCCGGCCCGTCACCGACAACGGTCTGTTCGGGCAGCTGCTCAGCGCGATCGGCTCGCGCGACCCCGTACGGCAGGAGGAGATGCTGGGCGGCGGACGGGCCGCCGCGTTCATGCGCGAGGTGTACCGGACGTTCGTCACCGACGCCGCGAACCGGGCCGCCTTCGCGGCGACCCTGCGGGACCTGGCCGATCCCCGCCGGGGGCCGCTGCTCCTGCACTGCACCTCGGGCAAGGACCGCACCGGCTGGACCGGGTGGCTGCTGCTCACGCTCCTCGGCGTGCCCGACACCCTCGCGCGCTCGGACTACCTGGCCTCCAACACCTTCCGCGCCGCGTCCGACGCACGGGTGCGGGAGGGATTGAAAAAGGCCGGGCTCATGCAGAACCCGGCCCTGATCATTCCGCTCCAGGAGGTGCGGGCGGAGTACCTCGACACCGCCCTGGAGCAGCTGCGCTCCTCGTACGGGAGCGTGTTCCGTTACGTGTCGGACGGCCTCGGCCTGGAGTTCCGCGAGCTGCTGGCGCTGCGCGAACGGCTGGTGCCCGGGGCCTGACGCCCCCCGGTGCGACCGGCACCGGCGCCCGCGGCGGCACCGCGACCGCCGCCCGTGCCGGAGCCGGCGCCCCGGCCACCGCCGGACGCGCGGCCCGCGCCGCCGGCGGAAGCGGCGGTGCGACCGGCGGAACCGGCGCTGCGGCCCGAGGAGCCCGCGGCGCGGCCCGAGGCCGTGCCCGCGGCTCCGGAACGACCCGAGCCCGTGCCCGTACCGGCCGTGCCTCCGGCCGGGGCGGGACGGCGACGCCGGCCGGAGGAACGGCCACCGCCGGCACCGGAGCCGGCCGGCTTGCGCGGCTGGGTCGGCTGCGGGGTCTCGACGACGACCGGGACGCCCGAGGGCTCCCGCGCGCCGGTCAGCTCGACCAGCTGCTCGTCGCTGGACTTGATCTGCGCCGTGCGGGGGCTGATGCCCGCGTTCGACATCAGACGGCCCATGTCGCGCTTCTGCTCGGGCAGGACCAGGGTGAAGACGCTGCCGGACTCACCGGCGCGGGCGGTGCGGCCGCCGCGGTGCAGGTAGTCCTTGTGGTCCATCGGCGGGTCGACGTTGACGACCATGTCGAGGTCGTCGACGTGGATGCCGCGCGCGGCCACGTTCGTGGCGACGAGCGTGGTGACCTGACCGCTCTTGAACTGGTCCAGGGTCCGGTTCCGCTGCGGCTGCGAGCGGCCGCCGTGCAGTCCGGAGGCCCGTACGCCGTTGGCGAGGAGCCGCTTGACCAGCCGGTCCACGGACCGCTTGGTGTCCAGGAAGAGGATCGTCCGCCCGTCGCGGGCCGCGATGCGCAGCGTGACGGCCTTCTTGTCGGTCTCGTCGGCCACGTACAGGACGTGGTGCTCCATGGTGGTGACCGCGCCGGCCGACGGGTCGACCGAGTGCACGACCGGGTCGTCGAGGAACATCTTGACCAGCCGGTCGATGTTCCGGTCGAGGGTGGCCGAGAACAGCAGTCGCTGCCCGCCCGGCTCGACCTGCTTCAGCAGCTTCGTGACCTGCGGCAGGAAGCCCATGTCGGCCATCTGGTCGGCCTCGTCGAGGACGGTGACGGCGACCTGGTCGAGGCGGCAGTCGCCGCGGTCGATGAGGTCGTGGAGCCGACCGGGCGTGGCGATGAGGATCTCGGCGCCGCGCCGCAGCGCGGAGGACTGCCGGCTGATCGACATGCCGCCGACGACCGTGGTGATGCGCAGCCGCAGCGCGGAGGCGTACGGCGTGAGCGCGTCGGTCACCTGCTGGGCGAGCTCGCGCGTGGGCACCAGGACGAGCGCGAGCGGCGCGCCGGGCTCGGCGCGGCGGCCGGCCGAACGGGCCAGGATCGCGAGGCCGAAGGCGAGGGTCTTGCCGGAGCCGGTACGCCCCCGGCCGAGCACGTCGCGGCCGGCCAGCGAGTTCGGGAGGGTCGCGGCCTGGATCGGGAACGGCTCCGTGACGCCCTGCTCACCCAGAGTCCGCAGCAGGCCCTCGGGCATGTCGAGGTCGGCGAAGGCGGCCACCGCGGGAAGCGCGGGCGTCACCGTCTCCGGCGGCGTGAACTCGCTCGGCGGCGGGGGCGCGGAGGGGCGGCGCCCCCCACGGGAGGCCTTCGGCTGTGACGTGGACTTCGCCTGGGCGGTGCGGGGGCTGCGCTTGTGGGGGCGTTCGGAGCGGGTCATGCGTGCCTTTCTGGCCGGTGCTCGCGGCACAGCCAGGGCCCGCACCTGCACGGTGCGGGCCCCGGCTGCTCTACCCGGAACACGCGATACGGGCCCCGGCTGTTTCCCGGAACGCGCGAAACGAGCCCCGGATGTCTCTACCGGAACAATAGTGCGCCCCGGGACCTTCCCGCCCCGCCCGATCGATCCCCGGACGGATCAGACCAGCCCAGCGCGGTGTGACGTGGGCGACCTCACAGCCCGGCGGTGATCGACACGGCCTTCACGTCGCCGACGGTCACAGCCCCTCGATGATCGTGACGTTCGCCTGGCCGCCGCCCTCGCACATGGGCCCCTCCCCCATCGGCCACCCTCGCACCACTCGGCCCCAGGGGGCCTCCCGGGCTTCGGGCGGCTGCGCCTGCCTCCGGCAGGACGGTCCCGACGCCCCGCCGCGGCCCGGTCACAGCCTCTCGATGATCGTGACGTTCGCCTGGCCGCCGCCCTCGCACATGGTCTGGAGGCCGTAGCGGCCTCCGGTGCGTTCCAGTTCGTGGAGGAGGGTCGTCATCAGTTTCGCGCCGGTCGCGCCGAGGGGGTGGCCCAGGGCGATCGCGCCGCCGTTGACGTTGACGCGGGCGGGGTCGGCGCCGGTCTCCTTGAGCCAGGCCAGGACGACGGGCGCGAAGGCCTCGTTGATCTCGACGAGGTCGATGTCGTCGATGGTCAGGCCGGTCTTCTTGAGGGCGTGGGCGGTCGCGGGTATCGGCGCGGACAGCATCCGGATCGGGTCCTCGCCGCGCGCCGAGAGGTGGTGGACGCGGGCCCGGGGGGTGAGCCCGTGCTCCCGTACGGCCCGCTCGCTCGCGAGGAGCAGCGCCGCGGCCCCGTCGGAGACCTGGGAGGAGCAGGCGGCGGTGATGGTGCCGCCCTCGACGACCGGCCGGAGCCCGGCCATCTTCTCCGCGCTGGTGTCGCGGCGCGGTCCCTCGTCGACGGTGACCTCGCCGTACGCCACGGTCTCCCGCGCGAAGCGGCCCTCGTCGATCGCCCGTAGCGCCCGCTCGTGCGAGCGGAGGGCGAATTCCTCCTGGTCACGGCGGGTGATCCGCCACTTCTCGGCGATCAGTTCGGCGCCGTGGAACTGGTTGACGGGAGCGTCGCCGTACCGGGCGCGCCAGCCCTCGCTGCCGTGGAAGGGCCCGCCGGTGAGCCCGAGGGGTTCGGCGGCCTGCCGGGAGGCGAAGGCGATGGGGATCATCGACATGTTCTGGACGCCGCCCGCGACGACCAGGTCCTGGGTGCCGGACATCACCGCCTGGGCGGCGAAGTGGACGGCCTGCTGGGACGAGCCGCACTGGCGGTCGACGGTCACTCCGGGGACCTCCTCGGGGAGGCCCGCGGCCAGCCATGCCGTACGGGCGATGTCGCCGGCCTGCGGCCCGACGGTGTCGAGGCAGCCGAGGACGACGTCCTCGACGGCGGCCGGGTCGATCCCGGAGCGGGCGACGAGCGCCTTCAGGGCGTGGGCGCCGAGGTCCGCCGGGTGGACGGACGAGAGTCCGCCCCCTCGGCGCCCCACGGGTGTGCGGACCGCTTCGACGATGTAGGCCTCGGGCATGGCGTCTCCTCCGATGGGTCGGGTGGGAGGTGCGGCGCCGGTGCCGGGGCCGTGCCTCCGCTACGTACGTACGGCGATGCCGTCCAGGACCATCGACAGGTACTGGCGGGCGATCTCCTCGGGGCTGTGCAGGCCGCCCGGCCGGTACCAGGACGCGGCGACCCAGACGGTGTCGCGGACGAACCGGTAGGTGAGGCGGACGTCGAGGTCGGCGCGGAAGACCCCGGCGGCGACCCCGCGCTCCAGGGTGCCGAGCCAGGCCTTCTCGAACTTGCGCTGCGAGTCGGCGAGGTAGTGGAAGCGGGGCTGGTCGGTGAGGTGCCGGGACTCCTTCTGGTAGATGGCGACGGCGGCGCGGTGCCGGTCGATCTCGCGGAAGGACTCGGTGACGAGGGCCTCGATGGTCTCGCGGGGCCCGAGTCCGGCGTCGAGGACGGCGTCGTACCCCTGCCACAGCTCGTCGAGGAAGGTCGAGAGGATCTCGTCGAGCATCGACTCCTTGGAGTCGAAGTGGTAGTAGAGGCTGCCGGCGAGCATCCCGGCGGCGTCCGCGATCTTGCGGACGGTGGTGGCGTTGTACCCCTGGGCGGCGAACACCTCGGCCGCCGTGTCGAGGAGTTCACGGCGCCGCTCGGGCCCGCCGCTCACCGGGGTCTTCTTCTTGCTTGCAGTGTTCGGCACAGGTCCATTCTGGTCCTACGCGTGCTGGCTGCTGACGGAGACCGTCTCGCCGGTCATGTAGGAGGAGTAGTCGCCGGCGAGGAAGACGATGACGTTGGCGATCTCCCAGGGCTCGGCGTACCGCCCGAAGGCCTCGCGCGCGGTCAGCTCGTCGAGGAGTTCGGTGGTGGTGACCTTCGCCAGGTGGGGGTGCATGGCGAGGGACGGGGAGACGGCGTTGACGCGGACGCCGTACGCGGCGGCCTCGACGGCCGCGCAGCGGGTGAGGGCCATGACGCCGGCCTTGGCGGCGGCGTAGTGGGCCTGTCCGGCCTGGGCGCGCCAGCCGACGACGGAGGCGTTGTTGACGACGACGCCGCCGGTGCCCGAGTCGCGGAAGCGGCGCAGCGCGGCGCGGGTGCAGCGGAAGGTGCCGCCGAGGGTGACGTCGAGGACCTTGTTCCACTGTTCGTCGGTCATGTCGGCGAGGTCGGCGGTGCCGCCGAGGCCGGCGTTGTTGACGAGGATGTCCAGGCGTCCGTGGAGCCGTACGGCGGTGTCGTACAGGGCCTGGACCTGGGTCTCGTCGGTGACGTCGCAGGGCTGGGAGGCGACGGAGTCCGCGCCGAACTCGGCGGCGAGGGCGGTCTCGGTCTCCTTGAGGCGCCGGGTGTGGGCGTCGCTGACGAGCACGCGAGCGCCCTCTTCGAGGAAGCGGCGGGCGGTGGCGCCGCCGATCCCGGCTCCGGCGGCTGCGGTGATCACGGCGGTCCGCCCGGCGAGGAGTCCGTGCCCCTTCACATAGGGCGGCGCTGGGGTACGGGTCATGGGCGCGGCTCCTTCGGGAGGCCGAGCACCCGCTCGGCGATGATGTTCCGCTGGATCTCGCTGGACCCGGCGTAGACGGTGTCGGCGCGGGAGAAGAGGAACAGCCGCTGCCAGTCGTCGAGTTCGTACGGGGCTCCGGCGGCGAGCGTGGCGGCGGGGCCGCAGACCTCCAGGGCGAGTTCGCCGAGGTCGCGGTGCCAGTGGGACCAGTACAGCTTGGCGGCGGAGGGGTCGGTGCCGCGCAGGGCGCCGGCGCGCAGGGCTTCGAGGCCGGCCCAGGCGCGGGTGAGGCGGTCGCGGATGTCGGGGTCGGCGGCGGCGCCGTTGCGGCGGGCGAGGGCGACGAGGGCGTCGAGTTCGCGGCGGAAGCCGACCTGCTGGCCGAGGGTGGAGACGCCGCGTTCGTAGCCGAGGGTGGCCATGGCGATCCGCCAGCCGTCGCCGGGCGCGCCGACGACGTTCGCCGCGTCCGTCGTGGCCCCGTCGAAGAAGACCTCGTTGAACTCGCTGGTGCCGGTGAGCTGGACGATGGGCCGGATCTCGACGCCGGGCCGGTCGAGGGGGACGAGGAGGTAGGAGAGTCCGGCGTGGCGCCGGGACCCCGGTTCCGGGCGCGGCTCCGTGCGGGCGAGGACGAAGCACCACTGGGACTCGTGGGCGAGGGAGGTCCAGATCTTCTGCCCGTTCACCACCCACCGGCCGTCCTGGAGGGTCGCGCGGGTGCGGACGGCGGCGAGGTCGGAGCCTGCGCCGGGTTCGCTGTAGCCCTGGCACCAGAGTTCCTCGACGGCGCGGATCGGGGGCAGGAAGCGGGCCTTCTGTTCCTCGGTGCCGTGGTCGATGAGGGTGGGGCCGAGGAGCTGTTCGCCGATGTGGTTGACGCGGGCGGGGGCGTCGGCGAGGGCGTACTCCTCGTGGAAGGCGATCTGTTCCTCGATGCTCGCGCCGCGCCCGCCGTACTCCTTCGGCCAGCCGACACAGGTCCAGCCGTGGGCGGCCAAGTGGCGCTCCCAGGCGAGGCGTTCGGCGAAGGCCTCGTGTTCGCGGCCGGGTCCGCCGCGCCCCTTGAGAGTGGCGAAGGAGCCGCTGAGGTGGGTCTTCAGCCAGCCCCGTATCTCGGCCCGGAACTCCTCGACGCTGCTCATGGCCGTACGTTAACCTACCAAACACTTGTTAGGGAACGGGTGAGGGCGGGGTGGCCGATGGATCTCTCGTACACACGGACCGAGGAGGCCTTCCGGGCCGACGCGCGGGAGTGGCTGCGCGACCACGTCCCCGCCGCGCCGCTGCCCTCCCTGGAGACGGGTGAGGGCTTCGCGGCCCACCGCGCCTGGGAGGCCGAACTGGCCGCCGGCCGCTGGTCGGTGGTCTCCTGGCCCGAGGAGTACGGGGGCCGGGGCGTCGACCTGGCCCGCTGGCTGGTCTTCGAGGAGGAGTACTGGGCGGCGGGGGCTCCCGGCCGGGTCTCGCAGAACGGCGTCCAGCTCCTCGCGCCCACCCTCTTCGACCACGGTACGGAGGAGCAGCGGGCCCGGATCCTGCCGTCGATGGCGACCGGGGAGACGATCTGGGCACAGGCCTGGTCCGAGCCCGAGGCCGGCTCCGACCTGGCGTCCCTGACCTCCCGCGCGGTCCGCACGGACGGCGGCTGGCTGCTCTCCGGGCAGAAGACCTGGTCCTCCCGGGCCGCCTTCGCCGACCGGGCCTTCGGCATCTTCCGCAGCGACCCGACGGCGGACCGCCCGCACCGGGGCCTCACGTATCTGATGTTCGACCTGCGTGCGCCGGGGGTGACCGTCCGGCCGATCGGCAGGCTCGACGGGAAGCCCGCCTTCGCGGAACTCTTCCTCGACGGGGTCTTCGTCCCCGACGAGGACGTGATCGGGGAGCCGGGCCAGGGCTGGCGCATCGCGATGTCCACGACGGGCAACGAGCGGGGCCTGATGCTCCGCTCCCCCGGCCGCTTCCTCGCCGCCGCCGACCGGCTCGTACGGCTCTGGCGGGCGGAGGGCGACCGGGCCGACCCGGCGCTGCGGGACCGGGTGGCGGACGCGGTGATCGGGGCACGGGCGTACCAGCTGTTCACGGCGGGCGCGGCGGCCCGGCTGGCGGCGGGGGCGCCGTCGGGGGCCGAGTCCAGCCTCAACAAGGTCTTCTGGTCGGAGTACGACCTGGCCCTGCACGAGACGGCCCTGGACCTCCTGGGCCCGGACGGCGAACTCGCGGACGGCGCGTGGGCGGAGGGGTACGTCTTCTCCCTCGCGGGCCCCCTCTACGCGGGCACCAACGAGATCCAGCGCGACATCATCGCCGAGCGGCTGCTCGGCCTCCCGAAGGGCCGCCGCTGATGACGTTCCTGCCGACCGACGAACAACGCGCCTTCGCCCGCTCCCTGGACGCGATGCTCACCGCCGCGGACACCCCGTCGGCGGTACGGGCCTGGGCGGGCGACGACCCCGGCCCGGGGCGGGCGCTGTGGGGTCGGCTCGCGGAGGCGGGGGTGTGCGCGCTCGCGGTCCCGGAGGAGTACGAGGGCATGGGCCACCTCCCGATCGAACTCGCCCACGCCTTCGTGGAGTTGGGGCGGCACGCGGTGCCGGGCCCGGTGGTGGAGACGGTGGCGACGGCGGTACTCCTCGGGGAACTGGCGCGCCTGGGCGAGCCGGGCCCGGCGACGCGACTGCTTCCGGCCCTGTCGGCCGGCGAGCGGACGGCGACGCTGGCGATCGCCGGGACGGAGGCCGTACGGCACGCCGTCCCGTACGCCCTGGACGCCGACCGGGCCGACGTGGTGCTCGTCGTACGGGGTGAGGAACTGTGGCGCGCGCCCGGTCACGGCCCCGTCCGGGTCTCCGCCGACCCCGCGCGGCGCCTGGCCCGCCCGGCACCCGGCGGGGAGCTGCTCGCCGAGGGCCCGGCGGTGGCCGCGGCGGCCGCGCGGGCCGGCCGCTGGGCGATGCTGGCGACGGCGGCGCAGTCGCTGGGCGTGGGCCTGGCGCTGCTCGACCGGACGGTCGCGTACGCCCGCCAACGCACCCAGTTCGGCACCCCGATCGGCGCGTTCCAGGCGGTCAAACACCGGCTGGCGGACACGCTGCTCGCCCTGGAGTTCGCGCGGCCGCTGCTGTTCGGGGCGGCGGTGACGATGACGTCGGGGGACCTCGCGGCGGCCAAGGTGACGACGGGCGAGGCGGGGTACACGGCGGCCCGCACGGCCCTCCAGGTGCACGGCGCCGTCGGCTACACGGAGGAACTGGACCTGTCGCTCTGGCTCCGCAAGGCCCGCCCCCTGAGGGATGCCTGGGGCGACCCGGCCACCTGCCGGGCGGCCGTCCTCACCGCGCGCTCATGACTCCTGCCGGGGCGGGCTCTCGTCGTTGCCCCGCCGGAGGGTCCGGGCCGGGCGTCCGGCGGACCAGGTGCGGATCACGAGTTCGTCGCCGTCCACCCAGGTCCGCACGACCTCGGTCGGGTCGACCCGGAAGAGGTGGAACGGCTGGGGTTCGTCCGCGTCGGCCACGTACCGGGCGACGGTCTCGGGGTCGGTGACCTCGACCGCCCGCCCCGAGACACGGACGTCCCCGCCGCCCATGTCGGTGCCGGCGCCCAGGTTGGCGAGGAGGGTGAGCCGTGGGTCGCGGCGCAGGTCACGGGCCTTGCGGGAGCCGGGCATCATGCCGAGCCAGAGTTCGCCGAAGCGGAAGCCCACCTCGATGCCGCTGAGCCGGGGCGAGCCGTCCTCGCGCACGGTGGCGAGGGCATGGTGGGTGTACTGCCCGAAGCGCTCGCGCACGGTCGCGGCGAACTCGGGTTCGGCGGCCTCGAAGGCCGACCAGGTGGTTCCGGTTCCGATGTCTCCCATGGATCCAGGAAACACCGGATACCCGACATCCACTGTCCGGATTACTCCGTACGTCTCAGGCCCGGAACCAGGATCAGGAGGTGGCGGCGCGCTCCGCCGCGCTGCGCTCGACGCAGAACTCGTTGCCCTCCGGGTCGCCCAGGGTCGCCCAGCCGGTGCCGTCCGGGTTCCGGCGGTCGTCGAGGAGGGTCGCGCCGAGGCCGAGCAGCCGCTCGATCTCCTCGTCGCGGGTGCGGTCCTGCGGCTGGAGGTCGAGGTGGATGCGGTTCTTGACCGCCTTCGCCTCGGGGACCTGGATGAAGAGGAGGCCGGCCCCGGGCGTCTCGACGAGCGCCTCCTCGTCACCCGGCTGATCCTCGTCGGAGAGCTTGGAGTCCAGGACCTTCGCCCAGAACGTAGCGAGGGCGTAGGCGTCGGCGCAGTCAATGGTCACGTGTCGTACCAGAGAAGTCATGGGCGTCATGATCGCCCACCGCCGCGACCGCGGGCCACCGGATTCCCCCTCGCTCGGTCGGCGGTGGCGAGTTCTCTCCCCTCGGTCGCCGCCACGAGCGCGGCGAGGGAGGAACGGGCGCCCTGGAGGTCGTGGATCTGCTCGTCGATCGCGTCGAGCCGGGCGACCAGCATCGGGCTGAGACAGGGCTCGATCTCCGCCTCGCTGCCGCAGACGCAGTCGAGGACCTCGGCGATGACCCGGGTCGGCAGTCCGGCACCGAGCAGGGCCCGGATCCGGCGCACGACGGCGGGGGCGTCGGGGCCGTACACCCGCTGCCCGCCGGGGGTGCGCTCCGAGGCGAGGAGGCCCTGCTCCTCGTAGTAGCGGAGCAGCCGGACGCTCACCGCGGTCTCACGCGCCAGCTCACCGATCTTCATGTGACCCCCCTCACATTCGCCCGTGCGTGCTTGAACCTCACATCCGTGTGAGCTCCTACGGTCCGAGCATGACGAACGACACGAACTCCTCGGACACGACGATATTCCACCTCGGCGGCGACCTCCCGGTCCGGCGGGTCGGCTACGGCACGATGCGACTCGCCGACGGCCCCGGCGACCCGAGCGGCCCGGAGGCCCGCATCTGGACGGCTCCGGCCGACCGGGCGGCGGCGGTCGCGCTGCTGCGGACGGCCGCCGAGGCGGGCGTGACCCTCTTCGACACGGCCGACGCATACGCCCTCGGGGCCGGGGAGGAGCTGCTCGCCGAGGCCCTGCGCCCGTACGGCGAGGGGGTCGCCGTGGCCACCAAGGTCGGCGTGGTCCGTCCGTCCCCCACCGAGTGGGTGCCGCTCGGTCACCCCGCCTATCTGCGCCAGCAGGCCGAGCTGAGCCTGCGCCGGCTGCGCACCGAGCGGATCGACCTGCTCCATCTGCACCGTATCGACGAGAACTTCCCGGTCGCCGAGCAGATCGGCGCCCTGCGGCAGCTCCAGGAGGAGGGCAAGGTCCGGCACATCGGTCTCTCGGAGGTGACGGTCGCCCAGCTGACGGAGGCCGAGGCGGTCGCGCCGATCGCGGCCGTGCAGAACCTCTACAACCTGGCGAACCGCGACCACGAGGCCGTCATGGAGCACACCGCCGGACGCGGGATCGCGTTCGTCCCCTTCTTCCCGGTCGCCATGGGCGGACACGCGGCCCCGGACGGACCGGTCGCCCGGGTCGCCCGCGAGATCGGCGCCACCCCGTCGCAGACGGCCCTGGCCTGGCTGCTGCACCGGGCCCCGCACATCCTCCCGATCCCGGGCACCACCTCGGCCGCGCATCTCGTGGAGAACCTGGGCGCGCTCGACGTCGCCCTCACCGAGGAGCAGTTCGCCCGGCTCGACGAGGAGGCGGGAGAAGCCGCCTCATGACCGGACGACGCCCTGCCGTCGCGCCGCCGCGAGCCAGACGGGGAACTCGGAGACGAGCCTGTCGTACAGCTCCGCGTCCGGAATCCTGCTCGGGTCCTGACCCGCGTGGAAGAACCCGGAGTTGTCGACGGGCCGCCTCGCCGGCACGTCCAGCTCGTCGAGGCGGCGCAGGAACTCGAACTGCCGGCTGCTCGGGTCGCCGAAACCGATGAACTGCCAGAAGATCGGCAGCCGGGCCGCCTTGCACACGTACCGCTCGGCCGCGAGCTTGTTGATCGGCCCGCCGTCGGTCTGGAAGACGACGAGCGCCGGCGCGGTGGATCCGCTGTCGAGGTAGTGGTCGATGACGGCGTCCATGGCGAGGTGGTAGCTGGTCTTGCCCATGTGGCCGAGCCCGGCGACGATCCGGTCGATCCTCCCGACGTGGTCGTCGAGCCGGATGTCGGTCTCGGCGTCGATGTCCGTGGAGAAGAAGACGACGGGCACCCGCCCGTCGTCGTCGAGCTGTGCGGAGAGCCCCAGCACCCGGTCGGCCAGGGCCTGGACCGCGCCGCTGTCGTAGTACGGCTTCATCGACCCGGAGTAGTCGACGACGAGGTAGACGGCGACGCGCTGCCCGTCGATCCCGTGCCGTCGGAGCGACTCGCCCGCCTGCCGGTAGAGACTCACCAGCGCGGGCGCGGCCTCCTCGACCTTCCGCAGGCTCAGTGCCATGGCTTCTCTCCCTCCGGAGGCTCCAGCCGTTCGATGTCCGCGAGCATGGCGTCGGCCAGGTCGCGCTCGGCGGCGTAGTACCGCTCGGCCCACCTGAGGGTGAGCCGGGGGTACGCCCAGGCCTCGTCCGCCGAGGCGTCCGCCGCGTCGGCCTCGGCGCGCAGCCGCATGCCCTCGGCGTACGCGCGGTGCTCGGCCAGGACCTCCCGTGTCCGCTCGGGTTCGAGGAGATGGCCGAGCCAGAGCCGGAGCATCGGCCCGTGCTTGAGGACCGGTGGGTCGACGGGGGCCGCTCCGGCCCAGACGCGGACGGCGGCGAGGCCCTCGTCGGTGATCCGGTAGACGCGTTTGTCGCGCGACCCGGCCTCCGGGGCGACCAGGCGCGAGTCGGCGTATCCGGCCTTCTCCAGGCGCTTGAGCTCGCTGTAGATCTGGCTGAAGGACGGGCTCCAGTAGAAGAGCCCCAGGGACCGGTCCGACCATTTCTTGAGGTCGTAGCCGGACAACTCCCGCCCGAAGGAGAGCAGTCCGAGTACGGCCCAGCTCGTCGCCGGAAGCGCCGGCACGGTCTCTTCGTCCGCCACGGTCGGCAGTCTACGGCCCTTCCCTCCCCCACTTATGCCTGCTAGAAGTATTTCGATTAGGCATATCCGCCGTATCTTCTCCGGGAGGAGCGCCCCGTGAAGTTCTCCATGATCTTCGAAGCACAGCTCGTCGACCCCACCCCCGCCCGCGAACACCGCGTCATCCACGACTGCGTCGAACAGGCCGTCCTCGCCGAGGAGATGGGCTTCGACCGGATCTGGGCGGTCGAACACCACTCCCTCACCCAGTACGCCCACATGAGCGCGTCCGAGATCTTCCTGACCTGGGTCGCCGCCCGCACCCGGACCATCCGCGTCGGCCACGGCGTGGTCACCATGCCCTTCGGCTACCAGCACCCCGTCCGGGTCGCCGAGCGCGCCGCCATGCTCGACGTGCTCTCCGGCGGCCGGGTCGACATCGGCGCCGGACGGGGCGCGACCCGCCAGGAGATGCGGATGTTCGGAGTGCGCCCGGAGGACACCCGGCCGCAGACGGAGGAGGCCCTGCGGATCTTCGCCGCCGCCTGGCGCGAGCCGGAGTTCGAGTGGCACGGCTCCCTCGACATCGGCCCCGGCGCGGTCCTGCCCCGCCCCGTCCAGCGCCCGCACCCACCGCTCTTCATGGCCTGCTCGCAGCACGAGTCGCTCCGGCAGGCCGCCGAACTCGGCATCGGCGCCCTGGTGATGGGGTTCGCGGGCGCCGACGACGTCCGCGCGATGCGCACGGTGTACGACGAGGCCGTCGCCGCACGGGACGGATCGCGGTTCGTCTCCACCGAGGTCAACGACCACTTCTCCGCCCTGTGCCCGACGATCGTCCTGGACGACGCCGACCGCGCCCTCCGGCTCGGCACCCGAGGGCAGCGCTTCTTCGCCGAGTCGATCGCCCACTGGTACGGCGGCGCCCCCGCGCCCACCGGCTACGCGGAGGACGAGGACCACGCCGGCGCCCTCGCCCGCGAACGGGACGAGCTGATCGCCCGGCTGCACGAGGCGAACGTCCCCGCCCGGCCGGTCGACACCGGCACCTACAACACCGACCACGCGTACGGGGACGCCGCCACGGCCATCGCGTACGTCGAACGTCTCCGTGAGATCGGCGTCGACGAGGTGATGTGCCTGATCCAGATGGGAACCGTGCCGCAGGAGGTCTGTCTGGAGACCATCCGCCAGTGGGGCACGAAGGTCATCCCGCACTTCCGGGCCCTGGACGCCGCCGCGTGAGCGCCCTGGACGGCAAGGCCGTGATCGTGACCGGCGCGGCCCGCGGCCAGGGCGCCGCCGGGGCGCGGCTCCTGGTGGCGGCCGGGGCACGGGTGGTCCTCACCGACGTACGGGAGGAGGAGGGCCGGTCGGTGGCGGCGGACCTCGGCGGGGCGGCCGTCTTCGTCCGCCACGACGTGACGTCGGCGGACGACTGGCGGACGGTGACGGACACGGCGGTCACCACGTACGGCGGGATCGACGGACTGGTCAACAACGCGGCCCTGTGGCGTACGGCGCCGATCGGGTCGGAGACGTACGAGAACTTCGAACTCCTCCTCAGGGTCAACCTGTTGGGACCGTTCCTCGGCATCCAGGCGGTGCTTCCCGCGCTCCGCGAGGCGGGCGGCGGCTCGATCGTGAACGTGTCGTCGACGGCGGGCCGCGTCGGAGTCCCCGGCCACGCGGCGTACGGGGCGGGCAAGTTCGGCCTGCGCGGCCTCAGCCGCTCGGCGGCACGCGACCTCGCCCCGTACGGCGTCCGCGTCAACTCGGTCCACCCGGGTGCCGTCGACACCCCCATGACGGCGGCGGTCGCGGACCGGGACTGGGCGCACGTACCGCTCGGTCGGATGGGCCGCCCGGAGGAGATCGGGGAGCTGGTCGCCTTCCTGCTCTCGGAGGCGTCCTCGTACGTGACGGGCGCCGAGTTCACGGTGGACGGAGGTCTCACGGCATGACGACCGACCCTCTGCGCACCGACCCCCTCACTCCGGCCGCCCGCGCGCTCTGCGACGCGATGTCGGCCGGCTTCCCCCGCCCGGAGGCGGGCGCGGAAGCCCTGCGGGCGGCGGCCCGGGCACACCTGGGCGAGATCCCACCGGCGCTGTCCGCCTCGGCGAACGGCGTTCCCGTACGCCTCTACGAGGGACGAGGGGACCCGGTCGTCGTCTTCGCCCACGGCGGCGGCTGGGTCCTGGGCGACCTGGACACCCACGACCGGACGTGCCGCGCGCTCGCCTCCCGTACCGGCGCGACCGTCGTCTCCGTCGACTACCGGCGCGCGCCCGAACACCGTTTCCCGGCAGCCGAGGACGATGTGTGTACCGCCCTGGGCTGGGTGGCCGACCGCTGTCCGGGACGGCCACTCGTCGTGGCGGGCGACTCCAGCGGCGGGAACCTGGCCGCGGCGGCGGCCCTGCGCGCCCGCGACGGGGCCGGCCCGGCGCTCGCGGGCCAGCTCCTTGTCCACCCGGCCCTGGACCACCGCCTGGAGGGACGGTCGGCGCGCGACTTCGCGGAGGGCTACTTCCACACGACGGCCCACATGCGCTGGTACTGGCGGCAGTACGTGGGCCCGGACGGCGACCCGGCCGCCGCCTCGCCGGGCCTGGCGGCCGACGTCACCGGACTGCCCCCGGCGCTCCTCGTCCTCGCCGACTGCGACCCACTGCGCGACGAGGGCCTCGCCCACGCCCGCCGCCTCTCCGCCGCGGGCGTCCCGACCGAGGTCCACCTCCACACCGGCATGTTCCACGGCTTCCTCGGCGGGGCGGGCCTGCTGCCGGAGGCGGACGCCGCACTGGACGGGGCGGCGGCCTGGCTGAGGAACTGCGGAAGGTAGCGCCCCGAGTCCCCCAACGCCCCGCGGTCCGGCCGCCCCTTCTGGGATCATCGACGTCCAGGGGTGCCACACAGGGGAGTTGGGGGTACGGGTGAGCTCGACGACGGACGCGGCCGAGGAGACGGGCACCGGCAGGCGACGGGCGCTGCTCATCGGTGTGGGCAGGACCCCGTTCCTGGAACGGGACGAGGTCCTCGCCCGGCGCTTCAAACCGCTCGACTTCGTCGACCGCGACATCGAGATGGTCCGCGCCGCCCTCGTCGAGTCCGACTACGAGGTCGACGCCCTCCACCCCGGCCACCCCGACCCGGAACGGCAGGACCCGGACGCCGGATCGATCGTGGTGGCCGTGGAGAAGTTCCTGCTCTCCTGCGAGGCGGGGGACACCGCCTTCCTCTACTTCTCCTGCCACGGGGTGACCGTCGGCGAGCGCGAGTATCTGCTCACCTCCGCCGCCCAGGCCCGGGCCAACGGCTCCCTGATCTCGCACACGATCCTGGAGGTCAGCCCCGAGGTCCTCCTCGGTCCCGTGCCCGAGGGCGTCACGGTCGTCGTCTGTCTCGACACCTGCCGTACCGACGACTCGCGCTCACCCGCAGACTTCCACGAGACGCCCCTGACGACTTCCGCCTACCGCGACGTGGCCTGGCTGCACGCGAGCGGCCCCGGACAGCCGGCCTATGCCGACCCCCAGAAGGGCAGCTACTTCGGGATCGCCCTGTCCCAGGCCCTGTCGCGCACCAGCCCCCCGAAGACCTTCAAGGAGGTCCACTCCTACGTCCAGGGGCGGGTGGGCCACCTCACCGCCCACCTCCCGGGCCCTTCGCCGACGGTCGACTCCCGGTGTGCGAAGGACCTTGAGGACCGGCTGGTCCTCTGCCGGGGCTCCCGGCAGACCGAGCGCTGGGCCAGAGCGGTCACCACATCCGTCCTCTGGAACCACACCTCGCACGGGCCCGAGGTGCACCAGCGGGTCAAGGACCGGCTCGAAGACCTGGCGCGCGAGGTCGCGAAGAGCCGGCTCGGCACGGACTCGGCCCTCACCAGCCCCTGGAGCGATCCGGAGTACCCGATCCGGGTCGTGGAGCGTCTCGGCCGTCTCGTCGAGACCGCCGGCCTCACCGGCAACGAACGCCTCTCCCCCGCCGAGACCGCCGCCCTGCTCGCCGCTCCCCTCATGCACGAGGGCGTCGTCGCCGTGGCGCTGAGCGAGCTGGCGTGGCTGCGTCCCGACCGACTGGACAAGCGGGAGGAGGGCGGCCGGGGCGAGGAGCCCGACGAGGGTCATCAGCGGCAGGTGTGCGACGAGGCGGCCGACCTGTGCCAGGCCCACTCGGGAGTGCACCACGTGACCGAGTCGCTGCGGCAGCGGAAGCTGACCGATGCCGCCACCGCCGCCGACCACTGGCTGCGCCACCGGTTCATCGCCGACTGGGACCGGCTGTGGGACCGCACCGACGACTACCCGGCCGTGAACGGCCTTCTCGACAGGGTGGTCGGGGCCGTCTCGGCGGGCGCCGAAGACATGTCCGGCGCGCAGCTCTCCGAGGTGGACCGGCACGTCCGCCGGGTCCTTCCGCACATGACGGTCCCTCCGGGGTCCAGCCCGCGCATCGACGCCTCCGCCAACCCCAGTTGGAGCCGGCTCGAACGCCCCGTACCCGGCAACATCTGGCGCGCCTGGGAGCTCGCCTACCTCCTGTGGCTGGCGGCGCTGCTCGCCGCCGACCCCCGCCGTATGTCCAGCGTGCTCGTCGACCACCTCGGCGCACGTCGGCCCCTCACCCCGGCAACCGTGGTGACCGCGCTCGCGGGCTGCGGCTGGGAGGCGCTCGACCGTGACGGGTCGACGGATTACGTACTCCGCCTCACCTGCCCGCATCCCGCGCTGCACGCGGCACTCGAAGAGCTGGCGGCGACCGCCGACGCCTCCGTGCGGGCCCTTCACCGACGCTGGCACGCCGACGGGCACACCGCGCCGGATCTCCTCCGGGGCGTTCCCCGGAAGGTGACCAGCGAGTTGCTGAAGCCGACGGATCAGAGCTACACGGTGCCCCTGGAGCGCTTCCGGCTCGCGGAGGACGAGATCCGGCCGCTGCTCATGGGCACCCAGTTGTACGGCGACCGGACGCTCGCGGTGCGGGAGCTGTACCAGAACGCACTCGACGCCTGTCGGCATCGGCGGCAGCGCGCCGAGTACGGCGACAGGCGGAAGCGGTTCAACGGCCCCGACCGTGAGCCCGAGATCCACTTCCTCCAGGCGTACGACGGGGACCGTCCGTACATCGAGTGCCGCGACGAGGGCTCCGGGATGAGCCGCGAGAAGCTCACCTCCATGTTCGCCCGCGCGGGCAAGCGGTACACGCAGGACCCGGACTACGTGCAGGAGCGGCGCAACTGGCGGCGGGTCGGCATGACGCCGATCCCCCTCAACAGCCGTTTCGGCATCGGGGTGTTCAGCTACTTCATGCTGGCCGACGAGGTCACCGTCCACACGGAGGCGATCGACGAGTACGGCAACCCGTCCCGCACGGCAGTCCCGCTCCGGGCCACCGTCCAGTCGGGCTCCGGTCTGCTCCAGATCGGCCCGACGGACAGCCCGCCGGGGCGAGGGGGCACCGTGGTGCGGCTCTACCTCAACCACGAGGGCGACGAGGAGGACCCGCCGTCGGTGGTGACGACGCTGCGGCGCCTGCTGTGGGTGAGCGACTTCCGGGTGACCGCGGTGGAACTGGGCCCGGACGGAGAGGAGATCCGCTCGGACGCCTGGGACCCGGGTGTCCTTCACGCCTCGGGGGCCCGCACCACGGAGTGGCACGGGCCGGCCGTGAAGGCGGGCGACGAGAGCTGGATCGTCCAGGGACCCGGGCAGCTGCTGCTCGACGGCATCGTCGTGGAGCGCGCTCCCGAGGTCTTCGGGTATGTCTTCAACCTCCGGGAGAAGCACCGTCCGGAGCCGAGCGTCAACCGGAACTCACTGGTCTCGTACGACTCCCTGGCGGTGCGGAAGGAGCTGCTCGCCGCGGTACCGGTCGCGGCAGGCGTGCTCGACGAGGTCCTCCTGCCGTGGCTCTGGGAGCTGGCGAGCGAGGAGCCGCAGCTCGTCGTCCGGCTCTTCGACCATCTGCCGCCCGGAGCGACCGGACTCCTCGACTCGGAGGCCGTCGACTACCGGCTCCCCGCCACTCGCCTGCCACTGCGCCGCACGGGCGTCCTCGGAATGGACTTCAGCCAGATGCGGCAGTGGACGGGCCGCGAGCCCAGGCCGAGCTCCGAGCGGGCCGAGGCGAAGATTCTCAGACGGTGGCGGCTGACCGCGCTGGGGGCGTCGTCGATCGGCGAGCCCGCGTTCGCGCCCGACCGCTACCCGGTGCCGATCGGTCTGGACGCACTCCTGGTGTCCTCCCGACTGTTCGACGGCGGCCGGTGGACGGTCCCCCTGGATGCCGCCCTACGCGCCGGCATCCCGCTGGCCGCGAGTGTCCGGGCGTTGCGCCGGTACGCGATCGCCGGCGCCCATGTCCCGGCCGCGCGGAGCATCGCGGACCTGCGCGCGGTGGGCGCACCCAGCCAGAGGATGGCGGATCTCTGCCAGGCCTACGAGGTGGCCGCACTGGCGGCGGCCGCCGAGCCGCCCACCGCCGCTCACGTGCCCCTGCTGACCGTGGCCACCCGCCACGGCGTGCCCCCGTCCCGCTTTCTGCCGGATCTGGACATCCTTCGGCGCCTCGGCGTCGAGATCCCCGATCCGGGTGTCCTCTCCGACGTCGACCTGACGGCGAAGCCTCTTGAGGCCGAATCCGCCATCCTCGAATTCTCCGGAGAACCCTGGCGGAAGGTCCACCCCGTCGATCTGCTGCGGTGCGCGCCGCTGCCCGCGCAGCGACGCCGACTGGCCGAGCGGATCACGGCCCTGGAGCCGCTGGGCCTCTCCCACACCGAAACGGTGCGCGAGGAGACCCTCGACCACCCCGCGCTGACTCCCTTCGAGCGGAGGCTGATGTCGCGCGACATCGACGACCTGCACCCATGGCTCCCCGCCGGTCGTCTGACCGTGCAGCAGCTCATGGACCGCAGCAACAGCATGAGCCGGACGCTCGGCGAGGTGGCTCGGGACGTGGCCCGGCTCGCGCCGGCCACCGGGGTGTCCGCTCCGGAGGTGCCCGAGGAGTGCCAGGACTGGGTCCCGCCGCGCTGGGTGGTGGGGGCGGCACGCTCCACCACGCCGACGTCCGGGACCGGGGCCACGCACCCCAGTTGGCGTCTGCTCAGCAACGCGCACCATGCCGAGCGCCGCCCTTCGCCGGAAGAACTGCGGCGGGAGCTCGTCCTCCTGGACACGTGGGGTTGCCTGGCCGATCCCGTCGACGCACTGGTGGAGGAGTTCGAGCACCTCTCACCCGCCCTCGTCGGCCTGCTCGACCACGGACTCAGCGACTGGTCCGGCGATGTGGACCGGTGGGGGTTCGATGCCGGCGTCCTCCGCATCCCCCTCTTCCTGAAGTTGGCGGCCACGAACCACACCACCCTGGGCGAAACCATCCTCGACCTGATGCGGAACAAGGGCGCCCGCCGGATTCCGCTCCTGATCCCCGTCGCCCCTGAGGGGGCCTCCTTCCTGACACCCGTACACGCCCATCTGACTCACCTGCTCCACAGAACCGAGCACGGCGAGTCCTTCCGCGAGCACCTGGCGATCCAGGACCTCCTCTCGCTCGCCATGACCCGCCGCGGCGGTACCCTCAGGGACGCCGCCACCGTCCTCGACGCCTACCGCTTCCTCGGCGGCCCTGCGGCCCCCGGCCCGATCACCGACGCCCTCGCCGACCTCGAACCCAACGACTTCGACCTCGCCGCCTTCGATCCGAGCCTCCTCGGCCCCGGAAACCTCGGCCCCCTCGAACTCGTCCTCGTGGCGGGCCGGTTCGGCTGGACGCTCGGGGAGACGTACGACCGTTACGCCCCCTTCGCGAGCCTCGGCCTCAGGGTCTCCACGCCCGAACCCCAGGGCGGCGAACGGGACATCGTCCCCGGCTGGCGTGACGTCATCGTCCTCACCGCACAGTTGACCGGCCGTTCGCCCGCCGTCGCGGGAACCGTCACCGACGAGCACGTCGTTCTCTGTGCCGAGGAGACGGAGCAGTCCGAGGACGGCGTCCGTGACAGCCTCCGCAGCTACGCCCGACTGTTCTCGCTCGTCGTTCCCACCCCCGGAGGACCACAGGTATGAGTCCCATCAGCACGTGGCGGCGCAAGCCGTTTCCCCTCACCGACCCCCGCACCGACTTCGTCTGGGAGGTGTGGACCGACGGCGACGGCGTGCAGGCCACCGGCCCATGTCCTGAGTGCCGGTGCACGACCAGGAACGTCATCACGGAAACCCAGTTCGCCGCCAAGGGCCCCTCCAGGCAACTGAGAGAGTTCGTGGCCTCCGCCGAGCCGGCGTACGCCGCGTGCGAGTGCACGACCTGGCACCTGCAGCGGCCCGACGGGTACACGTCCGGTTGCGGAGCCTCGTTCTACATCGCGTTCCCGGCCCACGGGCTCCCCCTGTGAGCGGCTTCTCCGAGGACGAACTCTGGAACGCCAACCTGCGGGTACGGGCGATGGCGAGCCCGCCCGAGCGGCTGCGGGCGGCGCTCCAGCAGGCCGAGGGGTACCGGAACTTCCTCACCACGCTCACCGGGCTGCTCACCGTGATCTTCGTGCTCAAGGGTCAGGAGAACCTGAGCAAGATGACCACCGGCCCGAGGTGGTGGGTGATCGGGCTGCTCGCAGGAGCGTTCGTGCTCCTCCTGGCGGCCTCGTGGATGCTGGTCTCGGCCGTGCACGAGCGTCCGGGCAAGGAGATCCTCACGGACGCGAAGTACTTGCTGAATTACGAGAAGAAACGGGCCGAAAGCGTCCGGCGGATGACCGGCTGGGCCCGCTGGATGGGTCTCGTCGGCGTGCTCGCCGTGTCGGCCGCCTCGCTGGTCACCTGGATCTTCCCGGGCCCGACCGCCTGATCCCCGGCACGCGACCCGACGCGCATCGGCGCCCCTCCAGTCGTCCGGTCGGGGACATTCGGGGGGCGCCGCGCTCAGTTCCGTACGTCGTTGTACGGGACGTTTTTCGGGGTGATCCGGCGGATCAGACCGTCAGGGAACGGTCCGTCGGGCGGATCGGGGCCGGCAGGGAGCTGGCTCCGGTCAGGTAGCGGTCCACGCCGCGGGCGGCGGAGCGGCCCTCGGCGATGGCCCAGACGATGAGGGACTGACCGCGGCCGGCGTCGCCGGCGACGTACACGCCATCGACGTTGGTGGCGAAGTCCGCGTCTCGGGCGATGTTACCGCGCTCGTCGAGGTCCAGACCGAACTGGGCGACCAGGCCGTTCTCCACGTCCGTGCCGGTGAAGCCCATCGCGAGCGTGACCAGCTGGGCGGGGATCTTGCGCTCCGTGCCCGGCTTCTGGGTCAGCCTGCCCTCGACGAACTCGACCTCGACGAGGTGGAGGAACTGGACGTTGCCGTCCTCGTCGCCCTCGAAGTGGGTGGTGGAGACGGAGTAGACCCGCTCGCCGCCCTCCTCGTGCGCGGAGGTGACCTTGTACAGCATGGGGAAGGTCGGCCAGGGCTGGCCCGGGTTCCGCTCCTCGCCCGGTCGGGGCATGATCTCCAGCTGGGTGACGGAGGCCGCGCCCTGGCGGTGGGCCGTACCGACGCAGTCGGCGCCGGTGTCGCCGCCGCCGATGACGACGACGTGCTTGCCCTCGGCGGTGATCGGCGGGGCGACGAAGTCACCCTCGACGACCTTGTTCGCCAGCGGCAGGTACTCCATCGCCTGGTGGATGCCGGCCAGCTCACGGCCCGGGACGGGCAGGTCGCGGGCGGTGGTCGCGCCGGCGGCGATGACGACCGCGTCGTAGCGGTTGCGGAGCGCCGTCGCCGGCATGTCGCGGCCGATCTCGACGCCGGTGCGGAACTTGGTGCCCTCCGCGCGCATCTGCTCGATGCGGCGGTTGATGTGCCGCTTCTCCATCTTGAACTCGGGGATGCCGTACCGGAGGAGTCCTCCGATGCGGTCCGCGCGCTCGTAGACGGCGACGGTGTGGCCGGCCCGGGTCAGCTGCTGGGCGGCGGCGAGACCCGCCGGGCCGGAGCCGATGACGGCGACGGTCTTGCCGGAGAGGCGCTCGGGCGCCTGCGGCTTGACGTCGTTGGCGTCCCACGCCTTGTCGATGATGGAGACTTCGACGTTCTTGATGGTGACGGCCGGCTGGTTGATGCCGAGCACGCACGCGGACTCGCACGGTGCCGGGCACAGGCGGCCGGTGAACTCCGGGAAGTTGTTGGTGGCGTGCAGGCGCTCCTGCGCCGCCGACCAGTCCTCGCGGTAGGCGTAGTCGTTCCACTCGGGGATCAGGTTCCCGAGCGGGCAGCCGTTGTGGCAGAACGGGATGCCGCAGTCCATGCAGCGGCCGGCCTGCTTGCTGATGATCGGCAGCAGGGAGCCGGGAACGTAGACCTCGTTCCAGTCCCGGACGCGCTCGCCCACGGGGCGGGTCTTGGCGACCTCGCGACCGGTGGACAGGAAGCCCTTGGGGTCAGCCATTGGTCGCCGCCTCCATCATCTTCTCGGTGGTCTCGGCCTCGGAGAGACCGGCGAGCTCAGCGGCGTCCTTGGCGGCGAGCACTGCCTTGTACGTGGTGGGGATGATCTTGCTGAACCGGTCCGCGTTCACGGCCCAGTCGGCAAGCAGCTTCTCGGCGACCGTGGAGCCGGTCTCCTCGTGGTGGCGGCGCACGACGTCGTGCAGCCACGCCTTGTCGGAGTCCGACAGGGTCTCGATCGCGCCCAGGTTGCCGGAGTTGACGTTGTCCCGGTCGAGGTCGACGACGTAGGCGACACCGCCCGACATGCCGGCCGCGAAGTTGCGTCCGGTCTCGCCGAGGACGACCGCCGTACCACCGGTCATGTACTCGCAGCCGTGGTCGCCCACGCCTTCCGAGACGACCAGGGCGCCGGAGTTGCGGACGCAGAAGCGCTCGCCGGTGCGGCCGCGGAGGAACAGTTCACCGCCGGTCGCGCCGTACCCGATGGTGTTGCCCGCGATGGTCGAGTACTCGGCGAGGTGGTCGGCGCCCCGGTCGGGGCGGACGATCACCCGGCCGCCGGAGAGGCCCTTGCCGACGTAGTCGTTGGCGTCGCCCTCCAGGCGGAGGGTGACACCGTTCGGCAGGAAGGCGCCGAACGACTGGCCCGCCGAGCCGGTGAAGGTGATGTCGATGGTGTCGGCCGGGAGGCCGGCGCCGCCGAACCGCTTCGTCACCTGGTGGCCGAGCATGGTGCCGACCGTGCGGTTGATGTTGCGGATGGCGACCTGGGCGCGGACCGGCTGGGCCTCCTCGGCGGAGGCGGCGTTCAGGGCCTCGGCGGCGAGCTGGATCAGCTCGTTGTCGAGGGCCTTCTCCAGACCGTGGTCCTGCTCGATCAGGGCGTGGCGGACCGCACCCTCGGGCAGCTCCGGCACGTAGAAGAGCGGCTCCAGGTCGAGACCCTGCGCCTTCCAGTGGGTGACGGCGCGGCTGGTGTCGAGCAGCTCGGCGTGGCCGACGGCCTCTTCGAGGGTGCGGAAGCCCAGCTCGGCGAGGATCTCACGGACCTCTTCGGCGATGAACTCGAAGAAGTTGACGACGAACTCCGGCTTGCCGGAGAAGCGGTCGCGCAGGACCGGGTTCTGGGTGGCGATGCCGACCGGGCAGGTGTCCAGGTGGCAGACGCGCATCATGACGCAGCCGGAGACGACGAGCGGCGCGGTCGCGAAACCGAACTCCTCGGCGCCGAGCAGCGCGGCGATGACGACGTCGCGGCCGGTCTTGAGCTGGCCGTCGGTCTGGACGACGATCCGGTCGCGCAGACCGTTGAGCAGCAGGGTCTGCTGGGTCTCGGCGAGGCCGAGCTCCCAGGGGCCGCCCGCGTGCTTGAGCGAGGTGAGCGGCGAGGCGCCCGTTCCGCCGTCGTGGCCGGAGATGAGGACGACGTCCGCGTGGGCCTTGGAGACACCGGCGGCGACCGTGCCGACGCCGACCTCGGAGACCAGCTTCACGTGGATGCGGGCGACCGGGTTGGCGTTCTTGAGGTCGTGGATCAGCTGAGCCAGGTCCTCGATGGAGTAGATGTCGTGGTGCGGCGGCGGCGAGATGAGGCCGACGCCGGGCGTCGAGTGACGCGTCTTGGCGACCCACGGGTAGACCTTGTGGCCGGGCAGCTGACCGCCCTCGCCGGGCTTGGCGCCCTGGGCCATCTTGATCTGGATGTCGTCGGCGTTGACCAGGTATTCGCTGGTGACGCCGAAGCGGCCAGAGGCGACCTGCTTGATCGCGGAGCGGCGGGCCGGGTCGTAGAGGCGGTCCGGGTCCTCGCCGCCCTCACCGGTGTTGGACTTGGCGCCCAGCTGGTTCATGGCGACGGCGAGGGTCTCGTGCGCCTCGCGGGAGATGGAGCCGTACGACATGGCGCCGGTGGAGAAGCGCTTGACGATCTCGGCGACCGACTCGACCTCGTCGACGGAGATCGCGGGGCGGTCCGAGGTGAAGCCGAAGAGGCCGCGGAGCGTCATCAGCCGCTCGGACTGCTCGTTCACCCGGTCCGTGTACTGCTTGAAGATGTCGTACCGCTTGTTGCGCGTGGCGTGCTGCAGGCGGAAGACGGTCTCCGGGTCGAACAGGTGCGGCTCGCCCTCGCGGCGCCACTGGTACTCGCCGCCGATGTCCAGGGCGCGGTGCGCCGAGGGGACGCCGGAGACGGGGTACGCCTTGGCGTGGCGGGCGGCGACCTCCTTGGCGACGACGTCGAGACCGGCGCCGCCGATCTTGGTGGCCGTGCCGTTGAAGTACGTGGCGACGAAGGTCTCGTCGAGGCCGACGGCCTCGAAGACCTGGGCGCCGCGGTAGGAGGCGACGGTGGAGATGCCCATCTTGGACATGACCTTGAGGACGCCCTTGCCGAGCGCGTAGATCAGGTTCCGGATGGCCTGCTCGGGCTCCAGGCCCTCGATGAAGGTGCCGGCGCGGACCAGGTCCTCGACGGACTCCATGGCGAGGTACGGGTTGACCGCCGCGGCGCCGTAGCCGATGAGCAGGGCGACGTGGTGGACCTCGCGGACGTCACCCGCCTCGACGAGCAGACCCACCTTGGTGCGCTGCTTGGTGCGGATGAGGTGGTGGTGGACGGCCGCGGTGAGCAGCAGCGAGGGGATCGGCGCGTGCTCGGCGTCGGAGTGCCGGTCGGAGAGCACGATGAGGCGGGCGCCGCCCTCGATGGCGGTGTCGGCCTCGGCGCAGATGGCCTCGATGCGGGCGGCGAGGGCCTCGCCGCCGCCGGAGACCCGGTAGAGGCCGGAGAGGGTCGCGGCCTTCATGCCGGGCATGTCGCCGTCGGCGTTGATGTGGATGAGCTTGGCCAGCTCGTCGTTGTCGATCACCGGGAAGGGCAGGGTGACGCTGCGGCACGACACGGGGGTCGGCTCAAGGAGGTTGCCCTGGGGGCCGAGCGAGGAGCGCAGCGAGGTCACGAGCTCTTCGCGGATGGCGTCCAGCGGCGGGTTGGTGACCTGCGCGAACAGCTGGGTGAAGTAGTCGAAGAGCAGCCGCGGCCGGGCGGACAGGGCCGCGATCGGCGAGTCCGTGCCCATGGAGCCGAGGGGCTCGCCGGCGGTGCGGGCCATCGGGGCGAGGATGACGCGGAGTTCTTCCTCGGTGTAGCCGAAGGTCTGCTGGCGGCGGGTGACCGAGGCGTGGGTGTGCACGATGTGCTCGCGCTCGGGGAGGTCGGAGAGCTCGATCTCCCCGGTCTCCAGCCACTCGGCGTACGGGTTCTCGGCGGCGAGGGCGGCCTTGATCTCGTCGTCCTCGACGATGCGGTGCTCGGCGGTGTCGACGAGGAACATCTTGCCGGGCTGGAGGCGGCCCTTGCGGACGACCTTGGCGGGGTCGATGTCGAGGACGCCGACCTCGGAGGAGAGGACGACGAGGCCCTCGTCGGTGACCCAGTAGCGGCCGGGGCGCAGACCGTTGCGGTCGAGGACCGCGCCGACCTGGACGCCGTCGGTGAAGGTGACGCAGGCCGGGCCGTCCCAGGGCTCCATCATCGTGGAGTGGTACTGGTAGAAGGCGCGGCGGGCCGGGTCCATGGTCTCGTGGTTCTCCCACGCCTCCGGGACCATCATCAGGACCGCGTGGGGCAGGGAGCGGCCGCCGAGGTGGAGGAGCTCCAGGACCTCGTCGAAGGAGGCCGAGTCGGAGGCGTCCGGGGTGCAGACCGGGAAGATCCGGTCCAGCGAGCCCTCGCCGAAGACGGTGGAGTCGAGCTGGGCCTCGCGGGCGGTCATCCAGTTCCGGTTGCCCTTGACGGTGTTGATCTCACCGTTGTGGGCGACGAAGCGGTACGGGTGGGCCAGCGGCCAGCTCGGGAAGGTGTTGGTGGAGAACCGGGAGTGGACCAGGGCCACGGCGGTGGCGCAGCGGCGGTCCGACAGGTCCGGGAAGAAGGGCTCCAGCTGGCCGGTGGTCAGCATGCCCTTGTAGACGATGGTGCGGGCGGAGAGCGACGGGAAGTACGTCGCGGCCTCGCGCTCGGCGCGCTTGCGCAGGACGAAGGCCTTGCGGTCGAGCGCGATGCCGGTGGCCTCGCCGGCCGCGTCCGCGACGAAGAGCTGGCGGAAGACCGGCATGGTGGAGCGGGCGGAGGCGCCGAGGAGCTCGGGGGCGACGGGGACCTCACGCCAGCCGAGGACGTTCAGGCCCTCGGCGGCGGCGATCGCCTCGATCTTCGCGGCGGTCTCGTCGGTGCCGTCCTCGGGGAGGAAGGCGATGCCGACGGCGTACGCGCCCGCCTCGGGGAGTTCGAATCCGGCGACCTCGCGGAGGAAGGTGTCCGGGACCTGGAACAGGATGCCGGCGCCGTCACCGGAGTCGGGCTCGGAGCCGGTGGCGCCGCGGTGTTCGAGGTTGCGCAGTACGGTCAGCGCCTGCTCGACCAGCGCGTGGCTGGCTACACCGGTGAGGGTGGCCACGAACCCGACACCACAGGCGTCGTGTTCGTTACGGGGGTCGTACATTCCCTGCTGAGCAGGGCGACCGTCCATGGGCGACCAGGCGTCGGAACGCATCGGCTCTCCCGTCGTCGTCGTGGCTGGGGGCACCTCCCAGACCACGTCTGGGGGAGCTACTGCCGAGGGACGACGTTGGCCCTCCGCGAAATTTCGTGCAGGTTACATGATGGCTGGCTTCTCGCGAAGTGGATAGCTCATTCCAACATGCGGACACCACCGACACGGAGCGGTGGTGTGGGTTCACCTGTGGTTTGCGAGGTCAGAGGCCTGTCTCGCGGGGACGGATCGAAGTGATCCGGAGGATCTCCGGGTCTTCGGCGACCCGTCACTGTGTGGGCTTCATTGCCCAGCGACGCTCATGCCTCATTCCCGTTGGTCACGGGTTCGAAACCGCCGAGTAACCGGCTACATATGTGGCGTCATGCATAGTGTCTCATCGCTTCGACGGATCGGACCAGGGATATACGTCACAGCCGATACGAGGCTTACATCCCGAAAAGGTGCCACGAAAAGGCCGAGAGGCCCCTTTCGGGAGCCTCTCGGCCTTCTGTGGGGGTGCGGATTCCGCACCCGGTCCCCCCTGCGTACGGGACGGGTTACAGCGCGGCCCCGAGGAGCACGCCGAGCCCGTACGTGACGGCCGCGGCGGCGCCGCCGAGGACGAGCTGTCGCATACCGCTGAAGAGCCAGCCGCGCGCGGTCACCCGGGCCACGAGCGCGCCGCAGGCGAAGAGCCCGACGAGCGCCAGCAGTACGGCGGGCCAGAGCGCGGTCGCCCCGAGCAGATACGGGAGCAGCGGGAGCAGCGCGCCGAGCGCGAAGGAACCGAAGGACGAGACCGCGGCCACCATCGGCGACGGCAGGTCGTCCGGGTCGATGCCGAGCTCCTCGCGGGCATGGATCTCCAGGGCCTGCTCGGGGTCCTTCGACAGCTGCATCGCGACCTCGCGGGCGAGCGCGGGCTCGACGCCGCGGGAGACGTAGAGCGCGGCGAGCTCCTCCATCTCGTCGATCGGGTGCTTGCGCAACTGGCGGCGCTCGACGTCCAGTTCGGCCTGGACGAGTTCGCGCTGCGAGGCGACGGAGGTGTATTCGCCGGCCGCCATGGAGAAGGCACCGGCCGCGAGTCCGGCGAGGCCGGTGATGACGACGGTCTGCGTGGAGACCGCGCCGCCGGCGACACCGGTCATCAGGGCGAGGTTGGACACGAGTCCGTCCATCGCCCCGAACACCGCCGGACGCAGCCAACCGCCGTTCACATCACGGTGCGTGTGGTTGTCGCGGTGGGCCTCGTGCAGTGGCGCCTGAGCTTCGATGATGGACATGGCTCTCCCCTCGTTCCGGCGGGCCGGGTTGCACCCGCCGCCCCCAACACCCTCGAAAATACGCGCGATGTAAGGGGCGCGCCAGCAAGGCAGGCCGTACTTACTAAGGCGTGCCTTGCTGCGTGAACCGGGTTCTGGCGAGGTGTCAGGCGGGTGACAGAGACGTTTCTTCAGCGAGTTCCCGGCCCGCGGTGGCACAGATCCAGACATCGGGGCGCCATCGATGCGCCCCCACCGAGGAAGGGGCCACGGACATGGTGACCACCACGGCATGCGATGTGCGCGAGCGGGCGAGAGGGGCACTCCTCGGCCTCGCCGTCGGCGACGCGCTCGGCGCGCCCGCCGAGAACATGCGGCCCTCCGAGATCCGCCGCCGCTGGGGCCGGATCGAGGGCTTCGTGACGGACAGCCCGGCGGGCACCGACGACACCGAGTACGCCATCTTCTCGGCGCTGCTCCTCGCCCGGCACGGCTCGGCGCTCACCGTCCACCACGTCGAACGGGCCTGGCACCACTGGATCGCCGACCTCGACGAAGGCCCGTTCCGGGGCGCGGGCTTCTCGGAGCGCGGCACCCTGGAGAACCTGCGCCGGGGCCTCGCCGCGCCGATCTCCGCGCAGCACCGGCACGCCTGGAGCGACGGTCTCGCCATGCGGGCGGCGCCGTTCGGGGTGTTCGCTGCGGGCCGCCCGGCGGAGGCGGCCCGACTGGTCGCGATCGACGGCAGCGTCAGCCACGACGGCGAGGGCATCTACGGCGGCCAGGCGGTCGCGGCGGGCGTCGCGGCGGCGATGACGGGAGCGGGCGTGACCTCGGTGATCGCGGCGGCCCTCTCGGCCGTCCCGATGGACTCGTGGACGGCCCGCTCGCTGCGCCGCGCGGTCGTCGCCGCCCAGCGCGTCCAGCCGGACCCGCTCACCCGCGAACGCCAGGTCCGCTCGGCAGTCGTCATCGGCGGCTACCCCTGGACGGACCTGGCCCCGGAAGCGGTGGGCCTGGCGTTCGGCGCCTTCGCGGCGGCCCGGGGCGACTTCCGTACGGCGGTCCTGACGGCCGTCAACATGGGCCGCGACGCCGACACCACGGCGGCGGTGGCGGGCGCGCTGGCCGGCGCGGCCGGCGGACTGCGGTCGATCCCCGAGGAATGGGCCTCCGCCATCACCCCCGTCACCGGCAGCTGCCTCCCCTCCATGCGCGGCTACCACGTCCTGGACGTGGCCGACCTCCTGACCCCGGAGGGAGAATCCTGATGAGCGCCGACACGACGACGGCAGCAGTGGACGCGGGCCACTCCCTCGCCTCCGCGGGCAACGCCCCCACCGCTGTGGGCAATCGTTCCGCAGGGCGGTGGGGGAACCCCCAGACGGAGTCTGGGGGAGGGTGGGCACAGCACCCATTGCCGGATACCGGCCCCCTGCTCGGCGCCCACCAGGACCTGACGGTGACCCCGGTGCCGGGCACCGACTCGCTGGACCTCGCCCCACCCCACGGCACGGGTTCATGGGGCGGCGCCCATGAGGCCCGACAGCCCGAGGCCCCCCGCAGGCCACCGCGCGACGCGATCGAAGGCCTCCTCCTGGGCCTCGCCGCAGGCGACGCCGCAGGATGGCCCGCCGCCAGGCACCGCGCCGCCCGCATGCCCGAGTGGACCCGCCGCCTCACCCGCGAACTCGACACCTTCGCCGAACAGAACGCCACGACCACCCTCCCCGTCCCCATCGCCCTCAACCAGCCCCCCGAACCCCTCCGTCTCGGCCCCTCCGACGACGCCGAGTGGGCGGCCTTCACCGCCGAGGCGATCCTCACCGCCTCGGGCCCGGTCTTCACCGGCCTCCCCCCGGAGCGCAGACTCCGCGCCGCCGTCGACCTCACCTGGAACGCCCTCGCCGGACAGGTCGCCGCCGCCGCCGACCGCGCCCCGGAGGTCGAGTCCGCCGTTCTCCCCCTCCGCGCCCGGATCTCCGTCCGCGCGGGCCTCGGCAACCTCGCCACCGGCCTGCGCCCGCCCGCCACCGGCCACGACAACCCGCACTTCTTCGACGACGCGGCCTGCGTCCGGGCCGTCGTCCTGGCCGTCGTCCACCCCGGCGACCCCCGCGCCGCCGCCGAACTCGCCGAGTTCGACGCCCGGTACACCCAGGACGGCGACGGAGTCCACGGTGCCCGCGCGATGGCGGCGGCCGTCGCCGCGGCGCTCGGCGGGGCGACGGTCGACGAGGCCGTCGAGGCCTCCCTCGCCGAACTCCCGCCCGTCACCGAGATCGGCCGCAACGCCCGCTACGCGGTGAAGCTCGCCCAGACCGCCGGTTCGGCCTTCGAGCTGGTCCCGCTCCTGGAGCACCAGATCGTGGACCACGTCTACAGCTACGGCATCGCCGCCGCCGAGACCGTCCCGGTGGCGCTCGCCCTCGCCACCGCCGCCCGGGGCGAGATGACGGCCGCGGTGCCGGCCGCCGTCTGCCTCTCCCGGGTCGCCGACTCCGCTCCCGCCCTGGCGGGCGCGCTCACCGGGGCGCTGGGCGGGGGCCGTTCGGTGCCGACGACCTGGCGCGAAGCGTGCCGGACGCTGGCGGGCTGCGCGCTGCCCCGGCTCGCGGGGACGGATCTGGTCGAACTCGCCGGGCTGCTCGCAGCCACGGAACCGGCCACCCCGGGTGGACAATTCCGACATGACCCCCACAGCGACAACCACAGTGACACCCACGCTGGATGACCGGATCACCGGAAGTCTCCTCGGGGCCGCCGTCGGCGACGCGCTCGGCGGCCCCGTCGAGGGCTACACCCCCGAGCAGATCGTGGAACGCCACGGCGGCCGCGTCACCGGGATCGTCGGCCCCTGGAACGGCGACGCGTGGCGGACCGCCCGCCCCATCGCCCCGTACCACAAGGGCGACGGGCACGTCACCGACGACACCTTGATGACCCATGCCCTGATCAGGGTGTACGAGAAGGTCCGCGGCCACCTCGACGCCTACGCGGTCGCGGACCACCTCGTCCCCGACCTGATGGGCTCCCCCGTCTGGATCCCCGAACTGGAGGCGGAGGCACTCCCGCTCCAGCGGATCTTCCTGGCCGAGAAGTGGCTGGTGGCTCGTCTCCACTACGGCCATGTGGACCCGCGCGAGGCCGGCAGCGGCAACATCGTCAACTGCGGCGCCGCGATGTACATGGCCCCGGTCGGGCTCGTCAACGCGGCCCACCCGGAGGCCGCGTACGCCGAGGCCCTCGACGTCGCCGGCGCGCACCAGTCCTCGTACGGCCGTGAGGCGGCGGGAGTGTTCGCGGCGGCGGTGGCGGCGGCGTGCGTGCCGGGCGCCACCCCGTCGTCGGTGGTCGGCACTGCCCTGGCGCTCGCGAAGGACGGCACGCGGTCGGCGATCGAGGCCGTGGCGGAAGTGGCGTCCCGGCACAGGGACTTCGAGTCGGCGCTGACCCCGCTCCGCAAGGCGGTGGCCCCCTTCGACTCGGTGGGCAGCGACTACCGCGCGCCGGGCCTGGGCGCCCGGCGCCCGTCCCGCCTCCATGCGATCGAGGAACTCCCGATCGCCCTCGGCATGCTCCTCGTCGGGGAGGGCGACTTCCGCCGTACGGTCCTGGGCGCCGTCAACTACGGCCGTGACTGCGACTCGATCGCGACGATGGCGGGCGCGGTCGTCGGCGCGCTGCACGGCGAGTCGGCGGTGCCTTCGGACTGGGCGAAGCAGGTCGCGGAGGCGAGCCGCCTGGACCTCCACGCCCCGGCGAGGGCGCTGACGGCGGTGGCCCAGGAGATCTTCACCCAGGACCGGGAACGCCGCCGGTCCCACGAGCAGGCGTTCGCCGCCCTGACCGGCGCGGCCGCCCGATGAACCTCCGCCTGACCTGGGTCCAGCCGGAGGACCTGGTGGGCCATGAACTCCGCCAGGCGGCGGAGGACGGCCGCGACGCGCAGGAGGTCGCCGCCCGCTGGCAGCGGGCCGGCGGCCCCCCTGCCCCACCCGAGGCCGGCGCATCACCGACCCCCCGCCCGGACCTCCGCCCCCTGGCCGAGAGCCTCCTGGACGCCCTGTCGGCTCTCCCGGCCCCCTTGCTCCTCCGGGAACCGACATCCCTACCGGAGATCAGATCCCTGACGACCCCCCGCACCGCCCCTCCCCCGGCCCCTGACGGGACCGGGCACGAAACACAGGGGTCCCCCGGGGCCGGGTACGCATCACCGGGGTCCCCCGGGTCCGGGTACGCATCACCGGGGTCCCCCGGGTCCGAGGACGAAAAGCCGAGGCACCGCGGGTCCGGGGGCAGCGCCCCCGCCGGGCCGTTCCTCGCGCGCGAAGCGCCGCGATCCCGGGGGTTCGGGGGCGGCCCCGGTCGCGTCAGGGTTTCGGGAAGGGGCGGGGTGGGGGAAGACACCGCCCTCCGCGACCGCCTGCACGCCGCCTGGCTGGGCCGCGCCGCCGGCTGCCTCCTCGGCAAGCCCGTCGAGAAGCTCCCCCTCACAGCCATCCGCGCCCTCGCCCGCGCCACCGGCAACTGGCCCCTCTCCACCTGGTTCACCGCCCGCGGCGTCCCGCCCGAGCTGCTCACCGCGCACCCCTGGAACCGTCGCTCCGCCCCGACCTCCCTCGCCGAGAACATCGACGGGATGCCCGAGGACGACGACCTCAACTACCCCCTCCTCAATCTGCTGCTCCTCCAGCGGTACGGCCGCGACTTCACCACCGCCGACGTCGCCCGCCTCTGGCTCGACGAGCTGCCCGCGGGCCGCGCCTTCACGGCCGAGCGCGTCGCCTACCGCAATCTCCTCGACGGGATCGAACCCCCGCTGACGGCCGTCCACCGCAACCCGTTCCGCGAGTGGATCGGCGCCCAGATCCGGGCCGACGTCCACGGCTGGACGCACCCGGGCGCCCCGCGCGCCGCCGCCGAGCAGGCGTACCGCGACGCCACCCTCACCCACACCGCGAACGGCGTCTACGGCGCCATGTTCGTCGCCGCCACCCTCGCCACCGCCGCGACCGGCACCGCCGACGTCCATCAGGCGCTCGCCGAGGGACTCGCCGTGATCCCACCCCGCTCCCGCCTCGCGCAGGCGGTCCGCCGGGGGATCGGACTCGCCCACGACATCCCCGACTTCGACACCGTCGTCGACCGCCTGCACGCCGAACTCGGCGGGTACCACTGGGTGCATGCCGTCCCCAACGCCGCCCTGCTCGCCGCGGCCCTCACCCACGCCGACGGCGACTTCACGCGCTCCGTCTGCGCGGCGGTCTCCGGCGGCTGGGACACCGATTCCAACGGCGCCACCGCCGGTTCGGTCGCCGGGCTGCTCGCCGGGCACCCCGACCGGCTGCCCGAGCGCTGGACCTCCCCCCTCAAGAACCGTCTCGCGACCTCGGTCCCGTCCTTCGACGGCATCGGCTTCGACACCCTGGCCGAACTGACCCATCTGGAGGCAGTACGCCCATGACCAGCATCGTCGTACTCGGCAGCACCAACATGGACCTCGTCGCCTACGTGCCGAAGGCCCCGGCCCTCGGCGAAACCGTCACCGGCCGCTCCTTCCGTACGATCCCCGGCGGCAAGGGCGCCAACCAGGCCGTCGCCGCCGCGCGCGCCGGCGCCGAGGTGTCGATGATCGGCGCGGTCGGCGCCGACGACTTCGGCACCCGGCTCCGGGCCACCCTCGAACACTGCTCGGTGGACACCGACCTCCTGCGCACCGCCGAGGGCGCCTCCGGCACCGCGCACATCGTCGTCGACGACGAGGGCGGCAACGCGATCGTCGTCGTCCCCGGCGCGAACGGCACCGTCACCTCCCTCGACCACGGCGACGAGGCCCTCATCGGCACCGCCGACACCCTGCTCCTCCAACTCGAACTCCCCCTGTCCGTCGTCGTGGAGGGCGCCGCGACCGCCCGCCGCCTCGGCGTCCGTACCGTCCTCACCCCCGCCCCCGCCCAGCCACTCCCGCCCGAACTCCTCGCCTCCGTCGACCTGTTGGTCCCCAACGAGCACGAGGCCACCGCGCTCACCGGCCTGACCGACCCCCGCGAGGCCGCCCTGGCCCTGCTCCGTGACGTCCCCGAGGTCGTCATCACCCTGGGGGCGGCGGGCAGCCTGTACGCGGTCCGGGGCGCCGATCCGGTGACGGTGCCCGCGCCCCGCGTCCGGGCCGTGGACACCACCGGGGCCGGCGACACCTTCGTCGGCGCGCTCGCGGTCGCCCTCGGCGAGGGCCGCCCCGCACCCGAGGCCCTCGCCTGGGCGGGGACCGCCGCCGCGCTCTCCGTCCAGCGCGAGGGCGCGTCGACGTCGATGCCGTTCCGCACCGAGATCGAGGCCGCCTTCGGCTCCCTCGACGAGACCGAGAGGGAGACCGACCGCGTATGACCACCACCCCGCACACCCCCGCGGCGCCCTCCCCCGCAGCCGCGCCCACACCTCGTGCCCCCCTGCACGGCCTGCGCGTCCTGGATCTCGCGACCCTCTTCGCCGGCCCGCTCGCCGCCATGATGCTGGGCGACTTCGGCGCCGACGTGGTCAAGGTCGAGCACCCCCGGAAGCCCGACCCGTCCCGTGGTCACGGCCCCGCCAAGGACGGCATCGGTCTCTGGTGGAAGGTCCTGGGCCGCAACAAGCGGGCGATCACCCTCGATCTCTCCTCGCCCGGCGGCCGGGACACCCTCCTCGCGCTCGCCGCCGACGCCGACGTGATCGTGGAGAACTTCCGCCCCGGCACCCTGGAACGCTGGGGCCTGGGCTGGGAGGAGCTCTCCACCGTCAACCCGCGTCTGGTCCTCACCCGGGTCACCGGCTTCGGCCAGTTCGGCCCGTACGCCCACCGCCCCGGCTTCGGCACCCTCGCCGAGGCGATGAGCGGTTTCGCCGCCATCACCGGCGAGCCCGAGGGCCCGCCCACCCTGCCCCCCTTCGGCCTGGCCGACTCGATCGCCGCCCTGGCCACGGCGTACGCCGTGATGACCGCGCTCACCGCGAGGACGACGACCGGGCGCGGCCAGGTCGTCGACATGGCGATCATCGAACCGATGCTCTCGGTCATCGGGCCCCACCCCCTCTGGTACGACCAACTCGGCTATGTCCAGCCCCGCACGGGCAACCGATCCCGCAACAACGCCCCGCGCAACACGTACCGCACCTCCGACGGCTCCTGGGTCGCCGTCTCGACCTCCGCCCAGTCCATCGCCGAACGCGTCATGGTCCTGGTCGGCCGCCCCGATCTGATCGACGAGCCGTGGTTCGCCGACGGCACGGGCCGGGCCGAGCACGCGGACGTCCTGGACGAGGTGGTCGGTTCGTGGATCGCCCGCCACACCCGGGACCAGGCCATGGACGCCTTCGAGAAGGCGGAGGCGGCGATCGCCCCGGTCTACGACATCCGGGACGTCGTCGCCGACCCCCAGTACCGGGCGCTCGGCACCGTCACCGAGGTGCAGGACCCCGAACTCGGCCCGATCAAGATGCAGAACGTCCTCTTCCGCCTCTCCGAGACCCCCGGAGGCATCCGCTGGCCCGGCCGGCCCCACGGCGCCGACACCACCGCCGTCCTCTCCGAACTCGGACTCAGCCCCGCCGAGATCGGCGCCCTCCGCGAGCAGGGAGCGGTATGAGCAACATGAGCGAGACCCCGGCCCGCGCGAACGGCACGGCGCGCCGCCGGCCCACCGCGACCGCCGTCACCTGGCTGTACGCCCCCGGCGACCGCCCCGAGGTGGTCCGCAAGGCACTGGCCTCCGGCGCCGATGTCGTCATCGTCGATCTGGAGGACGCGGTCGCCCCGCACCGCAAGGCGTACGCCCTCGCCGCCACGGCCGATCTGCTCGCGGACCCGCACCCCGTCCCGGTCCACGTCCGCGTCCACACCCCGCGCGACATCCCCACCCTGGCCCTCCTCCCCGGCCTCCACGGTCTTCGCGTTCCCAAGGTGACACACGCCACTGACATCCACCGGCTCGCCGAGCTCGCCCCGGGCCTCCCGCTCTACCCGCTCCTGGAGAACGCCCTCGCCGTGGAGCACGCGTACGCCATCGCCACCGCCCACCCCGCCGTCCGCGGCATCGCGCTCGGAGAGGCCGATCTCCGCGCGGACCTGGGCGTACGGGAGGACTGCGGCCTGGACTGGTCGCGCGGCCGGGTGGTGGTCGCGGCCCGCGCGGCCGCCCTCCCGCCCCCGGCCCAGTCGGTCCATCCCGACATCGGCGACATGGACGCGCTGGCCGCGGGCTGCGCCCGGGGCCGGGCCATGGGCTTCTTCGGCCGGGCGGCCATCCACCCCCGCCAGCTCCCGGTCATCGAGCGCGCCTATCTCCCCACCCCGGAGGAGGTCGACGCGGCACGGGAGGTCGTCGCGGCCGCCGGCCCCGAGCGGGGTGCCCTCGCCCTCCCGGACGGGCGCTTCGTGGACGCGGCGGTGGTGGCGGGCGCCCACCGGGTCCTCGCCCTCGCGGCCCGGACGGCGTGACTCCCCTGCCCGGGCATGCGAAAGGGCCGCCGGGACCTCTCGGTCCCGACGGCCCTTCGACCGGCTGGAAAAGGATCAGCTCTTGGTGGCGGACCCGGCGCCGTTGCCGGCCTTGTCCTCCAGGTCCCCGTCGGACGTGTCGGTGTCCGGAGCGTCGGTGTCCGGAGCGGCGTCCTTGAGCTCGCCGTCCGTCGGCCCGTCCGTCTCGGCGGCGTCACCGGACTTCTCCGCGCCGTCCTTCTCCGCGGCCTTCGGCTCCACGATCTCCTCGCGGCCCGGACGGATCCGCGCCGAGATCGCGATGTAGAGCACCGCGAGCACGAAGACGATGATCGCGGTCCACACGTTCAGGCGCAGGCCGAGGATGTGGTGGGCCTCGTCGACGCGCAGGTACTCGGTCCAGACGCGACCCGCGCAGTAGGCGGCGACGTACAGCGCGAAGGCGCGCCCGTGGCCGAGCTTGAAGCGGCGGTCGGCCCAGATGACGAGGACGGCGACGCCGACGCACCAGAGCGACTCGTACAGGAAGGTCGGGTGGTAGTACCCGGCCTCGCGGTTCGCGCTCTCGGTGATCTTCAGGGCCCACGGCAGATCGGTCGGCTTGCCGTAAAGCTCCTGGTTGAACCAGTTGCCCCAGCGGCCGATGGCCTGGGCGAACGCGATTCCGGGAGCGATGGCGTCGGCGTACGCCGGGAGCGGGATGCCCCGTCGGCGGCAGCCGATCCAGGCACCCACCGCGCCGAGCGCGATGGCGCCCCAGATACCGAGGCCGCCCTCCCAGATCTTGAAGGCGTCGACCCAGTTCTCACCCTCGCTGAAGTACAGCTGGTAGTCGGTGATCACGTGGTAGAGGCGTCCGCCGACGAGGCCGAAGGGCACCGCCCAGACGGCGATGTCGGCCACGGTGCCGGCAGTGCCGCCCCGGGCGATCCACCGCTTGTTGCCGTACCAGACGGCGACGAAGACACCGATGATGATGCAGAAGGCATAGCCGCGCAGCGGGATCGGTCCGAGGTTGATCACGCCGGTCGACGGGCTGGGAATGTAGGCAAGGTCCATGGCAGGACCGACGCTACCCTGCCGGGCGGGCGGGACGGCAGCCCACCCGGCAACGTATGGGTAACTAACCCAACCGGAAGCGGTGGCTCAGCCCGCCGAGGGAGAGACCGGAGCAGCCGGAGTGACCGGCGCGGCCGTGCCGGGCTTCTTGCCCTTGTTGGCCTCCGCGACCCACTTCTTCAGGTTCTCCGGGGAGATCTGCTCGCTCCCCTTCGTCGGGAAGATCGATTCTCCGTTGAGCAGGACGGTCGGCGTGCCGCGGAAGCCGCCGTTCTGGAAGGCCTCGTTCGACTTGACCACCCAGCTGTCGTGCGTCCCGTCGTTGACACAGGCGCGGAAGGCGGGCGTGTCGAGCCCCGGCACCTTCGCCGCCAGCTCGATCAGCTTGTCGTTGTCGCCGAAGGCGTCGTCCGTCTCCGGCGGCTGGTTGACGTAGAGCGTGTCGTGGTACGAGGTGAACTTCCCCGCGTCCTGGGCGCACGCGGCCGCGTTCGCCGCGCGCAGGGAGCCGCTGCCGCCCATGTTCCCGTCGATGAGGGTGGCGAGGTGGTACTCGGCCCTGAGCGCGCCCGAGGCCTCCAGCTCGTGGATGGTGTCCCGGAACGCGTTCTCGAACTGGGCGCACGCCGGGCAGCGGAAGTCCTCCCAGATCGCCAGCGTCGACGGGGCGTCCGTCTTCCCGGTGGGAATGGCGGGCTTGCCGTCCTCCTCGGTCGCTCCGGCCGGCGCGACGACCGGGCCGGCCTTGTCGGACCCGCTGTCCTTGTCGCCGCCCGCGGCGATCACGCCGACGACCGCGGCGAGACCGAGGACGCCGACCACCGCCGCCGACACGATCAGGACGCGCCGCTGCTTCTCGCGGGCCTTCTCTCGCTCACGCTGCTCCTTGAGGCGCTCCCGCGCGCTCCCCTTGCCGTCACCGCTGTTCTTCTCGCTCACGCCTCGGAAACGAACCGGGGAGGCACGTGCGTGCCTCCCCGGTCGCAGATCCACCCAAATGGGTTACGAAACGCGCCTCACGCCCTCGGCGAGTTCGGCCGCCAGTTCCTTTACGGCGGCGAGTCCCGCGGTCTCGTCGCCGTCGGCGTCCAGGATCCGCTTCACGAAGGCGGAGCCGACGATGACGCCGTCCGCGAAGGCGGCGACCTCCTTGGCCTGGGTGGCGTTGGAGACGCCGAGGCCGACGCACACCGGGAGCTCGGAGGTGGCGCGGGTGCGCCGGACGAGGTCGGCGGCCTCCTGGCCGACCGACTCGCGGGTGCCGGTGACACCCATGAGCGAGGCCGCGTAGACGAAGCCGGAGCCGGCCGCCGTGATGGTGGCCAGGCGCTCGTCCTTGCTGCTGGGCGCGACGACGAAGACGGTGGCGAGACCGTGCTTGTCGGCGTTCGCGCGCCAGACCGCGGACTCCTGGACCGGCAGGTCGGGCAGGATGCAGCCCGCGCCGCCGGCCGCGGCGAGCTCCTCGGTGAAGCGCTCGACGCCGTAGCGGTCGATCGGGTTCCAGTACGTCATGACGAGGACCGGCTTCCCGGTGGCCTCGTGGGCCTCGCGGACCGTGCGCATGACGTCGGCGATCTTGACGCCGCCGCGCAGGGCGATGTCGTCGGCGGTCTGGATGACCGGCCCGTCGAGGACCGGGTCGCTGTGCGGGAGGCCGACCTCGACCACGTCCGCGCCACCGTCGAAGACGGCCTTGATCGCCGCGATGCCGCCGTCGACGGTCGGGAAGCCGGCCGGGAGGTACGCGATGAGCGCGGCCCGGTTCTCCGCCTTCGCCTTGGCGAGGGTGTCGCTGAGCAGCTGGATGTTGCCGGTGCCGGTCGTCACTTGGAGCCCTCCCCGTCGTACAGGCCGAAGTAGCGGGCGGCCGTGTCCATGTCCTTGTCGCCGCGCCCGGAGAGGTTCACGAGGAGCAGGGCGTCCTTGCCGAGCTCCTTGCCGACCTCCAGGGCCCCGGCGAGGGCGTGCGCCGACTCGATGGCCGGGATGATGCCCTCGGTGCGGGAGAGCAGCCGCAGCGCCTGCATGGCGGCGTCGTCGGTGACGGCGCGGTACTCGCCGCGCCCGCTGTCCTTGAGGTACGCGTGCTCCGGGCCGATGCCCGGGTAGTCGAGGCCCGCCGAGATCGAGTACGGCTCGGTGATCTGGCCCTCCTCGTCCTGGAGGACGTACGACCGCGAACCGTGCAGGATGCCGGGCTCGCCGGCGGTGAGGGTGGCCGCGTGCTCGCCGGTCTCGACGCCGTGACCGGCCGGCTCGCAGCCGATCAGACGGACGTCCGCGTCGGGGACGAAGGCGTGGAAGAGGCCGATGGCGTTGGAGCCGCCGCCGACGCAGGCGATCGCCGCGTCGGGGAGGCGTCCGGCGCGCTCCAGGATCTGGCGGCGGGCCTCGACGCCGATGACCCGGTGGAAGTCGCGGACCATGGCGGGGAAGGGGTGCGGTCCCGCCACGGTGCCGAACAGGTAGTGCGTGCGGTCCACGTTGGCGACCCAGTCGCGGAACGCCTCGTTGATGGCGTCCTTGAGGGTGCGGCTGCCGGACTTCACCGCGATGACCTCGGCGCCGAGCATCCGCATCCGGGCCACGTTGAGGGCCTGGCGCTGGGTGTCGACCTCGCCCATGTAGATGGTGCAGTCGAGGCCGAACAGGGCGCAGGCGGTGGCGGTGGCCACGCCGTGCTGACCGGCGCCGGTCTCGGCGATGACGCGGGTCTTGCCCATGCGCTTGGTGAGCAGGGCCTGACCGAGCACGTTGTTGATCTTGTGCGAGCCGGTGTGGTTCAGGTCCTCGCGCTTGAGGAAGATCCGGGCGCCACCGGCGTGCTCGGCGAACCGGGGCACCTCCGTGAGGGCGCTCGGGCGGCCCGTGTAGTTGACCATCAGGTCGTTGAGCTCGCGGGCGAACTCCGGGTCGGACTTGGCCTTGTCGTACTCGACGGCGACCTCGTCCACGGCGGCGACGAGGGCCTCCGGGATGAACTTGCCGCCGTAGGCACCGAAGTAGCCCTCGGCGGTCGGGACCTGACCCTCCGGGTCTGGAATGAAGAACTCGCTGGACATGCGGATGCTCCTCGCGGGGCGGGGTGCCCCGTGCGTTGAACGTGCGGTCGATGGTCACGGTATGCGCACGACCCACTCACGTCCGCCAACGCCGGCCGATGCCGGGCCGCCCGCCTGGGCTGCGCCCGCCATGGGCCTCCGGCCGCTCACCCCGCCCGTTGTGGGCAATCGTTCCGCTGGAGCGGGACGGGTGGGCACAACGGACGGCGCCCCTTGCCGGGCCCAGGCTCGCCGCGCCCTGACCCGCACCCCATGTGCGCCGCACTTGTGGTGCGGGTTCAGGCACAAGGGGCGGAGGCGCCGCCGAGGGCGCCGTCCCGTGTGCCCACCCTCCCCCAGACTCCGTCCGGGGGGACCCCCACCGCCCCGCGGGACGATTGCCCACACGGGGGGGGCGGGCGCGGCGGTGCGGTGCCCACGCGGCGGTGGGTTGCGATGCCGGGCAACGGCGGGGCCACGGGGCCAAGGGCCTCGGTGGCTGGGCGTTGCTGCGTCAGTTCGTGATGGTGCGCGCGAGGCGCCGGCGCCATCGCATGCCGTTGACCTGGCCCGGCTCGTCCCCGATGACGTACCGGACCCGGCGGCCGTGGACACGGCGGGCGGGCGCGCGGCAGCCACGCGGACGGCAGCCCCGGGCCAGCGGGGCGTGCGGCGCGGGTACGGACGCGGCTGCGATCCGCAGCCTGCCTCCGCGCACGCCGACGGTCCCCCGGGCGGCGCCCGGAGGGGTCGGCGTGGCGCGGCGGCGGGTCATGTCGCGGTCAGCTCCGGCCGTGCCGGAGGGCCGGGTGGGCGCCGGCGGCGACCAGGTCGGCGACGGCGGCCTTCGGGTCGCGGCCGGTGACGAGCGATTCGCCGACCAGGACCGCGTCGGCGCCCGCGTTGGCGTAGGCGATGAGGTCGTGCGGGCCGCGGACGCCGGACTCGGCGATCTTGACGATGTGCGCGGGAATCTCGGGGGCGACGCGCTCGAAGGTGGAGCGGTCGACCTTGAGGGTCTTCAGGTTCCGCGCGTTGACGCCGATGATCCGGGCGCCCGCGTCGACGGCCCGCTCGACCTCGTCCTCGTCGTGGACCTCGACGAGCGGGGTGAGCCCGATGGACTCGGCGCGCTCGATGAGGGAGACCAGTGCCTCCTGCTCCAGGGCGGCGACGATGAGGAGCGCGAGATCCGCTCCGTACGCGCGTGCTTCCCAGAGCTGGTACGCGGTGACGATGAAGTCCTTGCGCAGGACCGGGATGTCGACCTTGGCCCTGACGGCCTCCAGGTCTGCGAGCGAGCCGCCGAAGCGGCGCTGCTCGGTGAGGACGGAGATGACGGCCGCGCCGCCCGCCTCGTAGTCCGCGGCGAGTCCGGCCGGGTCGGCGATCGCGGCGAGCGCGCCCTTGGACGGGCTGGAGCGCTTGACCTCGCAGATCACCTTGACGCCGTCGCCGCGCAGTGCGGCGACGCCGTCCTTGGCCTGCGGCGCCTTGGCGGCGCGCTCCTTGAGCTCGTCGAGGGTGACCCGCGCCTGCCGCTCTGCGAGGTCGGCGCGTACGCCTTCGATGATCTCGTCGAGCACACTCACGCGAGGGGCCCCCTTCCGGGACGGTGATGGTGATGATGAACCAGGTTCAGCCACATCGATCCTATCCGCAGGACGGCCCCGAGCTCGCATCGGCCGGAGGTGCGTCCCACCTGCTGGGACTCCCGTAGGGGTCCCCGAGGCGCCGTACCGGGCCCTCAGGGGGCCAGTGCGGAGCCGAAGGGAAGGTTCCGGACCAGGGTGAAGAGGGCGAGGACGGCCCCGATCCCCCACCACCAGACCGGGGAGACCGCGAGGCGCATGGGCACCCCGCGGATGGCACGAATCAGCCAAAGAACCATGAGGACGCCGAAGAGTCCGTAGCCGATGACGGCGAGGGCGTTGGCACCCAGGGCGGCCGGGAGGTCGCCGTGGACGAAGGCGTGGGCGCTGCGGAGTCCGCCGCATCCGGGGCAGAAGACGCCGGTGAAGCGGAGCAGCGGGCATACGGGGTAGTGCCCGGGTTCGTTGGGGTCGACGGTCCCGACGTACGCGAAGGCGGCGGCCACCCCGGCGAGCGTGGCGACCGGCGGGAACAGCCGCCGCGCGAGCGACCGGGTCGGGGGCGGTACGGGACCGCCTCCCGGTACGGGACCGCCGGGCCACGCGTGCGCGTGCGGCGGCGGTACGGGAGGGCCGTCCCACGCCGGAGTGGCCGGTCGGGCGGCGGTGTCCCCGGGGACCGGTTCGGCCGGTGGCACGGGTTCACCCGGTGGTACGGGCACAGGTTCACCCGGTCGGGTGCTGGATGCGTCGGTCACGGCTCCGGCCGTGGGCTGCGGGTCCACCCGGTGATTCTCGCCCCGGACGCGCGAGAGCGCAGCCCGGCACGGCCGGACTGCGCTCTCGGATGTGGCGTGTCGCGTCAGGAACGGGCCTGCGCGGTCGCGGCCTCGCGGGCGGCGGTGACGGCCGCCGACTCCTTCGGCATGCCGAGGCCCGCGGCCTTCATCGCGCCGCCGACGATGCCGCCGAGCACGATGACACCCATGCCGGCCCAGAAACCGGGCAGGTTGGCGGCCACCATGAAGACCCCGGCGATGCAGAAGCCGATGAAGGAGATGATGACACCGGTCCAGGCGGCCGGGGTGTGTCCGTGGGCGCTGCCCGCCATGAGTTGCTCCTCGTTGCAGTTGCTCGATGGTGAGGTCTCGCGTGCGCGGACTCTCGGCGCTCATTGTCCCGCACACGGGCGCGCGAGGGTGAATCGGGGGTACCGGGACGATCACGCGTCGCGGTGGGCTCCCCCGTCAGCCGTCGTGGGTCGGCCCCGTCAGGCGTCGCGGATCGGCCCCGTCAGGCGCCGTGCGTGGGGTCCTCGCCGCGGTCCAGGGCCTTCCACAGGTCCTCGGGCCGGTCCGGGTCGGTCGTGGGGGCCTTGCGCGCGGCGCGCGGGGTGCCGGAGCGCTCGTAGCGGCCGCCCATCGCGGGCCAGGTCTTCCCGAAGCGCAGCGCGAAGAGACCGGCGAGCAGGATGAGGACGGCTCCGGCGGCGGTCACGTACGGCCAGACTGTGTGGGTCAGGCCCGCGACGGCGGCGGCGGTGTCGCCGCTGATGCGGGCGGCCTCGGCGTTCAGCGCGGCGCTGTCGGACGCGCCGAGGACCGCGGCGACCGCGGCGCCCGCGCCGCTGAGGGCGAGGAGCGCGGAGACCAGGGTGCGGCCGGTGCGGCGGACGGCGAAGACGGCGAAGAGCGCGGCGAGACCGACGATCGCGAGGGCGGTCGGCACACCGGTGACGGTGCCTCCGTCGGCCTCGACGGAGACGCTGCCGCCGCCGACGGACGCGGTGCCCTCCGCCCAGATCTGGCCGGCGGAGAGCAGGACGACGGTGGCGCCGAGGGCGCCGAAGAGGAGGGCCGCGGCCAGGCTGCGGCGGCCGCCGGTGGGGACGGCCGCGCGGGCGGCCCGGGGCTGGGGTACGGGTACGGCACTCACGTACCCCACTATCCCCTACGTGGTCAGGCGCCGTTCATCCGGTTGGCGGTGTGAACGGCCCGGAGGACGGCCGCGGCCTTGTTGCGGCACTCGTTGTCCTCGGCGACGGGATCGGAGTCGGCGACGACACCCGCTCCGGCCTGCACATACGCGGTTCCGTCGCGGAGCAGGGCCGTGCGGATGGCGATGGCCGTGTCCGCGTCACCGGCGAAATCGAGATAACCGACACATCCGCCGTACAGGCCGCGCCGGGAGGGTTCGAGCTCCTCGATGATCTGCATGGCGCGGGGCTTGGGCGCGCCGGAGAGCGTGCCGGCCGGGAAGCAGGCGGTGAGGACGTCGAAGGCGGTCCTGCCCTCGGCGACCTCGCCGGTCACGGTGGAGACGATGTGCATGACGTGCGAGTAGCGCTCGACGGACATGAAGTCGACGACCTCGACGGAGCCGGGCGTGCAGACGCGGCCGAGGTCGTTGCGACCGAGGTCGACGAGCATGAGGTGCTCGGCGCGCTCCTTGGGGTCGGCGAGGAGTTCCTCGGCGAGGTCGTGGTCCTCCTGCGGGGTGGCGCCCCGGTGCCGGGTGCCGGCGATGGGGTGGAGCAGCGCGTGCCCGTCCTCGACCTTGACGAGGGCCTCGGGGCTGGATCCGACGACGTCGAAGCCGTTCTCGAAGCGGAAGAGGTACATGTACGGGGAGGGGTTGGTGGCCCGCAGGACCCGGTAGACGTCGAGCGCGGAGGCGGTGCACGGGGTCTCGAACCGCTGCGAGGGCACGACCTGGAAGGCCTCGCCCGCCCTGATGCGCTCCTTGATGTCCTCGACGGCGTCCTGGTAGGCCGGTCCGCCCCAGAGCGCGGAGAACTCGGGGAGTTCGGAGGCGGGCAGCGCGGTGGGGGCGGTGGCGACCGGGCGGGCCAGGTCGGCCTCCATGGCGTCGAGGCGGGCGACGGCGTGCGCGTACGCCTCCTCGACACCGGTCTCCAGGTCGTTGTGGTTGATCGCGTTGGCGATCAGCAGGACCGAGCCGTCCCAGTGGTCGAGGACCGCGAGGTCGCTGGTGAGGAGCATGGTCAGTTCGGGGAGCCGCAGGTCGTCCCGGGTGGAGTCGCCGATCTTCTCCAGGCGGCGGACGATGTCGTAGCCCAGGTAGCCGACCATGCCGCCGGTGAACGGCGGCAGACCGCCACCGAGCACTCTGTCGAGGTCGCGCGGGGTGTGGAGGGTCTCGACGGTGGCGCGCAGGGCCAGGAGCGGGTCGCCGTCCGTGGGGACGCCGACGGGCGGGGTGCCCAGCCAGTGGGCCTCGCCGTCCTTCACCGTCAGGGTGGCGTCGCTGCGGACGCCGATGAAGGAGTAGCGGGACCAGCTGCGGCCGTTCTCCGCGGATTCGAGGAGGAAGGTGCCGGGCCGTTCGGCGGCGAGCTTGCGGTAGAGCCCGACCGGGGTGTCGCCGTCCGCGAGCAGCCGGCGGCTGACGGGGATGACGCGGCGGTCGGTCGCCAGCTTGCGGAAGGTGTCGAGATCCATGGCGCCAGACCCTACTCGGAGACGGGGTGCACGTCGGACGTGGTCACGGGGAGCACGTCGGCGTCGAAGCAGGTCCGGGCGCCGGTGTGGCAGGCGGCTCCGACCTGGTCGACCTTGACGAGGACGGTGTCGGCGTCGCAGTCGAGGGCGACGGACTTGACGTGCTGCACGTGCCCGGAGGTGTCGCCCTTGACCCAGTACTCCTGGCGGCTGCGGGACCAGTAGGTGCAGCGGCCGGTGGTGAGGGTGCGGTGGAGGGCCTCGTCGTCCATCCAGCCGAGCATCAGCACCTCGCCGGTGTCGTACTGCTGGGCGATGGCGGGGACGAGCCCGTCGGGGCTGCGCTTGAGCCGGGCGGAGACGGCCGGGTCGAGATTGCTGCTCATGGCGCCATTGTGCCGCGACCCGGGGTGGTGTCCGGCGGGGCGTCCACTGGGCGGACCGGCGGCACCCGCCGTACGCTGGCGGTCATGTCGACCCATGCCAAACGTGAACGGCTTCTGCTCGCCGACCTGTTGGAGGCGGCGGGACCCGATGCGCCGACGCTCTGCGAGGGCTGGCGGACCCGGGACCTCGCGGCCCATGTGGTGGTGCGGGAGCGGCGCCCGGACGCGGCGGCCGGTTCCCTCGTACCGGCGCTGAAGGACCGGCAGGACCGGGTGCAGGCGGAGTTCGCCGACAAGCCGTACGAGGAGCTGATCCAGCTCGTCCGAACGGGCCCGCCGCGGTTCTCCCCCTTCACCATCAAGCAGGTGGACGAGGGCGCCAACGTCGTCGAGTTCTACGTCCACGCCGAGGACGTACGCCGGGCGCAGCCCGAGTGGTCGGCGCGCGAGCTCGACCCGGTCTTCGCGGACGCCCTCTGGTCCCGCCTGGAGCGCACGGCCCGTCTGCTCGGCCGCAAGCTCCCGGTCGGCCTGGTGCTGCGCCGCCCGAACGGCCAGACGGCGGTCGCCCACCGCGGCACCCCGGTGGTGACGGTCTCCGGGGAGCCGGGCGAGCTGACGATGTACCTGTACGGCCGCCAGGCCTCGGCCAAGGTGGAACTGGACGGGGAGCCGGAGGCGATCGAGCGCCTGCGGGAGACGAAGCAGCTGGGGCTCTGAGCGGTCAGCGGGGCAGCTCGGCCCGCCGGACGGCGGTGACCACGAGGCCGCAGAGACCCGCGAGGGCGCAGATCACCGCACTCGCGACGTACACCGGTTCGATGCCCCACAGCTCGATCGCCGCGCCCGTGACCGGGAAGCTGAGCGGCGCTAGGCCGAGGCTCATGAGGCTGGAGACCGCGGAGACGCGGCCGAGGTAGGCGGGGTCGCACTCGGTCTGGAGGAGGGCGTTGCACAGCGCCCCGGCGAGTCCGGCGAGCAGGCCGACGACCAGGGCGACGGCGACCGCGACGGCGAGGTGTGACGCGAAGGCGAGGGCGCCGATGGCGACGGCGCCCAGCGCCATGGCCCAGCCGCTGACGGCTCCCGCGCGCGGGACGCGCCCCCATACGGTCAGGAGCAGCGAGGCGGCGCCCGCGCCCACACCGAAGCCGGCGAGGATCCAGCCGATGCCCGATGCGCCCCAGCCGCGCTGGTCGGCCAGGACGGCGAGGCCGACGTTGAAGGGGCCGACGAAGCCGAGGTCGCTGAGCAGCACGACGATCATCAGCGGGCCGAGGACACGGTGCCCTCGCAGGTAGCGCAGTCCGTCGGCGAGGTCGCGCAGGGCGGTGCCGTCGCGGGCCTCGTCCGCGGCGGGCAGCGGCCGGAGGCGGAGCGCGCACAGCAGGGGTATCGAGAGGGCGAAGAGCAGTCCGGCGACGCCGAAGGCCGTGGCCGGGCCGCCGAGGGCGACGGCGAGGCCACCGAGCGGACCGCCGAGGACGGAGCCGAGGCGGTAGGAGAGGCCGCGCATGCCCTGGACGCGGGCGAGCTGATCGCGTTCGGTGATGCGGGGCGGCAGAGCGCCGACGGCAGGCAGGAAGAGGGCGTCGACGACGCCGAAGACGAGAGCGACGCCGGCGAGCGCCCACAGGCCGGGCGCGGCGAGGAACAGGACCGCGGCGAGGCCGAGGACGACCAGGCAGCGGACGGCGTCGGAGGCGATGACGACCCGGCGCGGGCCGAGGCGGTCGGCGATCACTCCCCCGAAGAGCATGAGCAGGGCGCGGGGCACGGCCGAGACGGCCATGACGAGCCCGGCCTGGGCGGGGGTGCCGCTGCTGACGGCGGTCCAGGAGAGGGCGAGGTAGTAGACGCTGTCGCCGAGCGTGGAGGCGGTGTAGGCGCCGAGCCAGCGCAGGACCTGAGGGTTCCGGTGGGCGGGCCGCGTCGTGGCGGCGGTCACGACGGCGGTCATGCGCGGTAGGGGAAGCCATTGAGGTGGATGGCGACGTTCTCGCGGCCCTCGTTGTCGCCGGCGGCCTCGGCCGCGCGCGCCTGCTGGTCGTACTTGCGCAGGACGGCGTCGAGTTCGGCGCCGAGGGCGGCGAGCTCGCCCGCGGTGAGGCGGGGCAGCCACTCGGAGCTGAGGGAGGCCGAGCGCCACGCGTCGGACCAGGTGTGCCGCTCGTCGAGGAAGCGGGCGTACATCTGGGTGCGCTGCTCGTCGACCGTACGGCCGAAGGCGGCGCTCGCGGCGGCGAGCTCGGGGGCGTCGCGGAGGTCCTCGTCGTGGATGCTGAAGCCGTACGAGCTCGGCTGCCACCACCTCTCCCGGCCGTCCGTCGACCGGGTCTCGGCCTCCTCGATGAGGCCGTGCTCGGCGAGCTTGCGCAGGTGGTAGCTGACCAGCGAGACCGCCTCGTCGACCTGGTCGGCGAGCTGGGACGCGGTGGCTGTGCGGGCCACGAAGAGGGCGCGGTAGAGGCGCATCCGCAGCGGGTGCGAGATGGCTTTCAAGGTGCCGAGATCGGTGATCCGGCGGTGCTCCGGCGAGGTCATGACAGCGACCCTAGATGCGAAGGAAAACTTGCGCAACGAAAATTGCACAAATAATCCTGTGCATCTGGCGAAGAAGAAGGGCCCCCGAAGGGGCCCTTCACCAAGCGGAACGGCGGGTCAGCGGACCGGGTGGCCCGCCGCCCGCAGCTCGTCCTTGACCTGCGAGATCCGCAGATCGCCGAAGTGGAAGACGGAGGCCGCGAGCACCGCGTCCGCGCCCGCCGCCACCGCCGGCGGGAAGTCGGAGAGCTTGCCCGCGCCGCCGGAGGCGATGACCGGGACCGTGACGTGCTTGCGTACGGCCGCGATCATCTCGGTGTCGTAGCCGTCCTTCGTGCCGTCCGCATCCATCGAGTTGAGCAGGATCTCGCCCGCGCCCAGCTCGGCGGCCCGGTGCGCCCACTCGACGGCGTCGATGCCGGTGCCCTGGCGGCCGCCGTGCGTCGTCACCTCGAAGGAGCCGGAGGCCGTACGCCGGGCGTCGACCGAGAGGACGAGCACCTGGCGGCCGAAGCGCTCCGCGATCTCCTGGATCAGCTCGGGGCGCGCTATGGCGGCGGTGTTGACGCCGACCTTGTCGGCGCCCGCCCGCAGCAGCTTGTCGACGTCCTCGGCCGAGCGGACGCCGCCGCCGACCGTGAGCGGGATGAAGACCTGCTCGGCGGTGCGGCGCACCACGTCGTAGGTGGTCTCCCGGTTGCCGGAGGAGGCGGTGATGTCGAGGAAGGTCAGCTCGTCGGCGCCCTCGGCGTCGTACAGCTTGGCCATCTCGACGGGGTCGCCCGCGTCCCGCAGGTTCTGGAAGTTGACGCCCTTGACGACCCGGCCGTTGTCGACGTCCAGGCAGGGGATCACCCGTACGGCGAGAGTCATTCCGCACTCCCCCGGTACGCCTCGACCTCGACCTCGACGACCAGGCTGGGGTCGACGAAACCGGAGACGATGATCATCGACGCGGCGGGGCGGACGGCGTCGAACAGCTCCTTGTGGGCGCGGCCGACCTCGTCCACGTCCCGGGCGTGGGTGATGTACATCCGGGTGCGGACGACGTCCTCCGGGCCCAGGCCGAGCTTCTTGAGCGCGTCGAAGGCCACGTTGAAGGAGTTGATCGTCTGCTCGTACGGGCCTCCGCCGGCGATCTGGCCGCCGATCACCGACGTACAGCCGGCGACCAGGACAAGACCGTTCGGCAGCTCCACCGCGCGGGAGTAGCCGAACTGCTCCTCCCAGGGAGCGCCGGTGACGACCTTGCGTACGGAATCGGTCATGCCGACGCCACCGCCTCCAGCGCCTCTTCGAGGGTGAACGCCTTGGCGTACAGCGCCTTGCCGACGATCGCGCCCTCGACGCCCAGCGGGACGAGGCCGGAGATGGCCCGCAGGTCGTCCAGGGAGGACACGCCGCCGGAGGCGACGACGGGCTTGTCGGTGGCCGCGCAGACGTTCTTCAGCAGCTCCAGGTTGGGGCCCTGGAGGGTGCCGTCCTTGGCGATGTCGGTGACGACGTAGCGGGAGCAGCCCTCGGAGTCGAGGCGGGCGAGCGTCTCGTAGAGGTCGCCGCCGTCGCGGGTCCAGCCGCGGCCGCGCAGGGTCGTGCCGCGCACGTCGAGGCCGACGGCGATCTTGTCGCCGTGCTCGGCGATGACCTTGGCGACCCACTCGGGGGTCTCCAGGGCGGCGGTGCCGAGGTTGACGCGGGTGCAGCCGGTGGCGAGGGCGGCGGCGAGGGAGGCGTCGTCGCGGATGCCGCCGGAGAGCTCGACCTTGATGTCCATGGCCTGGGCGACCTCGGCGATCAGCTGCCGGTTGTCACCGGTGCCGAAGGCGGCGTCGAGGTCGACGAGGTGCAGCCACTCGGCGCCCGAGCGCTGCCAGGCGAGGGCCGCCTCCAGCGGGGATCCGTAGGAGGTCTCGCTGCCGGACTCGCCGTGCACGAGGCGGACGGCCTGGCCGTCGCGGACGTCGACGGCGGGGAGGAGTTCAAGCTTCTGAGCCATGATCAGAGGGTCTCGATCCAATTGGTGAGGAGCTGGGCTCCGGCGTCGCCGGACTTCTCGGGGTGGAACTGGGTCGCCCACAGGGCGCCGTTCTCGACGGCCGCGACGAAGGGCTCGCCGTGAGTGGCCCAGGTGACCTTGGGGGCGCGGATGTTGACGTTGCCGACCTCCAGGGTCCACTCGCGCACCGCGTAGGAGTGCACGAAGTAGTACCGGGCGTCGGCGTCGAGGCCCGCGAACAGCTCGCTGTCCTGGGGCGCGTCGACCGTGTTCCATCCCATGTGGGGGACGACGGGGGCGTTCAGCGGTTCGACCGTACCGGGCCACTCGTCGAGGCCCTCGCTCTCCACGCCGTGCTCGATGCCGTGGGCGAAGAGGATCTGCATGCCGACGCAGATGCCCATGACCGGGCGGCCGCCGGCGAGCCGGCGGCCGATGATCCACTCGCCGCGGGCCTCCTTGAGCCCCTTCATGCAGGCGGAGAAGGCACCGACGCCGGGGACGAGGAGTCCGTCGGCGTTCATCGCGGTGTCGTAGTCGCGGGTGATCTCGACGTCGGCGCCGACCCGGGCGAGGGCGCGCTCGGCCGAGCGCACGTTGCCGAAGCCGTAGTCGAAGACGACGACCTTCTTGGGGGTGCTCGCGGTCATGCCCACACGTCCAGCCGCAGCACACCGGCGACGAGACACATCGCGGCGCCGAAGGCGACGAGTGCGATGAGGCCCTTGGGCATCTGCTGCTTGACGAAGGAGTAGATGCCGCCGAGCAGGAAGAGCCCGACGACGATGAGGATGGTGGAGAGGCCGTTCACGTTTAGAGCGCGCCCTTCGTGGAGGGGAGGATTCCGGCGGCGCGCGGGTCGCGCTCGGAGGCGTAGCGGAGGGCGCGGGCGAAGGCCTTGAACTGGCACTCCACGATGTGGTGGGCGTTGCGCCCGTACGGCACGTGGATGTGCAGGGCGATCTGGGCCTGGGCGACGAAGGACTCGAAGATGTGCCGGGTCATCGTCGTGTCGTACGAGCCGATCATCGGCGCCATGTTCTCGGGCTCGGTGTGCACGAGGTACGGGCGGCCGGAGAGGTCGACGGTCACCTGGGCGAGCGACTCGTCCAGCGGGACGGTGCAGTTGCCGAAGCGGTAGATGCCGACCTTGTCGCCGAGGGCCTGCTTGAAGGCGGCGCCGAGGGCGAGGGCGGTGTCCTCGATCGTGTGGTGCGAGTCGATGTGCAGGTCGCCGTCGGTCTTGACGGTCAGGTCGAACAGGCCGTGCCGGCCGAGCTGGTCGAGCATGTGGTCGTAGAAGCCGACCCCGGTCGACACATCGACCTTTCCGGTGCCGTCGAGGTCGATCTCGACGACGACGGAGGTCTCCTTGGTGGTGCGCTCAACGCGGCCTACGCGGCTCATCGCTCCTGCTCCTTCATCAATTCACGAACCGCGTCGAGGAACGCGTCGTTCTCTTCGGGGGTGCCCGCGGTGACCCGTAGCCATCCCGGTACGCCGTTGTCGCGGACCAGGACGCCCCGGTCGAGGATCCGCTGCCAGGCCGCGTGCGTGTCGGGGAACTTCCCGAACTGCACGAAGTTGGCGTCCGAATCGGTGACCTCGTAGCCGATCCCGCGCAGCTCGGTGACGAGCCGGTCGCGCTCGGCCTTGAGCTGCTCGACGTACCCGAGGAGGGTGTCGGTGTGCTCCAGGGCGGCGAGCGCGGTCGCCTGGGTGACGGCGGAGAGGTGGTACGGCAGCCGGACCAGCTGGACGGCGTCGACGACGGCCGGGTGGGCGGCGAGGTAGCCGAGGCGCAGTCCGGCGGCGCCGAAGGCCTTGGACATGGTCCGGGAGACCACCAGGTTCGGGCGGCCCTCGATGAGGGGCAGCAGCGAGTCCCGGTGGCTGAACTCCACGTACGCCTCGTCCACGACCACCATCGAGGGCTTGGCCGCCTGGGCCGCCTCGTACAGCGTCTCCACGGTCCGCGCGTCGACGGCCGTGCCGGTGGGGTTGTTGGGCGAGGTGATGAAGACGACGTCCGGCGCGTTCTCGGCGATGGCCTGGACGGCCGCCTCGACGTCGATCGTGAAGTCCTCGTTGCGCGGGCCGGAGATCCAGCCGGTGCCGGTGCCGCGGGCGATCAGGGCGTGCATCGAGTACGAGGGCTCGAAGCCGATCGCGGTACGGCCCGGGCCGCCGAAGGTCTGCAGCAGCTGCTGGAGGACCTCGTTGGAGCCGTTGGCCGCCCAGACGTTCTCGGTGGCGACCGGGTGCTTGCCGGTCCGGGTGAGATAGCGGGCGAGCTCGGTGCGCAGCTCGACCGCGTCCCGGTCGGGGTAGCGGTTGAGGCCGCGGGCGGCCTCGGCGACCCGCTCCGCGATCCGGGCCACCAGGGGCTCGGGCAGCGGGTAGGGGTTCTCGTTGGTGTTCAGCTGGACGGGGACGTCGAGCTGGGGCGCGCCGTAGGGGGACTTGCCACGCAGCTCGTCCCGGACGGGCAGATCGTCGATTCCGGTCACTTGGTCACCGGCACCTTCCACCCGAACCGGGCCTTGACCGCCGCGCCGTGGGCCGGGAGGTCCTCGGCCTCGGCGAGGGTGACCACGTGGTGGGCGACGTCGGCGAGCGCGTCGCGCGTGTAGTCCACGATGTGCACCCCGCGCAGGAAGGACTGCACGGAGAGGCCCGAGGAGTGGCAGGCGCAGCCGCCGGTGGGCAGGACGTGGTTGGAACCGGCGCAGTAGTCGCCGAGCGAGACCGGGGCCCAGGGGCCGACGAAGATCGCGCCCGCGTTGCGGACGCGGTCGGCGACGGCGGCGGCGTCGGCGGTCTGGATCTCCAGGTGCTCCGCGCCGTACGCGTCGACGACCTTGAGACCGTCGGCCAGGTCGCGGACGAGGACGATCGCGGACTGGCGGCCGGCGAGGGCCGGGACGATCCGGTCGTCGACGTGCTTGGAGGCGGCGACCTGCGTCTTCAGCTCGGCCTCGGTGGCGGCGGCCAGCTCGTCCGAGTCGGTGACGAGGACGGAGGCGGCCATCGGGTCGTGCTCGGCCTGGCTGATGAGGTCGGCGGCGACGTGCACGGGGTCGGCGGTGGAGTCCGCGAGGATCGCGATCTCCGTCGGGCCGGCCTCGGCGTCGATGCCGATGCGGCCCTTGAGGAGACGCTTGGCGGCGGCCACGTAGATGTTGCCGGGGCCGGTGACCAGGTTGACGGGTGCGCAGCCGGGATCGCCGTCCGTGCTCTCGGTGCCGTACGCGAACATGGCGACGGCCTGGGCGCCGCCGGCGGCGTACACCTCGTCGACGCCGAGCAGGGCGCAGGCGGCGAGGATCGTGGGGTGCGGGAGTCCGCCGAACTCCTTCTGCGGGGGCGAGGCGACGGCCAGGCCCTCGACGCCGGCCTCCTGGGCCGGGACGACGTTCATCACGACGGAGGACGGGTAGACGGCGCGGCCGCCCGGCACGTACAGACCGACGCGCTCGACCGGGATCCACTTCTCGGTGACCGTGCCGCCGGGGACGACCTGGGTGGTGTGGGTGGTGCGGCGCTGCTCGCGGTGGACGAGGCGGGCGCGCCGGATGGACTCCTCCAGGGCGGCGCGGACGGCCGGGTCGAGCTCGTCGAGGGCGCGGGTGATCGCCTCGGCGGGGACGCGCAGGCTCGGGACGCGGACGCCGTCGAATTTCTCCCCGTACTCGATCACCGCGGCCGCGCCATGATGCCGGACGTCCTCGCAGATCGGCCGCACCGTCTCCAGGGCGGCTTCCACGTCGAACTCGGCACGGGGCAGCAGGTCGCGCAGGGCGGAACCCTCGGGGAGGGCCTCGCCGCGCAGATCGATTCGAGAGATCACGGGTCAATTCTCGCAGACGGCCCACAGCGTCGGACGCCCGTATCACTGGCTGATACACGCCACACTGGCGTCTTGTCGCCACTCCTGACCGTTAGCGTTCAGCCCGTTACTCAGCGGGAAGAACGGCTGTACGAATCCACGAACCCCCGGAAAAGGGATCGGGGAATCGTGGGAACGGATCGTGGAAAGCGAGGGGGGCGGCAGTGACCGAGCCGCACGAGGACGGGATGCCGGACGGTCTCACGGGCCCGGAGCGGGCCGTGTGGCGGGCGTTCCGGGTCGGCAGGACGTGCGACCTGACAGAGGGGAACGCGGAGCGGGACGACCCCTTCGGGGGACGCGAGTGGGGAGAGGAGCGGAGTGTCCGCGCCGACGTGGTGGCGCTGCTGCTGCTCGCCGGGCCGCCGGCCAGGTCCGGCCGGGTGGCCGCGCTGAAGCTGCGCGGCGTCCGGATCACCGGCGTGCTGAACCTGGCGGGCGGGACGATAGGGCCGTACGTCGAATTGCAGGGCTGCCGGTTCGACGGCGAGGTGGTGCTGCCCGAGGCCCGCTTCGGCACGCTGCGGATGGTCGATTGCGCGCTGCCGCGCCTTGAGGCCGCCCGGCTGCACACCGAGGGGGACCTGCATCTGCCCCGCTGCCGGGTGAAGTGGGGCATCCGGCTCACCGACGCGCAGATCGGCACGGACCTGCTGATCAACCAGATCCAGGTGTGGCCGGACCGGCGCGGCCGGGCCATCGCGGCGGACGGGATGGTGGTCGCCCAGGACCTCCAGGCCGAGCTGATCGAGACGCACGGGGAACTGAGCCTGCGCGGGGCGAAGGTCGGCGTGTCCCTCAGCCTGCGGGGCAGTGTGCTGCGTGGCGCGCAGGGCCGCCGCGCGCTCAACGCACCGCAGCTGACGGTGGAGCGCTCGCTCTATCTGAACGCCGCCTGGGTGTACGAGGACGCGGGGGCGTACGGGAACTCGGGGTACCCGAGCGGCGGCTCGACGTCCACCCCGCCGTACGGGGTGACGCCCGCCCAGGGCGCCCGCCGCAAACCGGTGGAGTGCCACGGCGGGGTGCGGCTCGACGACGGCCGGTTCGGTGACGCGGTGGACCTGCACCACGCCCGGTTCCTGCTGAACGGGGCACGGCGGGAGGAGGTCTCGCTGCGCCGGATCGTCACACCGGAGCTCCGGTTCAACGGCGAGCGCCCGGAGGAGGGCCGCGTCGTGCTCAACGGCGCGAAGGTCGTCACCCTGATCGACCTGTCGACGAGCTGGCCGGGCCCCGGCGGGCTCGCGATGGGCGGCTTCGCCTACGAGAACCTCGTGCCGTACGGACACTTCCCGCTGGCCCGGCGCCTGGAGTGGGTGGCGGCGGCGACCCCGGAGTACGCCCCCGAGCCCTACGAGCGCCTCGCGACGGTCCTGCGGAACAGCGGGGAGGACGCCGACGCCCGCGAGGTGCTGCTCGCCAAGCAGCGGCGCAGACGGGAGACCCTGCCGCTGGCGGGGAAGCTCTGGGGCTACCTCCAGGACTGGACCGTGGCCTACGGCTACCGGCCGGGCCGGGCGGCGCTGTGGATGGCGGTCCTGTGGGGGGCGGGCACGGTGGCCTTCTCCCGCTACCACCCGATACCGCTGAAGGCGGAGGAGGCCCCCGAGTGGAACGGCACGCTGTACGCGCTCGACCTGCTGCTCCCGGTGATCAATCTCGGCCAGGACGGCTACTGGCGCCTTGAGGGGATCTGGCAGTGGGTGGCGGCGGTGCTGATCCTGCTGGGCTGGATCCTGGCGACGACGGTGGCGGCGGGCGCGACGCGACTCCTGAGCAGGGGGTGACGAGGCGCGGTGACCACCGTGCCGCGCTGAGGTGAGGAGGCGCGGTGACCACCGTGCCTGGCAGGGGGTGAGGCGGCGGAGGTTTGGTGTGAGGGGCGTGAGGCGGGCTGCGGGCGCGGGAGGGGACGGGAGACAATACGTCGCACCATGTGCTTGCTCCGTTCCCTGATCGGCTCCGTCCGTTCGGCCCGGCACTCCCCGCGGCTCACCGCCGGGTTCGTGCCGGCCGACGACGTGCTGCTCGACGCCCCGGACGAGCGGCTCGCCCCCGCCCTGGTCGCCGCCGCGCTCGCCGACCCGGAGCCCGCCGCGAAGCTGCTCGCCACCACCCGGGACGCCGGTGAGTGGGAGGACCGCGACCGGTACGTCACCCGGCTCGCCACCTTCGCGTACAGCAGGGACGACTGGCTGACCCACTGGCTCTCCGCCGCGCCCGGCGACCCCGACGCGCTGCTCGTCACGGCTCAGCTCGCCGTCCGCAGGGCCTGGGAGTCGCCCGCGCGGGCGGAGCGGCTGCGCGAGCTCGGGCCGCTGATCCGCAGCGTCACGGAGGGGGCCCCGCACGACCCGGTGCCGTGGCGTCTCGCCCTGGACCACGCGCGCGGGGCGCACGCCGGGCCCGCCGTCTTCGAGTCGCTCTGGGAGCAGGCCGTGCGCCGCTCCCCGCACCACTACGGCAGTCACGTCGCGGCCCTGAAGTACCTGTCCGCGCAGTGGTACGGCTCCCACCGGGCCGCCTTCGACTTCGCCGAGCAGGCGGCGGACGATGCCGCCCCGGACTCGCTCGTGCGGGCGCTGCCGGTCCGCGCGGCCCACGACCGGCTCCGGGTGCCGCCGGACCGGGACCCGTCCGTGCCGGAGGCGCGGATCGACCGGGCGGCGGACCGTGCCCTGGCCCTGTCGGCGGTCTTCCCCGCGGGCGACCCGTGGCCGGCCGAGGTCCGCAATCTGCTGGCGTACGTGCTGGTCGAGCGGGCGCGGTGGGAGGAGGCGCGGGAGGAGTTCGGCCGGATCGGGGTCCACGCGACCTCGTTCCCGTGGGGGTCCGCGCGAGGTGCCGGGCGGGGAGCCGTACGGGAGGATCCGCTGCGCGGGTTCCTCGCCGCGCGGGACCGGGTCGGGACCGAGCTGGCCCGCCGTACGCCCCTCTGGGACATCGGAGACGGACGGGCCGGACGGGGCGGGCCCGGCGGCCATTAGGCTTGACCGCTGTGACCACCGCTCGCCTGCCTCTCTTCCCGCTCAACGCGGTGCTGTTCCCTGGCCTCGTGCTGCCGCTGAACGTCTTCGAGGAGCGTTATCGCGCCATGATGCGCGAGCTGCTCACGATCGACGACTCGGAGCCCCGCCGCTTCGCGGTCGTCGCCATCCGTGACGGCCGCGAGGTCGCGCCGACCGCCCCCGGCATGCCGGACCAGACGGCGCTGCCGGAGAAGGGCCCGGCCGCGGGCTTCGGCTCCGACCCCATCCAGTCCTTCCACCGGGTCGGCTGTATCGCCGACGCGGTGCAGATCCGGGAGCGCGCCGACGGCAGCTACGAGGTGACGGCCACCGGCACGACCCGGGTGAAGCTGCTGTCGGTCGACGCGAGCGGGCCGTTCCTGGTCGCCGAGGTCGAGGAGATCCCGGAGGAGCAGGGCGAGGAGGCCGGCACCCTCTCCGAGGGGGTGCTCCGGGCCTTCCGCAGCTACCAGAAGCGGCTCGCGGGGGCGCGCGAGCGTTCGCTGACGACGAGTGAGCTGCCGGACGACCCCTCGGTGGTGTCGTACCTGGTCGCGGCGGCGGCGGTGCTCGACACACCGTCGAAGCAGCGGCTGCTCCAGGCTCCGGACACCGCGACCCGGCTGCGCGAGGAGCTGACGCTGCTGCGCGCGGAGACGGCGGTGCTGCGGCATCTGCCGTCGCTGCCGGTGGTGGACCTGACGCAGGCCCCGACGTACCCGAACTGAGCCGACCGGGCTGAGCCGTACCGAGCCGACCCGAACCGAGCCGACCCGAGCCGAGGAAGAGCGCGCGTGGCGAAGAAGCAGAAGAAGAACAGCGGCGGCACCCCGGCGACGGTGGCCCTGACGGCGGCCGGCACCCGGTTCACCCTGCACGCGTACGAGCACGACCCGGCCTCCCCCTCGTACGGCGAGGAGGCGGCGGAGGCCCTCGGGGTCTCCCCGGAGAGGGTCTTCAAGACCCTGGTGGCGGACGTCGACGGCGAGCTGACGGTCGCGGTGGTCCCGGTCGCGGGCCAGCTCGACCTGAAGGCGCTGGCCTCGGCGGTCGGCGGCAAGCGCGCGGCGATGGCGGACCCGGGGGCGGCGGAGCGCACCACGGGCTATGTCCGGGGCGGCATCTCCCCGCTCGGCCAGCGCAAGCGGCTCCGCACGGTCCTCGACGCCTCGGCCTCGGAGCACGCGTCCATCTGCATCTCGGCGGGCCGGCGCGGTCTTGAGGTGGAGCTCTCCCCCTCCGACCTGGCCGCGCTCACGGCGGCGGTCGTGGCCCCGATCGGCCGCGCCTGACGTCGGCGCGGCCTCCCCAAGGCCAGGAAGGTAGCCGGGGGCAGCGAACCGCCCCCGGAAGGTGACCGGGGACGGAGGACCGCTACCTTCAGCTCGGGCTCGGGCCCTGGGTGTACGGCTTCGACTCGCCCCACGGTTCGGGTTCCGGGTCGCGCGGGCCGAAGAGGGCCGTGAGCGCCAGGTGCACGATCATCGCGGCGAGCGGCCAGGCCAGCATCGCGGCGGCCGCGAAGTTCAGTTCGAGCGGTGCCTCGAAGGCGATGCTGGGGCCGACGGCCTTGGCGTGGGCGACCACGTCGCTCGTCGGGCCGAAGGACGTCCCGAGGCCCCAGGCGAGCAGCGAGCCGAGGACACCGCCGAGCGCGAGACCGAGGACGAGCGGCACGCCGCCCTTGCGGCGCGCGAGGAAGACGACGAGCGCGGCGACCGCGCCGAAGGCCAGCGCGAGAAGGACGAACGTTCCGTCCGCGCCGATCGCCGCTTCCCCCTCCGAGTTGCGGAGGTAGACACCCTTGCCGTCCGAGATGAGCAGGATCCGCGGGGCCAGATTCAGCCACAGCACTCCGAGCAGCGCCCCCGCGATCGCCGAGACGACGGTGACCAGGACACCCTGCAGGACCTCGGCCATCGTGATCGGGTCCCCGGCCGGGCCGTGCATCGGCGGGGGCGGCGGAGGCCAGTCGGGGTCGTGCGGCGATGGCTGGTGAGGCGGAGTCAGGGGTGCGGTCACCCCGCCATCGTGCCAGGTGTGTCTGTGGCCCGCCTCAGCGGACGGCGGCCCGCCGGTACGCCCAGGTGGCGACGGCCAGGGAGACCACGCCGACCACCCCGCACACGGCGAGGTCGAGGGCGACGACAGCCCAGTCGGGACGCGGGTCGAACGTGCGGGCCAGGGCCTCCACGCCGTACGTCGACGGCAGCAGGTCCCGGGCCCAGCCGATGGGCCCCGGCAGCCGCTCCGCCGGGAGCACGCCCAGGAGCAGGGCGGCTGACATGCCGAGCTGGCCGAGGAGGGTGGCGAACTCCTGCCGGGGCGCGAGGAGCCCGAGGGCCGCGCCGAGCCCGGCGAGCGCGGCTCCGGCGAGCGGCACGACGGCGGCGAGGATCCAGAGGTGGCCGAGCGGCAGCCCGAAGAGCACGGAACCGACGACGGCGGTGACGGCCGTCCCGGGCACGGTGAAGGAGGCGTACGCCCCTGCGGCGCCGAGCACGACGGCGGCGGGCGGCACGGGCAGGGTGGCGTAGTGGTCGAGGCCGCCGGTGGCCCGCAGCTGTCCGAAGTACTGGGCGAGCAGGTTGAGCGCGACGAAGGCGACGACGAGGACGGTGGATCCGGCCACGACGGCGCGTGCCTCGGAGCCCCCGTCGACGACCCCGCGCATCAGGACCATGATCCCGATGGACTGGAAGGTGGCGACGAAGAGCAGCGGGATGCGGGCGACCCGGGCGCGGGAGAGCTGCGCGCGGTAGACGGCGGCCAGGGCCGGCAGCAGCCGGGCGCGCGGGGCGAGGGGCGCGGCGGCCTCCTCGTCGTCGTGCTCCCGGACGGAAAGCGCGCCGGTCGGCAGGGCCTCGGCGGGCACGGTGCTCACTGCGTACAGCTCCTGGGGGTGACGTGCGGTACGGGCAGACCGTGAGGTGCACGGGTCACGTGCGGCACACGGGCTGCGTGAGAGGCAAGGTCCACGCGAAAGGCAAGGTCCATTTGAGAGGCAAGGTCCACGTGAGAGGCAAGGGTCACGCGAGGGGTCACGCCGTCACCGGTCACGCCTTCACCAGCCCCTCGTTCGCGCCGCCCAGCGCCAGGTACACGTCCTCCAGGCTGGGCGTGGCGAGCGTGAAGTCGTCGAGCGCGGCGAACGCGGCGCCGCCGGTGACGGTGGCGACGGCCGCGCGGGCCGCGTCCGGGGCGAGCCGGAGGATCCAGCGCCGTCCCGTCTCCTGGGCGAGTGCGCGCAGCGCGGCGACCTCGGGCAGGTCGAGGGGCGCCGACTCGCGCCAGACCAGTTCGACGCGGATCTCGCCCGCGACGCGTTCCTTGAGTCCGGCGGGGGTGTCGCAGGCGATGACCTTGCCGTGTTCGAGGACGGCGACCCGGTCGAGGACGGTCTCGGCCTCGATGACGTTGTGGGTGACGAGCAGCACGGTGGTGCCGTGTTCGGCGCGTCGCCGGTCGACGGCCGCCCAGACGGCGCGGCGGGCGACCGGGTCCATGCCGGTGGTGGGCTCGTCGAGGACGAGGACGGGGCGCTCGCCGACGAGCGCGGCGGCGAAGCAGGCGAGCCTGCGCTGGCCGCCGGAGAGCTTCCTGAGCGGCCGGGAGGCGAGCGCGCCGAGGCCGAGCTCGTCCAGGACGGTGTCGCGCTCGGCGCGCGCGTCGTGGGCGGTGAGGCCGCGCAGCCGCCCGGTGGTCTCGGCGGCGAGGGCGACGGTCAGCTCGTCGAGGGCGGTGGACTCCTGGCCGAGGTAGGCGAGGAGCCGGGACGCCCGCTCGGGGTGGCGCACCAGGTCGTGGCCGAGGAGCCGGACGCTGCCGGAGTCGGGGCGCAGGAGCCCGGTGAGCTGGCGGACGAGGGTGGACTTGCCGGCGCCGTTGGGGCCGAGCAGGCCGAAGATCTCGCCGCCGCGCACGTCGAGACTGATCCCGTCGGTGGCCCGCACCTCGGGTGTCGCGGGCGCACCGCGCCCGCCGCGCGTGGCGGGGTACGTCTTGACCAGGTCCCGCACCACGCACACCGTACTCACGGGGGAAGAGCCTACGGGGTCGCCGGGCCCGCTCCGGGCGCGGGGGCGTGTTCGGCGGCGGCCCGGACGTCGATCTCGCGCCAGAATCCCGCCCGGATCGCATACCGGTCGTGCTCGTCGATCTGGTCGTCCTTGTGGGCGAGCAGCCCGAATCGGGCGGCGTACCGGAGGAGTTCGCCGTCGATGCGGTGCGGGATGCGGGGGTAGAGGGTGGACAGCTTCGAGACGTGGCTCTGCTCGGGAAGCCGCTCCATCCACCGGCGGGCGAACACCTGTCCGACCTCGAACGGATCGCCGCCGACGGTGGTGATGTCCTCTTCGCGGTCCGCCCAGCGCTGCTCGGCACTGGTGAGGGCGGCGAGGGTGGGCAGGGAGGCGGTCTCGGCCGGTTCGCCGAGCGTGGGGGCGGGGCGCTCGACCCAGCCCCGGTCGGAGGACCAGCGGAGGGCGCTCGCGCCCTGTGGCACGGGGGCGCCCGGGGTGGCGGGGGCGGCGCCGGGGGCGCGCAGTCCCGCGAGGTCCTTGGGGGTGGGGACGCCCTTCCCGCCGGCCGGGGCGGGGACGCCGGCCCCGGCGCCGTGGCCGTGGTCGTCCTCCCGGAGGTGACCGGTGCCGTGGGTGTGGCCGTTGCCGTGGTGGAGGTGACCGTTGCCCGCGTGGCCGTTGCCGTTGGCGGTGGCGACCTCGCCGGAGGCCCCGCCGGCGGCCGCCGCCTCGGCGGCCCGTTCGGCGGAGGCGGCCAGGGCCGCCTCGGGCAGCGGCGCGGAGAGGATGGCGGCGATCTCGGGGCGCGGGGCGGGCGGGGGCGAACAGATCCCCGTGAGGTCCTTGGCGCGGACGGCCCGGGTGATCCAGGTCCGGTCCAGCACACGGCGTTCGTCGGCCTCGGCGACCAGGTCCTCGGACTGGTTGTAGTCGCCGTCGGCGGCCTGGACGGCCCAGAGGTGGACGGCGACGCCGTGCTCCTTGGCCGACATCAGACCGGGCAGCAGATCGCCGTCGCCGGTGACGAGCACGATGTCGGAGCAGGCCCGGTTCCTGGCGAGCTCGGTCAGCTCGGTGTGCATGGCCGCGTCGACGCCCTTCTGCGCCCAGCGTCCGTCGCTCCTCGTCAGGGCGCCCAGCCGGACGGTGACCCGGGGCATCACCCGTAGTCTGCGGTGCTCGGGCTGGGGCACCCGGTCGGGCGCACCGTCGAACCAGTAGATCCGCAGGAGGGGCAGCGCTGTCTCGGCCTCGGCGCGCTGGCGCAGCTGCTGGATGAGCCCGGCGTGATCGACGGTGATCCTGGAGCGGGCCGGTTCCCCGGCGAGAAGACTGGCGGCGGCACCCAGCAGGTAGCCGGCGTCCACCAGGACGACGCAGCGGTCCACGTGTTCCACCCTCTTTCGGGAACCTCGGGATCGGAAGTTGCTTCGGATTTCCTTCGAGTCTGCCCGAAGGGCGGGGGCTCGACGGTCGGAACTGGATCATCGGCGTGGCGGATATCACGTTCACGAGGCCCTTACGCTCCGTAATGATCCAACATGCGGCGGTTCGTGCGGTATGTGAATCTCAAAGGGCCCTGGCCCCTAGGTCCCTTTGAGGAGGCATCCCCATGGCCAAGAACCGCAACCAGAACCGCAGTCAGAAGCAGCAGCAGTCCCCGGCCGAGCGCGGCGCCCAGCAGGCGCAGCAGTCGGCGTTGGAGTCCGAGGCGTCACAGCGTGCGTCTCAGGTCCTGCCGAGCGACGTGGCCCGCAAGGGCCGTCAGAAGCGCTTCGGCCACAACTGACGGCGTCCGCGTACGGCAAAGGGGCGCGCCCGTGACGACGGGCGCGCCCCTTGCGCGTGTTCGGGAGGTCCCTCCCGGCCGGACCGGGAGGGACGGATGATCAGCCGGCCAGGCAGGACGGGCCGAGCAGCACCTTCAGGTCGCCGAAGAGGGCCGGATCGGCCTGCACCCGGTGCCGGTCGAGCCGGAGCACGGTCGTGGTCCGGGGGCCCTGGAGCTTGATCCGTACCTCGGTGTTGCCCTTGTGGTGGCCCAGGATCTCGCCGAGCCGGGTGACCATCGGCGGGGTCACCTTGACGGTGGGGATGGTGAGGATCACCGGCGCGTTGGTCCCGGCGTTCGACACGTCGGGGACCATCAGCTCCATGGCGACGAGCCGGGGCACGTCCTCGCGCTTGTCGAGCCGTCCCTTGACGAAGACGACCGTGTCCTCGACCAGCTGGGTGGAGACCAGCTGGTAGGTGGCCGGGAAGAACATGCACTCGATGGAGCCGGCCAGGTCCTCGACGGTGGCGATCGCCCAGGCGTTGCCCTGCTTGGTCATCTTCCGCTGGAGGCCGGAGATGATGCCGCCGATGGTGACGACCGCGCCGTCGGAGTGCTCGCCGCCGGTGAGCTGGGAGATCGCCGCGTCCGTCTTGTCGGACAGGATGTGCTCGATGCCGAAGAGCGGGTGGTCGGAGACGTACAGGCCGAGCATCTCGCGCTCCTGGGCGAGCAGGTAGGACTTCTCCCACTCGACGTCGGAGAACTCGACGTCCAGACCGAAGCCCGGCTCGTCGCTGGTCTCCTCGCCCATGCCGCCGAAGAGGTCGAACTGTCCCTCGGCCTCCTTGCGCTTGACCGCGACCACGTTGTCGATCATCGGTTCGTGGTGGGCGACCATGCCCTTGCGGGTGTGGCCCATCTCGTCGAAGGCGCCGGCCTTGATCAGCGACTCGATGGTCCGCTTGTTGCAGACGACGGCCTCGACCTTGTCGAGGAAGTCGGGGAAGGTCGTGTACTTCCCCTTGGCCTTGCGCGACCGGATGATCGACTCGACGACGTTGGTGCCGACGTTCCGCACGGCGGAGAGGCCGAAGAGGATCACGTCGTCGCCCTGGGCGGCGAAGTTCGACTCGGACTCGTTCACGTTCGGCGGGAGCACCTTGATGCCCATGCGGCGGCACTCGTTGAGGTAGACGGCGGACTTGTCCTTGTCGTCCTTGACCGAGGTGAGCAGACCGGCCATGTACTCGGCGGGGTAGTTCGCCTTGAGGTAGGCGGTCCAGTAGGAGACCAGTCCGTACGCGGCGGAGTGCGCCTTGTTGAAGGCGTAGCCGGCGAAGGGGACCAGTACGTCCCAGAGCGCCTGGATCGCCTCGTCGCTGAAGTCGTTCTTGCGGGCGCCCTCTTGGAAGATCGTGAAGTTCTTCGCCAGCTCGTCGGGCTTCTTCTTGCCCATCACGCGGCGGAGGATGTCGGCCTCGCCGAGCGAGTAGCCGGCGATGATCTGGGCGGCCTTCTGCACCTGCTCCTGGTACACGATCAGGCCGTAGGTGACCGCGAGCACCTCTTCGAGCGGCTTCTCCAGCTCGGGGTGGATCGGGGTGATCTCCTGCTGCTTGTTCTTGCGCAGGGCGTAGTTCGTGTGCGAGTTCATGCCCATCGGGCCCGGCCGGTACAGGGCGGACACGGCGGAGATGTCTTCGAAGTTGTCGGGCTTCATCAGCCGCAGCAGCGAACGCATGGGTCCGCCGTCGAACTGGAAGACGCCGAGGGTGTCACCGCGCTGGAGCAGTTCGAAGGTCTTCGGGTCGTCCAGCGGCAGGGCGAGCAGGTCGAGGTCGATGCCCTTGTTGGCCTTCACCATCTTGACGGCGTCGTCCATGATCGTGAGGTTCCTGAGGCCCAGGAAGTCCATCTTGATCAGGCCGAGCGACTCGCACTGGGGGTAGTCCCACTGCGTGATGGTCACGCCGTCCGTGTGCCGCACCCAGATCGGCGCGTGGTCGACGATGGGCTCGCTGGACATGATCACGCCGGCCGCGTGCACGCCCATCTGGCGGACCAGGCCCTCGACGCCCCGGGCGGTGTCGATGACCTTCTTGACGTCCGGTTCGTTCTCGTACATCGCGCGGATCTCGCCGGCCTCGCTGTACCGCGGGTGCGAGGGGTCGGTGATGCCGTTGAGGTCGATGCCCTTGCCGAGGACGTCGGCGGGCATGGCCTTGGTGAGCCGGTCGCCCATGGCGTACGGGTAGCCGAGGACGCGCGCGGAGTCCTTGATGGCGTTCTTCGCCTTGATCTTGCCGTACGTGCCGATCATGGCGACCTTGTCGGAGCCGTACTTCTCCGTCACGTACCGGATCACCTCGACGCGCCGACGCTCGTCGAAGTCGATGTCGACATCGGGCATCGAGATGCGCTCGGGGTTGAGGAAGCGCTCGAAGATCAGTCCGTGCGGGATCGGGTCGAGGTCGGTGATGCCCATGGCGTACGCGACGATCGAACCGGCCGCGGAGCCTCGGCCGGGGCCCACCGCGATGCCCTGCTTCTTCGCCCACATGATGAAGTCGGCGACGACGAGGAAGTAGCCGGGGAAGCCCATCGAGATGATCGTGTCCATCTCGTACTCGACCTGCTTCAGGCGGTCCTCGGGGATGCCTCCGGGGAACCGGCGGTGCATGCCCCGCATGGTCTCCTCGCGGAACCAGGTGGTGTCGGTGTACCCCTCCGGGATGTCGAACTTCGGCATGAGGTTCTTCTCGACGAACATGCCGTCGGTGTTGATCTGCTCCGCGACCAGGAGGGTGTTGCGGCAGCCCTCCTGCCAGGCGTCCGACGAGTCGATGGCGTACATCTCGTCCGTGGACTTGAGGTAGTAGCCGGTGCCGTCGAAGCGGAAGCGGTCCGGATCGGAGAGGTTCTTGCCGGTCTGGATGCAGAGCAGGGCGTCGTGCGCGGTCGACTCGTGCGCGTACGTGTAGTGCGAGTCGTTGGTGACGAGCGGCGGGATGCCAAGCTTCTTGCCGATCTCCAGGAGCCCGTCGCGGACCCGGCGCTCGATCTCGATGCCGTGGTCCATGAGCTCCAGGAAGTACCGGTCCTTGCCGAAGATGTCCTGGTACTCGGAGGCGGCCTTCAGGGCCTCGTCGAACTGGCCGAGGCGGAGCCGGGTCTGCAGCTCTCCGGAGGGGCAGCCGGTGGAGGCGATGAGCCCCTCCGACCACTTGGAGATGGTCTCCTTGTCCATCCGGGGCCACTTCTGCAGCCAGCCCTCGGCGTACGCGTCGGAGGAGAGCTTGAAGAGGTTGTGGAGTCCGGTGGAGTTCGCCGCCCAGATCGTCTTGTGGGTGTAACCACCGGAACCGGAGACGTCGTCCCGCTTCTGGTGGGGCTGGCCCCACTGGATCTTCCGCTTGTTCCGCCGGGACTCGGGGGCGACGTACGCCTCGATGCCGATGATCGGCGTCACCCCGGCCTTCTTGGCCGTGTGGAAGAAGTCGTAGGCCCCGTGCAGGTTGCCGTGGTCGGACATCGCGATGTGGGTCATGCCCATCTCGTTGCACGCGTTGAACATGTCCTTGAGCCGCGCGGCACCGTCCAGCAGCGAGTACTGGGTGTGGACGTGGAGGTGCGTGAAGGGCGGCTTGGTCACGGGGGAGGCCTCCGGCGATGCTGCGAACTTCCGGGGAGCGACCCCCGGGCCCCCGCGTGTTCTGGGGGACAGCGTCGAAGTCTACGTCGCCGGACTGACAGCGGCCGGGCACTCGCGGGTACCGTCGCGCGTTGGGAGACAGGAACACCTGTCCCATTTGTCTATGCACGGCTTCGTACCAGGAGGCACCTCGATGTCGGTCCCCCAGCCCACCGCCGCGGAGCGCGGTGAGCACATTCTCGCCGTCTTCGACACCGCCTTCGGCGAGCTCCTCGCCGCCGACCCCGCGGCCTTCCGCGTCAAGTTCCGGAAGATGGCCGGCTCCGCCTTCGCCTTCTACCGGGGCACGGCCTGCCTGTTCTACGCGGACCTGGAGCAGGAGGCCCACGGTGGCCCCTACCTGGACGAGCGCACCGGCCGGGTGTGGATCCACGGCGATCTGCACGCCGAGAACTTCGGCACGTACATGGACGCCAACGGACGGCTGATCTTCAACGTCAACGACTTCGACGAGGCGTACGTCGGCCCCTTCACCTGGGACCTCAAGCGGCTCGCGGCCTCGCTCGCCCTCATCGGCTACGCGAAGGCGCTGAGCGACGAGCAGATCACCCACCTGGTCCGGATCTACGCCGCGTCCTACCGGGAGCGGATCCACGCCCTCGCGACCGGCGCGAAGAACGACGACCTGCCCCCGTTCACGCTGGACACGGCCGAGGGCGCGCTGCTCGACGCGCTGCGCGACGCCCGCTCCATGACCCGCTTCGGGCTCCTGGAGTCGATGACGGAGATCCGGGACTTCGAGCGCCGCTTCTCCGCGGGCGGCGGCGCGATCGAGCTGGACGCGGCCGCCCGGTACAAGGTCCTGGCCGCCTTCGACGGCTACCTGGAGACCCTGCCGGAGTCCAGCCTGACCCGCCCCGACTCGTACCGGGTCAAGGACGTCGTCGGGCGGCGCGGCATCGGCATCGGATCGGCCGGCCTCCCCTCGTACAACATCCTTCTGGAGGGCAACAGCGACGCCCTGGAGAACGACGTCGTGATCTACCTCAAGCAGGCGCAGACCCCGGCGGTCTCCCGCCATGTGACGGACGCGGCGGTACGGGAGTACTTCCGGCACGAGGGCCACCGCACCGTGATCTCGCAGCGGGCGCTCCAGGCGCACGCCGACCCGTGGCTGGGCTGGACGGAGCTGGACGGCGCCGGGCAGCTGGTCGCGGAGGTCTCGCCGTACGCGGTGGACCTGGACTGGTCGGACATCGACGACCCCCAGGACATCGCGGCCACCGTCGCCGACCTGGGCCGGGCGACGGCGACCATGCACGCGGCGGCGGACGAATCCAGCGGGCACTCGCTGGTGCCGTTCTCGACGGAGCGGGCCATCGACGCGGCGATCGCCGCCGACGAGGAGGGCTTCGCGGACCTCCTGGTGGACTTCGCCCACGCGTACGGGGCACGCGCGCGGGCCGACCACCAGATCTTCGTGGACCTCTTCCGCAACGGCCGGATCCCGGGCCTGTAGGGACCGCCGGGGCCGTCCACAGGCTTCCTTTAAGGACGTCTTACGGACCGGCATGGGAGACTCGCCGACGATGGACATGGCAGGGACGCAGCTGAGGGCGCTGCGGGCGGCGTTCTTCACGGCACTGGTCGTGACGCTGTCCGTGGCGTCCCACGTGCTGCTCTCCCGCGTGCCGCTGCCGCTCGGGACGGTCGCCCCCGTCGCGGTCGGCGTCTTCGCCGTGGCGTACGCCCTGGCCGGCCGCGAGCGGGGCCTCGGCCCCATCGCCGGGCTCCTCGTCCCGCTGGAGCTGGCGGCCGACACGCTCTTCACCAGCGGTCAGGTGATCTGTTACGGCGCTGCCGGCGGGCCGGTCGCCGGTTCGCTGCGCGCGGTGGGTGTGGACGTGTTCTGCGGCGGCGCCGTGGGAAGCCCGCTGCCCGGAGTGGCGGCCCCCGAGAGCGGCACCGCGGCCGCATTGCTCGACTCCCCCGACCCGGCGCTGCCCTGGCTGCTGCTCCTGGCGCACGTGGGCGTCGGGCTCTTCGCGGCGGTCTGGCTGCGCGGCGGGGAGCGGGCGCTCGCCCGGCTGCTCGGCGCGGTGTCGGCCTTCGCGTTCCGGCCGCTGCTCCTGGTGGCGGCCTTCTTCCGTACCGGTGGTCCGGCGCCGCGGCGCGCCGGGCGGCCCGCGGGACGGCCCGGGGCCTCCCGCAACCGGCTCCTCACGCACTCCGTGGGACGGCGTGGACCGCCGTGCCCGAGCTTCGCTCTCGTCTGAGCAGCGCAAGCACACAGGCACGCGGTTCCCCCTTTCCTCCTCATTCCCACGGAGATCACGATCATGAGTGCACGCAACAACCAGGCCAACAAGGCTGCCGCCCGCGAGCGTCTGCGCGTCGAGCGCGAGCAGCAGGCGAAGAAGGACCGGGCGCGCCGCCAGCTCGTCGTCGGCGTCTCGGCCGTGGCCGTCCTGGCCGCCGCCGGCGGCATCGGCTACGCCGTGGTCCAGTCGAACAAGCCCTCCCAGTGGGAGGAAGCGGCGAAGGCGACCACCGTGACCGCCCCGAAGAACACCACGGGCACGAACGGCACGACCGTCGTCGTCGGCAAGTCGTCCGCGAAGAAGACCCTGGAGCTGTACGAGGACTCGCGCTGCCCGGTCTGCGCGACCTTCGAGCAGTCCGTGGGCGCCACGGTCGAGAAGGACGTCGAGGCCGGCAAGTACAAGATCAAGTACGTCGGTGCCACCTTCATCGACGACGCCGCCACGGGCGAGGGCTCGAAGAACGCCCTCTCGGCACTCGGCGCGGCCCTGAACGTGAGCCCCGACGCCTTCCTGAAGTACAAGGGAGCGCTGTACTCGGCGGACTTCCACCCCGAGGAGAACGACGACAAGTTCGCCAAGGACTCCTACCTGCTGAAGGTGGCGGACTCGGTACCGGCCCTCAAGGGCAACGCCGAGTTCAGGAAGAACGTCGAGAACGGCACGTTCGACGCCTGGGCGATGAAGATGTCGAAGGCCTTCGACGAGAGCGGCGTGACCGGCACCCCGAGCCTGAAGATGGACGGCAAGCCGGTGACGGTTGCGGGCTCCGACAACCCGCCGATGACGCCGGCCGAGTTCACCACGGCGATCGACACGGCGCTGAAGGGCTGACGGCCGGCGCACCCGCCTTTCGCCGCCCCCTGGCCCGGCCGCCCCACGGCGGCGGGTCAGGGGCCGGAGGACAGCATCCGGGGCTGGGGCACGCGCCGGGAAGGGGCTCGTACGCGGATCCGTCGCGACCTCGGGGCAAAGGTCCGACGAACTTCGGGTAATAGGCTCCCAACCCACCATACCCGCCAGTAATCTGACTGCCCGTGACCAGTCGTTTCATATCTCCTGCCCCCAGTCGGCGCACGGTCGTCAAGGCCGCCGCCGTCACCGCCGTCGCCGCGCCCGCCCTTCTCGGCGCGGCCTCCACGGCCCACGCGGCCCCCGGGGCACCCGCGTTCCTCCACGGCGTCGCCTCCGGCGACCCGCTGCCCGACGGCGTCCTGCTCTGGACGCGCGTCACCCCCACACCCGAAGCCGTGCCCGGTTCCGGCCTCGGCCCGGACCTCCAGGTCGGCTGGGAGCTCGCCGAGGACCGCGCCTTCGCGCGGGTCGTGGCCTCCGGCACGACCACCGCGAGCGCCGGTTCCGACCACACCGTGAAGGCGGACGTCCGGGGCCTGCGCCCGGCCACCGCCTACTGGTTCCGCTTCACCGCGGGCTCCACCGTCTCCCCCACCGCACGCACCCGTACGGCTCCGGCCGCCGATGCCGCCGCGCCCGGTGTCCGCTTCGGCGTGGTCTCCTGCGCCAACTGGGAGGCCGGCCACTTCTCGGCGTACCGCCACCTCGCCTCCCGCGCCGACCTGGACGCGATCCTCCACCTCGGCGACTACGTCTACGAGTACGGCAGCGGCACCTACCCCGAGGCGAAGTACACGGTCCGGCAGCACGAGCCGCGCCACGAGATCGTCTCGCTCGCCGACTACCGCACCCGGCACGGCCACTACAAGACGGACGCCGACCTCCAGGCGCTGCACGCGGCCCACCCGGTCGTCGCCATCTGGGACGACCACGAGTTCGCCAACGACGCCTGGTCGGGCGGGGCCGAGAACCACACCCCGGGCGCCGAGGGCGACTGGGCGGCCCGGGTCGCCGCGGCCAAGCAGGCCTACTTCGAGTGGATGCCGGTCCGCACCTCCACCGAGGGCACGGTCTTCCGGCGGCTGCGCTTCGGCAAGCTGGCCGATCTGCACCTGCTCGACCTGCGCTCCTTCCGCTCCGCCCCGGCGAAGACGGGCAGCGGGTCGGTCGACGACCCGGAACGGAGCATCGCGGGCCGCGCCCAGCTCGACTGGCTCAAGTCCGGGCTCGCGGGCTCGGACGCGACCTGGCAGCTGGTCGGCACCTCGGTGATGATCTCGCCGGTCGCCTTCGGGGCCCTGCCCGCCCACCTCCTGGAGCCGCTCGCCGAGTTGATGGGCCTGCCGAAGGAGGGGCTCGCGGTCAACGTCGACCAGTGGGACGGGTACACGGACGACCGCAAGGAGCTGCTCGCGCACCTCACCTCGCGGGCGATCCGCAACACGGTCTTCCTGACCGGCGACATCCACATGGCCTGGGCCAACGACGTGCCGGTGAAGGCGGCCACGTATCCGTTCTCGGCGTCCGCCGCGACCGAGTTCGTGGTCACCTCGGTGACCTCGGACAACCTGGACGACATGCTGCACGTGGCCCCGGGGACGCTCTCGGTGGTGGCCGCCGGAGCCGTCAAGGCCGCCAACCGGCATGTGAAGTGGGTGGACATGGACCACCACGGCTACGGGGTGCTGGACGTGACCGCCGAGCGCTCGCAGATGGACTACTACACGGTCTCCGACAAGGCGGACCCGGACGCGACGACGGCCTGGGCGCGCTCCTACCGGACGCTGAGCGGAACGCAGCGTGTCGAGCGGGTGTACCAGCCGGTTCGCTGAAAGTTCCCCCGTGACACCGCGATGACGCCCTAACGGCGATTTTCAGCCATGATCCCTTCTGTTAACGGGAGATCACATCGCTACGGCGGGTGGCCGGTTTTGGAGATCGAATCCGGACACACCACCCGCCTCTGTCACCTCGCCTGTTACGTCGGCGTCTCAAACTCCGGAAACGGCACAAGAATTTCTTCCCGATGACCCGAATTGCCCCACGAATGATTGGGCTTGATCACTCCTCAACAGTGGCTGACATGGACGCGTAATCTCCCCGGCGTGGCGGAGGAAGTTCCTCCCCCCACCCCCCACGAGGAGTCACCATGCGTGCTCTTGCCCGTATATCCCCGCGTATGTCACGTCGGATGCTCGGTACGGCCGTCATGGCCGGAACCCTGGCCCTGGCCCCCCTCTCCGCCCCGGTCGCGAGCGGAACCACCACCGCCACCCTGGCCGGCGCCTCCGTCGAGGAGTGCGCGGACGACGCCGGCGCCCTCTCCGGCGCCCGCAAGGCGCGCGGCGCCGGCGGCCACGCCGCCGAGCCGAACGAGGTCACCGCCGCCAAGGCCGCGGCCATGGACGCCGACTTCAAGAAGAAGCTGTCCGCGGCCCGTTCCGAGGCCCGCCTCGGCGCCTCCGCCGGCAGAGCCGCCGCGGTGGTGAACATCCCGGTCTACTTCCACGTCATCCACTCCGGTACGACGGGCAAGCTCTCCGCGGCCGCGATCACCAGCCAGATGAACGTCCTGAACGCGGCCTACGCGGGCCAGGGCACCGGCAACGTGAACTCCAACTTCCAGTTCACGCTCGCCGCGACCGACTACACGGACAACGCGTCCTGGTACAACCTGTCCTCCGGCTCCACCGCCGAGAAGCAGATGAAGCAGACCCTCCGCAAGGGCGGCGCGGGCGCGCTGAACTTCTACACGGCCAACCTGGGCGGCGGCCTCCTCGGCTGGGCGACCTTCCCGTCCTCGTACGCCTCGAACCCGTCCATGGACGGTGTCGTCGTCCTCGACGCCTCGCTCCCGGGCGGCTCCGCGGCCAACTACAACCAGGGCGACACCGCGACCCACGAGGTCGGCCACTGGATGGGCCTCTACCACACCTTCCAGGGCGGCTGCAGCGGCAGCGGTGACGGCGTGGCCGACACCCCCGCCGAGAAGAGCCCCGCCTACGAGTGCCCGACCGGCCGTGACACCTGCACCAACAAGGCCGGTGTGGACCCGATCCACAACTTCATGGACTACACGTACGACGCCTGCATGTACCAGTTCACTTCCGGCCAGGTGACCCGGATGAACGACTACTGGACGGCGTACCGCGGCTGACGGAACGTCTCGGACACAGGTGTGGCCCCCGGGGAACTCCCCGGGGGCCACACCCCGTTCCTACAGCCCCTCGACGAAGCCCAGCGCCACCGACCAGGTCCGCTCGGCCGCCTCCTCGTCCCAGTCGGGCAGCTCCGGGTCCGTGTACACGTGCCCCGCGCCCGGGTAGCGGTAGATCTCCACGTCCGCCCCGGCCTTGCGCATCTGGAGGTACCAGGAGGACAGCCAGTCGTGCGTCTCGAACGGGTCGGGATCGGCCACGTGCAGCTGCACCGGCAGCTCGTCCACCGAGGCCGTCTCCGCGAGGTCCGAGGTGCCGTGGAAGAGCAGCAGCCCGCGCGCCTTCTCGTCCCCGAGCGCCAGCGTCTGCGCGATCGAGGCCCCGAGGGAGAGACCCATGTAGACCAGGCCGCGCTCGGAGTACGGGGCGGCGGCGAGCACCGCCCGCTTCAGCAGCTCGTCCTTGCCGATCTCGTCCCGGAGCGCCACACCCTCCTCGACCGTCCCGACCGTCCGGCCCCCGTAGAGGTCCGGGGTCCAGACCTGGTGCCCGGCGGCACGGAGCCGCTCGGCAGCGGCCTCGACGGAAGGGGTCAGCCCGTAGGCCGAGTGGAAGAGCATGATGTCCATGCGTCCCATCCTGCCACCCGGCCCACTTGACTCCGGCCCCACCGCCCGCCGGGTCGACCGCCTCCCCATCTGACGCCGCCCGCCCCTCACCGCATGCTGCGCACGTCCAGATGCCGCAGCACCCGGTCCACCACCTCCGGATCGGCGCCCGGCTCGCTGCGGGCCGAGAGCACCTCGTGCCGGGCGGCCGACATCAGCTCCCGCTGGATCCGCTGCACCGCCTTGAACCGCTTCGTCCGCTCGACGAACGCGGCCCGCCGCTCCTCGTCGACCATGTCCGGACTGATCCGCGCCCCGATGTCGTACGCCCCGCGCAGCAGCCGCTCCTGGACCTCCTCGGGCAGCTCCTCGACCTCCTCGATCTCCTTGAGCCTGCGCCTGGCGGCCTTCGCGGCGCGGATGGCGAGATCCCGTTCAAGGGCCCGCTCGGCGTCCGCGTCGGCCCGCACGCCGAGCCGCTTCACCAGCCAGGGCAGGGTGAGGCCCTGGACGACGAGAGTGGCGATGATCACGCAGAAGGCGATGAAGACGATCTCGTCGCGGCCGGGGAAGGGCGAGCCGTCGTCGGTCCGGAGCGGGATGGCGAGCGCGAGCGCCACCGAGGCCACGCCGCGCATCCCCGCCCACCACATGACGATGGTCTCCCGCCAGCTCGTCGGGATCTCCTCGTCGACGTCCCGGCGGGTGTGCAGCCGTTTCGCGAGCCAGGTGGCCGGCAGCAGCCACAGCAGCCGGACGCCGACGACCACCCCGACGACGGCGGCGCCCCAGTCGAGCATCTGCCAGCCGCGCCCCTCCGCCACCCCGAAGACATGCACGAGTTCGAGGCCGATGAGACCGAAGGCGATGCCGGTGACGAGGGTGTCGACGATCTGCCAGAAGGTCTGACCGGCGAGACGGCCCATGACGTCGTCGGCGTCGGCCGCGTGCTCGGCGAGGAAGAGGGCCGTGACCAGGACGGCGAGGACGCCCGAGCCGTGCAGCTCCTCGGCGAGGACGTAGCTCACGAAGGGCACGAGGAGGGTGAGGCCGGTCTGCAGGGTGGCGTCGCTCAGGAACCCGATGAGCTTGTTGGCGAACCAGCCGAGCGCCAGGCCGAGGACCAGGGCGACCACGGCGGAGAGGAAGAGCTGGCCGACCGCCTCGGGCCAGGAGAAGGAGCCGCTGACGGCCGCGGCGATGGCCACGTGGTAGAGCACGATCGCGGTCACGTCGTTGAAGAGTCCCTCGCCCTCCAGGATCGACACGAGCCGCCGCGGCAGCCCGAGCGAGCCGGCGACGGCGGTCGCCGCGACCGGGTCGGGCGGTGCGACGAGGGCACCGAGCGCGATCGCCGCGGCCAGCGGAAGTCCGGGCACGAGCGCGTGCGCGACCGCGCCCACGGCGGCCGTGGTGACGAACACCAGGGCGACCGCGAGCAGGAAGATCGGCCGCTTGTTGGCCGCGAACTGACGCCAGGAGGTGCGCTGCACGGACGCGTAGAGGAGCGGCGGCAGCACCAGCGGGAGGATGAGCTCCGGCGGGACCTCGACGTTCGGCACGAACGGCAGGAGGGCCAGCGCGATCCCGATGAGGGTCATCAGGACGGGCGCGGGCAGTCCGAGCCGGTCACCGAGGGGGACGGTGAGCAGGGCGCCGAGCAGCAGCAAGAACAACAGGGCCAATTGATCCACGGCCACACCCTGCCACGTATGTCCGTTTTAACAGCGACTGCCCCCTGTGTGCACCGGCGCGCGGCGGGTGCTACGGGGGGCAGGCGGGTGCTACAGGGGGTAGGGGACGCCGTCGGTGGCGCGGAGGTCCTACAGCGAGCGCCTCATCGCCCGGTGCGGCATGTCCGCGTCCGGGAACTCGGGGCCGTACGCCTCGTAGCCGAGTCGCTCGTAGAAGCCGAGCGCGTGGGTCTGCGCGTGCAGGTCGACGGCGGTCAGACCGCGCTCGCGCGCCACGTCCTCGATGCCCCGCACGAGCGCCGCGCCGACACCGAGCCCGCGCGCGGCCTCGGAGACCGCGAGCCGGCCGAGCGAGCCCACCGAGACGTCGGCGCCGGTCTTGCCGACCGCGTCCGCCCCGAAGAGAAGCCGGCCGGTGCCCAGCGGCAGCCCGTCCTCGCGCACCGCGAGCACGTGCACGGCGGTCGCGTCGTACGTGTCGTACTCCAGCTCCTGCGGAACGCCCTGCTCCACCACGAAGACCTCGCGGCGGACCGCGAAGCAGGCCTCGCGGTCCTCGGGGCCCAGCGCCTCACGGACGCTGTACGCGGCGGTCACTGGCTCTCCGCCGCGATCCGGTCCAGGGCCTTCTGGAGGTCCTCGGGGTAGGTGCTGGCGAACTCGACCCAGGAGCCGTCGCCCGGGTGCTCGAAGCCGAGGCGGACGGCGTGCAGCCACTGCCGGGTCAGGCCGAGACGCTTGGCGATCGTCGGGTCGGCGCCGTAGGTGAGGTCGCCGACGCAGGGGTGGCGGTGGGCGGACATGTGCACCCGGATCTGGTGGGTGCGGCCCGTCTCCAGCTTGATGTCGAGCAGCGAGGCCGAGCGGTACGCCTCGATGAGGTCGTAGTGCGTGACGGAGGCCTTGCCGTCGGCGGTGACCGCCCACTTGTAGTCGTGGTTCGGGTGCCGGCCGATGGGGGCGTCGATGGTGCCGCTCATCGGGTCGGGGTGGCCCTGCACCAGCGCGTGGTAGCGCTTGTCGACCACGCGCTCCTTGAACTGGCGCTTGAGCGAGGTGTACGCGTACTCCGACTTGGCGACCACCATCAGACCGGAGGTGCCGACGTCGAGGCGGTGCACGATGCCCTGACGCTCGGCGGCGCCGGAGGTGGAGATGCGGTACCCGGCGGCGGCGAGGCCGCCGATGACCGTGGTGCCGGTCCAGCCGGGGCTGGGGTGCGCGGCGACACCGATCGGCTTCATGATCACGACGATGTCGTCGTCGTCATGGATGATCTCCATGCCCTCGACGGGCTCGGCGACGATCTGCACGGGCGCGGCCGCGCCCGGCATCTCGACCTCGAGCCACGCGCCGCCGCTCACCCGCTCGGACTTGCCGACGACGGAGCCGTCGACCTGGACCTTCCCTGCGGCGGCCAGCTCGGCCGCCTTCGTACGGGAGAACCCGAACATACGGGCGATGGCGGCGTCGACGCGCTCGCCCTCCAGGCCATCGGGAACGGGCAGCGTGCGGATCTCGGGACTCGTACTCACTCGTCGAGTATGCCTTGCCCGGGAGGTACTCCGTCCGGGCAAGGCTTCCGGCGAGATCCGGCCCGCCCGGGATTCAGTCCTTGTGGACGGTGCCGTCGGGGTCCAGGCCCCGGAACGACAGGATCACGATGAGGATGCCGCCGCAGACGATCGCCGAGTCGGCCAGGTTGAAGACGGCGAAGTGCGCGGGGGCGATGAAGTCGACGACCGCGCCCTCGAAGACGCCCGGCGAGCGGAAGATCCGGTCGGTGAGGTTGCCCAGCGCACCGCCGAGCAGCAGCCCGAGCGCGATGGCCCAGGGCAGGCTGTAGAGCTTCCGCGCCAGCCGGATGATCACGACGATCACGGCGGCGGCGATGCAGGTGAAGATGATCGTGAAGGCCTCGCCCATGCCGAACGCCGCACCCGGGTTCCGGATGGCGTCGAAGCGCAGCAGATCGCCGATCACCTCGATCGGCTCGTGGCCCTCCAGCTTGGCGACCACGAGCATCTTGCTGCCCAGGTCGAGCAGGTAGGCGAGGACGGCCACGACGAACAGGGCGACGATCCTGCGCCTGCCCCGGGGCCGCTCCTCGGGAGCGGCCGTACCGTCGTCGGGCGCGGCCGACCCGTCGGCGGCCACCGTCTCGTCGGAGGCGGCCGGCTCCTCGGCCCCTGCTGAATCCGGCGTACCGATGATGCGCTCCGCCTCTGCCACGTGAGTGAATCCCTCGACCTCGATGCCTGACCGTGCCCCGAGGGTACGGCACAGGCGTACGAGACCGGCAGCCGAGATCGTCAGCCGCGCCGCTCCTGTCGCTGCTTGTCCTCGACGCAGAGCGTGGCCCGCGGGAAGGCCTGCATCCGCGCCTTGCCGATCGGCTTCCCGCACACCTCACAGAGGCCGTACGTGCCCGCGTCGAGCCGTTCCAGGGCGTGCTCGGTCTGTTCCAGCATCTCCCGGGCGTTGGCCGCGAGGGCCAGCTCGTGCTCGCGCGTGATGTTCTTGGTGCCGGTGTCGGCCTGGTCGTCCCCGGCGCCGTCGCCCGAGTCCCGCATGAGGCCGGTGAGCTCCTCCTGGGAGTGCGCCAGCTCGCTGCGGAGCCGCAGCACCTCGGACTGGAGCTCGTTACGGGCCTCGGTGACCTCGGCCGGGGTCCAGGGATCCTCGCCGGGACGCACCGCGAGCTCGCCGGTACGGGCGGGAGGCACGGCGGCCTCGTCCCCGGCGGTCGTGACGCCACCCGCGGTCTTCTTCGCTGCCACCGTCCTGGCTCCTGTCTGCTTCTTCGCGGCGGGCGCCTTCTTGGCGGCCGCCTTCTTCGCCACTGCCTTCTTGGCGGGCGTCTTCCCGGCGGCGGCCTTCGGGGCGACCGTTTCCCCCGCGTCCGGCTCCGCGGCGACCGATGTGCCGGCGACCGCCTTCTTCCCAGCGGTCTTCTTCACGGCGGCCTTCTTCGCGACGGTCTTCTCGGCGGGGGTCTTCTTCAGGGGGGTCTTCGCGACCGTGTGATGGTCGACCGGCTTCCCGGCGACCGTCGTCTTCTTCCCGGCCACGTCCTTGGCGACCTCGGCCGAACCGGTGGAACCGGCGGCCGAGGTCCTCTTCGCGGCGGTCTTCTTCGCCACCATGTCGCGGCCCCTTCACATTTTGTGATCTTGCTCGCGAATCGTGCTGGGACGATAAATCGGCCCAAGGCCCGCGGCAACGGGGCACGCCGCCGTTCCCACCCGCCCCCGCACCCCTCGGGGCAGGCCTGCCTCCGTTGTGCCCAGCTCCCCGCCGGGTAATCGCTCCCGCCCCTCCCCCACATGGCCGCACACCAAGTCCGGACCGCCCCGTATGGCCATTCGGGTCACGGGAAAACCGGTCTGCCACCCCGCCCCGGGCCCCGTACACTGGGCCTAGCGAAAGGCTTGGATGGGGACGAGTAGCGTCGTACGCAGCCATGAGCGACCCGGGGACGGTGAGAGCCCGGGGGCGAGCCCGATGTGAAGCATCACCCCGGAGCCGTCGGAAGAAAGCCGCAGGACACTGCGGCGACTAGACCCGGCGTCGCGACCCCAATGAGGGGGCTCAGGGCATGTGTGCCCGGGGCCAAGGAGGGTGGTACCGCGGGAGCAGCGCTCTCGTCCCTCCGACGGAACGACGACAGTCCGCCGGAGGAACTCGATGACACCGCCGCAGTACCGCCAGGTGCCCGCCCAGGTAGACCTGCCCGCGATGGAGCACGCCGTGCTCGATTTCTGGCACGAGAACAAGGTCTTCGCCAAGACCCTCGAACAGTCCGAGGGACGCCCCGAGTGGGTGTTCTACGAGGGCCCGCCGACCGCCAACGGCATGCCGGGCGCGCACCACATCGAGGCCCGCGTCTTCAAGGACGTCTTCCCCCGCTTCCGGACCATGCGCGGCTACCACGTGGCCCGCAAGGCCGGCTGGGACTGCCACGGCCTGCCGGTCGAGCTCGCCGTCGAGAAGGAGCTCGGCTTCTCCGGCAAGAAGGACATCGAGGAATACGGCATCGCCGCGTTCAACGACAAGTGCCGCGAGTCCGTGACCCGGCACACCGACGCGTTCGCCGACCTGACGACCCGCATGGGCTACTGGGTCGACCTGGACGACGCGTACCGGACGATGGACCCCTCGTACATCGAGTCGGTCTGGTGGTCCCTGAAGCAGATCTTCGACAAGGACCTGCTGGTCCAGGACCACCGCGTCGCCCCCTGGTGCCCCCGCTGCGGCACCGGCCTCTCCGACCACGAGCTGGCGCAGGGCTACGAGACGGTCGTCGACCCCTCGGTGTACGTCCGCTTCCCGCTGACCTCCGGCCCGCTGGCCGGCAAGGCCGCGCTCCTGGTCTGGACGACCACCCCGTGGACCCTGGTGTCCAACACGGCGGTCGCCGCCCACCCCGAGGTCACCTACGTCGTCGCCACCGACGGCGACGAGCGGGTCGTCGTCGCCCAGCCGCTGGTCGAGAAGGCGCTCGGCGAGGGCTGGGTCACCACGGGCGAGTCCTTCACGGGCGCGGAGATGGAGCGCTGGACCTACCAGCGCCCCTTCGAACTGGTGGAGTTCCCCGAGCCGGCGCACTACGTCGTCAACGCCGAGTACGTGACGACCGAGGACGGTACGGGTCTGGTCCACCAGTCCCCCGCCTTCGGTGAGGACGACCTCAAGGTCTGCAAGGCGTACGGCCTGCCGGTCGTGAACCCGGTCCGCCCCGACGGCACCTTCGAGGAGGACGTGCCGCTGGTCGGCGGCGTCTTCTTCAAGAAGGCCGACGAGGCGCTCACCGCCGACCTGGACGCCCGCGGGCTGCTCTTCCGGCACATCGCGTACGAGCACAGCTACCCGCACTGCTGGCGCTGCCACACGGCGCTGCTGTACTACGCGCAGCCGTCCTGGTACATCCGCACGACGGCGGTCAAGGACCGCATGCTGGCGGAGAACGAGCGGACGAACTGGTTCCCGGAGTCGGTCAAGCACGGCCGCTTCGGCGACTGGCTCACCAACAACGTCGACTGGGCGCTCTCCCGGAACCGCTACTGGGGCACCCCGCTGCCGATCTGGCGCTGCGAGGAGGGCCACCTGACGTGCGTGGGCTCGCGCGCCGAGCTGACCGAGCTGACGGGCACGGACCAGTCGGAGCTCGACCCGCACCGCCCGTACATCGACGCGGTGACGTTCGAGTGCACCGCCGAGGGCTGCTCCCTGGAGGCCACCCGCGTCCCGGAGGTCATCGACGCCTGGTACGACTCGGGCTCGATGCCGTTCGCGCAGTACGGCTACCCGTACGAGAACAAGGAACTCTTCGAGTCCCGCTACCCGGCGCAGTTCATCTCCGAGGCCATCGACCAGACGCGCGGCTGGTTCTACACCCTCATGGCCGTCGGCACGCTGGTCTTCGACAAGTCGTCCTACGAGAACGTGGTCTGCCTGGGCCACATCCTCGCCGAGGACGGCCGCAAGATGTCCAAGCACCTGGGGAACACCCTCCAGCCGATCCCGCTGATGGACCAGCACGGCGCCGACGCGGTCCGCTGGTTCATGGCGGCCGGCGGCTCGCCGTGGGCGGCACGCCGGGTGGGCCACGGCACGATCCAGGAGGTCGTCCGCAAGACCCTCCTGACGTACTGGAACACGGTGGCCTTCCAGGCGCTGTACGCCCGTACCTCGGGCTGGGCGCCGAGCGCGGCGGACCCGGCCCCGGCCGACCGCCCGGTCCTCGACAAGTGGCTCCTCTCCGAGCTGCACACGCTGGTGGCCGACGTCACCGAGGCGATGGAGTCGTACGACACGCAGCGGGCCGGCAAGCGGCTCTCGTCGTTCGTCGACGACCTGTCGAACTGGTACGTACGCCGCTCGCGCCGCCGCTTCTGGCAGGGCGACAAGGCGGCCCTGCGCACCCTCCACGACGTGGTCGAGACGATCACGCGCCTGATGGCCCCGCTGACCCCCTTCATCACGGAGCGGGTCTGGCAGGACCTGGTGGTCCCGGTGACGCCGGACGCCCCGGAGTCGGTCCACCTGACGACGTGGCCGGAGGCGGACACGACGGCGATCGACAAGACGCTCTCGGAGCAGATGCTGCTGGTCCGGCGCCTGGTGGAGCTGGGCCGGGCGACGCGCGCGGAGTCGGGCGTGAAGACCCGCCAGCCGCTCTCCCGGGCCCTGGTGGCGGCGACGGGCTTCGCGGCCCTCTCCCCGGAGCTCCAGGCCCAGATCACGGAGGAGCTGAACGTCTCCTCCCTGGCGTCCCTGTCGGAGGTCGGCGGCTCCCTCGTCGACACCACCGCGAAGGCCAACTTCCGCTCCCTGGGCAAGCGCTTCGGCAAGGGCGTCCAGGACGTGGCGAAGGCGGTCGCGGCGGCGGACGCGGCGGCGCTGTCCCTGGCGCTCCGGTCCGGCGAGGCGACCCTCTCGGTGAACGGCGAGGACATCACCGTCACCCCCGAGGAGGTCATCATCACGGAGACCCCCCGGGAAGGCTGGTCGGTCGCCTCGGACGCGGGCGCGACGGTCGCCCTGGACCTGGAGATCACCCCGGAGCTCCGCAAGGCGGGCCTGGCCCGTGACGCGATCCGCCTGATCCAGGAGGCCCGCAAGAACAGCGGCCTGGACGTGGCGGACCGCATCGCCCTCCGCTGGCAGGCGGACTCCCCGGAGACGGTGGAGGCCCTGACGGCCCACGCGGCCCTGATCGCGGACGAGGTCCTGGCGACGGACCACGCCCAGGGCGAGGCGGACGACACGTACGGGACCCCGTTCACGGACGAGTCCCTGAACCTGACGTTCCGCCTCCGCAAGGCCTGACCAGCAGACAAAAGGGCCCGGCACCGACACGGTGCCGGGCCCTTCGCCATCCCCCACCGCCCCCACCTCGCGCCGGGCTCACGCCAGCGCCCCGCAGGGGCGGAACCCACCCGCACCTGCCGCCACGCCCCGTCGTGGGCGACTGTCCCGCTGGGCCGGAGCCCACCCCCGCCTCTCCCGTTGTGGGCATTCGTTCCTCCCCCAGACTCCGTCCGGGGGGACCCCCAGGGGCGGAACGGGTGGGCACAACGGACGGCGCACCTTGCCGGGCCCAGGCTTCCGCGCCCGGACCCGCACCCCAGGTGCGGTGCACAAGCGGGTGCGGGCCAGGGCACAAGGGGCGGAGGCGCCGCCAGAGCGCGCCGTCCCGTGTGCCCACCCGTCCCGCCCCAGCGGGACGATTGCCCACACCGAGGTGGCGGCGGGCGCGGCCCGCGAGGGCGGGCAGGGCGTAGGAGTAATGCCCAGGCGTCGGTAGGTGGCGTTCCGGGCACGGCAAAGGGCCGGGCCCCCGGAAATCCGGGGGCCCGGCCCTTCAGCCTGCCGACGGCTACGCGCTCATCGCGCGACCTCGCGCCGTCAGTTGTCGTCCTCGTCGATCAGGAAGCCACGCATCGGCGCCGGCGCCTGCTGCATCGGCTGCGGTGCCTGCGGGCGGACCGGAGCCATCGGCTGGGTCATCGCCGGGGACATCTGCTGCTGGCCGCCGTAGGAGGGGGCGCCGCCCATGGACGGTGCACCACCCATCGCGCCGTTGCCGCCGTAGGACGGCGCACCGGCGCCGGCCGAGGCCATCGACGGGGCCGGCGGCAGCGAGGCCGTGGCCGGGGTGCGCGGCGGGGCGAGCGAGTCGTCGGCCTGGGTCTCCAGCTGACGCAGCTGCGACTCCAGGTACGACTTCAGACGCGTGCGGTACTCGCGCTCGAAGCCGCGCAGGTCCTCGACCTTGCGCTCCAGCGTGGCGCGGGCGGACTCCAGGGAGCCCATCGCGACGCGGTGCTTCTCCTGCGCGTCCCGCTCAAGAGCGTCCGCCTTGGCGCGGGCGTCCCGCTCCAGGCCCTCGGCACGCGAGCGCGCCTCGCCGACGATCTTGTTGGCCTCGGAGCGGGCCTCGGCGATCGCCTGGTCGGCGGTCTGCTGGGCCAGCGAGAGGACACGCGCGGCACTGTCGCCACCGGGACCCTGGGCAGGCTGCTGCTGCATCTGCGGCGGCATCTGCTGCTGCATCTGCTGCTGCGGGTGACCCATGGGGCCGCCCTGCATCGGGCCGCCCTGCATCGGGCCACCCTGCATCGGGCCGCCCTGCATCGGGCCGCCCTGCATCGGGCCGCCCTGCATGGGGCCGCCCTGCATCGGGCCGGCGGGCAGCTGCGGGGCACCGGACGGAAGCTGCGGCGGGCCCATCTGCGGCGGCTGCTGCTGGACCGGCGGTCCGGATATGGCGGCGGGCACGGGCGCGCCGGGACCGACGGGACGATCCTGCTGCTCCGGGGGCTTGCGCATCCCCTGCTGCTGCTGGTTCTGCGCGGCGGCACGCGTCGCGGCGGCCAGCTTGGCGCGCAGGTCCTCGTTCTCGCGGAGCAGGCGGGTCAGCTCGGCCTCGACCTCGTCGAGGAAGGCATCGACCTCGTCCTCGTCATAGCCTTCTCGGAGGCGGACGGTCGTGAACTGCTTGTTCCGCACGTCCTCGGGGGTCAGCGGCATCTCTTCTTCACCTCTACGTAGTCGTCGGCAGTCGGCAAGACCGTATCGTCCACATTCACCTCGCGAAGCTGCTCACGATGGAGATCAGGATGTAGACAATGATCATCAGAACGAAGAAGGACAGGTCGAGTGCCACGCCCCCGAGACGCAGCGGCGGGATGAGTCGCCGCAGAAGCTTGAGCGGTGGATCGGTGACAGTGTAGGTGGCCTCAAGGACGACCACCATCGCCTTACCGGGTTGCCATGAACGGGCGAACTGGAAGACGTAGTCCATGACAAGTCGGACGATCAGGAGGACGAGGAAGCACATCAGCACGATGTAGACCACCTGTAGTGCGACGCCCATCCCGCGTTTCCCTCTCCCCTGACTTACGTGCTCTCACTTGTTCCGGCCGCTTCGCGACCGGTCCGTCCGGTTCTCGTGTTCTCAGCTCTGGTTGAAGAATCCGCCCTCTGCGATCCGGGCCTTGTCCTCCGCCGTGACATCGACGTTAGCAGGCGACAACAGGAACACCTTCTGCGTCACGCGCTCAATGCTGCCATGGAGCCCGAAGACGAGTCCGGCGGCAAAGTCGACAAGTCGCTTCGCGTCCGTGTCGTCCATCTCCGTGAGATTCATGATCACCGGGGTGCCCTCACGGAAGTGTTCCCCGATGGTACGGGCTTCGTTGTAGGTCCGGGGGTGCAGCGTGGTGATGCGGTAGGGCTCCCGCTCGGACACGACCTTGGGCATGATCACCGGTGCGTTCTTCTCCATGCTCGGGCGTTCGGGTGTGATGGATGCCACGGGGGCAATTCGGGCCGGACGTCCGCTTTCGGCGAGTACCGGGACAGAATGGGGCATCGGTTCACGGGGGGCCGGAGGCTGCACCACTCGCACCGGTTCCTCACGCTCGATCTGCCGCGGAGGGGTGTGGCGCCGGTCGCGCTCGGGCTCCGGCTCCAGCTCGGGTTCGAAGTCGTCGTCGGGGTCGAAGCCCCGGCCGTCGTACCCATCGTCCTCCACGAGGCCGAGGTAGACCGCCATCTTGCGCATCGCGCCGGCCATTCTCTGAGTCCTCCGCTCTGTGGTGGATCGCCATACTGGCCAAATGTCGCAGCGTCACCAAGTGCCCGCGATCCACGGGCCATCCCGCCGTTCTGCGGAATGACCATATTTTCTGCTGTGGTCCGACTTGCTTCGCGACGTTACCCGAGCTTCGGGCGGACTCCGAGTACCGCCGTACCGACGCGTACGTGTGTCGCCCCGGCCGCGACGGCCTCCTCGAGGTCCGCACTCATCCCTGCTGACACCATGTTCGCAGCCGGACGGGTCGCGCGCAGGGCAGTCGAAAAATCCATCAACCGGTCGAAAGCCGCGCGTTGCCGTCCCGCGAACGGACCGGAGAGCGGGGCGACGGTCATGAGTCCGTCGAGCCTCAGCCCGGGGGCCGCGTCCACCGCGGCCGCCAACTCCTCGATGCCGTCCGGCGCGACGCCGCCGCGGTCGCCCCGCTCACCGGACTCGGCGTCGAGCGCGACCTGGAGGAGGCAGCCGAGCTCGCGGCCCTCCTTCTCCGCGGCCGTGGAGAGAGAGGAAACGAGCTTCAAGCGGTCGACAGACTGCACCACATCGGCATAACCCACCACAGATCTGACCTTGTTGGTCTGCAACTGACCCACGAAGTGCCAGGTCAGATCAAGGTCGGCACAGGCCGCCGCCTTGGGTGCGGCGTCCTGGTCCCGGTTCTCGGCGACGTTCCGAACACCGAGCCCGTGGAGGATTCTCACGTCGCTCGCGGGGTAGGTCTTGGTGACCACGATGAGCGTCACCTCTTCCCGCGCGCGCCCGGCCGCGGCGCAGGCGGCGTCGATGCGCGCCTCCACCCGGGCCAGATTCTCGGCGAGTTCCGACGTGCGGTCCGTCATCAGTTCTTTCCTGCCGGGGGTCCGGGGGTCGCCCCCGGGGTGGATACAGCGTCCAACCAGACATATCCCGCGAGTCGACCCGTGGTGCGATCGCGGCGGTACGAGTAGTGGTCACCGGATTCCCGGGTGCAGACCGTACTGGCCTGCCGGTCGGTGACGCCGAGCCGTTCGAGCTGGGCCAGGACTCCCGCGGTCACGTCGACGGCCGGGGTGCCCCAGCTCGTCTCGGCCCAGGCGGCGGGTTCGGTCTCCGCGACCTCGGCACGCATGGCTTCCGGAACCTCGTAGCAACGCCCGCAGACGGCGGGGCCGGTGCGGGCGACGATACGGGCGGGGTCGGCACCGAGATCGATCATGGCCGCGACGGCGGCGGGAACGACTCCGGCGACCATCCCGGGACGCCCCGCGTGGGCGGCGGCCGCGACCCCGGCGACCGGATCCGCGAGGAGGACCGGGACGCAGTCCGCGGTGAGGACCGCGAGTCCGACTCCCGGCCGGGAGGTGACGAGCGCGTCCACCGACGGAATCGCGTCGGTGGCCCACGGACCGTCGACCTCGGCGACGTCCGCGCCGTGGACCTGGTTCATCCAGACCACCCGCGCCGGGTCGAGCCCGAGGGCGCCGGCGGCGAGCGCCCGGTTGGTCAGTACGGCTCGGGGGTCGTCCCCCACCGCGCCGCCGAGGTTGAGCTCCTCGTACGGAACGGCGCTCACCCCGCCCCACCTGTCGGTGAAGGCGAAGTGCGCGCCGTTCGCGTCGAAGCGCTGTCCTATCACTTCAGGAAGTCCGGGACGTCCAGCTCTTCGGCCTGGCTGTCCGCGTACGGACGGGCCGGCGGGACCACCGGAGGCGCGGACGACAGCGGGGTCTCGTTGACCGCCGGGGCGGGCTCGACCGGAACCTGGACCGGCTCCTCGCGCGGGGCGACCGTGCCGAGGCCGCCCAGCGGGCGGGAGGTCTCGACGTGGCGGGGCGCCGGGGCCGGCTCCTCGCGCTTGGCGGAGACCGATCCGATGATGTTGTCCCGGCGGGCCGGCGGCTGGCCGCCGTCGAAGCCTGCCGCGATGACGGTGACCCGGACCTCGTCGCCGAGGGCGTCGTCGATGACGGCGCCGAAGATGATGTTGGCCTCGGGGTGGGCCGCCTCGCTCACCAGCTGCGCGGCCTCGTTGATCTCGAAGAGACCGAGGTCGCTGCCGCCGGAGATGGAGAGCAGCACGCCGCGGGCGCCGTCGATGGAGGCTTCCAGGAGCGGCGAGGAGATCGCCATCTCCGCCGCCGCCACCGCGCGGTCGTCGCCGCGGGCGGAGCCGATGCCCATCAGGGCCGAACCGGCCTCGGACATGACCGACTTGACGTCGGCGAAGTCGAGGTTGATCAGACCCGGGGTGGTGATGAGGTCGGTGATGCCCTGGACACCGCTCAGCAGCACCTGGTCGGCCGACTTGAAGGCGTCGAGCACGGAGACCTGGCGGTCCGAGATCGACAGGAGCCGGTCGTTGGGGATGACGATGAGGGTGTCGACCTCTTCGCGGAGTTCGGCGATGCCGTCCTCCGCCTGGTTGGCCCGACGGCGACCCTCGAAGGTGAACGGCCGGGTGACCACACCGATCGTCAGGGCGCCGAGCGAGCGCGCGATGTTGGCGACGACGGGTGCGCCGCCGGTGCCGGTGCCGCCGCCTTCTCCGGCGGTGACGAAGACCATGTCGGCCCCCTTGAGGACCTCCTCGATCTCCTCACGGTGGTCCTCTGCCGCCTTGCGACCGACGGCCGGGTTCGCCCCGGCCCCGAGGCCGCGGGTGAGTTCACGGCCGACGTCGAGCTTGACGTCGGCGTCGCTCATCAACAGCGCTTGCGCGTCGGTGTTGATCGCGATGAACTCGACGCCCTTGAGACCGACCTCGATCATTCGGTTGATGGCATTGACACCACCGCCGCCGACACCGATGACCTTGATGACTGCGAGGTAGTTCTGCGGTGCTGCCACGTCGAAGGCCTCTCGCCTCGAGTTACGTGTCGTCGCTGCGCGGTTGGTCGCGCCGCTCCGACGGATGCCGATTGGGACGGTCCGAAACGCCGACCCGAACCCTAACGTTGAAGTTTAGGGTTACCAGTGTCTCTGTTCGCTGGACTCTTCCGAACAGGACACTAAGTCGACAAGTGGCGCACGTTCAACGAACACGCCGAACCTCCCGTTTTTCTTTTCACCCTATGTGATCACCCGTAGCGCTGGCCAACCAGGGTGCTGGCCAGGGGTGATACCCGTCAACTCCCGGACGAGGCGGGCGCCGTGGGGGCACTTACATCGAAGTGCCCCGCTTTGGGAGTGGCCTTCAGGAGCGCGGTGAGAACCCGGGCCTTGACCGAGCCGTGTTCGCCGCTGCCCCAGAAGACGGTGCGCCCCCTCGTCAGCTCCAGAGTGACGGAGTCGTACGAGGTGACGCGCACGACACGAGTGTTCCGGGCGATTTCCGCCGGGAGTTCACCCCGGACGCGGACGGCCTCCTGGAGCAGCCGGTCCGCGTCGAAGCGACGCAGGCTCGGGGAGGAGGCACTGTCGAGGACGAGTCGGGGAACACCCAGGGGGGCGGTGTCGACGGTGGCGAACCGCAGTCCGGTCGCGTCCACTTCGATGAACTTTCCGCCCTTTTCCATCAGGAGGACGGGCTTCCGTTCCGTCACTTTCAGCCCGATTCCGTGCGGCCAGGACCGCACGACGTCCACCGACTCGATCCGCGGGAACCCCTCGCGGAGCCGCGCCTCGATGGCCTCGGTGTCGACGGTGACTAGCGGGGCACCCATGGGAACGGCGGCCACCGCCTCGACCTCGCGCGGGGTCAGGACCCCCGTACCGGAAGTCTTCACACGTTCCACACGGAACCAGGAGGAGCCGTAGAGCGCCCAGAACACACCGGCCACGAGCAGGAGAACGCCGAGGCCGATGAGGAGCACCCTGGCGCCGGGCACCCGGAACTTGCGATTCCGGGCGCCCGTGCGGGACGAACCCTCCGACGACCCCTTCGACGTGCTCGCGCCGCTCTTCTCGGCGGTCGTCGGTCCGGCTGCCACCTGGCGCCTCCTGCCCTCAGCCGCCGCGCTACGCCTGTCGGCGGGCGGCGATCGCCTCGTACACCATGCCGACGAGCAGGTCGTCGGCGTCCCGGCGGCCGAACTCGGCGGCGGCGCGGGACATCTCGTACAACCGGTGCGGATCGGCCAGTACGGGCAGGACGTTGCCCTGCACCCACTGCGGCGACAGCTCCGCGTCGTCGACGAGGAGCCCACCGCCGGCCTTGACCACCGGCTGGGCGTTGAGCCGCTGTTCGCCGTTGCCGATCGGCAGCGGGACGTACGCGGCGGGCAGCCCGACGGCGGAGAGTTCGGCGACGGTCATCGCACCCGCGCGGCAGAGCATCATGTCGGCCGCGGCGTACGCGAGATCCATCCGGTCCACGTACGGTACCGGCACGTAGGGCGGCATTCCGGGCATGTTGTCGACGCGCGGCATTTCGTTCTTCGGGCCGACCGCGTGCAGGATCTGGATGCCGGAGCGCTGGAGCACCGGGGCGATCTGCTGGACGACCTCGTTGAGCCGCCGGGCGCCCTGCGAGCCGCCGGAGACGAGGAGCGTCGGCAGGTTCGGGTCCAGCCCGAACGCGGCGCGCGCCTCGGGACGCACCCGCGCCCGGTCGAGGGTCGCGATGGTGTGCCGCAGCGGAATGCCGATGTAGCGGGCGTTGCGGAGCTTGCTGTCCGGGGTGGCGACGGCGACCCCGGCCGCGTACCGCGAACCGATCTTGTTGGCGAGGCCGGGCCGGGCGTTGGCCTCGTGGACCACGATCGGCACCCCGAGGCGCTTGGCCGCGAGATAGCCGGGCAGCGCCACATAGCCGCCGAAGCCCACCACGCAGTCCGCCTTGGTGCGCTCCAGGATCTGCTCGGCCGCCTTGATGGTGCCGCGCAGCCGCCCGGGGACGGTGATCAGCTCAGGGGTGGGCTTGCGGGGCAGCGGTACGGCGGGGATGAGGGCCAACTCGTAGCCCCGCTCGGGCACGAGCCGGGTCTCCAGACCCTTCTCCGTGCCGAGCGCCGTGATCCCCACGCTGGGGTCCTGCCTGCGCAGGGCGTCCGCGAGGGCCAGCGCGGGCTCGATGTGGCCGGCGGTCCCCCCGCCGGCGAGTACGACATGCACCGAAATTCACCGCTCTCCGGACGGGCGCTTCTTGACGCGCCGTCGCATCGACTTCCATCTCACCCCGGCCCGCTTGCCCCAGCCGGGGCGGCGCATGGCCAGGGCCGCTTTCGCGGCGGGTTCCTGTCGCGCGAAGGCGATGAGGAGCCCGACGGCGAACATGGTCGGCAGCAGGGCCGACCCACCGTAGGAGAACAACGGGAGCGGGACACCGGCGATCGGCAGCAGACCGAGCACCGCACCGATGTTGATCACGGCCTGAGCCGTGATCCAGGTGGTCACACCTCCCGCGGCGAACCTCACGAAGGGGTCCTCCGTGCCTCCGGCCACGCGGATACCCGCATAGCCTAGAGCCGCGAACAGGGCGAGTACCGACAGCGTCCCCGCCAGACCCAGTTCCTCACCGGTGACCGCGAAGATGAAGTCGGTGTGCGCCTCCGGCAGTTGGCCCCATTTCTCGACGCTCGCACCGAGTCCGGAACCGAACCATCCGCCCGACGCCAGAGCATAGATTCCGTGCGCGGCCTGCAGGCAGGGGGCTCCCTCGCCGCCGGGGTCGGTCGCGCCGATGCAGTCGAAGCGCTTCATCCGGTTGGAGCTCGTCTTGATCAGCAGGAAGCCGATCGCGCCGGCCACCGTGAGCACTCCGACGAAGAGCCGGGTGGGCGCTCCGGCGGTCCACAACAGGCCGAAGAGGATCGCCGCGAGGATGATCGAGGTGCCCATGTCGCCGCCGAGCATGATCAGTCCGAGCAGCATGAAGGCGCCCGGGACCAGGGGCACGAGCATGTGCTTCCACTGGGTCAGGAGCCGCGTGTCGTGTTTGCGGGCGAGCAGATCGGCCCCCCACAGGATCAGCGCCAGCTTGCCGAACTCGCTGGGCTGGAGCTGGAAGGGGCCGCCGAGGGAGATCCAGTTCTGGTTGCCGTTGACCGCGTGCCCTATCCCGGGGATCTGCACGAGGACCATCAGGAAGACGGCGCCGACCAGGATGGGGTAGGCGAGGGCCCGGTGGAGCTTCACCGGCATGCGTGAGGCGACCAGGAGCAGTCCGGTGCCGAGGAGCGCGGCGAAGAACTGCTTCCGGAAGAAGTAGGAGGGCACCAGGTCGTAGCGGAGTGCCGTGATCATCGAGGCGGAGTAGACCATCACGAGGCCGAGGGCGGTGATGAGCATGCCCGCGCCGATGATCACGTAATACGCCGTGAGCGGCCGGTCCCAGGCCTTCCGGGCGCGCTCGTGGAGGCGTCGTACGCCCCCGCCGCGCGGCCGTCGCGGGGTCGCGGGGGCCCGCCCTCCGCCGCGTGCGGCGGAGGGCCTGCGTGTCCCTGCGATCTTGCTCGGCATGGTCGCTGCCCCCTCCGGTCGTGCCCGGTCCTGCCGGACCCTCCCACTGGTCGGGTCAGGCGTCCCCGGTGGCGGCGAGGGCGCGGACCGCGTCCGCGAAGGCCTCGCCCCGCTTGTTGTAGTTGGTGAACATGTCCATCGAGGCGCAGGCCGGGGCGAGGAGGACCGTGTCCCCCGCTCGGGCGAGCCGGGCCGCCTCGCGGACCGCCTCGGACATCGCCCCAGTGTCGGTCCGGTCGAGGTCCACCACCGGTACCTCCGGGGCGTGTCGCGCCAGGGCTTCGCGGATCAGGGCCCGGTCGGCGCCGATCAGGACGGCCCCGCGCAAGCGCTTCGCCGACTTCTGGACGAGCTCGTCGAAGGTCGCGCCCTTGGCGAGACCACCGGCGATCCAGACGATCGGGTCGTAGGCCGCCAACGAGGCTTCCGCGGCGTGGGTGTTGGTGGCCTTGGAGTCGTCGACGTACGCGACTCCCTGGACCTCCTCGACCAGTTCGATGCGGTGCGGGTCGGGCCGGAAGGCCTTCAGCCCGTCGCGTACGGCCTTGGCGTCGACGCCGAAGGCGCGGGCCAGGGCGGCCGCGGCCAGGGCGTTGGCGATGTTGTGCGGGGCCGGCGGCTGGACGTCGGATACCTCGGCGAGTTCCTGGGCGTTCTTCTGCCGGTTCTCGACGAAGGCCCGGTCGACGAGGATGCCCTCGACGACACCCAGTTGGGAGGGGCCGGGGGTGCCGAGGGTGAAGCCGATGGCCCGGCAGCCCTCCTCGACGTCGGCCTCGCGGACGAGGTCCTCGGTGGCCTTGTCGGCGACGTTGTAGACGCAGGCGACCTGGTTGCCCTCGTAGATGCGGCCCTTGTCGGCGGCGTACGCCTCCATGGAGCCGTGCCAGTCGAGGTGGTCGGGCGCCAGGTTGAGCACGGCGCCCGAGTGGACGCGGACGGACGGCGCCCAGTGGAGCTGGTAGCTGGAGAGCTCGACGGCGAGGACGTCGTACCGCTCCTCGCCGAGGACGGCGTCGAGGAGCGAGACCCCGATGTTGCCGACGGCGGCGGTCCGCAGTCCGGCCGCCTCCAGGATCGAGGCGAGCATCCGGACGGTCGTGGTCTTGCCGTTGGTGCCGGTGACCGCGAGCCAGGGGGCCGCTCCCGGCCCCCTGAGCCGCCAGGCGAGTTCGACGTCGCCCCAGATCTCCACGCCCGCCTCCGCGGCGGCCGTGAAGAGCGGCTTGTCGGGCCGCCAGCCAGGGGTGGTGACGATCAGCTCGGTGCCGGACGGCAGAGTGGCCCCGTCGCCGAGGCGGACGGTGATGCCCTCCGCCTCCAGCTCCGCGGCCTGGGCCCGGGAGCGCTCGTCGTCGCCGTCGTTGACGACGGTCACGAGCGCGCCGAGACCGTGCAGGACACGGGCGGCCGGGATGCCGGAGACCCCGAGGCCCGCGACGGTGACCTTCTTGCCGTTCCAGTCGAGCTGTTCTGTCACTTCTCTGCTGCCCATCCCGCGTAGAAGAGGCCCAGGCCCACGATCACGCACATGCCCTGGATGATCCAGAACCGGACGACGACCAGGACTTCGGACCACCCCTTGAGTTCGAAGTGGTGCTGGAGTGGCGCCATCCGGAAGACGCGCTTGCCGGTCATCTTGAACGAGCCGACCTGGATGACCACGGACATCGTGATCAGCACGAACAGGCCGCCGAGCAGGGCCAGCAGCAGCTCCGTACGGGAGCAGATGGCGAGACCGGCGAGGGCGCCGCCGAGGGCGAGCGAGCCGGTGTCACCCATGAAGATCTTGGCGGGCGAGGTGTTCCACCACAGGAAGCCGAAGCAGGAGCCCATGAGCGCGGAGGCGACGACCGCGAGGTCGAGCGGGTCGCGCACCTCGAAGCAGGCGTTGGGGTTGGTCAGGGTCATGGCGTTCGCACAGGACTCCTGGAACTGCCAGAGCCCGATGAAGGTGTACGCGCCGAAGACCATCACCGAGGCGCCGGTGGCGAGGCCGTCCAGACCGTCCGTCAGGTTCACGCCGTTGGACATGGCGAGAATCATGAAGAGCGCCCAGACCACGAACAGCACCGGTCCGATGGCCCAGCCGAAGTCCATGATGAAGGAGAGCTTCGTGGAGGCGGGCGTGAGCCCTCGCAGGTCGGCGAACTGCAGCGACAGCACGGCGAAGGCGATGCCGACGATCAGCTGGCCGGCCATCTTCGCCTTGGCCCGCAGGCCCAGCGAACGCTGCTTGACGATCTTGATGTAGTCGTCGAGGAAGCCGACGAGGCCCATGCCGGCCATCAGGAACAGCACCAGGGCGCCCGAGTACGTCGGGTCCTCACCGGTGATGACCTTGGCCAGGGCGTACGCGATGAGCGTGGCCAGGATGAAGGAGATACCGCCCATGGTGGGCGTGCCCTTCTTCCCGGCGTGGCCGCGCGGGCCGTCGTCCCGGATGAACTGCCCGTACCCCTTGCGGGCGAGGAGCTTGATGAGCAGCGGCGTGCCGATCAGGGTCAGGAAGAGCCCGATGGCCCCCGCGAAGAGGATCTGCCTCATCGGCCGGTGACCTCACCCTCGGTGTCGAGGAGAGCCAGGGCGACCTGTTCGAGACCGACCGACCTGGATGCCTTCACAAGGACGACGTCCCCCGGGCGCAGCTCACTGCGCAACAGGTCGACAGCCGCCTGCGCGTCGGACACGTGCACCGACTCCTCACCCCACGAACCCTCGTTATATGCGCCCAGTTGCAGCCAGGACGCTTCCCTGTCCCCGACCGCGACGAGCTTGCTGACGTTGAGCCGGACGGCGAGCCGCCCGACCGCGTCGTGCTCGACGAGCGATGCGTCACCGAGCTCGGCCATCTTGCCGAGCACCGCCCACGTACGAGCCCCTCGGGCCTGTGCGGCCCTGCCCATGGCCGCGAGCGCGCGCAGGGCGGCTCGCATGGACTCGGGATTCGCGTTGTAGGCGTCGTTGACGATCGTCACGCCGTCCGGACGCTCGGTGACCTCCATGCGCCAGCGCGACAGGGTGCCGGCCTCGGAGAGCGCGGTGGCGATCTCTTCGACAGGCATGCCCAGCTCGTGCGCGACGGCGGCCGCTGCGAGCGCGTTCGACACGTGGTGCTCACCGTACAGGCGCAAGGTCACGTCACTGCACCCGGTGGGTGTGTGAAGCCTGAAAGAAGGCTGTCCGGACTCTGTGAGGCGGACGTTCTCGGCCCGTACGGCCGCTTCGTCCGCTTCGCCGAAGAAGGTCACGCGGGCCTTGGTGCGGCTCGCCATCGCCCGGACGAGCGGGTCGTCGGCGTTGAGGACCGCCACTCCACCCTCCTCGGCCGAGGGCAGCGCCTCGACGAGCTCGCCCTTCGCCTGGGCGATCTGCTCCCGGCCGCCGAACTCGCCGATGTGGGCGGTGCCCACGTTGAGGACGAGGCCGATGCGGGGCGGGGTGAGGCCGGTGAGGTAGCGGATGTGCCCGATGCCGCGGGCGCCCATCTCCAGGACCAGGTGCCGGGTCTCGTCGCTCGCGCGGAGCGCCGTGAGCGGCAGACCGATCTCGTTGTTGAGCGAGCCCGGCGTCCACACGGTGGGCGCGTGCCGGTCGAGGACCTGGGCGATCAGGTCCTTCGTGGAGGTCTTGCCGGCCGAGCCGGTGAGGGCGACGACATCGGTGCCGAGCCGTTCGACGACCGCTCGGGCGAGGGCCCCGAGCGCCGTCTGGACGTCGTCGACGACGATGGCGGGGACACCGACGGGGCGGGCGGCGAGGACGGCCGCCGCACCCGCCGCGACGGCGCGTTCCGCGTAGTCGTGGCCGTCGACGTGGTCACCGGTGAAGGCCGCGAAGAGGCTGCCGGCCCGCACCTCGCGGGAGTCGATGACGACGGGCCCGGTGATCCGGGTGGCCGGATCCGGTATGTCGTGCGCCTGCCCGCCGACGATTTCGGCGATCTCGGCGAGGGAGAGGGCGATCACTGCTTCATCCCTGACTGTTCTGGTGGCTGTCTGTTCCGCTCGGCGCGGAAGCCTGGGTGGGCGAGCGGTCGGCGATGGCCTCGCGCAGGACCTGGCGGTCATCGAAGGGGCGTACGACCCCGGCGATCTCCTGGCCCTGCTCGTGGCCCTTGCCCGCGACGAGGACGGTGTCCCCCGGCTGTGCGCGGGCCACGGCGGCCGCGACGGCCGCGGCGCGGTCGGCGAGGACGAGCACCTCGCCGCGTTCCTCCGCGGGCACCTCGGCGGCGCCCGCGAGCATGGCGGTGAGGATCTTGAGCGGGTCCTCGGAGCGGGGGTTGTCCGAGGTCAGGACGGCGGTGTCGGCGAGCCGGGCCGCGGCGGCGCCCATCGGGCCGCGCTTGGTGGTGTCCCGGTCGCCGCCGCAGCCGATGACCACGTGCAGCTTGCCCTCGGTGACCTCGCGCAGGGAGCGCAGGACCGATTCGACGGCGTCCGTCTTGTGCGCGTAGTCGACGACGGCGAGGTACGGCTGTCCGGCGTCGACCCGCTCCAGACGGCCCGGTACGCCGGGGACGGCGGCGATGCCCTCGGCGGCGCTCTTCGGGTCGATGCCCGCGGCGGCGAGGGTGGCGATCGCGGCGAGGGTGTTGGCGACGTTGAACGGTCCGGGCAGCGGGGCGGTGGCCGGAATCCGCTCACCCTCGGGACCGACGGCGGTGAACGTCGAGTCGTGGGAGCCGAGGACGAGGTCCTCGGCGCGCCAGTCGGCGTCGGCGCGGCCCTCGGCGGAGAAGGTGACGACCGGGACGGTCGCCTCCCCGACCAGCCGGCGGCCGTACGCGTCGTCGAGGTTGACCACGCCCAGGCGGCTGCGCTCGGGCGTGAAGAGCCCGGCCTTCGCCCGGAAGTAGTCGTCCATGTCGGAGTGGAACTCCATGTGCTCCGGGCTGAGGTTGTTGAAGACGGCGACGTCGAAGACGCAGCCGTCGACCCGGCCGAGCACGAGGGCGTGGCTGGACACCTCCATGGCGACGGCGTCGACGCCGCGCTCGCGCATGACGGCGAAGAGCGCCTGGAGGTCGGTGGCCTCCGGGGTGGTGCGCTCCGACTTGATGCGCTCGTCGCCGATCCGCATCTCCACGGTGCCGACGAGCCCGGTGCGGTGTCCGGCGCCGCGCAGTCCGCCCTCGACGAGGTAGGCGGTGGTGGTCTTGCCGGAGGTGCCGGTGATGCCGATCTGGAGGAGGTCGGCGCCGGGCCGTCCGTAGATCTCGGCGGCGAGTTCGCCCATCCGGCCGCGCGGGTTCTCGACGACCAGGACCGGCAGGCCGGTGGCGGCGGCGCGCTCGGCCCCCGTCGGGTCGGTGAGGATGGCGGCGGCGCCGAGTCCGGCGGCCTGGGCGACGAAGTCGGCGCCGTGGAGGCGGGCGCCGGGCAGGGCCGCGTACACGTCGCCGGGGCGCACGGCCCGGGAGTCGTGGGTGATGCCCGAGATCTCGGCGGGCTGCGGGGTGTCGGGGATGCCGACCCCCAGCTGCGCGGCCAGGTCGCCCAGGGGTGTGGGGCGGGCCTGCTCCGGCCGGGGCGGGGCGTTTCGGTACTGATCAGCGTGTGGCACGGCGGTGAGCGTACCGGGCGCACCCTCTGGGGGGCCAAAAGAGCCCGGGGCGTCGCCGGAGTTCGATTTCCGGTTCCCGGAATGGGGGGTGATCGTTGTCACTGGTGCTCCCGGAGGGTCACGGGGTGCCGTCGGCGAAGACCGGCAGTCGGGCGGGCGCGCTGCCCGTGGGGGCGACGTGGAGGGTCTTGAGGGCGAACTCCATGACCTTCTTGTAGATGGGGCCGCAGATCTGGCCGCCGAAGTAGCTGCCCTTGGTGGGGTTCTGGATGGCGCAGTAGACGGTGACCTCCGGTTCGTCGGCGGGGGCGAATCCGGCGAAGGAGGCGGTGTAGCCCTTGTAGCGGCCGAGCTCGGGGTCGACGCGGTTGGCGGTGCCGGTCTTGCCGGCGACGCGGTAGCCGGGGATGGCGGCCTTGTTGCCGGTGCCTTCCCGGTCGTCGACGACGGACTCCAGCATCTGGGCGAGGGTCTTGGCGGTCTTGTCGCTGACGACCCGGGACTCCTTGGGCGTGGGGGCCTGGGTGAAGCGCCCGTCCGGGCCCTTGGTGCCGCGGACCAGGGTCGGCTCGACGCGTACGCCTCCGTTGGCGATGGTCGAGTAGACGGAGGCGGCCTGCAGGGCGCTGACGGAGAGGCCCTGGCCGAAGGGGATCGTGTACTGCTGCGAGGTGGACCAGTCCTCCGGCTTGGCGAGGATGCCGGGGGTCTCGCCGGGGAAGTTCACGCCGGTGGGGCTGCCCATGCCGAACTTGCGCAGATAGCCGTGGAGGACCTTGTTCGCTTCGGCCTGGGTGGCACCGAGCTGGCCGGTGGCGAGGATGGTGCCGATGTTGCTGGACTTGGCGAGGACGCCGTTGAGGGTCAGGTGCCAGGTCTTGTGGTCGATGTCGTCCTGGAAGAGCCGGTCGCCGCGGTGGAGCCGGTTGGGGACGGTGACATGGGTGTCGGGGGTCGCCTTGCCCTCCTCAAGGACGGCGGCCATGGACATGACCTTGCTGGTGGAGCCGGGCTCGTAGGCGTCCTGGAGGGCCGCGTTGCCCATGGCGGCGGCGTTGGCGGCGGAGAGGTCGTTGGGGTCGAAGCCGGGGGCGTTGGCCATGGCGAGGACCTCGCCGGTCCTCGTGTTCTGCACGACGACGTAGCCCCGGTCGGCCTTGGACTTCTTCACCTGCTCGGTGATGGCCTGCTGGGCGGCCCACTGGATGTCCCGGTCGATGGTCAGCTCGACGTCGGAGCCGGGGACGGCGGGGGTGCCCTGGGAGCCCGCGGTGGGCACCTGACGGCCGCCGGACTGGGTGAAGCGGATCTTGCCGTCCTGGCCGGCGAGCGCCGGGTCGAGCATGGACTCCACGCCGCCGGCACCCTTGCCCTCGGCGTTGACGTAGCCCAGTATCCCGGCGGCGAGCTCGCCGTTCGGGTACACGCGCTTGGTGCTGGGCTCGCTGAGGATGCCGCCGAGGAGGTTGACGCCGTTGCCGCCGGCGGAGCGCTGGGCCTTCTGCCCGTAGACCCGCCGGAGGTCCTTGATCTGGTTCCAGACCTGCGGGGTCTGCTTGCGGGCGAGGAGCGTGTACCGGGACTTGGGGGTACGGAGCTTCTTCGCGAGCTCCGCGGGCTCCTTGCCGAGGAGCGGGGCGAGGAGGGCGGCGGCCTGCTCGGGCGCGTCGGGGACCTTGGCCTCCTCGGGCGTGAAGAGCTGGGGGTCGGCCGTGATGTCGTACGCGTCGACGCTGGCGGCGAGCGCGATGCCGTTGCGGTCGGTGATCTCGCCCCGCTCCGCGGAGAGCGTGTACTCCTGGAAGCGGTACTTGTCGGCCTTGGCCGCGTACGCGCTGGCGTCGACGGCCTGGACCTGGAGCAGCCGCACCACGAAGGCCACCATGACCAGGGTCAGACCGAGCGAGACCAGGCGCAGCCGGGGCCGGGGGCTGCCGAGCCGGATGGTGCGGGGCTGCCGGGCCGGCGGCCTGGGCGCGGTCCGCTTCGCGGCCGGGCGCGGGGCGGGACGGGACGTGCGGGCCCCGGCGGAGGCGGGCCGGGGGCGTGCGGGCCTGGCGGGTCCGGGGACGCGGCGGCGCGGGGGCTCCTTGGGGGGCACTTGCGGGTCACCTGCCGGAGTTCGTCGGGGTGGGTGGCGGTGCGGGTGCGTGTGCGGGCGCTGTCTGTGCGGGAGCGGTGGTGCCCGCGCCGGTGGTCGTCCCCGGCTTCGGGGTGCCGGTGGCGGCGGGCGGCGTGGGCTTCCGGCTCGGCGTCGGGGTGGGCTTCGGGGCGACCGCCTCCGAGGGCTCGCCGAGCACCTTGCCGTCCGGGCCCAGGAAGGCCGGGCTGCCGCCGGGGACCATGCCGAGCTCGCGGGCCCGCCGCTCCAGGGCGTCGGGGGCCGCGTAGTCGTCGACGTCCCGCTGGAGCGCCTGCTCCTCGTCGGTGAGCTCGGTGGTCCTGTCCTTGAGCTCGTTGAGCTGGAAGGAGCCCTGGTTGAGGGCCGAGTTCAGCAGGAGGAGGCTGATCAGACCGCCGCCGAGCAGGACGACGACCAGCAGGACGAAGGGGGTGCGGGCGGCCGAGCTGGGCCCCGACGGCATCAGCCGTCCGAGCCGCGCGGCCCGCCCTTTGAGCGGCCCCTTCGCCGTGCTCACAGGACGTCTTCCCGGATCCGCTCGGCGCCCCGGAGCCGGGCCGGGGCGGCGCGCCGGTTCTCGGCGACCTCCTCCTCGGTGGGCAGCTCGGCGCCGCGGGTGAGGAGCTTCAGGCGGGGCTGGTACTTCTCGGGGACGACCGGCAGGCCGGGCGGGGCGGTGGTGGCCGCGCCGGCCGCGAAGACCTGCTTGACGATGCGGTCCTCCAGGGACTGGTACGAGAGGACCGCGACCCGTCCGCCGACGGCGAGGGCCTTCACGGCCGCCGGGATCGCCTTCTCGACGCTGTCGAGCTCGCGGTTGACCTCGATGCGCAGGGCCTGGAAGGTGCGCTTGGCCGGGTTGCCGCCGGTCCGCTTGGCGGCCTGCGGCAGGGCGTCGCGGATGAGCTCGACGAGCCGCGCGCTGTTGCTGAAGGGCTCCTTGTCGCGCTCGCGCACGATCGCGGAGACGATCCGCTTGGCCTGCTTCTCCTCGCCGTACGCGCGGAGGATGCGGACCAGCTCACCGGGCGCGTAGGTGTTGAGGACCTCGGCCGCGCTGATGCCGGTCGTCTGGTCCATGCGCATGTCGAGCGGGGCGTCCTGCGCGTACGCGAAGCCGCGGTCGGCCTCGTCCAGCTGCATGGAGGAGACGCCCAGGTCGAAGAGGACGCCGTCGACCGTGGGGAGGCCGAGCCGGTCGAGGACCTCGGGCAGCTCGTCGTACACCGCGTGGACGAGGGTGGCGCGCTCCCCGTACGGGGCGAGCCGCTCGCCGGAGAGCCGCAGGGCCTCCTTGTCACGGTCGAGGGCGACGAGCCGCGCCTCGGGGAACCGCTTCAGGAGTGCCTCGCTGTGGCCGCCGAGGCCCAGGGTGCAGTCGACGACGACCGCGCCGGGGCGCTCCAGGGCGGGGGCCAACATGTCCAGGCACCGCTGGAGCATGACCGGGACGTGTCGGTCGTTGCTCAATGCGCCCTCTCAGATCCGGCGCGGAGGTACGGGCGAGCGGGTAAGAAGGCCGAGCCGTAGGTACCGCCGCACACACGGGGGGAGAAACCGCGGAAAGTCGCTCGTTGTCTCCGTGAACTTCGCGTCACTTTAGTCCACGGGACCCGCCGGTCAATCAACCGGCTGGCGCGTCGCACGGCGCCGGACGCCCTGCCGGACATTCCGGACGGGTCACCCGTTCGGGGCGGGGTCCCCAGGCCTGTGGGTTAGCTCACAACAAGGCTCATTGAGGTTCTTTGTCCCCTCTCACAGCAGGCCCGGAAGGCATGTGCCCGTTAACGTCGGAACCATGTCGACCTCCGCGCACCCCTCTGCCGACGTCATACGCACCGGCGGCACGGTCACCGACCGTCTCGTCGAGGCCAACGCACGTTACGCCGCCGATTTCGCCGACCCGGGAATGGACGCGCGGCCCGTGTTGCGCGTCGCCGTCGTCGCCTGCATGGACGCCCGTCTCGACCTCCACTCGGCACTCGGTCTCCAGCTCGGTGACTGCCACACCATCCGCAACGCGGGCGGCGTGGTCACCGACGACGTGATCCGGTCGCTCACCATCAGCCAGCGCGCCCTCGGCACCCGCAGCGTGATGCTGGTGCACCACACCGGCTGTGGCCTGGAATCGCTGACCGAGGACTTCCGGCACGAGCTGGAGGACGAGGTCGGCCAGCGCCCGGCGTGGGCGGTCGAGGCCTTCCGCGACGTCGACCAGGACGTACGGCAGTCGATGCAGCGGGTGCGGACCTCCCCCTTCCTGCTGCACGCCGACGACGTCCGGGGCTTCGTCTTCGACGTGACCACCGGCCTGCTGCGCGAGATCGACCCCGCTACCGACCCGGCTTAAACACCCAAAGCCCGGCATTTCCCTCGCACTTGTCAGCAGGCAAGTGACACGACCCGGCCATGCGAACAAGAATGCTCGGATGCGACACCCCCCGAAGATCCCACGGGGGCAGGTGTCCGTGTTCCGGAAGGCCGAGGAGGGCCGGGTGACGACCTATGACGATCGAGCGAGCCTCACTGATCTGACCACCACTGTGGAGAGAGTCCGCAGATCGGTGGAGAGTGTGATCGAGGGCAAGCCCGAGGTCGTACGGCTTTCGCTGACCGTGCTGCTCGCCGAGGGACATCTCCTCATCGAGGATGTCCCCGGCGTCGGCAAGACCATGCTGGCCAAGACGCTGGCCCGGTCCATCGACTGTTCGGTGCGCCGTATCCAGTTCACTCCCGACCTGCTGCCCTCGGACGTCACGGGCGTGTCGATCTTCGACCAGCAGCGCCGGGACTTCGAGTTCAAGCCGGGCGCGATCTTCGCGCAGATCGTGATCGGCGACGAGATCAACCGCGCCTCGCCGAAGACCCAGTCCGCGCTCCTGGAGTCCATGGAGGAGCGTCAGGTCACCGTCGACGGCCAGACCTACGAGCTGCCCAGCCCGTTCATGGTCGTCGCCACGCAGAACCCGGTCGAGATGGAGGGCACCTACCCGCTGCCCGAGGCCCAGCGCGACCGCTTCATGGCCCGCGTCTCCATCGGCTACCCGAGCGCCGAGGCAGAGCTCCAGATGCTCGACGTGCACGGCTCGGTCTCCCCGCTGGACGACCTCCAGCCGGTCGCCCACGCCCACGACATCATCAAGCTGATCGAGGCCGTGCGCACGGTCCACGTCGCCGACGCCGTACGCCGCTACGCGGTCGAGATCGTCTCCGCCACCCGCACCCACGCCGACCTCCGGCTCGGCGCCTCCCCGCGGGCCACGCTCCACCTGCTGCGGGCCGCCAAGGCCTCCGCCGCGCTCAGCGGCCGCGAGTACGTGCTGCCCGACGACCTCCAGGCCCTCGCCGCGCCCGTCCTCGCCCACCGGCTGCTGCCGACGGCGCAGGCCCAGCTGAACCGCCGGACCGCCGAGCAGGTCGTACAGGACATCCTGCAGCGCACCCCCGTCCCGGCCGCGGCCCCGCCCGCCGGACCGCTCTACGGCCAGCAGCCCGGCGCCCGGCGGCTGTGATGACTACCGCTGCCGTGCCGGACGGACAGCGGGGTGACGACGACGACCGGGGCGGTCTGCGGGCCGCCTTCGGCGGTCTCACCACCCGTGGCCGTTCCTTCCTCGCCGCCGGGGTGGCCGCCGCCGTCTGCGCGTACGTCCTCGGCCAGGCCGATCTGCTGCGCGTCGGACTGCTGCTCGCCACGCTGCCGGTGATCTGCGTCCTCGTGCTGCACCGCACCCGCTACCGGGTCGCGGCCTCCCGCCGGCTCTCCCCCCAGCGGGTGGAAGCGGGCGCCGAGGCCCGGGTCCAGCTGCGGATGGAGAACGTCTCCAAGCTCCCCACCGGGCTGCTGATGCTGCAGGACCACGTGCCGTACATGCTGGGGCCCCGCCCCCGCTTCGTCCTCGACCGGGTCGAGGCCGGCGGGCGGCGCGAGGTGTCCTACCGGGTCCGCTCCGACCTGCGCGGCCGCTTCCCGCTCGGCCCGCTCCAGCTGCGGCTCAACGACCCCTTCGGGATGTGCGAGCTGACCCGCTCCTTCAGCGCGTACGACACCCTCACCGTCATTCCGAGGACCGAGGCGCTGCCTCCGGTGAAGCTCTTCGGCGAGGCCTCGGGGTACGGCGACGGACAGCAGCGCTCGCTCGCCCTCGCCGGCGACGACGACATCATCCCGCGCGCCTACCGGCACGGCGACGACCTGCGCCGGGTGCACTGGCGCTCCACCGCCCGCTACGGCGAGCTGATGGTCCGCCGCGAGGAGCAGCCGCAGCGGGCCCGCTGCACCGTCCTCCTCGACACCCGCCGGATCGCCTACCAGGGCTCCGGCCCCGACTCCGCCTTCGAGTGGGCGGTCTCCGGCGCCGCCTCCGCCCTGATCCACATGCTGGAGCGCGGCTACGCGGTCCGGCTGGTCACCGACACCGGCAGCGCGGTGCCCGGCGAGGGCGCCGAGGGCTTCGTCGGCTCGGCCCAGGACTCGGCCGAGTCGGCCGGTCTGATGATGGACACCCTCGCGGTCGTCGACCACTCCGAGGGCGGCGGTCTCTCCCGTGCCTCCGACATGCTGCGCGGCGGCGACGAAGGGCTGCTCATCGCCTTCGTCGGCGACCTCGACGAGGAGCAGGCGGCCCTCACCGCCCGGATGCGGGGCCGGGCCGGCGCGGCCGTCGCCTTCGTCCTGGACTCCGGGACCTGGCTGACCGGCGGCGCGGTCGCCGGGGCAGTCGACGAACGGGTACGGCAGCTGCGCGAGGCGGGCTGGACGGCGCTGCCCGTCGCCCCCTCGGCCAAGCTCGCCGACCTGTGGCAGCAGGCGGCCGGAGTCCGCGCGGAGTCCGCCGCCGACACCTACGGAGGATGGTCATGAGCGGGCGCACACGGCTGACCCTGGCCGCCTGGGGCGCCACCCTGATGGCGTCCGGAGCACTGCTCCCCCTGGTGAAACCGGCGACCTGGATCTTCACGGCGGCCTTCGTCCTCGCCCTGGTGAGCGGGGTGGGCACGCTGGCCCGGCGGGCACCGCTGGCCCGGCCGCTGACCCTGCTCGCCCAGTTCGCCGTCGCGCTGCTCGCGCTGACCGTGATCTTCGCCCGCGAGCAGGCGATCCTCGGGTTCCTGCCGGGCCCGCAGGTCGTCACCCACGCCGTCGAACTGTTCACGGCGGGCGCCGAGGACGTCAGCCGGTACGCGATCCCCGCCCCGGACACCGAGGGCATCCGGCTCATGCTGGTCGGCGGCGTCGTCGCCATCGGCCTCATGGTGGACACCCTCGCGGTCACCTTCCGCAAGGCGGCCCCGGCCGGGCTTCCGCTGCTCGCCCTGTACTCCGTGGCGGCCGGTCTCTCCGGCGGCGGCGCCGGCTGGCTCTGGTTCCTGCTCGCGGGCACCGGCTATCTGCTGCTGATCCTCGCCGAGAGCCGCGACCGGCTCTCGGCGTGGGGCCGGGTCTTCGGCGGCACCCAGCGCTCCGGCCGGCCCGGCACCGCCCTCGCGGCGGGCGGCGGCACGACCTTCGCCCCGGCCCGCACCGGCCGCCGGATCGGCGCCGTGGCCATGGGCGTCGCCATGGTCGTACCGCTCGCACTGCCCGGCTTCTCCGGCGGTCTCTTCGGCGGCGACGGCGAGGGGACGGGCGGCACCGGCAAGGGCGGCGGCACGATCACCGCCGTGAACCCGCTGGTCTCCCTCCAGGACAATCTGCGCCAGCCGGAGGACCGGGAGGTCCTGCGCTACCGGACCAACGCCCGCGACAACTCCGACATGTACCTGCGGCTCGTCGCGCTCGACCAGTTCGACGGCACCTCGTGGAAGTCCTCGGTCCGCCCGATCGAGGCCGTCCCCAAGCAGCTGCCCTGGCCGGACGGACTCTCCCAGACCGTCCGTATCACCGAGGTGACCAGCAACTTCGTCGCCTCCGACGGCTACGAGCAGAAGTGGCTGCCGATGCCGTACCCGGCCGGCCGCGTCGACATCGACGGACGCTGGCGGTACGAGCCGACCGGCCGGATGCTCGTCGGCGACGACAAGCAGACCACCCGGGGCGCCCGCTACACGGTCTCCAGCCTGGACGTCCAGCCCACGTCCACCCAGCTGGCCGCGGCCGGGAACGCCCCGGAGAACGTACGCCGCGAGTACACCAAGGTCCCGGCCTCGCTGCCGGCCGATGTGAAGGCGACCGCGCTCGACGTCACCAAGGGCGCGCGCAACGACTACGAGCGGGCGGTCAAGCTCCAGGACTGGTTCGCCCGGGACGGCGGCTTCCGCTACGACGTCGAGGTCACGTCCGGCACCGGCGTGCAGGCGATCTCCCGCTTCCTGAAGGACAAGCAGGGCTTCTGCGTCCACTTCTCCTTCTCGATGGCGGCGATGGCCCGCTCCCTCGGCATCCCGGCCCGGGTCGCCGTGGGCTTCATGCCGGGCACGACACAGACCGACGGCTCCGTCTCGGTCGGCATCCGGGACGCGCACGCGTGGCCCGAGCTGTACTTCGAGGGTGCCGGGTGGACCCGGTTCGAGCCGACCCCCTCGCGGGGCTCCACCCCCGCGTACACCCGGGGCAACACGCCCTCGGGTACGGCCACCAACCCCGCCCAGCCCCAGCAGAGCGCCTCGGCGCAGCCCTCCGCCGCCCCGAGCGCCTCGGAGAGCTGCACCCCGCAGGAACGCCGGCTCGGCGACTGCGGCCCGGAGGAGGCGGTGGGCGGTACGACGTCCGACGGCTCCGGCGCGAACCCCCTGACGGTGGTCCTCATCGTCCTGGGCGCACTGCTCGTCCTCGCCCTCCCGTTCCTCCCGCTGCTCTGGCGGACACGGGTACGGGCGCGGCGGCTCGGCACGGCCGGGCTCCGCGGCCCGGAGGAGACGACGGCACGGACGCTCGCGGTCTGGCAGGAGATCAACGACACCGCCTGGGACTACGGGGTCGAGCCGGACGAATCGCAGACGCCGAGGAAGACGGCGGCGCGGATCGTCCGGGTCGGTGAACTGGGCGGCGAGGCGGCGGACTCGGTGCACCGGGTGGCACGGGCGGTGGAGGAGGCGCTGTACGCCCCGAACCCGCGGCCCACTGCGGGCCTGGCGGACGAGGCGGCCCGGATCCGGGCCGGTTTCCACGCCGCGGCGGACCGCCGGGCCCGGCTCCGGGCTCTCCTGGCCCCCCGCTCGGCGGCCCGGCTGCGCTGGTCGGCCGCGGCGGGCTGGTCGCGAACGACGACGAGGTGGTCGACGCGCCGTGACGCCCTTCTGTCCCGAGCGACGACCGCACTCCGCAAACCCCACCGCGAAGCAAACTGACCCGAAAGCCCCCGGCCCGGCCCGGCCCCACGCCCCATCGGGCCCGGGCCCGGGCCGGCGCCCACCCGCAGCACGTATGGGGGTGGGCTTCCGGCCCGGCGGAACCGATGCGCACAGCGGCGGGCGGGGACGACGAAGCCCCGTGCGGCTGGCGCTGGCGCGCGGGCCGCACAGGGCTCGGTCACATAGGGTCGCGGGGCCGCCGCTCAGGGGGCCGTCAGTGGCCGCCGCCCTGCTGCTCGTCGCGGCGGCGCTGCCACCGCTCTTCCATCCGGTTCATCATGGAGCGTCGCTGCCGGGTCTGACGGCCACCGGCCGTCGTCCCACTCCTGGTGGCCTGCTGCTGCTCACCCGGCTTCGGCGCCTTGCGCCATCCGGTGACCGCCAGGACCGCGCAGCCCAGCATGACGAGGAACCCCACCACGCTGATCCAGATCTGCTGTGCGACCATTCCGGCCATGAGGAGCGCGATACCCACCAGGAAGCCGGCGACTGCCTGGTAGACCCGTCGCCGGGTGTACGTACGCAGTCCGCTTCCCTCGAGCGCTGTCGCGAACTTGGGATCTTCGGCGTACAGCGCTCGCTCCATCTGCTCGAGCATTCGCTGCTCGTGCTCCGAGAGCGGCACGGAGTCCTCCTAGTCGTCGGTCGCGGGGGCGACCGGTTTGCGGCCCTTTCAGGATAGGCAGGGAATCGCCCCCGTGAAACCCGCCCACAATGCCGAATAGCCAATCCGGGCCGCCATGCGGATCGGTTGCTGAGGCGTTGATTCCCCAGGCCCTCCTCCGTCATGCCGGATGCTGTCCCCCGATCATACGGGGCGGAGGCCGATACCGGGCGGGCTGTGGCGTACTGCATGGGGTGCCGTCGCCCGCACCGCCGAACGGGTGGCCGTCCTACTCAGGCGCGCTTCTCGCCCAGGAGGTGCAGCTGGGTGGCGATGGCCTGGAAGGAGGGCAGCTCGGCGGCCGCCGCTTCCAGCTTGAGCAGCGCTTCGGCGGCACCGGGCTCGGTGTCGACGAGGACGCCGGGGACGAGGTCCGCGAAGACCCGGACGCCGTGCACGGCGCCGACCTCGAGACCGGCCGCGTCGGCCAGTTCGGTGAGCTGCTCGGTGGTGAAGCGCCGGGGTACGGGGTCGCCCGCGCCCCAGCGGCCCGCCGGGTCGGAGAGCGCGTGCCGGGCCTCGGTGAAGTGCCCGGCGAGGGCACGGGCCAGGACCGCGCCGCCGAGTCCGGCGGCGAGCAGGCTGAGGCTGCCGGCGGGCCGGAGCGCGGCGACCGCGTTCCGTACGCCCTCGGCGGGGTCGTCGACGTACTCCAGTACCCCGTGGCAGAGCACCGCGTCGTAGCCCTCTCGGCCGACGACGTCGAAGAGGCCGCTGATGTCGCCCTGGACGCCGGTGACGAGGTCGGCGGCCCCGGCCTCGGCGGCCCGGCGCTCCAGCGCGAAGAGCGCGTTGGGGCTGGGGTCGACGACGGTGACCCGGTGGCCGAGGCGGGCGACCGGCACCGCGAAGTTCCCGGAGCCGCCGCCCGTGTCGAGGACGTCGAGGCTGTCCTTCCCGGTGGCCTCGACCCGGCGGTCGAGGGCGTCCTTGAGGACGTCCCAGACGACGGCGGTACGCAGGGAGGCGCGCGACGGGCGCGACGTCGCCTCTCGACCGAAGACAGGGGAAGGGTCCGGCACGGCTGTTGACTCCTCGGTGACGGGTACGGACGTCCCCACCCTATGGCCTCGGTCCCGCCTTTCGGATCATCCGCCGGCCTCGTCCGCGCCGGGCTGGCGGGGCAGCACCGGCTGGAGGGCGAGCAGCCGCTCGACCAGGCGCAGGAAGTGCGCGGAGTCCCTGAGCAGGTCGTCGGCCTCGCGCCGGGTCGCCGCGCCGGCGATCCCGGCCTCGGCGCGGGCCCTGCGCGGGGCGCCGGAGGCGAAGAGGGCGCTCCATTCGGTCAGCTCGGGCGCCAGCTCGGCGAGGAGCTCCCAGGCGCTCCTTATCCGCTGCCTGCGGCGGGGGCCGGGCTCGGGCCTGGCCCGGGCGGCAAGCACTGCGGCGGCGGCCCGCAGGGCGGCGAGGTGGGCCGCCGCGTACCGCTCGTGGGGGCGGTCGAGCGCGGCGGCCTCGACGAGTCCGGCGCGGGCCTTGGCGAGGAGGTCGAGGGCGGCCGGCGGGGCGGCGGTGCGGCGCGGGACGGGGTGGATGTCGGACGCGGGTCCCGCCTGCACGGGGGCGGGGCGTCGGCGAGGCGCGGCTGCTGCGGAAGGGCTTGCCATGACGAGTCCTCCTGTCGTCGCGTGACGGCTTCGTGGCCGTATGTGTCCATCGTGCCCGGCCCCACTGACAATCCCGCTGACCTGGGGTTTTGCCTGAAAACCCCACTCGGGGGTAACTTTTGCACTGACCAGTCAGTTCAAAAAGGGGAATCGGGGGGTGGACCCGTGGGAGCGGAAGCCGATGAGCGGCCGCGCGGCGCCGCCGTCGTCGCGGACGGATTCGGACTGAAGGGACCGCGCGGCTGGGCTTTCCGGGCGGTCTCGTTCCGGGCCGAGCCGGGCTCGCTGGTGGCGATCGAGGGGCCCTCGGGCTCGGGCCGCACCTGCCTGCTGCTCGCGCTCACCGGCCGGATGAAGGCCAAGGAGGGCACGGCCGAGGTCGGCGGCCTGCCGCTGCCCCGGAAGATGTCGGCGGTGCGCCGGATCACCGCCCTCGGGCAGGTCCCCGGCGTCAGCGAGCTCGACCCCGCCTTCACGGTGGCCGAGCACCTGAACGAGCGGGCCCTGCTCCAGCGCCGTTTCGACGGCACCGTCCGGGCCCTGCTGCGGCGCCCGGCCGAACGCAAGGCGTCGGCCAAGGCCCGGATCGACGAGGCCCTGGCGGCCGCGGGGCTCGACCTCGCCGCCCTGCCGAAGGGCGAGCGGACCTCCGTACGGGATCTGGAGCGGCTCGAAGCGCTGCGGCTCTCGATCGCCCTGGCCCTGATCGGCCGTCCCCGGCTGCTCGCCGTGGACGACACGGACCTGAAGCTCTCGGACGCCGACCGCGCCGAGGCCTGGGCGCTGCTGCGCTCGGTGGCGGATTCCGGGACCACCGTCCTCGCGGTCTGCAGCGAGGCCCCGGAGAACGCACTGCGGATCACCACGCTCGCCGACACCACGGCCGACAAGACCGAGGCCGGAACCGAGACCGAGGCCGAGGCCGAGGCGGAGTCCCGAACCGAGGCCGGGGCCGGGGCCGAGACCGGAGCCGGAGCCGAGACCCAGTCCGGAGCCGCAGCCGCAGAAGACGCCGACGCCGACGCCGAGGACAACGACACCAAGGCCGACGGCGACGTCACCGAAGAGTCCGCCGAAGACACGACCGAGGAGGGGGCGGCCGATGCGCTCGCCGAAACTGGCCGCGCTTGAGCTGAAGCGCTTCGGCAGGGGAAAGCTGCCGCGCGCCGCGCTCGTCGCGATCCTGCTGCTGCCCCTGCTGTACGGCGCCCTGTACCTGTACTCGTTCTGGGACCCGTACAGCAGGCTCGACAAGATCCCCGTCGCCCTCGTCAACGAGGACCGGGGCGCCACCACCGACGGCAAGAAGATCAACGCCGGTGACGACATCACCAAGGGGCTCCTGGAGAGCAACACCTTCGCCTGGCACCGGGTGAGCGACGCCGAGGCGCGCAAGGGCGTCGAGGACGGCACGTACTACCTGTCCCTGACCATGCCCGGCGACTTCAGCTCGCGCATCGCCTCCAGTTCCGGCGACGCGCCCGAGACCGGCGCCCTCCGGGTGCGGACGAACGACGCCAACAACTACATCGTCGGCCAGATCTCCCGGACGGTGTTCTCCGAGGTCCGCACCGCGGCCTCCACCAAGTCCTCCCGCACCTTCCTCGACAAGATCTTCATCTCCTTCTCCGACATCCACGACGCCACCGCGAAGGCCGCCAAGGGCGCGGGCGACCTCAAGCAGGGTGTGGACAAGGCGAAGAAGGGCTCGAAGGACCTGGCGAAGGGCCTCAAGGACGCCAAGACCGGCAGTGGCGACCTGGCCGCCGGCCTGAACAAGCTCGACAAGGGCGCCAAGGACCTGGAGAGCGGCTCCCGCAAGGTCGCCGACGGCACGCAGTCCCTCGCCGACAAGGTGAACGGCAACGCAGACAAGGTCCGCCCCTATCTGGCGAACAACGGCAAGTCGATCCGCGACACCGCCCGGCTCGTCTCGGACTCCGCCACCGCGGTCCGCCACAACCTCGACGTCCTGGTGAAGCGCGCCCCGGGGATCCGTAGCGCGGCGCACGTGGCCGACGACGAGCTGGCCAAGGCCCACCAGGACGAGTGCGTGGCGAAGCCGGAGGCCGCCGCCGAGTTCCCCACCATCTGCGCCACGCTCAAGAAGGCCTCCGTCACGGCCGGGGACGTCGCCACGATCGCGGACGACGTCCACGAGCTGACCAAGGACAGCAAGGGCGACCTCAAGACCCTCGACGCGCGGCTCGTGAAGCTCACGCAGCAGGCCGACGAACTGGCCCGCCGCGCCCCCCACCTCGACGAGGACGTCGAGGACGCCATCCGGAAGATCAACGAGCTCAACGCGGGCGCGAAGAAGGTCGCTGCGGGCGCCGACAGACTGCACACCGGCATCACCGACGCCAAGGCCGGCTCCGTCAACCTCGACACCGGCGTGGGCAAGCTCAAGAAGGGCGCGGGCGACCTCGACGGCGGCCTGTTCAAGCTGGCCGACGGCTCGGGCACCCTCGCCACCGGCCTGAAGGACGGGGTCGACCGGATCCCCGACTACGACGAGCAGGACCGTGACCGGCGTACGGAGGTCATGGCCGATCCCGTGCAGCTGGCCTCCCAGTCCCTGCACAAGGCGCCGAACTACGGCACCGGTTTCGCCCCGTACTTCATCCCGCTCTCCCTGTGGGTCGGCGCGATGGTGGCGTACATGATCATCCAGCCGCTCAACCGGCGCGCCCTGGCCGCCGGCGGCTCCGCCTGGCGGATCGCGCTCGCCGGCTGGCTGCCGGTGGCGGCGATCGGCATCCTCCAGGTCGGGGCGCTCATGTCGGTCCTGCACTGGGGCCTCGGTCTCCAGATGGACCGGGCGGCCGGCACGGTCGGCTTCCTCGCCCTGGTCACCTGCTGCTTCGCCGCGATCATCCAGTGGCTCAACGCCCGCTTCGGCGCGGCCGGCCGGATCCTGGTCCTCGCGGTCCTGATGCTCCAGCTGACCTCGGCGGGCGGCACGTACCCCGTACAGACCAGTCCGGGCTTCTTCAACGCCGTCCACCCCTACCTGCCGATGAGCTACGTGGTCGAGGCGCTGCGCCGGCTGATCACGGGCGGCGGTATCGGGCCCGTCTGGCAGGCCTGCGCGGTCCTGACCGCGTTCACCCTGGGCGCCCTGGCCCTGACCGCCGTGTCCGCCCGTAAGAAGCAGGTCTGGACGCTCGACCGGCTCCACCCCGAACTGAGCCTGTGAGACGGGGTCTGTGACCCCCGCGACACCTGTGAGAATCGACCCCATGGACAGCAGCAGCACCCGACGCCAGGCCACGCGCGCGAAGCTCTACGAGGCGGCCGTCACCCTCATCGCGGAGCAGGGCTTCTCCGCGACCACGGTGGACGAGATCGCCGAGCGGGCCGGCGTGGCCAAGGGCACGGTCTACTACAACTTCAAGAGCAAGACCGAGCTCTTCGAGGAGCTGCTGCGCCATGGGGTGTCGCTGCTCACGGCCTCGCTGCGGACGGCGGCCGAGGAGACCGCCAAGCGCGGCGGGAGCCGGGTCGACGCGCTGGACGCGATGATCCGGGCGGGCCTCGTCTTCATCGACCGCTACCCGGCCTTCACCCAGCTGTACGTGGCCGAGCTGTGGCGCACCAACCGGGCGTGGAACTCGACCCTCCTGGTGGTCCGGCAGGAAGCCGTGGCCGTGGTCGAGGGGGTGCTGCGCGAGGCCGTCGCGGCCGGTGAGCTGAGCGAGGAGATCGACGTCCAGCTGACGGCGGCGGCGCTCGTCGGGATGGTGCTCGTGGCGGCGCTGGACTGGCAGGCCTTCCAGAGCGAGCGTTCGCTCGACGACGTGCACGCGGCGCTGTCCCGGCTGCTGCACGGCCGGGTGGGCGGCCGCTGACCACGCGCCCGCGTGGAGGACGCCAAGAGGACGACGAAAGGCCGGTGCGGCGAGGCTCGATCCCCCCGAGCCCCGTCGCACCGGCCTTCCGCCGCACACCCCCGTGACACCCCCGTGCCCCGTAGCGGCAGGCGCGCGGCCCCGGTTCCGCAGCCCCGTGCCGGCGGTGCCCGGAGCCGCGCCCCTTCCGTGGACTCCACTCTTCCGCTCCGGGGGTCCCGCGCCCATCCGCGCACCTACTCATCTCGACCCCTAGGTACGGGTACTCAGTCCTGGTTACGATCGCGGGCGTGTCCGTACTCCCCCTGGTGTTCACCAGCGGCTGGGCGAGCGGGATCAACGCGTACGCGGTGGTCCTGCTGTTCGGCATCTTCGGCGCGACCGGGCTCACCGACGAGGTGCCCGAGTCCTTGCAGCGCACCGATGTCCTCGTCGCCGCCGGCGTGCTCTTCCTCTGTGAGGCGGTGGCGGACAAGATCCCGTACGTCGACTCGATATGGGATTCCGTCCACACGGTGATCCGGCCGATCGCGGGGGCCGTGGTCGGAGCCCTGCTCGCCGGGCAGAACGGTTCGCTGCCGGAGCTTGCGGCGGGCGCGGTGGGCGGTTCGACGGCCCTGCTGAGTCATTTCGTCAAGGCCGGGACGAGGATGGCGGTCAACTCCTCACCGGAGCCGTTCTCCAACGTCGCGCTGAGTCTGGCGGAGGATCTCGGGGTGGCGGCGATCGTCACCTTCGCGATCTTCCATCCGCTGGCGGCGGCGAGCATCGCGGCCGTCCTGCTCGCCCTCGGCCTGGTGATACTGGTCTTCCTCGCCCAGCGGATCCGCCGCTTCCTGCGCCGCAGGTCGCAACGGCGCGAGGAGAGACAGCTCGCCGACGTGGAGGCCCGCACACGGGCCCGGCCGCCGTCCGACGACGGCTCGGAACACTTCTGAGCCCGTTCGGGACTGTCCGAGGCGCCGGATAAAGTCGCTGACATGGCACGGATTGTGGTGATCGGCGCGGGACTCGGCGCCATGGCGGCGGCGGCCCGGCTGGCCGTGGCGGGCCACCGGGTGACGGTGTACGAGCGGGGGGCGACGTACGGCGGCGCGGTCGGCCGGTTCGCGCGCGACGGGTTCGCGTTCGACACGGGCCCCGGGCTGCTGCACCTGCCCGCCGTGTACCGGGACCTGTTCGTGAAGACCGGCAAGGAGCCCCTGGAGGACTGCGTCTCGCTGACGCAGGTCGACCCGGCGAGCCGTCATGTCTTCGCCGACAACGCCCGCGTGGACCTGCCGAACGCGTCCCGGGCCGGCACGGTCGCCGCCCTGGACGCGGCGCTCGGCGCGGGTGCGGGCGAGCGCTGGGGCGACTTCCTGGTGCGGGCCCGCGAGGCCTGGGACCGCACCCGCCGCCCGCTCCTGGAGGAGCCGCAGCCGGCCGACCGTTCGCCGCTGGCCCGTGAGCCGTACCCGGCCCTGAAGGCGGGCCTGTTGCGGCGCCCGACGACGACGCTCGCGCAGATCGGGGCGCGTGAGCTGCGCGACCCCCGGCTCGCCGCCCTCCTCGACGCGTACGCGTGGACGTACGGCTTCGACCCGGCCACCGCCCCGGCCTCGGCCGCCGTCCTGCCGTACATGGAGCAGACCTTCGGCAGCTGGTACGTGGGCGGGGGCCTGCGGGCGCTCGCCGACGCGGTGTACGAGCGGTGCCGGAAGCGGCGGGTCGAGTTCGTCTTCGACGCGGCCGTCGAGGACGTCCTGGAGAAGGACGGCCGGGCGGTGGGTGTCCGGCTGGCCGGGGGCGAGACCGTCGAGGCCGACCAGGTCGTCTCGGGGGCCCCGGTGCCCGCCCTCTACCACGAGCACGTCGTCGAGTGGGGTCACGGCGACGACTGGCCGCTGTACCAGGCCGCCCGGACGAGCCGGGTGACGGTCTGTCTGGCCCTGCGCGGGCCCCGGGAGCCGGAGGCGGTCCACCGCACGGTCGTGCACGCGGACGGCGACCGGCCGACGGTGACGGTCCTGCGCCCGGACGACCCGGCGCTGCGCCCGGACGCGGACCACGAGTCGGTGACGGTCACGGCGACCGTCCACACGTCCCCGGACCGGGACGCGGCCGCGTGGGAGGCCTTCGCCGGGCGGATGGTCGAGGCGGCCGGGCGCGCGGTCCCGGGGCTCCGGGAGCGGCTGTTGTGGCAGCACGTCCGCACCCCGGAGGACGTACGGCGGGACACGGGCACCGCCGAGGTGCCGGGTCCGGCGCTCGCGGGGGCCGGCGGGCACCTGCTTCCGGCCGACAACCGGTCCCCGCTGCCGGGCCTCTGGTTCGCGGGCGGCTGGTCCCACCCGGGCGGCGGGCTCGCCCACGCGGGCATGTCGGGCGCGCTGGTGGCGGGATTCATCGTGGAGGGCGCGGACTTCCGCGGCTCCCGGTAGACGCGTGGGGCCCCGCCGAACTCGGCGGGGCCCCACGGTCATTCAGTACCGGTACTGCTGCTGGTCGTCCGGGTGCGGCTCGTAGCCGTACTGGCCCGGTCCCTGCTGCTGCGGCTGGGGCGCCTGATCGGTGTCGCGCTGCTGCGGGACCCAGACCCCGCCGGGCGGCGTGTCGTAGCTGTACGAGGGGGCGTACGGGTCGCCGTAGTAGGAGCCGTACTGCTGGCCGTCCGTACCCGGGCCGATGTACGGGTCGGAGTAGGCGGCGTACTGCTGCTGCCCGGCGGCCTGACCGTAGTCGTAGGCCGGCTGCTGCTGCTCGTACGCGGGCGCGTAGGGGTCGTACCCCGTCTGGTAACCCGTGTCATAGCCGGTGCCGGGGGTCTGGGAGGCACCCTGGCCCGTGTCCTGGCCCAGGTTGTAGACCCCGTACTGGCCGGTGTCCTCGGGCATCGGCAGGGGCTCGTAGACCGCGGTGGTCTCGGCGGCGGACGGAGCGTCGGCCCCCTCCGGCCCGTCCTGCACCGAGTACGGGGCGTCCTCGGCCTCGTACGAGAGCTCGGTGACCTCCAGCGTGGGTCCGGCCTGCACCGGAGCACCCGACCTGCGGCGCCGGCTCGCGCCCGGGCTGCCGCCGATCGCCCAGCCGGTGGAGAAGCCACGGCGGAAGGAGAGCGTCACATAGGTCTGGCCGACGGCGAAGGCGACCGCCCCGGCGATGATCACCGCCACCGAGGGCAGCAGTACGCCGAAGACCACGCCGAGGAAGCCGCAGAAGGCGAGAACCCGCCAGCGCAGTCGTGCCTTGTACTGGAGGAGCACCTCCCCCAGCAGCCACAGCGCGACCACGCCGAACGCGATGTAGAGGACCGTCCACCCCATGCCCCGCCGCCCCTCTCCACGGTCACCGCCGCGGGTCGGGGCGGGTACGACCGGTCACGACTGCTGGTGCAGTCCGAGATTCTCGTAGATCTCGAGCGTCGCGGTGGAACTGTTCAGCGTGATGAAGTGCAGTCCGGGGACACCCTCGGAGAGCAGCCGCGCGCAGAACTCCGTCGCGAACTCGATACCGATGGAGCGTACAGCGGTGGGATCGTCCTTGACGGCGAGGATGCGCTCTTTCACGTCCGCGGGGAAGTGCGCGTTGCTCAGCTGGGGCAGTCGGCCGAGGGTCTTCACGTTCACGACGGGCATGACCTCGGGGATGATCGGGGTCTCGCAGCCGGCCTTGGCCACGCTGTCCCGCAGCCGCAGATAGTTCTCCGGGTCGAAGAACATCTGGGTGATCGCGTAGTCGGCACCGGCGCGGCACTTGTCCACGAAGTGCCGGATGTCCTTGTCCCAGTCGGTGGAGCGGGGGTGCATCTCGGGGAAGGCGGCGACGCCCACGCAGAAGTCGCCCGATTCCTTGATCAGCCGGACGAGGTCGGCGGCGTACTTGACGCCCTCGGGGTGTTCGACCCACTCCCCCAGCGGGTCGCCCGCCGGGTCGCCGCGCAGCGCGAGCATGTTGCGGATGCCGGCGTCGGCGTACTGGCCGAGGATGTTGCGCAGCTCGGCGACCGAGTGGTCGACGGCCGTGAGGTGCGCGACCGGGGTGAGCGTGGTGTCGGAGGCGATCTTCTGGGTCGCCTTGACGGTGCCGCCGCGGGTGGTGCCGCCGGCGCCGTAGGTCACGGAGACGAAGCTCGGCCCGACCGCCTCGACGCGGCGCATCGCGTTCCAGAGGCCCTGCTCGCCCTTCTCGGTCCGGGGCGCGAAGAACTCGAAGGAGTACGACGTGCCGCCGGAGGCGAGGATCTCGCGGACCGTGCGGGCGCGGTCCGAACGGACGGAAGCGGTTCCAAGGGCCATACCGGCAGGTTAGACGGGGCGCGGGGAGCGGCGTAAACGGTGTCCGCTGAATGGACACCTTTTCGGACAGGCGCCCGGGTGGATCGTTGGAGGATCCGCCGGGAGGACCGCCGGACGAGCCACCGGACGCCTCAGGGCCCCGGCGGAGAGGCCGGAACCCCCGGGCGGGCACCTCGCAGGGCCCGCCGGGCGGGCCCTCAGATTCCCTGGATCCCCGCGCGCTCCCGGACCCGCTTGGCGAGGGCGGCCGTCGCGGCGGCCGGGTCGTCGGCCTCGGTGATCGCCCGGACGACGACGATCCGGCGCGCGCCCGCGTCCAGGACCTCGTCCAGATTCGTCTCGTCGATGCCGCCGATGGCGAACCACGGGCGGTCCTGGGCCAGGCCGGCCGTGTACCGCACGAGGTCGAGACCCGGCGCGTACCGTCCGGGCTTGGTGGGGGTGGGCCAGCAGGGCCCGGTGCAGAAGTAGTCCACGCCCGGTTCGACGGCGGCCGCGGCCGCCTCGGTCTCGGCGTGGCAGGAGCGGCCGATCAGTACGTCGTCGGAGCCGCCGAGGATCGCGCGGGCGGCGGGCACGGGCAGGTCGCCCTGGCCCAGGTGCAGCACGTCGGATCCGATGGCGTGGGCGACGTCGGCCCGGTCGTTCACCGCGAGGAGCTTGCCGTGCCGGCGGGCGGCCTCGGCGAAGACGGCGAGGTGCTCCAACTCCTCACCGGCCTCCATGCCCTTGTCGCGGAGCTGCACGATGTCCACGCCGGAGGAGAGCACGGCGTCGAGGAAGACGGGCAGGTCGCCCTGGCGCTTCCGGGCGTCGGTGCACAGGTAGAGCCGGGCGTCGGCGAGCCGCTCACGAGGCGTGGGCATGGGTGGGTTCCCCCCGTCGGTGTCGCCGGTGCCACGGCGGCCGGCCCGTGGGGGCCGGTCGCCGTGGCACCCGCTGGTGGTGTCTTCGGTGCGTGCGGGCGTCAGAGGGCGAGCGCCTGGGCGCGGCGCTTCACCTCCGTGCCGCGATTCTCGTTGAGCGCCTGCGCGGGCGTGCCCGGCAGGCTCTCGTCCGGAGTGAACAGCCACTCCAGCATCTCTTCGTCGGTGAAGCCGTCGTCCCGCAGCACGGTCAGGAGCCCGACGAGGCCCTTGACGATCTTGTCGCCCTGGATGAAGGCGGCGGGGATCTGCAGGGCGTTGTTCTCTCCACGGCGCACGGCGATGAGCTGACCTTCCTTGATCAGCTGCCGCACGCGCGTCACCTCGACATCGAGCATCTCCGCGATGTCGGGCACATAGAGCCAGGCGGGGACGAGCGCATCGATCTTTACGTCAATCTCGGTCACAGGACAAGCCTGCCATCCCGGACTGACAGCCGGTAGTCGGGCCCTACCGGACTGCGGCCTTCAGGGGTACGGAGGGGTCCGCCGCGCGCGTGGGGTCGAGGGCGGTGGCCGTCTCGATGAGCTTGCGGCCCTGGGCCAGATCCCGGGGACGGCCGACGGCGAGGAGGGCGACCGGCACCCCGGCGCGCAGCCACAGCACGGACCAGGCCTCCTCCGCCGGGTCGCCGCGCCAGAGCAGTTCGTCCGCGTCCGCGTGGTGACCGGCGTACTGGACGAAGCGGCCGAACTGCTCGGACCAGAAGTACGGAACGGGGTCGTACGGTCCGGAGTCCGCCCCGGTGATGGCTCCGGCGACCGTGCGGGGGCCCTGCAGCGCGTTGTCCCAGTGGTGGACGAGGAGGCGCCGCCCGTAGCGGGCGGAGGGGAAGGAGGCGCAGTCCCCGACGGCGTACACATCGGGCAGGCTGGTGCGCAGCCGCTCGTCGGCGGTGACGGCGCCGCTCGGGTCGAGGGCGATACCGGAGCCGGCGAGCCAGTCGGTGGCGGGGCGGGCGCCGATGCCGACGACGACGGCGTCGGCGGGCAGCTCGCGGCCGTCGGCGAGGACGACGCGGCCCGGTGCGCCGGGCTCGACGGTGCGGACGCGCGCGTCGGTGAGGAGTTCGGCACCGTTCTCGCCGAACCACTCGGCCATGGGGGCGGTGACCTCGGCGGGCAGGGCTCCGGCGAGGGGGCGGTCGGCGGCCTCGACGACGGTGACGGCGCAGCCGGCGGCGCGCGCGGCGGTGGCGAACTCGGCGCCGATCCAGCCGGCGCCGACGACCACGACGCTGTGGCGGCGCTCCAGGACGGGCCCGAGGCGTACGGCGTCGTCGAGGGTGCGCAGCAGATGGACTCCGGGGACGCCCTCGGTGCCGGGCAGGGTGACCGGCTGGGCGCCGGTGGCGACGACCAGGGTGTCGTATCCGACAGGCCCGGCCTCGGTGTCGATCTCGTGGTCGGCGGCGCGCAGTCCGGTGACGTCCAGGCCGAGGCGGAGCTCGACGCCGAGCTCCTCGAAGTCGACGTCGAAGGCGGAGTCCTCGGCCTTGCCGAGGAGGACGGCCTTGGAGAGCGGGGGCCGGTCGTAGGGCTGGTGGGGCTCGGCCCCGATGAGGGTCACGGGGCCGGTGAAGCCCTGTTCGCGCAGGGCGACGGCGGTCTGTACGCCCGCCATCCCGGCGCCGACGATCACGACGTGCTGCTGTGCCTGCTTCTGCTCGCTCACCCGACCACCTTACGCATCTGACGGACCGTCAGGAAGGGAGGGGTCTACGGCCCCCCGGACGCGGAAGCTAGGGTGTCGGGCGTAAAGCACTCGCGGGAGCCCGGACGCACCGGGCTGAGAGGGAGGCTGGGACGGCCTCCGACCGTACGAACCTGATCCGGGTCATGCCGGCGAAGGGAGGGGCTGGACGCCCATGCGTTCTTCCGATGTCCATGTGTCCGAAACCGACGCGTCCGATACCGATGTACCCGATGTCCGTGAGGCCGACGTCCTCGGGACGGATGCCGATCGGGCCGACGTCCGCAGGACCGACGCCGGTCGGGCCGATGTCCGTCGGGCCGATGTCCTCGTCGTCGGGGGCGGCATCATCGGTCTGGTCACGGCCTGGCGGGCCGCGCGGCGCGGACTGCGCACCGCCGTGGTCGACCCGGACCCGGGCGGCGGCGCCGCGCGGGTAGCGGCCGGGATGCTCGCCGCCGTCACCGAACTCCACTACGGCGAGGAGACCCTCCTCGGGCTCAACCTCGCCTCCGCCCGGCGCTATCCCGACTTCGTCGCCGAACTCGCCGAGGCCACCGGCCTCGACGTCGGCTACCGCGCCTGCGGCACCCTCGCCGTCGCCCTCGACGCCGACGACCGGGCCCATCTGCGCGAGCTGCACGCCCTGCAGACCCGCTGCGGACTCACCTCGGAGTGGCTCAGCGGCCGCGAGTGCCGCCGCCTCGAACCGATGCTGGCCCCGGGCGTGCGCGGCGGACTCCGGGTGGACGGCGACCACCAGGTCGACCCGCGCCGGCTCGCCGCCGCGCTCCTCGTCGCCTGCGAACGCGCCGGGGTGGTCTTCCACCGCGCCCTCGCGCAGAACCTGACGGTGGTACGGGACCGGGCGCGCGGTGTCGTGCTCGCCGGGGGCGAGGAACTGACGGCCGACCAGGTCGTCCTCGCCGCGGGCAGCCTGAGCGGGCGCCTCGCGGGCGTACCGGACGAGGTCCTGCCGCCGGTGCGACCGGTGAAGGGCCAGGTACTGCGCCTGCGGGTACCGCCCCCGTACGCTCCCTTCCTCTCCCGGACCGTCCGGGCCGTCGTCCGCGGCAGCCACGTCTACCTGGTGCCCCGCGAGAACGGCGAACTCGTCGTCGGCGCCACCAGCGAGGAACTGGGCTGGGACACCACGGTCACGGCGGGCGGGGTGTACGAGCTGCTGCGCGACGCCCACGAACTCGTCCCCGGGCTCACCGAACTGCCGCTCACCGAGACCCTCGCGGGCCTGCGCCCCGCGTCCCCCGACAACGCGCCGATGCTCGGCCCCACCGCCCTGCCCGGCCTGCACCTCGCCACCGGCCACTACCGCAACGGGGTCCTGCTCACCCCCGTCACCGGCGACGTCATGGCCGAGGTGCTCACCACCGGCGTCCTCCCCGACGAGGCCCGCCCCTTCACCCCCCGCCGTTTTTCCAGTACTCCTCCCGTACGTCAGGAGCAGCCCGTATGAACGTGTCCGTGAACGGAGAACCGCGCGTGCTCTCCGGCCCCCTCTCCCTCGACGCCCTCGTCACCACCCTGACGACGGCCCACTCCGGGGTCGCCGCCGCCCTCAACGAGACGGTCGTACCGCGCGGCGAATGGGAGACGACGCTCCTCGGCGAGGGCGACCGGGTGGAAGTCCTCACCGCGGTCCAGGGAGGCTGAGCGCGATGTCCGACGACGTGTTCACCCTCGGGGGTACGGAGTTCTCCTCGCGCCTCATCATGGGCACCGGCGGGGCGCCCAGCCTCGACGTCCTGGAGCGCTCGCTGGTCGCCAGCGGTACGGAGCTGACGACGGTCGCGATGCGCCGCCTGGATCCGACCGTCCAGGGCTCGGTCCTCTCCGTCCTGGAGCGGCTCGGCATCCGGGTCCTGCCGAACACGGCGGGCTGCTACACGGCGGGCGAGGCCGTCCTCACGGCCCGCCTGGCCCGCGAGGCACTCGGCACCGACTGGATCAAGCTGGAGGTCGTCGCCGACGAGCGGACCCTGCTGCCGGACGGGGAGGAACTCCTCGAAGCGGCCGAGACGCTGGTCGACGACGGCTTCACCGTCCTCCCCTACACCAACGACGACCCGGTCCTCGCACGCAAGCTGGAGGACGTCGGCTGCGCGGCGATCATGCCGCTCGGCTCCCCCATCGGCTCGGGGCTCGGCATCCGCAACCCGCACAACTTCCAGCTGATCACGGAGCGGGCGGGGGTGCCGGTGATCCTCGACGCGGGCGCGGGCACGGCGTCCGACGCGGCGCTCGCGATGGAGCTGGGGTGCGCGGCGGTGATGCTCGCCTCGGCGGTGACCCGCGCGCAGGAGCCGGTCCTGATGGCCTCGGCGATGCGGCACGCGGTGGAGGCGGGGCGCCTGGCCCACCGGGCGGGTCGCATCCCCCGCCGCCACTTCGCGGAGGCGTCGTCGCCGACGACGGGCCGCGCGGCCTTGGACCCGGAACGACCGGCCTTCTGACCCGCACGCGGACCGACGCCCCGCGCGTGGGCCCCCACCCACCCCGCCGTGGATCTCCGTTCCGCCGGGCCGACTCCCACCCCCGCCCCGAGCGGGGGCAGCGTGCGGCACACACGGCGGCGGGCCCGGCTCGTACGGCGGGTGCGTGGGGTCGAGGCCCGGTTCGGGCGTGCGGTGCTCGTCACAGGTGCGTCGCAGTCGTGGGCGCCCGGCCAAGGCCCCGCCCGCCCCCTCGTAGACTCGACGCCGTGGACACGACCCTTCAGGACCCCCTCGTCGGGCGGCTGCTCGACGGCCGCTACCGCGTCGACGCGCGCATCGCCGTCGGCGGGATGGCCACGGTCTACCGGGCCGTCGACACCCGCCTCGACCGCGTCCTCGCGCTCAAGGTGATGCACCCCGCCCTCGCCACGGACGCCGCCTTCGTCGAGCGCTTCATCCGCGAGGCGAAGTCCGTCGCCCGGCTCTCCCACCCGAATGTCGTCGGCGTCTTCGACCAGGGCGCCGAGGGCGCGTACGTCTATCTGGCGATGGAGTACGTCGCCGGCTGCACCCTCCGCGACGTCCTGCGCGAGCGCGGCGCCCTCGCGCCCCGGGCCGCGCTCGACATCCTGGAGCCGGTGCTCGCCGCGCTCGGCGCCGCGCACCGGGCCGGGTTCGTGCACCGGGACATGAAGCCGGAGAACGTCCTGATAGGGGACGACGGCCGGGTGAAGGTCGCCGACTTCGGTCTCGTACGGGCCGTGGGCTCGGCGACGGCCACCACCGGTTCGGTCCTCGGCACCGTCTCGTACCTGGCGCCGGAGCAGATCGAGCACGGCACCGCCGACACCCGCGCCGATGTGTACGCGTGCGGTGTCGTCCTGTACGAGATGCTGACCGGCGGCAAGCCGCACTCGGGCGACACCCCCGCCCAGGTGCTCTACCAGCACCTCAGCACGGACGTGCCCGCCCCCTCGGCGACCGTTCCCGGGCTCGCCCTGGAGCTGGACGAGCTGGTCGCGGCGGCCACGGCCCGTAACCCCGAGGTCCGCCCGTACGACGCCGTCGCCCTGCTCGCCCTCCTCCGGGAGGCCCGCGCCGCGCTCGGCGACGAGCAGCTGGACGCCGTACCCCCGCAGGCGCGGTCCGAGGTCCGGGACACCACGGACGACCGGACCAGCGTGATCGCCCGGCCCGTACCGGCCGAGACCGACGCGCACCAGGTGCTGCACACGAACCGGCTTCCGGCCCCTGAGCCGCCCGCGCCCGGCCGTCGTCGCCGGCCCCCGCGCGGCCCGCTGCTCCTCGTCCTCGGCGTTCTGCTCGCCCTCGGCCTGGGCACCGGCGTCTGGTACATCAATTCCGGCCAGTTCACCCGGGTCCCCGCCGTGCTCGGTCAGACGGAGACCGAGGCGACCGAGCGGATCACCGACGCCGGTCTTGAGGTCGGCACGACGAAGCGCGCGTTCAGCGACGTGTACGAGCGCGGCACCGTCATGGCCGTCGACCCGGCGCCCGGCGAGCGTCTTCGGGACAACGGCACGGTCACCCTGACCCTGTCCCGGGGCCCCGAGATCGTGAAGGTGCCCAACCTCAAGAACAAGCCACTCGCCGAGGCCAAGCGGGCCCTGGCGAAGGAGGGCCTGGTGGCCGGGGTGATCACCAGTGCGTTCAGCGACTCGGTCGCCCAGGGCGCGGTGATCAGTACGGACCCCGAGCCCGGCACCGAGCGCGCCCCCGACTCGGCCATCGCCCTGGTGGTCAGCAAGGGCTCCCCGATCGACGTCCCCGATGTCACCGGCGAGACCGTGGCCGATGCCACGGCCCTGCTCCAGGACGAGGGGCTCAAGGTGGTCGTCGCCCCGGAGCGGATCAACTCGCCCGAGGACGCCGGATCCGTCGCCGCCCAGTCCCTCGCCGAGGGCAGCCGGGCCGCCGAGGGCGACACCATCACCCTCACCGTCTCCAAGGGCCCCCGGCTCGTCGAGGTCCCGGACGTCACCGGCGAGTCGGTCGACGACGCCCGTACGGCCCTGGAGGACGAGGGCTTCGAGGTGGAGATCAAGAAGTCCTTCCCCTACCTGGGCAACACGGTCGCGAGCCAGTCCGTGGAGGGCGGCTCCACCGCGCCCGAGGGCTCCGTCGTCACCATCACGATCAAGGGACTGTAGAAACTGATGCGCAACCCCGTCGGTGGCCATGTCCCGGTGGCCGGTGGCCTCGCCACGGTCGGCCTCGGTTACGCCCGTGAGCTCGGCGCCGAGACCGTGCAGGTCTTCGTCGCCAACCCGCGCGGCTGGGCCACCCCGCCCGGGAACCCCGCCCAGGACGAACGGTTCCGCGCCGAGTGCGCCGCCGAGTCGATCTCGGCCTGGGTCCACGCCCCGTACCTGATCAACTTCGGCTCCCACACCGAGGCCACCGCGGAGAAGTCGGTGGAGTCGATGCGGCACTCGTTGCGGCGGGGCCGCGAGATCGGCGCGAAGGGCGTGGTGGTGCACACCGGCTCGGCGACCGGGGGCCGCACGCGCGCGGTGGCGCTCGCGCAGGTGCGGGAGCTGCTGCTGCCGCTGCTCGACGAGCTGACGCACGAGGACGATCCGGATCTGCTCCTGGAGTCGACGGCCGGGCAGGGCTTCTCGCTCTGCTCGCGCGCGGAGGACTTCGGACCGTACTTCGACGCGCTCGACCGTCATCCGAAGCTGGGGATCTGCCTCGACACCTGCCACATCTTCGCCGCCGGCCACGATCTGACCGGTCCGCACGGCGCCGCGCAGACGCTCGACCAGCTGGTGGCGACCGTGGGCGAGGGACGGCTGAAGCTGATCCACGCCAACGACTCCCAGGACGTCGTCGGCGCCCGCAAGGACCGGCACGCGAACATCGGCGTGGGTCACATCGGCGAGGACGCGTTCCGGAACCTCCTCCGCCACCCCGCGACCGAGGGCGTGCCGCTGATCATCGAGACGCCCGGCGGCACGGCGGGTCACCTCGCGGACGTGGAGCTGCTCAAGAAGCTGAGGGACTGACACGGTTTCCCGTTGAGGAATACCCCAGGGGGGTATACGGTTCTTGCAACGGCAGGAACCGCTACCCGACCATGGGGGGCACCCGATGCAGCACGACGCGCACGCCCATCACGACCACAGCACCCACACGGGCCACGAGGGTCACGCGGGCCACACCGGACACGAGGGTCACGCCGACCACACGGCAGGACTCGAAGGCCACCAGACCCACCAGACCCACGAGGGTCACCAGGAGCAGCACGGTGGCCACCAGGACCAGCACGGCGCTCACCACGCCCCCGGCAAGGTCTCCTGGTCCATGGCCGCCAAGGCCACACTGCACTGCCTCACCGGCTGCGCCATCGGCGAGATCCTCGGCATGGTCATCGGCACCGCGCTCGGCTGGGGCAACACGCAGACGATGATCCTGGCGATCATCCTGGCCTTCTTCTTCGGCTACGCGCTCACCCTGCGCGGCATCCTGGCCGCCGGCGTCGATTTCAAGACGGCCTTCAAGGTGGCGCTCGCCGCCGACACCCTCTCCATCGCGGTGATGGAGATCATCGACAACGGCATCATCGCCCTCTGGCCCGGCGCCATGGACGCGCATCTCGACGAGGCGTTCTTCTGGATCGTGCTCGCCATCGCGCTCGCCGCCGCCTTCGTGATCACCACGCCGGTCAACAAGTGGATGATCGGCCGCGGCAAGGGCCACGCGGTGGTCCACCAGTACCACCACTGAACGGCGAAAACAGACCGACGGACGGTCCGGGGCCTACAGCTCCGGGCCGTCTCCCGGTTCCTCCTGGTACGAGTACCGCTGCTCCGTCCAGGGATCGCCGAGGTTGTGGTAGCCCCGCTCCTCCCAGAAGCCCCGGCGGTCGGCGGCCATGTACTCGACGCCCCGGACCCACTTGGGGCCCTTCCACGCGTACAGGTGCGGGACCACCAGGCGCAGCGGGAAACCGTGCTCGGCGGTGAGCAGCTCCCCGTCCTTGTGGGTGGCGAAAATCGTACGGTCCCCGGCGAAGTCGGCGAGCCGCATGTTGGCGCTGTAGCCGTACTCGGCCCAGACCATCACATGGGTGACCTGCGGCGCCGGCGGGGCGAGCTCCAGCACCGTACGGGCCGGGACGCCACCCCATTCGGCCCCGAGCATGCTGAATTTCGTGACGCAGTGCAGATCGGCCTCGACCGTGGAGAACGGAAGGGCCGAGAACTCCTCGTGGTTCCAGCACCGCTTGTCACCGTCGGCCGTCGCGCCGAAGACGCGGAACTCCCAGCGGTCCGGCTTAAACTTGGGGACGGGCCCGTAATGGGTGACCGGCCAGCCGCGCTGGAGCCGCTGACCAGGCGGAAGGTCCGGTGAACGATCCGGCTGCCCCGCTTCCCGGTGTACTCCGCTCTCCGGCTGACCCATGTCATCCATGGTGACAGACGGCGAGGGGTGGTCATGACCAAGCGACGTCCCACCGGGCAGGATCCGGGCAACTCCCACTAAGCCTGCACTTACTGGACGCCCCCCATTCGGGGTGCGAGGATGCGGCCATCCTGCCCAGTGACGGCGTAGACACGCAACGTGGAAGGAGCCTCTGCGATGCAGGGCGACCCCGAGGTCCTCGAGTTCCTCAACGAGCAGCTGACCGGCGAGCTGACGGCCATCAACCAGTACTGGCTGCACTACCGCATCCAGGACAACAAGGGGTGGACGAAGCTCGCCAAATACACGCGCGAAGAGTCCATCGATGAGATGAAGCACGCGGACAAGCTGACCGAGCGCATCCTGATGCTCGACGGCCTGCCCAATTACCAGCGGCTCTTCCACGTACGGGTCGGCCAGACCCTCACCGAGATGTTCCAGGCGGACCGCCAGGTCGAGGTGGAGGCGATCGACCGTCTCAAGCGCGGGATCGAGGTCATGCGGGCCAAGGGGGACATCACGTCCGCCAACCTCTTCGAGGAGATCCTGGCCGACGAGGAGCACCACATCGACTACCTGGACACGCAGCTGGAGCTGATCGAGTCCCTGGGTGAGGCGCTCTACATCTCGACGCTCATCGAGCAGCCCAGCTGACAGCCCGGCCGGCGCTCCGGAGGCCTCAGGCGGCCTCGGAAAGCCCCTCGGGCTCGACGACGTCGGCCGCCAGGGCGGGCATGCCCTGGTCCACGAGGTCACGTCGTGGGCAGTTGCCCCGACCGAGAATGGCCTGAATGCGACGGACGCAGGAACCGCAGTCCGTGCCGGCCTTGCAGGCCGACGCGATCTGGCGCGGCGTGCAGGCGCCCGCGTCGGCATGCTGCTTGACCTGCTTCTCCGTAACGCCGAAGCATGAGCAGACGTACAACGCGGTTCACCTCCCGCCGTGATCGATTAGGCTAACCTAACCTTACCCGGCGACGCGGGACCGTAAAAGCCCTGGATACGACGATGGGGCGCGGATCACATCGATCCGCGCCCCATCGTCGTAGGTACCTACTTACTGATCGCGGTACATCTCCGCGACCAGGAAGGCCAGATCGAGGGACTGGCTGCGGTTGAGACGCGGGTCGCAGGCCGTCTCGTAGCGCTGGTGCAGGTCGTCGACGAAGATCTCGTCGCCGCCGCCCACGCACTCGGTGACGTCGTCACCGGTGAGCTCGACGTGGATGCCGCCCGGGTGGGTGCCCAGCGCCTTGTGGACCTCGAAGAAGCCCTTGACCTCGTCGAGCACGTCGTCGAAGCGGCGCGTCTTGTGGCCGGAGGCGGCCTCGAAGGTGTTGCCGTGCATCGGGTCGGTGACCCAGGCGACGACCGCACCGGAGGCGGTGACCTTCTCGACCAGCTCGGGGAGCTTGTCGCGGACCTTGTCGGCGCCCATGCGGACGATGAAGGTCAGCCGTCCCGGGTCGCGGTCCGGGTCGAGACGGTCGATGTACGTCAGCGCCTCGTCCACCGAGGTGGTCGGGCCCAGCTTGATGCCGATCGGGTTCGAGATGCGCGCGGCGAACTCGATGTGGGCGTGGTCGAGCTGGCGGGTGCGCTCACCGACCCAGACCATGTGGCCGGAGGTGTCGTACAGCTTGCCGGTGCGCGAGTCCGTACGGGTGAGGGCGCCCTCGTAGTCGAGCAGCAGCGCCTCGTGGGAGGCGTAGAACTCGACGGCCTTGAACTCGGCCGGGTCGGTGCCACACGCCTTCATGAAGTTCAGCGCGTTGTCGATCTCGCGGGCGAGCGCCTCGTAGCGCTGGCCCGAGGGGGACGACTTCACGAAGTCCTGGTTCCAGGCGTGCACCTGGCGCAGGTCGGCGTAGCCACCGGTGGTGAAGGCGCGCACCAGGTTGAGCGTGGAGGCGGAGGCGTTGTACATCCGCTTCAGGCGCTCGGGGTCCGGGATGCGGGACTTCTCGTCGAAGCCGAAGCCGTTGACCGAGTCGCCTCGGTACGTCGGCAGGGTCACCCCGTCACGGGTCTCGGTGCCCTTGGAGCGGGGCTTCGAGTACTGGCCGGCGATGCGGCCGACCTTCACCACGGGCACGGAGGCCGCGTAGGTGAGGACGGCGCTCATCTGGAGCAGCGTCTTGAGCTTGGCCCGGATGTGGTCGGCGGACACGGCGTCGAAGGCCTCGGCGCAGTCGCCGCCCTGGAGCAGGAACGCCTCGCCACGGGCGACGGCTCCCATCCGGGCGCGCAGCTGGTCGCACTCGCCGGCGAAGACGAGCGGAGGATACGACTCGAGGTCCGCGATCACATCGCGCAGAGCCTCGGCATCGGGGTACTCGGGCTGCTGCGCCGCGGGCAGGTCTCGCCAGGTCGCCTTGGCGACGGCGTGGGTATCAGCGTTCACGGTCACACGCACAACATTACGGGGTTCTTCGTCCGGTCCTGTCCCCCTGCCCAGTGGCTGAGACGCGCACCCGGAATGTCACCCGCCGATATTCACACGATCGAGTGGTGTTACCCTCTGGCCCGTTTCACTTTAAACAGTCGAATCACAGGGGTGGGCGTGACCCAAGGGCACCGCAGGGACCGCAGGAAGAGACGACTCTTGTACGGAGCGGCGGCCGCAGTCGTCGCCACCGCCACGATCGGCACCATCGCGGTCGCTTCACCGGGCCTCCTCGGCGCGGCGGGCGACACCAAGGCTACTGAGGATGTCCCCCTCCAGACACAGTTCGCAAACGCGGCGCAGGAATTCGATGTGCCGCAGAGCGTGCTGATGGCGGTGTCGTACCGGCAGACGCGGTGGGAGTCGCACGACGGGCTGCCGAGCACGACCGGCGCGTACAACGTCATGGGTCTGACGGACGTCGACGCCGAGGACATCGAGCAGCCCACCGACGAGGAGCGCCTCGCGCACCTGAACGCGAGCGGCAAGGCCGAGATCGAAAAAACGTTCGACAAGGCCAAGGCCCTGGCCGCCCTGCCGAAGGAGACCGTCGACACCGACGACCCGCGGCTGCACACCCTGGACAAGGCGGCCGGTCTGATCGGCAGCTCCGCCGAGGCCGTCCAGAACGACACCACCGCCTCCATCCGCGCCGGTGCCGCGCTGCTCGCCGAGTACCAGAAGCAGGCCGGCGCCGAGCTCTCCGACGACCCGGGTGTCTGGTACCCGGCCGTGGCGCGCTACAGCCAGTCGTCGAACAAGAAGAGCGCCGACCTCTTCGCGAAGCGCGTCTTCGAGTCGATCGAGACGGGCGAGCGGGCGCTCACCACGGACGGCGAGTCGGTCGCTCTGCCGGCGGACCCGGCGGTCGAGCCGGTCAAGCCGTCGAACGTGCCGCTGGCCGCGACCTTCGCGAGCACCACGGCGCTCCCGACCCCCGAGTGCCCGCCCACCGGCCTCGTCTGCGACTTCCGTCCGGCGGAGGTTCCGAGCACCGGACAGCGGAACTACACCCTCGCCAATCGTGCCAAGGGCACGCAGCTGAACATCAGCCGGATCGTCATCCACGACACCGAGGGCAGCTACGACGGCACCATCGAGACCTTCCAGAGCGCGACCGCCAAGGGCAGTGCCCACTATCTGATCCGCGCCAACGACGGTCTGGTCACCCAGATGGTCGAGAACAAGAACATCGCGTGGCACGCGGGCAACTGGTCCGACAACATGCACGACATCGGCGTCGAGCACGAGGGCTTCGCCATCCGGGACGGCTACTGGTACACCGAGCCCCAGTACGAGTCCTCCGCCAAGCTGGTGAAGTTCCTCGCCGCCCAGTACGGGATTCCGCTGGACCGTGAGCACGTCATCGGCCACGACGAGATCGCGGGCCACGTCAACGCCAAGGTCGCGGGGATGCACTGGGACGCCGGTCCGTTCTGGGACTGGAACCACTACATGTCCCTCCTCGGCGCCCCGACCGGTGCCGGCGGTGCCGGCGGTCTGCTCAAGGCCGGCCAGCTGGTCCGCGTCGTCCCGCCGTTCACCTCGGCGAACCAGCAGCCGATGAAGTACAGGGAGGAGCTCCCCGACAAGACGGTGGTCGTCAAGACGACCGCCCCGCTGCCGGTGAACTTCGGCTACCTGTACTCGGAGCCCGTGGCCGACCAGGCCAAGGCGCTGACCGATCCGTACTTCTCGGACGGCTGGCAGTACGGCTCCAACTGGGCGAACAAGGTCCCGGCCGGCGGCACCTACGTCGTCGCCGAGGTGAAGACCAACTGGACCGCCATCTGGTACCGCGGCCAGAAGGCCTGGTTCTACAACCCGGGCGGCCAGTACACGTCCGTCGTCAAGGACAGCACGCAGCGGGTCCTCGTGCCCGCGCCCGGCAAGACCCCGCTGATCTACGGCCGGTCCTTCCCCGAGGCCTCGGCGTACCCCGGGACCAACGGCGTCACCGCCCCCACGGACAACCCCAACTACCTGTCGAAGTACTCCTTCGGCAGTGGTGCCGCGTACGTGAAGGCCGGCCCGGCGGTCAAGGGCGACGACTACTTCGGCTCCGCCCAGACGAACGTCGTCGGCACCGACATGTACATCCCGATCCGCTACAACCACCGCATGGCGTGGGTGAAGGCCTCGGACGTCGTCGAGTCCGCCCCGGCCCCGGCGGTGAACGCCACCGACCGCTACAACGTCCTCGCCCGTGACGCCTCCGGTGTCCTCTGGCAGTACCAGGGCACCGGCAAGGGCGCGTTCCTGAACCGGTACCGGGTCGGCCCCGGCTGGGACGCGTACAACACGATCACCCCGATGACCGCGCTCCGTGCCGATGGCACCGGCGACGCCGTCGCCCGGGACAAGGACGGCGTGCTCTGGTACTACCGGGGCAGTGGCAACCCCTCCGCGCCGTTCGCGAGCCGCCTTCGGGTCGGCGCCGGCTGGAACGTGTACGACAAGCTCCTCGGCGCTCGCGACATGAACGCCGACGGCCGGCCGGACCTGATCGCCCGCGACAAGACCGGCGTGCTGTGGCTGTACAAGAACACCGGCGCCTCCCCGAACCCCTTCGCGACCCGTGTCCGGGTCGGCGGCGGCTGGAACATCTACAACGAGCTGATCAGCACCGGTGACATGACCGGGGACGGCAAGCCCGACCTGATCGCCCGCGACAAGACCGGCGTGCTGTGGCTGTACAAGAACACCGGCGCCTCCCCGAACCCGTTCGCCACCCGCGGCCAGGTCGGCGGCGGCTGGAACGCCTACAACGTCATGGTCGGCCCGAGCGACCTCGACCTCGACGGCAAGCCTGACCTGATCGCCCGGGATGCCGCCGGTGACCTGTGGTTCTACAAGAACACGAACGGCTACCCCAACCCGTACGCCACCCGCGTCCGCGTCGGTGGCGGCTGGGGCATCTACAACCTGATCGTCTGATCGGGGCAACACGGCCACGGGGCCCGTTCCACACCGTCCGCGGTGTGGAACGGGCCCCGTTCGCGTGTCCCGCTGGGTTACAGTGCTCGCATGTTCGCGCCGCAGATCCAGAACTGGTGGTGGACCGCTCATCCGGCGGCCCACTGATCGCGCGTACACCGACTGACACGCGAAGGCCGCCCGAGGGGCGGCCTTTTCTCGTACCCGGGGCCGTTCCTCCTCTCCGTACTCCTCCCCGGAAGGAACGACACACCCATGGACCCCGTGGACCTCTCCCGTCTCCTCGACCCCTCCTGCCCGCCCTTCGCCCTGCTGCGCCGCCGCACTCCCGGCCGTGACCACGACACCGTCGAGGTGCTGATCGGCCGGGTCCACGAGGCCGAGCGCCTCGCGGAGCTGCCCGTGAGCCCGCTGCCGACGCTCGCCCTGGTGCCCTTCCGGCAGATCCGGGAGCGCGGCTTCGACGTGCGGGACGACGGCACCCCGCTCTCGGTGCTCGTCGCCGACGAGACGTACGAGCTGCCGCTCGCGGAGGCCCTGAGGCAGCTCCCCGCGCACGACGTGGCCGTCGAGGGCGGTGGCTTCGACGTCTCCGACGAGGAGTACGCGGGGATCGTGCGGCGGGTCATCGACGAGGAGATCGGCTCCGGCGAGGGCGCGAACTTCGTCATCCGGCGTACGTACACCGGGGAGATCCCGGGCTTCGGGCGGGCCGACGCGCTCGCCCTGTTCCGGCGGCTGCTCGCCGGTGAGCGGGGCGCGTACTGGACCTTCGTCGTGCACACCGGCGACCGGACGCTGGTCGGGGCGAGCCCCGAGGTGCACGTACGGATGTCGGGCGGCACGGTCGTCATGAACCCGATCAGCGGCACGTACCGCTACCCGGCCGGGGCCGCCCCGACCACCGAGGGCCTGCTCGCCTTCCTCGCCGACCGCAAGGAGACCGAGGAGTTGTCGATGGTGGTCGACGAGGAGCTCAAGATGATGTGCACGGTCGGCGACATGGGCGGGGTGGTGGTCGGTCCGCGGCTGAAGGAGATGGCCCATCTCGCGCACACGGAGTACGAGTTGCGGGGCCGCTCCAGCCTGGACGTGCGGGAGGTGCTGCGGGAGACGATGTTCGCGGCGACCGTGACCGGCTCGCCCGTGCAGAACGCGTGCCGGGTGATCGAGCGTCATGAGGTGGGTGGGCGCGGCTACTACGCGGGCGCCCTCGCCCTGCTCGGCACCGACGAGAGCGGCGCGCAGACCCTGGACTCCCCCATCCTGATCCGTACGGCCGACATCGCCTCCGACGGGCACCTCCGAGTGCCGGTCGGCGCCACGCTCGTACGGCACTCCGACCCGGCGGGCGAGGTCGCCGAGACCCATGCGAAGGCGGCCGGGGTGCTCACCGCGCTCGGGGTGAGGGAAGGCCGGCCGGCCGGCGGGGCCGCACCGGCCTCCGTGGCCCTCGCGGACGATCCGCGGGTACGGGCCGCCCTGGACGCGCGGCGGGCGGACCTCGCGCCGTTCTGGCTGAAGATGCAGGTCAGGTCGGCCGAACTGGCCGGCCGCGCGCTGGTGATCGACGCCGAGGACACCTTCACGGCGATGCTGGCGCACGTCCTGCGCTCCTCGGGCCTCGACGTGTCGGTGCTCCGCTACGACGAGCCGGGGCTGCGCGAGCTGGCGCTCGCCCACGAGGGGCCGGTGGTCCTCGGTCCCGGTCCCGGCAACCCCTCGGACGCCGCCGACCCGAAGATGCGCTTCCTGCGCGCTCTGACGGCCGAGCTGGTGCGGGAACACCGGCACGGCCTTCTGGGTGTCTGCCTCGGGCACGAGCTGATCGCCGCCGAGCTGGGCCTGGAGATCGTCCGCAAGCGGACCCCGTTCCAGGGGGCCCAGTTGCGGATCGACCTCTTCGGGCAGGAGCGGACGGTCGGCTTCTACAACAGCTTCACCGCCCGCTGCGACGACCGGACCGCGACGGAGCTGGCGCTGCACCGGATCGAGGTGAGCCGGGACACGGAGACCGGCGAGGTGCACGCGCTGCGCGGGCCGGGTTTCGCGGGGGTGCAGTTCCATCCGGAGTCGGTGCTGACGACGGAGGGCGCGGCCCTGACGGCCTCGCTCCTCGCCGGCGTACTGGTCTGAGGGACGACGGCTCCCAGGCCCGCCCGCGAACCCGCCGGTGCCGGCGGGTTCGCGGGCCCGCCGGTTCAGGACACCGGCAGGTTCAGGCCCTTGGCGATCGCGTCGACCCGGGTGAACACGGACGCCGGGTACTGGTCGTCGCAGTACTTGTTGCCGCTGGAGACGATGCCGACGAGCTTCCCGCCCGCGACCAGCGGCCCGCCCGAGTCGCCCTTGCAGACGCTGTCGGGGGCGCCGGACGCCGAGGTCCCGCACAGCTTCAGGGCGGCGGAGTCGGTGGGATCGGTGAACGGCTCGCAGCTCTTGAGCGGCGCGAGGCGCAGCTCGGCCGCCTTCAGCCGGGTGGCGAGGGTCGTCCGGTCGGTGCGGCCCCAGCCGACGGTCTTCGCCTTCGTGCCGGAGGCGTAGCGGGCGGAGTCCTTCGGCCCGGCGAGCGGCATCGTCGCGTACGGCATCGGCCCGTCGAGGGTGAGGACGGCGGCGTCGTACGCGAACGTGCCGTCGCCCCACTTCGGGTGGACCTTGATCGAGGCGATGTGCCGGACGGTCCCCTTGGTGCTGCCGAGGTCGGTGCGGCCACCGATGACGAGCAGGTCGCGCGGGACCGCGGCGTCGTCCACGCAGTGGGCGGCGGTGAGCACCTTGGTGGGTGCCACCAGGGTCCCGCCGCAGAACTGGACGCCTTCCGGGGTCTGGATGAGCATGGCGTACGGGTGGTCCACCACGGTGGTGCCCCGGCCCCCGTGGATCGCGGCGGCCGGAGTCGCCGTGACGGCGGCCGTGGCGACGGCGGCGGCGACGGCGGTGAGCGCGACGACGGAGCCGCGCCTGACGAACGAGAACATCTGATCCCCCACGAACCTGTGATTCCGCAAGAAGTCGGCGCGCGGTCCGAACGGCCGCGCTGCCTGGTCACGTTGCAGGAGGGAGGGGGCTCCGGTGAGGTTGTCCGGAGGGCGGAGCTGTAGCGATTCGGTCACATGGACGGGGTCGGGGTACGGGGGACCAGGACGTTCTCGCTGCGCCGGCCGGCGGTGTAGTCGAGGACGTTCCGGACGGTGGTGTCGATGATCTGGCCGACCGCGTCCTCGGTGTAGTACGCCTGGTGGGAGGTGACCACCACGTTCGGGAAGGTGACCAGCCGGGCCAGGGTGTCGTCCTCGACGACCTCCAGGGACTTGTCGAGGAAGAAGAGCCCGGCCTCGGCCTCGTAGACGTCGAGGCCGACGCCCGCGAAGCGTCCGGCCCGGAGTTCGACGACCAGCGCCTCGGTGTCGATGAGGCCGCCGCGGCTGGAGTTCACCAGGATGGCGTCGTCCTTCATGGACGTGAGGGCGGCGGCGTCGATGATGTGCTGGGTGGCGGGCAGCAGCGGTACGTGGAGGCTGATCAGGTCGGCCTCGGCGAAGAGCCGTTCCTTCTCGACGTACTTCATGCCGAGTCCGACGCAGGCGGGGTTCTCGGCGATGTCCCAGCCGAGGAGGGTCATGCCGAAGCCGTGGGCGATCCGGGTGAACGCCTCGCCGATCTTGCCGGTGCCGAGCACGCCGACGGTACGGCCCCGCAGGTCACGCCCCATCAGCCCGTCGAGGCGGAAGTCGAAGTCGCGGGTCCGGTTGGAGGCGCGGACGATCCGGCGGTTGACGGCCATGGCGAGGGTCCAGGCGAACTCGGCGACGGAGTACGGCGAGTAGTACGAGACCCGGGCGACGGTGAGGCCGAGACGCTCGGCGACCTCCAGGTCGATGTTGTTGAAGCCGGTGGAGCGCTGGGCGATCAGCTGCGTCCCGCCGGCGGCGAGGGTCTGCAGGACACGGTGGTCCAGGACGGCGTTGACACTGGTGGAGACGATCTCGTAGCCGGCCGCGATGGGGGCGGTGTCCTCGGTGAGGAAGACACTCAGACAGCGGACGTCGTGGTGTCCCGCGAAGGCCTTCTCGATCAGGGGCTTCTCGTCCGCCTGCACGCCGAATGCCAGGATTTCCACGGGATTCCCCTCGATGACGGTGATGGGCCGGATATGCGCGATCCTCGCGAATATACGACCCATCCCGTCGCGGCGCCCGGCCTACCGCGCGCCTGGGGTCGGGTGCCTGCCGCCCGGCGCCTCAGGCGTCGTCGAGGCCGCGCTCTATGGCGTACCGGACGAGCTCCACCCGGTTGTGCAGCTGGAGCTTGCCGAGGGTGTTCTGGACGTGGTTCTGCACCGTGCGGTGCGAGATCACCAGGCGCTCGGCGATCTGCTTGTAGCTGAGCCCCTTGGCGACGAGCCGCAGGACCTCCGTCTCGCGCTCGGTCAACTGCGGGGCCTTCGGCTCGTCGCCGCCGGCCGCCGGGGCGGGCTCGGAGGCGAGCCGGCGGTACTCGCCGAGGACCAGTCCGGCGAGGCCGGGGGTGAAGACGGGGTCGCCGGCCGCGGTCCGCCGCACGGCGTCGATCAGCTCCTCCGTACTGGCCGACTTGAGGAGATAGCCGGTGGCGCCGGACTTCACCGCCTCCAGCACGTCGGCGTGCTCGCCGCTCGCCGAGAGGACCAGGACGCGCAGTCCGGCGAGGCCGCCGACGAGCTCCTTGCACACCTGGACGCCCGGCTTCACCGGCAGGTTCAGGTCCAGCACGAGGACGTCGGGGGTGACCGCGAGGGCGCGGCGGACGGCCTGCTCGCCGTCGCCGGCGGTGGCGACCACGTCGAGGCCCGCCTCGGCCAGGTCGCGGGCGACCGCGTCCCGCCACATCGGATGGTCGTCGACGACCATCACCCTGATCCGCTGCTGCTCGGCCTGCTGCTCGCTCATCTTTCCTGTCCTGCCTTCCCCCGTGGAACCTTCAACTCGACTTCCGTGCCCTGGCCCGGGACCGAGATCAGCTCGGCCGAGCCGCCCAGATCCCGCAGTCTCCCCCGGATGGAGAGGGCGACCCCCATCCGGCCCTCGCCCCAGGCCTCCGCGAGACGGCCCTCCGGGATGCCGGGGCCGTCGTCCCGGACCGTCACGATCACCTCGTCCGGCCAGTCCTCGACGAGGATCCAGGCCTGGGCGTCCTCGCCCGCGTGCACCCGGACATTGTCCAGGGCGGCACCGACGGCGGCGGCCAGCTCTCGGGCGGCGGGCGGCGCGAGGAGCACGGGCGCACCCGGCTCGGACAGGGTGACCTTCGCCCCGGCGCGCGGGGCGATCAGGAGGCGCAGGTCGACGGGGGTGTCGTCGTCCGGCTCGTCGTCCACGTCGACGACGCGGACCACGGCACCCTCGGACTCGTCCTCCGAGACCAGGCTGGGCCGGGTGAGACCGCCCGCGACGAGCGTACGGAGCGCCACCTCCTGCTCCCCCGCCATCCTGGCGATCTCGGCGGCCTCGCCGCCCATCGCCGTGCCGCGCCGCTGCACCATCGCGAGGACCTGGAGGACGCTGTCGTGGATGTCGCGGGCGAGCCGCTCCCGCTCGCGGGTGGCGGCCTCGATCTCCAGGGCGCGGGCGAGGGTGCGCTCGGAGGCGCGGGCGACCTCGACGACGTATCCGATGGCGATGGAGGCCACCCAGACGAGCAGGACGTTGTGGAGGGTGTCCCGGCTGGGGTGGCCGCGCTCGACGAGGTTGGCGGCGGCGACGGCGGTGGAGGCGAAGCCGGCCCAGCGCCAGCCGCCCTTGAGCGCGTACGCGAGGACGGATCCGGCGGTCCATATCGTCGGGAGGGTGGGGCCGTCGACGGTCTGGGCCTGGGCGTCGGCGAGCGGGGTGAGGAGGATGCCGACGAGGGCGACGGTGAGGTCGGCGCCGAGGAAGCGCTTGGTGCAGCTGGCCGCGTTCGCCACCCTGGGGAGGGTGGCGAGGGTCCAGACGCTCATCACCGCCAGATAGGAGACCGCGATCCAGGGCCGCTCGTACCCCTCCCGGCCGAAGACGAACAGCAGGACCGCGTAGATCATCGTCCCGACGCGGTAGCCGGTCAGTGCCCGCCACAACGGCTGCTCGACCGACATGCGCACGACACGCTCGCGCTTGGCCATCTCCCCCACCCCCGGGCGTCCCGTACGGGAACGCCTACGCGCCGGACTCTTCCCGAGCCGCGATCTCGGCCTTGACGGCCTCCTTGGCCGCCTTCTCCGCATCCGCGATCTGCCGCTTGGCGGCGGTCGCGTAGATGTCGACGTACTCCTGGCCGGACAGCTTCATGATCTCGTACATGACCTCGTCGGTCACCGAGCGCAGGATGAAGCGGTCCCCCTCCATGCCCTGGTAGCGGGTGAAGTCCAGCGGCTTGCCGATCCGGATCCCCGGGCGCATCAGCTTGGGGACGACCTTGCCGGGCGGCTGGATCTTCTCGGTGTCGATCATGGCGACCGGGATCACCGGCGCGCCGGTGGCCAGGGCCACGCGCGCGAGACCGCCGGGCTTGCCCCGGTAGAGCCGTCCGTCGGGCGAACGGGTGCCCTCGGGGTAGATCCCGAAGAGGCCGCCGCTCTCGATGACCTCGATACCGGCCTTGATGGCCGCCTCACCCGCGCCGCGGGCACCCGAACGGTCCACCGGGAGCTGGCCGACGCCCTTGAAGAAGGCGGCGGTGAGCTTGCCCTTCACACCCGGCGAGGTGAAGTACTCCGCCTTGGCGATGAAGGTGACCTTGCGGTCGAGCACGGCGGGCAGGAAGAAGGAGTCGGAGAACGACAGGTGGTTGCTCGCCAGGATCGCGGGCCCCTCGGCGGGAATGTTCTCCAGACCCTCCACCCAGGGCCGGAAGGCAAGCTTCAGGGACCCTCCGAGGGAGAACTTCATTGCGCCGTAGATCAACTCGCCATGCCTTCCGTGTGCCGTCGCGACGACTTTATCCCGTACCGGGGTACGGCCCCCGCTACGGCCCTGGTCGGTGTCGGTCCGGTCGCGTACCGTGAAGGTCCTTCCCCATTTTCCGTCGCTGCGGCGCCCCCGAAGGCGCACCCGAAGGCGAACGCGAAGTCGAGCGAACAGGAGACCCCGGTGCCGGTCCTTCCCGGAGCCGAGCCGTACCGCCATGAAGGCGGAGAGGTCGGCGTCCTTCTCTGTCACGGATTCACCGGTTCCCCGCAGTCGTTGCGCCCGTGGGCCGAGTATCTGGCCGAGCGCGGCCTGACGGTGTCACTGCCGCTGCTGCCCGGCCACGGCACCCGCTGGGAGGACATGCAGCTCACCACCTGGCACGACTGGTACGCGGAGGTGGACCGGGCGCTGAGCGAGCTCCTGGAGCGGTGTGCGACCGTCTTCGTCTTCGGCCTCTCCATGGGCGGGGCGCTGACCCTGCGGCTCGCCGCGCGGCACGGCGACGCCGTGAAGGGCATCGTCCTGGTCAACCCGGGGAACAAGGTGCACGGCCTGGCGGCGTACGCGCTGCCGGTCGCCCGTCATCTGGTCCCCTCGACCAAGGGCATCGCCAGCGACATCGCCAAGGAGGGCGTGACCGAGGTCGGCTACGACCGGGTGCCGCTGCACGCCGCGCACTCCCTGCGCGAGTTCTTCCGGACCGTCGACGCGGAGCTTCCGCAGGTCACACAGCCGGTGGTACTGCTCCACAGCCCTCAGGACCATGTCGTGCCGCCGGTCGACTCGGCCCGGATCCTCTCCAGGATCTCCTCGACGGACGTCCAGGAGATCCTGCTGGAACAGAGCTACCACGTCGCGACGTTGGACCATGACGCGGAGCGGATCTTCGACGAGAGCCTGGCCTTCGTCGAGCGTCTCGCCCCGGGTCTGGTCGACGAACAGGGGAGCAGGAGCGGTGGCTGAGGAGCAGGACGGCGGCGGGCGGGAGCCGCAGCCCATCGACGAGGAGGCGGCCTGGGCCGCGATCGTCGCGGGGTACGGCGAGGAGCCCGTGGACCCGCCGGGGGCCAAGCCGTTCCGGACGGTCGAGAACCTGTCGCTTCCGGAGCCGGAGGGCGAGGACGACGGCGAGGGCGCCGGTGAGGTCCGGCCGGTGAAGCCGGGGCCGACCGTCGGAAAGGGCACGCCCTGGAAGCCGAGGCCGACGACCGGGGAGACCGCCCCGGAGGCCTCCGAGGAGCCCGGGTCGGACGAGGAGCCGGAGGCCGGTCCCGAGCGCCCCGCGCTCGGCAGCTCGGTCGTCTTCGCGCCCGGAGTGCGCCCCTCCGGCCCCCGGGACTACTCACCCACCGAACCGGAGGACGCCCCCGGCGGCTCCGACGAGGGCCACTTCGTGCCGCCGGAGCCGCCCCCGCTGCCCGAGGCGGACACGACGACCAAGTTCGCCTGGCTCGCCGTGGTCGGCGGCCCGGTGCTGATGCTGCTCGCCGTCCTCCTCCAGTGGGACATGACCTGGTGGCTGACCACGCTCTGCATCGGCGGCTTCCTGGGCGGCTTCGCGACCCTGGTGGGGCGCATGAAGCGCGACGACGACGATGACGACGGCTTCGACGACCCGGGCCGCGGCGCGGTCGTCTGATCCTCCTGCCGCCGGTGGCCCGGGCCACCGGCGGTGCGGCCCTCAGGGCAGTGCCGGGACGCGGACCGCCGCCAGCACCGGAAGGTGATCGGTGGCGGCCCGCAGGTCCGCGGGGTCGAGGTCCGTGGGCACCCCGCAGCCCAGGAACTCGACGCCCGGGGTGGCCAGGATCGCGTCGATCCGCTGGTGCGGATCGGCGGGGGTCGAGGTGTTCGCGCCTCCCCAGGGGCTGACCTCCCAGCCGTCCTGGAGCTCCTTCGCCAGACGGCGGAAGGCGGGGCCTTCGGGCCGTTCGTTGAGGTCCCCGGCGACGAGGGCGTGCGGGGTCCCCAGGGCGCCGACCCGGTCGAGGACCATCCCGGCCTGGGCGTACCGCTCGTCCTCGCGCAGACTCAGATGGCAGCTGATGAGCCCGACCCGGGCCCCGGCGAAGCGGACGACGGCGGTCGCGAGGCCGCGCCGGTGCAGGCCGGGGGTGAGCGGCAGCAGCACGTCCTCGGTGCGTTCCACGGTGGCCCGCAGGGAGCAGAGCAGCATGGGCCCGGCCGCGGTGGCACCGCCGCTCAGGATGACGAGCTCGCTCTTGGCCGCGAGCCGGGCGGCGTGCTTGCGCCAGCGGAAGAAGCGCGGGGCCTCCTGGACGAAGACGAGGTCCGGGGCGCAGGCCCGGATGACCCGGGCGAGGGCGTCCTCGTCGTCGCGCATCGAGCGCACGTTGTAGCTGAGGACCCGGAGGACGGCCGAACCGTCCGCCTCGGTGCGGGAGTTGGGCAGCTCACTGATCGCCATGACACGTAACGTACGACAACCGCCCGCCGCGTCCACGTGGGACGCGACGGGCGGTCGCCGTATGCCTTCGTATGCCTTCGCGCTCATGCCCTCGCGCTCAGGCCTTCGTGCTCATGCCCTCGTGCGGGCGGTCAGCCCTGGCGGGCCAGGTCCGCTGCGCCGACCAGGCCGGCCTTGTTGCCGAGCTGGGCCGCGAGGACCTGAGCGTGCGGACGCCACTGGCCGCCGATCAGCCAGCGCCGGAAGGACTTGCGGATCGGGTCGAGGACGAGATCGCCCTCGTCCGAGACGCCGCCGCCGACGATGAACGCCGAGGGGTCGAACAGCGAGGCCAGGTCCGCGAGACCGGCACCGGCCCAGCGGGCCAGCTCACGGAAGGAGTCGACGGCGACCGGGTCGCCGGCGCGGGCGGCCTGGCTGACGTGACGGCCCTCGATGCCCTCGGGGGTGCCGTCACCGAGACCGAGGAGGACCTCGGCGCGCTCGGGGGTGGCGTTGGCGCGCTGCTTGGCGTACCGGACGAGCGCGCGCCCGGAGGCGTACTGCTCCCAGCAGCCCTGGCTGCCGCAGCCGCACAGCAGACCGTCCGGGACGACCCGGATGTGGCCGAACTCGGCGGCCACGCCGAAGCGTCCGCGACGCAGCTTGTTGCCGATGATGATGCCGCCGCCGAGGCCGGTGCCGAGGGTGATGCAGATGACGTCCTCGTGGCCCTGGCCGGCGCCGAACCTGTACTCGCCCCAGGCTGCCGCGTTGGCGTCGTTCTCGACGACGACGGGCAGGCCGACCCGCTGCTCGACCTTGTCCTTGAGCGGCTCGTGCCGCCAGTCGATGTTCGGCGCGAAGAGGACGGTGGCACGCTTGTCGTCGACGTAGCCCGCGGCACCGATGCCGACGGCCTCGATCGTGTGGCCCTTGCCGGCCTCGGACACGGCCGCGCAGATCGCGTCGACGATGCCCTCGGGGGTCGGCGGGGTGGGCACCTTGTGCGTGTCGAGGATGTTGCCCTCCTCGTCGACCACGCCGGCCGCGATCTTCGTGCCGCCGATGTCGACGCCGATGGTGAGTCCCATGTGTCCCTCAGTTTTCGGTCGAGCCCCGCTAAGGCCCACCGTACCCGAGGGGGACGGGCGTCCCGATCAGTCGAGGTCGATGTGCTGGCCGGTTCCGGGCCCCTCGTCGTCCTTGCGGTCGTCCTTGCCGTCGTCCTTGCGGTCGTCGTCGCGCTTGCCGTCGTACGGCTCGCCGCTCGGCCCGTCCGCGTCCCGGCGCGGGTCGCGCGGGTCGTCCGGGGTCACCTTCTCGTCGCGCGTCCAGCGGCTCTCATGGCCCTCGACGGCGGAGCGGTAGGCGGCCAACAGCTCGTTCCCGGCGGCGGCGAGGTGGTCGAAGACCTGCGGGTTGCGCTCGATCACGGGCTCGACGACGGACTTCGCCTGGTTGACGAGCTGCTGCACGGTCTGCGCGGCCTGTCCGCCGAGCAGCGGGTTCCCGAGACCGCCGGAGACCTTGTCGGCGACGGCTTCGAAGAGCTTGCGGAACTCGTCGGCGGCGGAGCCGGTCTCCGCCCCGCGCTGCGCCCTGCGGCGGGCCTTCTCGGCCTCCAGGTCCTCGGCGCACGCCTTGGCCCAGGCATCCGAATCGCTCATGGCGTACTCCTCAGTGGCTGGTACTTCGACGGTACACGCCTCCTCAAGAGGTACGGGGCCAGAGTCCGGGGTCGGGGGTGAAGCGCACCCGGAGGTCCCCTTCGACGAGTCCCGCGCCGGTGACCGTGCAGCGACGGAGAGCGGCCGGCAGGGGCACGTTGCGGCGGAAGGAGCCGACGGTAAGGAGCAGTTCGTCACCCCTGCGGACGAGGGACAGTTCCTCCTTGACGGCCCCGGGGAGGCCGATGTGCCACACCAGGACGCCGTCCTCCTCCCGCCGGTCCTCGACGGCCCAGTCCGATACGGGGTCGGGGACGGCCACGGGCCGTGCGGGCGCGAGCAGCGCGAGGTCCTCGGGTCCGCGCGGGTCCCGGCCGAGGTGCGGCAACTCGTCGAGTACGCCGCCGACGTCGCCGGCGGTACGGAGCTCCGCCAGGTGCCGGTGCTGCTGGGCGGTGAGTCCGGCGAGCCAGGGGTCCTCGGATTCGGCGGGCAGCAGCCGGTTGGCGACGACGGCGTCGAGGGCGAGGCCCTGGAGGGCGAGGCCGAGCCGGGCGCCGCGCAGGGCCCGGACGGCGGTGGGACCGGGTTCGAGGACGAGACGGACGCTGGTGGTGGGGGCGTCGACGACGGCCTGGACGGCGGCCAGCTCGGCCTCCCAGCGCCCGGCGGTCTCGTACAGCCACTGGGCGGGCATCGGGACCCCGGCGAGCTGGGCGAGCATCGGGCGCAGGGCGCGGGCGGCCTGCCGCTCGGGGGGCAGGAGGCGGCGCAGGTAGCGGCGCAGCTGCTCGGGCAGGGCGAGGACGGCGAGGGCCTCGGGGAGCGGCGGCAGATCGACGACGGCGAGTTCGTGGTCGCCCTCGGCGGCGTCGCGCAGGGAGCGCAGCAGGGCGAACTGGCGGCTGCCGGGGAGTTCGGTGAGCTCGGCGTCCTCGAAGGGCACGGCGCCCAGCAGGTCGAGGGCGGCGGAGGAGCGGGCCTGGAGGGCGAGGAACTCGCGGCGGAAGTCGGCGGCCGGCTCGGGGCGCAGGACGCGGAGTCCGTCCTGGGCCTGAAGCGGTTCCCGTTCGACGTCCTCGGAGACCAGCAGGACGCGGCGGCCGGCGCGCGCCTCGGCGAGGGCGGTGGCGGCGGCGACGGTGGTACGTCCGGCGCCGCCGAGGCCGGTAACAAGAATGATCCGCATACGGAGGACGTTACCGGGGCCCTCCGCACGAGCATTCGGCCCCGCTGTGGGCAACGGTTCCGCGCGGGGCGGACCACACACCCTCTGCCGGGCCCAGGCGTCCGCGCCTGGGCCCGCACCCCGTGCACACCGCAATGCCGGTGCAAGGGGCGGGGCCCCGGCCGGGGCGTCGGCGGAAGGGCTACGCGCCCGATTCGACGCGCTTCTTCAGGCCGGCGAGCGCGCGGTCGATGATGACCTTCTCCGCCTTGCGCTTGATCATGCCGAGCATGGGGATCTTGACGTCGACCGTCAGCTGGTACGTGACCTCGGTGCGGTCGCCGCCGCCGACCGGGGCGAGCCGGTACGACCCGTCGAGGGACCGGAGCATCTGGGACTTGACCAGCGTCCAGCTGACCTCGTTCCCCCCGGTCCAGGTGTACGCGAGGGTGTGGTCGTCCTTGATCGCGCCGGCGTCGAGCAGCAGCCGGACCTTCTCGGCGCGGCCGGCGTCGTCGGTCGCCAGGACCTCGGCCTCCTTCACCTCGCCGGTCCACTCGGGGTAGCGGGCGAAGTCGGCGATCACGCCCATGACGTCGGCCGGTGCCGCCTCGATCGTGATGCTCGAGCTGGTGTGTTCGGCCATCGTGGTGGCTCCTCCACTGTGCGGTCCGGCGGAAGTCAAGGGGCACAGATGTGCCGACGGCAGGCTATCGCGCCGCGGCGCGGGGCCTGTCACCACTCCAGTGCGAAGGGCTTGCCCGTCGAAGCGAAGTGGCCGACGTTCACGCACTCGGTCGATCCGATCCGCATCCGCTGGGCGAGCGGCTGGTGGACGTGCCCGAAGAGGGCGTAGCGGGGGCGGGTGCGCCGGATGGCGTCGAGCAGGGCCCGGCTGCCGCGTTCGAAGCGGCGGGCGACGGTGTCGTACGTCAGGTCCGGCACGTCCGGCGGGATGTGGGAGCAGAGGACGTCGACGTCGCCGAGTGCCTCGACCTTCGCCGCGTACTCCTCGTCGGAGATCTCGTACGGGGTGCGCATCGGGGTGCGCAGGCCGCCGCCGACGAAGCCGAGGACGAGCCCGCCGACCTCGATCCGCTCGCCGTCGAGGACGGTCGTCCCGGGGCGGGCGAATTCGGGCCAGAAGCGGGGGATGTCGACGTTCCCGTAGGTGGCGTACGTGGGGGTGGGGAAGGCGGCGAAGAGTTCGGCGTACTGGCGGCGGACTGCTCCCTCGATCGCGGTCTCGCGGTCGACGTCGAGCTCGGCCCAGAGGCGACGCCCCAGGTCACGGGCCTCGTCGAAGCGGCGGGCGGTGCGCAGCTCGACCAGCCGGTCGGCGTTCTCGACGCCGAAGAGGTCGGGGAAGATCCCGCGGCTGTGGTCGGCGTAGTCGAGGAAGAGGACCAGGTCCCCCAGGCATATGAGGGCGTCGGCCCCGTCCCCCGCCCTGGCGAGGTCTCCGGCGTTGCCGTGCACGTCACTGACCACATGGACTCGCATGGGCCCACCTTAGGGGGTGTCACCTGCGGTTACTTCCGAGTCGGGAAACCTGTGGATTACTGTGCGGAGAGCACCGCCACACATGTGTGACGCACGGAACATCTGGCCGGAACCCCCTATCCGGAACCATGTACTGATGGGTAACGTCCGGGCAGTCCAGTCGTGCTCACCCCCACGGAGCACCTGCCAGTTCTTGGACTTCACCGGTGCATCACACAGAGCCGTGGCGCCGGCGCCCGATGAGGAGCAGCAGTCTTGCGCGAGTTCAGCCTTCCGGCCCTGTACGAGGTCCCCGCGGACGGCAACCTGACGGATCTCATCCGCCGCAACGCCTCCCAGCACCCAGACGTCGCCGTCATGGGCCGCAAGGTCGACGGCGTGTGGACGGATGTGACCGCGACACAGTTCCTCGCGGAGGTCCGCGGGGCCGCCAAGGGCCTGATCGCGGCCGGTGTCGAGCCGGGCGACCGGGTCGCGCTGCTGTCGCGTACGCGTTACGAGTGGGTCCTCCTCGACTTCGCGATCTGGAGCGCGGGCGGCGTGACCGTTCCCGTGTACGAGACCAGCTCGCCGGAGCAGATCCAGTGGATCCTCGGCGACTCGGACGCGACGCTCGCGCTCGTCGAGAGCGGGGCGCACCAGGAGTCCGTCGAGTCCGTGCGGGCGAACCTGCCGGAGCTCAAGGGCGTCTGGCAGATCGAGGACGACGCGGTCGCGCAGCTGACCGCGGCCGGCTCGGACGTCTCCGACGAGCTGCTCGACGAGCGCATGTCGGCGGCGAACGCGGACGACCCGGCGACGATCGTCTACACCTCCGGCACGACGGGCCGCCCCAAGGGCTGCGTCCTGACCCACCGGGCCTTCTTCGCCGAGTGCGGCAACGTGGTGGCGCGCCTGAAGCCCCTCTTCCGTACGGGCGAGTGTTCGGTGCTGCTGTTCCTGCCGGCCGCGCACGTCTTCGGGCGGCTCGTCGAGATCGCGTCGGTGATGGCGCCGATCCGGCTGGGCTGCGTCCCGGACATCAAGAACCTCACGGACGAGCTGGCCTCGTTCCGGCCGACGCTGATCCTGGGCGTGCCCCGGGTCTTCGAGAAGGTCTACAACTCGGCTCGGGCCAAGGCGCAGGCCGACGGCAAGGGCAAGATCTTCGACAAGGCCGCGCACACGGCGATCGCGTACAGCAGGGCGCTGAGCACCCCGCAGGGCCCGTCCTTCGGCCTCAAGCTGAAGCACAAGATCTTCGACAAGCTGGTCTTCAGCAAGCTGCGGGCGGTGCTCGGCGGCCGTGGCGAGTACGCGATCTCGGGCGGCGCGCCGCTGGGTGAGCGGCTCGGTCACTTCTTCCGGGGCATCGGCTTCACGGTCCTGGAGGGCTACGGCCTGACGGAGTCGTGCGCGGCGACGGCGTTCAACCCGTGGGACCGGCAGAAGATCGGCACGGTCGGTCAGCCGCTGCCGGGTTCGGTGGTGCGGATCGCCGACGACGGCGAGGTGCTGCTGCACGGCGAGCACATCTTCACGGAGTACTGGAACAACCCGACGGCGACGGCCGAGGCGCTGGCGGACGGCTGGTTCCACACGGGTGACATCGGCACCCTCGACGAGGACGGCTACCTCGCGATCACCGGCCGGAAGAAGGAGATCCTGGTGACGGCGGGCGGCAAGAACGTCGCCCCGGCGGTCATCGAGGACCGGATCCGGGCGCACGCGCTGGTCGCGGAGTGCATGGTGGTCGGCGACGGGCGTCCGTTCGTGGGCGCGCTCGTCACGATCGACGAGGAGTTCCTGGGCCGCTGGGCCGCCGAGCACGGCAAGCCGGCGGGTTCGACGGCGGTCACCCTCCGCGACGACGCGGACCTGGTGGCGGAGGTCCAGCGCGCGATCGACGACGGCAACGCGGCGGTCTCCAAGGCGGAGTCGGTCCGCAAGTTCCGCATCCTCCCGGCCCAGTTCACGGAGGAGGCGGGCCACATCACCCCGTCCCTGAAGCTGAAGCGGAACGTGGTGGCGAAGGACTTCGCGGACGAGATCGAGGCGATCTACCGGGGTTGATCCCGGACGTCACGTACGTACGGCCGGAGGCCCGGGGCGAGCTCGCCCCGGGCCTCCGGCCGTTTGCGCATTCTCGCCACACCTCGGCCTTGAACGTGTTCAATTCCCCGTGACAGGATGCCCCCATGAAGATCACGAGGGGAAACGCGCTCCGCCGGCTCCGGCGATACGGCGCGGTGGTGGCCCTGCTCACCGCCCTGACCGGCTGCTTCGCCGGCCCGGCCCAGTACTACGGGGGGACGGGCGTCCACGACGCCACGACGTCCGAGATCGCCGGGGCCTGGGAGTCCACCGAGGGCACCTCGATGACGCTGCGCCCGGACGGCACGGCGACCGTCACCCGGCTCGACGGCCAGGACTTCGCGTTCGACGAGGGCTGGCGGCTCTCCGGCACGGGCAGCTGGTCCCTCGCCGACACCGCCGACGGCCAGCGGGTGCGCCTGGAGCTCACCGCCCGCACGAAGGTCGAGACGCGCACCGACGCGCAGCCGCCCCTGCCGACCGCCTCGGACGCGCCCACGGCCTACGCCTGGCGCTTCTTCGTGGACCGCGACGAGCGGCGGGCACCCGTCCTGTTCTTCTTCTTCGGCGACCCCGACTCCGGCAGCACCTACGTCATGACACGGAAGCCGACCGCTACAGCAGCTCCCTGAGCCGCTCCGCGAGGAGGTCCCAGCGCCACTTCTCCTCGACCCAGGCCCGGCCCCGCTCGCCCATGCGGGCGCGGAGTTCCGGGTCGAGGAGGAGGGTGGTGACGCGGTCGGCGGTGTCCTCGGCGGACTCGCCGCGGACGACCCAGCCGGTCTCGCCGTCGAGGACCGCGTCGGGGGCTCCGCCCGAGTCGCCCGCGACGACGGGAAGGCCGGTCGCGGAAGCCTCCAGGTAGACGATGCCGAGGCCCTCGACGTCGAGGCCGCCGCGCCGGGTGCGGCAGGGCATGGCGAAGACGTCACCGGCTCCGTAGTGGGCGGGCAGCTCCGACCAGGGGACGGCGCCGGTGAAGCGTACGGATCCGGCCACCCCGGTCTCGGCGGCGAGACGGTGCAGGTCCTTCTCGTACGGGCCGCCGCCGACGATCAGGAGGACCGCGTCCGGCACATGGCGCAGGATCTGCGGCATGGCCCGGATCAGGGTGTCCTGGCCCTTGCGCGGGACGAGCCGGGAGACACAGACGACCACGGGGCGGTCGCTGAGCCCGAGGCGGGCGCGGACCTCCGCGCCGCCCGAGTCGGGGTGGAAGGTCTTCTCGTCGACACCCGGCGGGAGCTGCGTCATCCGGTCCGCGGCGGCCGGCGTGAGGGCCGCGGCGATCCGGGAGCGGGTGTACTCGCCGAGGTAGGTGATCGTGTCCGTGCCCTCGCCGATCCGCCGCAGCAGCTGCCGGGAGGCGGGCAGCTGGGCCCAGCCCGCCTCGTGGCCGTGCGTGGTGGCGACGAGTCGCCGCGCGCCGGCCCTGCGCAGCGCGGGGGCCATCAGGCCGAGCGGCGCGGCCGCGCCGAACCACACGGACTCGCAGCCGTGCTCGCGCAGGAGCGCGGTGGCACGGGCGGTGACCCGAGGTGTGGGCAACAGCATGGTGGTGCGATCCCGGACGACCGTGAAAGGCTGTTCGGCGTCGAACGCGGCCGTCGCCTCGGCCCCTTCGCGGCTGCGCTTCCAGGTGGAGGCGTAGACCACGATCTGTTCGGGATCCAGGCGGAGGGCCATGTTGTGCAGGAAGGCCTGGATTCCGCCGGGACGCGGCGGGAAGTCGTTGGTTACGATCAGGGTCTTGTGCATCGTGGCCGAATCTACCGCGAGCGCACCCACCGCCCAGCACCACCACTCCCCCGCGTGAGCGGGCCGACAGGACAAGGACGAGACAGTGATGACGGGCGCAGTGGGGAAGTGGTCACGCACGGGTCTGCGACTGCCGGTCGGCCTCTGGGCCCTGACCCGGGTCATCCTGCTGCTGTGCGTCTTCAAGGTCGTGGTGATCCCCGGACCGGACATCACGTTCGACATCGAGAACATCTACCAGGGCTGGTACGAGGTCCTGCGGACGGGCACGTATCCGCTGGACGACGTGACCTGGCAGTACCCGCCGGCCGCCGCGTTCGCGATCCTCGCCCCGGGGCTGCTGCCCTTCCTCGGCTACTCGGCCGCCTTCTTCGTCCTCGCCTTCCTCTGTGACGCGCTCGTCTTCGGGCTGCTCCTGCACACGGGCCGCCGGGCCGGCCGCTCGCCGCGCGGTGCCTGGATCTGGATCGCGGGCGTCGCCCTGCTCGGCCCGACCGTGTACGCCCGGTACGACGTGATGGTGACCGCCGTCGCGGTGGCGGCGATACTCGCGGCCGGCCGGAGCCCGCGCGTCCTGGGCGCTCTCGCGGGCTTCGGTGCGGTCCTGAAGGTGTGGCCGGTGCTGCTGCTCGCGGGCACCCCGAAGGGCAGGGCGACCTTCCGCTCCTGGCCCGTGGCGGTGGGCGCGGCGGCCGCGGTGCTGCTGTTCTGCGTGCTGTGGATGCCGGGCGCGCTCGCCTTCCTCTCCTTCCAGCGCGACCGGGGCACCGAGGTCGAGTCGCTGGGCGCGATGGTCTTCCACGTGGCCCGGCACTTCGGCTGGAGCGGCGAGGCGCAGATGAACTACGGCTCGATCGAGTTCCTCGGCCCGTACGTCTCCACCGTCTCGACGGCCGCGATGGTCCTCACCTTCGCCGCCTTCGGCTGGCTGCTGCTCTGGCGGTTCAAGGCACGCCGCTTCACCTCGTCGACGGTCGCCGACGCGGGCTTCGTGGCGGTGCTGCTCTTCACCACGACGAGCCGGGTGCTGTCCCCGCAGTACATGCTGTGGCTGGTCGGTCTGGCGGCGGTGTGTCTCGCGTACCGGTCGAGCCGGATGGAGCGGCCGGCGCATCTGATCGTGTGGGCGGCGGCGGTGACGCAGTTCGAGTTCCCGGTGTGGTTCTCCCACGTGACCAGGAGCGATCCGCTGGGCATCGCGGTGCTGTTCACCCGGAACGGTCTGCTGATCGCGGCCACGCTCATCGCCTGCCGGATCCTGTGGCAGCAGACGGTGACGGAGCCCCGTCTCACCGGGTCCGCGGTCGTGCCCGCGCAGGCGACTCAGCCGGAGCGCGAGAAGGCGCTGTCCGGCTCGCGCTGAGGGGCGCCGACGGTACGGCGGTGCAGCAGTCCCAGTGCCGCGCACTGGGCCGCCATGGCGAGGGCCATGGCCAGGCAGATCCCGGGCAGTCCGAGACCTGAGAGGCCGTACGCGAGCGGCAGCTGGACCAGGACGCCCGCGACGGTGATCCGGGCGAGGTACGGGCTCGCCCCGGTGCCCTCGAAGACCCCGGCGAGCGCGATGTATCCGGCCATGAGCAGCAGATAGGGGCCGAGGCAGCGCAGGAAGAGCGCGCCCGCATCCGCCACGGCGGGCTCGGCGCCGAAGGCCCGCATGACGGGTCCCGCGCCCAGGAGCAGCACTCCCGCGGAGCCGGCGCCGAGCACCCCGCCGAGCAGCAGGGCCTGTCGTCCGACGGCCCGGCGTTCGTCGCGGCCCGCTCCGAGGAGATGGGCGCTGTGGATGGCGGCGGCCTGCCGGACGGCGTAGAAGGCCATGGTCGCCACGTACATGGCCTTGGTGGCGATGCCGTAGGCGGCGATCTCGGTGACACCGAGCCGGGCCACGACGGAGACGAGGGCGAGGGCCCCCGCCATCCGGACGGCGAAGTCGACGCCCATCGGCAGTCCGGTGACCGCGGTCCGGCGCAGGGCGGCGGCGGTCCGCTCGGCCCGGCGGGCGGCACGGGCGGCCCTGAGCAGGGGGTTGCGGCGCAGGGCGAGCAGTCCGACGGCGAGGGCGACGGCCCGGCCGGTGACGGTGGCGAGGGCGGCGCCCTGCACCCCGTACGCGTGGATGAGCAGCGGGTCGAGGACGAGGATCAGTCCGTTGGCGAGGAAGGCGAGCCGCATGGGGGTGCGGGTGTCGCCCGCGCCCTTGAGGATGCCGTCGAGGACGTTCGTGGCGAAGAAGACGGCCGTGCCGGGGAGCGAGACCGCGAAGTAGGCGACGGCCAGGGCGTGGGCGGGGTGGTCCGGGCCGCCGAGCAGCAGGGCGGCGAGCGGGTCGCGCAGCAGGTACCCGCCGAGGGCCACGGGTGGTATCAGCAGGGCGCCGAGGGCGGCGGCGCCCCGGACGGCGGCGCGGACGGCGCCCGGGTCGTCGGCGCCGCGGGCGCGGGCGACGAGCACGGTGGTGCCGGAACCGGCCACGAGGACGACGCCGAGGAGCAGGTTCTCGACGTTGGTGGCGATCGCGACGGCGGCGACGGCGCCCCCGCCGAGCCGGGCGACCCAGACCATGTTGATGACGCCGGCGGCGACTCCGGCCAGGAGTTCGAGATAGACCGGGCGGGCGAGCCGGACGAGCGTGCGGCGGTGCGCGGACATAGGAAAGCATCCCCCTCTTTTCGATGTACCTCGAATCGAGGCACATCGAAAAGAGATACCATGGCGACCGGTCCGACGACAGCCGTGAAGGAGGACACCCGGTGCTGGAGCTGTCGATCCTGGGTTTCCTGGACGAGAAGCCGCTGCACGGGTACGAGCTGAAGGAACGCATCAACGGCCTCAGCGGTCATGTGCGCCCCGTCAGCGACGGTGCCCTCTACCCGGCGATCAACCGCCTGGTGAAGAACGGCCTGGTGGACAGCCGGACGGAGCCCGGCGCGAGCGCCGCCCCGCGCCGGACCCTCTCCCTCACCCCCGAGGGCCGCCGGGACCTGCTCGCCCGGCTGCGCACCCCCAAGGACGCCGAGATCACCGACGGCCAGCGCTTCTTCACCCTGCTCGCCTTCCTGGGCCGGCTCCCCGACCCGGCGGACCAGGCGGCCGTCCTCCGCCGCCGCCAGGAGTTCCTGAACACCCCGGCCAGCTTCTTCTACGAGGGCGGAACCCCGGTCAGCGTCGAGCGGGAGCCGGACCTCTTCCGCCAGGGCATGCTGCGGATCGCCCGAGCGACGGGCACGGCCGAGAAGGCCTGGCTGACGGACGCACTGGCCGCCCTGGAGGGCACCTCCCGGGACACGGCCTAGCCGAGCCGCTCCCGCAGATAGGCGCGCCAGTCGGCGGTGAACTCCCCGGGCGTGGTGTCCAGCACCTCCTGGAGGGCCTTCTCCACCGCGCCCTCCCGGCCGGGGTGCGCGCCCACCGCCCGGTAGAAGTCCGTCAGTCCCGCCTCGCCCCAGCGGTCCGCGATCAGCGCACAGGCCAGCCAGCCGCCCTCGTACGCCCGGGCCAGCGCCTCGGCGTCCCCGCCGAAGGCGAAGTCGGGGTCCTCCGGGAGCTGGGCGGGCAGTTCGCCCGCGCGGACGGCGCGGCCCAGTTCGGGGGCGGCCTGGGCGGGGGTGCGGCCGGCGTCCCGGTAGGCGACCCAGTCGGCGAAGCCCTCGGAGAGCCAGACCGGGGTCGACGGGGTGGTGTCGGCGCGGGTGGCGACATGGACGGTCTCGTGGGTGAGGACGAGCTGCCGGCCGAACGCGCCGAGGACCCCGTACGCCTCCGGGTTGACGATCACCCGGTCCGCGGGCGCGTCCGCACCGCCCCGGGTCTCCCCCGTGGTGACGGCGGCGATGCCCCGGTAGGAGGTCCCGGGTGCCCCGAGGAGCTCCCCCATCCCCTCCAGCGAGCCGGGGACGAGGACGACCACCTCCCGGGCCCAGTCGGCGGGCCAGGCGGCGGAGACGGCGGGGACGGCCCGGTCGGCGGCCGCGGCGATCTCCCGGAGCCGCTCGGGCTTCTGGCCGACGCCGAGGACGAGCGAGCGGGCGCCGCGGACGGCGGCGACGTCGCCCTGCTCCCAGAGGTGCCGGGGCGCGCCCTGCGCCGGACGGTCACCGGTCACGTACCAGCGTCCGTCCCGTTCGGTCAGGTTCAGGACCCGGTCGCCGGTGACGGGCCGCTTGTCGTGGCCCTTGAGCCGGTAGCCGAGTTCGGCGCGGACGGTGACGCGGTCGGGGGCCGTGCGGTCGATCCCGGTGAGCCGGTACGTCCAGCCGTCGACGGGAACCGTCGCGAGCCGCCGGAAGACGGTCAGGGCGGTCGGCGCGTACGCGGGGTCGACGGCGGCCAGGTAGCCGGGCCGGTCGCGGTCGAGGAGCGCCCTGGCGTGCCGGTCGAGGAGCCCCTGTATCTCCCGGGCCGCCGTGTCGGCGGGCCTGGTCCCCGTACCGCAGCCGACGAGCCCGACGAGCGCGAGCAGCAGGGCCAGCAGGCAGGCCGTCGCCGACCGCCGCGCTCCACACCCCTGACCTGCCACGCCTCCGATCGTACGGTCGGAACGGCGGGACCGGCTCCCGGTGCGGGTGACGGCCCCCGCGCCCGGGGCGGCCCGGGCCCGGCAGCCGGGCTCAGACCCGGGTCACCGTCACGTGCGACATCATGTTCACCGGGTCGTAGCGCACCCGCGCGCCCGGGTAGGGGGCGTGGATGACCTGCCCGTTGCCCGCGTAGATCCCGACGTGGCTGGCATCGCCCCGGTAGGTGACGAGGTCACCGGGCTGCGCCTGGGCGAGCGGCACCTGACGGCCCGCGTACCGCTGCGCGGAGGAGGTGCGGGGCAGACTGATCCCGGCCTGCCCGTACGACCAGACCATCAGGCCCGAGCAGTCGAAGGCGGAGGGGCCGGTCGCCCCCCACACGTACGGCTTGCCGATCGCGCTGCGGGCGGCGATCACCGCGGCGGACGCCCGGGAGGAACCCGGGGGCGCCTCGGCCATGGGCGGGAGTTCCTCCGCGCGCCCGCCGGAGCGCGATGCCCGGTCGAAGTCGGCGCGCTCCTCGACGGTGAGGCTGGCGAGCACGCGGCGGGCCTCGGCGAGCTTGCCCTCGACGACGCGCTTGTGCCGGGCGACCTCGGCCCGGCTGCGCTCCAGCTCGACCAGGGCCGTACGGGCCTCGGACCGCTGCTGCTTCAGCCGGCGCTGCTCCCGCTGGAGTTCGGCGAGCGCGACGCCCTGCCGGGCGGTGAGCCGGTCGAGCGCGGAGGCCCGGTCGAGGTAGGTGTCCGGGTCGGAGGAGAGCAGCAGGGCGATGGCCGGGTCGATGCCGCCGGAGCGGTACTGGGCGCCGGCGACCGAACCGAGCGCGCCCCGCATGCGGTTGATGCGCTCCTGGCCCCGGGCGAGGCTGTCCTGGGCCTGGGAGACCGTCCGGCGCAGCGCGTCCGTCTTCTCGTCCGCCCGGTTGTAGCCCTCCGTGGCCTTCTCGGCCTCCTCGAAGAGCCGGTCGACCGTGGCGCGGGTGGCCGCGGGTCCGGCCCCGGGGTCGGCGCTCGCGGGGACGGCCCCGAGGGACGCCGCCGCGGTGGCCGCGGCGGCGGTGAGGACGGTGACCCTGGCGGGTCGGCGGTGGGACGCCACGGATCGCGCTCCGTTCGGCTCGACGCTGACTGGAGCGGCAGACAGTAGCCGCTGATCACTCCGCGTCCAACGAACCCTCCGGACACACAAAGTGACGCCCCGCCGGAGATCACAGGTCACCGGCGGGGCGTCAGGTCAGCTCGCGTCGCGGCGAACCACCCGATTGGGCGGTCGGCTGCGCGGGTCGCGTCGGGGCGGGTCAGCCGCCGATACGGACACCGAACTGGAAGGAGCCCAGGGTGTTCATGGACTCGTAGCGGACGTTGACGCCCGAGTACGGGGCGTGCAGGACCGTGTTGTTGCCCGCGTACAGACCCACGTGCGACAGGTTGTTGAAGAAGACCAGGTCGCCCGGCTTGAGCTGGCTGCGGCCGATCTTCGTGCCGTCGTTCTGCTGGGTGTAGGTGGTGCGGGTGAGGTCGATGCCGGCCTTGCCGTAGGCCCACTGGGTCAGACCGGAGCAGTCGAACGAGTTGGGGCCCTCGTGACCGGAGGCGTACGGCATGCCGATCCGGGTGGCGGCGGCGCTGAGCGCCGCGGCGCCGAAGCCGGACGCGGGGGCCTCGTTGCCGAGGTCGACGCGCTCGCCGGCCGCGCGGCTGGCGCGCTGCTCCTGCTCCTGCTCCTTCTGCCTGATCTTGGCCCGCTCGGCCTCGGTCAGGGTGTTGAGGAGCTTGCGGGCGTCGGCCAGCTTGCTCTGGAACTTCTTCTTCTTCTCGCCGAGCGTCTTGCGGACGTCCTCGAGGTCGCCGAGCTTCGTGGTGGCCTCGGCGCGCTGCTGCGCGAGGCTGCGCTGCTTGGCCTGGATCGTGGTGAGGACGTCGGCCTGCTGGGCACTCAGCTGGTCGATCGCGGACGCCTTGTCGAGGTAGGTGTCCGGGTCGGCGGAGAGGAAGAGCTGCAGCGCGGGGTCGATGCCACCGGAGCGGTACTGGGCGCTGGCGACCGAACCGATCTGGTCGCGCAGGGTGTTGAGCTCCTGCTGGCCGCGGGCCACCTTGTCCTGAAGGTTGCTGATCTCCTTCTGCAGCTTGCCGCGGCGCTCCTCGGCGAGGTTGTACTGCTCCGTGGCCTCTTCGGCCTCGTGGTGCAGCTTGTCGACCTTCGACTTGACCTCGTCGATCTTGGGCTTGGCGGGGGCCGCCTGGGCACCGCTCTGGGCGGTGAGAGCGACGGCGGCCGCTGCGGTCGCGGTGAGCACGGTCACGCGCATGCGGCTCGGCTGCTTGGGTCGACGGTGGGACGCCACGAAGGCGAGCTCCTTCTTCCTCAGAGCCGCCCAACCGGTAAGGGGCAGGCGGTTCCTCCGCCGCCACCCCGGATGGGTGATCAACCGCGCGAAGGTTCGAAGCTCGACCCTAGTGACCAAGTTGTGATCAGTTCAAATCCCACTGGCAAAAATATTGCCCACGGACCACTTAATTTACACGTACCGCACGGGCAGTGATGGGCACTTGACGGTCCGCCGTCCAGAATTCGGGCATAAGGCCCGAGAGTTGCGATGTCGTGCGATGCGTCATGAGAGCCGCGAAAGCCGCTTCAGCAACAAGGCGGACGCCACCGGCCGCGCACCGGCCTTCGCCACTCCGTCGGCCACCTCGCGGTCGGTGCTCACCACCACGACCGGCCGGCCCGGCGGCTCCGCCCGTACCAGCTGACGGATCAACTCGTCGGCCGTCACACCGGGCTTGGAGAACAGCACCCGCACCCCGCGCGGCGGCGCGAGCAGCACCGGGGCCGCCAGCTCCGCCCCGTCGAAGACACAGGTGACCTCGGCGCCCGAGCGGGCCGCGAGCGCGGACAGGCTGCCGAGCAGCCGCAGCCGCTGCTTCTCCAACGGCATCGTCGGATAGCCGGTCTTGGTGACGTTGTAGCCGTCGACGACCAGATGCGCCTGCGGCAGCGCGAGGAGCTGGTCGAGCAGCGCCGGGTCGGTCTCGGAGAGCGCCCGCGCCGCGATGTCCTTCGGCGACATCCGCCCCGGCTCCACCGCGTCCACGGTGTCCGCGGGGTGCATCGACACGGGTGGCAGCGCGAGTTCGCGGCGCAGCCCCTGGGCGGCGTCGAGAACGGTGTCGAGCAGCAGCCGCAGCCGCATGTCCTCCACCGAGCGCCCCTCGCGGGCCGTCCTGCGGCTCGCCTCCAGGGCCGCCTCGACCTCGCCGAGCCTGGCCTTGAGCCGCCGGCTCTCGCTCTCGGCGGACGACACCTGAGCCGCCGCCTCCGCCTTCGCGGTGTCGATCTCGCCCTGGACCCGGCGCAGCGCGGCCTCACCACGCTTCACGTCGCTCTGGGCGCTGCGCAGCTTGCGGTGAAGCGATTCCGCTTCCTTCCGGGCCGCCTCCAGGTCATGGCGCAGCTGCTCGGTCTCACCGCGCGAGCGGTCCCGGGCTGCGGCGAGTTCCTCGCGCAGCCGTTCCAGTTCCCGCCGGCCCGCTTCGTCGGCGCGCTCGGCGTCGACGCGCTGGGCCTCCTCGCCCGCGGCGGCCACGAGCTTGACCCAGCCGGGCGGGCGCAGCACATAGGCGGCCGCCGCCACGTCGACGGGGTCGGCGGCGGCGGGCGGGGTGCCGGTCTCGACGGCTCCGGCCAGCTCGGGCTGGCCGTGCTTGAACCGTTCGCCGATCCGCTGCCGGAAGAGCGGGTCGCTCTCCAGGGCGGCGGCCATCGCGTTCCCGGCGAACTTGGCCCGCCGGGTCGCGGTGAAGCGGGCGTACTGCCTCAGGGGTGCGGGCAGCTCCGCGACGGTCAGCCCGCCGAAGGCGTCAGCGACCAGCGCGACGACCCGCCGCCGTACGCCTTCCGGCAGTGGGTGGTCGAGCGCCTCGGCAGCGTCACCTGCCGCGCCGGCCGGTTCTCCACCGTGCGCGGGCTGCTCCACGATCCGTCACCCCTATGTCGTCCGCGCCGTCCCTCAGGAAGCGGCGCCCGGCCTGTCCACCAGTTCGATCTGATCCACCGCGTTGCACCACCGGCAGCGGACCGACTCGATGGTCTCACTGACCACCTGCCGCTCCTCGACCGTCGGGTCTCCCGCGAGGTCCAGATGGACGTACTCGACGACCTTGGACGAGCGCGTCACGTCGAAGCGGGTCAGGTTGCCGCAGAGCGTGCAGCGCCACCGGGTCTCGGCGGTCGGCAGGGGAACCGTCGTCATCGTGCCGTCCTTCTTCCTGTTGCGTGGTACCAGGTGCGGGAGCCGCGGTGCGCCGTCGAACTGCGGTTGTACTGCCCGTTACCCTACGGCCTCGCCGGTACCCGGGGGCACGGCGAGGCACTCTGTCCAGTTCGGCCCCGGTACGCCATGATCTGTCCATGATCGACTGGCGAGGTGCGGCCCTCGGTGCCTGGCGGGGCACGCGCAGCGGACCCACGGTGACGTACGGACTGATCGCCGCCTGCTGTCTGCTCTTCGCGATCGGCCCGGTCTCCGGGCTCAACCCGGTGTACGGCACGGGCGACCAGCTCCTCGCGGCGCAGGGCGAGTACTTCCGCCGCTGGGGCGTCGTCCCGGCCGAACTGATGAGCGGCGAGCCCCGCGCCCTGCTCACCCCGCTCACCGCGCTCTTCGTCCACGGCAGCTGGCTCCACCTGCTGGGAAACATGCTGTTCCTGTACGTCTTCGGAGCGATGGCCGAGGAGCGCATGGGTCCCGTCGAGTTCGCCCTCTTCTACCTGGGCACGGGCTACCTCGCACTGCTCGGGTACGCGGTGGCGCACGCGAACAGCGAGCAGACCCTGGTCGGGGCGTCCGGGGCGATCTCCGGGGTGCTCGGGGCCTTTCTCTTCCTCTTCCCGCGCTCCCGGGTCACCAGTCTCTTCCCGTTCCTCTTCTTCCTGCCGCTGCGCTTCCCCGCCTGGATCGTGCTGATCTTCTGGTTCGTGCTGCAGTGGCTGGCCGCGCGGGCGGCGGGCGCCGGTCCCGGCGTCGCCTATCTGGCCCATGTGGTGGGCTTCTCCGTCGGCTTCCTCTACGCCTGGGGGCGCTACCGGGGTGGGGATAGAGTGAAAGCCCAAGCCGCGGCGACCGAGGGAGAAAGCCAGCCGTGATCACCGCGATCGTGCTCATCAAGACCAGCGTGGACCGCATCCCCGAGATCGCCGAGTCGATCGCCGCGCTCGACAGCGTCAGCGAGGTCTTCTCGGTGACCGGCACCTACGACCTCATCGCCATGGTCCGCGTGCCCCGTCACGACGACCTGGCGGACGTGATCCCCGGCAGCATCAGCAAGATCCCGGGCGTCGAGGCCACGGACACGCATGTCGCCTTCCGTACGTACTCCCAGCACGATCTGGAGGCGGCCTTCGCCATCGGGCTGGAGTCCTGAGTCCTCGTACACGGCACGGGTGAAGGGGGCCTCCCGCTCGGGAGGCCCCCTTCACCCGTACGAGTGAGTCCTCAGCCGCGGTCCGGGACGCAGCGGCCGTCCTCGGTACGGTACTTCCACTGCGCGCCGTCGCGGACGAGCTCCTTCACGGCGCCGACGAACCGCTCCACGTGCTCGTCCGGCGTACCGGCGCCGAAGCTCACCCGGATGGCGTTGAGGGAGCGCTCACCGGGCGCCGCCTCGGGGGCGCCGCACTCGCCCGGGTCCTGCGGGTCGCTGCCGAGCAGCGTGCGGACCAGCGGGTGGGCGCAGAACAGACCGTCGCGGACGCCGATGCCGTACTCGGCGGAGAGCGCGGCGGCGAAGTGGGAGCTGTTCCAGCCCTCCACGACGAAGGAGATGACACCGACGCGGGGGGCGTCGTCGCCGAACAGCGAGAGCACCTTGACCTCGGGAACCTCGGCGAGACCCTCGCGGACCTTGGCGATCAGGTGCTTCTCGCGGGCCACGAGCCCCTCGAAACCGGCCTCGGCGAGCGCCTTGCAGGCGGAGGCGATGGAGTACACGCCGATGACGTTCGGGGAGCCGGCCTCGTGCCGGGCCGCGGTGGTGTGCCACTCCACGTCCACACCACCGTCGGCCCGACGCGCCACCTTGCGGGAGGCGCCGCCGCCCGCGAGGTAGGGCTCGGAGTCCTGCAGCCAGTCGGCGCGGCCCGCGAGGACGCCCGAGCCGAAGGGCGCGTACAGCTTGTGCCCGGAGAAGGCGATCCAGTCCACGTCCAGCTCCTGCACGGAGACCGGGTGGTGGGGCGCGAGCTGGGCGGCGTCGAGCACGATCCGGGCGCCGTGGGCGTGGGCGGCGGCGGCGAGTTCCTTCACCGGCCACAGCTCACCGGTGACGTTGGAGGCGCCGGTGACGCAGACCAGGGCGGGACCGTACGGGTCGCGGTCGGCGAGGGCGCGCTCCAGGGTGGCGACGGCCTGCTCCGGGGTGCGCGGCGCGTTGAGGTAGGTGACCCGGGCGTCACGCCAGGGCAGCAGCGAGGCGTGGTGCTCGGTCTCGAAGACGAAGACCTGGCAGTCGGCGGGGAGGGTGGCGGCGAGCAGGTTGAGCGAGTCGGTGGTGGAGCGGGTGAAGACGACCTGGTCGCCGGGGCGGCAGTCGAGGAACTCGGCGACGGTGACGCGGCTGTTCTCGAAGAGGTCGGTGGAGAGCTGGGAGAGGTAGCCGGCGCCGCGGTGGACGCTGCCGTAGTAGGGGGCGTACGCGGCGACGTCGTCCCACACCCGCTGGAGGGCCGGGGCGCTGGCCGCGTAGTCGAGCGCGGCGTAGGTCACCTCGCCGCCGGTGACGAGCGGGACGGTGACGTCGCGGCCGAGCACGGGCAGCGGGGCGTCGCAGCAGGGGTCGGCGGACTCGGCGGCGGTCTCGACGACAGCGGTGGCGGTGGCGGTGACGACGGCGTCAGGGCGTGCGGACATGGCGGTATCTCCCGGCGGGCGGTGCTGAATGGCTTCGGTGATCCCGTACGCGGCCGGACATGGCGGGGTACGGGTGATGCCTCGGAGGACATGGGAGGGCACGGAAGTGCACGCGGGTACACGGGTACGCGGAAGTGACCCTGATCCGATGATCCGAGGGTGAAGAAGGGGCGTATTCGCCCTATCGCATTCGCTTGCTCACGGAAAAAGCTCCTCGAGAGACCAGGACCCCTGGTGTTCGAGGGGTCCGCGCTTGCCGTAGACCTCGCTGCCTACGGCCTGGTCATCACCCGGGGCACCCCGCCACGGACGGAGGGTTGCCGGACAGCAAGCCGGGGCCAAAACGCTGTCACTCGTGACCTGTAGAGCATCCTGCCACATGATCGACGAAGCGCAAGACCCCGGTCCGCATACTGGACCGGGGTCTTGGGCATACGACGTGCGAGGGATCAGGCGTTGCTGGCGGTGATCCAGCGCTCCAGGGCCCGGCGGGCCTCGCCGGAGTCGATCGCCTCCGCGGCCTTCTCGATGCCGACGCGGATCTCCTCCACCAGGGTGCCCTCCCCCGGCGTGAGCGCGGTCAGCGCCGCCGCCGAGTTGAGCAGCACCGCGTCCCGTACCGGACCGGTCTCCCCCGCGAGCAGTCGGCGGGCGACGTCGGCGTTGTACGAGGCGTCGGCGCCGCGCAGGGCCTCCACCGGTACGAGGTCGATGCCGACGTCCCGAGGATCGAAGGCCTCCTCGCGTACCGAACCGTCGCGGACCACCCAGACCCGCGAGGTGGCGGTGGTGGTCAGCTCGTCCAGGCCGTCGTCGCCGCGGAAGACGAGCGCGGAGGAGCCGCGGTCGGCCAGCACCCCGGCCATGATCGGAGCCATCCGGGCATCGGCCACGCCGGTCGCCTGGGCCTTGACGCGGGCCGGGTTGGTGAGCGGACCGAGGAAGTTGAAGGTGGTCCGGATGCCGAGTTCCTTGCGGGCCGCGGCGACATGACGCAGCGCCGGGTGGAACTTCACCGCGAAGCAGAAGGTGATCCCGGCCTCCTCCGCGACCTCGGCGACCCGCTGCGGGGTCAGCTGCAGATTGACGCCCAGCTTCTCCAGGACGTCGGAGGCGCCGGAGGCGGAGGACGCGGCCCGGTTGCCGTGCTTGACGACCTTGGCACCGGTGCCGGCGACGACGATCGCGGACATCGTGGAGATGTTGACGGTCTTGGCGCCGTCGCCGCCGGTGCCGACGATGTCGACGGACGGGCCGGGCACCTCGATCGTGTTGGCGTGCTCGTACATGGTGCGGACGAGGCCGGTGATCTCGTCGACGGTCTCGCCCTTGGCGCGCAGGGCGACCGCGAAGCCGGCGATCTGGGCGTCGGTGGCCTCGCCGCGCAGGATCCGGTCCATCGCCCAGGCGGTGTCCTCGGCGCTCTGGTCGCGGCCGGTCAGCAGACCTTCCAGTACGACGGGCCAGGAGCGGCCCGCCGACGTAGGTCCTCCAGCGGGGGTCGCAGCGCTCATGGCAGCTCCTGGTGAGTCCGTAACGGCTAGGGCTCCACCCTATCGACCCCCGGGGACGGCAAAGAGCCCCGTCCATCGAATGGACGGGGCTCCCGCTGTGGCGACTTCAGAAAGTCGGAGGATCCAGGTGATCAGTGGTGGCCGTGGCCGCTCTCGATCTCCTTGTACTCCTCCACCGTGGGCTTGGCGATCTGGTTGTCGTCGCCGTAGTAGCCCTTGTTGAGCTTGACCCGGAGCTTCTCCATGCGCCCGATCTTGCGCTCGACACCGTTCTCGTCGACGGCCGGCGGAAGCTCCGCGGCCTCGTACTGCTCGTGCGCGGTGAGGCGGTGCCTCTCGCCCTGGCTGAGCGGCTCGTGGATCTCGACGAACTCACCGTGCGGCAGGCGCTTGATGATGCCGGACTCGCGGCCGTGCAGCACCTTGTCCTTGTCGCGGCGCTGGAGGCCGAGGCAGATCCGCTTGGTGACGACGAACGCGATGACCGGGCCGACGAAGAAGAAGATCCGCACGAACCAGGTGATCGAGTTGAGCGACAGGTGGAAGTGGGTCGCCCAGAGGTCGTTTCCACCACCCACCAGCATGATCATGTACGCGGTGATCCAGGCGACACCGAAACCGGTGCGCGTCGGAGCGTTGCGCGGGCGCTGCGCGATGTGGTGCTCGCGCTTGTCGCCGGTGATCCACGACTCGATGAACGGGTAGACCGCGATCGCCGCGAGGACCGCCGGGAAGACCGCCAGCGGGATCATCACGCCCAGGACCAGCGTGTGGCCCCAGAGGTTGATCTCCCAGCCCGGCATGACACGGATCAGACCCTCGGCGAAGCCCATGTACCAGTCGGGCTGGGCGCCGGTGGACACCTGGTCCGGGCGGTACGGGCCGATGGCCCAGATGGGGTTGATCGAGGCGATCGCGGAGATGACCGCGATGACACCGAAGACCAGGAAGAAGAAGCCTCCGGCCTTGGCCATGTAGACCGGCAGCAGCGGCATGCCCACGACGTTCTTGTTCGTGCGGCCGGGGCCCTCGAACTGCGTGTGCTTGTGGAAGAACACCAGGATGAGGTGGGCCACCACGAGGCCGAGCATGATGCCGGGCAGCAGCAGGATGTGGGCCGAGTAGAACCGGGCCACGAAGTCGCCGCCGGGGAACTCCCCGCCGAACAGGAACATCGACAGGTACGTGCCGATGACCGGGACGGACAGGATCGCGCCCTGCATGAAGCGGACACCGGTGCCGGAGAGCAGGTCGTCCGGGAGCGAGTAACCGGTGAAGCCGGTGAACATGCCCAGGAAGAACAGCAGGAAGCCGAACAGCCAGTTGATCTCACGGGGCTTGCGGAACGCACCCGTGAAGAACACGCGCATCATGTGCACGAACATGCCGGCGAGGAAGATCAGCGCCGCCCAGTGGTGGATCTGCCGGATCAGCAGACCACCGCGCACCTCGAACGAGATGTGCATGGTCGAGTTGAACGCCTCGGACATCAGCTGTCCCTGGAGCGGGACGTACGGTCCGACGTACTCCACCTCGTTCATCGACGGGTGGAAGAACATCGTCAGATAGACGCCCGTCAGGATGATGATGAGGAAGCTGTAGAGGCAGATCTCGCCCAGCATGAAGGACCAGTGGTCCGGGAAGATCTTCCGCATGTTGGCCTTGGCCAGCGTGTAGATCCCCAGGCGACCGTCGGCCCAGTCGGCGACCCGCTCACCGGCGGGCGCTTTCTTGGTATCGGTCACGGTGCTCATCCGCGCTCCCAGAAGGAAGGACCGACGGGCTCGTCGAAGTCGCCGAGCGCCTCCAGGAAGCCCTTGTCGTTCACGCCGATCCGCAGCTGCGGGAGGGCGTGACCGGCCGGGCCGAAGATGACGCGGGCGCCGTCGGAGAGGTCGAAGGTGGACTGGTGGCACGGGCAGAGGACGTGGTGCGTCTGCTGCTCGTACAGGGAGATCGGGCAGCCCACGTGGGTGCAGATCTTCGAGAAGGCGACGATGCCCTCGTGCGACCACTCGAGCTCGCGCTTGTCCTTGATGTCCTCCGGCTGGATCCGGACGATCATCAGGGCGGCCTTGGCGATCTCGGTCTGGAAGTGGTGGTCGTGCTCCGAGAGGCCTTCCGGCATCGCGAAGGTCAGCGAACCGACCGCGACGTCCTCGGGACGCAGCGGCTCGTGCGTGTTCATGTTGATGAGCTGAAGGCCCTTGGCCCACATGGTGGTCCGGAGCTTCTTCTCGGGCAGCGGGCCCATGTCACGCAGCAGCACGAGGCCGGAGAGCGGAACGAGCGACAGCGCGCCGAACATCGTGTTGCGGATGAGCTTGCGGCGGCCCATGCCCGACTCGGCGGCACCGGCCGCGAAGTCCGACATGACCTTCGCCTTGGTCTCGGCGTCGGCCGCGATCGGGTGCCGCTCGTCCGCGATCTCGACGTCGGACATCAGGGTGCGGGCCCAGTGGACCGCGCCCGCGCCGATGAAGAAGAGCGCGAGACCCAGGGTCCAGCCCAGCGCGAAGTTGAGCGCGGACACCCGGCCGAAGGGCCAGATGTACACGATCTTGTCGACCGGGAAGATCACGTACGAGGCGATGAAGCCGATCGTGGCCAGCATCGACAGCGTGAACATGAACGCCACCGCGCGCTCGGACCGACGGGCGGCCCGCTCGTCGATGTCCTGGATGCGGGGCTTGTGGGGCGGAAGGCCCGGGTCGGCGAACGGGTCGTCGGCGACCTTCACCGCGCCGTGCGCGGTGTCCTGCCCTGCCGGCAGGTTCTCTTCTGGAATCTCTTGGCTACTCATGACTTCTTGGCCTTAGCGGTGTGGGCCGCGACCCAGATGGCAACTGCGATCAGCGCACCCAGACCGAAGACCCAGGCGAACAGGCCCTCGCTGACGGGGCCGAGGCCACCGAGCTTGAGACCGCCCGGGTTGTCGGCCTTGTCGCTGTTGACGGCCTGGACGTACGCGATGATGTCCTTCTTCTCCTTCTCGGGCATCGTCGTGTCCGGGAAGGAGGGCATGTTCTGCGGGCCGGTCTGCATGGCCTCGTAGAGGTGCTTCGGGCTCACGCCTTCGAGGCTCGGGGCGTACTTGCCGTAGGTCAGCGCGCCACCCTCACCGGTGAAGTTGTGGCACTGGGCACAGTTGGTGCGGAACAGCTCGCCACCCTTGGCGATGTCGGCACCGTCAGGGCTGTACTGGCTCTCGGTCGGCGTGATCGGACCGGCACCGAGAGACGCCACGTACGCCGCGAGCTGATCGATCTCAGCCTGCGAGTAGATGACCTTCTTCTTCGGGACCTGGGCGCCCGGCTGCTGGGCCGGCATGCGACCCGTGCCGACCTGGAAGTCGACGGCGGCCGAACCGACGCCGACGAGGGAGGGGCCGTCAGTGGTGCCCTGACCGCCGGTTCCGTGGCAGCTGGCGCAGCCGACGGAGTAGAGCTTCTTGCCCTCCTCGATGGCGAGGGACTGGGCGGTTTCATCGGCCTTCGCCGTGCTCGCAGGCGCGAACGCGGCGTACAGCCCCCCAGTGGCCGCCAGCGCGAGAAGTAGGACGACGACCGCCGCCAGCGGATGGCGTCGTCGTGCGGAGAGCTTTTTCACGGATTACCCCGGTGTCAGGATCTTCTGCGTCGATGCTTGCTGGATGTCTCGGTCCGCCGTGACGGCGGCGCCGATTACTTGATCATGTAGATCGTGGCGAAGAGGCCGATCCAGACGACATCGACGAAGTGCCAGTAGTAGGACACGACGATGGCGGCGGTTGCCTGCTCGTGAGTGAACCTCTTGGCGGCGTACGTTCGGCCGAGGACCAGCAGGAAGGCGATGAGACCGCCCGTCACGTGCAGGCCGTGGAAGCCGGTGGTCAGGTAGAACACGGAGCCGTACGGGTCCGAGGACAGCGAGAGGCCGTCCTTCTTCACCAGCTCGGTGTACTCGAAGACCTGGCCGCCGATGAAGATCGCACCCATCACGAACGTGATGATGAACCACGACCTGAGCTTCTTCACGTCGCCCCGCTCCGCGGCGAAGACGCCGAGCTGGCAGGTGAGTGAGGAGAGCACCAGGATCGTGGTGTTGGTGGCCGAGAACGGGAAGTTCAAGGCCGAGGCCTTTTCCGCCCAGAACTCGGCACCCATCACGGATCGCAGGGTGAAGTACATCGCGAAGAGGGCCGCGAAGAACATCAGCTCGGAGCTCAACCAGATGATGGTTCCGACGCTGGTGAGGTTCGGTCGATTGACCGACGGGTGCGCGTGCCCTGTTTCTACTGTCGTTACTGTCGCCACGACCGACATTATGTCGGTCGCTTATCCCGCCCTCACTCCGGGGGGTGCCGTTCGGAGTGTCAGAGGGGTGTGTCCAGCCCGAACGGCCCAGTGCGAGGCCCCCCGGGCGCCCTTCGAACAGGTGTTGAACGGGTGTTGACGGAGTGTGGACCGGAGTAGCATCCGCGCATCGGTCGACGACGACCCAACCGCCTTCCCAGCCGGAGGAACGATGCAGTCGAGTGCCACGGTCCTGGTCTACAGCGACGACGCGAACACCCGCGAGCAGGTACGGCTGGCGGCCGGGCGCAGGCCCGCGTCGGACGTTCCCCCGGTCGAGTTCGTGGAGTGCGCGACCCTGCCCGCGGTGCTGAAGCACCTGGACGAGGGCGGCATCGACGTCTGCGTCCTGGACGGCGAGGCGGTGCCCGCCGGCGGCATGGGGGTCTGCCGGCAGATCAAGGACGAGGTCTTCCGGTGCCCGCCGGTACTGCTGCTCATCGGCCGCCCGCAGGACGCCTGGCTGGCCACCTGGAGCCGCGCGGACGCCGCGGTCACCCTTCCGGTGGAACCGGTCGAGTTCGCGGCGTCCTTGGCCGCCCTGATCCGCTCGCGCCTGTCGATCGACGCGTAGTCGCCGCACACGGCGAGTGAGCCGAAGTGGCGCGCCGGGGGAACAGGGCCGAGCGCGCGGAGGCCTGCGAGGAACGAGCAGGTCGAGCACGGTCGGCCCTGTTCCCCCGGCTTCGGCGCCCCGGAGGAGAACCGAGCCCTAGAGGGGGAGGGGCCTGAGGCGGGCCTTCTCCGTGGTGGCCACCGGGTTTCCGGCGGCCTCCACCAGGGCGCTGCCCTCCCGCCACTTGGCCCACGGCATGTTCCAGTCGCCGAAGCCGTTGCCGAAGGTGTCCATCGTGTCGCCGGAGCTGTTGACGACGCTGACGATGTCGCCGGGGCGGACGGTCTCGTAGAACCAGGCCGCGTTCCCTGTCGACATGCCGACACAGCCGTGGCTCACGTTCGCCACGCCCTGCGAGCCGACCGACCAGGGCGCGGCGTGGACGTATTCACCGCTCCAGGTGACCCGGGTGGCGTAGTAGACGGGCAGGTCGTACGACTCGGAGCTGCCTTCGGCGATGCCGATGCTGGTGCCCCGCATCCGGACGTAGTACTCCTTGCCGAGGACCACCTTGACACCGTTTCGGGTGGAGAAGCCCGGTTTGCCGGTGGTCACCGGAATGGTATTGATCACTTCTCCGTTGCGTCGCACGGTCATGTAGTGGGACCCGGCGTCCGCGACGGCCTCGATCCGGTCGCCGATGGTGAGCTTCAGGGGCTTGGACGCGCCGCCGTAGAGCTTGTCGCCGACCTTGAGGCCGTCCAGGTTGCCGGTGACCGTGACGCTCGCGCCCGCGGGCCAGTACTCCTTCGGACGGAAGTGCAGCTTCTTGTCGTCCACCCAGTACCAGGCGCCCTCGACAAAGGGCGTGGAGCGGACCTTGAGGGCCCGTTCGACGACCGCGCGGGCCGCGCGGTCCTTGACAGGGAGGCTGAGGTCGGCCGTGATGGGCTGCCCGACGCCGTACGTGCCCGCCTCCGGGCCGAAGGCCACGGTGAGGGCCCGCTTGGCGGGGGCCGTCTCGAAAGTGAACGTACGGGCGCCTGGAGCGCCGTCCTCGTCCTCGGTGGACACCCGAACGGTGTAGCGGGCGCCGGCCGCCAGAGCGGCCGTGGAGCGCCAGCGCCGGCCGTCGGCGGTGAGTTCGCCCGCCAGGTGGTGGCCCGAGGCGTCGGTGGCGGTGACGTCGGTGATCCGGCCGTCGTCACCCTTGGCGGTGATCTCCAGGGGCTTCTCGGGGTCCGCCTTGGCGCCGTCCTCGGGGGCGCTGACCGCGAGCTGGTCCGCCGCGTCATACGCCCTCGCCGACAGCGGATGGCCGTCGGAGCCCGCACACGCCGAGGCGCCTGCGGTGACGGTGACGGCCAGAAGAGTGCAGCTCAGAACAGTCCGAATGCGCGGCGTGTCGTTCATGACTTCACGCTAAAGACTGTCCTCGGCACCAGCGCGTCGAGTGCGCCAAAAGAGGGGCCCGGGCACTTCGGTGACGAAGTGTCCGGGCCCCTCTGGGCGCTCCGGTGCGGAGCGGGTACCGCTACTGGTTCTGGTTCTCGCCGCGGTAGAACTCGAAGACCCAGCCGAACAGGCCGACGAGGATCAGCGGGGCGGAGAAGTACAGGATCCACCAGCCCATCGCGATGGCGAGGAAGGCGAGCGCGCCACCGGCGGCCAGCGACAGCGGCTGCCAGCTGTGCGGGGCGAAGAAGCCCACTTCACCGGCCTCGTCCGCGACGTCGGCCTCCTTGTCGTCCTGCGCCATCGCGTCGACACGCTTGGCCGTGAAGGCCAGGTAGTAGCCGATCATGATGGCCAGGCCGAACGCGAGGAACAGCGCCGTCGTACCGACCGGCTCCTTCGACCAGACGCCGTACAGGACGGCCATGGCAAGGATGAAGACGCTCAGCCAGATGAACATCTTGCCCTGGATCTTCACTTGCCGGCCTCCTTGCTGCCCGCGAGGGCCTCGACCACGTGCCCCTTGTTCTCGAGCTGGTCGAGAGCGGCGATCTCAGGGTGGTGCAGGTCGAACGCCGGGGATTCCGAACGGATCCGCGGCAGCGTGAGGAAGTTGTGCCGCGGCGGCGGGCAGGACGTCGCCCATTCGAGCGAACGGCCGTAGCCCCACGGGTCGTCGACCTCGATCTTCTTGCCGTACTTGGCGGTCTTCCAGACGTTGTAGAGGAACGGCAGGATCGACAGACCGAGCAGGAAGGAGGAGATCGTCGAGATCGTGTTCAGCGCGGTGAAGCCGTCGGCGTCGAGGTAGTCCGCGTAACGACGCGGCATGCCCTCGGCACCGAGCCAGTGCTGCACCAGGAAGGTGCCGTGGAAGCCGATGAACAGCGTCCAGAACGTCATCTTGCCGAGCCGCTCGTCCAGCATCTTGCCCGTGAACTTCGGCCACCAGAAGTGGAAGCCGGCGAACATCGCGAAGACCACGGTGCCGAAGACGACGTAGTGGAAGTGCGCGACGACGAAGTACGAGTCGGAGACGTGGAAGTCCATCGGCGGCGAGGCCAGGATGACGCCCGTCAGACCACCGAAGGTGAAGGTGATCAGGAAGCCGATCGTCCAGAGCATCGGTGTCTCGAAGGACAACGAGCCCTTCCACATCGTTCCGATCCAGTTGAAGAACTTCACGCCTGTCGGTACGGCGATGAGGAACGTCATGAAGGAGAAGAACGGCAGGAGCACGCCGCCTGTGACGTACATGTGGTGGGCCCACACGGTCACGGACAGACCGGCGATCGCGATGGTCGCGGCCACCAGACCGATGTAGCCGAACATCGGCTTGCGGCTGAAGACCGGGATGACCTCGGAGACGATGCCGAAGAAGGGCAAGGCGATGATGTACACCTCTGGGTGTCCGAAGAACCAGAAGAGGTGTTGCCACAGCAAGGCGCCGCCGTTGGCCGCGTCGAAGACATGGGCACCGAACTTGCGGTCCGCCTCCAGGGCGAACAGCGCGGCCGCCAGCACCGGGAAGGCGAGCAGGACCAGAACACCGGTCAGCAGCACGTTCCAGGTGAAGATCGGCATACGGAACATCGTCATGCCCGGAGCGCGCATGCAGATGATCGTGGTGATGAAGTTGACCGAACCGAGGATCGTGCCGAAGCCGGAGAAGGCCAGACCCATGATCCACATGTCGGCGCCGACACCCGGCGAGCGGACGGCGTCCGACAGCGGGGAGTAGGCGAACCAGCCGAAGTCGGCCGCACCCTGCGGGGTGAGGAAGCCGGCCACCGCGATGATCGAGCCGAAGAGGTACAGCCAGTAGGCGAACATGTTCAGCCGCGGGAACGCCACGTCGGGCGCGCCGATCTGCAGCGGCATGATCCAGTTCGCGAATCCGGCGAACAGCGGCGTCGCGAACATCAGCAGCATGATCGTGCCGTGCATCGTGAACGCCTGGTTGAACTGCTCGTTCGACATGATCTGCGTACCCGGACGGGCCAGCTCGGCGCGCATGAAGAGCGCCATGAGTCCGCCGATGCAGAAGAAGACGAACGACGTGACCAGGTACATCGTCCCGATCGTCTTGTGGTCGGTGGTGGTCAGCCACTTGATCACGACGTTGCCGGGCTGCTTGCGCCGTACGGGCAGCTCGTTCTCGTACGAGTCCTCAGCTGCGGCGGCACCCTGGGTTTCGTTTTGGATGCTCACAGTTGGTTCTTCTCCGCATTCCTGGCCGGGTCCGTCAGCTCGATGCCAGACGGGATGTAGCCGGTCTGCCCCTTCTCGGCCAGCTCCTTCAGGTGCTGCTGGTAGCGCTCCGGAGAGACCACCTTGACGTTGAAGAGCATCCGGGAGTGGTCGACACCGCACAGCTCGGCGCACTTGCCGAGGAAGGTGCCTTCCTGCGTCGGGGTGACCTCGAAGGCGTTGGTGTGACCCGGGATGACGTCCTGCTTCATGAGGAAGGGGACCACCCAGAAGGAGTGGATGACGTCACGGGAGGTCAGGACGAACCGGACCTTCTCACCCTTCGGCAGCCACAGGGTCGGGCCCGGGTTGCCGGTCTGCGGGTTGCGGTCACCGGGGATACCGGCGTCGTAGACGCCGCCGGCGTTCGCCGGGAAGTCGTCCTGGAACTTGTCCGGGATGGCGTCGAGGTTCGGGGCCGTCTGCGCGTCACCCTTCACACCCGGCACGTTCTCGATGTAGTTGAAGCCCCAGCTCCACTGATAGCCGACCACGTTGATGGTGTGGGCCGGCTTGTCGGCGAGCGAAAGGAGCTTCGTCTCGTCGCGCGCGGTGAAGTAGAAGAGGACCGACACGATGATGAGCGGAGTGACCGTGTACAGCGCCTCGATGGGCATGTTGTAACGGGTCTGCGGGGGGACCTCGATCTTGGTCCTGGTCCGCCGGTGGAAGATGACGGACCAGATGATCAGGCCCCACACCAGGATTCCGGTGATGAGCGCGGCGGCCCAGGAGCCCTGCCACAGGGAGAGGATCGTGGGAGCCTCTTCCGTGACGGGCGTGGGCATACCAAGGCGGGGGAAGTCTTCCCAGTTGTACGAGCAGCCCGTGGCTGTCGCCAGGATCAGGCCCGCAGTCAGCACCTGCGGCAGCTTCCGCCGCATCGGGCGCCGCGACGAGCGGTCGGAGCCGTTGGGACTCACGTAGCGCCTTCCCGAGAGTCTCGGCCCGCGTTGGTCGGCCACGGCCGTCCGTCTCGCTGGTCGGTCGCCGCCCCGGCCGCGGGCAGGGGTTTGGATGTTTATGCGGACCAAACCCTACTGGACGCTATTTGGGGTCGCGCGGGGAGGGTGCCCAACGCGCCGTCCGAGTCCCCGAAGGGGTGGACTCCGGGGTTCCGGAGGGGGGTCGGGCACGTCCGTTCGGCGGCCTGCCGGTGCGCCGCGGCGCGGTTCTGACGAGGGCTCACGACGGGCTCACCACGGAGTCGCTCCGACCTCACCGCGGACTCGTCGCGGACTCACCGTGGGCGGACGAAGGCCGCCCACGCACAGGCCCTACCGTGGGCGGATGCCGTACTTCGACGCCGCGTCCGCCGCCCCGCTGCACCCCGTCGCCCGACAGGCGCTGCTCGCCTCGCTCGACGAGGGCTGGGCCGATCCTGCCCGGCTGTACCGGGAGGGGCGGCGGGCCCGGCTGCTCCTCGACGCGGCCCGGGAGGCCGCGGCGGAGGCCGTGGGCTGTCGTCCCGACGAGCTGGTGTTCACTCCTTCGGGGACGCGCGCGGTTCACGCGGGAATCTCGGGATCTCTCGCGGGGCGTCGGCGTGTCGGAAACCGGATCGTGGTCTCCGCGGTCGAACACTCCTCCGTACTCCATGCGGCCGAGACGCACGCGGCCGCCGGCGGCGCCGTGACCGAGGTGCCGGTGGGCCGCTCCGGGGCGGTGGACGCGGACGCCTTCGGGGCCGCGCTCGACTCCGGGACCGCCCTGGCGTGCCTTCAGTCCGCCAACCACGAGGTGGGGACCGAGCAGCCGGTGGCGGAGGTCGCCGAGGCCTGCCGGGCGGCGGGTGTGCCGCTGCTCGTGGACGCGGCCCAGTCGCTCGGCTGGGGGCCGGTGGAGGGCGGCTGGTCGCTGCTCGCGGCGAGCGCGCACAAGTGGGGCGGTCCGGCGGGCGTGGGGCTCCTCGCCGTACGGAAGGGGGTCCGCTACGCGCCCCAAGGCCCCTCGGACGAACGGGAGTCGGGCCGGGCGCCCGGCTTCGAGAACCTGCCGGCGATCGTGGCGGCGGCGGCCTCGCTGCGGGCGGTGCGGGCGGAGGCGGCGGCCGAGGGGGCCCGGCTGCGGGCTCTGGTGGACCGGATCCGGGCGCGGGTGCCGGAGCTGGTGCCGGATGTGGAGGTGGTGGGCGACCCGGTGCGCCGTCTCCCCCACCTGGTGACCTTCTCCTGCCTGTACGTCGACGGGGAGACGCTGCTGCACGAGCTGGACCGGGAGGGTTTCTCCGTTTCGTCCGGTTCGTCGTGTACGAGTTCGACGCTGACGCCCAGCCATGTGCTGCGCGCGATGGGAGTACTGAGCGAGGGCAACGTCCGGGTGTCGCTGCCGACCGGCACCACGACGGAGGACGTGGACCGCTTCCTCGACGTACTGCCGGGGGTGGTCGCGGAAGTACGGGAGAGGCTCGGAGCGCCGGCCTCGTCTCCGGTGGCCGCACCGGGGCCGGACTCCCTGGTGGTGGACGCCCTCGGGCGGCGCTGCCCGATCCCGGTCATCGAGCTCGCGAAGGTCATCGGCGACGTGCCGGTGGGCGGCACGGTGACGGTCCTCGCCGACGATGCGGCGGCGCGGCTGGACATTCCGGCGTGGTGCGAGATGCGGGGGCAGTTGTACGTGGGCGAGTCGCCGTCGGAGGGAGGCGGGGTCGCGTACGTGGTACGCCGCCTGAGCTGAGCGCCGGGCCGCCCCTGAGGGCCGCGGGCCGCGGCGGGGCCGGCGCCCCCGCCGCGCTGGGCCTGCGCCCCGCCCCGGCCACACAGCGGGGGCGGGGCGGGGCCCGGGTCGGGCCGTGGGGTGGAGGTCAGGCCAGGTGGGCGCGGACTTCGGCCGCGGCCGTGTCGCCGTAGGCCTTGGTGAAGCGCTCCATGAAGTTGGCTCGGCGCAGGGTGTACTCCTGCGTGCCCAGGGTCTCGATGACCAGCGTCGCCAGCATGCAGCCGACCTGCGCGGCGCGCTCCAGGCCGACGCCCCAGGACAGGCCGGTGAGGAAGCCGGCGCGGAAGGCGTCGCCGACGCCGGTCGGGTCGACCTTGGCGGTCTCCTCGGGGCAGCCGACCTCGATCGGGGTGTCGCCGACGCGCTCGATGCGCACACCGCGCGAGCCGAGCGTGGTGACCCGGTGGCCGACGCGGGAGAGGATCTCGGCGTCGGTCCAGCCCGTCTTGGACTCGATGAGGCCCTTCTCGTACTCGTTGGAGAAGAGGTAGGTCGCGCCCTCCAGGAGGGTGCGGATCTCCTGGCCGTCCATGCGCGCGATCTGCTGCGAGAAGTCGGCGGCGAACGGGATCTCCCGCGTCTTGCACTCCTCCGTGTGGCGGAGCATCGCCTCGGGGTCGTCGGCGCCGATGAGGACCAGGTCGAGCCCGCCCACCCGGTCGGCGACGGCCTTGAGCTCGATCAGCCGGGCCTCGCTCATCGCGCCCGTGTAGAAGGAGCCGATCTGGTTGTGGTCCTTGTCCGTGGTGCAGACGAAGCGGGCGGTGTGCAGAACCTCGGAGATGCGCACCGAGCCGGTGTCGACGCCGTGGCGGTCGAGCCAGCCGCGGTACTCGTCGAAGTCGTAGCCGGCCGCGCCCACCAGGATCGGGCTGCCGCCGAGCTGCCCCATGCCGAAGCAGATGTTGGGGCCGACGCCGCCGCGGCGGACGTCGAGGTTGTCGACGAGGAAGGAGAGGGACACCGTGTGGAGCTGGTCGGCCACGAGCTGGTCGGCGAACCGGCCGGGGAAGGTCATGAGGTGGTCGGTGGCGATGGAGCCGGTGACTGCGATACGCACGACGGGGTGCTCCTGCGGGAAGGCGGTAATGACAGTTCACGCTACCGGGTGGAGGGCGCGCTGCCGAACAGTGGAAACTACCCCAGAGTAGGGCTTTTCCCCGGGGGCGTGCGGTGCATACGGTGCGCCCATGACCATCTACCCCGCTTCACGTGAGCGACACGAGTCCGAGTTGAGCCTCGCCGAGCTGCGGGGCGCCGGCGCACGGATGGCTCCGCACTGGGTGACTCCGGCCTCCCCCGCGCCCGCGCCGGTCTCCCCCGCGCTGATCCACGGGGTCGTCGTACCGGCGGCCTCGGCACGGCTGATCGACGCCACCGCCGAATACGGGGGCTGACGGAGGGAACCGTCCGCCCGCCCGCTCCGTCCCACCGGCGTCCGGTCGAGACGAGGGAGCGTTGCGGTGAGCGGTACGGAGAACGTACGGCGGCGGCGGAGTGTCATCGCCGCCTCGGTGGCGGCGGGTGTGCTGCTCGCCGGGGGTGGTGGCGTCTACCTCGCCACCACGGCATCCGGTGACGGCACCGGCGCCGGCGCGGCCACCAAGGCCGCCGACGCGGCCGGTCCGCCCCCGCCGCTGCGCCTGGAGGGCGGCAGCGGCGGCGGGACCGCCGGCGGTGGGGACACCGGCGGCGACACACGGGGCGGTCCGGGCATCGCGCCCGGTGAGCCGGACCCCGGAGGCGGCCCGAACGGGACCGTCTACACAGCCAAGGGCCCACTCCCCCAGGGGCCCTCCTCGGCCGCGGTCCACCGGCCCGAGGGCCTGGTCACCTCGGCGGAGGTGACCAGGCTGGCCGAAGCGCTGGGCATCTCCGGGAGCCCCTCCCTGGTGGGTGAGGTCTGGACGATCCGGCCCGAGAAGGACGGTTCGGGACCACGCCTCGACGTGTCGGAGAAGGCGCCGGGGAACTGGACGTACTCCTGGTACGACGGCGGCCCGGCCGGCGACGCCTGCCTCAAGGGCAGGGCGTGCCCGCCCCCGGGCGAGACGAAGCCCGCGCCGGGCGGTACACCGCTGAGCGAGGCGGCGGCGAAGGCCGCGGCCGCGCCCGTCCTGAAGGCTCTCGGCCAGGACGACGCGAAGGTCACCGCGACCCAGGTCATGAACGGTTCGGTGCGGGTGGTCAACGCCGATCCGGTGGTGGGCGGGCTGCCGACCTACGGCTGGTCGACGGGGCTGCACATCGCGCGGGACGGCCGGCCGGTCGCAGGCAGCGGGATGCTGAAGGAGCCGGTGAAGGGCGCCACGTACCCGGTGGTCGGGGCGTCGAAGGCCCTCGCCCAGCTGAACGAGGACTCGAAGGGCACCGGCCCGATCGGCATCGGGCACTGCCCGACCGCCCCGTCGGCGGTGGACGGGAACGGGAAGCCCGAGGACGCCGGAACGGTCGGCTCGACCCCGAAGCCCGTCGAGCCGACCCCGCCCTGCCAGACGATCGTGGACAGGGCCGCTCCGGACCAGGTGCCGGTGACGGCCGCGGTGTTCGGTCTCGCCGCGCGGGACGTGGCCGGCGAGCGGCTGCTCGTACCGTCCTGGCTGTTCACCGCGGACCCGGCGGACGGCGCGCCGTACACGGTGGCACGGGCGGCGGTGGCCCCCGAGTACCTGGTGCCGCCCGCGAAGCCCACGCCGACGCCCACGCCCCCTCCGGGGGACGGCACGGCGGCGCGGGCGGTCGAGTCCGTCCGGGTCGAGGGCGACGGCCGGCGGCTGGCCGTCACCTTCTGGGGCGGGGTGTGCAGCACCTACACCGTGAAGGCCGACGAGCAGCCGGACCGGGTGGTGGTGCGGATCATCGAGAAGTCCGACCCCGAGCGGGTCTGCATCATGATCGCCAAGGACTTCACGAAGACCGTGACGCTCAAGAGTCCGCTGGGCGACCGGCCCGTGGTCGACGCGGCGAGCGGGGAGGCGGTGCCGCGCCGCTGAGTCCGGCGGGGCATGCGTGAGGGCGGTGGCCCGGGATCACTCCCGGGCCACCGCCCTCATGCGTACGACCTGTGCGACCTACCTGTGCGACTTAGCTGAACGAGTCGCCGCAGGCGCAGGAACCCGTGGCGTTCGGGTTGTCGATGGTGAAGCCCTGCTTCTCGATGGTGTCGACGAAGTCGATCGAGGCGCCGCCCAGGTACGGGGCGCTCATGCGGTCGGTGACGACCTTGACGCCGTCGAAGTCCTTCACGACGTCGCCGTCGAGCGAACGCTCGTCGAAGAACAGCTGGTAACGCAGGCCGGAGCAGCCGCCGGGCTGAACGGCGACGCGCAGGGCCAGGTCCTCACGGCCTTCCTGGTCGAGGAGGGCCTTGACCTTGGCCGCGGCGGCGTCGGACAGGAGGATGCCGTCGCTGACAGTGGTCTTCTCGTCCGATACGGACATCTGCTTCTCTCCCGGTGTGTACGGAGACTGCTTGCCGACGGTTGCAACCGACGGTGCCCCGGATTCATTCCGGGCCGTGTGGGGTCTTTCTCTCTTCATGCTCGCACACCCTGTCCAGCGACGGGGACGACGAAGCCCAGGGGCGGGGACGGCGAAGTCCAGGGACGGCGACAGCGAATTCGTCACATCGACACTATGGACATCGTCAACGTGACGTGAAGCGGTTATGATAGATAGCGTCATTTCGACGAAAAGGTTCCCCGAAGAAAGGGTGCGTGACGTGACCACGGCCCAAGCCCGTCATGAACTCGACGTCCAGCCGTCGCCGCTCGCCCTGCTCCTGCTCGGTCGCGAGGCCGACCCGAAGAGCGAGCGCGGCGTGGAGTGCCCCGGCGATCTGCCGTCGCCCTCCGACCCCGACCTCGTGGAGCGCGCCCGCGCGGCCAAGGAGAAGCTCGGGGACAAGGTCTTCGTGCTCGGCCACCACTACCAGCGCGACGAGGTCATCCAGTTCGCCGACGTCACCGGTGACTCCTTCAAGCTCGCGCGCGACGCGGCGGCCAAGCCCTCGGCCGAGTACATCGTCTTCTGCGGTGTGCACTTCATGGCGGAGTCCGCCGACATCCTGACCGGTGACGAGCAGAAGGTCGTCCTGCCCGACCTCGCGGCCGGCTGCTCCATGGCCGACATGGCCACCGCCGAGCAGGTCGCCGAGTGCTGGGACGTGCTGACCGAGGCCGGCATCGCCGAGCAGGTCGTGCCCGTCTCGTACATGAACTCCTCGGCCGACATCAAGGCCTTCACCGGCAAGCACGGGGGCACGATCTGCACCTCGTCCAACGCCGAGCGGGCCCTGAACTGGGCCTTCGAGCAGGGGGAGAAGGTGCTGTTCCTGCCGGACCAGCACCTGGGCCGCAACACGGCCGTCCGCGACATGGGCATGTCCCTCGACGACTGCGTTCTGTACAACCCGCACAAGCCGAACGGCGGGTTGACCGTCGAGGAGCTGCGCGCCGCCAAGATGATCCTGTGGCGGGGTCACTGCTCGGTGCACGGCCGCTTCTCGCTGGACTCGGTGAACGACGTCCGCGAGCGCATCCCGGGGGTGAACGTGCTCGTCCACCCCGAGTGCCGGCACGAGGTCGTCGCCGCCGCGGACTACGTGGGCTCGACCGAGTACATCATCAACACCCTGGAGGCGGCCCCGGCCGGTTCCAAGTGGGCGATCGGCACGGAGCTGAACCTGGTCCGGCGGCTGGCGAACCGATTCGCCGACCAGGACAAGGAGATCGTCTTCCTCGACAAGACGGTCTGCTTCTGCTCGACCATGAACCGCATCGACCTGCCGCACCTGGTGTGGACCCTGGAGTCGCTGGCCGAGGGCAACCTCGTCAACCAGATCCAGGTCGACAAGGAGACGGAGAGCTTCGCGAAGCTCGCGCTGGAGCGGATGCTCGCTCTGCCGTAACGGTTCTGCCCGTACGGACGGTTCTCCGGTACGTACGCCGAAGGGGCGCCCCGCGTGATCGCGGGGCGCCCCTTCCTCGTGCCGTACGGATCAGACCGCGGCCGGCTCCTTGGCCTGCGGCGGGACCGGCGAGTCGCCGGCCGTCGCACCCTTCTTCGCCGCCTTCTTCTTCGCGCGACGCTCCTTGCGGAGCTCCACCATCGCGTAGAGCGTCGGGACGAGGAGCAGCGTCAGCAGCGTCGACGTGATCAGACCGCCGATCACGACCACGGCCAGCGGCTGGGCGATGAAGCCGCCCTCGCCCGTGATGCCGAGCGCCATCGGAAGCAGGGCGAAGATCGTCGCCAGGGCGGTCATCAGGATCGGGCGGAGCCGGTGCCGGCCACCCTCGATCACCGCTTCGACGACGCCCATGCCCTGGGCCCGGTACTGGTTGATCAGGTCGATCAGGACGATCGCGTTGGTGACGACGATGCCGATGAGCATCAGCATGCCGATCATCGCCGGGACGCCCATCGCGGTGTCGGTGATCACCAGGAGACCGATGGCGCCGGTCGCCGCGAACGGGATCGAGACCAGCAGGATCAGCGGCTGGATCAGCGACCGGAAGGTCGCGACGAGCAGCATGAAGACGATCGCGATGGCCGCGAGCATCGCCAGGAACAGGTTGGTGAAGGCCTCGCTCTGGTCCTCGGAGACGCCGCCGATGCTGGCGGTGGCGCCCTCGGGCAGGTCGAGCGCGTCGATCTTCTGCTGGAGGGTGGCGCTCACGGCGCCGGTGTTGTCGCCGACCGGCTTGGCCGTGATCGTCGCGGCACGGGCGCCGTCGATCCGGGTCATGGAGACCGGGCCGGGGACCAGCTCGACGGTGGCGATGTCGCCCAGCTTCACCGGGCCGAGGGGCAGCGCCCTGAGCCCGGCCAGGGTGGTGACCGGCTTCGCCGAGGTGATGAGGACGTCCCGCTCGCTGTCGTCGAGGACCGCCTTGGCGGCCGGGGTGCCCCGGACGGCCTGGCCGACGATCATGCCGAGCGAGGCGGAGTCGAATCCGGCGTCGGCCGCCGCGGGCTTCGCCTTGACCGAGATGCGCGGGACGGACTGCGAGAGGTCGCTCTGGACGTCGGTGACGTCCTTGATCCCGGCGATCGCGGCCCGGACCTGCTCGGAGGCCTTCTCCAGGACCTCGGCGTCGGCGGCCTTCACGACCACCCTCAGGTCCTGGCTGCCGAAGCCGTCACCGGCGGCGATCTTGGTGTCGCCGACGCCGTCGAGGGCGGCGAGGCCCTTCTCGATGGCGTCACGGGTCTTCTCGAAGGAAGCGGACTCCTCCAGGCTGACCTGGTAGGTGGCCTGGTTGCTGCCGGTGCCGCCGCCGAAGGCCGCCATGAAGCCGGACGAGCCGACGTTGACCTGGTAGTCCTTGACGCCCTCGGTGTCCGCGAGGAGCTTCTCGATCTTCTTCGCGGCCGCGTCGGAGGCGTCGAGGCCGGTGCCGGGCGCCAGCTCCTGCTGGATGCTGAGCACCTCCTGCTCGCCCTGGTCGAAGAAGTTCGTCTTCAGGAGCGGGGCCATGCCGAAGGTGACGATCAGGACGACGAGCGCGATGGCCAGGCTCATGAAGCGGCGCCGGGTCGCGAACCTCAGGACGGGCACGTACAGGCGCTGGAGGCGGCTCTTCTCCTCCTTCTCCTCGGCCAGCCTGCGGGCCTCCGCCAGGTCCTCCGAGGTGCCCTTGGGGGCGCGCAGGAACCAGTACGAGAGAACCGGGACCACGGTCAGGGAGACGAGCAGCGAGGCGAGCAGGGCCGCCGTGATCGTCAGCGAGAACGAGCCGAACAGCTCGCCGATCATGCCGCCGGTCAGACCGATCGGCAGGAAGACGGCGACGGTGGTGAGGGTGGAGGACGTCACGGCGCCCGCCACCTCGCGGACCGCGGTGAGGATCGCCGCCTGGCGCTCCTCGCCGTAGCCGAGGTGCCGCTTGATGTTCTCCAGGACCACGATCGAGTCGTCGACGACCCGGCCGATGGCGATGGTGAGCGCGCCGAGCGTCAGCATGTTGAGCGAGAGGTCACGGGTCCACAGCACGATGAGCGCGAGGACGACCGAGAGCGGGATGGAGACCGCGGTGACCAGGGTGGAGCGGATCGACGCGAGGAAGACCAGGATCACCAGGACGGCCATGACGAGGCCGAGCGCGCCCTCGGTGGTCAGTCCGGAGACGGCCTTGGCGACGGCCGGGCCCTGGTCGGAGACCACGGTCAGCTCGGCGCCCGCGCCGAGGTCGGCCCGCAGCTCGGGCAGCTTCTCCTTGACGGCGTCGGAGATCGCGACGGCGCTGCCGTCCTTGTCCATGGTGGCCATGACGGCGAGGCTGGGCTTGCCGTTCGTCCGGGTCAGGGAGACGCGCGGCGACTCCTGCTGGCGGACGGTGGCCACGTCACCGAGGCGGACCGCCTTGCCCTTGCCCGGGGTGGCCGAGGGGATGCGGAGGTCCTCGATCTGGCGCAGCGAGGTGTAGCCGCCGCCGACCTGGATGGTGCGGCTCTTGCCGGCCTCGGAGAAGGAGCCGGCCGGGAGCGTCCCGCCGCCGTTGCGGAGGGCCTCGCCGAGCTTCATGGCGTTGAGCCCCGCCGCGGCGAGCTTGCGGTCGTCCGGGGTGACGGAGACCTGGAGGTCCTGGACGCCGGTGACGGAGACCTGGCCGACGCCTTCGATGTCCTCCAGGGCGGGCACGACGGTCCGCTCCAGGAGGTCGGCGAGGGCCTGCGGGTCCTTGTCGGAGGCGGCGGCGAGGACGACGGTCGGGATGTCGTCCGTGGAGCCGGCCACGACCTGCGGGTCGACCGTGTCGGGCAGCTGGGCGCGGGCGCGGTTCACCGCCTGCTGGACGTCGGCGACGAGCTGCTTGGTGGATTCGTCGCCGTAGTCGAAGGAGGCCATGACGAGCGCCATGCCCTCGGAGGCCGTGGAGGTGACCGACTTCAGGCCGTCGACGGCCTTGAGGTTGTTCTCCAGGGGCTCGACGACCTGCTTCTCGACCACATCGGGAGAGGCACCCTGGTACGGGGCGAGGACCGAGACCATGGGCAGCTCGATCGAGGGGAACAACTGCTGCTTCAGCTGCGGAATCGCGATCGCCCCGAACACGATCGCGACAATGGACACGAGCCCGATCAGGGCCCGTTGCGCGAGGCTGAATCTCGACAGCCAGGACATGGGGTCTCTCTTCTGTGGCGTACTCGTCGGCAGGCGGGAGCAGCCCATACCCCGGCCCTGATCCGCTGGATCCGCCGGAAGCGCCCCCCGCCTATACGATCTGCCATCGGCCGCCGAAAGTCCTCGGCCCCCGGGTCCACATCCTTATCCCGCGCATACCGCGTCTGGAGTACGCCGGAGCCACCGGTCACTCCACCCGTGGACGTACCAGACCCGATTCGTAGGCCGTGACGACCAGCTGGGCACGGTCGCGGGCGCCGAGTTTGGCCATGGCCCGGTTGACGTGGGTCTTCACGGTGAGCGGGCTGACGTCGAGCCGCTCGGCGATCTCGTCGTTGGAGAGGCCGCCCGCGACGAGGACGAGGACCTCGCGCTCCCGGGCGGTGAGCGCGCCCAGCCGCTCGGTACGGCCCCGGCCGCCCTCCCCGACGGTCTCCGCGCCGGCGCCCTGGGCGAGGAACGTGGCGATCAGGCCCTTGGTGGCGGCCGGGGAGAGCAGGGCCTCGCCGGCGTGGGCGATCCGGATCGCGCCGAGCAGTTCCTCGGGCTCGGCTCCCTTGCCGAGGAAGCCGGAGGCCCCGGCTCGCAGCGACTGCACGACGTACTCGTCGACCTCGAAGGTGGTCAGCATGACGATCCGTACGGCGGAGAGCTCCGGGTCGGCGGTGATCATGCGGGTGGCGGCGAGGCCGTCCGTGCCCGGCATCCGGATGTCCATCAGGACGACGTCGGCCCGCTCCGAGCGGGCGAGGGCCACGGCCTGGGCGCCGTCGGCGGCCTCGCCGACGACCTCCATGTCCGGTTCGGAGTTCACCAGGACCTTGAAGGCGCTGCGGAGCAGGGCCTGGTCGTCGGCCAGCAGTACCCGGATCGTCATGTGTCCTCCCCCGTACGGGACGTCACGGGCAGTATCGCCTGCACCCGGAAGCCGCCGCCGTACCGGGGGGCCGCGGTGAGGGTGCCGCCGAACGCGCCGACCCGTTCGCGCATGCCGAGCAGGCCGTGGCCGCTGTTGGGCGCGGGGGCCGGTGCGCCGGGCGAGGTGCCGTTGTCGAGGACGGTGATCTCGACCGTACGGCCCACCCGGACGACGCTCACCTCGGCCTCGGCGTTCGGTCCCGCGTGCTTCTGCACATTGGTCAGCGCCTCCTGCACGATCCGGTACGCGGCCAGGTCGACGGTCGCGGGCAGCGGCCTGTCCCCGTCGGTACGGGCCAGGGCGACGGGAAGTCCCGCCTTGCGGAAGCTGTCGAGCAGCCCGTCGAGGACGGCGAGGCCCGGGGCGGGTTCGGTGGGGGCCTCCGGGTCGCCGGACTGGCGCAGCAGGCCGACGGTGGCCCGCAGCTCGTCGAGCGCGGAGCGGCTGGCCTCCCGCACATGGGCGAGGGCCTCCTTGGCCTGGTCGGGGCGCTTGTCCATGACGTGCGCCGCGACCCCGGCCTGGACGTTCACCAGGGCGATGTGGTGGGCGACGACGTCGTGGAGGTCGCGGGCGATCCGCAGCCGTTCCTCCGCGACCCGCCGGCCCGCCTCCTCCTCGCGGGTGCGTTCGGCCCGCTCGGCCCGCTCCCTGATGGCGTCGACGAAGGCCCGGCGGCTGCGGACGGCGTCACCCGCGGCCGCGGCCATGCCGGTCCAGGCGATGAGGCCGAGGTTCTCCTGCGCGTACCACTGGGTCGGGCCGAAGGCCATGGCCGCGGCCGTCATCAGCGCCATGGTGACGAGGCCGACCCGCCAGGTGGTGGGCCGGTCGGTGCGGGAGGCGACCGTGTAGAGCGCGACGACGGCGCTCATCGCGATGGTCGCGGGCCGGGTGTCGCTGACCAGCTCGAAGAGGCTGACCGCCACCGTGAAGCAGAGCACCCGGAAGGGGTAGCGCCGCCGCAGCACCAGGACGCTGGCCCCGGCCACCATGATCAGCACGCTCGCGACGGTGGGCACCCGGTCGCCGAAGGTCGGCCCGGTCCGGCTGCCGGGCGGGCCGGTGAGGGACCCGGCGATCATGCAGATGAGCACGCCGAACGCGAGCGTCGCGTCGAAGGCGAGCGGATGCGCGCGGAACCGGTCACGGAGACGGCCGAAGAGGGTGCCGGTTCCGGGGGCGGGGGCGGGTCCGGTGGGGGTCACGGGGAACAACGGTACGGGGCGGGGCGGCGGTGCCGGTACGGGACGGCGGCGGTGCGGCCGGAACGGGACGGCGGTGCGGCGGCACGGCCGGTCGTGCCCGCCCCCTGTCGGAGGCGGCCGGACGGGGAACGCACGACGGTCCCGCCACCTCGGGGGTGGCGGGACCGTTCGTACAGGGTCGTCAGCCGGGGATGAGGCCGTCGTCGGACAGCATCTCCCTGACCTCGTCCAGGCTCGCGTCCGAAGCGGGGAGGATCAGCTCCGAGGGTTCGAGCGCCTCGTCCGGCAGTGGCTCACCGAGCCGCCGGACCGCGTCCAGGAGGGCGTTCAGCGTGCGCCGAAAGCCTTCCTCGTCCCCCGATTCCATCTCTTCGAGCAGCTCGTCGTCGAGCCTGTTCAGCTCCACGGAGCGGCTGTCGGCCAGCTTCCACTGGCCCTCCCCCATGATCCGTACGATCATGACGCGTCCTGTCTGTTCGCGGGCTGTCGCCTACGTGTCGTCGCCTGCTTGCCGTCGCCTACTTCTCGAAGCGCGGGTGGGACTGCGGCTGCTGCGTGGAGTCCTGCGGCGCGGCCGCGCCGCCGCCCTCGATCGCCTGCTGCTGGGCCGACGGGCCGCCGGCCAGCTCCGCCTTCATCCGCTGGAGCTCCAGCTCGACGTCCGTACCGCCCGAGAGCCGGTCCAGCTCCGCCTGGATGTCGTCCTTCGCGAGCCCGGACTGGTCGTCCAGGGCGCCCGAGGCGAGCAGCTCGTCGATCGCGCCCGCGCGCGCCTGGAGCTGGGCGGTCTTGTCCTCGGCCCGCTGGATCGCGAGACCGACGTCGCTCATCTCCTCCGAGATTCCGGAGAAGGACTCGGCGATCCGGGTCTGCGCCTGGGCGGCCGTGTAGGTCGCCTTGATGGTCTCCTTCTTGGTGCGGAAGGCATCCACCTTGGCCTGGAGACGCTGGGCGGCGAGGGTGAGCTTCTCCTCCTCGCCCTGCAGCGTCTGGTGCTGCACCTCCAGGTCGCTGACCTGCTGCTGGAGCGCGGCACGGCGGGACAGCGCCTCGCGCGCCAGGTCCTCGCGGCCGAGCGCCAGCGCCTTGCGGCCCTGGTCCTCCAGCTTGGACGACTGGCCCTGCAGCTGGTTCAGCTGGAGTTCGAGCCGCTTGCGGGAGGTGGCGACGTCGGCGACGCCCCGTCGCACCTTCTGCAGCAGCTCCAGCTGCTTCTGGTAGGAGTAGTCGAGCGTCTCGCGCGGATCCTCGGCCCGGTCAAGGGCCTTGTTCGCCTTCGCGCGGAAGATCATCCCCATACGCTTCATGACACCGCTCATGGGCTTCGCGCGCCCCCTTCTGACGGACTTCGGCTCCAGCTCTTCGACAGGATCCACAGTACGGGCCCTGTCTCCATTACCGCACTGTTCGGAGCCTGATGCGCTCCTCCCCAAGGACGACTGCGCCCCGACTTCCCTCCCGCGCAGGGAGTAGATGGATCTAGGGGAAACCACGGCCGTCCTCCGTACGTACCGCCGTAGACGCAGTCCGTTAGCGGATCGTTCCCGCCCGGCATGGGGTTCATGCCCGCCACCCCGTACCCTTGGGTTTTGTGTTCCGTAGCCGTTCGAAGGACGAGAAGGCCCCCACCGACAAGGTGACGGCGGACCTCGCCAAGCAGCCCCGCGACCCCGAGGCCCCCAAGGGCCGCCCGACGCCGAAGCGGAGTGAGGCGCAGACCCAGCGCCGTCGCGCCGCGACGGTGCCGACCGACCGCAAGGAGGCATCCAAGCGCCAGCGCGAGGCACGCCGCTCGGACCTGGCCCGTCAGCGCGAAGCGCTGGCCAGTGGCGACGAGCGTTACCTGCCCGCCCGCGACAAGGGTCCGGTCCGCCGCTTCGTGCGCGACTTCGTCGACTCGCGGTTCGCGATCGCCGAGTTCTTCCTGCCGATGGCCGTGGTGATCCTCGTGCTGTCGCTGTTCGGCAACGCCAACCGGTCGCTGCAGAACATCTCCCTGCTGCTCTGGCTCGGTGTGATCATCCTGATCGTCATCGACTCGGTCGGCATCTGGATCCGGCTCCGGAAGCAGCTCAACGAGCGCTTCCCGAACGAGCCGAAGCGCGGCGCGATCGCCTACGGCCTGATGCGTACGCTCCAGATGCGCCGACTGCGACTGCCGAAGCCGCAGGTCAAGCGCGGAGAGCGGCCCTGAGCGCCGAAAGCTCGGAGCCCGTCGAGCGCGCCTTCGGTGCGGCGACGTCGGAGTCGGGCGGCCCCGTGCTGCCCGTCGTCGTGCACTGGCCCGCCGGTTCCGGCGGGCTGCGCGACACCATCCGGCAGGAGATCGTCGCCCGCCAGCTCGACGAGCAGATATCCGGCCGCTACCCGGTGGGACAGCGGCTCCGGATCCTCGACGCCGGCATGGGTCAGGGCACGCAGGCGCTGCGCCTCGCACGCGCGGGGCACACGGTGACCGGCCTCGAAGCCGATCCCGATCTTCTGAAGACGGCCCGTGAGTCGCTCGCGACCGAACCCGCCGGGATCCGCGAGCGGGTCCGGCTGATCGAGGGCGACGGGCGCGAGACCGGGGTGCACTTCCTCCCCGGCAGCTTCGACGTCGTCCTCTGCCACGGCGTCCTCATGTACGCGGACGAGCCCGACGCGCTGCTCGCGGGCCTGGCCCGGATGCTCGCCCCCGGCGGCCTCCTCTCCCTGGTCGTACGGAACGGCGAGGCGCTCGCCATGCGCCCCGGGCTCGCCGGTGACTGGTCCGGTGCGCTCACCGGCTTCGACTCGGACGTCTACACCGACGACAACGGCGTGAAGGTGCGCGCCGACCGCCTCGACGCGCTGACGGCGACGCTGGCGGGAATCGCGGCACCGCTGCACGCCTGGTACGGGGTGCGGGTCTTCACGGACGGCGTCCCCGCCGAGGCGGGCCTGCCGGCCGCCGAGGAACTGGATCGGCTGCTCGCCGCCGAGGACCGGGCGGGCCGGACGGAGCCGTACCGGCGGGTGGCGGCACTGCTGCACCTGTGCGGGGTACGGGGCTGACGAACCGTCGCCGTCCGCGCCCGGGGTCGCGCACCCCTGATCGGGTGCGCTCGCCGGGCCCCGGGACGGGGGCGAAACGGATACTCCGGACATGGACGTATCCCGTACCTATGTCCGTGCCCTCCGTCGGCTTCTCCCGCTGACCGCCGCGGCCTGTGCCGTCGCGCTCGTCGGCGGCTGCTCCTCCGGCGGGGCCACGCCCGCGCCGGAGCGGTCCACCCAGGCGGCGGCGCCGCTCGCCGCCAACGAGCTCCAGGACGACTACCAGGCCGTCATCAAGAACGTCCTGCCGTCGGTCGTCCAGATCGAGGCCTCCCAAAGCCTCGGCTCCGGGGTCGTCTACGACGACAAGGGCCACATCGTCACCAACGCGCACGTCGTCGGCCGGGATACGTCCTTCCAGGTCAGCGCCGCGACCGGCGGGCAGTCGGTGACCGCCCGGCTCGTCTCCGCCTACCCCGAGCAGGACCTCGCGGTGATCAAGCTGGCATCGCTGCCGCAAGGGCTGAAGCCGGCGAGGTTCGGCGATTCGGCGGCCGTCGACATGGGGCAGATCGTGCTGGCGATGGGCTCTCCGCTGGGCCTGTCCGGCAGCGTCACCCAGGGCATCGTCTCGGCGACCGGGCGCACGGTCAGCGAGGGGCAGAACGGCGGCGGCACGGGCGCGACCATCGCGAACATGGTGCAGACGTCGGCCGCGATCAACCCCGGCAACAGCGGGGGTGCGCTGGTGAACCTGGACAGCGAGGTCATCGGCATCCCGACGCTCGCGGCGATCGACCCGGAGATGGGCGGCGGCTCGGCGCCCGGCATCGGGTTCGCGATCCCCGCGTCGATGGTGCGGACGATCGCGGACCAGATCATCAAGGACGGCAAGGTGACGGACTCGGGCCGGGCGGCCCTGAACATCACCGGCCGCACGGTGCTCGACGACGACTACGAGCCGGCGGGCGTGGCGGTCGTCGAGGCGCCGGCGAACGGGGCGGCGGGCAAGGCGGGGCTCGAGCCGGGTGATGTGATCACGCGGCTCGGCGACACGGACATCACGACGATCACGTCGCTGTCGGAGGCGTTGGCCCCGCTTCAGCCGGGGGACGAGGTGACGGTGACGTATGTCCGGGGGACGGCGACAAAGAAGGCGCAGGTCACGCTGGGCGAGATATAGCCCCCGCCGCGCCCGGCTGTGCGGGCACCCTCGCCCACCGCCGTGTGGCCTCCGCCCCTTGAGCCTGGACCCGCACCACCAAGTGCGGCACACACGGGGTGCGGGTTCAGGCGCGGAAGCCCAGGCCCGGCAAGGGGCGCCGTCCGTCGTGCCCACCCGTTCCGCCCTTGGGGGTCCTGCCCACAACGTGGGTGGCGGGGGTGCCGGGTGTTCTGGGCCCGCACCCCCGCCCTTGGCCGCCGGGCGCTCTAGCCCTCCGCGTTCAGGGGCATCGGGCCGTAGATCTTCGTCCCGTCCTCCGAGAGCGTCACCTGGTCCGCACCGCCACCCAGGAGGTCACGCCAGTGTTCGCCGATCCAGCTCTCCGCGTCGCCCTGGGTGGTGAACTCCTCCGGAGTCACCACCGGCTCGACCTCCGTGCCGTCGGACTTCTCGAACCGCCACGTCCATGCCATGTCCGCCTCCTGGCGCTCACCGGATGATCGGTTTCCTGCCCGCAGAGTAGCCGGGCGCGCACGGCTCGCGGTGGCGCGGGAGGATCTGAGGGTGGAACTGACTCTGCTCGGCACCGGCGCCCCGCTCGGACTGCCCCGTCCCGACTGCCCCTGCGCCGTGTGCGCGCGCTCCCGTGGGCCACGGGTCCGCGCCGCGACGGCGCTGCTCGTCGACGGGGCCCTGCTGCTCGATCTGACCCCGGGCGCCGCCCTGGCGGCGGCCCGGTCCGGGCATTCGCTGGTGGGCGTCCGGCAGGTGCTGCTGACCCATCCGCACGACGGGCCCGCGGTGGACCTGCCCGCGGGACTGCCCACCGCCGGGCGGGTGCCGGACGGACGGGAGTTGACGCTGATCTCCGGGCACCGGGTGCGGGCGGTGCCGATGGACTCCCCCGGTACCGGGTACGAGGTGACCTCGGCGGACGGCGAGACGCTGCTCTATCTGCCGCCGGGCGGGTCCCCGGCGGGGCTTCCGGAGGACCACCGGGTGCCGTACGACCTGGTGGTCGCCGATGTGACGGGCCGGCCGGACGCGCTGGCCCGGCTGCGGGCGACCGGGGCCGTCGGGCCCTCGACCGACGTGGTCGCCGTCCACCTGGACCACGACGCGCCGACCGGGGCCGAGCTGGACCGGCGGCTCGCGGCGGCGGGCGCGCGGGCGGTGCCGGACGGGACGACGCTGTACGTGGGCGAGTACCACGAGGTGCCGGACGTGCCCCGGCGGACCCTGGTGACCGGCGGGGCCCGGTCGGGGAAGTCCGTGGAGGCCGAGCGGCGTCTCGAGACCTTCCCCGAGGTGCTGTACGTGGCGACGGGCGGGAGCCGGGAGGGTGACCCGGAGTGGGCGGAGCGGGTGGGCCTGCACCGGGAGCGGCGGCCGGGCTCCTGGCGTACCGCCGAGACCTGTGACCTCGTACCGCTGCTCGAAGAGGACGGGCCCGCGCTGCTCGTGGACTGTCTGTCGCTGTGGCTGACGGACGCCATGGACCGGGTGGGCGCATGGGACGACGCGACATGGGCGGCCGGCGGGCAGACGGCGCTGCGGGAGCGGACGGCGGAGCTGGTGGCGGCGGTGCGGGCGACCCGCCGTACGGTCGTCGCCGTGACGAACGAGGTCGGCTCGGGGGTGGTGCCGGCGACGGCGGCGGGGCGGCGCTTCCGGGACGAGCTGGGCCGGCTGAACGCGGCCTTCGCGGACGAGTGCGAGGAGGTCCTCCTCGTGGTCGCCGGACAGGCGCTCGTGCTGCGCGGGTAGGGTGCGAGCACCGATGGCCCTCGCTGATTCACAAGGCGGAAACCCGTGAACCTGGACGACTTCTCCGATCTGATCGAGCGCCCCGACGGGGGGATCCGGCGTGACGCCGAGGAGCGGCGTGAGCGGCTGACCGTGCCGCCGGGGGCGCTCGGCCGGCTCGACGAACTCGGCGAGTGGCTGTCGGCCGCGCAGGCCTCGGTCAAGGTGCGGGCCATCGAGCAGCCGAAGGTGGTGCTGTTCGCCGGTGACCACGGGGTGGCCTCGCTCGATGTGTCGGGGCGTCCGGCGGGCACCGCGCACGAGCTGGTGCGCGCGGTCCTGGACGGGGCGAGCCCGGTCGCGGTGCTCGCCCGGTCGACGGACGTGCCGGTACGGGTCGTGGACGCGGGTCTGGACTGCGACCCGGAGCTGCTGCCCGCCGAGGTGGTGCGCCACCGGGTGCGGCGCGGCAGCGGCCGGATCGACATCGAGAACGCGCTGACGGTCGAGGAGACCGAGGCGGCGGTCCGGCTCGGTATCGCGATCGCCGACGAGGAGGCGGACTCGGGCACCGATCTGGTGGTGCTCGGGGATCTGAGCGTCGGCGGGACGACGCCGGCCGCCACCCTGATCGCGGCCCTCTGCGGGACGGACGCGTCGGTGGTGACGGGCCGGGGCGGCGCCGGAATCGACGACCTGGCGTGGATGCGGAAGTGCGCGGCGATCCGGGACTCCCTGCGGCGGGCCCGGCCGGTCCTGGGTGATCAGCTGGAGCTGCTCGCGGCGGTCGGCGGGGCGGATCTGGCGGCGATGACCGGGTTCCTGCTGCAGGCGTCGGTGCGGCGGATGCCGGTGATCCTGGACGGTGTGGTGGGCGCGGCGTGCGCGCTGGTGGCGCAGCGGGCGGCGTTCCGTGCGCCGGACTGGTGGCTGGCGGGTCAGGTCAGCGGGGAGCCGGCGCAGGCGAAGGCGCTGGACCGGATGGCGCTCAACCCGTTGCTCGACCACGGCGTCCATGTGGGTGAGGGAACCGGGGCATTGCTCGCGCTTCCTCTCGTCCGGGCCGCGGCGGCGTTCGCCGCGGAGCTGCCCGAGCGTCCGGATCCGGCCACGCCGGACGACGAGGGCGTCGAGGGCGTCGACTCCGAGGTCTGACGGGCGGGAAGCGGGACGGACTCAGCGAGGCCGGAGGCGGCCGCACGCGCGGCGCACGACAGGTGCGGACGACGCGCGCGTGGCCGCCTCCGGCGTCGCCGCACGGCAAGCGGTGCCCCATATGATCGCTTTTCATGGGAGAGGTCCGTTTGTCCGCCGAAGGAGCGCCCCGGGGCACCACCCCGCGATCGCGGCGCAGCGCCGCGTTCGCCGTCTGGTACCTGCGCGTCGTCACGTTCATCAATTTCCTGAGTGCCGTCTGGGTCTCGTTCGGGCAGGACCTGCGCCGCCACAACGAGGACAACTACTTCACCCCGTACCTGCTCACCGCGGGTTTCGCCTCGGGGGTCTTCACCCTCTTCCTGGCGATCACCATGCGGCGCCGCAAGCGGGCCGCGTGGATCCTCAACCTGGTGCTCAGCGGTCTGTTCCTGCTGCTCTTCGCCCTGGTGATGTTCTTCCCGGAGATCCGCCAGCACGCCCAGAACTGGATCTCACTGGTCCTGACCGCCGCCTTCGTCGTCGCGCTCCTGCTGGGCCGCAAGGAGTTCTACGCGAAGGGCGACCGCTCCAACCCGTGGCTCGCCGCGATCGTGGCGGTCGGCGGACTGCTCGTCACCTCGCTGCTCGCGGCCGTCCTGGTCACCGTCACCAACACCTCCACCGCCCACTCCACCTTCCTGGAGCGCTGGCGGTACGGCGTGATGCGGCTGATCACCCTGGCCTCGGACGACTCGCGGTTCGCCGGGATCACCACCCCCGGCTGGGTCGACGTCACCATCAACGTCCTGTCCACACTGCTGCTCTTCGCGGTGCTGTTCGCCGCCTTCCGCTCCCGCCGGGCCACCGACCCGCTGACCGAGGAGGACGAGGAGAAGCTGCGCCTCCTGCTGGACAAGAACGGCGACCGGGACTCGCTCGGCTACTTCGCGCTGCGCCGCGAGAAGAGCGTCGTGTGGTCGCCCAGCGAGAAGGCCGCCGTCACCTACCGGGTGGTCGGCGGGGTCTCGCTCGCCTCCGGTGATCCGATCGGCGATCCCGAGGCCTGGCCCGGCGCCATCGAACCCTGGCTGGCCGAGGCGCGCGAGCACGGCTGGATCCCGGCCGTGATGGGCGCGAGCGAGGAGGCCGGTGTCATCTACGCCCGGCACGGTCTGGACGCCCTGGAGCTGGGCGACGAGGCGATCGTGGAGACCGATGAGTTCACCCTGGACGGGCGGGCCATGCGGACGGTCCGGCAGGCCTTCAACCGGGTCAAGCGCGCCGGGTACGAGGTCCGGATCCGGCGCCACGAGGACATCCCGGCCGAGGAGATGGCCGAGCTGCTGCGCAAGGCCGACGACTGGCGGGACGGGGCCACCGAGCGCGGCTTCTCGATGGCGCTCGGGCGGCTCGGCGATCCGCACGACGGGCGCTGCGTGATGCTGGAGTGCACCGATGGCGAGGGTGAGCTGCGGGCGGTGCTCTCCTTCGTCCCGTGGGGGCCGAAGGGGCTCTCCCTCGATCTGATGCGCCGCGACCGGGATTCCGAGAACGGCCTGATGGAGTTCATGGTCATCGAACTCCTGCAGCGCGCCAAGGAGATCGGGATCACTCAGGTCTCGCTCAACTTCGCGATGTTCCGATCCGTCTTCGAACGTGGCTCGAAGCTCGGGGCGGGACCCGTGCTGCGCATGTGGCGTTCACTGCTCAGCTTCTTCTCCCGCTGGTGGCAGATCGAGTCGTTGTATCGCGCCAACGCCAAGTACCGACCGATCTGGGAGCCCCGATTCATGCTCTTCGAGAAGAGTGCCGACCTCCTGCGCATCGGCCTCGCGGCCGGTCGCGCGGAGGGGTTCCTGGAGGCCCCCGGGCTGCCGAAGTGGATGCACCGCCGGCATCTGGAGAGCGGCCGTTGACCCGCGCCCTCCGGGAGTTCGCCCGCCGCGAGTGGGGCCCGCTGTTCTCCACCGTACGGACGGCGCTCCTCACGAAGAAGTGGCGCGCGGTCCCCATGACGCTCGCCGCCGTCTGTCTCACCGCTCTCTTCCAGTTGGTGCAGAACCAGGACTGGGGCTATCAGCCGGTCCAGAACATCGGCTCCGTACGGGCCGAGGACCCGTTCTGGCTGGCGCTGCTCCGGACCCCGCTCTCGCTGTTCGTGCCCGCGCTCGACCTGCCCGTGTGGGGCGCCCTCGCGCAGGTGCTGCTGGTCTTCGGGATCGCCGAGATCTGCCTGGGCCGGTGGCGCACCCTCGCCGTCGCCTATCTGGCGACCCTCTGCGGGACGCTGTACGCGCGGGTGGGCATCGCGCTCGGCCCGGACAACCCGTTCGGGCTGCCCGCCACCGACGCGCAGGTCCACGACACCGGGCCCTCGGCGGCCGTGGTCGGCCTCGCCGTCTACGTCTGCTGGCGGTACGGGGCCCGGTGGACGGGGACGCTCGTGGTCGTGGCGATGGTCGTCGAGGTGATCATCAAGCCGAACCTCGCGGGCAAGGAGCATCTGGCGGCCATCGCGGGCGTCCTCGCCCTGATCGGGGTCCAGGCCTGGCGCGAGCGCGGTCAGGAGGGCGTGGAGCCCCGCCCGGGAACCCGTTCCTGGAAGCCGCCGATCAGGTCCTGAGCGCGGCGCCGGATCTTGTTCCAGCGCCTGTCGTGGCGGTACGTGCGGATCCGGGAGCGGGCCCGTGCCTTGTATCGGCGCCGGTAGAAGCGCCGGGACCACCAGGAGCCGGGGCGGGCGAGCCGGACGGCGCCGATGATCGCCACGAACGGGACCAGGGTCCCGATCACGGCCATCCGGAACTTCCCCTTCACCAGGGCGATCAGGATGAAGAGGAAGTTGATCGCCAGGGTCAGGATGAAGGTGGCCCGGTCCTGGCGTTCGTCGGCGGTCATGTCGTCGACGCCGAGCGGCGAGAAGCCGCTCAGGGTCAGCCCGACGAGGGCCGCGGTCAGGACGACCACCTCGACGCTCTTGCGGCCCTCGTCGGTCCAGTACACGTCGTCGAGATGGAGGATCAGCGCGAACTCGTCCAGGACGAGCCCCGCGCCGATCCCGAAGACGACGGCGAAGACGGCCGCGCCGATCCCGTGCCGGTCACTGCCGACCGCACCGAAACCGCCGATGACGGTGAGGACCACGCCCGGGACGACGTGGTGGATGTGGAGCCCGCCCGAGGAGACGTTCCCGAAGGGCCCCTTCCCCGCCCGGATGAGACGGACGATGGTCCTCGTGACCAGGAACGTCACGATGAACGAGGTCAGCGCGAGGAGCATCGGGAGCTTGCCCGGCTCGACGATGTTGCGGGAGAACCAGTGACCCATGCCACCCCGTTCCGATTTGCGCGGTATGCGCAATCTACCGTCCGGAGGCGGCGATTACCCTGCCCGGATGGACGGCCTGCGTTTCGCCTTCGGCACCCTCACCGTGTTCCCCGCCCGCATCACCCGCTGGGACCGGGACGCGGCGCGCGCCGGCATGCTCGGCGCCCCGCTGGCCGGCCTGGTCGTGGGCCTCTTCGCCGCCGGGCTCGGCGCCGCGTTCCTGGCGCTCGGCTCGGGTCCGCTGCTCGCGGCCGTCGTCACCACCGCCGTGCCCGCCGTCCTCACCCGGGGACTCCATCTCGACGGCCTCGCCGACACCGCCGACGGCCTCGGCAGCGCCAAGCCCGCCGAGGACGCGCTGCGCATCATGAAGCAGTCGGACGTCGGCCCGTTCGGCGTCATCGTGCTGCTCCTCGTCCTGCTCGCCCAGGTCGCCGCGCTCTTCGAGCTGTACGGGGAGAGCTGGGCGCACGGCGCGGTCGGCGCCGCCCTCGCCGCGACCGTCGCCCGCCTCGCCCTCACCCACGCCTCCCGCCACGGCGTCCCGGCGGCCCGCCCCGAGGGCCTCGGAGCGATCGTCGCCGCGACGGTCCCGGTCCGGTCCGCGACCCTCGCGACGGCGGCGGTCCTGGTCCTCTGCGCCGCTTCCGGCCTGCTGTTCTCCCCGTACGACGCGGTCCACAACGTCCTGGCGGCGGGCGCGGCCCTGGGGGCGGCGGCGCTGCTCCTCCGCCGGTGCGTACGGCGGTTCGGCGGGGTGACGGGGGACGTGTTCGGGGCGGTGGAGGAGACGGCGGCGACGACGGCGCTCGTGGCACTCGCCCTGGGCTGACCTGTCCGCGCGGGCTCAGGACACCCTTCAGCAGGCCCGGCGCCACACCCCCAGTTCGTAGCGCTTCTGCATCGAGGAGAGGCCGAGCGCCCGGGCCTGCGGGCAGAATTCGCTCGCCTGGAGTTCGTACTCGACGTGGAAGACCGCCTTGCCCGCCGCCACGAACGGGGCGAGGCGGCCGCACTCGTCGTACTCCGCGCACTGTTCGTTGACCGCGAAGTCGAAGTCCGGGAGCAGGTGCGGGATCTGGTCCAGGTCGTTCTTGAGGCCCACCGCGAGGCCCCGTTCGTGGGCCAGACGGGCGATCAGCCGGTTGTAGCGGAGCTGGTCGGCGGCGGTGAGGGGGAAGCCCGTGCGGTTGCGGTAGCCGTCCATGTTGTCGGGTTCGACCGCGTCGAAGCCCTTGGTACGGCACATGTCGAGGCGCTCGGCCATCAGCGGGGCGAGGACCTCGGTGCGGCGGATGTCGAGCCAGCGCTCGCCCTTCCAGCCGTTGCCCTTGCCCAGGACGGACTTCGGGAACGCGGCCGCGTCCGGGCGGAAGTCCTCCCACGCGCCCGTGGACAGGTAGCAGATGACCTTGCGGCCCCGGCGGTGCAGGTCCGCGACCGTGGACGCCGGGTGGTCGAAGCCGTCGATGTCGTACACGGGGACGTCGACCGCCGGGTCGAGCCGGCCGCTGAGCTGCCACTGCCAGGCCAGTCCCGGCTTCGGCTGCCACCGCTCCCCCGTCGGCTTCGGGTCAGGGGCGGGCCGGTCCGGAGCCGACGTACACGCCGTGGCGAGCAGGAGCAGGCCCGCGAGCAGGGGCAGCATTCGTCTCATCGGGCGGGCTCCAGGAGGTGCGGAAGGGTGCCCCAGGGGTGAGCGCCCGTGCCGGGGACGGCGCAGTGCACCGGGGCCACCGGGAGGACGCCGGGCGGGGCGGCGTAGACGAGGTGGCAGTAGTGGGCGGCGACCGGCAGGTCGAGCTTCCGGTAGGTGTCCCAGGGGCCCTCGAAGGTGACGAGGAGGTCGGCGAACTCCTCGTAGCCCGGGTCCGGGTGGGCGCCGTGGTTGAGCACCAGGGTCTCGGCCCCGGCGGACCGGGCCGCGACCGCGACCCGGCGGTAGTGGGCGAGGGCGTCGGGCGCTGTGGAGACCTGGTCGAGGAAGGCGCCGTCGGTGCCGTACCAGTCGCGGTGGCGGAGGAGGTCGGTGACGACCTCGGCGTGCGGGCGGCGCCCGTAGGCGGTGTCCACATAACCGAGGAGGCGTACGTCGGCCTCCCGCAGCCGGTCGGCCGCCTCCGCGAACGCGGGGTCGGGGGCCTCGCCCGCGCCGCTCGCCGGGTTGACGACGACGCCGTACAGGCACGGCGCCGCGTCGACGAGGGCCGACCAGGCCTCGGGCCGGTCGGCCGGGTGCTCGTAGAACGGCACCAGGAGGAAACGATTCACGGGCCGAATCCCCTAGACGCGGTGAGCGGTCGGTCGTACCAGCAGAACACAGGCGAGGACGGCGAGCACCGCGGCCGCTCCTCCGGCCGCCACCGGCCCGGCCGCGGGTGCCGCGACCTCCGCCGCCGCCGCGAGCAGACAGACGGCGGCCGCGCTGAGCACCGCGCCGAAGGCCTGGAGCAGCAGCCCCAGCCAGAGCACCGTCCCGATCAGGAGCAGGGTGACAAGGCGTGGCAGAGCCGGCCAGGGCGCCCCGGGCCAGGCCACGTTCACGGCGAGGGTGAGCGCGACGAGGACGGTGAGGTAGCCGCCGAGACAGAGCACGAGGGTGCCGGTGACCGCGCGGCGGAACTCGCGCGCGGTGGCGAGGGTCCGCAGCCGGGCCAGGCTCTCGCCCCGGAAGCGGTGCAGCAGCCACTCGGCGGGCCCCATGGAGAGCGTGAGCGCTATGACGGCGCCCGCGCCGCCCACCAGGGTGTCGCCCACGCCCGCGTGGAGCACGAGCAGACCGCTGCCGAGACCGAAGAGGCCGTACGGGAGGGAGGCCGCGCGCGGGGGGCCGCCGCGTCCCGCCGCGCCACGCCGGGCGCCCGGCCGCAGGACGAGCCCGGCGAACGTGACGCTCGCGGTGAGGGCGGCGAGGAGGAGCGCGGCGCGCAGGACGTCGGGCAGGTCCCAGCGGAAGGCGGGGACGGCCCCGGCGAGCGGCACCAGGGCGCAGAGCAGGGCCCGTTCGCGGCCGAGGACCAGGAGCACGGTCGCGGCGGCGAGGTAGACCGACTGCCCGGCGGCGAACAGGGCCGCCGGGATCTCGCCGGGCGCGGCCGCCGCGAGGGCGACGGCCGTACCGGCGAGAGCGCCCGCCGGGGCGCCGATGAGCAGGGTGCGGGCGGCGGCGGCCCGGTCGCCGAGACCGAGCCAGGTGTACGCGCGGTGGGACAGGGCCTGGTTCCACACCCAGCCGGTGACGGCGCCCGCGAGCAGCGGAACCGTTCCGCCCGGGAGCCCGAACCGGCCCTGCTCCCCGGCCAGGAGGGGCGCGGCGAGGACGTACGCGAGGCCGGGCAGCGCGAAGACGAGCCCGCGCAGGAGACAGCCCGCGAGCCCGGTGTGCCAGGCGTCGGCGGGTGGCGCCTCGGGGGCGGGGTGGCGCCGCTCCACGCGCGCGTAGAGGTCCTCGGCGAGCTCGAAGGAGTCGGCGCGGCCATAGGTGAGCCGGATGTGGTCGTCGGTCATGCCGTCGGATTCGAGGATCGCGGCGATCTCGTCCGGGTGCACGGCGACGGCGACGAACGCCCCGATCCGCTCGGCGAGTTCGTCGAGGGGGTCGTCGGCGAGGGGCGTGTCGGCGAGGACGCCCGCGGCGGGGGGCGCGGCGTCCGGGCCCGGTCCACGGGACGCCGTCCCCGCGGCCCCGGTCGGGGCCGTCTCACGCCGCGGCCTGGGGATCTTCGGCAGCGGGGTCTCCGTCGCCGGTCGTTTCAGCCAGAGGGAGCCGCTCATGCCGGGGTTCCTCCCGCTACCAGGGTCGGGGTGATGCGGCGCGGGGCCGGGAGGCGGAGCGGCCAGGGCTTGGGGTGGGTGAGGGGCCGCGTGGGCCGGACCCGGTCGCCCGCCAGTTCGCGGTAGATCTGCCGGAAGCCGTCCACCGAGCGGTGCAGGGTGAACCGGTCGATGACCCGCTGCCGGGCGCGGCGGCCGAGTTCGGCGCGGCGGGCGCCGTCGCGGAGGAGTGCGGTGACGGCGGCGGCCATGACGGCCGGCTCGCGGGGCGGGACGACGATCCCGGTGTCGCCGACGGCCTCCCGTACCCCGCCGACGTCCGTGGAGACGGTGGCGCGGCCGCAGGACATGGCCTCGATGAGGGAGAAGGGGAAGCCCTCGCTGATGGAGGAGAGCATCACCACGCTGCCGGCGGCGTAGGCGCGCGGCACCTCGGAGACCCGGCCCTCGAAGGTGATCCCGTCGGTGACGCCGAGTTCGGCGGCGAGCTTCTCCAGGCGGGTCAGGTAGTCCTCGTTCCCGGCCGGGACCGGGCCGAACAAGCGCAGCCGCAGCGCCGGGAGTTCGGCGCGGCAGATCGCGTACGCCCTGATCAGGGTTTCGAGGTCCTTGATGGGGTCGACGCGTCCGCACCAGCTGAGGGTGGGGATCTCGGGTTCGGGTCCGGCCTCGGGGAAGAGGGCCGGGTCGACGCCGTTGTAGACCGTGCGGATGCGGTCGGCGGGGGCGCCGCCGCGCTCCTCCCAGCGCCGGTTGTACTGGTTGCACGGGGTGATGAGGTCGGCCTTGCGATAGCCGAGGGTGTTGAGCTCACGGTAGAAGCCGAGCATGAGGGCCTTGACGGGCCAGCGCTGCGCCTCGGTGCGGTAGCCGAGATAGCGCTCGCGGAGGTAGATGCCGTGTTCGGTGAGCAGGAAGGGCACCCCTTCGAAGTGCTGGGCGGCGAGCGCCGGCAGCGTGGCGAGACCGCTGGAGACGGCGTGCGCGACGCCGCCGTCGGCTATCCGGGCGGCGAGCGGCCGCAGGGCGTGTTCGAGGAGGTCGGTGGCGGTGAGCGCGTCGTGGACGGTGGGGCGGGCCGCGAGCGTCGGCAGATGCGGCATGGTCCAGATCCACATCAGGGAGCGCAGGGCGGCCTCGGAGCGCAGGGCGGTGGTCAGCCGTCCCTGCCGGGCGAGTTCGGCGAGTTCGTACAGGCTGGTGCCGAAGTCGCAGCCCGCCTCCGGGTCGAGGAGGGCGAGCAGCAGGCGCTCGTAGGCGTCGAGGAAGCGGCGGCGCGCACGCCCCCGCAGGGGCCGGCGCGCGCGGACGGGCGCGGCCGGCCCCTGCGGGAGTCCCCAGAGGGGGTACGCGGTGTGCCGGGTGACGTTGGACGGCAGCTCCCAGGTGACGGGTTCGCGGCCGCTGCCCGTGAGGGCGAGGATCTCGAAGTCGACCTCGGGCATGCCGCGGACGAGCTGGTCGCACCAGGTGCTGACGCCTCCGTGGACATGCGGGTAGGTGCCTTCGGTGAGCATGGTGACGTGACGGCCACTGCTCGGCATGTGCGTTCCCCCCAGAACGTGCTGGTCAGGCGGTCGGGAGCGTGAGTGTGACGCTGCTCTGGAGCAGTTCGGGCGCGGTCCAGGCGGAGCGGGTCCCGGCGTACGGCGTGCCGAAGGCCGTGGTGCCGAGGAGGGTCCGCTTGCGGGTGCCCTCGGGGGCGGTGACGGGCGCGACGAGGCCGGCGGGGGCCTTGACGGTGACCGCGGTGCCGATGCGGTAGGCGGTGACCTTTCCGGCGGCGAGGGCCTGGTCCCAGGCGGCGCGGCGGGTCAGTTCGGTGCCGACGTCCCGCTGGGCCGGGTTCACCAGCGGGGCGCTCGGGGCGAACAGGCCCCGGTAGTCGGCGAGTACCCGGTCGAGGACGGGGTAGAGGATCCGCTCCTCGGCGAGGTTCGACTGGTGCACGTAGTGCGGCCGGGGGTCGTTGCCCAGGACGTGGGAGAGGGCGGTGCGGGCTTCCTGCGGCACGATGTGGTCGGCGTAGCCGGTGGCCGTGGGGAGCGGGGCGGGCAGGCAGGTGGAGGCCGGGTTGGACTCGCAGATGCCGCTGCCGCCGTCGGCGCGGGAGGTGTAGATCCAGTTGTACTCGTCGGCCATCTCGGCCGCGGTGCCCACGTTGTAGTACACGTTCATGGGGTGGCGGGGCACGGTCTTCGCGGCGCCGGACGCGGTTCCGATCGAACGCTGCTGCGGCTCGCGGGAGTTGTCGCTGCCGGCCCACTTGACGCCGTTGTCGGCGAGGGCGCCGGCGAGGTTCGGGTTGTCGACGGGCTGCTGGGGCAGGGTCCTGAGGCCGGAGTGCTCGCCGGTGACGAGTTCGGAGCGGTCGACGGAGATGCCCTTGCCGACGGCCCAGTTGTGGTTGTTCCGGATCTGGCCGGAGAGCTCGGAGCGGCTGACCCAGAGGGTGGTGCCGGTGGTGTCCTTGGCGCACTGCCAGGGGACGACGCTGTTGTCCTGGACGCAGCCGAGGAAGGGGTGGGTGTACGTGTGGTTGATCCACCGGTACTGGGCACGGTCCGCGACGAGTTGGGTGGTCAGGGGGTCGGTGCCGCCGTGCTCGGTCTTCCACTGCTCGCCCTGGCCGCCGTTGTAGACCATGTCGAGGGTGAACCCGGAGGACTTCTGCCAGGCGGCCGCGTACTGGGCGTCGGCGACCGTCATCCGGATGGGGTCGGCACCTTCTCCGTCGTCGCCGACGCAGTCGAAGTCGCCGGGCGTGCAGTTGAGGGTGGTGTCCCAGCGGGCGTCCGGGGCGAAGACGTCGTCGACGTGGACGGAGAGGTAGTTGCGGCTCTGGCCCAGGTGGACGCCGTCGGTCAGCCATTCGACGATGCCGCGGGCGAGGGCGCGGAACTGGCGCTGGTACTGGTTGTAGGCGAAGGTGACGACCAGTTCGCGGCGCCCGTCGGCGGTGTACTCGCCGACGAGGCTGGCCCGGCCGCCGCCGGCCCCGCTCACGGGAACGTCGACGTAGCTGGTGTAGCCGGCGCGGGGGCGGCCCGCGTAGCCGTAGCTCTCGGCGATCGTGGGGTCGTTGTCCTCGAAGGTGAGTGCCCCGGCCAGATACCGGAAGGGGCCGGCCTTGCCGGCGGCGGTGACGCCCGCCGTGGTCCCGTCGAGGACGCCGGACCAGCCGCCCTCGTTGGTGTACTCGAGGCCGACGCCGGGGTGCGACCAGGTGTAGGCGTCGACCTGCGGGATCCCGAAGGTCCGTTCGTACGACTGGAGGGCGGTGTGCTCGGCCGAGTCGGGGCCGAAGGCGCTCTCGTGGGGCAGCACGACGCCCTGGTACTTGGCACGGGGACGGCCGTCGAGCGTGTCGCTGAGGAAGGCCGTGTCGAGGACCGGCCGGTTCGGGTCGTTCAGGTCGATCCGGCGGTACGGGACGCCGGAGCCCTTCAGCTCGGCGGTGATCGCCCCGACCGCGCTGCCGCCGTCGTCGACGACGAGGACGGTGAGGTCGATCCGGGGCGCGGGGGCCGCGAGGGCCTGCGCGGACGGCACGACGGTGGCGAGCAGCGCGGCGGCGGCGAGGGCCGCGACACGGGCACCGCGGGGTGCGACGCGGGCGGCGCGGCTCGTGCGGGGCGCGGTTCTGGGCGTACGGATTCGGCCGGAGTCCATCAGGTGGTGTCCCCCCTCGGCAGGTCCCCGCGCACCGGGGGCCGGGGCGGCGAACCTGTGGAGATGATGCAGATGATGCGAAGACGAGCGGGTCGTCCTTGCGTGACTGAGGCGAGTGTGAAGGAGCGCTCCGAGCCTGAACGGTAAACATGAAAGAGACACCACGGATGAGTGAATCAACGCCGCCGTGAGCGAACAGGGTGAGCGAGCGTAGGCTCGTTCTCGGCGCTCTCCGGGCCGAAATACGATGCGGCGGGCACGGTCGGCCCATCCCTCGACCGCCACAGAACTCAATGGAAGCGAGATTTCACCACCGTGACTGCTCTCACTCTCAGCACCGCCGGCGCGGCGACGCTCCGCGCCGACGCCCTCGTCGTCGGCGTCGCCAAGTCCGGGAAGACGCTCGTCGTCGCCCCGGGCGCCGAGGCCGTCGACAAGGCCTTCGACGGCCGGCTCGCCGCCGTCCTGGAGACGCTGGGTGCCTCCGGTGCCGAGGGTGAGGCGACCAAGCTGCCCGCCCCCGCCGGTCTCAAGGCCCCCGTCGTCCTGGCCGTCGGCCTGGGCTCCGCCCCCGAGGACGGTGAGTCCTACGGCGCGGAGACCCTGCGCCGGGCCGCCGGCGTCGCCGCCCGCACCCTGACCGGCGCGAAGAAGGCCGCGTTCGCGCTGCCGATCGCCGCCGCCGAGGACGCCGCCGCCATCGCGGAGGGCGCCCTGCTCGGCGCGTACGCCTTCACGGCGTACCAGGAGAACGGCAAGGACGCGAAGAAGCCGCTGGGCGAGGTCGCCCTGCTCGGCGCCAAGCCGCGCGACAAGGCCTTCAAGGTGGCCGCCGAGCGCGCCCAGGCCGTCGCCGAGGAGATCAACCGCGCCCGCGACCTGATCAACATGCCGCCGAACGACCTGACCCCGGCCGCCTTCGCCGCCGCGGCCCAGGCCGCCGGCAAGGAGCACGGCCTCAAGGTCCAGGTCCTCGACGAGAAGGCGCTCGCCAAGGGCGGCTTCGGCGGCATCCTCGGTGTCGGCGTCGGCTCGGAGAACCCGCCGCGCCTGGTCCGGATCGGCTACACCCACCCGAAGGCGGAGAAGACCCTCGCCCTGGTCGGCAAGGGCATCACCTACGACTCGGGCGGCATCTCCCTGAAGCCGGCCGGCCACAACGAGACGATGAAGTGCGACATGAGCGGCGCCGCCGCCGTGTTCTCCACCGTCGTCGCCGCGGCCCGCCTCGGCCTCGAGGTCAACGTCACGGGCTGGCTCGCCCTCGCCGAGAACATGCCGTCCGGCTCCGCCACCCGCCCGGGTGACGTGCTGCGCATGTACAGCGGCAAGACCGTCGAGGTCCTGAACACCGACGCCGAGGGCCGTCTCGTCCTCGCCGACGCGCTGACCAAGGCCTCCGAGGAGCACCCGGACGCGATCGTCGACGTGGCGACCCTGACCGGCGCGATGGTCCTGGCGCTGGGCAACCGCACCTTCGGCATCATGGCCAACGACGACGACTACCGCTCCGCGATCCACGAGATCGCGGAGGAGGTCGGCGAGGCGTCCTGGCCGATGCCGCTCCCCGCGGACCTGCGCAAGGGCATGGACTCCCCCACCGCCGACATCGCCAACATGGGTGAGCGGATGGGCGGCGGCCTGGTCGCCGGTCTCTTCCTCCAGGAGTTCGTGGGCGAGGGCATCACCTGGGCCCACCTGGACATCGCGGGCCCGGCCTTCCACGAGGGCGCCCCGTACGGCTACACCCCCAAGGGCGGCACCGGCTCCTCGGTCCGCACCCTGGTGAAGCTGGCCGAGAACACCGCGGCCGGTCTGCTCTGACCGGTCGGTGACGGCCCCGGGTCCGTACGGGACCCGGGGCCGTCGCTGTTCGCTCGCGACGAAATCCGTAGCTTCGTACGCTCTGGTCGGCCCCCCGTACGGACGATCGGCCGTCTCAGAGCCCGGCCCCGCGTCCCGCCATCCGTCAACAAGTGCGAAGATGGGTTCTCGGCAGGACAGGGCCCCCACCACAGGGCCGAAAATAAGCGGCCGAACACCAGCCGCCGCCCGGTCACTGAGGACCGGCGACGAGCGCACATGCATGGAGGACGTGACGTGGCGAACGACGCCAGCACCGTTTTCGACCTAGTGATCCTCGGCGGCGGTAGCGGCGGTTACGCCGCGGCGCTGCGCGGAGCGCAGCTGGGCCTGGACGTCGCACTGATCGAGAAGAACAAGCTCGGCGGCACCTGCCTGCACAACGGCTGCATCCCGACGAAGGCCCTGCTCCACGCCGGCGAGGTCGCCGACCAGACCCGCGAGGCGGAGCAGTTCGGTGTCAAGGCCTCTTTCGAGGGCATCGACATCAAGGCCGTGCACAAGTACAAGGACGACGTGATCTCGGGCCTGTACAAGGGTCTGCAGGGTCTCGTCGCCTCCCGCAAGGTGACCTACATCGAGGGCACCGGCCACCTGTCCTCCCCGACCTCCGTCGACGTCGACGGTCGTCGCGTCGAGGGCCGTCACGTCCTCCTGGCCACCGGTTCCGTGCCGAAGTCCCTCCCCGGCCTGGAGATCGACGGCAACCGGATCATCTCCTCGGACCACGCGCTGACCCTGGACCGCGTCCCGGAGTCCGCGATCATCCTGGGCGGCGGCGTCATCGGCGTCGAGTTCGCCTCGGCGTGGAAGTCCTTCGGCACCGACGTCACGGTGATCGAGGGCCTGAAGCACCTGGTCCCGGTCGAGGACGAGAACAGCTCGAAGCTTCTTGAGCGCGCGTTCCGCAAGCGCGGCATCAAGTTCAACCTCGGCACCTTCTTCCAGTCCGCCGAGTACACCGACAACGGCGTCAAGGTCACCCTGGCCGACGGCAAGACCTTCGAGGCCGAGGTGCTTCTGGTCGCCATCGGCCGCGGTCCGGTCTCCGCCGGTCTCGGTTACGAGGAGCAGGGCGTCGCGATGGACCGCGGCTACGTCCTGGTCGACGAGTACATGCGCACCAACGTGCCGACGATCTCGGCCGTGGGCGACCTCGTCCCGACGCTCCAGCTCGCGCACGTCGGCTTCGCCGAGGGCATCCTCGTCGCGGAGCGCCTGGCCGGTCTGAAGGCCGTCCCGATCGACTACGACGGCGTGCCCCGGGTGACGTACTGCCACCCCGAGGTCGCCTCCGTCGGCATCACCGAGGCCAAGGCCAAGGAGATCTACGGCGCGGACAAGGTCGTCGCCCTGAAGTACAACCTCGCGGGCAACGGCAAGAGCAAGATCCTCAAGACCGCGGGCGAGATCAAGCTCGTCCAGGTCAAGGACGGTGCCGTGGTCGGCGTCCACATGGTCGGTGACCGCATGGGCGAGCAGGTCGGCGAAGCGCAGCTGATCTACAACTGGGAGGCGCTGCCGGCCGAGGTCGCGCAGCTCATCCACGCTCACCCGACGCAGAACGAGGCGCTCGGCGAGGCCCACCTGGCCCTGGCCGGCAAGCCCCTGCACTCCCACGACTGACGCTCACGTCATCACAGGGCGCGACGACCACTTCCCGCAATTCGTTAGGAGCAACTGAAACCATGTCGGTTTCCGTAACCCTGCCGGCGCTCGGCGAGAGCGTCACCGAGGGCACCGTCACCCGCTGGCTCAAGGCCGAGGGTGAGCGTGTCGAGGCCGACGAGCCGTTGCTCGAGGTCTCGACCGACAAGGTCGACACCGAGATCCCCGCCCCCGCCTCGGGCATCCTGGCCTCCATCAAGGTCGCCGAGGACGAGACGGTCGAGGTCGGCGCCGAGCTGGCCATCATCGACGACGGCACGGGCGCCCCGGCCGCCGCTCCGGCTCCGGCCGCCGAGCCCGTCGCGGCCCCGGCCGCCCCGGCGCCGGTCGCCGAGGCCCCGGCCGCTCCGGCCCCCGTGGCCGAGGCCCCGGCCGCCCCGGCCGGCGGTGCCACCGGCACCGACGTCGTGCTGCCCGCGCTCGGCGAGTCCGTCACCGAGGGCACCGTGACCCGCTGGCTGAAGTCGGTCGGCGAGACCGTCGAGGCCGACGAGCCGCTGCTCGAGGTCTCCACGGACAAGGTCGACACCGAGATCCCGGCCCCGGTCTCGGGTGTCCTCCTGGAGATCGTCGTCGCCGAGGACGAGTCCGCCGAGGTCGGCGCCAAGCTCGCCGTCATCGGTGCCGCGGGTGCGGCTCCGGCCGCCGCCCCGGCCCCGGCTCCGGCCGCGCCGGTCGCCGCTCCGGCCCCGGTCGCCGCCCCGGCTCCGGCCGCTCCGGCCCCCGCGCCGGTCGCCCCGGCTGCCCCGGTCGCCGCTCCGGCTCCGGTCGCCCAGGCCCCGTCGATCGCTCCGGCCGTCGTCACCCCGGTTCCGGCGACCCCCGCGGCCGCTCCCGCCGAGGACGGCGCGTACGTGACCCCGCTGGTCCGCAAGCTCGCCACCGAGAACGGTGTCGACCTGGCGGCCGTCAAGGGCTCGGGCGTCGGTGGCCGCATCCGCAAGCAGGACGTCCTCGCGGCCGCCGAGGCCAAGAAGGCCGCCGCCGCTGCCCCCGCCGCGGCTGCCGGTGGCCATGCCGCCGCCAAGGCTCCGGCCCTGGAGGTCTCCCCGCTGCGCGGTCAGACCGTCAAGATGACCCGCATGCGCAAGGTCATCGGCGACAACATGATGAAGGCGCTGCACGGCCAGGCCCAGCTGACCTCGGTCGTCGAGGTCGACATCACCAAGCTGATGAAGCTGCGCGGCCGCGCGAAGGACGCCTTCGCCGCCCGTGAGGGCGTCAAGCTGTCCCCGATGCCGTTCTTCGTGAAGGCGGCGGCCCAGGCGCTGAAGGCCCACCCGGTCATCAACGCCCGGATCAACGAGGACGAGGGCACGATCACCTACTTCGACACCGAGAACATCGGTATCGCGGTGGACTCCGAGAAGGGTCTGATGACCCCGGTCATCAAGGGTGCGGGCGACCTCAACATCGCCGGTATCTCGAAGAAGACCGCGGAGCTGGCCGGCGCCGTGCGCGCCAGCAAGATCACCCCGGACGACCTGGCCGGTGCGACCTTCACCATCTCCAACACCGGTTCGCGCGGCGCGCTGTTCGACACGATCATCGTGCCCCCGAACCAGGTCGCCATCCTGGGCATCGGCGCCACCGTGCGCCGTCCGGTCGTCATCAACCACCCGGACCTGGGTGAGACGATCGCGATCCGCGACATGACGTACGTCGCGCTGTCCTACGACCACCGTCTGGTGGACGGCGCCGACGCCGCCCGCTACCTGACCTCGGTCAAGGCGATCCTCGAGGCCGGCGAGTTCGAGAACGACCTCGGCCTGTAGGGCTCCCGCCGAAAGGCAACGTAACGAGCCTCACCTGCGGCGCCCCCGTCCGGAAGTGTTTCCGGACGGGGGCGCCGCCGTATTGTCTTTAGAGTCAACACTCCCCGAGGAGCCGCTTCATGACCGTCCCCGTCGTCCACTCGCTGCGCGAGCAGATCCGCGAGCACATCGTGGAGGGGATCGTCAGCGGCCGCTGGAAGCCGGGCGAGCGGATCGTGGAGCGCCGGATCGCGACCGAGCTGGAGGTCAGCCAGACCCCGGTGCGCGAGGCGCTGCGCGAGCTGGAGTCGCTGCGGCTGATCGAGTCGGCGCCGAACAAGGGCGTCCGGGTCCGCAATCTGACCGCCGCCGACCTGGAGGAGAGCTACCCCGTCCGGGCCGGTCTGGAGCAGATCGCGGCCGAGCTGGCGGCCGGCCGGCTCGCGACGGACTGCTCGGCCCTGGAGCCGCACGTGGCGGCCCTGTACGAGGCGGACGCGACCTCCGACGGGACCGCGCAGGTGCGGCACACGGTGGCCTTCCACCGGGAGCTGGTGAAGGCCGCGGGGAACGCCGTCCTGCTGCACACCTGGGAGACACTCGGCATCGAGGTCTTCACGGCCCTGTCGATCCGCTGGCTGGGCACGGTCCAGAAGTCGTACGCGGAGGAGCACCAGGAGCTGGTGGAGGCCTTCCGCCGGGGCGACCCGAACATCGGCGCGCTGGTGAAGGCGCACGTGCTGGGCTGCGCGCCGCGCGCCTGAAGCCTCACTCCTCGCTCTCGCGTCTCACTCATTCCTCACTTCGCGATAACGGAACGTAGCGGGTCCACCCCTCTGGGTGGGCCCGCTCATTCGTGCGAGCACCCCCTCAGAAAGCGGCTCCCACCTGCGAAAACAAGGCACCGGGTGCCCTGTTTCGCGGCACCCTGTGCCGACTTTCTCGATACGGAGAGGTTTTCCCCTTCAACCCTTTGATCGATCATCGATCGTCGGTTTACAGTCTTCGGCGGGCCGCTACCCGGCCCTTCGCCCTGTCCTGCCAGACAAGGCACCCCTTCTCCACCCCCATCTGTCCGGAAGGCGGCGATCATGACCGATCCCGTAGGCAAGATTCCGAGTGAGCTCGACCAGCTCCCGGACCGTGACACCGAGGAGACCGCCGAGTGGGCGGCCTCCCTGGACGCCGTCACCAAGGCCGCCGGGCCCCACCGGGCCGCCTACCTGATGCGCCGCACGCTCCAGCACGCCGAGGGCGCGGGCCTGGCCCTGCCCAAGCTGCTGGAGACGGACTACGTCAACACCATCCCGACCTCCGCCGAGCCGACGGGCGCCGCCTTCGACGGCGACGAGGCCATGGAGCGCCGGATCACCGCCTGGAACCGCTGGAACGCGGCCGCGATGGTCACCCGCGGCTCGAAGTACGGCGTCGGCGGTCACATCGCCACGTTCGCGTCGGCCGCCTGGCTGTACGAGACCGGCTTCAACCACTTCTTCAAGGGCAAGGAAGCCGACGGTTCCGGCGACCAGCTCTACATCCAGGGTCACGCCGCCCCCGGCATCTACGCCCGCGCGTTCCTGGACGGCCGCCTGAACGAGGCGCAGCTCGACAACTTCCGGCAGGAGTCCGGTGGCAACGGTCTGCCCTCCTACCCGCACCCGCGCCGCCTCCCCTGGCTGTGGGAGTTCCCGACCGTCTCCATGGGTCTGGGCCCGCTCTCCGCGATCTACCAGGCGCGCTTCAACCGCTACCTGACCAACCGCGCCATCAAGGACGTCTCCGCCTCGCACGTGTGGGCGTTCCTCGGTGACGGCGAGATGGACGAGCCCGAGTCGACCGCGGCCCTCGCCCTGGCCGCCCGCGAGGGTCTGGACAACCTGACCTTCGTCATCAACTGCAACCTGCAGCGCCTCGACGGCCCGGTCCGCGCCAACTTCAAGATCGTGCAGGAGCTGGAGGCGCAGTTCCGCGGCGCCGGCTGGAACGTCGTGAAGTCGCTGTGGGGCAACGCCTGGGACGAGCTGTTCGCGCTCGACACCACCGGCGCCCTCGTCCGCCGCCTCCGCGAGGTGCCGGACGCGCAGGTCCAGACGTACCAGACCCGCGACGCCGCCTACATCCGCCAGGACTTCTTCGGCAAGGACCCGGCGCTCGTCGCGATGGCGCAGCTGCTGAGCGACGACAAGATCCTGGAGTGCTTCCACCTCTCCCGCGGTGGCCACGAGCCGCGCAAGGTGTACGCCGCGTACAAGGCCGCCGTGGAGTTCAAGGGCGCGCCGACGGTCATCCTCGCGCAGACCGTCAAGGGCTTCACCCTCGGTGAGGGCTTCGCGTCGAAGAACGCGAACCACCAGATGAAGAAGCTCTCGAACGACGAGTTCAAGAACATGCGTGACCTTCTTGAGCTGCCCATCTCGGACGCGCAGTTCGCCGACGGCCAGGTGCCTTACGGCCACCCCGGCGCCGACTCCCCCGAGGTCCGCTACCTCCAGGAGCGCCGCGCGGCCCTCGGCGGCCCGGCCCCGGCCCGCCGTACCCACGCGATCGCCCCGCTGCCGGCCCCGGCCGAGAAGGCCTTCACCGCCTTCGACAAGGGCTCCGGCACGCAGTCGATGGCGACCACGATGGCGTTCGTCCGTCTGATCAAGGACCTGATCCGCGACAAGGAGACCGGCAAGCGCTGGGTCCCGATCGTCCCGGACGAGGCCCGTACCTTCGGTATGGAGTCGCTGTTCCCGTCGCTCGGCATCTACTCGCCGAAGGGCCAGACGTACGAGCCGGTCGACCGCGACCAGCTGATGTACTACAAGGAGGCCGTCAACGGCCAGATCCTCAACGAGGGGATCACCGAGGCCGGTTCGATGGCCGACTTCATCGCCGCGTCCACCGCGTACTCCACGCACGGCGAAGCGATGATCCCGTTCTACATCTTCTACTCGATGTTCGGCTGGCAGCGCACCGCCGACCAGATGTGGCAGCTCGGCGACCAGCTCGGCCGCGGCTTCCTCGTCGGCGCCACCGCGGGCCGTACGACCCTGACCGGTGAGGGCCTCCAGCACGCCGACGGCCACTCGCCGGTGATCGCGGCCACCAACCCGGCCGCCCTGACGTACGACCCGGCGTTCGCCTACGAGGTCGCGACCATCGTCAAGGAGGGTCTGCGCCGGATGTACGGCGAGGCCGCCGAGGGCGAGGACCAGAACGTCTTCTACTACCTCACCGTCTACAACGAGCCGATGCCGCAGCCGGCCAAGCTGGCCGGCATCGACGAGGGCATCGTCAAGGGCCTCTACCGCTTCAACACGGCGGAGTCGGCCGGTCTCGACCTCCCCGCGAACGCCTCGCGCATCCAGCTCCTCTCCTCCGGTACGGCCATCCACTGGGCCCTGGAGGCGCAGAAGCTGCTCGCCGCCGAGTGGGGTGTGGGCGCCGACGTGTGGTCCGCGACCTCCTGGACGGAGCTGCGGCGCGACGCCCTGGAGGCCGACGCGGCGCTGCTGCGCGGCGAGGAGCAGGTGCCGTACATCCGCAAGGCGCTCGAAGGCGTCGAGTCCCCGGTCCTCGCGGTCTCCGACTACATGCGCCAGGTCCCGGACCAGATCGCGCAGTGGGTCGAGCAGGACTGGTCCTCGCTGGGCGCCGACGGCTTCGGCCTCTCGGACACCCGTGACGCGGCCCGCCGCCACTTCGGCGTCGACGCCCAGTCGATCGTCGTCGCGGCCCTCGCGCAGCTCGCCCGCCGCGGCGAGGTCCCGGCCTCGGCCGTGAAGGAGGCGCGCGAGCGCTACGGCCTGTAGTCCGGCCGCCTGATCGGTTCCGAGGGGCCGCGTCCGTACTCCGGTACGGGCGCGGCCCCTCGGGCGTTCCGGCGTCAGGCCCGGGTCAGGGGCCGTCGTGGGGGCATCCCGGGTTCAGATGTCCGGCCACTCCTCGGGAAGCGCCTGCCGGGCGTCGGCGCGCTCCTGCGCCGGTACGGCCCGGCCGGTCAGCTTGGCCAGCATCCCGCGGACCTGGATCAGCTGCGCGTTGATCGAGTCCCGGCGGGTCGTCAGAGCGGCCAGCTCGCGCTCCGAATCGGAGCGGATACGGTCGGCCTCGGCGTTCGCTTCGGCCACGATGCCCTCGCCCTGGCGCTGTGCCGTCTCCACGGTCAGCCTGGCCCGACGCTCCGCGTCCACCCGCAGCTTCTCCGCCTCCAGGCGCAGTTCCTCGGCACGCTGCTCGATCTCCCCGAGCCGCTTCGACGCCCTGGCCTGGCGCTCCTCCAGGTCACGCTCCGACTGCAGGCGCCGCTGGGCCAGGTTCTTCTCGAAGTCCGCCGCGGCCTGGGCGGCCTTGCTGCGGGTCTCCTCGAAGAGGGCGTCCGCCGCCGCGCGCTTGGCCCGCGCCTCGCGATCGGCCTCGGCGAGGACACGGGCCCGCTCGTCGTCCACGTCCCCCGCGGCGGCGAACACCACCGGCGGGGCGGGAGCGGGTGCGGTCAGCTCTCCGAGCCGGGCGAGGACCGTCGCCGCCGAGTCCGGCCGGCGGGCCGGTTCGCGGGCGAGCAGTTCCATGACGAGCGCGCTCAGCCCGGCCGGGATGCCGGGTTCGTGGTGGTGCGGCGGGACCTCCGTGCCGTGCAGCTTCTGGTTGATCAGGCCAAGCATGTTGTCGGAGGCGAAGGGCGCGCGGCCGGTGAGGGCGAAGTAGAGCACACAGCCCAGGGAGTAGAGATCGGTGCGGTGGTCGACGGACCGTTCGCCGAGCGCCTGCTCCGGCGACATGTAGAGCAGCGTGCCGATGGCGACACCGGTGCCGGTGAGCCCGCCGACCCTGAGGGTGTCCCCGAGGAACTTGGCGATGCCGAAGTCGAGGATCCTGAGGTCGCCGTCCTCCGCGAACATCACGTTGTCCGGCTTGATGTCCCGGTGGACGATCCGGCGTGAGTGGGCCGCGTCGAGGGCGGTGGCCAGCTGTCGGGCCCAGTCGACGGCGACCTGCCAGTGCGGCCGTTCCTCGTGGACGGCCCGGGTGAGGGTGCGGCCGGTCAGCCGCTCCATGACCAGGTACAGGGCCCGCTCGCCGTCGATCTCGGTCGCGCCGCAGTCGTGCGCGGTGACCGTGTGACGGCCGGGCAGGCTCGCCGCCGAGCGGATCTCGCGGCGGAACCGCAGAAAGGTCTCCTCCTCGCCCATCTCCGGCAGCGCGGTGACGAGTTTGACCGCCACGTCCCGCTGCATCCGCCGGTCGAGGGCGCTCCATACCTGGCCCATCCCGCCTCGGCCGAGCCGGGTTTCCAGCTCGTACCGCCCGTCCAGCACCGTCCCCCGCATCGTGCCCCTCCCCGGTGGTCCCCGCAGGCTCCACGCCCCCAGGGCCACAGTATGGATGGCAGGGTGGGGGCATGCGCGCCGCCCGGCTGATCAAGATGGTCCTTCTCCTCCAGTCCCGTCCTTCGATGACGGCGGCCGAACTCGCCGCCGAGCTGGAGGTGTCGGAGCGCACCATCACCCGCGATGCCCTCGCCCTCTCGGAGGCGGGGGTTCCGGTGTACGCGGACCGGGGCAGGGCCGGCGGGTACCGGCTCGTCGGCGGCTACCGCACGCGTCTTACGGGCCTGGCGCGCGGCGAGGCCGAGGCGCTGTTCCTGTCCGGACTGCCCGGCGCGCTGCGGGACATGGGTCTGGAGGACACTGCGTCGGCGGCCCGGCTGAAGGTGTCCGCGGCGCTGCTGCCGTCGCTGCGGGACGCCCCGGACTCGGTGGCGCAGCGCTTTCTGCTCGACGCGCCCGGCTGGTACCAGGAGCCGGAGACTCCGGAGCTGCTGCCGCCGATCGCGGAGGCGGTCTGGGACGACCGGATGGTCTCGGCCCGCTACCGGCGCGGTGACCGCGAGGTGGAGCGCGAGCTCGCCCCGTACGGCCTCGTCCTGAAGGCGGGCGTCTGGTACCTGTGCGCGCGGTCCGGTACGGCGTTCCGTACCTACCGGGTGGACCGCTTCACCTCCGTCGCCCTCACCGTGGAGCGCTTCGACCGGGACGAGACCTTCGGCCTGTCCGCCTTCTGGGCCGAGCGCGCGGCCGAGTTCGCCCGGTCGATCCTGCGCGCCGAGGTCGTCGTACGGCTCACGGAGGCGGGGGCCCACCGGCTGCCGTACGTCACGGACCGCGCGGCCGCCGAGGAGGCGCTGGCGGCGGCGGTCGCCGAGGACGGCGGGCTCCGGGTGGTGCTCCCGGTGGAGAGCGAGGAGGTCGCGTTCTCCCAGCTGCTCACGCTCGGCCCTGAGGCCGAGGTGCTTGCCCCGGCCTCCTTGCGCGAGCGCTTCGGTGCGGCCGCCCGCGCGATGGCCTCGCGGTACGCGTGAGGGTCACCGGTAGTCGTTCACGTCCGGGCTGCCCTGCTCGTCGGCGAGCATGAAGCCCCAGGCGTCCGGCCGTGAGCCGTCCGCGTCGGTGAAGCCGTACTCCCCCGCGAGCTGACCGCTCGACAGCGACCGGCCGTTCCAGCGGTGCCGGTCGGGATCGGCGGCGAGCGCGGCGATCGCCCTCCCCACGTACACCGGGGACTCGGCGATCGCGAAGCCGGGGATCTTCTCGACGGCGTCGCGCCAGTTCTCCTCGGTGACGCCGAACGCGGTGAGCATCTGCTCGGACCTGAGCCAGCCGGGGGTGACGGAGACCGCCGTGCCGCCGTACTCCTCCAGTTCCTTGCCGAGGCCGAAGGCCATCCGGATCGGGGCGTTCTTGGCGAGGTCGTAGAAGAGGTTCTCGCGGAAGCGGGTGCCGTTGTACTCGGACGTGCCGTCGGTGACCTCGACGACGAGCCCGCCCCGGTTCCGGATGAGCAGCGGGATGGCCGTGTGTGAGGTGATGGCGTGCGTCCGCACCCCGAGTTCGAGCATCCGGAGGCCGCCGGTGAGGTCGTTCTCCCAGGTTCTCCTGCCGAAGACGAGGAGGTGCTCGCCGCCCCACACGTCGTTGACGAGGACGTCGAGCCGCCCCTGCTCCCGGTCGATCCGGTCGACCAGCGCGCGGACCTGCTCGACGTCCAGATGGTCGGTGGGGACGGCGATGCCCTCGCCGCCGGCCGCCGTCACCAGTTCGGCGGTCTCCTCGATGGTCTCGGTGGCCCGGCCGACCTCGCTGAGCTTCTCGCGCGTGGTCCGCCCGGTGACGTACACCGTGGCTCCGGCCGCGCCGAGCTGGACGGCGATGCCCCGTCCGGCGCCCCGGGTGGCTCCGGCGACCAGGCAGATCCGTCCGCGCAGGCTCTTCGTCTGGTTCGTCTCGTTCGTCTCCGTCGTCATGCGCACCAGACTCGCAGGAAAGTACGACACCTTCTGTCCGGATTCATTTCGGGCTTTCCGGGTGCGTCGCACCCCCCGAACCACGATGCTGGTCCCGTGATGGACGAGACCGAGTTCTGGGAGATCATCGACGCCAGCCGCGAGGACGCCGAGGGCGACCCCGAGGAACAGGCCGACCTGCTCGTGGAACGGCTGACCCGGCTGGACCCCGACTCCGTGCTCGACTACGCACGCCATTTCGAGGCCCGCTACAACCGCGCGTTCCTCTGGGATCTGTGGGGCGCGGCGGCGGTGCTCTTCGACGGGGCCGGCGACGAGACCTTCGATTCGTTCCGCTGCTGGCTCATCGGCCAGGGCCGGGAGGTGTACGAGGGTGCGGTGCACGATCCCGACGCGCTCGCGGAGCTGCTCGGCGAGTTCGACGTGGAGATCGACGGGGACGGCGAGGAGATCGGTTTCGCGGCGGACGAGGCCTACGAGCAGCTGACCGGCGCGGAGACCCCGGACCTGGGCATTCCGATGCCGGGCGGGGAGCCGCTGGGAGCCCCGTTCGACCTGGAGGACGACAAGGTCCTCGCGGTCCGCTTCCCCCGGCTGTGGGAGCGCTTCGGGACGGTCTAGCGCGGGTCCCGGATCCCGCGGGGCAGGCCCACGGGATCCGATCCCGATCGGCGGCCCGCCGCCGATCGGGGGCACCTTCGCCGCTCGGAGTGCGGCGCCCGGAGTTCGGCTCTCAGAAGTGCGTGCCGCCGTCGACGCGGACCTCGGTGCCGGTGATGAACTTTCCGTCCTCACTGGCCAGCATCGCGACGACGCCGGCGACGGTCTCGGGGCCGGCGAAGCCCTGGCCGAGGGCCGGGGCGAGCTTCGCGAAGAGGGACCAGTCGGCGTCCTCGGGGATGCCGGGGCCGACGCTCTGGCGGCTGGCGCCGGTGCCGTCGGTCATGCCGGAGGAGATGGAGCCGGGCTGGACGGCGGTGAAGCGGATGCCCTGCTTGGCGTACTCGGAGGCGAGCGCGTGGGTCATGGACTGGATGCCGCCCTTGCTGGCCGCGTAGGCCGCCATGTAGGGGTGGGCGAACATCGCCGAGGTGGAGGAGAAGTTCACGACGGCGGAGCCGTCGCCCTCCAGGAGGGCGGGGATCGCCTCGCGGATCATCAGGAACGTGCCGGTGAGGTTGATCCGTATGACCTGCTCGAACGAGTCGAGGCTCGTCTCGTGGGTGTGCGAGGAGCGCAGGATGCCGGCCGCGTTGACCAGGACGTCCAGGCCGCCGAGCGCCGCTACGGCGGCGGCGACTCCGGCGCGTACGGAGGCCTCGTCGGCGACGTCCAGGACGACCGTGGTGAGGCGGTCGGCGGCGTCGCCGGCCTTGGCGACGGTGTCCTTGAGGCCGTCCTCGCTGATGTCGGCGGCGACGACCCGGCCGCCCTCGGCGAGCACGCGCAGGACGGTGGCCTGGCCGATGCCGGAGCCGCCGCCGGTGATGAGGGCGCGGCGTCCTTCGTAACGGGTCAGCTGGTTCATGGCGGCAACCTCTCGATGTCGGTCTTCCGACCGGGATCTTCCGGGGGAGGCTGCCACCGTACGCCCAAGTGGCACGTTTTGCCATAGTTGCACTCCGTGCACATCGTGCACGTCTGACAGGCCCCGGGCGTACGCTTCGTACGGTGAGCACCAAGCCCGAGGGCGCCACGCCCCCCACCCGGACGCTGACGGAGCGCCGCAAGGCCGCCACCCAGCTGGACATCGCGCGCGCCGCCGCCGAGCTCTTCACGGAGCACGGCCCCGACGGCACCACGGCCGAGGACATCGCCCTGCGGGCCGGGGTCGCCCTGCGCACCTTCTACCGGTACTTCCGCTCCAAGCAGGACGCCGTGGCCCCGCTCCTCGCGGGCGGCGGCGACCGCTGGCGCGAACTCCTCGCCGCGACGGCCACGACGGCGACGACGGCGACGACGGAACCGGGCGCGGGACTTCCCGAGGCCCTCGAGCGCTCGATCGCCGCGTCGCTGACCCCCGGGGACGCGGCCGCGGAGGAGGGGCTGCGCTGGACGCGCGGGCTGCTGCGCGCGGCTGCCGAGGACCCGGCGCTGCGGGCCGTCTGGTACCGGGTCAACCAGGAGTCGGAGGAGCGGCTGCGGGAGGTCGTCGCCGGGCTCGCGGGACCGGGCGCGGACCCGCTGGAGGTACGGCTCGCGGCGGCGGCGGCCACGGACGCCATCCGGATCGCCCTGGAGTCCTGGGCGGAGACGGATGCACCGGTACGCGGCGAGGGCGCCCCGGCGGAGCTCGCGGTCCGGTGCCTGCGGGAACTGATGGGCGGGATGCGGCTGTTGAACCCGGGTTCAGCGGGTGGCGAGTGACCGGCCCATGAGGACGTCGTCCACGTACGCCCCGGCCAGGAAGAGCTCCCCCGGCAGGACGCCCTCGACCGCGAAGCCCTCGGAGGCGTAGAGCGCGCGGGCCGGGGCGTTGTGACCGAGCACCCGGAGCGTCATCCGCACGGCGCCGTCCGCCCGCGCCTTGTCCATCGCGGCCCGCAGCAGCGTTCGGGCCACACCGAGCCCCCGCGCGGACTCGGCGACCACGAGGCCCTGGATCTGCCGGACGTGGGCGGTGGCGGCGAGCGGGGTCGGCGGCACCACCCGGATGTAGCCGACGATCACGCCCTCGCGCACGGCGAGGAGGTAGTCCCCGGGCAGATGGCGGTCGTCGAAGAAGGGCCCGTACGGCGGGACCGGGGCGGGCAGCACCGCGTGCAGGGTCGACCAGGCGGCCCGGTCGAGCTCGGCGAGGGCGGCGTCGTCCGCGGGTCCGGCGGGGCGTATCAGCGTCTCCGGCACGATCATGGCGGCCACTGTGCCACGTGCCGGCCGGGGAGGGCAGGATGGTGCCCATGCAGCGTTCCGCCACTCGCAAGCGTGTCGCCGTCACCGGCGCCTCCGGGCTCATCGGCACCGCCCTCGTCCGCTCCCTGCGCGCCGACGGCCATGACGTCGTCCGGCTCGTGCGCCGGCCCGCCAGGACCGCCGACGAGGTCGAGTGGGACCCGAAGCGGCTGTACGTCGACGCCGCCGGGCTGGTCGGCGTGGACTCGGTCGTACACCTGGCGGGCGCCGGGGTCGGCGAGCGCCGCTGGAACGAGGCGTACAAGCAGGAGATCCGGGACAGCCGGGTGCTCGGCACGACGGCGATCGCCCAGGCCCTCGCCTCGCTCGCGGAGCCGCCGGAGAGCCTGGTCTGCGGCACGGCGCTCGGCTGGTACGGGGACACCGGCAGCCGCGCGGTGGACGAGAGCGCCCCGGCGGGCACGGGCTTCCTGCCCTCGGTCTGCGTGGAGTGGGAGGCCGCCGCGGCCCCCGCCGAGGAGGCCGGCATCCGCGTCACCTACGCCCGTACGGGCCTGGTCGTGGCGCGCGAGGGCGGGGCCTGGGGGCGGCTGTTCCCGCTGTTCCGCGCCGGGCTCGGCGGGCGGATGGGCGACGGCCGTCAGTACTGGTCGTACATCTCCCTCCACGACGAGGTGGCCGCCCTGCGCCATCTCGTCGACACCCCGTCGCTCTCGGGCCCGGTGAACCTGACCGCCCCCGAGCCGGTCACCAACCGCGAGGTGACCGCGGCGATGGGCCGCGTCCTGCGCCGGCCGACCCTCTTCACGGTGCCCGCGCCCGCCCTGAAGGTGGTGCTCGGGGACTTCGCGCAGGACGTGCTGGGCAGTCAGCGGGTGCTGCCGGGACGGCTGTTGGAGACCGGTTTCGAGTTCGCGTTCCCGACGATCGACGACTCGATCAGGGCGGCGGCGCGCTGAACGGCGCACGACTCCCGCCCTTCCCGCCCCCTCCTCCGCCCCCTCCTCCCGCCCCCTCTGCGCTCCCCCGTGCCGCACGCACCCCGGTGCGCGCGGCTGGCACCCGTGGGAGCGCTGCCTAGGCTCGACATGAACGGCGAACTCGGGCATTCCGGAGGCTTGTTGGGGGCATAGGCCTCCCACCGGCCGCGCCGACCTGGGGAGGGGCACGTGCTCAACAGCGCAGACAGCGCAAGGACCGCACAGCGTACGGACGTCGACGTCGCGCAGACCGTCGACGTCGTGATCGTGGGAGCCGGGGTCGCGGGACTCGCCGCCGCCCGCCGGCTGACCGACGCCGGGCTCTCCGTCGCCGTCCTGGAGGCGGAACCCCGGCTCGGGGGCCGGATGGCGACCGAGGCCGTCGACGGCTTCCTGCTCGACCGGGTCGGGCCGCTGCTCACCGTGTCGTACGAGGAGCTGCGGGCGGTCCCGGGGCTCGACGGCCTGGTCCTGCGGCCGTTCGCCCCGGGGGTGCTCGTGCACAGCGACGGCCGGTACGCGCGGTGGGGCGCCCCGCACCCGCGCCGGGCGGCCGTGGGGCACCGGAGTGCGGGGCACCGGAGCGTGGGGGGAGCGTTCAGCGTGGCGCGCGCCCTCGCGAGCGCCCCCCGGCATCCGGCCGCCTCGCTCGACCAGGCGCGGCTCGGCGCCTCCCTCGTCCGGCTCGCGGCGACCCCGACGCAGCGGATCCTGGCCCGCCCCGAACGGACCGCGCGCGAGGCACTGACCGCCCGGCTGCCCGCCAGGACCGTGCAGGGCGTGCTGCGGCCGCTGCTCGCGGCGCTCCTCGGCGACCCGGACCTGGGCACGTCGAGCCGCCGCGCGGACCTCGCGCTGCGCGCCTTCGCCCGGGGCAGGCTGGCCACCCCCGAAGGCGGGTCGGCGGCGCTCCCGGAGCGGCTCGCGGCGGCACTTCCGCCGGGCACGGTCCATACCGGAGTCCGGGTCACGGAGGCGTCGATCTCGCGGGTCACGACGGCGGAGCACGGGGTGTTCCGCTGCCGGTCGGTCGTCCTCGCGACGGGGGCGCGGACGGCGGCCGAGCTGCTGCCCGGTCTGCGTCGGCCTGCCTTCCACTCCGTGACGGTGCTCCACCACACGGCGCCGGTGGCGCCGACGGCGGACCCGACGCTGCTCCTGGAGTCCGACCCGGGCGGGCCGGTGGCCCACACCGCGGTGATGAGCGCGGTCGACCCGGGGCGGGCGCCTGAGGGCCGGACCCTGATCACCTCGACGGTGCACGGAACACCACCGGACGACACGGAACGGCGGGTCCGCAAGCACCTCGCCACGCTGTACGGCACGTCGACCGACGAGTGGGAGCTGCTCGGAATGCGCCACACGCCGGACGCGGTCCCGGCGATGGCCCCACCGCACGACGCACACCGCTCGGTCCGGCTGCTGTCGGGCCTGTACGTCTGCGGGGACCACCGGGCCACGAGCACCCTCCAGGGCGCCCTGGCCTCGGGCCACCGCGCGGCCCACGAACTCCTGACGGACCTGGGCATCCGCCTCCCGTCGCAACCTCTGGCGGAGGAGGCGGCGTAACCCGTCGCGGGCCCGCGTCCCACCGGGGGCGTGCCCGCACGGCGGGAGCGGGGTGGGGCGCGGCCCTGCACGGGACCGGGGCCGGGGGGTCACCCGATGGCGGCCACCCGGTCCCGGTACGTGCGGGCCGCCGCCGCGTCGCGGTACGGCTCCAGGCGGCGTTCGAAGTCGCGTACGTACTCCACCGCGCGCGCCGAGCGCATCTCCGATGCCTGCTGCGCGGCCTCCGCGCCGAGCGCGCACGCCTGGTCCAGTTCACCGAGCGCCAGGCGCGACGTCGCCAGGACCACCCGGCAGAAGAGGCGGCTGCGGGCGAAGCCGGGGGCGCGGAGCTGGAGGGCGCGTTCGGCGTGCTGGGCGGCGGGGCGGTACTGCTGGAGGTCGCGGTGGCAGTGTCCGAGCTCGTCGGCGAGCTGGGCCTCGTCGAACATCCGGGCCCAGTACGGCACCTCGTCGCCGGGCCGGGCCGCTTCGAGGGCCCGCTCGGCCCGTACGAGCGAGGCACTGCACGCACGTGCCTCACTGAGGACCGCGTGCCCGCGCGCCTCGACCGCGTGCAGCATCGCCTGGACGACGGGCGGGGCGGCCGGCCCGACGCCCTGCTGGGCGACCCGGGCGAGCTGCACGGCCTCCCGTCCGTGGCCGAGGTAGACGGCCTGGCAGCTCATGGTGAGGAGCACGTACGAGCCGTAGGCCCGGTCCCCGGCGGCCTGGGCGAGGCGCAGCGCCTGGACGAAGTAGCGCTGGGCGAGGCCGTGGGCGGCGATGTCGTACGAGGTCCAGCCGGCCAGCCGGGTCAGGTCGGCGGCCGCGGCGAAGAGGCGGCGGCCGACGGACTCCCCGTACGTCCCGCGCAGCATCGGCTCGGCCTCGTGCTCCAGGTAGCGGACGAGCGCCTGGCGGGCGTGGCCGCCGCCGTAGGCGTGGTCGAGGGTGCGGAACAGTTCGCCGACGGAGCGCAGGGCGGCGATGTCGCCGCTGGAGACCCGCTGGCCGGGCCCCCGGTCCGTACCGCGCTGCCGGGGCACGGAGAAGCGCCCCTGGGGCGGCACCCGGGGGTCGTGGGTGAGGCGTGGGTCGTGGGCGATGCGCGGGTCGTGCGGGAGCCGGGGCTCGGCGGTGACACCGGAGGAGGCGGACGAGGCGGCGGAGGGGGGCGCGGAAGGGGAGCGGAGGCCGGGCGGCTGGTCCCCGCGCGCCACCCGGTCGTCGGCGCGGCCGATCAGCCAGTCGCGGCTGGGGACGACCAGCCCCGCCGGGGTGAAGGCGATCTTGCGGAGTTCGGCGTGGCTGCCGGAGTCCTTGCGCCAGAGCCCGCTGACGATGTCGACGGCCTCTTCGGGGGTCGCGGCGAACTCCAGGCCCGCGTAGACGGGGGCGCAGGCGTCGAGGCCGAGGTCCTGGGCGGAGAGCCGGCGCCCGAGGCGACGGGTGAAGACCTCGGCGATGAGCGCGGGGGTGGTGCCGCGCGGCTGCTGGCCGCGGAGCCAGCGGGTCACCGAGGTCTTGTCGTACCGCAGGTCGAGACCGTGTTCCAGACCGAGCTGGTCCACCCGTCTCGCCAGGCCCGCATGGGAGAACCCCGCTTCGGCGATGAGCGCGGCGAGCTGGCGGTTCGGGATGCGCTGCGGTGGTCGTTCCGTCATCAGCTGTGCGGTCTCCTGCCTTCCGGGTCCGGACGGCAGCCCCGTCGGACCCTCATGGAACGGCGTGAATTTAGCGGTCCTCACGGCCCGTACCGCCACCTTCGCCCCACATTCATCCGATCGTGTGAGGATTGACGGCATCGCTGACGTAGGTGTCCCCAGCCACCTGCCGGAGGACGGACCGCCCACCTGCCGGACGCGGCCCCCGTCCACCTGCCGGAGGGCCGTCCCCGGCACCGCCGTACAGTGGCATGGGCGCGAATGACGCATGGTGCCGCACCGGCCCGGGATGATCCCCGGAGTCCGGACCCCGGCACCCAGGAGGAGGCATGGCCGTGAGTGAGCTGCGATTCGTCCGCCTTGGTTTCGGCGCGGAAGCCGTCGACTACCAGGTGGCCTGGGACAAGCAGCGCGAAGTGCACGCCGCGCGGTTCGCCGACGAGATCGACGACACCTGTCTGCTCCTCGAGCACCCGCCGGTCTACACGGCCGGACGGCGCACGGCGGAGAACGAGCGCCCGCTCGACGGAACGCCCGTGGTGGACGTCGACCGCGGCGGCAAGATCACCTGGCACGGACCCGGCCAGCTGGTCGGCTACCCGATCATGAAGCTGCCCCGCCCGGTGGACGTCGTCGCGCACGTCCGCCGCCTGGAGGAGGCGCTGATCCTCACCGCCGCCGAGTTCGGCCTGGAGACGACCCGCGTCGAGGGCCGCAGCGGGGTCTGGGTGCTCGGCGACCCGGTGGAGAAGCGGCCGGCGCTCGGCGGACTCTCCCTCGACTTCGACCCGCGGCTGACGGACGAGGAGTTCGACCCCCGTCTGAACGGCCCGGAGTACGCCCCGTCCAACGCAGGCCAGCGCCGCGAGGACCGGAAGCTGGCGGCGATCGGCATCCGGGTCGCCAAGGGCGTCACGATGCACGGCTTCTCGCTCAACGTGAACCCGGACAACGCGTGGTTCGACCGGATCATCCCGTGCGGCATCCGCGACGCGGGCGTCACCTCGTTCGCCAACGAGCTGGGTCGGGACGTCCCGGTCGAGGAGGTGCTCCCGGTCGTGGAGAAGCACCTGCGGGCGGTCCTGGAGCAGGCGGAGCTGAAGCCGCGCGAGATCGAGCGTCCGGTGGAAACGACCTCGGTCTGAGGAGTGCCCGCAGGAATGCGGGGCGCTGGCCAGAGGTTGGCCAGACGTAGTAAGGCATGGGAAGCAACGGCGTACCCTGGTGTGCGCCGAAGAATCGAAGCTACAGGAGCCGATGTGTCCGCAGTCGCACCCGACGGACGCAAGATGCTGCGCCTGGAGGTCCGGAACGCCCAGACCCCCATCGAGCGCAAGCCCGAGTGGATCAAGACGCGGGCGAAGATGGGGCCCGAGTACACGAAGATGCAGAGCCTCGTGAAGAGCGAGGGCCTGCACACGGTCTGCCAGGAGGCGGGCTGTCCCAACATCTTCGAGTGCTGGGAGGACCGCGAGGCGACCTTCCTCATCGGCGGTGACCAGTGCACCCGGCGCTGCGATTTCTGCCAGATCGACACGGGCAAGCCCGAGGCGCTGGACCGTGACGAGCCGCGCCGCGTGGGTGAGTCCGTCGTCACGATGGACCTGAACTACGCCACCATCACCGGCGTCGCGCGCGACGACCTGGAGGACGGCGGCGCCTGGCTGTACGCGGAGACCGTGCGCCAGATCCACCAGCAGACGGCGGAGCGCGCCGAGGGCCGCACCAAGGTCGAGCTGCTCGCGCCCGACTTCAACGCGGTGCCGGAGCTCCTGGCGGAGGTCTTCGCCTCCCGCCCCGAGGTCTTCGCGCACAACGTGGAGACGGTGCCGCGGATCTTCAAGCGGATCCGTCCGGGCTTCCGTTACGAGCGCTCGCTGGACGTCATCACGAAGGCGCGAGACTACGGTCTGGTCACGAAGTCGAACCTGATCCTCGGCATGGGCGAGACCCGTGAAGAGGTCAGCGAGGCGCTTCGGCAGCTGCACGACGCCGGTTGCGAGCTGATCACGATCACGCAGTACCTGCGCCCCTCCGTCCGGCACCACCCCGTGGAGCGCTGGGTGAAGCCGCAGGAGTTCGTGGAGCTGAAGGAGGAGGCCGACGAGATCGGTTTCTCCGGCGTGATGTCGGGCCCGCTGGTCCGCTCCTCGTACCGCGCGGGGCGTCTGTTCCAGCAGGCGATGGACAAGCGGAGCGGAGCCGGAGCGCAGGCGGTCGACAACGCCACTCAGGCTGTGTGAATCGGAGCACAAGTGATTACCGGCCGGTAATGGCCGGATCGGACGCGGCTCGTACGCCCCCGCAGCTCAGCGGGGATGTACGGGCCGCGTCTGCGTTCCCGCACTCCTCCGCATGGCCGCATCAACGTTTCATCAGTGTTTGACCACCGGGTCACGCGCTGGTAACACCAGTCTGTGAGCCTGGTTTCACTCACCGCCACCACCGCTCGCTTCCCCCCACCTCGTCTCACCCGCAATCGAGGGAGGACCCGACATGCCGGCCGCATCGACGCACGTCCGCGTCACCGCGATCCCGTCCGTCACCGACGCCCTGAAGGCCGTGGAGTCACTGCTCCTCGGCGCCGGGCAGCGCACCGCCCGGCGCAACGCCTGGAACTCCGTACTGGAGGACCGCCGCCGCGCCAAGGACCGGGTCGAGGCCCAGCACGTGATGGAGGTCGCGTCGGGCCGGACTTCCCGGGCCACGTAAACTTCAGGACATGGCGAGGAAGGCAAACACGGGCAGCGCTGACGCTGCGAACCAGGGGCGGCTCAAGCAGATCGCCCTCACGTACAAGATGACCCGAAAGGCTGACCCCAAGGTCGGACTTGTCGTCGCAGGCGTGGGCATCGTCGTACTCGGTGTCCTCCTCGCGATCGGCTTCCTGATCGGTCACCCGGTCTACCTGGGCATCCTGGGCTTCGTCCTGGGGCTCCTGGCGGCGGCCATCGTGTTCGGGCGGCGCGCCGAGCGCGCGGCCTTCGGGCAGATGGAAGGCCAGCCGGGCGCTGCCGCGGCGGTCCTGCAGAACGTCGGGCGCGGCTGGACGACGACCCCCGCGGTCGCGATGAACCGCAGCCAGGACGTCGTGCACCGGGCGGTCGGCCGGGCCGGCATCGTGCTGGTGGCGGAGGGCAACCCGAACCGGGTGAAGCCTCTGCTCGCGGCCGAGAAGAAGCGGATGAACCGCGTCGTGGTGGACGTGCCGGTGACCGACATCATCGTCGGCGACGGCGAGGGCCAGGTGCCGCTCAAGAAGGTCCGCACGACCATGCTCAAGCTGCCTCGGGTGCTCACCGGCCCGCAGGTGACGGCGGCCAACGACCGACTGCGGGCGATGGGCGACCTGATGAGCAACATGCCGCTGCCGAAGGGTCCGATGCCCAAGGGCATGCGGATGCCGCGGGGCGGAAAGATGCGCTGACGCGCCCGACCTGAACACCGAGCGACACGAGAGGGGCCCCGGACCGTGAGAACGGTCCGGGGCCCTCTCTCGCTTGCCGACGGGTCAGATGCGGACCTGGACGGCGCCGGAGAGGCGGTCGTGGAGGCCGCGGCCGTCGCGGTCCCAGATGAGGGCCGGGATGGCCAGGCAGACGAGCAGGGAGCGGAGCGCCACGCGCGGGAGGCCGAGGCGGCCGCCGTTCACGGAGACGACCCCGAGCCCGAAGAGGCGCTTGCCGGGCGTCGAGCCGACGGTGCCGACGGTCAGCACGCTCAGGACGAGCAGGATGACGAGGGCCCAGTTGCCGGTCGCCTGGTTGTAGCCGTCGGTGATCAGGCCGTATGCGATCAGCGTGCAGAGGGCCCAGTCGACGGCGAGGGCGCCGAGGCGCCGCCCGGGGCGGGCGATCGAACCGGGGCCCTCCTCGGGCAGCCCCAGCTGCTGACCGCGGTAACCGAAGTCGACGCCTGCGTCCTCGGCCGCCGCGCGGGGGCCGGAGAGCCAAGATCCGAGTGCTTGCCTGTTGTCCACGCGACCACGGTACTGCGCCCGTTTTTGATCACTTCCGCCCGGGTCGGCGAAGGGTGTCGGCAGGCGGAGTGACACCCACCCCGGTTAACTTCGACGAAACAATTGGGTCATGCTTGAGAAATCCCGTCTGCCTATGGTCGGGTCCAGCGTGTGCCACCGCACTGGCTGCACGAACCAGCTGCAAACCCCGCCCCTCCCCGGGCCGGGAGTAGGAGGAGTGGGATGTCCGAGACGCACGGGTTCCAGAACGCCGACGAGGTCAAGAAGTACATCAAGGACAACGACGTCAAGATGGTCGACGTCCGTTTCTGCGACCTTCCGGGCGTGATGCAGCACTTCACGATCCCGGCGACGGCGTTCGACCCGTCGGAGGAGCTCGCCTTCGACGGCTCGTCGATCCGCGGCTTCCAGGCGATCCACGAGTCCGACATGGCGCTCCGCGCCGACCTGTCGACGGCCCGCGTGGACCCCTTCCGCCGCGACAAGACGCTGAACATCAACTTCTTCATCCACGACCCGATCACGGGCGAGCAGTACAGCCGTGACCCGCGGAACATCGCGAAGAAGGCCGAGGCGTACCTCGCCTCCACCGGCATCGCCGACACCGCGTACTTCGGCCCCGAGGCCGAGTTCTACGTCTTCGACTCGGTGCGCTTCGAGACCTCGGCGAACCAGGGCTTCTACCACATCGACTCCGAGGCCGGCGCCTGGAACACCGGTGCGGAGGAGAACAACCGCGGCTACAAGGTCCGCTACAAGGGTGGCTACTTCCCGGCCCCGCCGGTCGACCACTTCGCCGACCTGCGCTCGGAGATCTCCCTGGAGCTGGAGAACGTCGGCCTGCAGGTCGAGCGCCAGCACCACGAGGTCGGCACCGCCGGCCAGGCCGAGATCAACTACAAGTTCAACACGCTGCTCGCCGCGGCCGACGACCTGATGCTCTTCAAGTACATCGTGAAGAACGTCGCCTGGCGCAACGGCAAGACCGCGACCTTCATGCCGAAGCCGATCTTCGGCGACAACGGCTCGGGCATGCACGTCCACCAGTCGCTGTGGGCGAACGGCGACCCGCTGTTCTACGACGAGACGGGCTACGCGGGCCTCTCGGACATGGCCCGCTACTACATCGGCGGCATCCTCAAGCACGCCCCGTCGCTGCTCGCCTTCACCAACCCGACGGTGAACTCGTACCACCGTCTGGTGCCGGGCTTCGAGGCCCCGGTGAACATGGTGTACTCGCAGCGCAACCGGTCCGCCGCCATGCGCATCCCGATCACGGGCTCGAACCCGAAGGCCAAGCGCGTCGAGTTCCGCGCGCCGGACCCGTCCTCGAACCCGTACCTCGCCTTCTCGGCGCTGCTCCTCGCGGGCCTCGACGGCATCAAGAACAAGATCGAGCCGGCGGAGCCGATCGACAAGGACCTCTACGAGCTCGCTCCCGAGGAGCACGCGAACGTCCAGCAGGTCCCGACCAACCTGGAGGCCGTCCTCCACGCCCTCGAGGACGACAACGAGTACCTCCAGGCCGGCGGCGTCTTCACGTCCGACCTGATCGAGACCTGGATCGACTACAAGCGCACCAACGAGATCGCCCCGATCCAGCTGCGCCCGCACCCGCACGAGTTCGAGCTCTACTTCGACCTCTAGGCCGTACCGCGCGAGCGATGTTCTCCCGAGGCCCGTCGTCCCCTTCGAGGGGGCGGCGGGTCTCGCCGTTTCCGGCCAAGATCACAGAAGTGCGAACAGGTGACGAACTCTCGTACGTACCTACGAGTAGGGGGTTCACGCTCCGCGACTGATCGATAGCGTGTGGTCGTCGCCGCCGCCACACCCGGAGCACAGGGCTCCGCTGGGACTAGCTGGCGCGACTGAGGACTGCCGACGTGACTCAGGCGGCTTTCGCCCCTGCAGAGACGCTCCGACTCCAGCCGTACACCGATCACTGCCGCGTCATCGCCGACGAGGGCGCGCACGTGGTCATCGGCGTCTCCCCGGGAAACAGTTATTTCACCGCCCAGCGGCTGCGCGAGCTGACGCGCTGGGGCTTGGACCACTTCGAACAGGTCGATCTCGTCTACACCGACCTCCATGTCTCCGACATGTACGAGGCGCTGGGGTACGGGGCCGACGAGGCGCGACGGAAGGCCGTCAAGAACCTGCGGGGGGTGCGGGCGAAGGTCGGGACGGCCGTGGCCGAGGCCGATCCCACGGGGGTACGGGTACGTGCCCGCGGGATGTCGGAGTTCGCCGACGTCCCGGCCTACCGCGAGCTGCACGGCACGGTGCTCGACGCGGTGGCGGCGGACCCGGTGGTGCGCGAGACCTGTGACGCGCTGACCGGGATCTTCCTGGCCGGGAAACTGGCGCCGGGGCAGCGGACCGACGAGCGGCAGCGGGAGGTGTGCCGGGCGTACATCTGCGCCGAGGTGCCGCTGTTCCTGGACACCCCCGCGATCCTCGGGGTCCCGTCCTCGCTCAACTGCTACCACCAGGCACTGCCGCTGGCCGATCTGCTGTACGGCCGCGGGTCCGGGCTCCGGGCCTCGCGCAATCAGGGCCACGGCATCCTCACACCCACCGGAACCACTGTCCAAGGAGCCGCGCGATGAGCGTCGCCGTCGAGACCCTGCCGGCCTTCCCCTTCGACTGGGACGGGACCCGGCTGCCCGCCGAGATCGAAGCGCTGCGCGCCGCGCCGGTCCGGAAGGTCCGCACGATCGCCGGGGCCGAGGCCTGGCTGGTCTCCTCGTACGAGCTGTGCCGACACGTCCTGGAGGACGAGAGGTTCAGCCTCAAGGACACCTCCGCGCCGGGAGCGCCGCGGCAGTACGCGCTGACGATCCCGCCGCACGTGGTGAACAACATGGGCAACATCACCGGGGCCGGGCTGCGCAAGGCCGTCATGAAGGCGATCAACCCGAAGGCGCCCGGCCTGGAGGATTGGCTGCGGGCGCGGGCCGGGGCCCTGGTGGACGCGCTGATCGCCGAGGGGGCGCCCGGGGAACTGCGGGGCGCCTACGCCGATCCGTACTCGACGGGGCTGCACTGCCGGATGCTGGGCATCCCGGAGGAGGACGGGCCGCGGCTGCTGCGCAGTCTGGACGTGGCCTTCATGAACGCCCCGCACGAGATCGAGGCGGCCCGGCTCCACTGGGACCGGGACATCGCCTACATGACCGAGCGCCTCGACGATCCGGCGACGGGTGGGCTGATCGCGGAGCTCGCGGCGCTGCGCGAGGATCCCGACTACGCGCATCTGACGGACGAGATGCTGGCGACGGTGGGCGTGACGCTGTTCGGCGCCGGGGTGATCTCCACCGCCGGGTTCCTGACGATGGCGCTCGTGTCGGTGCTGACCCGGCCGGACGTGCGGGAGGCGCTGACCGCCCACGGCGCCGCCGGGGCGATGGACGAACTGCTGCGGGTGAATCTGTCGATCGGCGACGGACTGCCGCGGCTGGCCATGGAGGACGTGCGGCTCGGCGAGGTCGACGTGCGGGCCGGTGAACTGGTCCTGGTGCTGGTGGAGGCCGCGAACCACGATCCGCATCACTTCCCGGACCCGCTCGCCTTCCGGCCGGACCGGGAGAACGCCGCCGATCACCTCTCCTTCGGCGGCGGGCGGCACTACTGCCCGGCGACGGCGCTCGGCAAGCGGCACGCCGAGATCGCCCTGGAGACCCTCCTCGACCGGCTGCCGGAGGTGCGGCTCGCCGTACCGGTCGAACAGCTGGTGTGGCGCACCAACTTCATGAAGCGGCTCCCCGAGCGGCTGCCGGTGGCCTGGTAGCGGGCGGGATCCGACGACGGCGCTGCCCGGCCACGGCCGGGCAGCGCCCCTCCGCCGTCAGCGGCCGTAGCGGATGAAGGTGCGGACCATGCGGCAGGTGGTGTCCGAGGGCGGGTGGATGCCGATGTGGGCGGCTGTGGTGCGTATCGTCGCGTTCGTCGCCTTCGACGGGACGTAGACGCCGGCGTCGAGAAGGGCGATCGCGAGGCGCATGGCCTTCAGTCGGCGGTTGTGCGTCACGTACCACTCGCGGGGGCGGCCCGCGGGGAGCGGCTTCCTCTGGAGCGGCTTCCAGGGTTCGAGGGACGGTGTCCGGATCACGGCCAGAGCCATGGGCTACCTCCTGGCGAACGGCGGGGGTGCGGGCCCTCCCCGGGACCCTCACCTTCACCCCCTATTTTAGTGGCCCCCACTGACAATCGCCCCTGGCCAGAGGGGGTTTAGGGGGTGGTGGAGAGAGGTCTGGGGGGTACCGTGGGGGCATGGAGATCTGGATCAATCCCGCCTGTTCCAAGTGCCGCAGCGCCCTCACCCTTCTCGACGCCGAGGGCGCCGACTACACCGTGCGCCGCTACCTGGAGGACGTGCCCTCCCCCGACGAGATCCGGCAGGTGCTCGACCGGCTCGGTCTTGAGCCGTGGGACATCACGCGGACCCAGGAGGCCGTCGCCAAGGAGCTCGGGGTGAAGGAGTGGGCCCGCGACGCCGAGAACCGGGAGCGGTGGATCGAGGCCCTGTCCTCGCATCCCAAGCTCATCCAGCGGCCGATCATCACCGCCGAGGACGGCACGGCCGTCGTCGGCCGGTCCGAGGACGCCGTTCGGGACGCGCTCTCCCGTTGAGGCCTTACGGCGCCGCGGCGTCGAGGTCACGTCGGCTTCAGGAAGCTCAGGATGTCGGTCAGCGCCTTCGTCGGCAGCGTCGCCGGGAGTGTGTGGTGGGTCGCGCCGGTCAGGAACTCCGTCCGTAGGCCCAGGGCCGTCGCGCTCGCCGCCACCCTGTGGACGTCTTGGGCTCGGCCGCCCTCCGGCAGGAGCAGCAGTGCCCGCGGCCCCAGCGCCGCGAGTCGGGTGGGGGTCGGGCGCGGGCCCGTGACCGGGCGGTGGCGGGGAAGGTCCGCCGCCAGGGCGTCCAGGCGCCGTACCTCCCGGTCGTGTTCCGCGCCGGCCGTCTCCCACGTCAGGAACGCCGCCGTCCTCGCCCGTGTCGGGCGCAGCAGCATCGGCAGGGCCCGCAGCAGGTAGCCCGGACGGAAGCCGGCGAAGCAGCCGGTCGGGTCGAGGAGGACCAGGCGGTCCGTCCGGTCCGGGGCCGCAAGGGCGTACCGGAGCGCGATCCACCCTCCGTAGGAGTGGCCGCAGAAGGCCGCCGATGTCACTCCCAGGCCGTCGAGTACGGCGTCCAGCCAGACGGTGAGGTCCGTGACCGTACGGATCGGGCGGCCGTCGGCCCTGCTGCGGCCCGGTCCGCCGACGAGGTCCACGGCGTGCACCCGGTGCGTCCTGCCGAGCGCGGCGGCCGTCGTGCGCCAGGAGCAGGCGGTCGCGCCGCCGCCGGGCAGGAGGAGGACCGGCGGGCCGTCCTCCACACCGTGACTCAGGAGATGCGTGGTGCCGTAGGGGGTGGGGAGTTCCGAGACCGTCGTGGGGTGCGGCCAGGTCGCGAGGAGCGCGTCGTAGGCGGCCTCGAAGATGACGGACATGGCGCGGTCCTCTCGATCGGCGATACTCTCGCTCAGCGAGATAATAGGAGGCCGCGGTGGACGAGTCACCCGAGATGCTCATCTTCCATCTGCTGCGCGAGGTCACCGTCGAATACGGCCTCCGCCAGGGCGAGTTCGCCGCCCTCAACGGCATGCACCCCACCGACGTCCGCGCCCTGATCTGCCTCCTCGACGCCGAACGCGCCGGCACCGACGCGACCGCCGGACGGCTCGGCGAGCGGCTCGGACTCAACTCGGCCGGTACGACGGCCGTCGTCGACCGGCTCGAACGCCTCGGCTACGTCGCCCGCGTCCGGGACACCCGCGACCGGCGGCGCGTGCTCCTCACCGTGGAGGACCGGGCGAAGGACCTCGGGCGGGCGCACTTCGGGCCCCTGGTCGAAGGGGCCGTGACACTCCTCGGCGGGTTCGAGGAGCGGGAGAAGGAGGCCGTTCGACGGTTCCTGAGCGGTGTTCGGGATCTCGTGGGCCGCGGGGACGAGGCGGGGCGGTGACCGGCACCGACGCCGGCGGGCTCGGGGTCGATCTGCATCTGGAGTTGAGCGCCGCCGGTGGGCGGCGGGCCGTACTCATCGCGGCCCTGCGCGAGGCGGTACGCGGCGGGCGGCTGGCTCCCGGGACCCGGCTGCCGCCCTACCGCTCGCTCGCCGCCGACCTCGGCATCGCCCGGAACACCGTCGCCGACGCCTACGCCGAACTCGTCGCCGAAGGCTGGCTCACCTCCCGCCAGGGCTCCGGGACCCACGTCGCCGACCGGGTCGCCGCGCCCGCCCCCGGGCCCGTACGGCCCGCCGCGCCGCCGCCGCTCCCGTACGACCTCGTCCAGGGCAAGCCCGACCCCGGCGCCTTCCCCCGCGCCGCCTGGCTCGCGGCGGCCCGGCGGGCCCTGACGGCCGCGCCGCACGAGGCCTTCGGGGTCGGCGACCCGCAGGGCCGCATCGAACTGCGCCTGGCGCTCACCGAGTACCTCGCGCGCGTGCGGGGCGTTCGCACCACCCCCGACCGGATCGTGATCTGCTCGGGCGCCGCGCACGCCCTGCGGCTCCTCGCGCGCGTGCTCGGTCCGGCGGGGCCCTGGGCGGTCGAGGCGTACGGACTGCCCTTCCACCGCGGGCTCCTCGCCGAGGCCGGGCTGACCACGGTGCCGGTGGCCGTCGACGAGCACGGGGCGCGGGTCGCCGAAATCCCCCGCCACGCGGGCGCGGTACTGCTCACCCCCGCCCATCAGTTCCCCACCGGCGGGCCGCTGCACCCCGAGCGCCGGGCCGGTGTCCTGGAGTGGGCGCGGGCCTCCGGCGGGCTGGTGATCGAGGACGACTACGACGGGGAGTTCCGCTACGACCGGCGACCGGTGGGCGCCGTCCAGGGCCTCGACCCCGAACGGACCGTCCTGATCGGCTCCGTCAGCAAGAGCCTCTCCCCCGCCCTGCGGATCGGCTGGATGTGTCTGCCGGCCGCCCTGGTGGACGAGGCCGTCGCGGCGAAGGGCCGACGCGAGCCGTACGCCCCGGCCACCGAACAGCTCACCCTCGCGGACTTCCTCGCCTCCGGCGCGTACGACCGGCACGTCCGGCGGATGCGCCAGCGGCACCGCGGGCGGCGCGACCGCCTGGTGGCACTGCTCGCCGAACGGGTGCCGGGGGTACGGGTGACGGGCATCGCCGCCGGGCTGCACGCCGTGCTCGAACTGCCGCGGGGCACGGAGCGGGCCGCCCTCGCCGCGGCGGCCCGGCACGGGGTCGCGGTCGAGGGCCTGGCTCCCTACCGTCACCCCGACGCCAGGGGCCCCGCCCATCCGGACGGGCTCGTCGTCGGCTACGCCACACCGCCGGAGCGGCTGTACGGAGCCGCCCTGGACGCGTTGCGCGGGGCGCTGTCCGAGGCGCTCGGGTCCTGAGGCCGCGCGCCTCGGTGCCGGGTCCGGGGCGGAGCCCTCAGCTGCCCGACGCCCCGCTGTCCTCCGACACCTCCGCGCGCCCCGCCGCCGTCGCCGCCGTCGCCTCCGCCTCCGCCAGGATCTCCGTGAGGCGGAGGCCGAAGCGGGCGTCGCAGGCGTCGGGTTCGCCCGTGCGGGCCGAACGGATCAGGGCGTCCACGGCCGCGCCGAACGCTCCCACCGCCCCGTCCCAGCGCGGCATGGCGGCCTTGCCCTCGGTGCCGTACAGGGCGAGGGCCGCCTCCGCCGCCTCCGGTGGGGCACTGAGGGTGAGGGTGGCCGTGCTGCTCGCGCCCGAGGTGTGACGCAGCACCAGGTGGTGGGTGTCCGCCGGGCCAGGCGCCGCGGTGATCTCCGTGACGTCGCCGAGGACCGGCAGGAAGACGGAGAGGACGTGCGGCCCCACGTCCCACAGACCGCCCTTCGCCCGACGCCAGGGGGAGGCCGCGTACGCGCTGCTCGAACCGGCCCCGTAGAGCGAGCCCAGCCAGTGCGCCTCGCCCAGGAACCAGCCGCCGACCGCCGCCTGTTCCTCGATCCAGCGGGCCGTCGGCTCCGCGAACCGCAGCGTGCAGAAGACCACCGAGGCCACCCCCGCCGCCTCCACCGCCTCGGCGACCTTCCGTGCCCCCGCGACCGTCGTCGCGACCGGCTTGTCCAGCAGGACATGACAGCCGGCTTCGGCCGCCCGGACCGCCAGTGGGGCCTGGACGTCCGGCGGCAGCGCGAGCGCCACCGCGTCTCACTGGCCGCGAACAGGGCGTCCACGTCCTCGTACGCGCGCGTGCCCGACGCGGCGGCGAGCGCCGCCGCCGCCTCGGGACGTCTGCCCCACACGCCGCTGAACTCGATCCCCTGATGCCCGGCGAGCGCGGGCGCGTGCGTGTGACCGGCCCAGGGGCCGGTGCCGAGGAGTCCGATGCGGGGCTTCGCGCCCAGGTGCTTCGCCATGACCACCAGTCTGCCGTGCGCCTCCGACAACGGCTCCCGATAATCCGCTCGCGTCCCTCCCCCCGCCCGGTGCTAGCGTTTCCGGGCCGGCCGCGGGACTTCGGTGCGACTTCCGGAACCTGCCTCTGAAGCAACGTCTTCGCTGTTCGTGCCCTCATTCCCCGGCCGGCACCCACGAGAAGGAGAGAGCAGTGTCCGAGCTCGTCGCCGCCGAGGACGTGCTCCTCTTCGTCAACGCCGCCGTGACCGCCACCGGCCAGCGCGAGTTCCGCTCCTCCGCCGCCGCCCAGCGGTTCTCGCTCCGCTTCGTCCACGAGTACGTACGCGTCAACTACCGGCCCGTGTACGCCGCCGCCCTCGCACTCGACATCAACCACCACAACGCCGCCCTCATCGTCGAGCAGCTGCTGCGCACCGCCGACGAGGCCGGCGGACCCGAGGAGAAGCGGGCCGAGGGTCGGCTGATCGGGGCGCGGCTCGCGCTGCTTCCGCCGCAGCGGGTCTACCGGCTGTTCCGCGCGGTGCGCGCCGCCGGGGTCAACAACCGGCGTACGCGCGCGATCATGCGCGCGTGGGTCGCGGCCCGCCCCGACCCCGCCCTGGACGCGGTGAAGTATCGGACCGGCCTGAAGGCCACCCTCCGGCACGTCCACGGCCGGCTTCCCGACCCCGAGACCGGGGACTTCCTCTTCGCGCCGGGCCGCCGGGTCCGGTACGAGAACCCGACGCTCGACGCGTTCCGCCGCGCCCGGTACGAGCAGGGCGCCTTGTACGAGCTGCCGTTCACCGTCGCCGAGGGGTTCGCCGCCCGGCACGGCGTACCGCGCGAGGTGTTCCTGGAGCGGATCGCGCCCCGGATGACCCGGCTCGAGCAGCTCAGGACGGCGCGGGCCGCCGACCTGTCCGTGATGCCGCTGACCCGGCTCGCCCTGTACGTCCTCTCGCTGCCGTTCGGCGAGCGCGTGGAGCGGCGGGCGGAGCTGACGGGTGCGCTGCGGGCGGCTGCCCGGCGGGCGGCGGGGCCGTACGCCGGGACCTGGGGGCGGGTCACGGCCGTCCTCGACGACAGCTTCTCCTCCTCGGGTTCGGCGGTGAAGCGGCGCCGTCCGCTGGCCGTAGCGCTGGGCTGCCACTACCTCCTGGAGGCGCTCGCGGCGCCGGGGACGTACACCCCGCTGTGGACCTCCGGCGGCAGCGATCCGCTGCTCGTCCGGCCGTACGGACCGACGCCGCTGGGCATGCGCGTCCTGGACGGCCTGGAGACCGGCCCCGACCGGCTCGTGATCGTCTCGGACGGCTGGGACAACGCCCCGCCGGGGCTCGCGGGCGAGGTCCTGCGGGTGTGGAGGTCGCGGCTGGATCCGGAGCGCCGGACGAGCGTGGTGCACCTGAACCCCGTATACGACGCGCAGGGCTTCGATGTACGCCGGCTCGCCCCGAGCGTGCCGGCCGCCGGGATCCGCGACGCGGAGGATCTGGCGGCGCTCGTGGAGATCGCGCAGTTCGCCGAGGGGCGGACCGGGTTCGCGGAGCTGCGGGCCTATCTGGACCGGCGGGTGGAGCTGTTCCTGGCCGGGGCGGGAGAGGGAGAGGGGGCCGGGGGATGACCCGGATCGACCTGACCGGGCTCGACGTCCGGCCGGCGCAGGTGTGGGGCGGGGTGCGGCTCGTGCCGCTCGTCCGGGCCGAGCCGGTCCCCGGGCTGCGCCTGCACCGGGAGATCTACGGCGGTCTCGGCGCGGTGGACCTGCCCGATCGCACCACCTACACCTCGTACGTCCCGCACGGCTTCGTCGCCGACTGGACGGGGGCGGGGTCGGAGCCGGCCTCGGTGCCGGGGGCGGGCCGGGAGTCCGCCGCGTACGGGACCCGGCTCGGTGACGGCGGGGGCGGCGAGCCGCCGTCCTGCGTGCCTCTGCGCCGGATCCACCGGATGGCCAAGCGGCGGCGCGCCCAGGACGGGCACATCGAGCCGCGGCTCCGCTTCCTGCCGCTGCACCTCGCCCTGGAGGGCTATCTCGCGCTGCACTTCGGCGGGCCGTCGATCGTCTGGGACGAGTGGTCCCGCGAGGCGGTCCGGCACGGCCTCTCGCCGCGCTCCGAGGCGGCGTACGCGGGGTGGAGCGTGCCCGGGCTCACGGAGGCGCTGCGGATCTTCGAGGTCCACCCGGGCCAGTGCGGGCTGCTCCTGTACGTGGCCGACGCGCTGGCCGCGGCCTTCGTGGTGCCGCACCCGGACGACTACCGGCTGCTGCACCCGACGCTCGTCGAGGACCTGTACGGGGAGCTGGTCCACCAGTACGCGTACTACGGCGGCCCGGTGCCCGAGTTCACGGCGCGGATCAGGGACGGGGCCGGGGGCATCCGGAACCTCGCGGATCTGCGGGCGGCGGCGCGGGAGCAGGAGCGGGCCTGGGCGGTGGCGCACGACGGGCTGATGGCGCGGGACCTCCTGGAGACCTCGTACGTCTTCGAGCGGGTGCACCGGATGGGGCCGTTCGATCTGCACCGGTTCCTGCCGCCGTTCACGCGGGGCGGGCGGGAGCAGCACATCGGCGAGCTGATCACCGACCGCAAGGGCCGGACGGCGTATCTGAAGACGTTCCGGCTCTCGGAGAACCAGATCCGGAAGGGGCATCTGCTGCGGCGGCTCGCCGACTGCGACTGGCACCTGGGTCGGACGGCGGAGGCCCTGGGGACCTCGTACGCGGAGGTCGTACGGCGTGTCCGGGGCGCGGGTCTCGACTCCCTCCTGAACACCCACGTGGTCGCACAGCGGCTCCGCGAAAATAAGGAAAGCTGAGTAACACGGGGTTCACATTCGGGCAACCGACGGGAAATCCCGTGTTGCGAAGCTGCGACCGGACACAGACACCGCAGCTTCTCGCAGCGCCGCGAGCCGCCGCGACACCCGCAGCAGCACGCCCAAAGGATGAGGCCCGTGACCTTCAAGGCTGAGTACATCTGGATCGACGGCACCGAGCCGACCGCGAAGCTTCGCTCGAAGACGAAGATCCTCGCCGGCGAGGGCGCCTCCCTGGAGGAGCTGCCGATCTGGGGCTTCGACGGTTCCAGCACGAACCAGGCCAAGGGCCACGCCTCGGACCGCGTCCTCAAGCCGGTCTTCGTCTGCCCGGACCCGATCCGCGGCGGCAACGACATCCTGGTGCTGTGCGAGGTCCTCAACACGGACATGACGCCGCACGACTCGAACACCCGCGCCGCGCTCGCCGAGGTCGAGGCGAAGTACGCCGCGCAGGAGCCGATCTTCGGCATCGAGCAGGAGTACACCTTCTTCGAGGGCAGCCGCCCGCTCGGCTTCCCGACCAACGGCTTCCCGGCCGCTCAGGGTGGCTACTACTGCGGCGTCGGCGCGGACGAGATCTTCGGCCGCCCGATCGTCGAGGCGCACCTGGAGAACTGCCTCAAGGCCGGTCTCGGCATCTCCGGCATCAACGCCGAGGTCATGCCCGGCCAGTGGGAGTTCCAGGTCGGCCCGCTGGCGCCGCTGGAGGTCTCCGACCAGCTGTGGATCGCCCGCTGGCTGCTGTACCGCACGGCCGAGGACTTCAACGTCTCCGCGACGCTGGACCCGAAGCCGGTGAAGGGCGACTGGAACGGCGCGGGCGCGCACACCAACTTCTCGACGAAGGCGATGCGCGAGGGCTACGACGCGATCATCACCGCCGCCGAGTCCCTCGGCGAGGGCTCGAAGCCGCTCGACCACGTCAAGAACTACGGCGCCGGCATCGACGACCGTCTGACGGGCCTGCACGAGACCGCCCCGTGGGACCAGTACTCCTACGGCGTCTCGGACCGCGGCGCCTCGGTCCGCATCCCGTGGCAGGTCGAGCAGGACCAGAAGGGCTACATCGAGGACCGCCGCCCGAACGCCAACGTGGACCCGTACACGGTGACCCGCCTCCTGGTGGACACCTGCTGCGAGGCCCTCGCGAAGGCCGGCCAGGTCTGATCCGCACGTCTTCACTTCGAGAGGCGCCCACCCTTCCCGGTGGGCGCCTCTCGGCGTTCCGCGCCGGGCTCCTCCCGGCGCGGAACGGGGCTCCTCCCGGCCTCGTGAACCGGGTGGCTCTCCCGGCATGTGGGAAGGACGACACGGGGTTTGGCCGACGAAGGGGTCGTCGGGGGCATTCCCTTCTGGTTCAATAGGGATATGGCCATCACACAGAACGACACCGCGACGGGTCGTCACGACCTCGAGCCGTTCTGGCCTTCCCGGCAGCATCACGACTTCGACCGGGTGTGTTGCCGCGCGAGGAACGCGTCGGCCCTCTAAAGCCCTGATCGGTACGGTCCGATCCACGGCCTTCGGCCGACGCGCACGACGTACGACTCCTGTCTGTTCGTTACTCCGCGCGAAAGAGCTGACCTCTCATGGCCCATACCGCCCACACCCCGAGCGCTTCCCTCACGGCCGTTCGTCCCGGCCGTCATCGACTGCGAGCCGTCGACCCCAACGAGGTCGTCGACTTCGCCCAGGTCGCCGACTTCCTGCCGCCCGGTGCCACGCTGCTGCCCGCTCCTCCGCACACCCTGCCGACCCTGCCGGGCCGGCCGCCGATGGTCGGGTACCTCGTGCTCGTACCGGCCGATCAGCAGCCGCGGCTGCCCGTCGCCACTCCCGCCCCCGCGACCGCACCCGTCGCCGATCCGGTGGAGGACCAGGGGCCCGTCGCCATCGACGGCGGCCGGCGGATCGCCGTCGTGGACGGGCAGGCGCTCGACCTGACGTATCTGGAGTTCGAGTTGCTCGCCCATCTGGTGGCGCACCCCCACCGGGTCCACACCCGCGACCAGTTGGTCACCACCGTGTGGGGGTACGGCCACGTCGGCGACGGACGTACCGTCGACGTGCACGTGGCCCGGCTGCGTCGCAAGCTGGGCGCCGAGCACCGCCACACGATCCAGACCGTGCGGCGGGTCGGCTACAAGTACACGCCCTGACCGGGTAGTTCGGTCAGCCTGCCCGCACCTTGCTCCTCGCCCTGGACACCACTCCCAGGGCGAGGTCCACGGTCAGGAACAGCAGCAGGCTGATGCCGAGCAGCGGGACGAACCACGCCACCAGCGCCGTGACCGCGAGGAGCGGGAGCAGCATCGTCACCGGGATCTTCCGCCACGCCCCGCGCGCCGCCGGGCGGCCCGGGCGGCGCAGCCACCACATGCGGTAGCCCCAGAGGATCAGCAGGATCAGGGCGAGTGCCAGGGCCGCGAGGGCCAGCTGGTTGAACAGGCCCAGGAACACGCCGGTGTGCGCGTCGATGCCTATGCGGGTGAGCTTCGCGAGGAGCGGGTAGTCGGCGAAGCGGAGCTGGTCGAGGACCGCGCCGTCCGCCGGGTTCACCGCCACCGAGTCCAGCTGGAGGGGGAACTGCGTGTCCGTCTCCTTGACCACATAGCCCTTGCCCTCGCCCGGCAGGACCACGGAGATCCTCGGGCTGTCGATGCCGGCCGCACGCGCCGCCTCAAGAGCCTTGTCGAGGCCGATGTCCGGACCCTGGGCGGTGGAACCGCCGGTGTGGGCGCCGCCGTGGCCCTCGTGTTCCGAGGAGCCGCCGGCCGCGCCTCCGACGGTCGCGGTGAGCGTGGGTGTCGCGCCGCCGAGACCGTCCTGGACGGCGCCGATGTTCTCGCCCGCGTACCTCGACCAGGTCAGACCCGTCGCGGAGAGCAGGACGAGCCCGGTCACCGCCCACAGGCCGACCGAGCCGTGCCAGGACAGGGTGCGACGGCGCGAGGCCGGACCGCCCTCCGGTACGAACAGGGCACGGCGGTTCTTCCGGCGCCGGCCCAGCCAGAGCAGCAGACCGCCGAGCGCGATGACCCACAGCCAGCTCGCGGCCAGCTCGCTGTAGTTGCGGCCGGTCTCGCCGAGGTGCAGATCACGGTGCAGGCCGTCGATCCAGGTGCGCAGCGGGAGGGCGCCGGAGCTGCCGTAACTGGGCAGCTGTCCGCGTACGTCCCCGGTGTACGGGTCCACGAAGACGGCCAGCGAGGTGTCCTCGGGGACGTCCGGGTCGGCCATCAGGACCCGGGTGGTCGCCCCGGGTTCGGCGCCGGGCCAGACGGCGGTGACGGTGCCGTTCGGGTTGACCTTGCGGGCGATGTTCACCTGCTGGGAGAGCGGCAGGGTCGTCTCGCCGACGGGGACCTCCAGCTCGTGCGCGTACACGACCTTCTCGGCCTGGAAGGAGAGCGCGTACAGCAGGCCGCTCGCGGCGGCCACGAGGAGGAACGGGGCGACGAGCACGCCCGCGTAGAAGTGGAGGCGGAGGACGAGGGGGCGCAGGGCGCTCCAGGTCGTGGGCTTGGACGTGGTCTGGGTGGAGGTGGGGGTGACGGTGGGGGCGGGGGCGGGGGCGGCAGCAGTTGCGGCTTCCGACGGTGGCGCCTCGGGGGTTTCCGGGCGTGCGGGATCGTCGATGGTCATGGCTGTGGCTGTCCTTGGAGTCGGTGCAGACAGGGGAAGGACCCCCGGGTCAGACGTGTGCTCCGAGGGCCGTGGCGCGGGGTGCGGACAGCCGTGGCGGGCCGCGCCGGGAGAGGCTGTGGGCGAGGACGACGGTGTGCGGCCGGTGGGCGCTCCGCCTGGCCCGGCGGACGCGGCCACGCGGGGCGTCGGGGACCTGGACGTGCGCGAAGAGCAGGCGCAGGGGGGTGAAGGCGTACGCGAGGGCGGCCCGGGCGAGCGTGAGGAACGCGGCCTCGCCGTGGGCGAGCCAGAGGCCGCAGAGAAGGGCGGCGAGGAGGTGGGCGGCGAGCATTCCGGTGCCGGAGCCGGTGGCGAAACCGGAGAGCATCGCCGTGACCATGTCCGTGCCCGGGACCATGCCGACGCCCGCGCCCGTGCTCGCTTCGTGCATCCCGGCCATGGCGTCCATGCCGTCCATGCCGTGCATCGCGTGCGTGCCGGTCGTCCCGCCCGTTTCCCCCGCGTGGGAACCCGTCATCGAGAAGATCAGGTGCAGTGCGCCCTGGAGGACGAACAGCGCGCCCGCGATCGTCGGCGCACCCCGGCGCCGGCCGGCCGCCGCCCACGCGACGGCCGCCGTCAGGGCGAAGGCGCCGAGCAGGGTGAGTGCGGGAAGCCGGTGCGCAGACATGGACGAATGCCCCACGGCAGCCAACGTCACGCACACCACCGCGAACAGGGCGGCTCGCACAGCGCGCAGGGGCGACCGGGGATTCGTCATCGCCCGTCATGGTGTCATCCCGCCAACGGGGGCACGAGAGGCCCTCCCTGTCCCGTGACGTCGCCGTTCGATCCGGTGACGTTCCTCCCGTGGCGGAATCCTCCGGGAGCGAAAGCCCTGGCCCCTCGCCGTGCGGCCGGGCAGGCTCCTGATCATGAAACTTCTGATGCTCGGGGGTACGGAGTTCGTGGGTCGCGCGGTCGTCGAGGCTGCGCTCGAACGGGGCTGGGAGGTGACCGTCTTCCATCGGGGGAGGCACGCGCCGCCGGCCGGGGTCACGTCGCTGATAGGCGACCGCACGACCGGTCCCGACGGTCTCGCCGCCCTCGCCACGGGCTCCTGGGACGCTGTGGTGGACACCTGGTCGGCGGCGCCCTCTGCCGTACGGGACGCGGCGCGGCTGCTCGCCGACCGGGTCGGGCGGTACGCGTACGTGTCGAGCCGTTCCGTGTACACGTGGCCGCCGGCGGCCGGGCTCGCGGAGGACGGCCCGCTGGTGGAGGGTTCGCCGGACGACGGGGACGTGCCGTACGCGCAGGCCAAGATGGGTGGTGAGCTCGCCGCCACGGCCGCGTTCGGTGCGGACCGGACGCTGCACGTCCGCGCGGGGCTGATCATCGGGCCGTACGAGAACGTGGGCCGGCTCCCCTGGTGGCTGGGCCGGATCGCGCGCGGCGGCTCGGTCATCGCGCCCGGACCCGCCTCGCTGCCGATCCAGTACATCGACGCCCGCGACCTGGCCGAGTGGACGCTCGACGCGGTGGCCGCGGGGCTCTCCGGGCCGTACAACCTCGTCTCGCCGCCTGGGCACACGACCATGGGCGAGCTGCTCGACGCCTGCGTACGGGCCACCGGCTCGGACGCCGAACTCCGCTGGACCGACCCGGAGGCGCTGGTCAAGGCCGGTGCCGCGCCGTGGTCGGAGCTACCCGTGTGGCTGCCGCCGGGCGAGATGTACGACGCGATGCACACCGCCGACGTGTCCCGGGCCGTAGCGGCCGGGCTGCGCTGCCGGTCCGCGGAGGAGACGGTCGCGGACACGTGGGCGTGGCTGGAGTCGCTCGGCGGGACGGCCCCGCAGCGACCGGACCGGCCGGAGGTCGGCCTCTCTCCCGAACGGGAGGCGGAGGTGCTGGCCGCGCTCGCCGAGTAGGCGCGTAGGCGGATATTGCCGGGGTGCGGGGTGGTCTGGTGGTCGTTTGGCTTGCCGCGCGAGGGGCCGGGTTGCCGGGCTGCCCGGCCACTCACGCGGCATGAATCGTCCTGATCTGCCTGGATCGGGGCGATCCACTACCGTCGACACGAACGTGCACGAACCGGAGGAGTCGACGCCATGCCCGCCATCCCCGCCGCCTCCGTCGCCAACCTCCGCGACCTCGGCGGTCTGCCGCTCGGTGCCGGGCGTTCCGTCCGCCCCGGGCTCGTCCTGCGCTCGGCCCAGCTCGACCGGCTCGACCCGGCCGAACCCGTCGTGGCCGCCCTGGGCATCCGTACCGTCGTCGACCTCCGTACGGAGAGCGAGCGCGGCGACCGGCCCGACCGGCTTCCCGACGGTGCCCGCCACCTCGTCGCGGACGTGCTCGCCGACCATCTGGCCATCAGCGGGCTGCCGCCCGCCGCCCGTCTGAAGGCGCTGCTCTCCGACCCTGCGCTCGCCGAGGAACACCTCGGCGGAGGCCAGGTCCGGGCGGCCTTCGCCCGCACCTACCGGACCTTCGTCTCCGGCGACTCCGGCCGCGCCGCCTACCGCGCCCTGCTCACCGAGCTGGGAGCTCCGGACGCCGGGCCGCTGCTCTTCCACTGTTCGGCGGGCAAGGACCGGACGGGGTGGGCGGCGACGGTCGTGCTTTCGCTGCTCGGCGCGGACGAGGAGACCGTGCGGGAGGAGTACCTGTCGGTCAACACCGCTGTACGGCAGGCGTTCGCGCCGATGATCGAGGGGTTCACGGCCCAGGGCGGCAATCCCGACCTCGCGCTCGATCTGATCGGGGTCCTGCCGGAGTACCTGGCCGCGGGGCTCGACGAAGTGGCCGTCCGGCACGGGTCGATGGAGTCGTACGTACGGGAGGGACTCGGCGTCCCGGACGAGGTGACGGCGCGGATCCGCGAGCGGTTGACGGCCGGCCCGGCGGCCTGAGCCCGCACCATGGGCCCCGGGCCGGGACCGGGACCGGGACCGGGGTGACCATCGGAAGAATCGCTCGTTCTGCTGAACGTGAGCACCAAGGATCTCGTTCCCTCGCCCGTGGGCCCCGTCGACGTCGAGCAGGCCGAGGCCGCGCTCGTCGAGCGCTATCCGCGGCTCGTCCGCATCGCCTACCTCGTGCTGCCGCCGTCGCTCGGCCGCAACCGCCGGGTGCTGACCGCGCACGCGCTCGTGCAGCGCTCGCTGCCGCGCCGCCGGGTCCCGGGTCCGGGCCCGGCCGTTCCGGAACCCCGGCTCGCCGAGGACGCGGTCGATCCCGGTTACGCGTACGTGCGGGGCGAGGTGCTGCGGCAGGCGCTCATCGCGGGGCTGCCGCTGCGGCGGCTCGCCCTGCCGCGGCGGGCGCAGTTGCCGCCGCTGCTTCCGCACGTGTGGGGACTGCGACTGTTCCCCCGGGTGGGCGGCGCCGACGAACTCGCCCTGGACCAGCGGCTGTCCCGCCTCTCCGGACCCGGCCGCGCGGCCTACGTCCTGCGTGGCCTGGAACGCCAGGGCGACGCGGAGGTCCTGCGGGTGCTCGCGGCGGCGGGGGTGGCGGACCCGCCGTCGGCCCTGGCGGAGGCGGACGCGCTGGACGGACCGGAGGGCGAGTCGGAGGGCGACCCGGCCGGGTCCCTCACCCCGGAGGCCGGGCACAGTGGCCCGGACGCTCCCCACCCCCCTGCCGGTAGCGGCGAACGCCCCGCCGGCGGATACGCCCCGGGCGCCCGGACCGGGGACGGGGACGGGGACGCCCGTACGGCCAGGGTCGGCGAACAGCCCGGCCCCCACTCCGCCGGAGGCTCGGGCAGCCGTCCCGGGCGCGACGGCGGGCACGGGAGGAACGGGAGCAACGGAGGCAACGAGGAATCCGCGAGAGGCGGGGGTTCCGGGAGGAACGGGGGATCCGTCCGGGCTCCCTTCGATCCCGGTGGGCGTCGCAGTGGTGTCGCCCTGCTCGAGTCCGACGAGTTCGATCCGTGTGCGTTGCAGGCTCGGCCCACCGATCTCCTGCGGCGGCGGCAGCACGCGCGGGCCTCGTTCGTCGCGCTCGCCGCGCTTCTCGTCTGTGGGGCGCTGCTCGGGCTGCCCGGGGACGGGTGGGGCAGAAACGGTGCTGCTGCGCCCTCGTACGCGCGTAACCCCGCCGCCGAGGCAGCCCTCGATCCCGCGGCCCTCAAGCGGGTCGGTCCTGCCGTCTGGCCCGGTTCCACCCGGCGGGACTTCTCCGTGTGGCCCGCGCGCGGTGGGCTCGTCGGGGACGCCGCGCTGCTGCGGCGGGCGCTCGCCGTGTGGGCGCGGCCCGGCGCCTCCGTGCGGTCCTCCGCCACGCCCGGGACGCCTGTGGGCCCGCCCATGGGGCCGCCGCAGCTGCTCTTCGCCGGTGTCGTCGACGGGGCCCGGGTGGTGCTCCTCCACGACGGGCTGCGGGTCGTGCGGTACGCGGAGCCCGTCGGGGGTGCGGCCGGTGCCGCGCTCGACTTCGCGCGGACCGACGGGGCCGACGCCGTCGGTTCGGCGGCGCTCGTCCTGTCCCGCGCGGCCGGCAACGTCCGATATCTGACGGCGCCTTGGGTGAAGGAGACGGCCGTACGGGATCTGTTGGCGCCCGCCGGGGAGCCGAGGCCGCTGCCGCGCGACGCCAGTGGGGTGACCGAGCCGATGACCGGTCCCGCCCTCGCCAGGAGCTGCACCCGCTGGAACACCCTTCAGGTGCAGGACGGTTCGGGCCGGCGGCTGCTCACCGATCTCGACGAGCTGGCACCCGCCCGGCTCCTCTGGGGACCGCCCGCCGACGCCCCTGCCGACGCCACGAGCCCCGAGGCGCGCGCGGCCTGGGCGCGGACCGCGTGCCAGCTGACGGCGGTACGGGCCCACGGGGTGCGGTCCGTGAACGCCTGGCGGTTCGCCCGGCAGCCGCTGCCGGAGGGCGCCGGGAGCGGTACCTGGCTGTGTACCCGCGCGGAGACCTGGCGCGGCACCGGCAGCCGGGTCCTGGCCCAGTTCCTGGTCCCCTCGCCCACCGTGCCCGCCGCGCTCGCGGCCCGCTCGGAGGGTTCGCCCGCCTGCGGCGTGCGGGATCCCCGGGTGCTGGCCGGGGTGCTCTGGCAGGCTCCCGGCGGCGGCTGGTACGTCCTGGCGGCCGGCAGCCCGGACTTCGCCGCCCTTGAGGTCTCCGGCGGGGTGAAGGGGCGGTCCGACGGGCCGGTTCTGGCGGTCAGGGCGGCCGCCGGGGCGCGGGCCGACCTGGACGGCACCTTGCGGGACGGGACGCAGGTCGGCGCCCTGAGGTGACCCGGGGGCCGTGTCCCGTACCCGCCAAAAAGACCGTGCACAGACCTGTTGCCACCGCCCTACCCCTCAGTACATTGACGTCATGTCTAATACGCAGCCTGCACCGGTGGCGTCGGAGCACGTCGAGCTCAAGGCCCGCAAGGTCTCCTTCGACTGGGAGGAGACCCCGCTCCACTGGGTACCCGGCGATCCCTTCACCACGCACACCATCAATGTGCTGCACCTGCTGCTCCCGGCCGGCGAACGCTGGTTCGTGCACGTCTACAAGCAGGCGCTGCCGTACATCACCGACGACCGGCTGCGCGCGGACGTCATCGGCTTCATCGGTCAGGAGGCCATCCACTCCCAGGCCCACGACGACGTCCTCCCCCACCTCCGGGAGCAGGGCCTCGACCCCACCCCGTACACCGCGCAGGTCGACTGGTTCTTCGAGAAGCTCCTCGGGGACCGGACCCTGCCGCCCGGCCGGCCGCGCCGCTGGTGGCTGATGGAGCGGGTCGCGATGATCGCCGCCATCGAGCACTACACCGCGTTCCTCGGCAACTGGGTGCTCAACGCCGACGAGCTCGACCGGGTCGGCGCCGACCCCACCATGCTGGACCTGCTGCGCTGGCACGGCGCCGAGGAGGTCGAGCACCGCTCGGTCGCCTTCGAGCTGTTCATGCACCTCGACGGCGGCTACCGGCGCCGCGCCCGCACCTGGGCGCTCGCCTTCTCCGCGCTCGTCTTCCTCTGGCAGCGGGGCGTCCGCTTCTTCATGGAGAACGACCCCAGCCTCCTCGACGGCAAGGCCTCCCTCGGCCAGTTCGTCCGCAAGGGCCGACAGGGCGTGCTGCCCTCCACCCCGGCCATGCTGCGCTCGATACCCCGCTACCTCAGCCGGGCCTACCACCCCTCCCAGGAGGGTGACACCGCGCAGGCGATGGCCTACCTGGCCTCCTCCCCCGGCGCCAACGGAGGCCACTGATGCCCCGGTTCACCACCGTCGCCCTCGTCGCGGGGGCCGCACTGCTCGTCCGCCGCGCCGTCCGCAGCCGCATGACCACGGCTCCGCTGTGGCCGATGCCCTCCCTCGAAGAACCCGTGTCCGGATACGGCCGGGGCAGCACCGTCCCCCGCAAGGTCCTCGTCACCGCGCGCACCACGCCCGCCGAGGGGGTCGTCGAACTGCGCCTGGAAGGCCGGGAGTTGCCCGGATGGCAGCCCGGCGCCCATGTCGACCTCGTCCTGCCCTCCGGCCTCGTACGGCAGTACTCGCTCTGCGGCGACCCGGCCGACTCCACCGCGTACACCGTGGCGACCCGGCTGATCGAGGCCGGGCAGGGCGGCCGGGGCGGCTCGCGCGAGGTCCACGAGCAGCTCCAGGAGGGCGTGGAGATCGAGATCCGGGGCCCGCGCAACCGCTTCCCGCTGGCCGACGCGCCCGCGTACGTCTTCGTCGCCGGCGGCATCGGCATCACCCCGGTCCTGCCGATGCTGCGCGCCGCCGAGGCGGCCGGGGCGGACTGGCGGCTCGTGTACTGCGGGCGCAGCCGGGCCACCATGCCGTACCTGGCGGAGGTCGAGGCGCTGGGCGGTGGCGACCGGGTCACCGCCGTCGCCGAGGACGAGTCCGGCTTCCCCGACCTCGGCTTCCTCGCGCACGTTCCGGCCGAGACGCTCGTCTACTGCTGCGGCCCCGAAGGGCTGATGGACGCCGTGACCACGGCGATGCCGGAGGGCCGGACCCCGCTCCTCGAACGCTTCTCGGCCGCCGCGACGACCGGCGGCACGGCCTTCGAGGTCGAACTGCGCCGCTCCGGACGTACGGTGCGGGTGGCGGCCGACCAGTCGGTCCTGGAAGCCGTCCGCGAAGAGCTCCCGGGCCTCATGTACTCCTGTCGGCAGGGCTTCTGCGGGACCTGCCAACAGCGGGTCCTGGAGGGCGAGATCGACCACCGGGACGAGCTGCTCACCGACGCCGAGCGGGACGACTCGATGCTGATCTGCGTCTCGCGCTGCGCGGGAAAGCGGCTCGTGCTCGACCTGTAGACACCCCCTGGGGGGTGCCCGGCCCGATCGTCAGGACAGTCCCTACGGCAGGACCAGCCAGTCGAGGGCGAGCGCGGCGAGGAGACCGCCCACCAGGAGCCAGGTGCCGAGCCGCGTACGGCCGTTGCGGGAGAGTTCGATCACGATCCCGCAGAGGATCATCGCGAGGCCGTACACGCCGACGACCAGGACGGAGGTCCGGCTGGCGAGCCGGATCACCAGGACGACGGCCATCGCCACGAGCAGCACGGAGGCGGCGGCGACCCGCAGCCGCCGCGCCTGCTTCGGCGTGAGCCCGGCCCCGGGAGCGGCCTCGTCGTCCTCGTCCTCGTCGTCCCCCGCCTCGTCGTCGTCCTCGTCCTCGTCCTCGTCCTCGTCGAGTTCGTCCGCCTCGGGAGTCTCGTCGGAGGTCTCGTCGCGAGTCTCGTCGGAGGTCTCTCCGGCCTCGGAGATCTCTTCAGGGGTCCCGTCGGCCCCGGGGGCCTCCGGGGACTTGGCGGCCTGGGTGTCCTGGTCGGAAGCGCTCATGGAGCAGGAGCGTAACCGACCCCGTTAGGCTGTTCGTATGACGACCGGGGTACGCCGCAGGATGGGCGTCGAGGAGCGCAAGCAGCAGCTGATCGGGGTGGCCCTCGAACTCTTCAGCCACCGCTCTCCCGACGAGGTGTCCATCGACGAGATCGCCGCGGCCGCGGGCATCTCGCGGCCGCTGGTCTACCACTACTTCCCAGGCAAGCAGAGCCTCTACGAGGCGGCTCTCCGGCGCGCGGCCGACGAGTTGGCGGCCCGGTTCGTGGAGCCGCCGCAGGGGCCGCTCGGGGCCCGGCTGCTGCGGGTGATGGGCCGGTTCTTCGACTTCGTGGACGATCACGGGCCGGGGTTCGCGGCGCTGATGCGGGGCGGGCCCGCCGTGGGTTCCTCCACGACGAACGCGATGATCGACGAGGTGCGGCACGCCGCGTACGTGCAGATCCTCGCCCACCTCGGGGTCGAGAAGCCGTCCGCACGGCTGGAGTTGGTCGTCCGTTCCTGGGTCTCGCTCGCCGAGTCGACGGCGCTGATCTGGCTGGACGGGCGCCGGGTCCCGCGCGCGGAGCTGGAGTTGCAGCTCGTGCACGACTTCGCGGCGCTCGCGGCCGTGAGTGCCGCGTACGACGCGGACATGGCGGAGATCCTGGTCGCCATCCTCGCGGACGAGCCGGCCGACGGCCCCTTCGGGGAGCTGGTGGCCCGGCTCGTCGCGCTGGTTCCGGCCGACGCTCCCCCGGTGAGCGCCGTACCCGATCAGCGCTTGCGGTAGGACGCTTCCAGGTCGCGGATCTCGACCGACAGCCGTACGCCCTCGGTCGCCTTGAGGTACGTGGGCAGCAGGGCGAGGACAGCCTCCGAGAGGCGGCCCTTGAGCTCGTCCGTACGGCCGGGCAGCAGGGCGATCTCGACGTGTACGACGACGTCCTCGGTCGCGCCGTCCCCGACGACCGTCTCCTCGACCTCGCGGAACCGGGTCTTGCAGGCGTCGAGCGTCGTGTCGACCGTCTCCACGACGAGCGGGTGGAGCGCGAGCGCGAAGCCGCGCCGGTCGAGGGGCGCGGAGTAGTCGACGGTGATCTGCGGCATGAGGGGCACTCCAGGCCAGAGGTTACGGCTGTCGGATGTCTGGCCATACCTTTACGGTGATCGTCATGACGGCACAAGTGACCTTCCGGCAGGCGGACGACCGCGATCTCGACCTTCTGGTGGGAATGTACGACGGCGCTGCCCGGTGGATGCTGCGCAACGGCATCGACCAGTGGAAGCCCGGCGGGAAGAGCGCCGAGCACTTCCGTGCCCGGATCGGCGCGGGTGAGGTGTGGTTGGCGGCCCACGACGGCCGGGCGGTCGGGGCGTACGAGCTGTGGTGGGGGGACGAGCAGGCCTGGGGTCCCCAGCCGCCGGTCGCCGGGTACGTCCACCGGCTGATGACGGAGCGGGAGACGGCTCCGGCCGGTATCGGGCGGGCGCTGCTGGCGCACGCGGAGGGGCGCATCGCGGCCGGTGGCCGGGCGGTCGCCCGTCTGGACTGTCTGTCGAGCAACCCGCGGCTCCGTACGTACTACGAGGCCGCGGGCTACCGTGCCGTCGGCGAGGAGCCGGGAAAGCTCGCCGCCGACGGCACGCGTTACGGGGTCGTGCTCCTGGAGCGGGCGATCACTTCGCCGTGAAGACCGCCACCGTCCGCGCCGGGACCGTGAAGGTGCCCGAGGCCGACTCGTAGGACGACGCCTTCACGACCCGGTCCGAGCCCGCGGTCTGCACCGGGTGCAGGGCGTACGGCGTACCGGCCAGGCCGGGGACCTTCTGGGTCTGCTGCTGCGTGCTCGCGTTGAAGACCACCACCAGCTCGCCCAGGCGCATCGTGATCACGCCCGGGGTCTCCTCGCTGCCCGAGAGCGGGAAGGACAGGGTGTCCTGCACCTGCCCCGCGGTGGCGAGGGAGAACGCCGGCTCGGTGGTACGGATCTTCTGGAGGTCGCGGTACGCGGCGGAGGCGCCGTCGATCTGCTCGCAGCCGACGTTCAGGGCCGGGTTCACCAGGAGCGGCTTTCCGTAGCCCCACTTGGCCTTGTTGTCGGGGGCCGGGGGAAGGCCGCGGCCGAAGCCGTTGCCGTCGCCGCAGTCCCAGTGGATCGCGTTGAACCAGTCGCCGCTGTCGTACGAGTTGCGGTCCAGGGACTTGGAGCGCAGCAGGTCCGAGCCGGCCTGGGAGAGCGCCGGGCCCTGCGAGAGGGTCGCGGTGGCCATGGCGAGGACCTGCATGCGGGCCCGGTCGACGGCCGACGTGTCCGCCGGGAGCTTGAAGGCGAGCGCGTCGTAGAGGGACTCGTTGTCGTGGGCGTCGGCGTAGGCGAGGGCCTCGCCGGGGGCGGCGGCGTATCCGGCGGGGGCGCCGTTGTAGTCGACCTGGCTGCCCTTGACCGTACGGCCGGAGGTGTCGGTGAAGGAGTAGTCGGCGAGGTTGCCGGTCAGGCCGACCTTGATGAGGTCCTGGTAGTGGAGGAGCCGGGCCTTCTGCTGCTCCGGGGTGCCGTTGGCGGTGGACGTGTTGGGGTCGGTGAAGAGGCCCGAGGCGAAGCCCTGGACGCCGGGGTCCTCGTCGAAGGGGCCGCCGCCGCGGACGGCGTCGCGGGCCCGGTCGGAGAAGGTCGCGATGCCGGTGCCGGCCATGTTCTTCTGGGTGGCCTGGACGAAGCGGGCGTCGTCGGCGATCTCGCCGAAGTTCCAGCCCTCGCCGTAGAGGATGATCGCCTTGCCGTCGACGCCGTCCTTGGCGAGCGTCAGCTCGTCCAGGGCCTTGCGCACGGCGAGGATGTTGGCCTTGGGGTGGTGGCCCATGAGGTCGAAGCGGAAGCCGTCGACCTTGTAGTCCTTGGCCCAGGTGACGATCGAGTCGACGACGAGCTTGCCCATCATCGCGTTCTCGGGCGCGGTGTTGGCGCAGCAGGTGGAGTTGGCGACGGTGCCGTCGGCCTGGAGGCGCTGGTAGTAGCCGGGGACGATCTTGTCGAGGACGGACTTGTCGGACTGTCCGGCGGCGACGGTGTGGTTGTAGACGACGTCCATGACGGTGCGCAGGCCGTTGCCGTTGAGGGCCTGGACCATCTGCCGGAACTCGACCGTGCGGCGGGTGCCTTCGGGGTCGGTGCTGTAGGAGCCCTCGGGGACGGTGTAGTGCAGCGGGTCGTAGCCCCAGTTGTAGGCGTCCTCGGCCGCGGCGGCGGCCACGCAGGCCTGCTGCTCCTCGGAGTCGGGGGCGTAGACCTTCAGGTCGCAGGCGGGCTCGGTCCGGTCGGACTTCTTCTCGGGGATGGTGCCGATGTCGAAGGCCGGGAGGAGGTGGACGTAGGAGGTGCCGGAGGCGGCGAGGTCGCGCAGGTGCTGCGAGCCCTTGCTCGTCCTGTCCGTGAAGGCGAGGTAGGTGCCCCGGTGGTCGGCCTTCGCCGTGGGGTCCGCGACGGAGAAGTCACGGATGTGGAGTTCCTGGATCTGGGCGTCGCGCAGCGGCACGGCAGCCGGCTTCTCGAGTCCGCGCCAGCCCGTCGGGGCGAGCTTCGGGTCGGTGAGGTCGACGGCGAGGCTGCGGGCGGAGTCGGTGGTGAGGGCGGTGGAGTAGGGGTCGGTGACCTTGTTGGTGACGACCTTCCGGACGGTGGGGGCCCAGACCTTCACCACGTAGCGGTACGGCTTGCCCGTCCAGGACTTCGGGCCGGTGACGGACCAGACGCCGGAGGTGTCGTCGCGGCGCATGGGCACGGTCCGGCCGTCGAGTTCGAGGGCCACGGACTGCGCGGTGGGGGCCCACACGGAGAGGCCGACCTTGCCGCCGCGGAAGACGGGGCCGAGGGCGGCGCCGGTGGCCTTCTTCGCGTACAGGTCGTCGAGGATTCCGGCGGTCTGGACGCCGGTGGCGGCGAGCAGGGCGCCGTTGGCGGCGCGCTGGGTGGCGACGAGCTGTCCGCGCAGGGAGTCGCGGACCCGGTCGGTGTCGCGCGGGTCGACGGTGAAGGCCGGGTAGTCCTTGAGGTGCGGGTACTTCGCCTTCTGGGCGTCGGTGAGGGCGGTCTGGTCGAGCCGGAGCCACTGGCCCTCGGTGTTCAGGGCGCCGTCGGTGACGGTGATGCCGCCGTCCTCGGCGTACACGAGCTGCTGGCTGGTGGCCTCGGTCGCCTTGACCTTCCAGACGACGGTGTTCCGGTCGATCCACTGGGCCTCGGCCTTGCCGAGGTCGAGGTTCGGGGCGCCGCCGACGGTCGGGAGCAGGTACTTGGGCTGTCCGGAGAGCATCCAGACCTCGTGGCCCAGGCTCGCCAGGTCGAGGGACTGGTCGGTGGGCAGGTCCTTCTCGTCGCCCTTGTGGAGGATGTACGAGAGGGAGCTCGCGCCCTCGGTCAGCGGGACCTCGTAGACGGCGCCGTAGGCGTCGATCCGGGTCGGCATGAGGGGCTTGGACCAGTCGGTGGGCTGGGCGGCGCCGGTCCAGGTGTGGAGGCCCCAGCCCTCGTAGTTCCCGTCGGGGCGCTGGTAGTGGAGGACGGCCTTGGTCTTGTCCGGGGTGGCGGGGGCCGGGTTGGTGTCGGACTGGCCGTCCTGGCCCTGGGTGATCCAGACCTCTCCGGTGCGGCCGAGGTCGACGCTGCGCTGCGGGCCGTCGGCGGTGCCGTTCTTCTCGACGGTGTACGCGACGGTGGACGCGCCTTCGGGGACCTTGACCCAGGCGAAGGCGCCGTGGGCGTCGCGGCCGGTGAAGGCGGCTTCCTGGCCGGCGCCCTTCAGGGTCCAGCCGTCGTAGTCGCCGTCCTCGCGCTGGTAGTGGACGACGGCGTAGGCGCGCTCGACGGCGACCGGCTTCGCGGGCGCGGGTGCCTGTCCGGCGGTGGTGGTGGCGGTGGCGCTCGCGGTGCGGCCGGTGCTGTCGACGACGACGGCCTTGTAGCGCAGCGGGGTGCCGGCGGGGGCGGTGACGTGCTGGGTGACCTTGTAGGGGGCGTGGTCGGCGGTGCCGAGGGTCTGCCAGCGGCCGTTGCCGGTCTGGGCGGCGAAGACGACGCGGTCGAGGCCGCCGCCGCTGACGTCGGCGGTGAGCTCGACGGTGCCGGTGGCTCCGGCGGCCGGGGCCTCGAGGCTGATGGACGGCTTCGCGGCGGGGGCCGGGAGGGGCTTGTCGGCCTTGAGGACCAGGGAGGAGAGGGCGGGGACGGTGACGGTGACCTTGCCGTTCGCCGCAGCCACGGTGCCCTGGCTGCCGTACAGGGCGCGGAAGTTCGCCGAGTCGACGGGGACGGTGACCGTCTTGTCGGTGGTGGCGCTGTTGGTGGCGACGAGGTACTCGGTCTTCGTCTTCGTGTCCGTACGGGAGAAGGCGTAGACGGAGCCCTCGGCGTACCGTTCCTGCTGGACGCCGTCGCGGAGGGCGGGGTTGTCGCGGGTCAGCTTCGACAGGGCGGCGACGGACTTGTACACGGGGTGCGTGGTGTCGTACGCGTCGGTGGCGTGGGTGCGGTCGGTGCCGAGCTGGTCGTCGTCGAGGTAGTCGGCGGTCCTGGAGGCGAAGAGGGTCTGGCGGGCGTCCTTGTCGCCGCCGGGGCCGGTGAAGCCCTGCTCGTCGCCGTAGTAGATCACCGGGTTGCCGCGGGACAGGAACATCAGCTCGTTGGCGAGGGTGGCCCGGCGGACGAGTTCGGTGTCGGAGGCGTTCGGGTTGTCCTGCTTGAGGAAGGTGCCGATGCGGCCCATGTCGTGGTTGCCGAGGAAGGTCACCTGCTCGTAGGCGTTGGCCTTGTCGGTGGTGTACCGGTAGTCCTCGGCGAAGACCTTGGCGAGGCGGTCGGCTCCGGCGCCCTGGGAGGCGAAGGCGCGGGCGGCGTCCTGGAAGGGGAAGTCGAGGGTGGCGTCGAGCCGGCCCCGGGTGACGTACGGGGAGGTGACCGTGGTGTCGGCGGAGTAGACCTCGCCGAACATGAAGAAGTCCTCGCGGCCCTGCTTCTCGGCATAGGCGTCGAGGGCGGTGGCCCACTGGGTCCAGAAGTCGAGGTCGACGTGCTTGACGGTGTCGATGCGGAAGCCGTCGATCTTGAAGTCGCGGACCCACTTCTCGTAGATCTTCCGCATGCCGTCGACGACCTCGGGGCGCTCGGTCCACAGGTCGTCGAGGCCGACGAAGTCGCCGTACTCGGCGGACTCGCCGGCCCAGGTGGAGTCGCCCCGGTTGTGGTACATCGTGGGGTCGTTGAGCCAGGCCGGGACCTTGGTGTCCGCCTTGTCGGCGGAGCTGACGGGCGTGTACGGGAACGAGCCGGCGTCGACCTTGCCGACGGCGTCCCGGTCGTCGAAGGGGCGGCCGTCCTTGTCGAGGTACGGGTAGGCGCCCTTGGGGCGGTAGCCGTACTTCTGCTCGGCGTAGTCGACGGTGTCGGCGGTGTGGTTGGTGATGACGTCGAAGAAGACCTTCATGCCCTTGCGGTGGGCGGCCGCGATCAGCTTCTCCAGGTCCTCGTTGGTCCCGAAGTGGGGGTCGACCTGGGTGAAGTCGGTGATCCAGTAGCCGTGGTAGCCGGCGGAGGCGTCCTTGCCCTCCCCCTGCACGGGCCGGTTCTTGAAGATCGGCGCCATCCAGATGGCGGTGGTGCCGAGGCCCTTGATGTAGTCGAGCCGCTCCGTGAGGCCCTTGAGGTCGCCGCCCTGGTAGAAGCCCTTGTCGGTGGGGTCGAAGCCGGTCTGCGTACGGCTTCCGGTGAGGCCGCCCCGGTCGTTGGAGGTGTCGCCGTTGGCGAACCGGTCGGGCAGGACGAAGTAGAACTGCTCGCGGGTGAGGTCCTGGCGGGCGGGCTCGGCCGCGAGGGCCCGGTCGGAGGGCGGGGCGGGGGGCCTGGGCGCGGCGGCCGCGGGGACGGCGGGGACGAGGGCGGCGCACAGGGCGGCGGCCAGTGCGACCGCCGTTCTCTTGCGTGTCACGGGGGTGCTCCCTGGAGGAGGGACGGGGGTACGGGTGGGAGGGCCGCCCCGGTGGGGGCGACCCTGGAGAGAAAGGAAGGTCAGCTGCGGAACGTGTCGTTCAGGACGAGCTGTCCCGAGGCGGGGACGGTCGCGGTGCGGTTGGCGCCGGACTCCCAGGTGACGTTTCCGGCGGCGTCCTTGCGGAGGTACTTGTACTCGAAGGCCGTTCCGGCGGGCAGGCCGACGGTCAGCTTCCAGACGGGGTACGTGGCCGGGTCGAGCTTCAGGGCGGCGGCCGGGGACCAGTTGCCGAGCTCGGCGCGGTTGCCGGTGACGTAGATGTTCTGGCCGACCACGGTGGTGGCGGTGGCGTTGAAGGACGCGCCCGAGGTGGCGGGCGGGGTCGTCGGCGGGGTCGTCGGGGTCGTGCCGGAGCCGCAGTTCGTCGCGTTCACGTGCAGGGCGAGCGCCGTGTTGGCGCCGAGGGTGGCCGTGAGCTGGCCGGATCCGTTCACCGTCACGGCCGTGTTCGACTGGACGTCGCAGTAGGAGCCGGCGGGCAGCGAGGTCTGGAAGGTGCGGGTGAGCGCCGAAGGCTCGTGGTTGATGGCCACGTACGCCTTGGAGCCGCGGCCGAACGCGATCGCGTTGTTGCCGTTGTCCCACCAGTCGGTGACGGCCTGGCCGCGCGCGGTGTTGCGGAAGGCGACCATGGAGGAGATCTCGCGCCAGGCGTGCTGGCACTTCCAGCCGTCGGTGTAGCAGGCGTTCACCTGGCCGCCGTTGGGCGGGCCGGCGTCCTTGTCGGTCCACTCGTAGCCGGAGTGGACGTCGGGGGCTCCGTAGGGCCAGGCGAGGGCGAAGACGGAGGCGAGGGTGTAGTTCGCGCCGTCCTTGTAGGAGAGGGTGTCGCCGCCGCGCTCGGTGTCGTGGTTGTCGACGAAGACGCCGGCCTGGCCGGAGGGCATGTAGCCCCAGGCCTCGCCGAAGTTCTTGAGGTAGGAGAGCTTCTCGCTCTGCACGATCCGCTTGAGGTCGCGGGCGTAGCGGAACTCCTGGACGTCTCCGCTGCCGAGGTACTCGCTCGGGGAGACGGCCTCGCCGGCGCCGAAGATGGCCTCCTGCTTCCAGTACACGCCTGGGTTGGTGAGCCGCGACTTGATGTTGGCGAGGTCGGCGGCCGGCATGTGCTTGGCGGCGTCGATGCGGAGGCCGTCGACGCCGAGGGAGAGCAGGTCGTTGAGGTAGCCGGCTATCTTCCCGCGGACGTGGTCCTCGCCGGTGTCGAGGTCGGGGAGCTGGACCAGTTCGCAGTTCTGGACGTTGCCGCGGTCCTGGTAGTTGGTGATCGAGGAGCGACAGTCGTCCATGTCGGAGCCGGAGTAGAGGCCCGGGTAGTCGTACTTGGAGAACGGGGTCCCGCCCGTTCCCGTACCGGAGCCGTTCGCCATGTGGTTGATGACGGAGTCGGCGACGACCTTGACGCCGGCCGCGTGGCAGGTGTCGATCATGTTCTTGAAGGCGGTGCGGTCGCCGAGTCGTCCGGCGATCTTGTAGCTGACCGGCTGGTAGGAGGTCCACCACTGGCCGCCCTGGAGGTGTTCCTGGGGCGGGGAGACCTGGACGTATCCGTATCCGGCGGGGCCGAGGCGGTCGGTGCACTCGCGGGCGACGGAGGCGAAGTTCCACTCGAACATCACCGCGGTGACGTCCTTCTCACCGGGCGGGCCCGCCTGCGCCAGGGCGTTGCCCGTGACGGCCACAGCGGCTCCCGCCACGAGGGCGAGTGCAGCTGCCACGGTCTTTCTGGCCATGATTCCTCCTGCTGACTTCACTGTCGCAAGAAGTTGCCGAAAGTCTCAGCAACTGTTTTCAGCCGTGACCGTACGAGTGCCCCGACGCCCGGTCAACCCTCCGGACACCGCAACGCAAGTTGTTACGTAAGGACTTGCGGGACCGTCTGCGGGTGGACGGCCCTGGCCGGCGGCTGCGCCGTGGAGCCGCGGACCACCAGCTCCGGCTGGAAGACGAACTCCGTGCGCTGCACGGGATTCCCCTCGATCTCCTCCAGGAGCGCGCCGACGGCCGCCGTCGCCATGGCCTGGACGGGCTGGCGCACGGTGGACAGCGGCGGGCTGGTGAAGGCGATCAGCGGCGAGTCGTCGAAGCCGACGACGGAGACGTCCCCGGGCACGTCGAGGCCCTGGGCGCGGACGGCACGGATCACTCCGAGCGCCATCAGGTCGGAGCCGCAGACGATGCCGGTGCAGCCCTCGCGGAGCAGGATGTCGGCGGCCGCGTGCCCGCCCTCGACACCGAAGAGCGTGGGTCTGATGAACCGTTCCGCGTCCGCGCGTTCGACGCCGAGGAGCTCGTACAGCTCGGCGGTGAAGCCCTCGGCCTTGCGGCGCGAGGGCACATAGCGGGTGGGGCCGATGGCGAGGCCGATCCGCTCGTGGCCCAGCTCGACCAGGTGCCGCACGGCCATGCGGGCCGCCGCCCGGTCGTCCGGGGAGACGAAGTTGGCGTCGATGTTCTCGTTGTAGCCGTTGATGAGGACGTACGGCACGCCCCGGGCGGTCAGCCGGGCGTACCGCGCCGGGTCGGCGGAGGCGTCCGCGTGCAGCCCGGAGAGGAAGACGATGCCGGCCACCCCGCGCTCCACCAGCTGCTCGACGAGCTCGTCCTCGGTGGCGCCGCCGGGCATCTGGGTGCAGAGCACCGGGGTGTAGCCGTGTCCGGCGAGGACCTGTTCGACGACCTGCGCGAACGCCGGGAAGATCGGGTTGGTCAGCTCGGGCACGACGAGGCCGACGAGGCCCGCGCTGCGCCGTTTCAGCCGTACGGGACGCTCGTAGCCGAGCACGTCGAGCGCCGCGAGCACCTTGTGCCGGGTCGCGCCGGCCACCCCCGCCTTGCCGTTGAGGACTCGGCTGACGGTGGCCTCGCTGACCCCCGACTGGGCCGCGATGTCCGCGAGCCGCGGGGCGCCGTTCCCGGCGCCCCGCGGCAGGGGGATCGTCACACCGCCCACCAGGCGGTCGAGTCGGCGGGCAGGACCGCCTCGTCGTCGACGACGGTGATCTCCTCGTTCGAGAGAAGGAACCGGCCGGGCAGCGGGACGGAGATGGCCCGGCCGGTGGTGTTGGCGATGCAGGCGAAGCCGTCACGGCGGAAGGAGAGCACACCCTCGGGTGCCTCCAGCCACTCGACGGCCTCGCCCGCACCGAGTCCGGGCTGCGCCCGCCGCACGGCGAGGGCGCTGCGGTAGAGCTCCAGGGTGGAGCCGGGGTCACCGGTCTGCGCCTCGACGCTCAGACCGGCCCAGGTGGTGGGCTGCGGCAGCCAGGAGCCGCCGTCGCCGAAGCCGTACGAGCTGCCCTCGACGGTCCACGGGATCGGCACCCGGCAGCCGTCGCGGAAGCCGTCCTGGCCGGACGCCCGCCAGAACGACGGGTCCTGACGGACCTCGTCGGGCAGGTCGGTGACGTCGGGCAGGCCGAGCTCCTCGCCCTGGTAGACGTACGCCGAGCCGGGCAGCGCCAGCATCAGCAGGGTGGCGGCGCGGGCTCGGCGCAGGCCGAGTTCGCGGTCGCCGGCCTCGCGCAGCTGGGTGCCGAGGCCCGCCGGGTTGGCGAAGCGGGTGGCGTGCCGGGTGACGTCGTGGTTGGAGAGCACCCAGGTGGTGGGGGCGCCGACCGGGCGCATCGCTTCGAGCGAGTCGTCGATGACGCGGCGCAGTTCGGCGGCGTCCCAGTGGGTGCCCAGGTACTGGAAGTTGAAGGCCTGGTGCATCTCGTCGGGGCGCACGTAGTTCGCGGTGCGGTCGACGGTGGGGGTCCAGGCCTCGGCGACGAGGACGCGCTCGCCGTCGTACTCGGAGAGGACCTTCCGCCAGGAGCGGTAGATCTCGTGGACGCCGTCCTGGTCGAAGAAGGGCATGACGTCGTTGCCGAGCAGCTTCAGCTGGTCGTGGGCGCCGAGGTCGGGCAGGCCCTCGGCCTTGACCAGTCCGTGGGCGACGTCGACGCGGAAGCCGTCGACGCCCATGTCGAGCCAGAAGCGGAGGATCGAGCGGAACTCGTCGCGTACGGCGGGGTGTTCCCAGTTGAAGTCGGGCTGCTCCGGGGCGAAGAGGTGGAGGTACCAGTCGCCGGGGGTGCCGTCCGGGTTCTCGGTGCGGGTCCAGGCGGGGCCGCCGAAGATGGACTCCCAGTCGTTGGGCGGCAGTTCGCCGTTCTCGCCCTTGCCGGGACGGAAGTGGTAGCGCTCGCGCAGGACCGACCCGGGGCCCTCGCGCAGCGCGCGCTGGAACCACTCGTGCTGGTCGGAGGAGTGGTTGGGGACCAGGTCGACGATGATGCGCAGGCCCAGCGCGTGGGCTTCGCGGATCACGGCGTCGGCGTCGAGGAGCGAGCCGAACATGGGGTCGATGGCCCGGTAGTCGGCGACGTCGTAGCCGGCGTCGGCCTGTGGCGAGGCGTAGAAGGGGGAGAGCCAGACGGCGTCGACGCCGAGTTCCTTGAGGTACGGCAGCCGGCTGCGGATGCCCTCCAGGTCGCCCATGCCGTCGCCGTTGCCGTCGGCGAAGCTGCGCGGGTAGACCTGGTAGATCACCGCGTCTCTCCACCAGCCCGTGTGCGTGCCGGTGGTCGGGGCGTCGGCCGGGGTGGCGAGATGCTGGGTCATGTCTTCCCTGGGAGGTAAGGAGAGGCGTACAAGAACGGTGATCGGGCTCAGCCCTTGACGGCGCCGGCGGACATGCCGGTCACCAGGTGCCGCTGGGCGAGGAGGAACACCAGTGCCGCGGGGATGGCGATCAGGACGGAGGCCGCGGACATCGGGCCCCACTGGGCGCCGTACTGGTTGACGAACTTCTGGAGTCCGCCGGCGAGCGTGAGGTTCTCGTCGCCGACCATGAAGGCGGAGGCGTAGGCGACCTCGCCCCAGGCGGTGATGAACGAGTAGAACGCGGTGACCGCGATGCCCGGCTTGGCGAGCGGCAGGATCAGCCGCCAGAACGTGCCGAACGGGGTGAGGCCGTCGACGTAGCCGGACTCGTCGATCTCGCGCGGGATGGTGTCGAAGAAGCCCTTCATCATCCAGGCGCAGAACGGGACGGCGATGGTCAGGTACGTGATGACCAGGCCGGCCGGCTGGTTGAGCAGGCCCATCGACGCCATGATGTTGTAGATCGGCACGATCAGGACGGCGACCGGGAACATCTGGGTGATGAGCAGCGTCCACATCAGGCCGCGCTTGCCGGGGAAGCGGAAGCGGCTGACGGCGTAGCCGGTGGTGGCGGCGATGAAGACGCCGACGACGGTGGTGAGACCGGCGACGAGCAGCGAGTTGGCGAACCAGGTGAGGAACGGGGTGTCCTTCAGCAGGTTCGTGTAGTTCTCGATCGTCGTCTCTTTGACGAAGTCCGTGGTGGTCGCGTACTTCGCGGGCTTGAGCGAGGTCAGCAGGACCCACAGCACCGGGAAGACGGCGATCGCGGAGGTCACGATCAGCGTGACGTGCAGCCCGACGGAGGCGAGCGGCGAACGCCGGTTGCGGACCGGGGTGTTCACGGCCCGGTGGGCGTTCGCGGCCCGATGGGTGTTCGCGGTACGGGGGGTGGGCGTCGTGGTGGTCACCAGACTTCTCCCTGCTTGCGGAGGACGCGCCGGTAGAACGCGGCGAAGACCATCAGGAGGATCAGGATGAGGACGCCCCACGTGGACGACTGGGCGAAGTCGCGCGGGCTGATCTCGAAGGAGAACTTGTACGCCTGGGTGACGAGGATCTGGGTGGCCTCGCCGGGCCCGCCCCGGGTGAGCAGGAAGATCACCGGGAACATGTTGAAGGTCCAGATGGTGCTCAGCAGGATCACCGTGGTGCTGACGGACCGCAGTCCGGGCATGGTGATGTGCCGGAAGCGCTGCCAGGCGCTGGCGCCGTCCATCTCGGCGGCTTCGTACAGCTCGCCGGGGATGGACTGGAGCCCGCCGAGGAGGGCGACCATCATGAAGGGGATGCCGAGCCAGACGTTGACGGCGATGACCGAGAACTTGGCCCAGGTGGGGTCGTTCAGCCACGGGATGCCGTCCATGCCGACGCCCGAGAGGATCTGGTTGAGCATGCCGCGGCGCTCGTCGTAGAGGAAGCGCCAGGCGAAGACGGAGACGAAGCCGGGGACCGCCCAGGGCAGGATCAGCAGCATCCGGTAGAAGGAGCGGCCGGCGATCCTGCGGTTGAGGATGTTGGCGAGGGCGAGGCCGAGGCCGAAGGTGACGGCCACGCAGGAGACGGTCCACAGGACCGTCCACCCCAGGGTGGCGAGGAACTGGCTGCCGGTCACCGCGTCGACGTAGTTGTCCAGGCCGACGAACTCGTACGTCGCCGGGATCTCGTTGACGCCGATGCTGCGGGCTACGTTGCGCTCGTTGGCATCGGTGAACGACAGGTAGACGCCGCGGACCAGCGGGTAGCCGATGATCACGCCGAGGACGACGACCACCGGGGCGACCATGGCCCAGGCGTACCAGTGGGTGGAGAGGGATCGACGCACGGCGCCGCCGTTGTGACCAGTACCGCGGCTCCGGCCGCGGGTGACACTGTCACCCGCGGCCTTCGCCACCGACTGGCTGGGAGTGTCCACAGCCATCAGTCGGCCTGCCTTCCTTCTACTTCCAGTCCTTCAGGAGCTTGCGGTAGGACTCGCCGATCGCCTTGGCGCCGGCGTCCGGGCTGGTCTGGCCGGTGAGCACCTTGGTGTACTCGACCTTGACCGGCTCGAAGAGGCTGCCGCCCTCGGGGATCCAGGGGCGCTCGACCGCCTTCTCGACGACGGGCTTGAAGAAGCCGATCATCTCGTTGGTGGCGACGTCCGGCTTGGTGTAGACGGACTGACGCGTCGGCAGGAGGCTGAGCTCCTTCGCGATCGTCGTCTGGCTCTCGACCGAGGTCATGTACTCGGCGAAGGCGTAGGACGCGTCGAGGTTCTTGGAGCCCGCGTAGACGGCGAGGTTGTGGCCGCCCTGCGGGGCGCCCTGGCCGGCGGAACCGGCCGGGACCGGGGCGATGCCCAGGTTCGCCTTGTCGGCGAACTCCTTGCCGGCGAAGGTGTCGGCGACGGCCCACGGGCCGTTGATCATCATCGCGACCTTGCCGTCCTTGAAGGACGCCTGCATGTTGTCCCAGCCGTTGGTGGCGTCGGTGATCGCCGCCTTGGAGTCGACCAGGTCCTTCACCGTGGCGAGGGCCTTCACGCCGGCGGGGTCGTCGATGGTGATCGTCTTCTTCTCGGCGTCGACGAGGTTGCCGCCCTCGCCGTACAGGAAGGAGAGGAACCAGTACGGGTCGTCGCCGCGCAGGTACAGGCCGGTCTTGCCGGTCTTCTGCTTGATCTTGGCGGAGACGGTCTTGAGGTCGGCGATGGTCTTGGGGACCTCGACGCCGGCCTCCTTGAAGATCTTCTTGTTGTAGAAGATGCCCATGGAGTCGATGACCTGCGGGACCGCGTAGGTCTTGCCCTTGTACTGGGTGGAGGCGGAGGCCTGCTTCAGGAAGTCGTCCGCGCCCTTGAGGGCCGGGGTGCCGTCGAGCGGGGCGAGGTAGCCGAGGTCGGCGAACTCAGGGGTCCAGGCGACCTCGGAGCGGATGACGTCGGGGGCGCCGGAGCCGGACTGCGCGGCGTTCTTGAACTTGTTCTGCGCCTCACCGAACGGCACGTTCACGTACTTGACGGTGACCTTCGGGTGCTTCTTCTTGAAGTCCTCGGCGACCTTCTTGAAGACCTTGTCCTCGGAACCGACCGTGGAGGTGTCCCACCAGGTCACGGTGCCGGAGAGCTCGCCCGAGCTCTTCGAGCCGCCGTCCGAACCGCCGTCACTACCGCACGCCGCCAGGGTCACGCCCAGGGCCGCGACCAGCGCGGTGGCCGCTATGCCACGCCGCATGTGAACTCCTTCGAAGATCCCGGGGGGACGAGGGGCTGGAACCTTCCTCATGCGACCGCTCCCTCGCGGCGCTCCGGGTTGCCAGGAACGTAACAGGGATGAAAACGAGCCGAAAGACCTTGCGAGAACTTTCTGCAAGGACCGGGGATCGTTACATCCACGTGTCCCTAAGGTTGCCGTCGAATCGCTTGACACCAGCTGACACACGCCCCTCACGCGCCGTACGGGCCCGCGCGCACGCCCCGATCACGCCACGCGCGCCCCGCAAAACCTGCAAGACCTTGCGGAGTGGCTTGCATCACCCGTACCTGACCCGTGCGGTGGGCAATACGCCCCGTGACCGGTACAGTCCATCCCCATGACCGCGCGGCTCTCCGACATCGCAGCCCAGGCGGGGGTCAGTGAGGCCACAGTCAGCCGCGTGCTCAACGGCAAGCCCGGTGTGGCCGGGGCCACCCGTGAATCCGTCCTTGCCGCGCTCGACGTGCTCGGCTACGAGCGACCCGTACGACTGCGCCAGCGCAGCGCGGGGCTCGTCGGCCTCATCACCCCCGAACTGGACAACCCGATCTTCCCCGCGCTCGCGCAGGTCATCGGACAGGCCCTGACCCGGCAGGGATACACCCCGGTGCTCGCCACCCAGACCCCCGGCGGGTCCACCGAGGACGAGCTCACCGACATGCTGGTGGAGCGGGGCGTCGCCGGCATCATCTTCGTCTCCGGACTGCACGCCGACACCACCGCCGACATGACGCGCTACGACCAGCTGCGCGGCAAGGGTGTCCCGTACGTCCTCCTCAACGGTTTCTCCCCCAAGGTCCAGGCGCCCTTCGTCTCCCCCGACGACCGGGCCGCGATGCGGCTCGCGGTGACGCACCTGGCCGCGCTGGGGCACACCAGGATCGGGCTGGCCGTCGGACCGAAGCGGTTCGTGCCGGTGCTCCGCAAGATAGAAGGCTTCCAGAAGGGCATGGAGGAGCGGCTCGGCCTCGGCTTCGAGGAGTCCGAGGCGCTGATCCAGCACTCCCTCTACACCCTGGAGGGCGGCCAGGCCGCCGCCGGGGCGCTGATCTCCCGCGGCTGCACCGCGGTGGTCTGCGCGAGCGACATGATGGCGCTCGGCGCGATCCGGGCCGCACGGCAGCAGGGGCTCGACGTCCCCAGGGACGTCTCCGTCGTCGGTTTCGACGACTCTCCCCTCATAGCGTTCACCGATCCGCCGCTGACCACCATCCGGCAGCCCGTGCAGGCGATGGGGCAGGCGGCGGTCCGCGCGCTGCTCGAAGAGGTCGGGGGCACTCCCGCCCCGCACTCCGAGTTCGTCTTCATGCCCGAGCTGGTCGTCCGCGGATCGACCGCCTCCGCTCCGCCCGCCGTACGAACCTGACCCTGCGCCCGACCCTGAGGCAACCCCCGTACGACCTCCTTCCTGAGGTGGACCGGGTGCGCCCCGAACCCGTCCGAGGGATGATCGGTCGGGGGGAAGGGATCTGGCAGACTCTCCTCCTATGGGTGAAACGACCGTGAAGAGTTTGGACAACCGGACGACCCCGTCGTCACCCACCATCGTGGCCGACGGCAGGTTCGCGCGCCTGCGTGCGCGCACGCCGCGGCGTCCCACGATCTGGTTCGAGATACTGCTCATCGCGGTGAGCTACTGGACGTACTCGCTCATCCGCAACGCGGTGCCGGAGCAGAAGGCCCAGGCGCTCAAGAACGCCGACTGGATCTGGCGGGCGGAGGAGTCCCTCGGCCTGGCCTTCGAGCACGCCGTCAACCATGCCGTGAACTCGGTGACATGGCTGATCGTGTCGATGAACTACTACTACGCGACGCTGCACTTCGTCGTGACCATCGGTGTGCTCGTGTGGCTCTACCGATGGCACCCGGGCCGTTACGCGGCGTTCCGTACCGTTCTGTTCGCCACCACCGGTGTCGCCCTGGTCGGTTACTACCTGTACCCGCTCGCGCCGCCCCGGCTGATGAACGGCCAGGACTTCGTCGACACGGTGCTGGTCCACCACACCTGGGGCTCGATGGCCTCGGGCAACCTCAAGCACGTGTCGAACCAGTACGCGGCGATGCCGTCGATGCACATCGGCTGGTCCCTCTGGTGCGGCGTGACGATCTTCCTGCTCGCCAAGGCGCCCTGGGCGAAGATCCTGGGCCTGCTCTACCCGACGGCGACCCTCGTCGTGATCGTCGCCACCGCGAACCACTTCTGGCTGGACGCGGTCGGCGGCATGATCTGCCTCGCCTTCGGCTTCGCCGTGTCCTACTTCTGGTACGGCTCCCGCCCGCACCGCCTGCCCAAGCTGGTCGAGCCGATGCCGGGCGCGGTGACACGGAGCGGTCCGCCCCCGAAGGCGGAGGCGGACCGTGAGGACGCCGTCACGGAGAAGAGCGAGTCCGGACGGTCGGTCAGTTCCGGTAGGTGATCCGGCCGCCGGCGACGGTGAGGCGGATGGGGGCGTTCTCCGTCTCGTCCGCCGGGGCCTCCACCGGGTCCACCGTGAAGGCCGTGAGGTCGGCGCGGTAGCCGGGGGCGATCCGGCCCGCGAGCGCCTCCTCCCCCGCCGCGACCGCCGCGTGCGTGGTCATCCCCTCCAGGGCCATCAGGCCGGTGAGCCCGTGCCCGGCCGAGGCCGCGCCGCGCGGAGCCCGCGCGGTGGCGAGGACCTGGCGGGCGTCGTGGTGGGCGATGGGCCAGTCCGAGCCGAGCGCCAGGTGCGCCCCGGCGTCCCGCAGGTCACGCATGCGCCAGGCGCGGGCCGCCCGCTCCTCGCCGAGCCGCTTGGACCACTCGTCGGTGTGGTCGGCGCGGGTGTACGCGGTGTGCGGGGGCTGCATCGAGGCGACCACGCCGAGTGCGGCGAAGCGCCCGAGCTGGTCGTCGGGGACCGTCTCGATGTGCTCGACGCGATGGCGGGGACCGCCCGTACCCAGGGCTTCCACGGTGTCGAGGACGTGCCGTACGGCGGCGTCGCCGATGGCGTGGGTGGCGGTGCCGACCCCCGCGCGGTGGAGGTGGCGCACGGCGGCGGAGTACGCGGCCGGGTCGGGCCAGAAGGCATCGGTGCCGCGGCCGTGGCAGTCGGCGTGTTCCAGCCAGGCCGTGCCGCCCTCGACGGTGCCGTCCATGAAGAACTTCACGCCGCCGATCGCCCACATCCGTCCGGCCCGCCCCTGGAGCCGTACGAGCCCGTCCAGCTCCTCCTCGGTGGCGCCCGGCATGCACCAGGGTGCGAGGCGGAGGCGCAGGGGCAGCTCGCCGTCCTCCTCCAGGGCGGCCAGGAGACCGGGTACGTCGGGTCCGCCGAGGTCCATGACGTGGGCGGAGGTGAGGCCGGTGGCGGCCATGCCGGTGAGCAGGTCGACGAGCCGGTCGCGGCGCTCCGTGTACGGCTGGGTGGGCAGGACCGGGGTCATCAGGTCCATGGCCGCGTGCTCGACGAGATGCCCGGTGGGGCGCCCGTCGGCGTCGCAGACGATCTCGGAGAGCTGGGCGAAGGTCCGGGGCCCTTCGATGCCCGCGGCCTTGAGGGCCGCCGCGCCGGCCAGGGCCGAGTGTCCGTCGTAGAGGCGCAGGTGGGCGGGGGCTCCGCCGAGGACGTCTTCGATCAGGTCGCGGTGGACGGGGCGGCCGCCGAAGACGTTGTGGTCGAGGCCGAAGCCGATGATCCAGCCGTCGCGGCGCTCGGCGCCGCGGAGGGCGGCCCGCAGTCCGTCCAGGTCCCTGACACCGGACAGATCGGTGCCGGTGGACATCTCCAGGCCCCAGACGGGGTGGCTGTGGGCGTCGGTGAGACCGGGGGTGAGGGTGGCGCCTCCGAGGTCGACGACCTCGGTACCGGGGCCGCGCCAGGCGCGGGCGTCGGTGGCGTCGCCGAGGGCGGTGATCAGTCCGTTGCGGACGGCGACAGCGGTGTGGCCGCTCGGTTCGGGGGTACGGACGCGGGCGTCGACGAGGAGGAGGTCGGGGGCGGGGGCTGCGGACACGAGGGGTCGGCTCCTTCGGCGTGCGGCGCGGCGGGCAGGTCGGTGGGCAGGTCGGTGGGCGGTTCCGCGAGCAGGTCGGGGTGCGGCTCGGCGGGCTGGTCGGTGGGCTCTTCGGCGAAGTGGGCGTAGACCTCGGGGCGCGTGCGGCGCAGCCGGTACGCGAGGAGGAGCCCCAGGACGAGGACGGTGGGGACGACCGCGACGAGGACCGTGTTGACGGTCGGGGACGCGCCGGTGAAGAGCGCGACCTTGGAGGCGACCAGCCAGATCGCCACGGCGAGCAGGGCGGCGGCGGTGACGGGGGCGACGAGGGTGCGCAGGGCGCCCTCCTGGTGCGGGACGCGCCGGAAGTAGCGCACGACGGCGAGGGCGGCGAGCAGCATCAGAGCCATGAGCCCGAGCATCCCGGGGGTGTTCACCCAGAGGAGCAGCTGGGTGTACGGGTCGGCGCCGGCGGCCGCGAAGCCGAGGACGACGGCCGCGCCGAGCACGGTCTGGGCGAGGCCCGCGACGTACGGGGAGCGGTGGCGGGGGTGGATCCGGCCGAGGGCGGCGGGCAGGACGCCCTCCTCGGCGAGGGCGAGGCAGTAGCGGTTGATCGCGTTGTGGAAGGCGAGCAGCGAGGCGATGATGCTGGTCACGATGAACACGTGCATCAGGTCGGCGGCCCAGGGGCCCACATGGGTGGTGATGGCGGCGAAGAACAGTCCGCCGGTGTCGCCCGCGGCGGCCGCGACGACCTGGTCGTCGCCGAAGGCCTGGATCACGGTCCAGACGACGAAGGCGTAGAACAGGCCGAGGAAGCCGACCGCGATGTAGGTGGCGCGGGGGATGGTGCGGGCGGGGTCGCGGGCCTCGCGGCGGTAGATCACGGTGGATTCGAAGCCGGTGAAGGCCGAGAAGGCGAAGGCCAGGACGGCCGCCGTGCCGGGTACGAGGACGTTGCCGGGGGCGAAGGACGCGAGGGAGAGTCCGTTCGCGCCGCCCTTGAGGAGCACGCCGCCGGCGAGGAGGACGAGTATGCCGGTCTCGGCGACGAGCAGGACGCCGAGGACCTTGGCGCCGAAGTCGATGGAGCGGTAGCCGCCGTACCAGATGAGCAGCAGGCCGGCGAGGGCGATCGGGAGCCAGGGCAGGTCGGCGCCCCACAGGGCGTGGGAGGTGTCGGCGGTGGCGGAGCCGAGGAGTCCGTAGACGCCGATCTCCATGCCGTTGTAGCCGACCATGGCGACCAGGGCGGCGGCGATGCCGAGCGGTTTGCCGAGCCCTTGGGCGATGTACGCGTAGAAGGCGCCGCCGCTGCGGACGTGGCGGCTCATGGTGGTGAAGCCGACGGCGAAGATCGCCAGGGTGATGCCGGCGAGGAGGTAGCCGGCCGGGGCGCCGATGCCGCCGAGGACGAGGGCGATGGGGGCGACACCGGCCATCACGGTGAGCGGTGCGGCGGCGGAGACGACGAAGAAGGAGATGTCGGCGGTGCTGAGGGTGCCGGTGCGCAGGCCCGGTGGCTCGTCGGTGGTGCTGGAGGACATGCGGGGAGAGGCCCCTTCTCGTAAACCTAAAGGCTTTCGGTTGGCGCAATGTAGCCTCGTGCCCAACGATTCGGGAAGACCTGAACAGCGGGAGAACGTCCATGGGCCGGCCCCACAAGCCCCTCCTCGACCGTGCGCGCATCACGACCACGGCGCTCGAACTCGTCGACGAGCAGGGCGACTTCAGCGTCCCGCAGATCGCGCGACGGCTCGGGGTGCAGACGGCCTCGGTGTATCACCATGTGGACGGCAGGGACGGCATCGTGGAGCTGCTGCGGGAGCGGGTCTGTGCCGCCATCGACGGCGGCACGCTCGACGGGCAGCCCTGGGACACGGCCTTCGCCGCCTGGGCGCGCTCCTACCGGGCCGCCTTCGCCGCCCACCCGAAGGCGATCCCGCTGCTCACCGGCTCGCCGGTACGCGCCCCGAGGGTCCTTGAGCAGTACGAGCAGGCGGTCGCCCTCCTCCTCGACGCGGGCTTCGCCCTCCCGGACGTCATGCCGGTGATCATCGCCCTGGAGAACCTGGTCCTGGGCTCGGCCCTCGACATGGCCGCCCCGGAGGCGATGTGGGAGCTGGCCGACGACACGTCGACCCCACGCCTCGCCCGGGCCCTGGCCGCCTTCCCCGAGGGCGGCCGCACCGACACCGCCTTCGAACTGGCCCTGGCCGGCTACCTGGCCCACATACGGGGCCTCCCGGACGAGGAGTAGGCGCCGGGTCGCAAGGCGTGCGGGGCCTACGCCCCGTAGAACAGCTCCTCGACGACGGCCCTGGCCCGGCGGGTGATCCGCCGGTAGTCGTCGACCATCTCGCCGACATGACCGGACTCGTACCCCAAGTACCGTCCCACCGCCGCGAGTTCACGCGGGTCCGAGGGGAAGGTGTCGCCGGGCCGGCCGCGGACCAGCATCACCGCGTTGCGGACGCGGGTGGCGAGCACCCACGCCTCGTCCAGGGTCTGCGCCTCCTCCGTCGGGATGAGGCCGGCCGCGTGGGCCGCGCCGAGCGCCTCGCGGGTACGGGTCGTCCGCAGCCCCGGCTCCACCCAGCCGTGCCGCATCTGGAGCAGCTGGACCGTCCACTCCACGTCGCTCAGCCCGCCGCGCCCCAGCTTGGCGTGGAGCGTCGGGTCGGCGCCGCGCGGCAGCCGCTCGGACTCCATCCGGGCCTTGAGGCGGCGGATCTCACGGACCGCGTCCTCGCCGAGGCCCTCGGCGGGATAGCGCAGCGGGTCGACGAGCTCGATGAAGCGGTCCGCCAACTCGCGGTCGCCCGCCATGGGTTCGGCGCGCAGCAGCGCCTGGCTCTCCCAGACCAGGGACCAGCGGTGGTAGTAGGCGGCGTACGACTTCAGCGTTCGGACCAGGGGACCGCTCTTGCCCTCCGGCCGCAGGTCGGCATCGATCAGCAACGGCGGGTCGGTGGTGGGGAGTTGGAGGAGCCTCCGCATCTCGGCGACCACCCGGTTGGCGGCCCTGGCCGCCTCCTGCTCGTCGACTCCCTCGCGCGGCTCGTGCACGAACAGGACGTCGGCGTCGGAGCCGTAGCCCAGCTCGTGGCCTCCGAAGCGGCCCATGCCGATGACCGCGAACCGGGTGGGCAGTTCGTCGCCCCACTCGGCGCGGACCGCGGCCCGCAGGGCGCCCGCGATCGTCGCCGCGTTGAGGTCGGTGACGGCCTCCCCCACCCGGTCGACGAGTGCGCCCGGGTCGGGTTCGCGGGGGCTGTCCTCGGTGCCGTACGAGCCGATGAGATCGGCCGCGGCGGTACGGAACAGCTCCCGGCGGCGCACCCCCCGGGCCGCCGCGACGGCCTGTTCGGCGTCGTCCGCGCGGCCCACCGCCGCCAGGACCTCCTGCTGCAGATGGTCCAGGCCGCGCGGCTTCAGCCCCTCCGGGTCGCCGAGCAGCGCGACCGCCTCGGGGGCGCGCAGCAGCAGGTCGGGGGCGAGGCGCCCGGCGGAGAGCACCCGGGCGAGGTTCTCGGCGGCGGCGCCCTCGTCGCGGAGCAGCCGCAGGTACCAGGGGGTCTTGCCGAGGGCGTCGGAGACCTTGCGGAAGCCGAGCAGGCCGGCGTCCGGGTCGGCCGAGTCGGCGAACCAGCCGAGCAGCACCGGGAGCAGCGTCCGCTGGATCGCGGCCTTGCGGCTGACCCCGGAGGCCAGCGCCTCCAGGTGGCGCAGGGCGGCGGCGGGGTCCTCGTAACCCAGTGCTTCGAGCCGCTGTCCGGCCGCCTTCGGGCTGAGCCGGATCTCACCGGGGGCGAGCTGGGCGACCGCGTCGAGCAGCGGCCGGTAGAAGAGCTTCTCGTGGAGGCGTCGGACGACGGCCGCGTGCCGCTTCCACTCCTTGTTCAGCTCGGCGACCGGGTCGGTGCGCAGTCCGAGCGAGCGGCCGAGGCGGCGCAGATCGGCCTCGTCCTCGGGGACGAGGTGGGTGCGGCGCAGCCGGTACAGCTGGATGCGGTGCTCCATGGCCCGCAGGAAGCGGTAGGCCTCGTCGAGCTGGGCGGCGTCGGCGCGGCCGACGTAGCCGCCGGCGGCGAGGGCGGCGAGCGCGTCGAGGGTGGTGCCGCTGTGCAGTCCCGCGTCGCTGCGGCCGTGCACGAGCTGGAGGAGCTGGACGGCGAACTCGACGTCCCGGAGGCCGCCGGGGCCGAGCTTCAGCTCGCGTTCGACCTGGGCGGCCGGGATGTTGTCGACGACGCGGCGGCGCATCTTCTGCACGTCGGGGACGAAGTTCTCGCGCTCGGCGGCCTGCCAGACCAGCGGGGAGACGGCGTCGATGTAGTGGGCGCCGAGCTCCGGGTCGCCGGCCACCGCGCGGGCCTTCAGCAGCGCCTGGAACTCCCAGGTCTTCGCCCAGCGCTGGTAGTACGCGAGGTGGGAGGAGAGCGTACGGACGAGGGGGCCGTTGCGGCCCTCGGGGCGCAGGTTGGCGTCGACCGGCCAGATGGTGCCCTCGACGGTGGTCTCCGAGCAGATCCGCATCAGGTGCGAGGCGAGCCGGGTCGCGGCCTGCAGGGCCTTCCCCTCGTCGGCGCCCTCGACCGGCTCCCCCACGAAGATCACGTCCACGTCGGAGACGTAGTTGAGCTCGTGGCCGCCGCACTTGCCCATCGCGATCACGGCGAGCCGGCACATGGCGGCGTCGACGGGCGCTGCGGTCCGGGCGATGGCGAGCGCGGCGCGCAGGGTCGCCGTCGCCAGGTCGGCGAGCTCGGCGGCGGTCTCGGCGACATCGGTCGTGCCGCACACGTCTCGGGCCGCTATGGCGAGCAGGCACCGGCGGTAGGCGACCCGCAGCGACACCGCGTCGACGGCCTCGGCGAGCCCCTGCTCGAACTCGGCGACCCCCGGATGCAGGTCGACCGCCTCGTAGGTGACGAGGGACTCCCAGTCGCGCGGGTGCTTGGCCAGGTGGTCGGCGAGTGCCTCGGAGGCGCCGAGCACCCCGAGGAGCCGGTCCCGGAACGGCTTGGCGGCGAGGAGGGTGGCGGTGAACGTCTGCCGCTCGGTCTCGGGCTGCGCCTCGACCAGGCGGACGAGGCCGCGCAGGGCGAGGTCGGGGTCGGCGGTGGCGCCGAGGGCGTCGAGGAGGACGGGGTCCCCGCGCAGGGCGGACAGCTCGGGCACGTCGAGCAGCCGCTCGGCCCCGGAGGGATCGGTGAATCCGTGCCGCAGCAGACGTGAGAACGTACTGCTCCTGCGTCCCGGAACCGTCATTCCGCCGCTCCCTCCGAGCAGGTCCGCCTCAGGGTCCGCCCCAGGGCGCGTCCCGGGGTCGAACCCGGGCGGATCGAGCCTATCCGCAGCGATGGACGGGGGCGCTCAGGCCTTCGGTTCGAAGCGGATCAAACGTGACGTCCCGCACATCAATGGCTTTTCGGGCCCGATGAACCGTATTCCTTGAAAGTCCGTCTTGCTGGGGGCGGACCCCCTCCGCCTGCCCGAACCCGTCGAACGACCCTGTTGAAAGCGCGCCTGCCGACCATGCCCGTACGCCTCCGCCGTCGCCTCCCCCTGTCCCGCCGCAGGACCGCCTCCACGGCGGTCACGGCCGTCCTGGTGGGCGGCACCTTCGCCGGACTCCTCTCGGTGACGGGGGTGTCCACGCCGTCGACGGCCCACGCGGCACCGGAGGCGAAGGCTCCGGCGGCGACGCGGGGGACGAAGGCCCCGGCGGGGGCACCGGAGACGCAGACCCTCACGCCCATGGAGCAGACGCCGCCCGGGACCGGGGCGCCCACGTCCGCCCAGGGCGCGGCGAAGCCCGACCGGGGTGCGAAGCCCGCCACCTCGGTCATGCAGATCGTGGCGCACCCGGACGACGACCTGTTCTTCATGAACCCGGACATCTCCCAGACCATCCGCTCCGCCACCCCCCTGACCGCGGTCTACCTGACGGCCGGTGAGTCGGACGGCGTCAACGCTCGCCCCCGCGACGCCGCCGCCGCCACGGCCGACAAGGCGGGCTACGCCGAGGCCCGGCAGAACGGCATACGCGCGGCGTACTCCGAGATGGCCACCGGCAGCCGGACCAGCCCCTGGGACCGCGTCGCGATACCCACGGCCGGCGGCGGCATGGCCGAGATGGACACGCTGCGCGCCCATCCGCAGGTCAAGCTGGTGTGGCTGCAGATACGCGAGGCGGGTTCGACCAACCAGTACCGCCCGCACAGCCTGAACGGCCTCTGGCACGGCCGGATAGCCACGCTGGAGTCGCAGCGCTCCGCCGGCACCCCGGTCGCCGTCGACTTCAGGTACACCAAGGACGAGGTCGTGGCGACGATCGCGGGGCTGCTCGACCGGTTCCGGCCGACCTTCGTCCGGATGCAGGACCCGAGCCCGGGCACGGACCCGAAGACCGGGAAGATCCGCGACCACCAGGACCACCTGTACGGGGCGAGGTTCACCCAGGCCGCGCTCGCCCGGTACACCGAGGTGCCCGGTCATCCGCGCGTCGGCGTGCAGAACTACCTCGGATACCCCACGAGCGTCCTGCCGCACACGCTCGACCCCGAGACGGCGGGCGCGAAGCTGAAGACCCTGAAGACCTACGCCTGGCTGGACGGGGTCAACGACTGCGGGACCGCGGCGGGCTGCGGCGACCTGAAGGTGGCCGCGCGGCCCGCCGGCCGCGGCTGGACCGCGACCGTGCGGTACGCCCGGGGAACCTCCACCTCCTGGGTGCAGCGCGACCGGGACGGCGGGCTGCACGCCTTCTCCGTACTCGACGGCCGGCTCGCGGCCTGGCGGAAGCCCGTCGGCGGCGGCGCGTGGAGCGGCCCGACGCTGCTGCCCGGCGGTGGCATGGACACCGGGGTCACCTCGGTGACGCTGCCCGACGGCCGGATCGCGGTCTACGGCACCCGGACGGTGCTCGCGGGCGGCCCGGCCGGCTACCGCCGCGAGGTCGTGACCACCGAGCAGACGGCGCCCGGCGGGGCCTTCGGCCCGTGGCGCTCCCTCGGAACCCCCGAGATGAACGACACGGCCGGCACCTCGGACATCAGCGCTCCCGCGGTGACCGTGGGCGCCGACGGCCGGGCGACCCTGGTCCTGCGGGACAGCCTGCGCCGCCTGACCGCCCGCGACCAGGGCGCGAACGGCGGCTGGGGGCCGTGGCGGGTGCTCGGCGGCGCGGACGTGGTCGGCGACCCGGTCGCGGCGACGGACGGCCAGGGCCGGGGGTACGTCTTCGCGAGCACCACGAAGACCGTCCTCGTCTGGGCGCAGCACCTCCCCGGCGGGCCGCTCACGGGTCCGGCCCTGACCGGACTGCCGACGACGACGCTCGCCCTGAGCGCGAGCGCGGCGCCGAACGGCGACGGCGTACGGCTCTGGTTCCGCAAGCCGGCCTCCGGCGACCTGCGCAGCGCCGACTTCTCGGGCATGAGCCCGGTCTCCCCGGTCACGGAGCTGCCGGGCGGCGTGGCCGGCTTCGGCCCGGTGAGCGGCGGCGACGGGCTCCTCGCGGTCCGGTCCCGTACGGGCTTCCTGGCGACGGCACCGCACGGCAGGACGGGGGCGGCAGGGCCGGCGTGGAAGCTGGAGAGGTTCCTGTTCGCGGGGGCGCCGGACGCGGGGACGGACGGGGTGGCGGCGATCGGCCTGGACGGACGGCTGCACTGGACGCCCGCGGGCCGATGAGTTCCTCGGGCCGGACGGGTCGTCACCTGTGAACGCGGGCGACTGACGCGGGCGACGGTGAAGAAGTAAGGCGAGGACTGGCGTTTCGAGGTGCGCGACGGGGCGTTCCGGGGCGACGGTGGTACGGCCCTGGTGTTCGCGGTCGCGCCTCGCACGGCGTTCGGCTTCGCCAGGGGCGAGCCCTTCGGCCGGACCCGCCGGCGTTTCTGAGGAGACCCTGACCCATGAACTGGACACTGGAAGTCGTGCCGGTCCCTGTCACCGACATGGACCGGGCGAAGGAGTTCTACGCCGAGAAGTGCGGCTTCACCGTCGACCTGGACGACGAGGTGGCGCCGGGCACGCGCGTGGTCCAGCTGACGCCGCCTGGCTCGCGCTGTTCGCTCGCCCTGCTGAGCGGGATGCCGCCGATGCCGGGCACGAAGGAGATGGCCCCCGGCACCCTCCAGGGCCTCCAGTTCTGCGTGACGGACATCGAGGCGGCCCGGGCGGAGTTCGTCGGGCGCGGGGTGGAGGTCTCGGCGATCCAGCACGTCGGCGAGAAGGGCTGGGAGGCCGGCAAGGGCGGCACGTGGAACGCCTTCATGACCTTCGCGGACCCGGACGGCAACGGCTGGATGGTCCAGGAGGCACCGTCGGAGCTCTCGGAACGCTGACGGCGGCCACGTCCTCCGGCGTCCAGTGCCCCGCCGCGCCGGGCCGGGAAGCGAGATAGTCGGCCACCTCTGCGGGCCGCCACGCCCCGGCCTCGTGGAGCCCTGCCGCGAGGTGCCGCAGATAGGCGGCGGAGGGCGGGCGGAGCCCGTCTTCCGCCGGCATCGGCCAGGGCGCGGTGAAGGTGAGCACGGGGACGCCGTCGATGTGCCCCGGGCAGACGAGGGTCTCGTACCGTCCCGGGCCGAGCACGCAGCGGCCGGTGGCGAGGACCTCGGCGAGATCGAGGTCGGCGCCGGGCTCCCGGTACATCTCCTGTGCGGCGATGTCGGAGAACTGTCCGGCGGTCAGCAGGTGCGCGACACCCCACGCGGTGCCGTCCGCATCCGGGTCGTAGAACGCCAGGCCCCCGGTCCACACGGCCGACTCGGTCGCGAAGTACACCTGGCCGTCCAGCTCGACGGCCACGGACCGGTCGGGGCCCCGCGGGTCCCGGCACCCGGGCAACTCCCGCGCGCCCCCGGTCGTCCGGCCTCCGGCGAGATAGCGACCGAGGCGTTCGGCATGCATGTTGGAGCCGTAGGCGGCGTACCAGACACGGGGACGGGGTTCCGGCATGGCACCCGACGCTAGCGCGGACGGACCCTCACACCTAGAACCCCAGATAGAAATGCCGGAGCTGGTCGTCCTCCGCCACGCACGGCATCCCGGCGGCCTCCATCACCCGATGGGACGCCGGATTGTCCAGGTCGGCGTCGCCCTTCACGCCCGAGACACCGGCCCGCCGGGCGATCTCGATGAGCGCGCGAAGCGCCTCGGAGGCGTACCGATTGCCCCGCGCGGCAGGCACGAGCCCGTACCCCACGGTGACGACCCCGATCTCGTCGGGCGGCCCGTGGAACCCGATCCCCCCGACGGTGACCCCGCTCTCCGCGAGCCGTATCGCGTACGGCCGGAACACCTCCGGGTCGCCCCGCTCGGCGACCCCCCGCAGAAATCCGGTGGCCGCGCGGACGTCCCCGTCGCCGGGGTATCCCTCTTCCCACAGCTCCCCGGCCCCGGACTCCCGGGCGACGATGCGCTCGGCGTCGGCAACGGTCAACGGCTGGAGCAGGAGGCGCTCGGTGGCAACGGATTCGATCTTCACCGGGGCAGTCTGAACGGACCGACCGCCCCGGGCAACGGATTATCCGCACGTGAACGGGCGGGCGTCGGGCAGCTGCCCGACGCCCGCCCGGGGGCTCACACGCAGGGCCGACGGTTCACCACCGTCGGCCCTGATCGTCAGCTCTGAGCTGTCCCCGTCCCGCCTTCCGGCTACAGCACCGGCAGGTTCTTCCGCAGTTCGAAGGCGGTGACCTCGGAGCGGTACTCCTCCCACTCCTGCTTCTTGTTGCGGAGGAAGAAGTCGAAGACGTGCTCGCCCAGGGTTTCCGCGACCAGTTCGCTCTTCTCCATCAGGGCGATCGCCTCTCCCAGGTTCTGCGGGAGCGGTTCGATGCCCATCGCGCGGCGTTCCGCGTCGGAGAGGGCCCAGACGTCGTCGTCGGCGCCGGCCGGGAGTTCGTAGCCCTCTTCGATGCCCTTGAGGCCGGCGGCGAGGAGGACCGCGTACGTCAGGTACGGGTTGGCGCCCGAGTCGATGGAGCGGACCTCGACGCGGGAGGAGCCCGTCTTGCCCGGCTTGTACATGGGGACGCGGATGAGGGCGGAGCGGTTGTTGTGGCCCCAGCAGATGTACGAGGGGGCCTCGCCGCCCGAGCCGGCGGTGCGGGACGAGCCGCCCCAGATGCGCTTGTACGAGTTGACCCACTGGTTGGTGACCGCGGAGATCTCGCCCGCGTGCTTCAGCAGGCCCGCGATGAAGGAGCGGCCGACCTTCGACAGCTGGTACTCGGCGCCCGACTCGTAGAACGCGTTCCGGTCGCCCTCGAAGAGCGACAGGTGGGTGTGCATGCCCGAGCCCGGGTAGTCCGAGAACGGCTTCGGCATGAACGTCGCCTGGACGCCCTGCTCCAGCGCCACCTGCTTCATCACCAGACGGAAGGTCATGATGTTGTCCGCCGTGGAGAGGGCGTCGGCGTAGCGGAGGTCGATCTCCTGCTGGCCCGGTGCGCCCTCGTGGTGGCTGAACTCCACCGAGATGCCCATCGATTCGAGCATCGTGATCGCCTGGCGGCGGAAGTCCATCCCCACGTTCTGCGGGGTGTGGTCGAAGTAGCCCGAGTTGTCCGCCGGGGTGGGGCGGGTGCCGTCGAGCGGCTTGTCCTTGAGGAGGAAGAACTCGATCTCGGGGTGGGTGTAGAAGGTGAAGCCCAGGTCCGAGGTCTTGGCCAGCGCCCGCTTCAGGACGTAGCGCGGGTCCGCGAACGACGGCGAACCGTCGGGCATGAGGATGTCGCAGAACATCCGGGCCGTGCCCGGCGCCTCGGCGCGCCACGGCAGGATCTGGAAGGTTCCCGGGTCCGGCTTGGCGATCATGTCCGACTCGTACACGCGGGCGAAGCCCTCGATCGCGGAGCCGTCGAAACCGATGCCCTCGTCGAAGGCCTGCTCAAGCTCGGCGGGCGCCACGGCCACCGACTTGAGGAAGCCGAGCACGTCGGTGAACCACAGACGTACGAAGCGGATGTCGCGCTCCTCAAGCGTACGGAGCACAAATTCCTGCTGCTTGTCCATTTCCACACCCATCCTCGCTGGTCAGGCCGCCTGCTCCCACCGCCTCGGGCAACATCGGGGGGCACCTGAGCATCCCACCACATGGTTTCGCGCACGTTGCACACCCATAGTGCCTGCTCCGGTGTGACTCAGGTAACGCGGGAAGGGCGGCGTCCGGGTGGCCGTTCGCCCCTCCGCTGCCCGCCCGTCGGTACCGAGTGGTACCCCGTTCGGCCCACAGAGGCCCCGCGCCCACTACGATCTGCGCCCATGGGGGCCACACGGCTCGTACGCCCGTCCCAGCACGCGCGTCCCATGGCACTGGTGAGTGCCGTGGCGACGCTCCTCGGCGCGCTCTTCTTCTGTCTGGGGGCCGGGCCCGACGGCCATCACGAGGCCGGTCCGCCCTCCGGCTCGCGGGCGACCGCCACGGGAACGGCCGGCGCCGTCGTCGTCGAGTACATCTGCCCGTACGACCGCGGCGGCTGCTCCCTCTTCCCCTCCCTCTCCCCCGCGGTGCTCGGCGCGCCCCCGCTCGACCCGCCGCTGCAGGCGGCCGACGGCCTTCCGCGTCTCGACCCGCCGTCCGGTGACGGCCCCGCGCGCCGCTCCGGCGCCGGGCCGCGCGCGCCGGATCTGCACGTCCTTCAAGTTCTTCGGACATAGCGGCGGCGGGCGTCCCGCCCCCGCTTGTCCACCCCCGAACTCCACCCCATCCCTGAAGAAGGACGACATCACCATGGCCGCCAAGACCTCCTCCAACGCCGACCGCCGCGCCCGAATAGAGGAGATGCGCCGCGCCGAGCAGGCCCGTGAGCGCCGCAACCGCCTCATCACGATCGGCATCTCGGGCGTCGTCGTCCTCGGCCTCGTCGGCTTCGGCACCTTCGTGCTGATGAAGAAGTCCGACGAGCAGGACAAGAAGGAAGCCGCCGCGAAGGCCCCCATCACCGCCGAGAAGTCCTGGGACGCCAAGAAGCTCGGCCGCAACCACGTCGAGACGGCCGTGAAGTACGACATGAAGCCGCCGGTGGGCGGTGACCACAACCCGGTGTGGATGAACTGCGACGGCGTGGTCTACAAGAAGGCCATCGCCGAGGTCAACGCGGTGCACTCGCTGGAGCACGGCGCCGTCTGGGTGACGTACAACAAGAAGGCCGCCGCCGACGACGTGAAGAAGCTGGAGAACAAGGTCGGCAAGACCAAGTACACGCTGATGAGCCCCGTGGACGACCAGACCGGCGCCATCATGCTGTCCGCCTGGGGCAAGCAGGTCACCGTGGACAACGCGAGCGACCCCCGCATCGACGCCTTCTTCACCAAGTACGTCCAGGGCCCGCAGACTCCCGAGCCGGGTGCGGCCTGCACCGGCGGACTCGCCCAGTGACCGGCGACGAGGACCTGCTGCCGGCCCCGGCGCGGCGTCCGAACCGGACGCAGTGGGCGGCGATCACCGCCGTCGCGCTCGCGCTGCTGTTCGCCGGGGGCGCCGTCACCGTCGCCTCCGCCGAGCGCGAGGAGGCGCCGCGTACGCCGTCCTCGCTCTCCGCGGACGCCGGTTTCGCCCGGGACATGGCCGTCCACCACCAGCAGGCTGTCGAGATGTCGTTCATCGTCCGGGACCGCACCCAGGACGAGGAGGTGCGCCGTCTCGCGTACGACATCGCCAACACCCAGGCCAACCAGCGGGGCATGATGCTCGGCTGGCTCGACCTGTGGGGACTGCCCAAGATCGAGTCCGGCGTCGAGCCGATGACCTGGATGGGCATGGGTTCCGGCGACAGCGGCCCGCTCGACGGGGCGCTCATGCCGGGCATGGCGACCAACGCCCAGCTGGACGAGTTGCGCAAGGCCGACGGCCGCGAGGCCGAGGTCCTGTACCTGAAGCTCATGACCGAGCACCACAGGGGCGGGGTCCACATGGCCGAGGGCTGTGTCCAGAAGTGCTCGGTGGACATCGAGCGCAATCTCGCGCAGGGCATGGTCGACGCCCAGAAGTCCGAGATGCTGCTGATGGCGGACATGCTCGAGAAGCGTGGCGCCTGACGACTCCGGTCGGTGACCTGTCGGCCCCCGTGACCCGCCGCGGTCGCGGGGGCCGTCGTGCGCCAACAAGTCGCGGCGGTCGGTCGGTGAGCCGACAATGGGTGGGCTCGGGGACGTACGTGTGACCACGTTCGACGAAAGGTACGCACCCCATGACCACGGCGAAGGACATCATGCACCCCGGGGCCCAGTGGATCCCGGCACACGAGACACTCGACCGCGCCGCGCAGATGATGCGCAACCTGAACGTGGGCGCGCTGCCCATCGCCGACGAGAACGAGCGGCTCTGCGGCATCATCACCGACCGCGACATCGTGGTCGGCTGTGTGGCCATGGGCCACGACCCCTCGAAGATCACGTGCGGTGAGATGTCCAAGGGCACCCCGCGCTGGGTCGAGTCGGACGCCGACGTGGGCGCCGTCCTGGAGGAGATGCAGGGCCATCAGATCCGGCGGCTGCCCGTCATCGAGGAGAAGCGGCTCGTGGGCATGATCAGCGAGGCCGATCTGGCCCAGCACCTGTCGGACGAGCAGCTCAAGGGATTCTGCGAGAGCGTCTACGCGCCTTCCTGACCGGAACGACCGGAACGACCGGACCGGTCTGAACGACCGGAGCGACGTGACGGACCTGGAGGGCCGGACCGGCCCGGACCCAGGATCGCGGTCACCACCGATTCCGGGCGGTCCTTCATGACCAGATGGCCCGACGGCACGGCCGCCTCGTAGAGGGCGCCGAGCCGTCGGGCCAGCGCGCGTTGGCGCCGTTCCCAGCGGGCGGAGCCGTCGGGGGCGGCGAGGACGGTGACGGGGAGGTGCGGCGGGAGCGGGTGCGTGTCGCGCAGGGCGAGGAGTTCGGCGGCGACGGCCCCGTAGCGGGCGTTCTCCAGGAGCGTGCCGCGCAGCACGCGTGAGGTGCGGTAGACGCGGCGTACGAGGGCGGTGGGCGCCGGGTCGCGGCGTACGGCCGCGCGGCGGACCGCGGGGCCGAGGGCGGCCGGGATGCCGGCGGCGGAGAGGACGGCGCCGAGGACGCGGGCGACGGCCTCCGAAGAGGTGCTCACCCGAGGGTGCTCCTCCACCGACGAGTCCACGAGCACGAGCGCGGCGGTCCGGTCCGGGTGGAGCCGGGCGAAGGCCTCCGCGTGGAACCCGGCGATCGAGTGCCCCACGACGGTGGCGGGGCCCTGGAGCCCGAGCGCGTCGAGCAGGGCGGCGATCCGGTGGGCCTCGCCTGCGGCGGTGGGCGGGACGGCGGCGGGCTGGGAGAGGCCGTGTCCGGGACGGTCGAAGCGGACGACCGTACGGTGCGGGGCGAGGAGCGGGACGACCGGGTCCCAGTCGAACCAGCTCATGCCGAGCCCCGCGCTCAGGACGCAGACGGGTCCCGAGCCCTCGACGACGGCGTGATGGGCGACGCCGTCGATCCGTACGAACGTCGGCTTCCCGGTCATCGCTCCTCCCCGGAGGCGGAGGCGGAAGCGGACGCGGACGCGGAGGTCGCCAGGGAGTACGCGAGCACCGCGAGCCACACTGCCACCAGGAGCACCTGGAGCCGCTGGCCGGCGCCGAGCGCCCAGGTGCCCTTCCCGGCCTCGAAGGCGGCGACGGCGGCGAGGGTCCAGAGGGTGGCGGCGAGTTCGACGGCGACGAGGACCGGTCCCGTACGGGCGAGGGGCCACCGGCGGCCGTGGCGGCGGGCGGCCATGGTCAGGGCGACCAGGGCGACGACGGCGCCGGTCATGGCGAGACCCGAACTGACGGCGTGGGCCGTATGGGTGGCGGGCACGAGCCCGGCGGTCTCGCGGGCCGCGCATTCGGGGTCGGCGGTCGCGGCGCAGCTGAGCGGGAGGCGCGAGTCGGCGACGGTGGCGGCCCCGAAGAGGGCGAGCGCGGCCCAGCCGACGAGCGCCCAGGGCTCGCGGATCCGGCGCGTCCGGCCGGCCACCGGGGTCGCCCGGTGGCCGGGCCCCGGCGTCCCCGCGTGACCGGAGCCCCTCGGTCCCGAGCCTCTCGTCCCGGCCCACCCCAGCACCGCCCCCGCCAGGACCAGCACGCCCGACATCAGATCGGTCGCCCGGAAGAAGGTGCCGAACGGCTGGTCCGACGCCGCCAGTTCGGAGACGTACGTCCGGGCCGGGTCGAGCCCGGTCCGGAGGAGGACTTCGAGGACCCAGGCGGTGTAGGTGAGCGCGCCGAGGGCCAGCAGGGCGGCGGAGGCTCGCGTCACGTTTCCGGGCATAGTGGGACTGACGCTACGGCGTGCCGGAGGGTTGCCGGTGGTCGGGGTGGAGCCGGACCGGTTCCGCCGGATCGTGAGTGGCCGTCATGGGGGCCATGATCAACCGGGTGGGGCGGGGCCGCACGTCGAGCGGGAGGGGCGGGCGCGGGCAGGCGCGACGGGCCGCGCGCGACGGGTTCCGGACCAGTTTTCCAGGACATCGCGTCGGTTTGACGATTACACTGGGCGGGTGCCTCAACTACGCCTCGCCCTGAATCAGATCGACTCGACCGTCGGAGACATCGCCGGGAACGCCGAGGCGATCGTGCACTGGACCCGGCACGCCGCCGGACAGGGTGCGCATCTCGTCGCGTTCCCCGAGATGGCGCTGACCGGATACCCCGTCGAGGACCTCGCGCTGCGCTCCTCGTTCGTCGAGGCGTCGCGGGTGGCCCTGCGCGGTCTCGCCCGCCGCCTCGCGGACGAGGGCTTCGGCGAGCTGCCGGTCGTCGTCGGCTATCTGGACCGCTCCGAGCGGGCGGAGCCGAAGCTCGGCCGGCCCGCCGGTTCGCCGGAGAACGCCGCCGCCGTGCTGCACCGCGGCGAGGTGGTGCTGCGCTTCGCCAAGCACCACCTCCCGAACTACGGCGTCTTCGACGAGTACCGCTACTTCGTCCAGGGCGACACCCTGCCGGTCGTCCGGGTCCACGGGGTCGACGTGGCCCTGGCGATCTGCGAGGACCTGTGGCAGGAGGGCGGCAGGGTCCCGGCGGCGCGCAGCGCGCGGGCGGGGCTGCTGCTGTCGGTGAACGCCTCGCCGTACGAGCGGAACAAGGACGACACGCGCCTCGACCTGGTCCGCAAGCGGGCCCAGGAGGCCGGGTGCGTGACCGCGTATCTGGCGAGCACGGGCGGTCAGGACGAGCTGGTCTTCGACGGCGACTCGATCGTGGTGGGCGCGGACGGCGAAGTGATCGCGCGTGCCCCGCAGTTCGTCGAGGGCAGCGTGATCCTGGACCTGGAGCTGCCGGCGGCCGAGTCCGAGGCTCCGGAAGGTCTGGTGAACGACGGGCTGACGATCGACCGCGTGGTGGTCTCGGAGGAGCCGCTGCCGGCGTACGAGCCGGAGCTGACGGGTGGTTACGCGCACCGGCTCGACGACGACGAGGAGGTGTACTCGGCGCTGGTCATCGGCGTCCGCGCCTATGTCGCGAAGAACGGTTTCCGCTCGGTGCTCGTCGGCCTCTCCGGCGGCATCGACTCGGCGCTCGTGGCGGCCATCGCCTGCGACGCGCTCGGCGCGGAGAACGTGTACGGGGTGTCGATGCCCTCGAAGTACTCCTCCGACCACTCGCGCGGCGACGCGGCCGAGCTGGCCCGCCGCACCGGGCTCCACTACCGCACGGTGTCGATCGAGCCGATGTTCGACGCGTACATGGGCGCGCTCGGCCTCACCGGCCTCGCCGAGGAGAACCTCCAGTCGCGGCTGCGCGGTACGACGCTGATGGCGCTCTCCAACCAGGAGGGGCACATCGTCCTCGCGCCGGGCAACAAGTCCGAGCTCGCGGTGGGCTACTCGACCCTGTACGGCGACTCCGTCGGCGCGTTCGGGCCCATCAAGGACGTCTACAAGTCGACCGTGTTCCGGCTGGCGCGCTGGCGCAACCGGGCGGCGGAGGAGCGCGGCCAGACCCCGCCGATCCCGGAGAGCTCGATCAGCAAGCCGCCCAGCGCCGAGCTGCGCCCCGGCCAGGTCGACACGGACTCGCTGCCGGACTACGACACCCTGGACGCGATCCTGGCCCTGTACGTGGACCAGGACCGGGGCCGGGACGAGATCGTGGCCGCGGGCTTCGACGAGGAGCTGGTCACGAAGACGCTGCGGATGGTGGACACGGCGGAGTACAAGCGGCGCCAGTACCCGCCGGGCACCAAGATCTCGGCGAAGGGCTTCGGCAAGGACCGGCGCCTGCCGATCACGAACCGCTGGCGCGAGACACCGGCCGGCTGACCGGGGTTTCGACCGCCGTGAGGGGGCTCTTCGCGACCACGCGGGAGGCCCCCTCCCCCGTACTCCCGCTCCGGTCGCGGTCGAGCAGGCCCGCCACCGCCGCGATCGCCAGGCCCACCACCGTGAGCCCCGCGCCGACCAGGGCCGGTGAGGTCCAGCCCCAGCCGGCGGCGACGGCCGCGCCGCCCGCCCAGGCGCCGCCGGCGTTGGCGAGGTTGAAGGCGGAGTGGTTGGAGGCGGAGGCGAGCGTGGGGGCGTCCTTGGCCTTGTTCATGACCAGCATCTGGAGCGGGGTGGTGGTCATGAAGCCGACGGCGCCGAGCACCACGACCGTGACCAGAGCCAGCCAGGGCACGTGGATCGTGAAGCGGAAGGCGACCAGGGCGAGGACGAGGGCGGCGAGCGAGCCGTACAGGGTCGGGCGGAGCGCCCGGTCGGTCAGCGGGCCCGCGGCGAGCGCACCGCCGGTCATGCCGAGGCCGAAGAGGGCGAGGACGACGGTGACCGTGGAGTCGCCGAAGCCCATCACCTCGGTGGTCATCGAGGCCAGGTACGAGTAGACGGCGAAGACGCCCGCGAAGCCGAAGACGGCGGTGAGCAGGCCGAGCAGCACCTGCGGGCGGCCGAGGGCGCGCACCTCGCGGCCCAGGCTCTGCCGCTCGTCCACGGGGACGTGCGGCACGAGGCGGGCGAGCGCGGCCATGGCGAGCAGGCCGATGACGGAGACGACGAGGAAGGTGGCCCGCCAGCCGAGGTGCTGTCCGAGCAGGGTCGCGGCGGGTACGCCGAGGATGTTGGCGACGGTCAGGCCGAGGAACATGGTGGCCACCGCCCGCGCCTGGCGGCCCTCGCGCACGAGCCGGGCGGCGACGACCGCGCCGAGCCCGAAGAACGCGCCGTGCGGGAGCCCGGCGAGCACCCGGCCGGCGATCAGCCAGCCGAAGCCGGGGGCGAGCGCGGAGGCCAGGTTGCCGACCGTGAAGAGGGCCATGAGCAGGAGCAGCATCCGCTTGCGCGGGACGCGGGAGCCGAGGGCGGTGAGCAGCGGGGCGCCGACGACGACGCCGATCGCGTACGCCGAGACGAGGTACCCGGCGGTGGGGACGGAGGTGCCGAGGTCGTCGGCGACCTGCGGGAGCAGGCCCATCATCACGAATTCGGTGGTGCCGATGCCGAAGGCGGAGACGGCGAGCGCGAGCAGCGCCAGGGGCATGGGGAGGGCCTTTCCGGAAGATAGTTCTTCGACGGAACAAAGGCTCTCAGATGTTTTCCTCTCAACGGCTTCAGGGGGATGAAGGGGAGGTTTCGACCTTCGATCGTTACGAGGCCGGGCCCGGGCCTCAGAGCTTCACGCGGGCCGCGACCGGGAGGTGGTCGCTCTTCGTCTCCGGGAGGGCCCAGGACGACATCGGCTCCACGCCCTTGACCAGGATCTGGTCGATGCGGGCCATCGGGAACGAGGCGGGCCAGCTGAAGCCGAAGCCGTCGCCCGCCGCGCCCTGGGTGGAGCGGAGCTGCGAGGTGATGCCGTTGAGCGCGCGGTCGTTCATGGTGCCGTTGAGGTCGCCGAGGAGGACGATCCGCTCGTGGCGGTCGTCGGAGATGGCCTCGCCGAGGGCGTTCGCGCTGGCGTCGCGCTGGTTGGCGGTGAAGCCGGCGTTCAGCTTGACCCGGACGGACGGCAGGTGGGCGACGTACACGGCGACCTCGCCCTGGGGGGTCACGACGTCGGCGCGCATCGCGCGGGTCCAGCCCATCCGGATGTCGACGGGCTGCGGGGCGCGCAGGGGCAGCTTGCTCCAGAGTCCGACCGTGCCCTGGACGGAGTGGTACGGGTAGGCCTTCGCCAGGCCCTTCTCGTACGCCGGGACCATGTCGCCCTTCAGTTCCTCCAGGGCCAGGACGTCGGCACCGGACGCGGCGAGCTGCTCGGCCGTGCCCGCGGGGTCCGGGTTGTCGGCGTTCACGTTGTGGGTGGCGAAGGTCAGGTCACCGCCGGCCGCCGACTTGTCGGCGACGAGCCCGCCGAAGAGGTTCAGCCACACCACGGCCGGCAGCAACAGGGCGATCAGCGCGGTGGCGGAGCGGCGCAGCAGGGCGAGGACGAGGAGGACGGGGACGAAGAGGCCGAGCCAGGGCAGGAAGGTCTCCGTCAGGCTGCCGAGGTTGCCGATCCGGTTGGGGATGTCGGAGTGGAAGACCATCAGCAGGGTGAGGGCCACCGCGCACAGTGCGAGCAGGATGCCCCGCCGCCAGATCCCCCCGTCGTGGCGGAGTCCGCCGAGGGCGGTCCGGAAGCGGGAGGAGGTCGGGGGCTCGTTCCCCGCGCCGCCCTGCTCGGTCTCCGTCATGTCCACCCGCGCCATCGCCCGTCCTCACTGCCTTGCTGCCGTGCTGCCTTGCTGCCTTGCTCCGTGACCCGACGTCGACACTAGGGGATGACGGGTCCGTCGTACGTCCCGATGGACGACAGCTGCGGCGTGGCGGGTTCCTGCAGGTGGCGCGCTCGGGCGGGCTGTGACAGAACGCGCACATTTGGCCGGTCCCGGTCCGCCCGGCACCGCCCCGGTCAGTCGCGCGGCCGGAGACCCTCCATGACGGTGTCCACGACCTGCTCGGCGAGGCCGGGCTCCAGGGAGGCGCCGGGGCGCAGCACGGTCCGCAGGAGGAGCGGGCCGGTGAGGAGGTCGGTGACGAACTCGACGTCGAGGTCGGTGCGGATCTCGCCCCGTTCCATTCCGCGTCGCACGGTGTCCAGGCTCATGCGGCGGCGGGGTTCGATGACGGAGAGGTGGTAGGCGTCCCACAGCTTGGGATAGAGCTGCATCTGCGCGAACACGTTGTGGAGCAGGTTGGAGGTCCGCTTGGCGAGTCCGCGCTCGCGCAGCGACTCCAGGAGGACGACGAGGTCGTCCCGGACCGAGGTGCCGGACAGCACCGGGTCCGGGGGTTCCACCGAGCGGAGCAGCTCGACGAAGAGTTCCTCCTTGCCGGCCCAGCGACGGTAGATGGTGGCCTTGCCGACCCCGGCGGTACGGGCGATCCGCTCGATGGACAGTTCGGCGAGCGGAACGCCCTCGTCGAGGAGCACGACGACCGCGTCGAAGACGGCCCGCTCGACGCCCTCGCTCCGGGGGCGGCCGCGCCGGGCCGCGGGAGCCGCACCGGTCGCCCCGGGGGCGGGCGCCGGCGCCCGTCCTCCGCAGCCCACCGGCCCCGGCCCGTCGTCGTGGGTTTCCGGGGTTCCGGGGGTCCCGCCGTCCTGCCGCGACACGTGCGCTCCACCTCTCGTTCGGGTCCTACAGTCGGGCCGATTCTCCCGCCTCGGACGCCTGCCCCGGCACCGAGCCCCGCCGGGCGTCACCGCCGGGTCCGGTTCCGTTCGCCGCCGCGCCCGGTTCCGCGGCACCGGGTTCCGCCGCGGCCGGTTCCGCGCCGCCCGGCTTCCCCGCGCCCGGTTCCGTGCCGCCCGGCCCCGCCGCGCCCGTCGGCGTACGGCCCGGGAGGAAGGCCGCGACCACCGCCGCGCCGACCACGGCGATCACCGCCGAGGCGAGCGCGGTGACGTGCATGGCGCTCAGGAAGGCGTCGTACGCGGGGGCCACCAGGCCCCGGCCCGCCGGGCCGAGCTTCTCCGCGACCGCGAGGGTCGCCTCGACGGACTCGCCCGCCGTGGCGCGCAGGGCCGCCGGGACCCCGCCGAGGTGGCCCTCGATCTCCCCGCGGTACACGGAGGAGAGCACCGAGCCGAGGACGGCCACACCGAGCGCGCCGCCGACCTGCCGGAAGGTGTTGTTGATCGCCGAGCCGGAGCCCGCCTTCTCACGGGGCAGCGCCTGCATGATCGCGACCGTGACCGGGGGCATGATGTGTGCCATTCCCGTGCCCTGGACGAAGAAGACGACCTCCATGGCCCAGATCGGGGTCGAGGCGTCGAAGAAGGCGAAGGCCGTGAGGCCGAGGGCGACGAGCAGCATGCCGCCGGTGCAGACGGCCTTGGCGCCGAAGCGTTCGACGACGAGCCGCGCGCGGGGTGCGAACACCATCTGCGCGACGGCCAGCGGCAGGATGAGCAGCCCGGACTGCAGGGCGCTGTAGCCGCGCACGCTCTGCAGGTAGAAGGCGGAGAAGAAGGTCACGCCCATGAGTGCGAAGAAGACGAGTGCGATCGCGGCGACGGCCGCCGAGAACGCGGGCCTCTTGAAGTACGTCATGTCGATCGCGGGGTGGTCGCTGCGCCGCTCGTGGAGGACGAAGAGGACGAGGACCGCGAGGCCGCCGAGGGCCGGGGCGAGGACGGTGACGTCGGTGAAGCTCGCCAGTTCGCCGCCGCGGATGATCCCGTAGACGAGGAGGACGAGGCCGACGACGGAGAGCAGTACGCCGGGGATGTCGATCCGGCCGGGCTTCGGGTCCCGGGAGTCGGGGACGAGCCACATCATCAGCGCGAGCGCGAGGAGCACGACCGGCACGTTGATGAGGAAGATCGATCCCCACCAGAAGTGTTCGAGCAGGACGCCGCCGGTGATCGGGCCGATCGCGATGGCGAGGCCGACGCTGCCGGCCCAGATGCCGATGGCCTTGGGCTGCTCGTCGCGCTCGAAGACGTTCATGAGGACGGCGAGGGTCGCGGGCATGACGAACGCGGCGCCGAAGCCCATGACGGCCCGGAAGGCGATCAGCTCGCCCGGGGAGCCGGAGAACGCGGCCAGGGCGGAGCCGATGCCGAAGACGGTGATGCCGAAGAGCAGCACCTTCTTGCGGCCGAGGCGGTCGCCGAGCAGGCCCGAGGTGAAGAGGAGGCCGGCGAAGACGAGCGTGTAGGAGTTGATCGCCCACTCCAGCTCGCTCTGGGTGGCGCCGATGCCGGTGGGCGCGGGGGCGGCGATCGTCCTGACGGCGACGTTCAGGATCGAGTTGTCGAGGACGACGATCAGCAGGCTGAGCATCAGGACGCCGAGGACGGCCCAGCGGCGCCGGTGGACGGCCTCGGGGACACGGGGTCCGGCGGGCTTGGCAGGTGCGGAGGACGGCTGTGGCATGGCCATCACCCTAGAGCAATTTCGATACGAGACCGTCTCGTATCGAAATTCCTGACCGAGGCTTTACGTTGCACCCCCGTCGCGGCCCTGTCGCACCCCCGCCGCGGCCCCGTCGCGGCCCCGTCGCACCCCCGCCGCGGCCCCGTCGCAGCCGCGCGAACGCCCCACCGCCGCGCCGGTGTGAAGAGCGCCACTCCGGCCCACTTCCCCGCCCGCCCGGCGAAGTGCCACCATGGATGTGGTCCGGGGACGCCGTCAGGGCGCCTCGAGATGACACAAGGAGCCGTGCACCATGACGCTTCAGGCTGCCCAGAAACCGCCCGCCGACAGCAGCAAGGCGCTGTACGGCGGCAAGGGCACGCGCCGCATCACCGTCCACGACATCGCCGCCGCCAAGACCCGCGGCGAGAAGTGGCCCATGCTCACCGCCTACGACGCGATGACCGCCTCCGTCTTCGACGAGGCCGGCATCCCGGTGATCCTCGTCGGCGACTCGATGGGCAACTGTCACCTCGGTTACGACACCACCGTGCCCGTCACGATGGACGAGATGACCCTGCTCTCCGCCGCCGTCGTCCGGGGCACCAAGCGCGCCCTCGTCGTCGGCGACCTTCCCTTCGGTTCGTACCAGGAAGGGCCCGTCCAGGCCCTGCGCAACGCCACCCGGCTGGTCAAGGACGCGGGCGTCGGCGCGATCAAGCTGGAGGGCGGCGAGCGCTCGCTGCCGCAGACCGAACTGCTCGTCCAGGCCGGCATCCCCGTCATGTCCCACCTGGGCCTCACCCCGCAGTCCGTGAACACCATGGGCTACCGGGTGCAGGGCCGCTCCGACGAGGCCGCGCACAAGCTGCTGCGCGACGCGAAGGCGGCGCAGGACGCGGGCGCCTTCGCGGTCGTCCTGGAGCTCGTACCGGCCGAGCTGGCCGCCGAGGTCACCCGCTCGCTGCACATCCCGACCATCGGGATCGGCGCGGGCGCCGGCACCGACGCCCAGGTGCTCGTCTGGACCGACATGGCCGGTCTGACCGGCGGCAAGGTCCCGCGCTTCACCAAGCAGTACGCCAACCTCCGCGAGACGCTCGGCGACGCCGCGCGCGCCTTCGCCGAGGACGTCAGCGGCGGGGCGTTCCCCGCCGAGGAGCACACCTTCCACTAGGCGCCACAGGTACGCGCAGACCACTGCGGCACCACCCGACAGCCCGCCGACATCCCCCATCGGCGGGCTGTCGGTCGTCTGTAGGAGGCTTGTCGGTGGCGCCTGGTCTAGTGAGGGCCATGACGCGATCACACACCAACGCCGTCGAGGTCCGGGGCCTCGTGAAGCACTTCGGCGACACCAAGGCCCTCGACGGGGTCGACCTGGACGTACGGGAGGGCACCGTCCTCGGCGTGCTCGGCCCGAACGGCGCCGGGAAGACCACCCTCGTCCGCTGCCTCTCCACCCTCCTCGTCCCGGACGCCGGGACCGCCACCGTCGCCGGGTACGACGTGGTGAAGCACCCCCGCCAGCTGCGCCGCACCATAGGGCTCACCGGTCAGTACGCCTCGGTCGACGAGAAGCTGTCCGGCTGGGAGAACCTGTACATGATCGGGCGGCTGCTCGACCTCTCCCGCGCCGACGCCCGCCGCCGGTCCGACGAGATGCTGGAGCGCTTCTCCCTCACCGACGCCGCCAAGCGGCCCGCCATGACCTACTCCGGCGGCATGCGGCGCCGACTCGACCTGGCCGCCTCGATGATCGGCCGGCCGGCCGTCCTCTACCTGGACGAGCCGACCACCGGCCTCGACCCCCGCACCCGCAACGAGGTGTGGGACGAGGTCCAGCGAATGGTCTCCGAGGGCGTCACCGTCCTCCTCACCACCCAGTACATGGAGGAGGCGGAGCAGCTCGCGAGCGAGCTGACCGTCATCGACAAGGGCAAGGTCATCGCCAAGGGCGGGGTCGACGAGCTCAAGGCCAAGGTCGGCGGCCGGACCCTGAAGGTCCGCCCGGTGGACCCGGACCAGCTGCCGGCGATGGCCGCCGCGCTCCGCGAGACCGGTCTCGACGGTGTCGCCGGCTCGACCGTCGTCCCCGACGACGGCGCGCTGTACGTGCCGATCCTCACCGACCAGCAGCTGACCGCCGTCGTGGCCCTGCTCGGCGCACGCGGCTTCGGCATCGCCCACATCGGCACCCATCTGCCCAGCCTGGACGAGGTGTTCCTGGCGATCACGGGCGAGAAGACCGCCGTTTCCGACGAGATCAACGAGGAGGTCGCGGCGTGAGCACGACCACGGTCACCAAGTCCCCCGTCGGCACCCCGAGTCCGGCTGCGGCGCGGCGCGCGCCCTCGGCCGAGGGCCGGATCGGCCTGCGGGCCAACCTGCGCCACATCGGCGCTCTGGCCCGTCGCAACGCGCTCCAGATCAAGCAGGACCCGGAGTCGATGTTCGACGCCGTACTGATGCCGATCATCTTCATCCTGCTCTTCGTGTACGTCTTCGGCGGCGCCATCTCGGGCAAGGGCAACAACGAGGTCTACGTGAACTACGTGACCCCGGGCCTGATGGCGATGATGGGCATGAACATCTCGATGGCCGTCGGCGTCGGCATCAACGACGACTTCAAGAAGGGGGTCATGGACCGGTTCCGGACGATGCCGATCGCCCGGTCCTCCGTCCTGATCGCGAAGATCGTCGTCGAGGTCGGCCGGATGCTGATCGCCACCACGATCCTGCTCGGCATGGGCTTCCTGCTCGGCCTGGAGATCCACACCTCGTTCTTCCACCTGCTCGCCGCCATCGGCCTGTCGATGGTCTTCGGAGCGTCGCTGATGTGGATCTTCATCCTGCTCGGTCTCACCATGAAGACCGCCCAGGCCGTCCAGGGCATGGCCATGCTGGTCCTGATGCCGCTGCAGTTCGGTTCCTCGATCTTCGCCCCGCCGACGTCGATGCCCGACTGGCTGAAGGCCTTCACCGACTACAACCCGCTGTCGAACCTCGCCGACGCCGCCCGGAACCTGATCAACGGCGGCCCGGTCGCCCACTCCGTGTGGATGACCCTCGGCTGGGCGCTGGCGATCACGGTCGTCACGGCCCCTCTGGCGGTGGCCAAGTTCCGCAAGAAGACCTGAGTCCGCCACAGGGGTCCCCGCGGGGATCCCCACGGGGGTTCAGGACTCGGCGCGCTCACTGATCGCGTCGGCGGCGCGACCGAGCAGGGCGGCGGCCTCCTCCAGGGAGAGGCCGCCGCCTTCGGCATGCGCCGCCTCGAACGCGTCCTCGCCGAGCACGGACCGGGTCAGCTCCGTCGCCCGCGTCAGGTTCTCCGCTTCGAGCGGCGACAGCAGGTGCCCCGGCGGGGCCAGGCCCTCCCGGGCGCCGAGCAGCACCGCACCGGTCCGCGCCCCCGGCCCGCCGAGACCGGCGAGCGCCCAGGCGGCCCCGGTCAGATGGACCGAGGGCATCTGCGGGGCGACCATCATCGAGAGGGAGCCCAGGGAGCGTTCGTACGCCTCCCTGGTGAAGGCGAGCGCGGAGGCGTACCGCTTGTCCACGTTGTCCAGCCAGCCCAGGCTGCCGAGGGTGAAGCCCTCGAAGATCGAGAGGGTCTCGGAACCGAACTCCTGTCGCAGCGCCTGCAGATGCTCCCGGGCCTCGGCGGTGCGCCCGCTGCGGCCCAGTGCCAGGCCGAGGAACAGCCGGGCGCCCAGCAGCGGTTCATGCCCCAGGGTGGTTCCGCCGTCGACGATCTCGCGGAGGATCGCCTCGCCCTCGTCGATCCGCCCGGTCTCGACGAGCACGCTCGCGTAGCGGGCCCGCAGCAGGGCCATCTGCGACTGGGCGCCGATCCGTTCCGCGCAGCCGATGGCGGCGGCATAGTCCTCGGCCGCGCCGCCGAACTCGAGCCGGCGCTCACGGGCCTCCGCGCGGGAGGACAGCGCCTCTGCCGCACCCCAGGCGTCACCGAGGCGTTCGAAGATCTCCAGACTCTCGTCGGCGTCCGCGCCGGCCTGGTCGGCCCAGTCGGCCCGGTTGGCGAGCATGTTGGCGCGCAGCTGGAGGGCGTTGCCGAGTTCCCAGTCGTAGCCGTGGCGGCGGCAGGCTTCGACGGTCGTGTCGAGCAGTTCGCGCAACCGGCCCGCCTCGCCGATGAGGAGGACCGCGAAGACGGCGAAGGAGCCGGGCAGTCGGCAGGTCTGGGGCAGGCCGGGGGTGTAGACGGCGGTCATCTCACGAAGCCGGCGCACCCCCTCCGGGCTGGTCCACCGTCCTGTCTCGTGGTCCATGTTGAGGAGTTCGACGAGCCGCACCCCGCGCCGGGCCTCCCAGCGCTGCTCCTCGGAGAGCGGTGGCGGCGTGGCCGTGCACGTCTCGTGCAGCGGTACGACGGGGGCGGCGGGCGCCGCGAACGGGTCGGGTCCGAGGGCGGCGGCGGCCCGCGCCCAGTGCAGGGCGTCGGTTCTCAGGTCGCGCATCTGCCAGTACCAGAGCAGGGAGTGGACCAGGACGAGCGTCTCGTCCTCGTCGCGGGCGGCGACAGCCCGGCGCAGGGCGGTACGGAGGTTGCCGTAATCGGCTCCGAGACGCGCCATGGCGGCGACCTGCCCCGCGCCGCGCAACTCCGGGTCGGTGGTACGGGCGAGTTCCCGGTAGTACGTGAGATGCCGCCGCTCGGTCGCGGCCCGCTCCCCGGACTCCTCCAGACGCTCCCCCGCATACTCCGCCACCGTCTCCAGCAGCCGGAACCGCATCCCCTCACCGTCCCGCCCCGGCCCCGCCACCACCAGCGACTTGTCGACCAGAGCACCAAGGAGATCCAGCACCTCCGGACCACCACCGTCCGCGCACACCGCCTCCGCCGCCGACAGATCCGCCCCACCCGTGAACACCGCCAACCGCCGCAGCACCACCCGCTCCGGCCCCTCCAGCAGATCCCACGACCAGTCCACCACCGCCCGCAGAGTCTGCTGACGCGGCAACACCGTCCGCGCCCCCGACGTCAACAACCGGAACCGGTCGTCGAGACGCTCCGCGATCTGCCGCACCGACAACAACCGCAACCGCGCCGCCGCCAGCTCGATCGCCAACGGCAACCCGTCCAGACGACGACACACCTCCTCCGCCGCCCCCACGTCCTCCGCCACCACGAACCCAGGACGCGCCGCCCCACCCCGCTCACCCAACAACCGCAACGCCATCCCCATCGGCAACGGCCCCAACGGCCGCACCACCTCCCCCGGCACCCCCAACGGCTCCCGACTCGTCGCCAGGACCCGCAGGTCCGGGCAGCGGGCGAGGAGGGCCTCGGCGAGTGCGGCGGCGGCCGCCACGAGGTGCTCGCAGTTGTCGAGGAGCAGCAGCATCCGCCGCCCCGCGCAGTGCTCGACGAGCCGGGCGAGCGGGTCGTCCCCGGCCCGCAGCTCCTCGGCTCCGGCGCCACGCAGCACCGTCTCCCGGGCGCCGACGGCCGCGAGGACGGCCTCGACCACCGCCTCCGGGTCGGTGACGGCCGCAAGTTCGGCGACCCAGACGCCGTCCGGCCATGCCCCGTCGGCGGCCCCGCGCTCGGCCGCCTCCTGGGAGAGCCGGGTCTTCCCGGCGCCCCCGGGTCCGAGCAGGGTGACGAGCCGGGCCGTGCGCAGGTCGTCCCGGAGGGCGGCGATCTCCTCGCCGCGCCCGACGAAGCTGGTGAGCCGCGCGCGCAGGTTGCCGCGGACGGGGGTCGTCTTCCCCGTCGCCGGAGCCTCCTCCTGCGCGTGCTTCGGGGCGGGAGTGCGCTCGGGCGTCTTCGGGCCCGCGAGCAGCTCCGCGTGGAGGGTGCGCAGGGCGGGCGACGGGTCCGTACCGAGGCGGTTGGCGAGCGCACGCCGGACCGCCTCGTACGCGGCGAGGGCCTCGGCGGCGCGCCCGGTGTCCCGCAGGGCGCGGATCCGCAGTGCCTGGAGGGTCTCGTCGAGGGGGTGCGCGGCGCAGAGGGCGGTCAGTTCGGGGAGGGCCGTGGGTGCCTCGCCGAGCCCGAGGGCCGCGTCGAGCCTGGCCCGGCGGACGTCGAGACGGCGGGCCTCCCAGCGGGGGGCCTCCGTGTCCCGGTCCGGCAGGTCGGCGAGGGCGGGCCCGCGCCAGAGCCCGAGGGCCTCGTCGAGGAGGGCGGCGGCACGGGCCGGGTCCCCGGTGCCGAGCGCGGCGACGCCCTCGACGGCGAGCCGCTCGAAGCGGCGGGCGTCCACGTCCTCGGGCCGGGCGTCGAGCCGGTAGCCGCCCTCGGCGGAGACGATCCGGTCCCGGCCGACGGCCTTGCGGAGCCGTCCGACGAGGGCCTGGAGCGCGGCGACCGCGTCGGCGGGCGGCTCGTCGCCGTGCCACACCTCGTCGACGAGCTCCGGTACGGGCACGGTCCGGCCGGCCCGCAGGGCGAGGACGGTGAGCAGGGCGCGGACCCGCGGACCGCCGACGGCCACGTCGGAGCCGTCGGGCGTGCGGGCGAGGGTCGGGCCGAGGACGGAATAGTGCACGGGCCCATTCTCCGTGAGTGGGTCCCCGACTCCGGAACTCCCCCCGCCGCCCGGTACGTTTCCCGCACATCGGGCTCGCGCACCGGGCCCGTACGCCGGGCCCTGTCCGGACTCCGTCAGTCCTCCGTCCTTGGGAGCTTCCGCGATGACCACGGCCACCACCCGGCGCCACGAGCGGCGGATCAGCCCCGTCTTCCTGGCGATCCTCGCCGTCATGGCCGTCACCGGCTGGGCGGTGTGGACGGACTTCGCCGCCTCGCCCGGCCTGGCGATCTTCCTCTTCGTGACCTCGGCGTGGGTGGTGTCGCTCTGTCTGCACGAGTACGCGCACGCCCGTACGGCGCTGCACGGCGGTGACATCACGGTCGGCGCGAAGGGCTATCTGACCCTGAACCCGCTCGCGTACACCCATGCCGTCCTCAGCATCATCCTGCCGGTGCTGTTCGTGATCATGGGCGGGATCGGTCTGCCGGGTGGCGCGGTCTTCATCGAGCAGGGCCGGATCAAGGGCCGCTGGAAGCACAGCCTGATCTCGGCGGCGGGCCCGCTGGCGAACGTGCTGTTCGCGCTCGTCTGCACGGCCCCGTTCTGGCTGGACGCGCTCGACGGGGTACCGCTCGCGTTCCAGTTCGCGCTGGCCTTCCTTGCGTTCCTCCAGGTGACCGCGGCGCTCCTGAACCTCCTGCCGGTGCCGGGCCTGGACGGGTACGGCGTGGTGGAGCCCTGGCTGTCGTACAAGGTGAAGCGGCAGATCGAGCCGTACGCGCCGTACGGCTTCTTCATCGTGATCGCGCTGCTGTTCGTGCCGGCGATCAACAACGGCTTCTTCGACGCGATCGACGCGCTGATGCGGTCGCTCGGGGTGCCGGAGCTCTCGCGCTACTGCGGCTCACAGCTGTTCCGCTTCTGGCAGGACGCGCCCGAGTTCTGCCAGGTCTGAGCCCCTACGCCTCGACGGCGTCCGCCGCGGCGGCCTTCTCGACCTTCGCGCGGCGGATGTAGTACCAGGCCATGTTGGAGGACAGGCCGGCGAGCAGGACCCAGACGACGCCGAGGAAACTGCCCTCGACGAAGGAGACGACGGCCGCGGCGACGGCGAGGGCGCAGACCACGAGGGCGTAGAGGGCGAGGCGGGGCATGGGGGTCGGCTCCTGTCCGGGTACGGCTGCTGTGCCCGTCCAGTGTCCCCCATGCCCACCGCCCTGCCGGGACCGGCTCGGACGTCCTGTCTCGAACCGGACCGGACGTCCTGCCCGGGACCGGCTCAGACGTCGGTGACGCGGAGCCCGGCGTGGGCCTTGTAGCGGCGGTTGACCGAGATCAGGTTGGCGACGAGCGACTCGACCTGGTGGGCGTTGCGCAGCCGGCCGGCGAAGACACCGCGCATGCCGGGGATGCGGCCGGCGAGGGCCTGGACGAGCTCGACGTCGGCGCGCTCCTCGCCGAGGACCATCACGTCCGTGTCGATCTCCTCCAGGGAGGTGTCCTGGAGGAGGACGGCGGAGAGGTGGTGGAAGGCGGCGGCGACCCGGGAGTCCGGGAGGAGCGCGGCGGCCTGCTCGGCGGCGGAGCCCTCCTCGGGCTTGAGGGCGTAGGCGCCCTGCTTGTCGAAGCCGAGCGGGTTGACGCAGTCCACGACGAGCTTGCCGGCCAGGTCGTCGCGCAGGGACTCCAGGGTCTTGGCGTGGCCGTCCCACGGCACGGCGACGATCACGATGTCGCTGCGGCGGGCGCACTCGGCGTTGTCGGCGCCCTCGACGCCGTGGCCGATCTCCTCGGCGGCCGCCTGGGCCCGGTCGGCGGCGCGCGAGCCGATGATCACCTTCTGGCCGGCCTTGGCGAGCCGGTAGGCGAGGCCGCGGCCCTGGTCGCCGGTACCGCCGAGGACGCCGACGACGAGGCCGGAGACGTCGGGAAGGTCCCACGGGTCCTTGGGCGCGGCCTTGGGGGCGGGGGTGCTGGGAGTCGAGGAAGTCATGGCCCCGACATTACCGACCGGTCGGGGCCGCCGGGCCGCTCCCGTACGGGTGGATCCCCCGCAACCGGCCGCGCGCGGGCCGCGGTCTGGTGCAGGATGCGGGCCCATGGATGCCGTACGGGTCGCGTTGCTGCGGGAAGTGCTCGCCGGGACGGAATGGCCGCGGGCGGCCCGCCGGTTCGCGGGCGCGCTCCGGTCCTCGGTCGTTCCGCACCGGGGCGGGCTGCTGCTGGTCGGCACGGAGGAGTACGAGCCCTGGCACCTGGCGGCGCATCTGGTCGACGAGTCGGCCTGGTCGGGGATCCCGGAGCTGGCGCCGACCCTGGTACGGCACCGGGTGCGGCCGGGCGATCCGGCCCATCTGGCGGTCGGGCTCGGCCGGCTGGAGGTGGCGGGGCGGGGGGCGACGCTGCTGATGGTGGCACCGGAGCGGCCGGACGCGGGCGTGCTCCAGCGGGTCCACGACGCCCGGCGGGCGGGGGCGACGGTGCTGTCGCTCGACGGGGGCGACGAGGAGGTGCGGGGGCTCGCGCACGAGACGCTCACGGTGGCGGAGGGGGCGGAGGTGGACCTGGACACGGTGCAGCACCTGGTGAGCGCGGCGGCCGGCGAGAACAGCCTGCCGTCACCACGCGGAACCCGCCGCTTCCGCGACCGCCTCTCGGACCTCGCGGACCGCCTGACGGCACCGCCCCCGGCGCGCTGGTAGCGCGGACGCACCGGCGGGAGCCGATGGGTCCCGGCAGATGCGGGTAGGTCCCCGGCAGGCCCCAGCCTGTCCTGGCACGGCAGGTCCCGGCAGGTCCCGACTTCCCGCCCCCGACCCCCGCCCCCGGACCCGGCCCCGGCCTCCGCCCCCGGCGGTAAATCGTTTGCCTCCGGCAGTGGGCCGCCGGAGCATGGCCCCTCGTGTCTCCTGCCCTCGCGAAGCTTTCCGCGCTCCTGCCCGATCCGGCGCCGTGGCGTGCCTCCCGTGACTTCCGGCTCCTGTGGATCCAGGGGCTCGTCACGTACTTCAGCAGCGCGATGGCGATGATCGCCCTGCCGCTGCAGATCAAGGATCTGACGGGTTCGCCGCTCGCCGTCGGCGCGATGGGCGCGGTCGAGCTGGTGCCGCTCGTGGTGTTCGGACTGTACGGCGGGGCGCTCGCCGACGCGGTCGACCGGCGGAAGGTGATCCTCCTGACCGAGGCGGGTCTGGGTCTGTTCGCCGGGATCCTGCTGGTCAACGCACTGCTCCCGGACCCGATGCTCTGGCCGCTGTACGTGGTCGCGGCCGGTGTCTCGGCGCTCGCGGGGCTCCAGCGTCCGGCCCTGGACTCGCTGATGGCCCGGATCGTGCCGCACGAGCACCAGACGGCGGCGGCCGCGCTGAACTCGCTGCGCTGGCAGATGGGCTCGATCGCGGGCCCGGCGCTCGCGGGCCTGGTCGTGGCGTTCGCGGGCCACGCGCCCGCGTACGGGGTGACGATCGTCGGCTTCGCCGCCTCGGTGCTGCTGTGCCGCCGGCTCTCCCCCGCGCCGCCCGCGCACGACGCGGAGAAGCCCTCGTTGCGGGGCATCGCGGAGGGCGCGCGGTACGCCTGGTCGCGGCCGGTGCTGCTCGGCACGTACGCGATCGACCTCGCGGCGATGTTCTTCGCCTTCCCGAACACGATCTTCCCGTTCCTCGCGGACGAGCTGGACGCGGACTGGTCGCTGGGCCTGATGTACGCGGCGGGTTCGGTCGGCTCCCTGGTGCTCGGGCTGACCAGCGGCTGGACGTCGAAGGTGCGTCGGCACGGGCTGCTCGTGGTCGCGGGCGCCGCCGGCTGGGGTCTGGCGATCGCGGCGGCCGGCTGGTTCGGGAACGTCTGGCCGGTCCTGCTCTGTCTGGCCTTCGCCGGGGCCGGGGACATGCTGAGCGGTCTGGGCCGGGCGACCATCTGGAACCAGACGATCCCGGAGGAGCTGCGCGGCCGGCTGGCCGGCATCGAGGTGCTCTCCTACAGCGTCGGCCCGCAGCTGGGCCAGGTCAGGGCGGGCGCGATGGCGGGCTGGACCGGCACCCGGTCGGCCGTCTGGACGGGTGGTGTGGCCTGCGTCGCCTCGGTGGGCCTGCTCTGCCTCGCGCTGCCGAAGCTCCTCACGTACGACTCCGAGACCGACGAGGACTCGCTGCGCCGCAAGGCCCAGCAGGAGGCGGCACAGAAGGAGGCGGCCGGGACCGTGTGAGCGGTCCCGGCCGGGTCCCCGTGTGTCCAGGGCCGCTGGACAGGCGCTAGTCCGGGGGCTCCTGCGCCTCCGGCTTCCCCGCCTTGTCGTGCCAGCGCGGGTCGGTCTCCCACTCCAGGTTCCGCTCGCGGGCGGTCTCCATCGCGTGGGAGGCCTCCTCGCGGGTGGCGTACGGGCCGAAGCGGTTCTTGGCCGGGCACTCGGGGCCCTCTTCGACCTTCTTGTGCTCCAGGCAGTAGTACCACTCGCCCGGTTTGCCCACGGTGCGCTTCTTGAACAAAGCCATCGTCGTCGGCTCCTTCCTCCGAGACCATGCTGCCCCAGACCCGGTCGTTAGACTCGCTGGCATGTCTGGCCAGTCGCTTCTCGTACCGGGGGAGCTCTCCCCCCATCGTTCCGTTCCGGGCTCCATCCGCCGTCCCGAGTACGTCGGGAAGCCCGCCCCGACCCCGTACAGCGGGCCCGAGGTGCAGGACTCCGACACCATCGAACGGATGCGGATCGCCGGCCGCATCGCGGCTCAGGCGATGGAGGAGGCCGCCAAGCACATCGCCCCGGGTGTCACCACCGACGAGCTCGACCGGGTCGCGCACGAGTTCATGTGCGACCACGGCGCCTACCCCTCGACCCTCGGCTACCGCGGGTTCCCGAAGTCGCTGTGCGCCTCGGTCAACGAGGTCATCTGTCACGGCATCCCGGACTCCACCGTCCTGCGGGACGGCGACATCGTGAACCTCGACGTCACGGCGTACATCAACGGCGTCCACGGCGACAACAACGCCACCTACCTCTGCGGTGACGTCGACGAGGAGTCGCGACTCCTCGTCGAGCGGACCCGGGAGTCCCTGAACCGGGCCATCAAGGCCGTGAAGCCGGGCCGCCAGATCAACATCATCGGGCGGGTCATCGAGTCGTACGCCAAGCGCTTCGGCTACGGCGTCGTCCGTGACTTCACCGGGCACGGCATCAACTCGTCCTTCCACTCCGGCCTGATCGTCCCGCACTACGACTCGCCCCACCACACCACCGAGATCAAGACCGGCATGACCTTCACCATCGAGCCGATGCTGACGCTCGGCACCCACGACTACGACATGTGGGACGACGGCTGGACGGTCGTGACCAAGGACCGGAAGCGGACGGCACAGTTCGAGCACACGCTCGTGGTGACGGAGACCGGGGCGGAGATCCTCACGCTTCCCTGACTCCCGCCGAATCCCACGGATCTCCCGCGTTGGCCCGCGTGCTCAAGTGGGTAGCTCTTTTACCGACAGGACGTCGGGAACCAGTTGACTTAGGTAAGCCTAACTTGGCAGGATCGTCACTGGTTCCCGTCCCATCGGTCACGGAGGCACGCCTTGGACACGCCCTTCTCCACGCTCATCCGTACGGCTTCGCACGAGCAGCACACGGAGGCGGAGACGTCGTCCTTCATGGGCGACCTCCTGGGCGGACGTCTGGCCGTCGACGCCTACGCCCGCTACACCGAGCAGCTCTGGTTCGTGTACCGGGCCCTGGAGGACGGCGCGGAGGCGCTGCGCGAGGACCCGGTCGCCGGGCCCTTCATACAGACCGAGCTGTTCCGCACGACCGCCCTGGAGCAGGACCTCGCCCATCTGCGGGGCCCCGACTGGCGCGCCGGGGTCTCCCCGCTGCCCGCGACCGTCGCGTACGCCGAGCGGGTCGCCGAGTGTGCCCGTGAATGGCCCGCGGGGTACGTGGCCCACCACTACACGCGCTACCTGGGCGACCTGTCGGGCGGCCAGATCATCCGCGACAAGGCGGAGCGCACCTGGGGCTTCGCGCGCAAGGGCGACGGCGTCCGCTTCTACGTGTTCGACGCGATCTCCAACCCGGCCGCGTTCAAGCGGGGGTACCGGGAGCTGCTCGACGGGGTGAACGCCGACGACCTGGAGAAGCAGCGGATCGTCGACGAGTGCAAGCGCGCGTTCGCCTTCAACAGCGCGGTCTTCCACCAGCTGGGCGGGGAGTTCCCGCTCACCGCGTGAGACCTCCCGAAGCGGGCCTCGGCGCGTGAGCGTTCCCGACGGGGACCTCGGCGCGTGAGCGTTCCCGACGGGGACCTCCTTGTTCCCGAAGGGGACCGCCCCGCGCTCAGCGCGTGAGCGTTCCCTCCAGGCGGACCCGTCCGCCGAGTTCCACGATGCCGTCAGGGCCGGGGGCAGTGAGCAGCTGCGAACCCCGGCCCTGCGTGATGTTCAGGGCCCGTCCCAGCTCCGCCGTGAGCAGCAGGGCCGCCGCGCCGGTCGCCTCGTCCTCGTCGATGCCGTCGCCGCGCCCGGGGAACGCGCGCGCCCTGATCCGGCCCGCGGCCTCCTCCTCCCAGGCCCAGGCGTAGATCCACTCGCCCGGCTCGGGCACCTCCAGGGCCTCCACCTCGGCGGCGGAGCCGTACTGGCGCAGGGTCCGCGGCGGCGCCCACTCGGCGCGCGCCTCGATCCAGGTGAACTCCCCGTCGCCGCGCACCCACACCTCGCCCGCGGGCGGACGGATGACCTCCAGGTCGAGCAGCCAGGCGGCGCCGACCAGCGGGTATCCGGCGAACGGCAGCCGCAGCCCGGGGGTGTAGATGTCGACGATCCCGCGCTCCGGGTCGTCCACGAACACCGTCTCGCTGAAGCCCAGCTCCTTGGCGAGCGCCTGCCGGGAGGCCTCGTCGGGGTGGTCACGGGTGTCCCGTACGACTCCGAGGGCGTTGCCGTACCGGCCGTCGCCCGCGCAGAAGACCCGGAGGACGTCGATGTCGGGGCCGGCGCTGTGCTCGGTCGTGTTCATGGCGGAAATTGAACCATTTCACGATGCGCCGGCAGGGCCGCACCCGCGAATCGGGTGCGGCCCTGCCTCTTTCGGGGGGGGCGCGGGACGGTTCAGGACCTGCTCAGGACTCCGCGGCCCGGCGGCGCACGGCGACGACGACGGCCGCGCCCGCGGCGGCGAGGGCGCCCGAGGCGCCGAGCAGGAGGCCGGTGGGGGCGCCCGATCCGGTCGCGGCGAGCGCGCCGGAGCCGCCCGCGGAGCCGGCGCCGCCGACCGTGCCGCCGCCTCCGACGGTTCCGCCGCCGCCCGTGGTGGACGATCCGCCGGCCTCGCCGCCGCCGGTGGTGCCGGAGCCGCCCGAGCCGGTGGTCGAGGGGAGCGTGGCGTCCTCGTCGAGCGAGAGGGTCAGGGTCAGCGGGTCCATGACGGTGCCGGTCGGGTAGCCGCCCTGGCCGCCGGGAGCGGAGAAGGTGGCGGAGCCGGCCGCCGTCAGCTTCGCCGGGACGTTCGCGAGGGTGACGACGCCGTCGTGCGCCGTCCAGTCGGACCGGGACAGGTCGAGGTCGGCGAAGGCAACGTCGTTCTCGGTGCCCCGGGCGCTGGTGACGTCGGCGGTCAGGGTGCCGGTGGAGCCGGTCGCCTTCACCTTCACGTCGCCGACGGTCCAGTCGATGCCGTGCGCGGCGCAGACGAAGGCGAGCCTGCCGGAGAAGGCCGCCTCGGCCTTGCGTGCGTCGGCGTCGAGGTCGGCCTTGACGAAGCCGAACTCGTAGGCCGAGCCCTGCTTCCTCGCACCGCCCGAGGGGGTGACGGAGCCGCCGCACATCTCGCCGACGTACTTCTGCCAGCTCTGCTTCACACCCCACGTCAGCATGCCGTTCACGATCCCGGACGGGTCGCCGGTCGGCGCCGTGGCGGTCGGGTCGGTCGTGGTGGGGGCGGTGGTGGCGGGGCCGGTGGGCTGCGTGCCGGTCGGGGCCGGGCCGGTGGGCGCGGTGGTGGTCGGGGCCGGGCCGGTGGGCGCCGTCGTGGTCGGGGCGGTCGTCGGGGCCGTGGTGGTCGGGGCCGTGGTCGGCGGAGCGGTGGGGGGCGTGGTCGGGGGCGCGGTGGTCGGGGGCGCGGTGGTCGGCGCGCCGCCCGCCTTCACCGTGAGGGTGGCGGCGTCGAGGTCGTCGCCCTCCTTGTAGAAGCCCGCGAACGCCGCCGCGCCGTCCTTCGTCAGCTTCGCCGGTATGTCCTTGAACGTCATGACGCCGCCCGCGCCCTGGCTCGGCCGGACGCCGGTCATGTCGAGCGCGGCGACGGCGATGTCCGAGCGGGTGGAGACGGAGCCGTCCTTCTCCTTGGTGACGACGTCGGCGGTGATCTCGCCGGTCGGCGCGGCCGTGCCCTTCGTCGACAGCCTGACGTCCGAGAACCGGATGTCGAGCGCGCCCTGGTGGGCCTCGAAGCGGACGCCGCCCTTGAAGGAGTTGGCGGTGGCGTGGGTACCCGTGTCGTACGTGCCGGTGCCGTCGACGAAGGTGAAGACGCCGTTGTCCGCCGCCTGCCTCGCGCCTCCCTCCAGGGTGGTCTTCCCGTGGGCGAAGCCCCCGGCCAGGTAGGTGCGGAAGGACTGCTTGATGCCCCAGTCCAGTGTGCCGTCGCTCAGCGTCATCGGGGGCGCGGCGTCGGCCGCGGCGGGCAGGGCGAGGGCTACGGCGCCCGTGCCGAGGGCGGCTGCCGTGGCGACGGCGGCGGCCAGCGTGACGGAACGGTGACGCAAGGGGGTGGCCATGACGGGGTTCTCCTAGAGGGACTTGGGGCGCGGGGGGGGGCGGGGCGCAAGGGGGGTGCGCGGGGGATTTCAGGCCGAGGGAGTGCGGGTGGGAGTACTGCCGCTACGGCCACGGCGTACGGCGACGAAGACCGCGACTGCGGCGGCGAGCAGCGCACCTGCCCCGATCGCGACGTACAGCCCGGTGGGGGACGAGGAGGGTTCGGAGGCCGCCGCGGGAGCGGGTGCGGCTGACGTGGAAGGAGTGGCGGGGGCCGCCGGGGTGGGCTTCGCGTCGCTGCCGAGGTCAGGGAGCGCGGGCAGCCGGGCCTTGGTGTCGACGGCGACGGCCAGGGACACCGGGTCCATCGCGGTCCCGGCCTTGTACATGCCGCCGAAGGCCTTGGCGCCGCCCTCGGTGAGGGTGGCGGGGGCCTCGATGACGGCGGCGAGGCCGTTCTTCGGGGTGAGGCCGCGGGCGGTGAAGGTGACGAGGGGGACGGCCTTCTCGGTCCGGCCCGCGCTGGTGACATCGGCGCCGAGGGTGCCGGTGCCGCCGCTCACCTTCACGGTGACCTTTCCGAGGGTGAGGTCGAGGTGGGCGCCGGTGAAGCGGACGCTGCCCGCGAAGGCGGCGTCGAGGGTGCCCTTCCTCGGGTCGTACGTGCCCTGGCCGTCGGGGAAGCGGAAGAGCGCGCCGCCGTCCTGGGCGCCGTCGGCGAGGGTCCACGTGCCCTGGGAGATGGATCCGGTGACGTACTCGCGGAAGGTGCGGCGCACGCCCCAGTCGACGGCGGCGGCGCGGAGGCTTCCGGCGGCCGGGGCCGACGGGGTCGAACTCGCCGTGGCGGAAGGCGCCTCGGAAGGGGCGCCGGTGGACTCGGTGGTGGGCGTGGCGCTCGGTGTGGCCTTCCGCGGCGAGCGGACGTCGACGGTGAGGCTGACGGGGTCGAGCGAGGTACCGGCCGGGTAGTAGCCGGCGAAGGCGGTGGCGCCCTGGGCGGTGAGCCTGGCGGGCACGCCGGCGAGGGAGACGGGGCTGCCTCCGCCGCGCATGTCGATGCCGCCGACGTCGAGCGTGGCGAGCGGCACCCGGGAGGAGACGGTCGTCCGGCCGCTGCCCTTGGCCTTGCTCGCCATGTCGGCGTAGAGGGTGCCGCTTCCGCCCTGGATCCGGATCCGGGGGCGGCTGATGGTGAGGTCGAGCTCGTTGCTGCCGTCCGCCTTGCGGTGGCCGGTGAAGTGGACGCCACCGGAGAAGGCGGCTTCGAAGACGCCGGTCTCCGGGTCGTACGAGCCCTGCGCGGAGTGGAAGCGGAACTGGCTGCCGCCGACCGTGGCGGCTCCGCCGGTGAGGCCCCAATCGCCTTGGGCGATGGGCCCGGTGACGTAGCTCTGGAAGGAGGACTTGATGCCCCAGTCGAGCCGACCGCCCTGCACCGTGCGGCTCTCCGCGTGGGCGGCGCTGGCCGGGACGAGGGCGGCGAGCAGGGCCGCGAACAGGGTCACGGCGAGCGCGCGGGCGGGTCTGGACAGCAGCATGGAACCCCTCCGAGGGCTAGCAAGTGAGGTAAGGCTAACCTAAGCTACATCCAGCCTCGGTCGGAATCCCCCCGGCGCGAAGCCGATGAACCAGAACCACGGCAGTACGAAGCGGAACGAACGACAGGACGGTGTCCGGTGCGCAGAACTCGCCTCGCGGGAGCGCTGACAGCAGTGCTCGCCCTCGCCTTCATGGCGACCGGCTGCGGTGACGGAGGCGGAAACGGAACCGGCACCGGGGCCGCCCCGGCGAGCGCGCCCGCCGCAGCCCCCGACCGGGTCGAGCCGCTCGCCGACCCGGTCGGGCCCCGACTCCCCGTCACCGTCCCCTCGGCCGACGGCCGCACGGTCACCGTCACCTCCACCGACCGGATCGTGCCGCTCAGCGGCTCCCTCAGCGAGATCGTCTTCACCCTCGGCCTCGGCAGGAAGGTCGTCGCCCGGGACATCACCGCCACCTTCGAACAGGCCGGGAAACTCCCGGTGGTGACCCGCGCCCACGACGTCTCCGCCGAGAGCGTGCTCTCCCTCAAACCCACCCTCGTCCTCGCCGAGGGCACCACAGGCCCGGCCGAGGCCATCGCCCAGATCCGGGACGCGGGCATCCCGCTCGTCGTCGTGAAGCCCGCCAAGGCACTCGCCGACGTCGGCACCCGCATCGACGCGGTCGCCGCGGCCCTCGGCGTACGGGAGTCCGGAGCCGCGCTCGGGAAGCGCACCCAGGAGCGGATCGACGCCGTACGGAAGGAGATTCCGGCCCGCGAGGAGAAGCCGCGGGTGGCCTTCCTGTACGTACGCGGCACCGCCGCCGTCTATCTGCTCGGCGGGGCCGAGTCCGGCGCGAGCTCGCTCCTCGAAGCCGCCGGAGCGATCGACGCGGGCAAGGAATCCGGCCTGACCAAGGACTTCACCCCGATCACCAGCGAGGCCCTGGCGAAGGCCGCGCCCGACGCGATCCTCGTCATGAGCAAGGGACTCGACTCCGTCGGCGGGATCGACGGCCTGGTGAAGATCCCCGGCGTCGCCGAGACCCCGGCCGGCGCCGACCGCCGGGTCGTCACCGTCGACGACGGCGTCCTCCTCAACTACGGCCCGCGCACCGACCGGGTACTGAAGTCCCTGGTCGGCCAGTTGTACGGGGCGAAGAAGTGACGGCACTCCAGGAGACCCCACCGGCCCTCGGCAAGGACCCTTCGCCGCAGGCGCCTCCCGTCGCGCCGCCACGTACCGCCGCCCTCCTCACCGCCGGCCTCCTCGGCGTCCTGCTCCTCCTCGCCCTGCTCTCCGCCGGGATCGGGGCGTACGAGATCCCGCTCGGTGACGTCCTCACCTCCGCGCAGCACCGGATCGGGCTCGGCGGACACGCCCTCGACCGCACGGCCGAGAGCGTCCTGTGGAACATCCGGCTCCCCCGGGTCGTCCTCGCCGTCCTCGTCGGCGCCTCGCTCGGCTGCGCGGGCGCCCTGATGCAGGGCGTGTTCGGCAATCCGCTCGCGGAGCCGGGCGTCATCGGCATCTCGGCGGGCGCGGCCGTCGGCGCGGTCGGCGCGATCGCGCTGGGGCTCACCTTCCTCGGCAACTGGACCGTGACGGTCTGCGCGTTCGTCGCCGGGCTCGCGACCGTGCTCCTCGTGTACGCGATGTCCCGCTCCGGCGGCCGTACGGAGGTGGTGACACTGATCCTCACCGGTATCGCCGTGAACGCCTTCGCGGGCGCTCTCATCGGCCTCTTCCTCTTCTTCGCCGACAACGCGCAGGTCACCCAGATCACCTTCTGGCAGCTCGGCTCGCTCGCCCAGGCCACCTGGCCCAAGGTCCTCGCCGTACTGCCGTGCGCGCTCCTCGGCCTCGCCGTCGCCCCCTTCTACGCCCGCCGGCTCGACCTGCTCGCCCTCGGCGAGCGGCCCGCCCGCCATCTCGGCGTGGACGTGGAGCGGCTGCGGGTCGCCCTGATCCTGGTGGTGGCGCTGCTCACGGCGGCGGCGGTCGCGGTGGCCGGCATCATCACCTTCGTCGGTCTGCTCGTCCCGCATCTGCTGCGGATGGCGAACGGCCCCGGGCACCGCTTCCTGGTGCCGGGCAGCGCGCTCGGCGGCGCGGTCGTCCTCGCGGCCGGCGACCTCGCGGCCCGTACGGTCGCGGCCCCGGCCGAACTTCCCCTGGGCGTCCTCACCGCCCTCCTCGGCAGCCCGTTCTTCTTCTGGCTGCTGCGCAGGACCCGTCGCAGGCAAGGTGGTTGGGCATGACATCCGTACGCCTCCGGGGACTGCTCCCCGCACTCGCACACCGGCGCACGCGCGCAATGCCCTCCCCCGCCGCGCCCGGCGATCCGGTCGCCGAGGCCGTCGCCGTACGGGTCGAGCGCGGCGGCCGGACCGTGCTCGACGGGGTCGGGATCGGGGTGCGGGCCGGAGAGGTGCTCGCCCTGGTGGGGCCCAACGGGGCCGGGAAGTCGACGCTGCTCGCCGCGCTCGCCGCCGATCTCGCGCCGAGCGCCGGAGAGATACGGATCGGGGGGCGGTCGGCGGCCGGCTGGACGCCCGGGGAACTCGCCCTGCGGCGGTCGGTGCTGCCGCAGGACGCGGCCCTCTCCTTCCCCTTCGCCGTCGCCGACGTGGTGCGGATGGGCCGGGCCCCGTGGGCGGGCACCGAGCGGGAGGACGAGGACGAGGCGGCCGTCGCCGAGGCGATGGCGGCCACGGAGGTCGGAGCCTTCGCCGAGCGTCCGTTCTCCGCGCTGTCGGGAGGCGAGCGGGCCCGGGTCGCGCTGGCCCGGGTCCTGGCCCAGCGGACCGGTCTCCTGCTGCTCGACGAACCGACGGCCGCCCTCGACCTGCGCCACCAGGAACTGGTCCTGCGGGTCTGCCGGGAGCGCGCGGCAGCCGGGGACGCGGTGGTGGTCGTCCTGCACGACCTCGGGCTCGCGGCGGCCCACGCGGACCGGGTCGGGGTGCTGCACGAGGGCCGGATCGCGGTGGCGGGGCCGCCTTCGGACGTCCTCGAAGCGGAATTGCTGAGCCGGGTCTACCGGCAGCCGGTGGAAGTGTTCCCGCACCCCCGGACCGGCGTGCCCCTGGTCGTACCCAGGCGTACTCACGAGTAAGAGGAATGCGGACAATTCCCCTTCCTTGACCTGCCCTTGACCACCCCATGAGAACCCCATGAAGCCCCTGTGATCCCGCCGTGTCCGGTCCGCCGGACCTGAGAGCTGAATCACTGGACGGCCGGGTATGGCTGAGGTAAGCCTCGGTTAAGTTAGGTCCGCCTCAGTCCCCGTCCCCGCGTTTCTGGAGTCCCCATGCGAGCCGTTCGCCTCTCCGTCGTCACCGCCGCAGCGACCGCTGCGGCCCTGGCCGCCGTCACGGGCTGCACCGAGAAGAGCGACGCCAAGGCGGACGACGGCGCGGTCACCGTCGTCGCCAAGGACGACTCCTGCGAGGTCTCGAAGAAGGAGTTCCCGGCCGGTCACCTGAAGCTGGCCGTCGAGAACCGCGGCTCCAAGGTCACCGAGGTCTACGTCCTCTACCCGGACGACCGGATCGTCACCGAGCGCGAGAACATCGGCCCCGGCACCAAGGCCACCATCACCGCCGAGATCAAGGCCGGTGACTACGCGATCGCCTGCAAGCCCGGCATGGTCGGCGACGGCATCCGCCAGCAGGTCAAGGCCACCGGCGGGGCCGCGGGCACCAAGCGCTCCCCCGAGATGGACGCGGCCGTCGCCTCCTACCGCCAGTACGTCCAGGCGCAGGCCGACGCGACCCTCCCCAAGGTGAAGGTCTTCACCGACGCCGTCCGCGCCGATGACATCGAGGCCGCCAAGAAGGCCTACGCCGAGTCCCGCATCGGCTGGGAGCGCACCGAGCCGGTCGCCGAGTCCTTCGGCGACATCGACCCCAAGGTCGACGTCCGCGAGGACGGCCTGGAGGCCGGCCAGGACCCGGCGAAGGACTGGACCGGCTGGCACCGCCTGGAGAAGGCCCTCTGGAAGGACAAGAAGCTCGGCCCCGCCGAGAAGACCCTCGCCGACACCCTGGACAAGGACCTCGCGGACTGGGTGAAGCGGGTCGGCAAGGCCGAGATCACCCCGACCTCGATGGCCAACGGCGCCAAGGAGCTCCTCGACGAGGTCGCCACCGGCAAGGTCACCGGCGAGGAGGAGCGTTACTCCCACACCGACCTCGTCGACTTCAAGGCCAACGTCGAGGGCGCGCAGAAGTCCTTCGACCTGCTCCGGCCGGTCGCCACGAAGAACGACCCGAAGCTCGTCGGCGAACTGGACAAGCAGTTCGCCGCGCTGAGCGCGCTGCTCGACAAGTACCGCACGGACAAGACCAGCTACGTCTTCACCTCGTACGACAAGGTCACCCCGGCCGAGCGCAAGGAGCTGTCGGACGGCGTCAACGCGCTGGCCGAGCCGCTCTCCAAGCTCGCCGCCGCCGTCGTCAAGTAATCGTCTAGCCAACAGGGACGGAGAGACGGACATGTCCGAGGAGACCCAGGAGCAGCAGGCGGCCGAGGGCGACGCGCCCTCCCGCCGTACGGTCATCGGCTGGGGCGGTGCCGGGCTCGCGCTCGGTGCCGCCGCGGCCGGCGGCGCCGCGCTGCTGAGCCGGGACGGGGACACCCCCGTGCCGGTCGCCGACAGCGGGGCGGCCGTGCCGTTCCACGGCCCGCACCAGGCCGGTATCGCCACCGCGGTCCAGGACCGGCTGCACTTCGCCGCCTTCGACGTGAAGACGACGGACCGCGCCGAGCTGGTCCAGCTCCTCAAGGACTGGACGCGGGCCGCCGAGCGCATGACGGCCGGCGCCGAGGTCGGCGAGGGCGCGTACGGCGGTCTTCCGGAGGCTCCGCCGGACGACACCGGCGAGGCCCTCGGCCTCAAGCCCTCCCGTCTCACCCTCACGATCGGCTTCGGCCCCTCGCTCTTCGACGGGCGTTTCGGGCTGAAGGACAAGCGTCCCGGGGCCTTGGTGGAGCTGCCCAAGTTCCCGGGCGACAACCTGGATCCGGCGCGCAGCGGCGGCGACCTGTGCGTGCAGGCGTGCGCGGACGACCCGCAGGTCGCCGTGCACGCCATCCGGAACCTGGCGCGGATCGGCTTCGGCAAGGTCGCGGTGCGCTGGTCGCAGCTGGGCTTCGGCAAGACGTCCTCGACGACCCCCGACGCCCAGACCCCCCGCAATCTCTTCGGCTTCAAGGACGGCACCCGCAACATCGCGGGCACCGAGACCGAGCGGCTCGCGAAGCACGTGTGGGTCTCCGGCAAGGACGCCGAGGGCGCCACGGCCTGGCTGGACGGCGGCTCGTACCTCGTCGCCCGCCGCATCCGCATGAACGTCGAGACCTGGGACCGTACGCCGCTCGCCGAGCAGGAGGACATCTTCGGCCGCGACAAGCGCGAGGGTGCGCCCGCCGGCAAGGCCAAGGAGCACGACGAGCCGTTCCTGAAGGCGATGAAGCCCGACTCGCACGTCCGGCTCGCCCACCCGGACAGCAACGCCGGGGCGACGATCCTGCGGCGCGGCTACTCCTTCACCGACGGCACCGACGGACTCGGCCGCCTGGAGGCGGGCCTGTTCTTCCTGGCGTACCAGAAGGACGTCCGGACCGGCTTCATCCCGGTGCAGACCTCCCTGTCGCGGGCCGACGTCCTCAACGAGTACATCCAGCACGTGGGTTCGGCGCTGTTCGCGATCCCGCCGGGCGTCCGGGACAAGGACGACTGGTGGGGCCGGGCGCTGTTCGCGTGACGCTCCACGTAACCCCGGGAGGGAACCGGCGTGTTCGGTAACTATCTGATCGGCCTGCGCGAGGGCCTTGAGGCCAGCCTGGTCGTCTGCATCCTCATCGCCTATCTGGTGAAGACCGGCCGGCGGGACGCGCTGAAGCCGATCTGGATCGGCATCGGCGTGGCCGTCGGCGTGGCCCTCGCCTTCGGCGCCGGTCTCGAATTCGGCTCCCAGGAGCTGACCTTCGAGGCACAGGAACTGCTCGGCGGCTCGCTGTCGATCGTCGCGGTCGTCCTGGTGACCTGGATGGTCTTCTGGATGCGGCGCACGGCCCGGCACCTCAAGGCCGAGCTGCACGGCAAGCTGGACGCGGCCCTTCAGATGGGCACGGGCGCGCTGGTCGCCACCGCCTTCCTGGCGGTGGGCCGCGAGGGCCTGGAGACGGCGCTGTTCGTGTGGGCGTCGGTCCGGGCCTCCTCGGACGGCACGTCCGCCCCGCTGGTCGGTGTCCTCCTCGGACTGGCCACGGCGGTGCTCCTCGGCTGGCTGTTCTACCGGGGCGCGCTGAGGATCAACCTGGCCACGTTCTTCACCTGGACCGGCGGGATGCTGGTCGTGGTGGCGGCGGGCGTCCTCGCGTACGGCGTGCACGACCTCCAGGAGGCCCGCTTCCTCGACGGCCTCGCGAACAAGGCCTTCGACATCTCGGCGACGATCCCGCCGGACAGCTGGTACGGCACGCTCCTCAAGGGCGTCTTCAACTTCCAGCCGAACCCGACGGTCCTTCAGGTCACGGTGTGGGCGCTGTATCTGGTCCCGACGCTCGCGCTGTTCCTGGCCCCGATAGGGTCGGGTCCGTCCGTGCGGGTGAAGAAGCAGAAGGCGACCGATGAGAAGGCTGACGCTGAGGCGAGCGCCGAGACGACCGCTTGAGCGGCTGTCGGCACGACGGTCCACCGGATCCATGCGACCCGCGCGGCTCCTCGCCGCGACGGCGGCGGCGACCGTCCTTGCACTGACGGCGAGCGGCTGCGTGACGGTGCACGGCGAACTCGCGCTGATGCCGCCGGCCACGCAGGCCGAGGCGGCGCAGGCCCTCGCCGATTTCACGAGCGCCTACAACAAGGCCGACAAGGCCCACGACCCGGCCCTGGACGCGGGCCGGGTCACCGGCCCGCTCGGGGAGATCAACCAGGCGGGTCTGCGCGCGCGTGCGGTGACCGCCCCCGGCGGCAACCCGAACCACCAGCCCCTCGAACTGACGGACGCGCGCTTCGTGCTGCCCCGCAAGGCGGGCTGGCCGCGCTGGTTCCTCGCGGACACGGACTCCAACCGGGACACCGACGAGGGCCGCGGCGACCAGCGCTGGCTCCTGGTCTTCGTGCGCAACGGGCCCCAGCAGCTGTGGGAGGTGGCCCACCTGGTGGTCACCAGCCCGTCCGCGGTGCCCGAGTTCGCCGAGGAGGACGGGTACGCGGTGCCGGTCGCCGCGGACGCCGACGGGCTCGCGGTCGCGCCCGAGGACCTCGGCGAGGAGTACGTCTCGTTCCTGAAGGACGGGCAGCCGGGGCCGTACACGGCGGGGGCGCACACGACGCTCCTGCGGGAGGAGCGGCAGAAGGGCGCCAAGCGGCCGGGGCTCGCCACCCAGTACCTCGACCGGGTCACGGACCAGGGCGACTTCGCTCCCCTCGGGCTGCGGACGAAGGACGGCGGCGCGTTCGTCTTCTTCGCGACGCGGTTCTTCGAGCGGCAGACGGCGGCGCCCGGCTACCGGCCCAAGGTCGGCCCCGACGTCAAGGCGCTGCTGACCGGCGAGGTCAAGAACACCGTCACCAAGGAGTGGGTGTCCAACCAGGCGGCCCTGGTGAAGCCGGCGGGCACGGACCGCGACGGCGTCACGATCAAGGCCCGGCTCCAGGGCGTGGTGGGCGCGCAGGGCTCGTAGCAGCCTTCGCAGGGGCCGGTCGGATCCTCTTACCGGCTCCGCCGGACCCTCGTACGGCCCTGGTCCCGCCCCGGAGGTCAGCGGGTCAGGGGCCAGGCGATCTCGTGGGCCGTGTGCTCGCCGTCGCCCTCCGCCTCGCGCGCGGCCGCGTGGCGGGCGCAGGCGTCCTGGAGGGTCTCCAGGAGGTTCAGCGGGTCGGGCAGCGGGTGCTCGGGGCCGCGGAGCCAGGCGACGACCGGATGGGCGCTCTCGTCCCCGGGGAGCCGGGCGGGCGGTACCAGGACGTAGCTGCCGCGGCAGTGCCAGCGGAGTCCCGGGTGCTCGTCCATGGTCTCGGGGTGGCAGTCGAGCTCACACGGCCACCACTCGTCCTCGTCCTCGGGGGTGCCGCGGGTGGCGGTGAAGAAGAGCATCCGCCCGCCGACCGTGTCGACGTCGGCGGACTCGGCGACGGGCCCGACCTCGACGCCCTCGGCGAGGAGGCGCTCCAGGGCGGCGCGGCCGGCGGCGAGCGGTACGTCGAGGACGTCGTGGACCATGCCGGTGGCGGTGACGAAGTTCGCCTCGGGCTCGTTGCGGGCCCAGCGCTCGATCTGGGCGCGGTCGGTGGTCGACTGCGTCTGCCAGGCGAAGGAGACGGGGTGCCGGGCGGGGGTGGGACAGCCGATCCGCTCACAGGAACAGCTGTAGCCGACGGGGTACGCGGCGGGGGCGAGGGGCAGCCCTGCGGCGGCGACGGCCAGGAGCAGCTTCTCGCGGTCGTTCTCGTCGTCGGCCGCGGTGCGTTTCGGGCGCCTGCGCAGCCACTGCGCGAGTTTGCTCTCCGTGCCGCGGTAGCGGCCGATCCCGTCGCCCATCTATCCCCTCACACCTCATGCTCGCCCGTTCGGCTCTGCCCATGGTCCCACCATCCTGCGCCTCAGGTGACCGGAGTGTGGAACCGGGGTGCCGATCCGGTGTGCGGAAACGTCGCGGAGAGGTCGCGGAGAGGTCGCGGGGACGTTTCAGCCGCGCGGTGCGAGGCCGCGCAGGGCCAGGTCGACGAGGCTGTCGGCGTAGGCGTGGGTCAGCGGCAGGGTGCGGTGGAGCCAGCGGTGGTGCAGCGGGCCGACGAGGAGTTCCAGGGCGATGCGGGGGTCGACGTCGGGGTCGACGTGGCCCGCGGCCTGGGCGGTCTCGATGCGGCGGGCGTAGTACGCGAGCTGGGGTTCGAGGAGCGCCTCGGTGAAGCGGGCGCCCAGCTCGGGGTCGACGATGCCCTCGGCGGCGAGGGCTCGGGTGGGGGCGTCGAAGGCGGGGTTGTTCATCTCGTCGACAGTGGCGCGCAGGACGTACTTGAGGTCGGCGGCGAGGTCCCCGGTGTCGGGGATCTCACTGTCGGCGTCTCCGCCGAGCGCTTCGTTGGCCTGCGCGGCGAGGTCGAGGAAGGCGTCGAGGAGGACGGCCGCCTTGGAGGGCCACCAGCGGTAGATGGTCTGCTTGCCGACGCCGGCGCGGGCGGCGATGCCCTCGATGGTGGTCTTCGCGTAGCCGGTCTCGGAGACGAGGGCGAGGGCGGCGTCGAAGATGGCGCGGCGGGAGCGTTCGCTGCGGCGGGAGGCGTCGGGGGCCTTGGTCTCGGACATGGCTCCAATCTAGCAGCACGCGAGACGCCGCGTCTCGCCACGTGTGGCCCGGTGCGACCGGGCGCGGCCGGGTGCGCCCGTGTGCGAACCACCCGAACGGTCCACTGCGCGCGGGGCCCGGAAGGCGGACCATGGGGTCCACCGATCCGGCGGATCTTTCCGGCGCCTCGGTCTTCGCCTTCCGTCCGCCCGTCCGTGAGGAGCCCTCATTGCGCACCACTCCGCGCACGTCCTCGCCCCGCCGTTATCTGATGTGCCCACCCACGCACTTCAAGGTGACGTACTCCATCAACCCCTGGATGGACCCCACGAAACCGGTCGACCTGCCGCTCGCCCTCGCCCAGTGGGAGGACCTGCGCGACCGCTACCGCGCGCTCGGCCACAGCGTCGAGCTCCTCGACCCGGACCCGGCGCTGCCGGACATGGTCTTCGCGGCGAACGGCGCGACCGTCGTCGAGGGCCGGGTCCTCGGCGCCAGGTTCGCCCACGCCGAGCGCGCGGCCGAGGCCGGGGCACACGTGTCCTGGTTCCGCGGAAACGGTTGGGCAGAGGACGCGGTACGAGTCCCGGAGCACATCAACGAGGGCGAGGGCGACTTCGCCGTCACCGCCTCCTGGATCCTCGCCGGGCGCGGATTCCGCTCCAGCCCGCTCTCCCACGACGAGGCGCAGGAGTTCTTCGGCCGCCCGGTGATCGGCCTGGAACTGGTGGACCCGCGGTACTACCACCTGGACACGGCGCTCTGCGTCCTGGACGACGCGGCCGACGAGGTCATGTACTACCCGGACGCCTTCTCCCCCGGCAGTCGCGCGGTGCTCGCCCGACTCTTCCCCGACGCCCTGATCGCGACGGACACGGACGCGGCGGCCCTCGGCCTGAACGCGGTGAGCGACGGCCGGCACGTCCTCCTCCCCCAGGCGGCGGTGGGCCTCTTCGACCCCCTGCGCCGACGCGGCTTCGAACCGATCGGCATGGACCTGGGCGAACTCCTCAAGGGCGGCGGCAGCGTGAAGTGCTGCACCCAGGAGCTGCGGCCCTAGGGCGGGGAGGGCGGGCGGCCCCGGGGGTCGACGGCCCTGAACCGCCTCCGTAAAGTGCCCCTCCTGGTCTGCGGAAACGTGACTTCGGGGGGCATTTTCGGTGGGTACGAACGGCAGGTCTCGGTATGTGTACGCCTCGGCGGCGGTCGCGACCGTGCTCCTCGCGGCCGGCTGCCAGAGCGAGGGCCGGATCAGATGCACCCTGATCCACTCCGAGTCCGGGGTGACCCTCACCTGGAAGCCCGCCGACTTCCCCGCCGGGGCCCACTACCGGTTCTGCGTCGACGAGGTCTGCAAGGAGCGCCAGGACGTGGCCGCGAGCGACCCCTTCGTCGTCTTCAGCCTGCACATGCCCGAGGTCACCGGTGAGAAGCGGGTGACCGTACGCCTCCGGGTCACCGACCCGGCGGCCGACCGCACGGTCTACGACCGCAGCGCGCCGTTCACCCTGCGCAGGAGCGCCCCCAACGGCGAGGCCTGCGGCCCCGTCGTCTGGCAGGCCGGGGTCCGCGCCGACCCCGTACGCGGCCTGGTCTCCCCCGTCTGACCGGGGCCGGAAGGTCAGTCCTGGTCCTCCGGCGGCCAGGAGTCGCCCCACTCGGCGTCACGGGCCTGCTTGTAGAGCGAGCCGTGGCGCTTGGTGACCGTGTCGCGACCGAGGCCGTCCGGGCCGCACAGTTCGAGGAGGACCAGGCCCTTGCGGATCTGCGGCCTGCGGGTGATGCGGGAGGCCGTCGGCGTCGGCGGGAACCGGGTCGCCGCCACGTAGCTGTACTTCTCGTCCTCGTACGGCAGCGAACCGCCCTTCACCTTCCGGTGCAGCGAGGAACGGCTGACCCGCGCCGAGAAGTGGCACCAGTCCGTGCCCGGCTCGATCGGGCAGGCCCCGCTGTGCGGGCAGGGCGCGGCGACGGTGAACCCGGCGTCGACGAGCAGGGTCCGGGCCGCGATGATCCGCTCGTAGCCGTCGGGGGTGCCGGGCTCGACGATCACGACGGTCTGCGCCGCGCGCGCCGCCTCGGCCACCAGCGCCGTCCGGTCGGCCTCGGTCAGCTCCTTGAGGACGTACGAGACGGTGACGAGGTCCGCGTCCGCGAGCCGCAGCGCGCCGCCGATCCGGGCCGTGCGCCACTCGGCGTCCAGGTTCCCGGCGGCGAGTTCGCGCCCGAGGGCGAGGGCGGGCTCCGCCCAGTCCAGGACGGTGGTGCGGGGCGGCTCGTCCCCCCAGGCCTCGGCCACGGCCCAGCTCGCCGCGCCCGTACCGCCGCCGACGTCGGTGTGGGTACGCGGCTCCCAGTCGGGTGCGGCCGCGCGCAGGGCGTCGAGGGCGCCCCGTACCGCCTCGAAGGTCGCCGGCATCCGGTACGCGGCGTACGCGGCGACGTCGGAGCGGTCGCGCAGCACGGGGGCGTCCGTCGGGGTGGTCCCCCGGTAGTTGGCGATCAGCCGCTCGACGGCCTGGGCGGCCTGCTTGGGCGGCAGCCCGTCGAGGAGCCCGGCGAGGGCGGCGCGCAGGGAGTCGGCGGAGGGAGCGGAGACGTTCACCGAGTCAGTCTAGGCGGCGGGCACGGGGGCCTCGGCGGGCCACCGGACCGGAGGGCCACCGGAACGGCAGCCCCGCCTTCACCGGCGCGACCCGTCAGCCGGCCGGTCGGTCAGCCCGGTCGGCCTGTCAACCCGGTCGGCCGGGCAGCGGGTCCCGGGAGTGGACCGTCCTCCAGGCGTCGATGGAGCGGTCCCACTGCTCACCCGTGAGTTCGGTCAGGGAGGCCGGGAAGAGGCCGTCCTCCTCCTTGGCGATGTGCGTGTGCAGCTCGTCGACGGCGCGGACGAACGCGGCCCGCTGCTCGGCCGAGTCGAGGTCGAGGCCGTCCAGGAAGGCGGCCAGTTCCCGGTGTTCCAGGGCGAGGGCGTCGACGTACGCCGTGTACTCCTCGTTCTCCCGCATGACCGCGAACAGCCCCCGCTCCTCCCCCGCCCAGTGGGCCCGGAGCTCGACGGCCATCCGCGCGGCGAGCGTCCGGGCGCGGTCGCGGTCGCCGCCGTCGAGGGCGCGCACCGCGTCTCCGGCGAGGTCGGTGACCGATTCGTGCTCGGCGATGAACTCCTTGATCAGCGGGATCTCGCGGCACCCGCAGTAGTGGCACATCCCCGGTCCTCCCGTCCGTCCGGGAGATCGTGACACCGCCGTCGACGGAACGACCGGCGGCACACCGGCGGACAGGACGCCCGCTAGATCCCCGTGGCCGCCTTCGCCGTCTTCGCCGCCTGCCACGGCCTGCACAGGCCCAGGAAGCAGGCCAGGGCCAGGACGGCGCAGGTCAGCTGGACGACCGCCATCGGGACGGCGGTGTGTTCGCCGGCGATGCCGACGAGGGGGGAGGCGACGGCGCCGACGAGGAAGGACGTCGTGCCGAGCAGGGCGGACGCGGACCCGGCGGCGTGCGGGGTGCGCATCAGGGCCTGGGCGTTGGTGTTCGGCATGGCGAGGCCCATCGCGGACATCAGGACGAAGAGTCCGGCCGCGATCGGCACGAGTCCGACCTCTCCGAAGACGCCGCTGGTCATGAGGAGCAGCGCGAGCGAGGAGACGAGGATGGTCCCGAGGCCCCAGCCGAGCGCCTTGTCGAGGCTGACGCGGCCGACGAGCAGCTTGCCGTTGATCTGGCCGACGGCGACGAGTCCGATCGAGTTGAGGCCGAAGAGCAGGCTGAAGGTCTGCGGTGAGGCCCCGTAGATCTCCTGCACGACGAACGGCGACGCCGATATGTAGGCGAAGAGGGCGGCGAACGCGAGCCCGCCGGTCAGCATGTACCCGGCGAAGACCCGGTCGGCGAGCAGGCCCTTCATGGTGCGCAGGGCCTGACCGACACCGCCCTCGTGCCGGCGCTCGGGCGGCAGCGTCTCGGCGAGGAAGCGCCAGACGACGAGGGTGAGGAGGATGCCGATGACGGTGAGGACGTAGAAGACGCCCCGCCAGTCGGTGATCCGCAGGATCTGGCCGCCGATGAGGGGCGCGATGATCGGGGCGACGCCGGAGATCAGCATCAGGGTGGAGAAGAACCGGGCCATCTCCACGCCGTCGTACAGGTCGCGGACGACCGCGCGGGCGATGACGATCCCGGCGGCGCCGGCGAGGCCCTGGAGCAGCCGGAAGCCGATGAGCGTCTCGGCGGTGGGGGCGAGGGCGCAGACGGCGGTGGCGAGGACGTACACGATCATGCCGATGAGCAGCGGGCGGCGGCGGCCCCACTTGTCGCTCATGGGGCCGACGACGAGCTGGCCGAGGGCCATGCCGGCGAGGCAGGCGGTGAGGGTGAGCTGGACGGTGGCGGCGGGGGCGTTCAGCGCGCCGGTGACCTCGGGCAGGGCCGGGAGGTACATGTCCATGGAGAGCGGGGGCAGGGCGGTCAGCCCACCCAGGACGAGGGTGACGAGCAGCCCGGTCCGCCGGGTGGCGGTGACGACCGGGGAACTTTCGGTTATGTGTCCTTGTGTTGTTTTCTGGCCGCTCTCCGGCATCAACCGCTCCATTTCGTTGAATCCTTGCCTATGCTCTCAGCTCGATCGGCATGGTCGAGACCTCTGTGGGACGGATGGGACGGGTGGGGAACATGAGCGACACGGTGCGCTGGGGAATCCTGGCGACGGGCGGCATAGCGGAACGGTTCACCACGGACCTGCTGACGCTCGACGGTGCGGAGGTCGTCGCGGTGGCGTCCCGTACCGAGGCGTCGGCGAAGGCCTTCGCCGACCGGTTCGGGATCCCGCGGGCGTACGGCGAATGGGACGGGCTCTTCGCCGACGAGGACGTCGACGTCGTGTACGTGGCGACCCCGCACCACGCGCACCGGGAGGCGGCCGGGCGCGCCCTGGAGGCGGGCAAGGCGGTGCTCTGCGAGAAGGCTCTCACGCTCAACGCGCGCGAGGCAGCGGAACTCGCCACCCTGTCCCGGGACCGTGGACTCTTCCTGATGGAGGCCATGTGGATGTACTGCAACCCGCTGATCCGGCGCCTCACGGAGCTGGTCCGCGACGGGGCGATCGGCGAGATCAGGACCGTACAGGCGGACTTCGGGCTCGCGGGCCCGTTCGCGGCGGACCACCGGCTGCGGGACCCGGCGGTGGGCGGCGGTGCACTGCTCGACCTGGGCGTGTACCCGGTGTCGTTCGCACAGCTGCTGCTCGGTGAGCCGGACAAGGTCCACGCGCACGCGCTGCTCTCTCCGGAGGGCGTCGACCTCAACACCGGCATGCTGCTCGGCTGGTCGGACTCGGGGGCCTCGGCCCTGCTGTCCTGCTCGCTCGACGGGGACACGCCGCTGACGGCCTCGGTGACGGGTTCGCTGGGCCGGATCGACGTTCCGCGCGGCTTCTTCTTCCCGGAACGGTTCACGCTCCACCGCAACGGCCAGGAGCCGGAGGAGGTCGTCTCGGACAACGACCCGCACTCCCTCCGGCACGAGGCCACCGAGGTGATGCGCTGCCTGCGGGCGGGCGAGACGGAGTCCCCGCTCGTCCCCCTCGAAGGCTCCCTCGCGGTGATGCGGACGCTCGACGCGGTACGGGACCGCATCGGCGTCCGCTATCCCCAGGAACAGCCGGTCGAGCAGGCGTGATCAAGCGGGCGTGAGGCCCGGGGTCACGTCCGCTGGAGGCCCGGGGTCACGCCCGCTCGCGGCCAGGGGTCACGCCGGCTTGAGGCCCGGGGTCACGCCGGCTTGAGGCCGGGGTCGCCCGCCTCCGTGACGAAGGAGGCGGCCGTGGTGACGGGTGCGCCCTGGGTCGTCACGTACGGCACCGTGCGGAAGTCGGCCCGGGCGCTCTCCTCGCCGAGCGCGACCGTCACGTAGCCGCGCCGCCCGTTGAAGAACCTCAGGTGCGGGTTGGACTGCATGAGCTTGTCGTAGTTCGACGGGCGGTCGGCGCCGTCCTTGCCGCTGCTGATCGAGGTGGCGACGATCTCGGTGCCGACGGTCCGCGAGGCCGGGTCGCGGAAGTCGGCCTTGATGTCGAGGCCGTAACCGACGTGGACGTCACCGGTCAGCACCATCAGGTTCTCGACGCCGGCGGCCTCCGCCCCCGCGAGGATCCGCTGCCGGGAGGCCGGGTAGCCGTCCCAGGAGTCCATGGAGAGCTTGAAGTCGGCGGTGGGCCGGTCGCGGCGCTCGGCGAGGACGACCTGCTGCGGCAGCACGTTCCAGCGGGCCCGGGACCGGCGCCAGCCGTCCAGCAGCCACCGCTCCTGCGTGGCGCCGGTCATCGTCCGCGCCGGGTTCTCGGACTCCGGTCCCGGCACCTGCCAGCCGTCGCCGTACGCCTGGTCGGAGCGGTACTGGCGGGTGTCGAGGATGTCGAACTGGGCGAGCCGCCCGAAGCCCAGCCGCCGGTAGAGCCGCATGTCGGGGCCCTCGGGCCGCTGGGGCGCGCGGAGCGGCTGGTGCTCCCAGTAGGCGCGGTAGGCGGCGGCGCGGCGGAGCAGGAACTCCTCCGGCGGGACGCTGTTCTCGGGGATGCCGCCCGCGTAGTTGTTCTCGGTCTCGTGGTCGTCCCAGGTGACGACGAAGGGGTGGGCGGCGTGCGCGGCCCGCAGGTCGGGGTCCGACTTGTAGAGCCCGTACCGGAGCCGGTAGTCGTCCAGGGTGAGCGTCTCGCGGTTGAAGACGGCCGGGAGGGTCCGGTCGGTGTAGGCGCGGGCGCCGCCGGTGGCGTTCACGGCGTACTCGTACAGGTAGTCGCCGAGGTGGAAGACGACGTCGACGTCGTCCTGCGCGAGGTGGCGGTAGGCCGTGAAGTACCCGTCGTGGTACGCCTGGCAGGAGACGGCGGCGAGCTTCAGACCGGCCTTGTGGGCCCAGGGGGCGGGCGCGGTGCGGGTGCGGCCGACGGGGCTGGTCCAGTCGCCGACCCGGAAGCGGTAGAAGAACTCGCGGTCCGGGTCGAGGTGGTCGACCTCGACGTGGACGGTGTGCGAGAACTCCGGATGCGCGGTGGCGCGCCCGCGCCGCACGGTCCGGCCGAAGCGCTCGTCGCGGGCCAGCTCCCAGTGCACGGAGACCCGCTCGGCGGGCAGTCCGCCGCCGGGCTCGAAGGGGCGGGGCGCGAGCCGGGTCCAGAGCAGGACGGACCCGGGCAGCGGGTCGCCGGACGCCACGCCGAGGGTGAACGGGTCCTCGGTGACACGCCGGCCGTCGAGCTCGGCGGCGGCCGCGGCGCCGGCGACGGGCAACTGGGTCGCGAAGGCGAGCGCGGCGGCGGCCCCGGTGACGGTGAGGAACCGGCGCCGGCCGAAGTGCCGTGCGGCGGCGCGGAGTTCCTCGGAATGTTCGTGGACGTCGTGTACGCGGTTCATGTGGCCCTCCCCAGACGGATGCTGTCCGTCCGTCATTCGAGGGGGGCGGGACGACCTCACGTTGTCGGGTACAGAACATCCACGTGTCGGGACAATGAGTTCATGGGGCACGCGTCTCGCGTACGCTGCGCGCCCATGAGCATCGCAGTGGTGACGGGAGCGGGTTCGGGCATCGGCCGCAGCGTGGCCCACGCCCTCGCGGCGGCCGGCTGGTCGGTGGCCCTGGCAGGACGCCGGGCGGACGCCCTGGAGGAGACGGCGGCGGCCCTGCCCGCCGGGGACGCCGGGCCGGGCGACTTCCTGGTCGTCCCGACGGACGTGACGTCGGCGGAGCAGGTGGCGGCCCTCTTCACGGCGGTACGGGACCGCTACGGCCGCGTCGACCTGCTCTTCAACAACGCCGGCACGTTCGCGGGCGGCGGCGTCCCCGTCGAGGACCTGGACCCGGACACCTGGCGCGCGGTCGTCGACGTCAACCTGACGGGCGCGTTCCTCTGCGCCCAGGCGGCCTTCCGGACCATGAAGGAACAGGACCCGCAGGGCGGCCGGATCATCAACAACGGATCGATCTCCGCCCACGTACCGCGCCCGCACTCGATCGCGTACACGGCGACGAAGCACGCGATGACGGGCCTGACGAAATCCCTGTCGCTCGACGGACGCCCGTACCGGATCGCCTGCGGTCAGCTGGACATCGGCAACGCGGCGACGGAGATGACGGCCCGCATGCAGACCGGCATCCTCCAGGCCAACGGGGAACTGGCCGTGGAGCCGGTGATGGACGCGGCGGACGTGGCGGCGACGGTGGTGCACATGGCGGCACTGCCGCTGGAGGCGAACGTGCAGTTCGCGACGGTGATGGCGACGGGGATGCCGTACATCGGGCGGGGATGACCCCGCCCGACGCACGGACGGTGGGCGGGGACGACCGACGCACGGACCTGGGCGGGGACGGCCCCGCCCGACGTGCGGACGGTGGGCGGGGTCAGGCCTGACCGGTCTCGAAGCGGGAGATCTTGCCGCCCTCGACGACGAAGTGCCAGCGGGTCTTCATCTCGCCCCAGGTGTCGTTCCGGAAGCGTGCGACGAGATCGAGACCGCCGCCCTTCTCGGACTCGATCTCCATGTGCCCGCGCGAGGCGAAGATCTCCTTCTCCGTCCATTCGCCCAGGTCCCGGTCGGACCCGTCGTCGGACATGGTCGCTCCTGGAGCCAGGGTCTCCAGGAAGGCGGTCTGGTCATTGGCGTTGAGGGCCGTGACGAACGCACGCACGGCCGGGTCGGTGAGCCGGTCAACGGGAAGGGTCATGCCCTAGCCGTACACCGCGCGGGGCCCCCGGCGCGTGTCGCACGCCGAAGGGACCCGGCAGGCTGCCCCGGATGACCGACACGGGTCGGGGGCGGGCGGCCCGTCAGGACCAGTCGCAGGCCTTGCCGTCGTTGTCGCGGTCGAGGCCGGAGCGGTAGCCGGGCTGCCCCCGGTAGATGGGGGCCTTGCCGGCGGCACGGACGGCGTCGCAGTTCTTGTAGTAGGCGAGGCCGCCGCCGGAACCACCGGAGCTGCCGGAGCTGCCGGAACCACCGGAGCTGCCGTTACCGCTGCCGTGGCGGTTCGGGTCGGAGTCGCGATCCGAGTCCCGATCCGAGTCCCCGTACAGACGGGCGTAGTCCTCGCTCGGGCAGGACAGACCGGGCCGGGCCAGGGAGAGGCGTACGGACATGTGGGCGGGCCGCTCGACGTCCTCGCCCGCCTCCGGGTTCTGGAAGCAGATCCGCCAGTCCTCGTGCCGGGCGCTCAGCTCCACGTCCGTGTACACGCTGGCCCCCCGGATCTCCGTGAGGCCCACCTCGCGCAGTTCGGCCGAGCCCTTCGCGAAGGTCATGCCGACCACGTTCGGCACCTCGGGGAAGACGACGGCCACCCCGTCCCGCGCCGGGCACGGGCTGCTCTTCTCGACGACGGCGAACTCGATCCTGATCCGCCGCCCCTGCGAGGCCGTGGCCGTCTCCCCGGCGGCCGGATCCTGGAAGCACACCTTCCAGTTGCCGTCCACGAGCTGCATCTTGTCGTCCTCGGTCGCGTCGTGCGACCGCGCACGGAACCCGGCGTCGTACGCCGCCCGCGACGCCGTCTCCAGATTCTGCCCCCGGTAGTCGGCCACGACCCGCCGCACCGTGGGGGTCGGGGTGGGCGTGGGCGGGATGTAGGGGGCGAAGGCCGTCGGACGCGTGCCGACGAGCGGCCTGGCGTCGGCGACGGTGGGCTTGTCCGTGGACGAATCGCTCGTGCCCACGGCCACGAACCAGACCCCCGAGAGGACGGTCGCGAGCACCTTCCGACCCGGCGACCACCGGGTCCGCCAGGCCAGCACGATGCCCGCCGGCGGCATGAGGACGAGACAGAGGACGACGAACCCGGGCCGCCGCCACCAGCGTTCCCCGGTCGGCCTCACGGACGCCGGGCCGTTCGTGCCCCGCGACACCTCCGACCGCCCCCGAGACCTGCCCCGAACCCCACCCTGATCCTGACTCCGATCGTGCTCCACGGCGCGCGGAACCTTCCCCTCCCTGACGACTTCTCAGCGCCACACAGCCTATGACCTGCGTGTTCACTGGCCTCGGGCAGGGCCGTACGGGCAGTGTCCGCGTAACTGCCGTACCCACCCCAGGAGGAGCGATGTCGAACGCCGGCAAGGTCGTCAAGCTGTACGCGAAGGGGGCCCCCGTCGGAGCCCAGGACGGGGCCCTGGTCGGCTTCCTCGCCGACCCGACCCGGGCCGGGGAGTGGCTGGTCACCCGGGAGGACGGGGGCTTCCGGATGAGCGCGAAGGGCACGGAGGAGACCATCGCCTCGGCGGGCACCGAGCGCGCCCCGGCGGTCGTCCGCCCCGACGACTCCCCCGCCTCCGTCTGGCGCCTCCAGCGCGTCGACGCCGACGGCACCACCACGATCACCTCGCTCGTCGACCTCAAGGACGGCATGTACGTGATCGACCAGAACGGCCTGGCCCTCGGCCGCGACCTCTTCGAGGACCGGTCCCTGCTCCCCAAGCGCGTCTTCGTCCGCACGGACGACCGGGACCCCCAGTGGAGGATCGAGGTCCTCGCCTGAGTCGATCGCTCTGCGGCGCGTCCCCTCCGGACGGTCCGCGTGCGTCGCTCTCCAGGTCGCGACCCGGCCTGAGTCCGGGCACCTACACCCACGCGCGCGAGGGTCCGGCCAGGTGTCCCCCTGGCCGGACCCTCCCGGGCCGGGAACACACGGGCGGCCGCGTCAGCCGGTGAACCCCGGCACCACCAGACCGGACTCGTACGCGATGACCACCGCGTGGGTCCGGTTCTGTGCGCCCAGCTTGGTCAGCACGTTCCCGACGTGCGTCTTCACCGTCTCCAGGCTCACCGTCAGCGACTCCGCGATCTCCGGGTTGGACAGACCGGTGGCCATCAGCCGCAACACCTCCTCCTCCCGCCCCGTCAGCGCCGCCTTCGGCAGCGCCGCTGCGGAGTCCAGCGGACGGGCGGCGACCATCCGGCGCAGCGTCGCCGGGAAGAGGATCGCCTCCCCCGCCGCCACCACCCGCACGGCCTCCGCGATCTGCCGGACCGGAAGCCGCTTGAGCACGAAGCCGCTGGCCCCCGCGCTGAGCGCGGCGGTGACGTAGTCGTCGTTCTCGAACGTGGTGATGACGACGACCTTCGGCGGCGCGAAGGAAGGGCCGACCGAATCCGCCGACTCCGGAGAATGCGGAGACTTCGTCAACTCCGGAGACTCCGACAACTCCGGTGACTCGGCGAGGAGTTGCCGGGTGGCCTCGATCCCGTTGCGGCGTGGCATCCGTACGTCCATCAGGACCACGTCCGGACGCAGCCGCCGCGCCCGCTCGACCGCCTCCACACCGTCGGCGGCCTCCCCGACCACCGCGATCCCCGGCTGCGCCGCGAGCAAGGTACGCAGACCGCTGCGGGTCACCTCGTCGTCGTCCGCGATCAGGAGGGTCGTCACGGTCTCGCCGGAGTCGGGGCCTGTCATGCCGACAACCGTACGGGCAGCCTGACCGCCAGTCGCCAGTGCCTCGGCCCGTCCGGGCCCGCCTCGATCTCCCCGTGCAACAGGCGCACGCGCTCGACGAGACCGGGCAGCCCGTGCCCGGAGGTGGGAAAGGCCTTCCGTCGGCCCGGCCCCGCACTCACCTCCGTACCGGCCCCGGTCTCGTTGACCACGCCGAGCTCAAGAACGTCCGGTCCGGCCGCCACCCGCACCTCGATCGGACCGCCCGCTCCGTGCCGCATGGCGTTGGTCAGCCCCTCCTGCAGGATCCGGTACGCCGCCCGGGACAGCGTCCCCTGCACCTGCGCCAGATCCCCCGACCGGTCCCACTCCACCGCCGCGCCCGCGTGCCGCAACCGGTCGAGCAGCTCGGGCAGATCGGCCAGGGTGCGGGTCGGCGCCGTCTCGGCCTCCTGCTCGCGCAGCACCCCGAGCACGTAGTCCAGGTCTTCGAGCGCGGCGCGGGCCGACTCCTCGATGCTGCGCAGGGCGGCCCGCGCCGCCACCGGGTCGGCGGACATCAACTCGCTCGCGACAGCGGCCTGGATCGTGGTCGTCGTCAGGGTGTGCCCGATGGAGTCGTGCAACTCGTGGGCCAGCCGGTTGCGTTCGGCCAGCCGCAGTTCCCGCTCGGCCGCGAGGGCGAGCCGCTCGGCCGTCGACGGCCCGAGCAGCCTCGGCGCCGACCACCGCAGGGCGTTGGTGACCAGCACGCAGACGGCTGCCGCGAGCAGCAGACAGCCCGACGCCACCGCCCAGCTCTGCCAGCCGCCCTCCACCCGCACCGACCGGCCGAACAGGCTCAGCGCGAACTCCGCGCCGAGCCAACCCCCCGGGAGGGTCAGGGCCACGAAGAGCAGCACACCGCTCGCGAGCGCACCCGTCCAGCCGAGCGTCACATGCAGCAACAGCCAGAGCGGAGTCCGCCAACGGTCGGCGACGGACGGGACGGAGGAGGGGACGGACGAGGGAACGGCGGCCCTCGGGGCGGCCGGGGTCGGCAACGCCACCCTCAGCAGCCGACGGGCGGACACGACCAGTACCCGCCGAGTGGTGCGGGCCAGACCGATCAGGCCGATCAGTGCCGCCCAGACGAGCAGGACCACGACGATCTGGACTCCCTCGGGAGCGGATCGCCACGCCAGCGCCGGCAGCAGCGCGAAGGACAACAGGGGAAGGCTGGCCAGAACGGCGCCGTAGGCGAACAACGCTCCCGAGTACGTGGAACGGCGCAGCAGCGGCCGGAGTCCCTTGATCATAATCGGCCAGTATGTACGGGCGGTTCACGAGCGGCCTCCCCCGATCGGGGGAGCAAAAGCTCCCGCCTTCCCGCGATGCGCATCCGCCCCCTGGAAAACATGATCGTGTCCTGCCCGATCGACGGAAGGACAGCTGATGAACACGCAAGCGAAGAAGGCATCGAGGTTCCGCTTCTCCCGACGGCAGGTGGGAGGCCGCCGCGGAGGAGCGGCCGCTGCGGCCGCGGTGGTCGTCGCCGTCATGACGGCGGGAGCCCTGGCGCCGCCCACGGCGTTCGCCGCCCCGAAGCAGGACACCGTCCAGCAGGGCCTGAACGCGCTGGTGAGGGAGGGCCAGCCCGCCGCGCTGGCGAGCGTCGAGGACGGTGAGGGCCGCACTCGTACGTACGTCGCCGGGGTGGGGAATCTGGCCACCGGAGCGAAGGTGCCGAGGGACGGTCAGGTGCGGATCGGCAGCAACACCAAGACGTTCACGGCGGTGGTCGTCCTGCAATTGGTCGGTGAGGGAAAGGTCGACCTCGAAGCGTCGGTCGACACGTATCTCCCGGGCCTCGTACGCGGGGAGGGCATCGACGGAGGTCGCATCACGGTCCGTCAGCTCCTGCAGCACACGAGCGGAATTCCGGAGTACGGGGACGACATCAGCGACGAGGAACTCCCGCACCGGTACTTCGAACCCCGCGACCTCGTCGACATCGCGCTCAAGCACAAGGCCGAATTCGAGCCGGGGAAGAAGTGGAGTTACAGCAACACGAATTACGTACTGGCCGGCCTGATCATCCAGAAGGTCACCGGCAGGCCGTTGGCGGAAGAGATCGACCGGCGCATCATCAAGAAGATCGGGCTGCGGCACACGTACTTCCCCGCTCCTGGTGACAAGAGCATCCGGGAACCCCACCCGAGGGGCTATCACAGGACGAAGGCGGGGGAGCCGCTGCGCGACTTCACGGAACTCGACCCGTCGGTGGCCTGGGCGGCGGGCCAGATGATCTCCACCAACTCGGACCTCAACCGCTTCTTCGGCAAGCTCCTCGGCAGCGACCTCCTCCTCGCCGAGGCGCAGCGCACCCAGATGCGCACGACGGTGCCGATCGAGGGCACCCGGTTCCACTACGGCCTGGGGCTCATGAGCAGGCCGCTGTCGTGCGGCGGCGTCTACTGGGGCCACGGCGGTGACATCGCGGGCTACGAGACCAGGGGCGGAGTCACCGACGCCGGCCGGGCCGCAAACGTGGCGGTGACGAGCATCCCGATGGAGGAGGCGGGCATCAACGGTGTGCTGAAGGTGGTGGACACGGCTTTGTGCGGTTGAGCGGGGGGTGGGGGGGTGCGGGGGGTGCGGGGGGTGCGGGGGCCTGGGAGGTGCGGGTCTGTGAGGTGTCTGGGGTGAGCCGGGTACGTGGGCTTCTGGTGCGGCCGCCCTCTTTCCGAGTGTGGCGGCCTCCACCACCGCGTCAAGGGCAAGTCGGCTTCGCCGATGGGCTGCGCCCACCCTTGACCCGGCGGCGGAGGCCGCCTTTTCACACTCGGAGGGCGGCCGGGGGACCCGGCCTACGCAGAGCCCCGGGCAGTATCCGGGGTCGGTGCGTGCGTCTGGCGGCCGGTGGGTGGGGGCTCGGTTCGCGGCGGGGCTGGGTGGGTGCAGTTCGGTGGGTTCGGGGTGCGCGGCAGTGCGATGGGGCGGTCGGGCTTGGCTTAGCGGGTTGCGGTCGGTGGTTGGTCGGGCTTCAGGCCCCGCTGGTCTGTGTTCGTGGGTGGTGGGAGCGGCTGGCGAGAGTTTCTTGCAGTTTCATCGCCCGGAATGGGCGAAGTGCCCCCTTTGGGTCTTAATCCGAGACGTGCTACTCGGAGTAATGCAGGGTTTCCACTCCTCCCACCCACCGGGAGCGACCAGCGGGGCCTGAAGCCCCACCCCGAACCGGCCGCCGGCCGCCGAGCCGAGCCCGACTGCCCCATCGCACGGCAGCGCGCCCCGAACCCATCGGAACTCCACCCACCGACCCCCGCCGCGAACCAAGCCCCCACCCACCGGCCGGCAGACGCACGCCGTCCCCGGATACTGCCCGGGGCCCGGCGGTGACCCCGCCCCCCGGACCGCCCTCCGAGAGGTCTTTCGCTCCTGGAGGCGGTGGGTCAAGGGTGGCCGAAGGCCATCGCGCAGCGACGCGACCGCAGGGAGCGCCCTTGACGCACCGCCGGAAGGAGCGACTCTCGGAAAGAGGGCGGTCCCACCCGACACTCCCGAACCCGGCCCACCCCTCGCGCCTAGGAGACCCCACCCACCAGACCCCTCAGTCCAAACAGAACTCGTTGCCCTCAGGGTCCGCCATCACGATCCACCCGGTACTCATCGGCGGCTCCGGCTCGAAGCGGCGCAGCCGCTTCGCCCCCAGCGCGACCAGCCGCTCGCATTCGGCCTCCAGCGCCGCCATCCTCTCCTCCCCCTCCAGTCCGGGCGCCGCCCTGACATCGAGGTGCACCCGGTTCTTGGCCACCTTGTCCTCCGGCACCTGCTGGAAGAACACCCTCGGTCCCTGACCCTCCGGGTCCTCCAGCGCCGACCGCGTGTTGCGCTCCTCCTCCGGCACCCCGAGTTTCGCGAGGAAGTCGTCCCACGCGGCCAGCGGGTCCGCGCCCTCCGGCAGTTCCACCCCGGGCGGGGCGGGGTGGACGTAACCCAGTGCGTCACGCCAGAAGGTCGACAGCGCCCCCGGGTCGTGTGCGTCGAACGTGACCTGGAATCGGCGGCTCATCATGCTGCTCCGTTCGTTGCGCTGTGCAGGTAGCGGTCACGCAGATCCGTGTCCGCGTCGCGTCCGCGTCCGTCTCTGCGTCCGCCTCCGCGTCCGCGTCCGCCCTCTGCGTCCATGGATCCACCCTGGCACCCAAGGCGGACAGGATCGGTCCGCCATCTCTGGCAGGCTGAGCCACATGGACGAGCGGGGTACGACCGAGCGGGTACTCACCCTCCTCGGGTTGCTGCAGCAGCGTCACCTCTGGACCGGCCCCGAGCTCGCCGAACGGCTGCGCGTCACGCCCCGCACGATCCGGCGCGATGTCGAGCGGCTGCGCACGCTGGGCTATCCGGTCCATGCCGGCCAGGGAGTGGGCGGCGGCTACCGTCTCGGCCGGGGCCAGGCCCTGCCCCCGCTCCTCCTCGACGACGAGGAGGCGATCGCCACCGCGGTCTCCCTGCTCGCCGGCGCGGCCGCGGGCACCGGCGACGCCGCGCTCCGGGCGCTGACCAAGCTCGACCAGGTCCTGCCGACCCGGCTGCGGCACGAGGTGCGCACCCTGTCGGGCTCGGTGGAGTTCTTCGGCGCGGGCGGCCGCACGCCGGTCGATCCCGAGGTGCTCATGATGCTGGCCGGCGCCTGCCGCGCGGAGGTCGAGGCGGGCTTCGACTACCCCTCCGGAGACACGCCGCGACCTCGCCGGGTCGAGCCCCACCGTCTGGTCGCCTCCGACCGGCGCTGGTACCTCCTCGCGTACGACCTCGACCGGGACGACTGGCGCACCTTCCGCGTGGACAGGATGACGGCGGTGACGGCCCGGACGTGGCGCTTCCGCCCCCGTGCGGCGCCGGTCGCGGCGGAGTACGTACAGGAGGGTGTGGCGAGCCGGGTCTACCCGCATCAGGCGCGTTTCCTCGTCCACGCCCCCGCGGACACGGTCCGCGCGCAGATCCCGCCGTCGGCGGCTCTCGTGCGAGAACGGGGCGAGGACCGTTGCGAGGTCCGGAGCGGCGCGGCGAGCCTCGACCGCGTGCTCATGCACGTACTCCTCTTGGGGCACGAGTTCGAACTGCTCGACCCTCCGGAGCTCAAGGCCCGCTGCCAAGTCCTGGCGGAGAAACTCCTGTCGGCCGCCGCAGCGGCGGCTCCTCCACGACCGGGCGACGGGCAGGCGGAGGCATAGGGTCGGGGAATGGCGAGCTGGGACGAGACCGAGGTGCGCGCTCGGATACGGCAGCTGTCGGCGCGGGACCCCGAGTGTGCGCGTTTCGGGTCCGGCATGCACAGGTACGAGCTGCGCCCGGCGCTCCCCGAGGCGGAGATCCGCGCGTTCGAGGAGGAGCACGGCATCCGACTCCCCCCGGACTACCGTGACTTCGTGGCGGGGGTGGGCGACGGCCCCGCCGGCCCGGCCTACGGGTTGCTGCCGTTGACGACTCCCCGCCCGGAGGCGGGGGACGACTGGGCCGTGGACGGCGAGTGGGAGGAGGACCGTCGACCGGGCCGGCTCGCCACGCGGTTCCCCCTCACCGATCCCCTTCCCGGCGTGATCGGCGGCAGGGAGGAGGAACTGACTCCGGGCACGCTCACGCTGGGGGAGGAGGGCTGTGGCATGTACGTCCGGCTGGTCGTGACGGGGCCGCGGGCGGGCGAGATCTGGCGACTGGATCCGGACTGGGGCGGCTTCGTCCCCGCGTACCCCGATTTCCGGGCCTGGTACACCGACTGGCTGCGCATCCCTGCCTAGACTGACGGACATGGCATGCCGCATCAGTGAACTGGTCATCGACTGTGCCGACCCCGAGCGGCTCGCCGCGTTCTGGAGCGAGGTCCTCGGTTACGTCGAGCTCGGCCGGGAGGACGACGGAAGCATCGAGATCGGTCCGCCCGACGCCGGCTTCGGCGGCCCGCAGCCGACCCTCGTCCTCAGCCCCAGCAGCGACCCGCGCACCGGGAAGCTCCCGCTCCACATCGACGTCAATCCCACCGACCGTGACCAGGACGCCGAGTTGGAGCGGCTGCTCGCGCTCGGCGCGAGGCCGGCGGACATCGGTCAGAGCGGCGCCGAGAACTGGCACGTCCTGGTCGATCCGGAGGGCAACGAGTTCTGTCTCCTGCACCGCCGTCTCCAGCCGCTCTGACCCTCCGACCCTCTGACCCTCCGACCCTCTGTCGCTCTGCCCCTCTGTCCCTCTGCCCCTCACGGACCTATGAGGGGTTCACGGACCACTCGTTGTTCGAGCCGAGGGTGGCGTGCATCGCGTACGTGCCGTCGAAGGGGACGAGGGCCGCGTTCGTGATCTCCTCGATGTCCAGCACCTGGCCCTGGAGGAAGGTGCCGGCCGTCACCCAGTACTCGGGATGCGGCGTGAACGGCAGGATGGCGCCGGGCTCCGCCTGCACCGCGAAGACCGGGGCGTCGGTCATGCCGATGCCGACCGAGGCGGTCCCCTCCGGTACGTCGTCCTGCACGTCGATCTCCAGGACGCCCACCGGCGCGGGTCCCGCGGCGGCCACGAACCCGAAGTCGCCGTTGCCGTGGTCGAACCCGATCCGGTTCTGGATCTGGGCGGCCGGGTCGGCGGCGATCTGCTCCCACGCCGAGAAGTGCCCGCCGGGTTCGAGCGGGCCGGTCATCGACCAGGCGAAGTTGTAGCTCGGGGACCACGTGAAGGGCACGGTCCGCGTCGGCCAGGCGGGCGCGGTCAGCCAGGCGAGGGACAGTGCGTTCGGGACGCCGAGGTCGACCGGCTTCTGGTACACGCAGATCTCCTGGAACTGCGACGAGTCGATGGTGACGGTGAGGGTGTAGTTCGCCGGCACCGCTGCCCGGGATCGCGGTTGCGCGCCGGCGACGGAGGGCACCGCGAGGACACCCGCGCACGCGGCCCCGCCCATGAGGAACCCCCGCCGGGAGAGTGCGGAACCTTGGTCGTGAGCCGGCACGTTCGCCTCCATGGGACGCATCGCCGGCGCCTCGGGTCGGCGCGGACGGCGCGGAAAGTGACCACCAGACTGGCCGCGGGGGTCCCGCCGACCGTGGTGATCGACGTGTCGGTCGTCCGGACGGTCCCGCGTCTTCACCCGCCGGGGGATCGCGGACCCGTCGGCCGCCCCAGGGTCTCCACCCGCAGGCCGGCCCAGGGTCTCTCCCCCCAGGCCGACCCGAGTCTCTCCCCCCGGCCGACCCGGTCTCCGCCCGCACCGCCGCGTCCGAATTCCGCCAGCGGCCGAGCCACCCCCGCGCGACCCTGGCCGTATGAGCACCCAGACCACCACCACGACCGCCTACGGCGCCCGCGCCATCGTGCCCTCCGCCCTCGCCGAACTGCGCGTCACCGACGACGCGGGCCGCGCCTGCGTTCCGTACTCCGCCGACGAGGGCGGCGACCCCCTCCGCTGCTGTCTGCGCCTCTCCGTCCCGGGCGAGCGGATCGCGCTCGTCTCGTACGCGCCGCTGCGTCGCTGGGCCGCCGAGACCGGGGCCGAACCGGGCGCGTACGACGAGCAGGGGCCCGTCTTCGTCCACGCCGAGGAGTGCGGCGGGCCCGCGCCCTCGGAGACGTACCCCTTCGCCCGTGCGGAAGCGCTCCGGACCCTGCGTCGCTACGACGCGGCGGGCCGCATCGTCGGGGGCCGGCTCCTGGAGATTCCGGAGGCGACGTCCGAGGGCTTCGACCTGGCCTTCGACGAGGCCTTCGCCGACCCGGCCGTGGCACTGGTGCACGTCCGGGCGGTCGAGTACGGCTGCTTCCACTTCGAGGTCCGTCGCCCCTGAACGGCAGGCCCCGCCGGCCGGTTCAGCGGGACCGCGGGTCCAGCCAGGGCCTGCGCCCCGGTCCGGTCGGGTGGGTGCCCGTGACGGCCATGACCACCGAGTAGAGGCTGGTCTCGGCGGCGATGAGGAGGCGGTTGCGCTTGGCTCCGCCCCAGGCGATGTTGGCGACCGCCTCGGGCACGTTCAGCCGGCCGATCAGGGTGCCGTCGGGGTCGTAACAGTGCACTCCGTCGTTCATCGCGGCCGCCCAGAGCCGGCCGCCGTCGTCGAAGCGGAGGTTGTCGAAGCGGGCCGCCCCCCGGGCGCCCGCTTCGGCGAAGATCTCGCCGTCCGACAGCGTGCCGTCCTCGCGTACGTCGAAGACCCTGATGAAGCCCGCCCGGGTGTCGGAGACGAAGAGCTGCCGCTCGTCGGCCGAGAAGACGAGGCCGTTGGGGGCGGCGAAGCAGTCGGCGACCAGCCGTACTTCGCCCGTGGCGGGATCGATGCGGTAGACGTTGTTGGAGCCGATCTCGCTCTCCGCGCGGTAGCCCTCGTAGTCGCTGGTGATGCCGAAGTCCGGGTCGGAGAACCAGATGGAGCCGTCGGACTTGACCGCCGCGTCGTTCGGGCTGTTCAGCCGCTTGCCCTGCCAGCGGTCGGCGAGGACCGTGATCGTGCCGTCGTGTTCGGTGCGGGTCACCCGGCGGTTGCCCTGCTCACAGGTGATCAGCCGGCCCTGGCGGTCGAGGGTGTTGCCGTTGGTGTGCCCGGCGGTGCGGCGGAAGACGCTGACGGCGCCGGTCTCCTCGTCCCAGCGCAGCATCCGGTCGTTGGGGATGTCGCTCCAGACCACCTGCTTCCAGGCGGGCAGGTAGATCGGTCCCTCGGCCCAGCGGCAGCCGGTGTAGAGGACCTCCAGGCCGTCGTCACCGTTCATGCACCGTCCGGTACGGAACCGGTCGTCGAACATCTCGTACAGTGCGGGGCGCTCGCTGGTCATGCGGGTTCCTTCCCATCCACACGGATGCCGTCCGAATGCTGTACGGCCTGATGAGAAGACTGCCGAATGAGGTACGGTCTCGGCAAGATCAGACCGAATGGAGAGTTGTGGATCACATCGATCGCGCCCTGCTGGCCCACCTCCAGCAGGACGCCGGCCAGTCCTACGCCGCACTGGGCCAGGCCGTGGGCCTCTCGGCCGGGGCGGCCCACGAGCGCGTACGGAAGCTGAGGGAGCGCGGTGCGATCCGCCGCACCACCGTCGAGGTGGACCCGGCGGCGGTGGGCGGTGCCGTCCTGGCGTACGTGATGGTCGACTCGGTCTCGTGGATGGGCGATTCGGCACAGGACTTCGCCGCGCTCCCCGAGATCCTGGAGGCGCACGTCATCGCCGGCAGCGCGTCGGTGCTCGTGAAGGTCAGGACGGCGACCACGGAGCAGTTGCAGGACGTGCTGCGCCGTATCTACGCGATCGACGGGGTCAGTGGAACGCAGGCCACGGTCGTCCTGGAGACCTTCTTCGAGCGGCCGGTCTCCCCGGAGCTCGGCGCCGGGTGAACGAGAAGGGACCCTGCCCGGGCGTAGCGCCTGGGCGGGGGCCCTCCCCACGTGGGCCGACAGACGAGTCGGGCTGTACGCCGGGTTCTGTGCCCCGGGACCTCGCGGTCGTCGGGGCGACGGCCATCCATCTAGGACCGGCGTTGCCGCCGGCCTCCTGCGGTCTACCCGCGGACTCGGGCGAGCAGCCCTCGAACATCCGCGCAGGGACACCGAGGTGTCCCCTCTTGACCTTGCTCCGAGTGGGGTTTACCTAGCCGCCTGAGTCACCTCAGGCGCTGGTGGTCTCTTACACCACCGTTTCACCCTTACCGAGGACCGAAGCCCCCGGCGGTCTGTTTTCTGTGGCACTGTCCCGCGGGTCACCCCGGGTGGCCGTTAGCCACCACCCTGCTCTGTGGAGCCCGGACGTTCCTCGGGAAGATCCGAGGATCTCCACGCGGCCGCCCGCCCGGCTCGTCTGCCGTGCCGACCATGCTACCCGCCGTTTCGGAGGCGGCCGGCCTCGGAGGAAGTCGGCCTCAGAGGAAGTCGGCCGTCTCCAGGTCGAAGCCGAAGGGGGCGGGGAGGGGGAGGGACTTGCCGAAGGGCGCGAGGTCCCGCCGGAGGTACTCGCCGTCCTCCGGGTCGCTGAAGAGCGTCACCGTCGATGTGTCCCGGTCGACGAGCAGGTAGAGCGGGATGCCGCCACGGGCGTAGCAGCGGCGCTTGATGTCACGGTCGACGTTCGGGCGGCGCGAGGTGACTTCGAGGACGAGGGCAACGCCCTCGCAGGGCATCCAGGAGTCCGCGCCCCGGAACAGGCGCCGGGCCTCCGGCGCGAACGTCCCGTCGGGGATGACGTGGTCCCTCGGGGCCCCGGGGGCCTCCTTCAGGGTCAGCCCCTTGTTCCCGGAGAAATCCATCCCGGTCACCGACTTGCGGATCACCTGCGTGACGATCCGGCTGATGTAGTCCTCGTGGTCCCCGTCCGGCGGCGGCGTCACGACGATCTCCCCTTCGATCAGCTCCGCCCGGAAGCCCTCCGGCGTCTCCAGCGCCAAGAAGCCCTCCAGCAGGCGGTCGGCCTGCGTGAGTGGTGCGTGCGGCATGGCAGTCATGTCGTGATCGTCGGACATCGAGGCACCCGCCGTCCCTGTGATCGAGGTCGTTCCCCCGATCGTGGCACATGATCGGGGACGGTCCCCGGAGTGACCGCTTGACCTTGCCGCAGCGTCAGGGTTTCTACTGGGCGCATGCGTATCGGCGAGATCGCCGCCCTGGTCGGGGTCACCCCCCGCGCCGTGCGGCACTACCACCAGTCGGGCCTGCTGCCCGAGCCCGCGCGGCGGGCCAACGGATACCGGGAGTACGGCGTCCGGGACGCCGTGCTGCTCGCCCGTATCCGGCGGCTCACCGAGCTGGGGCTCGGGCTCGACGAGGTACGGGGCGTGCTCGCCGACGACGAGGGGCGGGGGCTCGCCGACGTGCTGGAGGAGCTCGCGGAGGACCTGGCACGACAGGAGGCGGAGATCCGGGCGCGCCGGGAACGTCTCTCCGCGCTCCTCGACGAGGCCCGGGCCGGGCGGCTGCCCGCCGACGGGCCCATGTCGCCGGAGCTCACCGCCCTGCTCGCGGGCCTGGGCGAGCTGCCCGAGTCCCCGATGGCGGCGAAGGACCGGCAGATCCTGGCCCTGCTCGACGTCGTCGTGCCCGAGGAGGAACGGGCGCGGCTGATGGGCCTGATGGAGGGGGCGGCGGAGCACGCGCACGAGGTGTACCCGCTGCTCGACGCCCTCTCCGGGGCGGAGGCGGACGACCCCCGGGTCGCCGAGGCCGCGCGGGTGCTCGCCGCCTGCCTGCCGGACGAGCTGGGGGTCGAGATCCCGGCCGCCGCGCCGGGCGGCACCACCACCGGTACGTCCGACACCTCTCTCGCCGACGCCCTCTTCGCGGACCTCGCCCCGGCGCAGTCCGCGGCCATCCACCTGGCGATGCGCCTGGTCCGGGACCGACGGGAGCAGGGCCGATGACCGGAGCGGGGCCGATGACGGGAGCGGGGCCGATGGCCGGAGCAGCGATGACCGGAGCTGGAGCGATGACGCCGGCAGAGCCCATGACCGGCCGCAGAAGTGGCGGCCTCCGGCTTCTCCGCCTCGTCGCCTACGTCGCTCTCCCCGCCGAGGTCGTCCTCGCCGTCCTTCTCGTCGGCGGGGTCCGGATGTCCGCCGCCGTGTGGGCCGGCGCCGAGCTCCTCATGGTCGCGCTTCTCCTCGCCGAAGGTCTCGCCTATCTGCGGCTGCGCCGGAGGGGGTTCTCCCGGCGGGCGGCCGTCCACGAGCTCGTGCCCGAGCCGGTGCTGCGGATCACGGGGCACGAGCTGCGGATCATGACGAGTCTGGGGCGGTGGGTGGCACGGCGCCCGCACGGGGTCGACGGCGTCGACGGGGTGTTCCCGCACGCGCGGGACCAGGCGGCGCTCATGTACGGCTTCGCGTTCGTGTGCCTGGTCGAGAGCGTCGGCATGTCGTATCTGCTCGCCGACTGGCCCGTCGTCCACGCGATCGTGCTCGTCCTGGACGTCTACACCGTGCTCTTCGTCCTCGGGCTTCACGCCGCCTCCGTGACCCGCCCGCACACCCTCGCCGGGGACGTCCTGCGGCTGCGGCAGGCCGCGCACGTCGACGTGTCCGTGCCCCTCGACCGGATCGCGTCCGTCCGTCACGAGCTGGTGTTCTCGCACGAGAAGGCCGAGGGCGAGCTGAACCTCGCCGTCGGTTCGCAGACCTCCGTCACCGTCGAGCTGACCGAGCCCGTCGACGCGCCCCGCTTCTTCGGCGCGCCCCGGCCCGTACGGCTGATCCGGTTCCACGCCGACGACGCGCGCGCCCTGTACCGCGAGCTGGGCCCGGCCGTCACGCGGGCGCGAACAGCACCTTCGCCGTCCCCGGGTCCGCTTCCGCGAGCCTGACCCGCAGCCACTCCCCCAGCGGCAGGCGGGAGTCGCCGCCCTCGATGCGGGCGACGACCGCCGGGTCGTCGAGGTGGACGGTGCCGACGGCCGGTTCGCGTTCCTTCACGTCGATCACGTACGCGTCGAAGATCTCGCCGACGCGTTCCCGCAGGAGCGCCGCCTCGACGATGTCGACGCTCTCGCGTTCGACGGTGTTGGCGCGGCGCGAGCCGTCGGCCATCTCGTCGGGCAGGGCGGGCAGGGCGGCGCGTACCCACTCGGGCGGTTCGTCGCCCGCGACGGCCGCCACGCACAGCTCGCCCGCGTACCGGTCGACGAGGCGGCGCAGGGGCGCGGTGCAGTGGGTGTACTCGTCGGCGACGGCGGCGTGCACGGCGGGGGTGGGGATGTGGCCGTCGGTGAAGACGGTGTATCCGGCGCCGCGGAGCAGGGTGGTGCACTCCTGGAGGAAGGCGGCGTGGCGCGGGTCGGTGGGGTCGGCGGCGCGGACGACGTCGGCGTACGAGACGTGGTGGGGCCAGTCGACGCCGAGGGCCTGCGCGGAGCGGCGCAGGCGGGCGACGGCGCCGTCGGGGGCGGTGGGGAGGGTGCGCAGGATGCCGGTGCCCGCGGCGGTCATGAGGTCGGCGGCGGCCATGCCGGTGAGGAGGGAGATCTGGGCGTTCCAGCCGTCGGCGGGGAGCGGGGCCCGGTAGGCGAGGGAATAGGTGTGGTCCTGCTCGACGACCTCCTGCTCGGGGACGTTGAGGGAGATCCCGCCGCGTTCGGCTTCGAGGGCTTCGCGGAGGCGTCCGATGTCGCGGAGGAGGGCGACGGGTTCCTCGGCGGTGCCCGTGTCGATCTGCTTCTGCACGCCCGCGTAGTCGAGTTTGGCGCGGCTGCGGACGAGGGCGCGGCGGACGTCGGTGGCGACGCGGCGGCCTTCCGCGTCGAGGTCGATGCGCCACAGGAGGGCGGGGCGGGGCTCGCCGGGGAGGAGGCTGGCGGCGCCCTCGGAGAGAACGGCGGGGTGGAGGGGGACCTTGCCGTCGGGGAAGTAGAGGGTGAGGACGCGCCGGTGGGCCTCGGCGTCGAGGGCGGAGCCGGGGGTGACGAAGGCGGCGACGTCGGCGATGGCGTAATGGACGCGGTAGCCGCCGTCGGACCTGCGGGCCAGGTGCATGGCCTGGTCGAGGTCGGTGGAGGTCGGCGGGTCGACGGTGAAGAAGGGCAGGTCGGTGGCGTCGTAGGCGGGGAGTCGGGGGGCTTTCGCGGCGGCCTCGGCTTCGGCGAGGACGGCGGGCGGGAAGTCCTCGGGGATCGCGAGCTCGGTACGGAGTGCGCGCAGGGCGGCCCGCAGCGGAGCCTCGGCTGCGCCGGTCACGTGAATGTGGCGGCGGGGCATGGACCGAGCGTATGGGGAGGGGCGGGGGGCGGCACCTCGTAGGGGGTGGGCGCGGCGCCGCGTAAGGGGTGGGTGCGGTGCCTTTCCGTACGGGGAGGGGTGCGGCACCTCGTACGCTGGGCTCCTGGGGCCGCACCCCCATCCCCGTACGGACGAAGGAGAACCACCGTGCTCGTGCTGTTGCCGCCCTCCGAGGGCAAGGCCTCCTCGGGGCGCGGGGCGCCGCTCAAGCCGGAGTCGCTGTCCCTGCCGGGGCTCGCGGAGGCGCGGGCGGCCGTCCTGGACGAGCTGGTCGAGCTGTGCGCGGCCGACGAGGAGAAGGCGCGCGAGGTGCTGGGTCTGAGCGAGGGCCTGCGCGGCGAGATCGCGAAGAACGTGGACCTGCGGACGGCGGGCGCGCGGCCGGCCGGGGAGATCTACACGGGTGTGCTGTACGACGCGCTGGGTCTGGCGTCCCTGGACGCGGCGGCCAAGAGGCGGGCGGGGCGGTCCCTGCTCGTGTTCTCGGGGCTGTGGGGCGCGGTGCGGGTGACCGACCGGATTCCGTCGTACCGCTGCTCGATGGGGGTCAAGCTGCCGGGGCTCGGCGCGCTCGGCGGGCACTGGCGGGACGCGATGGCGTCCGTCCTGCCCGAGGCGGCCGGGGACGGGCTCGTCCTGGACCTGCGCTCGTCGGCGTACGCGTCCGCGTGGAAGCCGAAGGGGGAGGTGGCGGCGCGGACGGCGACGGTGCGGGTGCTGCACGCGCCGACCCGGAAGGTGGTCAGCCACTTCAACAAGGCGACGAAGGGCCGGATCGTCCGGAGTCTCCTTGAGGCGGGCGCGGTGCCGCGTTCGCCGGAGGAGCTGGTGGTGGCGCTGCGGGACCTGCGGTACGTGGTGGAGGAGAGTGGGAAGCCGGGGGCGCTCGACGTGCTGGTGGACGAGATCCACTGACCGTCCGTTGCACCCTGCGCAACGCTCGTTGCGTGTGACGCTCGTCGTGGGCAGGATGACGCCCATGACGAGCGTGTTCGACCTTGCCCCGGAAGCCTCCCCTGCCCCGGGAACCCCCGGCGTCCCCGTCGTCCCGGTGGTCGTGATCGAGGACGCCGTCGACGCCGTGCCGCTGGCCCGGGCCCTGGTGGCCGGCGGGCTGCCGCTCATCGAGGTCACCCTGCGTACCCCGGCCGCGCTCGACGCCGTACGCGCGATCGCGGCCGAGGTGCCGGACGCGGTCGTCGGCGCGGGCACGGTCGTCTCGGCGGCCGGGGTCGCCGACGCGGTGGGCGCCGGGGCCCGGTTCCTGGTCAGCCCCGGGTGGACGGAGCGGCTGCTCGGCGCGATGCGGGAGTCCGGAGTGCCGTTCCTGCCGGGGGTGTCGACGACCTCGGAGGTCGTGGCGCTGCTCGAACGGGGCGTGGAGGAGATGAAGTTCTTCCCGGCCGAGGCGGCGGGCGGCGTTCCGTACCTGAAGTCCCTGGCGGGGCCGCTCCCCCAGGCCCGTTTCTGCCCGACGGGCGGAGTCTCCCTGGCCTCCGCCCCCGCCTACCTCGCCCTGCCGAACGTCGGCTGCGTCGGCGGTACGTGGATGCTGCCGCCCGACGCCCTCGCCGCCCGCGACTGGGCCCGGGTGGAGACGCTGGCGCGGGAGGCGGCGGCGCTGCGGGGGCCCGTCAGCGGGCGGGTCCGTTGAACGCGACGCCCAGGTGGTCGGTCACCGGGCGGTAGCCGAGGCGCTGGTAGAGGGCGTTGCTGGTGGGGTTGGAGAGGTCCGTGAAGAGCAGGACCTGGGTGGCACCGAGGGCGTCGGCCGCGAGCCGGCTGACGGCCTCGGTGGCCCCCGCCGCGTACCCGTGGCCGCGCTCGGCGGGCGGGGTGTAGACGAGGTGGACGCGGGCCTGACCCTCGATCGTGCGGGAGACGGCGGCCATCGAGACCGCGCGGCCGCCGGGCGTCTCCCAGAGGACAAGGCGGCCTTCGGAGATCCGCTCGGTGACGAAACCGGTGTAGTCCTCGGCGGGCTCGTCCCCGATGGCCGACGCGAACTCGCTCGTCCAGGCCGCGACGAGCGGGACGTCGGCCTCGGTCGCGATCCGGTGCCGGCCGGCCGGGGCCGGGTCCGGCGGGGTCAGCTCGCCGAGCCGGAAGAGCCGCATCCGGACGACCGGCGCCCAGGGGCGGCCGGAGGCCTCGGCGTACGCCTCCACCGTGCCCGTCTCGCCACGGACCTCCGTGGGCTCCTGCCCCGCTCGGAGGGCGAGGACGGGCGCCTCCCCCGCTCGGAGGGCGAGGGCGAGGGCCGCCTCCTCCGTGGTCGCCCCGAGGTCGAGGGCCCCCGACGGGGAGACCGCGAGGACCCCGGTGACCCGGCCGTCCGGCTCGGCCCACCAGCCCAGTCGGTCCGCCCGGTCCATGAGGGTGAGCACGGCGGTGTTACGGGCGGGCTCGGCGGCGAGGTGTCTCCCCGCCGCGGCACGGAAGGCGGCGGTGTCTTCGGTGAAGTGCCAGGTCATGACGGGATGGTGGTACGCGGAGCGGTCCCCGCGCCACCCCTTTGCGGGAGCTCGCCGCCCCTGCCCGGCTACCGCAGGTGGGAGGTGTCGTTGAGGAGCCGTACGGACGCGTTGCCGTCGGCGTAGTAGGCGACCGCCGAGATCGACGCGGCTGACAGCTCCATCCGGAACAGCGACTCCGGCGGGGCGCCGAGCGCGAGCCGGACCAGGGTCTTGATCGGCGTGACGTGGGTGACGAGGAGGACGGTCCGGCCCGCGTGGGCGGCGGTCAGCCGGTCCCGGGTCGCGGCGACGCGCCGGGCGACGGTCGCGAAGCTCTCGCCGCCGCCGGTGGGCGCGGCCTTCGGCGAGGCGAGCCAGGCGTCGAGGTCCTCGGGGTGGCGCTCCCGCACCTCGCCGAAGGTCAGCCCCTCCCACGCGCCGAAGTCGGTCTCGCGCAGCCCCTGATCGACGCGCACGTCGAGCCCGAGGCGGGCGGCGACGGCGGCGGCGGTCTGGCGGCAGCGGGTGAGCGGCGAGCTGACGATCTCCTGGACGGTCCCGCGCGCGGCCAGCGCCTCCGCGACGGCCTCGGCCTGCCGGAGCCCGGCCGCCGAGAGCTCGGGATCGGTCCCCCCGCTCCCGGAGAACCGCTTCTCGGGCGTGAGCGCCGTCTCGCCGTGGCGCAGGAGTACGAAGGTGGCGGGCGCGCTCATGTCGGGCCCGCCGGACCAGCCCTGACCGGGGGCGGCCGTGGTGGCGGGGGCCGGCTGCCCGGCCGGTGCGGTGGGCGCGGGTGCGGACCCGGCGGACACGGCGGGGGCGGGTGCTGCGGCGCTCCCCGCCTCCTCGGGCCCGGTGGGCTCGGCGGGCGTCCCCGTGGGCGCCGCCTCGGGCTCCGGCGCGTGGGTCCGCGCGGCGCGGCCGGTCGGGGCCGTGGCGCCCGCCTGCGCCTCGAAGTCTCCCGAGGCCGGTGCCGTGAGGGCCTCCTCGGCGGCGAACAGGCCGTCGTCCGGCTCGGCGGCGGGGCCGGACGGGCGCGACGCGCCACTCGGCCAGGCGGCCGTGCCGAGGGATCCCCCGGTCGTGCCCGTACGGCCGACGGCGCCGGAGGGCCCGGTGGCCTCCGTGACGCCCGGCCGCGCACCCAGCGCCGCGCGGGCGCGGGCCGCGCCCGCCGTCGCGTCGCCGGGCGGGCCCGACGGGGGCGGGGCCGCGGCGTTGCGGGCGGCCGAGGTGTCCAGGGCGGCCGTCGACGCGGACGGCTCCCACTGGCGGCCCTGCTTGCCCGCGTCCATCGCCTCGTTCGCGAGCCGGTCCGCGTGCTTGTTGCGCTCGCGCGGGATCCACTCGTAGCGGACCCGGCCCGCCGGGAAGACCCGGCCCGCCTCGGCCGCCAGCGGCTTCATGTCCGGGTGCTTGATCTTCCAGCGGCCGGACATCTGCTCCACGACCAGCTTGGAGTCCATCCGGACGTGGACGGTGACGTCGGGGAACAGTGCCCGCGCCGCCTTCAGGCCTGCGACCAGGCCCTTGTACTCGGCGACGTTGTTCGTCGCCACGCCGATGTACTCGGCCGCCTCCGCGAGCGTCTCGCCCGTCACGGGGTCGAGGACGACCGCCCCGTACCCCGCGGGCCCCGGGTTGCCCCGGGAACCCCCGTCGGCCTCGACGATCACCTCACGCGAAGACGGGGACGGAGACGTCATTACAGGCCGGACTCCGAGGTGCGGACGAGGATGCGGCGGCAGTTCTCGCAGCGCAGGACCTCGTCCTTGGCGGCGGCACGGACCTCGTTCACCTCGGTGATGTTGAGCTCGATGTGGCAGCCCTCGCACTTGCGCTGGTACAGCCGGGCCGCGCCGACGCCGCCCTGCTGGACGCGCAGCTTCTCGTACAGCTTCAGGAGGTCCGCCGGGACGGTGCCCGCGACGAGCTCGCGCTCCTTCTCCACGGACGCCTCCTCGGCGTCGAACTCGCCCTCGGCGGCGTCGCGGCGGGCGGTCGCGTCGTCCGTCTTGGCCTGGACGGCGGAGACCCGCTCGGTCAGCTCGGCGAGGCGCTCCTGCGCGGACTCGCGGCGCTCCATGACCTCGAGGACGATCTCCTCCAGGTCGCCCTGGCGCTTGGCGAGCGAGACGATCTCGCGCTGCAGGTTCTCCAGGTCCTTCGGGGAGGACACGGCGCCCGAGTCGAGGCGCTGCTGGTCGCGCGCGGCCCGCTGACGGACCTGGTCGACGTCCTGCTCGGCCTTGGTCTGCTCACGGCCGCAGTCGCTCTCCTCGGTCTGCGCGGCGACGAGCAGGTCACGCAGCTGGGTGAGGTCCTTGGTCAGCGACTCGATCTCGGCGTGCTCGGGGAGCGACCGGCGCTTGTGCGCGAGCTGCTGGAGGCGGACGTCGAGGGCCTGGACGTCGAGGAGGCGGATCTGGTCGGCGGGCGCGGCGTTCAGTTGGGGGCTCCAGGGGAGGTGTGGTGGGAGGACCAGGGGTCGGTGACCGTCTTCGAGACGTGGACGCGGAGGTCCCAGCCGTGACGGTCGGAAATCTCGTCGAGCTGGGCGGCCGCCTGCTCGCACCAGGGCCATTCGGTGGCCCAGTGGGCGGCGTCGACCAGGCCCAGAGGCGACTGCTGGGTCGCCTCCGAGACGGGGTGGTGGCGCAGGTCGGCGGTGAGGAAGGCGTCCACTCCGGCGGCCCGTACGGCGTCGAAGAGGCTGTCGCCGGAGCCGCCGCTGACGGCGACGCGGCGCACGGTCATGCCGGGATCGCCCGCGACCCGGATGCCCTGCGCGGTGGCGGGCAGCCGCTTCGCCGCGCGGGCGGCGAACTCGGCGAGGGTCTCGGGGTGGTCGAGCTCGCAGATCCGGCCGAGGTTGTTCTCGGGCACGAGGGGGCCGGTGACACGGAGGTCGAGTGCGCCGGCGAGGGCGTCGGAGACGCCGGGGTCGGCGGTGTCGGCATTGGTGTGCGCGACGTGGAGGGCGATGTCGTGCTTGATGAGGCCGTGCACGACGCGGCCCTTGAAGTGACCGGCCGCGACGGTCGTCGTCCCGCGCAGATAGAGCGGGTGGTGGGTGACGATCAGGTCGGCGCCGAGGGCGATCGCCTCGTCGGCGATCTCCTGGACGGGGTCGACGGCGAAGAGCACACGGGTGACCTCGGCGTCGGGGTCACCGCAGACGGTGCCGACGGCGTCCCACGACTCGGCCCGCTCTGGTGGCCAGAGGGCGTCGAGCGCGGCGATGACTTCAGACAGGCGGGGCACGAGGAAAGGCTACCTGTCCTCGGTGCCCCGCAGTCCGGCCCGGTGTCCGGGTGGGTGGAAGTCCGCTTGCGCTACTTCTTCACGAGGTAGCCGCGCAGGTCGTCGAGGACGCTGTTCGCCGCCGTCACGCCGAGGCCGAGGTACCAGGTCTCGTCCGGGACGTCCTTGGCCTGGCCGGCCTTGACGGCCTTGAGGTTCTTCCAGAGCGGGTTGGCCTGGGCGGTGTCCTTCTTGGTGGCCTTGGCCTCGCCGTACACGCCGGTGAAGATCCAGTCGCCGTCGGCCTCGTCGATCTTCTCCGGGCTGATCTCGGCCGCGAGGTCGTCGATCTGCTGGTTCTCGGGCCGCGGCAGGCCGGTGTCCTCCAGGATCGTGCCGATGAAGGACGCCTTCGCGTACAGGCGGATCTTGCCGGGGAGGTAGCGGACCATCGAGACGGTCGGCTTGTTCGTGCCGAGGTCCGTGCCGAGCTGCTTCGCCTTGGTCTCGTACGCGGCGAGCTTCTCCTTCGCCTCGGACGTCTTGTCGAGCGCGGCGGCGTTGAGGAGGTAGTTCTCCTTCCAGGTGAAGCCCGGACGGATGGAGAACACGGTCGGCGCGATCTTCGACAGCTCGTCGTACTTGTCCGCGGCGCGCAGCTGGCTGCCGAGGATCAGGTCGGGCTGGAGGTTGGCGATGGCCTCGAGGTTGAGGTTGTTGATCGTGCCGACGGACTTCGGGGTGCCGGCGTCCTTCTCGAGGTAGCCGGGGATGCCGTCGTCGCCTTCGGCGGGGGCGTAGCCGACGGGCTGGATGCCGAGGGAGACGACGTTGTCGAACTCGCCGACGTCGAGGACGACGACCCGCTTGGGGGCGGCCTTCAGCTCGGTCTTGCCGAGGGCGTGGGTGAGGGTGCGCGGGAACTGGCCGGCCTTGGCGTCCGTACCCATGGCCGCGGTCTTCGCGGCGGCGTCGCCGAAGTCCTTGCCGCCGGTGGCGACGTCCTTCTTCTTGGTCGTGTCCTCCTTCGCGGAGGCGTCGGATCCGTCGCCTCCTCCGCAGGCCGCGAGCGAGAGCGCGGCGGCGAGGGCGACGGCGGCGGCGGTGCCGCGACGGCGGAGGGACATGAGAAGGCTCCTGTACGTGTCCTGGCGGGGATACGGGCGCGACCGGCCGGAGCGTACGTCCGTCCGGGTGAACGGGCGGAGCCACAGGCTCCGTTTAGGTTCGCCTTACCTTACTCACCACCGGCAACTCCAGCACAACCGCCCCCCACCCCTCAGTCGAATCGCCGCACAGCCACCCTTATGTGTGAAGTGACCCTGCTCGTGTTGTTCGGCTGGAAGTGCGAAAACTAGCTTCGTGGCCGGAGGTGACGAGTCGATGACAGCGTGTGCCATCGAGACCACGGCCGAGGACGACGACCGCGACGGGGAGCGCCCCGGGGGCGCCGCCTGGCCGACGGGTTTCACGATCACGGCGAACGGCGCGTACGCGGCCAGGCTCGCGGGCGACGGGGACGCCCTGTACGTGGAGCGGTGGACCCTCGACGGCCCGGAGCCGTACGCCGTCCCGCTCCCCCTCGACCAGCCGGAGGAGCCCGGCACCCAGCTGCTGCCCCTCGCCGACGGCCGGGTCCTGGTGGCCCGCCGGGTGGACGGGCGGCGGAACACGTTCTCGCTGCTCTACCCCACGGGCCCGGCCACCGGGGAGCTGCGGCTCGGAGCCGTGGAGGCACCGGGCTCCGAGCACCTGGTGCTGCTGCCGCCCTCGCCGGACGGCATCTGCGCGTACGCGATGTGCGTGGGTCCCGACACGACCTCCCTGTGGCTGGTCGCGGGCGGCGCCTTCGGTCCCGAGCAGGTGGCGGAGGTCAAGGGCCGCTGTTCGGGCGGGGTGTGGCTCGACCGTACGGGCCGGATGCTCGCGCTCGACCGGCGGCTCGACGACCGGCCGGTGAAGGCGGTCGCCGTCGACCTGGAACGGGGCGGGGAGGTGACGCCGCTGCTGCAGATCACCGAGGACAGCAACGACCGGCTGCTCCTGGCGGATCCGGACAGCGGGCTGCTGCTGATCCGTTCCGACGCGCCGTCACCGGGGCACGACCGGCTGGGCTGGGGTGTGCTCGGGAGTCTGCTGCCGGTGCGGTTCCCGGAGTGTCTGCGGCTGGACGACGCGGCGGTGACGCCGTTCGCCGTGCAGCCGGGGCAGGTGCTGATGCCGGAGAGCTGCGCGGTGGCGCTGCGGATCGACGCGGCGGGCGGCAGTTGGGTGGGGACCTGGCAGCCTTCGGCCCGCCGGATGGGCCACTTGGCCGCACCCGTGGGGTGGCAGGCGGGGGCGGGCCTGTGGACGGCCGGGGGCGTGCTCCGGCTGCCGTACGCGACGGCCGGGGCGCCGTGCGGACTCGCGGACGTGGAGCTGCCGCCGGAGCCCGAACCGGGGCCCGGGGCGGCCCCCGGGACGATGGCGGCGGAGGACGTCGAGGAGCCCCGGGTGTGCCGTCCGGTGCCGTTGCAGCAGGCTCCGCTCACCGACGGGAAACCCGCTGGTTAGACTCTCGGGCTGCACAGCAGGACCGATGTCAACGGGGTGAGTTCGACCATGTCGGAAACCAGCACGACCGGGCAGGAGCCGAACGGCTCCGGCAAGCACCGCGGTGAGGCCGCGCCGACGGAGGACTCCGCGTCCTCCCCGCACGGCCGCCACCGCCGCGAGCCCGACGCGCACGGCCGCTGAGGCCGCTTCAGGTAGCGGTACGAGGTGAGGCGAAGGGCCCCGGGTCACCCCGGGGCCCTTCGCCTTCCCCACCATCCCCCTTCCGACCGGGCCGCACCCCGGCCGGTGGGCATGCGCCCGCCGAAGCCTCGTCGGGCCCGGTCTCAGCCCTTCTTCAGGCCGAGCACCTCCGACGCCGCGAACGTCTCGCCCGCCGGGCGGGCCGCGTAGTGCGGGGTCAGCAGGCCGTCGAGTTCCTCGTACGTGAACGCCTCCTTGGCCGTGTCGAACTTCGCCGCGACCTTGGGCCGGTCCACGATCGCGACCATCCCGCCGTGGACGACGAGCAGTTGGCCGTTGACCCCGGCCGCCGCCGGGGAGGCGAGGTAGCCGACGAGCGGCGCCACGTGCTCGGGGGACAGCGGGTCGAGGTCGCCCTCGGCCGTCGGCTCGGCGAAGCCGGCGAAGACGTCCTCCGTCATCCGGGTGCGCGCCCGCGGGCAGATGGCGTTGGCCGTCACCCCGTAGCGGGCGAGCGCGAGTGCCGACGAGGTGGTCAGGCCCACGATGCCGCCCTTGGCCGCCGCGTAGTTGGGCTGGCCGGCCGAACCCGCGAGGAAGGCCTCGGACGAGGTGTTGACGATCCGGCCGTACACGCCGGACTCCCCCGCCTTCGCGCGGGTCCTCCAGTGCACCGCCGCGAAGTGGGTGCTGTTGAAGTGGCCCTTGAGGTGGACCCGTATGACCGAGTCCCACTCCTCCTCGCTCATCGAGAAGACCATCCGGTCGCGCAGGATGCCCGCGTTGTTGACCAGGATGTCCAGCTTGCCGAACTCGGCGACGGCCAGGTCGATCAGGGACCGCGCCGTCTCGAAGTCGGCGATGTCGCCGAGGTGTGCGATCGCTGTGCCGCCCGTCGCCCTGATCTCGGCGGCGACCTCCTCGGCGGGTGCGGCGGAGGCCGCTCCCGAGCCGTCGCGGCCGGGCTGGCCGTAGTCGTTGACGACGACGGCCGCGCCGAGCCGGGCCAGTTCCAGGGCCTCGGCGCGGCCGAGCCCCCGGCCCGCGCCGGTGACGATCGCGCTCAGTCCCTCAAGAGGGAGTGACATGGGTCGGGGTCCTCTCAGATCTCGATGCAGGTACGGAGCGCGGCACCCGTCCGCATCTGTTCCAGGGCCTCGTTGATGCCGGCGAGCGGGACCCGGTGGGTGATGAGCGACTCCAGGTCGATGCGGCCGGCCCGCCAGAGCGCGATGGCCCGCTCGTAGGAGCGGAGGACGTCGCCGCCGCCGTACATGGAGGGCAGGATCCGCTTCTCGTCGAAGAACAGCTCGAACATGCTGATCTGGAGGTAGTCGTCGAGGGCGCCCGCGCCGACGACGCAGAGGGTGCCGCCGCGCCGGGTGTTCTCGTACGCGGTGCGGGCGGTGGCGGACTTGCCGACGACCTCGAAGACGTAGTCGAAGCCTTCGCCGGCGGTGATCCGCTGTTTGGCGTCGGCGAGCGCGTCCGGGGCGACGGCCTCGGTGGCGCCGAAGCGCAGCGCGGCCTCGCGGCGGGACTCGACGGGGTCGACGGCGATGATCTGGGCGGCGCCCTGGAGTTTGGCTCCCTGGATCGCGGAGATGCCGACGCCTCCGCAGCCGATGACGGCAACCGAGGAACCGGCCTCCACCTTGGCGGTGTTGATGGCCGCGCCGAGTCCGGTGGTGACGCCGCAGCCGATGAGGGCGGCGATGTCGAAGGGCACGTCGTCGGGGATGGGGACGGCGCAGCCCGCGTCGACGACGACCTCCTCGGTGAAGGTGCCGGTGCCGGCGAAGCCGAAGACGTCCCCGCCGGGGCGCTTGAAGTTGGGCGTTCCGGCGTTCATGAAGCCGGCCAGGCACAGCTGGGTCTGGCCGCGCTTGCAGGCGGGACAGCTGCCGCAGGCGGGCAGCCAGCAGAGCAGGACGCGCTGGCCCTGGGTGAGTCCGGTGACGCCGTCGCCGACGTCGAGGATCTCGCCCGCACCCTCGTGGCCGGGGATGAAGGGGGCGGGCTGCGGGAGGACGCCGCTCATCGCGGAGACGTCGGAGTGGCAGAGGCCGGTGGCCCGGACCCGGATCTTCACCTTGCCGGGGCCGAAGCCCACCGCCTCGACGTCGTCGACGACTTCGAGCTTGTCCTGGCCGATCTCGTGCAGTACGGCTGCGCGCATGGTGCGGCTCCCTCCGGGATGGGTCTACGAGTGCCGGGATGGGTCTAGGAGTGTTCGACGAGGGTGTCGGCGAGCACGGGCGCGTCGGCGCGCTCCACGGCCGTCACGGTCACCTGGACGCGGCCCTCGTCGGCCCACATCCGGATGCGCAGCGTCTCGCCGGGGAAGACGACCCCGGCGAATCGGGTGCGGTACGAGCGGACGCGGGCGACGTCTCCGCCGAGCATCGTGTCCACCACCGCCTTGAGGGTCATGCCGTACGTGCAGAGTCCGTGCAGGATCGGCCGGTCGAAGCCGGCGAGCGCGGCGAACTCGGGGTCGGCGTGGAGCGGGTTCCAGTCGCCGGAGAGCCGGTAGAGCAGCGCCTGGTCCTCGCGTACGGGCCGTTCGACGGTCTTGTCGGGGTCGCGGCCGGGGAGTTCGAGGCGCTCGGAGGGTCCGCGGTCGCCGCCCCAGCCGCCCTCTCCCCGTACGAAGATCTGCGCGTCGCTGGTCCACAGCGGGCCGTCGGCGTCGGCGACCTCGGAGCGCAGGACGAGGACGGCGGCCTTGCCCTTGTCGTACACGGCGGCGACCCGGGAGGTGGTGACGGCCCGGCCGGCCACGGGGACGGGGCGGTGGAGGGTGATCGACTGGCCGCCGTGCAGGACGGCGGCGAGGTCGATGTCGACGCCGGGGGCGGAGAGCCCGCCGACGACGCCCATTCCGGCGCCCGCGACGGTGGCGAAACTGGGCAGGACGTGGAGCCTGGATTCGAGGGTGTAGCGGAGCTCGTCGGGGTCGGTCGCCGGGGTGCCGGCGCCCAGTCCCAGGTGGTAGAGCTGGACGTCCTTGTGGTCCCAGGAGATCTCGGCGCTGCGGGGTTCGGCGGCGACGGCCTTGGCGGGGTCGATGGGCATCGGGCTGCTGCTCCTCGTGGCGGGGAAGACCTCGGCACGGCCGTCCGCACCGTCGGCCGCACCGAGGCCGTGCGGGGACCTTCCCGTACGCGGCCGTTCTAGAACGCGTTCTAGGTCGGTGATCCCCATGTATAGCCGAGGCGGGGAGAGTTGGGAACCCTCCCGACAGCCGTCACCTGACGGTACGTCAGAAGTGCCTCTCAGTACATTTGTCACGGCCAGGTCCGTACGTACGCGCCTGCCGGTGGGGCCGGCGGATTCGTAACGTCGTCCTCATGACAAAGGACCCCATGACAAGGGACACGGACGAACCGGCGGTCGCCTTTCACGACGTGACCAAGACCTTCGGCGCCGTCCGCGCCGCCGACGGGATCGACCTCACCGTCCGGCGCGGCGAGACGGTGGCCCTGCTCGGCCGCAACGGCGCCGGCAAGTCGACCGCCGTCAGCCTGCTCCTCGGCCTCGACGAGCCCGACAGCGGCCGGGTCGAGCTCTTCGGCGGCACACCGGACCGCGCGGTGGCCGCCGGCCGGATCGGCGCGATGCTTCAGGAGGGTCGAGCGGTCCCCCGCGTCACGGTCCACGAGCTGGTCTCCTTCGTCGCCCGGACCTACCCGGCGCCGATGCCGGTCGCGGAGGCGCTGGCGCTCGCCGGGCTCGGCGAGCTCGCGGGCCGCCGGGTCGACGGGCTCTCGGGCGGCCAGACACAGCGGGTCCGGTTCGCCGTCGCCTTGGTCGGGAACCCGGAGCTGATCGTCCTGGACGAACCGACGGCCGCGCTCGACGTCGAAGCGCGCCAGGAGTTCTGGCACTCGATGCGGGGCTACGCACGCCGGGGCAACACCGTGCTCTTCTCCACCCACTACCTGGAGGAGGCCGACGCGTACGCCGACCGGATCGTCGTCCTCGACTCCGGCCGGATCGTCGCCGCCGGTACGAGCGAGGAGCTCAAGCGGGCCGCCGGCGGAAACCTGGTCTCCTTCGACCTGGCGGGCGGCCCGACGGAGTGGCTCGGCCTGCTGCCCGGCGTCACCTCGTACGAGGTGAAGGGCGACCGTGCCCGGCTGCGTACCGGGGACTCCGACGGGACCGTACGGGCGCTGGCGGAGCGGGACGCGATCAGGCACCTCGAAGTCACCCCGGTCTCCCTGGACGACGCCTTCCTCGCCCTGACACAGAGCCCCCTCACCACCCTGGAGACGGTCCGATGATCACCGCGTACGTACGCCTGGAAGTGCGCAGGACCCTGCGCGACGCCGGATTCGTCATCTCGACGATCGGTGTGCCGGTGATGATGTACCTCCTCTTCACCAACCTCGGCGACGGGGACGACGGCGCGTACAAGAAGGCCGCGATGGTCGGGATGGCGGCGTACGGGGCGCTCGGCGCCGCACTCTCCCTCGGTACGGGCGTCGCCGAGGACAAGTCCACGGGCTGGCTGCGGCAGATGCGGATCACGCCCATGACGCCCCGACAGGTGGTGGTGGGGCGCGCCCTGACCGGTTCGGTCGTCGTACTGCCGGCCATCGCGGGGGTTCTGGTGGCGGGCGGTCTGGCCAACGGCGTGCGCATGGCCGCCTGGCAGTGGGGCGCCGTCGCCGTCACGCTCTGGCTGGGCTCGCTCCCCTTCAGCCTGCTCGGCCTCGGTAACGGCTACCGGCTCACGGCGCAGACGACGGGGGTCGTGAACGTCGCCTGCAGCCTGGGGCTCACGGTGGTGGGCGGACTGTGGTTCCCTGTCGTGCTCTTCCCCGACTGGCTCCGCACGGTCTCGGAGTTCACGCCGACGAACCGTTTCGCCGAGCTGGGCGTGGCGGTGACGGAGGGGACGGCGCCGGGGGCGGCGCCCCTGGCCGTACTGCTCGGGTGGGCGGCGCTCTTCGGCACATACGCGGCGGTCTCGTACCGTCGTTCGGCAAGGACGGTATGAGGGGGCGGCTGTGAGGAACATCCGGCGATTCTTCAAGGTGGTGCGCGATCAGCAGCAATGGGAGCGGGGCCCGAACGGGCTCAGCCTCCTCCCCTGGCTGCTGATGGGCCTGGGCGCGCTCTCCCACCTGCTCGGCGGCCAGGCCCCGAACCCGTGGATCGGCAGCCTCGGGCTGATCACCTTCAACACCCTCTACATCGCGATCGTCTTCCGCGCCTGCCACCCGCCCAGCCGGGAGACGCCGCTGACCTGGGGACTCCTCGCCGCACTCGGGGTGCTGACCTTCGCGCTCGCCATCGGTTACGGGAGGGAGTGGCTGCTGCTCTTCCCGCTCCTTGGCCTCGCGGTCGGGGCGGTGGTGCGGCACGGGAGGCTGCTTCGATGGGTCAGTCCCCCGCTGGTCGTGGCGGTGGGGGCGGTGACGTTCTGGCGGGACAGCTGGGACTCCATCGGCGTCGTGTACGGCACGTTCATGTCCGTGATGGTGACGGCGGCGATCCTCGCGCTCGACGAATCGGTCCGGCAACTCCGGGCGACCCGGGAGGAACTGGCCAGGGCGGCCGTCGAGAAGGAGCGGTTGCGGTTCTCCCGCGACCTGCACGACCTGCTCGGTCACACGCTCTCGGTGATCGTGGTGAAGTCGGAGGTCGTACGCCGGCTGGCACCGCGCGACCTCGACGCGGCCCTCGCCCAGGTGGCGGACATCGAGGCGGTGGGCCGGCAGGCGCTCACCGAGATCAGGGAGGCCGTCACCGGCTACCGCGAGGGCAGCCTCGCCACCGAGCTGGACCGGGCGCGCGACGCACTGTCCTCGGCCGGCATCGAGCCGGTCGTGCGCCGCTCGGGCCCGCTCCTCGAACCACAGACGGAGGCCCTGCTCAGCTGGGTGGTCCGGGAGTCCACGACGAACGCGGTACGGCACAGCGGCGCGTCCCGCTGCGTGATCGCCCTGGACGGCACCGCCGACCGGGTCCGCCTCACGGTCACCGACGACGGCGGGGGCCCGGTCGTCGTCCCGGACGCCACCCCGGGAAGCGGCCTGCGCGGCCTCCGTGAGCGGGTCGCGGCGGCGGGCGGCACCCTCGACTCGGGACCGGCTCCGCGGGGCGGGTTCCACGTCACCGCGGAGCTCCCCGCGGAGACCCCCGGCCCGCACGCCTGCGAGGACGACCGAGCGCACTGACCCGGCGTCCTGATGCCCATCGACATCGGGCCCGTGGGAAGCGGCGTGTTGCTCATGCGGTCACTCCGGGCGCGCGTACCACCGGGGGGAAGACGCGTGAAGACGGGCTCCGTTGTGGTGGGGTGGGATGCCGTGAGTCCTTCCGCGGCGCCGGCCCTTCGCGCGAGGCGGCGTGAAGGAATCGATCCGCTCTCGCCCGAACGGCGCACGACCCCTGTCCTGCGAGCCGTCCGTCCTACCCTTTGATGGTGACCGAGATGCCGCAGGACCACCGCCCGGGAAAGTCCGTGAGAGTCCTCCTCGCCGAGGACCAGGGGATGATGCGCGGGGCGCTGGCTCTGCTGCTCGGCATGGAGCACGACATGGAGGTCGTCGCGCAGGTCGGGCGGGGTGACGAGATCGTGGACGCGGCGCTGCTCGCGCGGCCCGACGTGGCGCTGCTCGACATCGAGCTGCCGGGCCGCTCGGGCCTGGACGCGGCGGCGGACCTGCGTACGGAGGCCCCGGACTGCCGGGTGCTCATCCTCACGACCTTCGGGCGGCCGGGCTATCTCCGTCGGGCGATGGAGGCGGGCGCGGCGGGCTTCCTGGTGAAGGACGGCCCCGTGGAGGAGCTGGCCGAGTCGATCCGTCGGGTCCTGCGCGGGGAGACGGTGATCGACCCGGCCCTCGCGGCGGCGGCGCTCGGCGCGGGACCGAACCCGCTGACGGCCCGCGAACGGGACGCCCTGGCGGCGGCGGTGGACGGTGCGACGATCGCCGACATCGCCGCGACCCTCCACCTGTCGGAGTCGACGGTCCGGAACTACCTGTCGTCGGCGATCGGCAAGACGGGCACGCGCAACCGCATGGAGGCGGTCAGGGCGGCCCGTCGGCAGGGGTGGCTGTAGCTCCCGGCGTCTAAAGGCCCGCGATCGCCGCCGCCCGCTGGGCCTCGAAGTTCTTCACGTACGCGTCGAAGACCGTGGCGTCCTCGTACTTGAGCAGCGTCTCGTCGTTGTACTTGAGCGCCGTCGTCGTGTAGGTGTGGCTGCCGGTGAAGACGATCTTCTTGTTCACGCCGCCGTAGTACGTGCCCTCGACCAGCAGGTACTTGGTGTGGGAGTCGGAGCCGCCGCGCTTGTCGTTGTCGAGCTGGTGCAGGGTGATGCGGCCCTTGCCCGTCACGGGCCTGGTCAGCCAGTTGGCCACCTGCCCCATGGGGGTGTCGTCGGCCGTCCAGTTGTCGAGCGACCGGTAGACGATCTCGATGTCGCACCCGGCTTCGGCGAGTTCCCACAGCTTCCTGGCCACCTCGGTGCGGGTGATGTGGCCCTGGGCGATGCGGATCTTCGTACGGCCGTCCGCGGTGCCGACGCCCGGGGAGTTCCCCGTGCAGGAGTCCGGGGTGCCGACCGGCGCCACCGTCGCGAGGATGTTGACGACCGTGTCGGTGCTCGACCGCGGGAAGAAGTAGATCTTCGCCTTGCCCGCCTGGGTGTCGTGCGCGTAGTCCGCGACCTGAGGCGTCTGCCCGACGGCGGCCGCCGCCAGGTCGTCGGAGTACCGGGTGTACGCGGCGAACAGCTCCGTGTTGCCGACGACCGTCAGCGCGTCGTTCCACCAGTCGTCGGTGTCCTGGCTCGTGAGGTTCCCGGAGCCCTGCACGACCACGTCGTCGACGAAGACGTCGCCCTTGCCCTTGGTACGGGAGAACAGGAAGAACTTGTTGTGGTTGACGTTGTCGTACGTGCCGTTCGGGTCCGCCGCCGTGGTGCCCGGGTCCAGCGCCAGGCAGGCCTCCTCCGGCTTGCAGGTCCGCACCCAGGAGTCGGGGCTGCCCGTGGGGTCCGCCAGCCGGGTCTTCAGGGTTTCGAGCCCGGTGGACTTGCTGTCCGCGTCGACGACGACCTGGACGGTGACGCCCCGCTTGTGGGCGTCGCCCAGCTTGTTGGCCAGGTACACGGACTGGAACAGGTACAGGGAGATCCGGATGGACGACCCCGCCTCCGCGCCGTCGACGAGCCCCGCCAGGTGGGAGAGGATCCGCCCCCTGGCGGAGGCGTCGGTGCTGTTCGGGTCGTTGAACACGGCGCCGGTGGTCACGGCCAGGACCGGTTCCGCCGAGGCCGACGGTGCGACGAGGAGGGACGCGCCGACGGCCAGCGCGGTCACGGAGGTTCTGAGTCTGTTCTTGATCGATATCACCCGGGCATTGTCACCCGCGGCCGGCCGCCGTCTTCGCCTGTTTGGGCAGCCACAGGAACATCAGCACCGCCGCCCCGATGAGGATCGCCGTCGCCGTGCGGAAGGCCGTCGCGTAGCCCGGGACCAGGGACGAGGGGTCCGCCGCGCCCGAGGTGACGGCGGGGGTGGCCGCCGCGGCGATCGTCGAGAGGACCGCGAGGCCCAGCGCGCCGCCCATCGTGCGGGAGGTGTTGACCAGGCCCGAGACGAGGCCCGCGTCGGACGGGGCGGCGCTGGAGGTGGCGAGGGCGGCCAGGGGTGTGGTGGCCAGGCCGAGGCCGGCCATCATCAGGATGCCGGGGCCCAGGATCGTCCCGAGGAAGGTGCCGTCGGCCGTGAGGGTCGACTGCCAGGCGAAGCCCGCCGCCCCGACGAGGGCGCCGAGGACGGCGAGGTTCCGGGCGCCGACCCTCGGCATCAGGTGCGGGGCCGCCTTGGAGCCGACGACGACGCTGAGGGAGCTGGGGACCAGGGCGAGGCCGGCCTGGAGCGGGGTGTACCCGAGGACGCTCTGCGCGTAGGTGGTCATGAAGAACCACATGCTGAAGGAGCTCGAACCGCAGAGCAGGATGGCCACGTTGGCCGCAGTCACCGTGCGCGTACGGAAGATCTTCAGCCGCATCAGCGGCTCCGCCGTGCGCGCCTCCACCGCGACGAAGACGCCGAGGAGCGCCAGCCCGCCGAAGAGTGTCATGAGGGTGGCCGGGGCCGTCCAGCCCGCCTCCTCGGTCTGGACGATGCCGTACGCGAGGGTGGCGAGCCCGGCGGTGACGAGGACGGCGCCGGGCAGGTCGAGGCGGCGGCCCGCGCCGGTGCGGAACTCCCGGAGCCAGAGCAGCCCGCCCGCGAGGACGAGGGCGCCGACGGGGACGTTGATGAGCAGGACCCAGCGCCAGGACAGCAGGTCGACGAGGAGGCCGCCGACGAAGCCGCCCGCCGCGCCGCCGGCCGCGCCGACCGCCGTCCAGGTGCCGATGGCCCGGGTGCGGGCGGCTCCGGCCGGGACGGCGCTGGTGACCAGGGTCAGCGTGGCGGGCGAGAGGACGGCCGCGCCGAGGCCCTGCACGGCGCGGGCGGTGACGAGTTGCCAGCCCTCCTGGGCGAGGCCGCCCGCGACGGAGGCGGCGGTGAAGAGCCCGAGACCGAGCAGGAACATCGCCTTCCGCCCGTAGAGGTCGCAGGCGCGTCCGCCGAGCAGCATGAAGCCGGCGAAGGCGATCGCGTAGGCGTTGAGCACCCATTGCAGACCGAGCGCCGAGAGTCCGAGGTCGGTCCGCATCGAGGGCAGCGCCACGTTGACGACGGAGACGTCGAGGACGACGAGGAACTGCCCGGCGCAGGCGGTCAGGACGACCGCCCAGGGGCGGGGCGGCGTACGGAGGGGGTCGGCGGCGGGTGTCGTCCGTACGGAGTCGGTCTGCGGCATGGATGTCATGGTCGCAGACCGCCCGCGACCCGTACATACGCCGAAGGTCCCGCCATCGGACTAGGGCCTCCGACCTACGGCTTGCGCAGCAGCGTCACCACCGCGGCCCCGCCGAGTCCGATGTTGTGCGCGAGCCCGACCCGCGCCCCCGTCACCTGGCGCGCCCCCGCCTCGCCCCGGAGCTGCCACACGAGTTCGGCGGTCTGCGCGAGGCCCGTGGCGCCCAGGGGGTGGCCCTTGGAGATGAGACCGCCGGAGGGGTTCACGACCCAGCGGCCGCCGTACGTGGTGGCGCCGGACTCGACGAGTTTGCCGGAGGCGCCCTCCTCGCACATGCCGAGCGCCTCGTAGGTGAGGAGTTCGTTGATGGAGAAGCAGTCGTGGAGTTCGATCACGTCGACGTCCTCGATGCCGAGCCCGGAACGCTCGTACACCTGCCGGGCGGCGGCCCGGGACATCGGGCGGCCGACGGCGTCGATGCAGGAGCCGGAGGCGAAGGACTCCTCGGTGTCGGTGGTCATCGCCTGCGCGGCGATCTCCACCGCCCGCCCCCGCAGTCCGTGTTCGTCGACGAAGCGCTCGGAGACGACGAGGGCGGCCGCCGCGCCGTCCGAGGTGGGCGAGCACTGGAGCTTGGTGAGCGGCCGGTGGACGGTCTTCGCGGCGAGGATCTCGTCGACGGTGTAGACGTCCTGGAACTGGGCGTTGGGGTTGTTCGCCGAGTGCTGGTGGTTCTTGGCGCCGACGGCCGCGAGCTGCACCTCGGTCGTCCCGTACCGCTCCATGTGCTCGCGGGCCGCGTTGCCGAAGATCTGGGCGGTGGGCGGGCTCGCCTCGAAGCCGTGGCCGGCGGCCATGATCCCGTAGTGCCGGGCGACGGGCGAGGTCGTGAAGTCCCCGGCGCCGGACCCGCCGCCGAGCGCGCCCCGGCTCATCTTCTCGAAGCCGAGGGCGAGGACGCAGTCGGCGATGCCGCCCTCGACGAACTGGCGGGCCGTCATGAGGGCGGTGGAGCCGGTGGCGCAGTTGTTGTTGAGGTTGTAGACGGGGATGCCGGAGAGCCCGAGTTCGTAGACGGCGCGCTGTCCGGCGGTGGAGGCCTGGAAGCAGTAGCCGACGGCGGCCTGCTCCACGCGCGCGTAGGGGACGCCCGCGTCGGCGAGGGCCGCGGTGCCGGCCTCCCGGACCATGTCCCAGTACTGCCAGTCGCGGGTCTCGGGCTTCTCGAACTTGGTCATCCCCACACCGACGACGTACGCCTTGGTGGTCATCTCGGTTCCCCCTCAGTCTCGCGGCAGGCCGAGCAGCCGCTCGGCGACGACATTGAGCTGTACCTGGGTGGTGCCGCCCGCGATGGTGAGGCAGCGGGACATGAGCAGTCCGTGGACGGCCCGTTCGCCGGGGCCCTCGCGCACGGCCCCTGCGGGGCCGAGGAGTTCGAGGGTGAGTTCGGCGAGCTTCTGCTGGTGGAGGGTCTGGACGAGCTTGCGGACGCTGGCGCCCGCGCCGGGTTCGAGCCCGGACACCTGGAGCAGGGTGGTGCGCAGACCGATGCACGCGAGCGCGTGCGCCTCGGCGAGCAGGGCCCCGATCCGTACGCGTACGGAGCTGTCGGCCCGGTCCGCCCGGGCGATGACGGCTTCGAGGCCGGTGTCGAAGGCGACCTGGTCGGCCATGTGGACGCGTTCGTTGCCGAGGGTGTTGCGGGCGACCCGCCAGCCGTCGTCGACCTCGCCGACGACGGCGTCGGCGGGGAGGATCGCGTCGTCGAACCAGACCTCGTTGAAGAGGGAGTCCCCGGTGATCTCCTTGAGCGGCCGTACGTCGATCCCGGGAGTGTTCCGCATGTCGACGAGGAAGTAGGTGAGGCCCTTGTGCTTGGGGGCGGTGGGGTTCGTCCGGGCGAGCAGGATGCCGTGGTGGGCCCACTGGGCGGCACTCGTCCACACCTTCTGGCCGTTGATCCGCCAGCGCCCGTCCTCGGTGCGTTCGGCGCGGGTCCGGAGGGAGGCGAGGTCGGAGCCGGCGCCGGGCTCGGAGAAGAGCTGGCACCAGAGGCGTTCGCCGCGCAGGGTCGGGCCGAGGTGTTCGGCCTGCTGGGCGGGGGTGCCGTGGGCGAGGAGGGACGGTACGACCCAGGTGGCGATGCCGAGTCCGGCGACGGTGATCCCGGCCTCGTCCAGTTCCCGCTGGACGGCGAGCTGCTGGAGGGGGCCGGCGCCGAGTCCGTACGGCTCCGGGAGGTGCGGGGCGGCGTAGCCGGTGGTGGCGAGGGCGCGCCGGGCGGCGGCGGGGTCGAGTCCGGTGGCGGCGGCGACGGCCTCCCGGGCGGCCGCGCGGTACGGATCGGCCTCGGGCGGCAGGTCGAGCCGGAGGCCGCGCCGGACGCCCGCGGCGGCGTGCCGGAGGGCGGCGAGCCGGTGCCGGTCGCCGGTGCCGAGGAGCTGGCGGGCGACGAGGGCCCGGCGGAGGAGCAGGTGGGCGTCGTGCTCCCAGGTGAAGCCGGTGCCGCCGAGGATCTGGATGCAGTCCTTGGCGCAGGTGTACGCGGTGTCGAGGGCGGTGGCGGCGGCGAGCGCGGCGGTGAGGGGCCGGGCGTCGTCGTCCCCCGCCCGGGCGGCGTCCCAGGTGAGGGCGCGGGCCTGTTCGAGCCGGACGAGCATGTCGGCGCAGAGGTGTTTGACGCCCTGGAACTGTCCGATGGGACGGCCGAACTGTTCCCGGGTACGGGCGTGTTCGGCGGCGGTCTCGACGGCGCGGGCGGCGGTGCCGCAGGCGTCGGCGGCGAAGAGGACGGCGGCGAGGTCGTGGACGAGCGGGGTGTCGAGGGCGAGTTCACGGGCGGCGGGGACGTGACTGGCCCGGGCGGTGATCTCGGCGGTGGGCCGGGTCGGGTCGGCGCTCTCGTGGGCGCGCACGGCGAGGCCGTCGGTGTCGACGGCGAGCCAGACGCTGCCGTCGGCGGTGGCGGCCCGCAGGAGCACGAGGTCGGCCTGTGCGCCGCCGAGGACGGGGGGTGCGGCGCCGTCGAGGAGATAGCCGCTCGCGGTGCGGACGGCGGTGAGGGTGCCGGTGTCACCGCTGCTGCCGGTGTCGGCATCGGGGCTGGTCGCGTCGAGGCCGCTGCCGGCAAGGGCGACGGCCCCGATGCGTTCCCCGCGCGCGAGGGCGGCGGCCAGCTCCCCCTGCCCGGCCCGGTGCAGGAGCTCGGCGGCGAGTACGGAGGGCAGGTGGGGCCCGGGCAGCAGGGCCCTGGCGGCCTCCTCCACGACGACGACGAGGTCCCCTAGGTCGCCGCCCCCTCCCCCGTACTCCTCGGGAAGGTGGAGCCCGAGGAGCCCCTGCTCGGCGGCGGCGTCCCAGTACGCCGGACGGACGGTGGCGGTGTCGGGGACGTCCAGGTGCTTGCGGACCTCCTCGGGAGGTACGGCGCGGGTGAGCCAGCCCCGGACGGATCGGGCGAGCTCCCGCTGTTCGTGCGTGATGGCGATGCCCATGCGCGGCAGACTAGAACACGTTCCATTCTGACGGAAGGTCAGATACGGGGTCGTGTGGTCCCGGGGCACGGCAGACCCCTCGGATTCCGGGGCTCCCGACGGGAAGCCCCTTGGTCAGGCAGCTGGTGGCGGCGCCTGGGCTCACCCGGCTCGGCGGAGCCCTGGTCGAGGTCCAGGACCACCTCCCGACCATCCGGGTCGAGGGAGGGCACCGCGCCGATCCGCATCCGCATCCGCCCGGGAGCACCACGCGCGCCGCGCGCGTCGTCCGTCGTCATGCCCGGGATCCCAGCACTCCGCACCGGCACCGGACGGGCGTTGTCAGTGGTGCCTGCCACGCTGTCGGCACAGCTGAGCGACCGAGCACGGAGAGAGCGAGCACGCCATGGGCACCTGGGACATCGGCCCCTTCGACAACGACACCGCAGCCGACTTCTCGTACCGGGTGGACGAGGCCCCGGCGGAGAAGAAGGCGGACGTGCTGCGCACGGCCTTCCGCGAGGTGATCGAGACCGGTGGCGACTACCTGGACTCGGACGTGGCAGTCGAGGCGATCGCCTCGGCGGCCCTGGTCGCGGCCCAGTGCCCGGCCGGTGACCCGGTCACCACCGCGTACGGCCCGAAGGACCCCCTGCCGCCCCTCCCGGACGGACTCCGCCCGCAGGCCGCGGCCTCCCTGGACCGGATCCTCACCGAGCCCTCCGAACTCCTCGAACTCTGGGAGGAGTCGGACGGCGAGGAGTGGAAGGAAGGGGTACGGAAACTGCGGGCGGTACTGGCGGGGGCGGATGCGGATGCGGACACCCTTACGGACGCCTGACGCCGGTCCGGGGCCCGACGCGGGCATCGACCTGTCCGCCCGTCAGGTCGGTGCTCGCGTCCACGCTCCGCTCGGGCCGCTCAGCTCATCGCTCACCCCATCGCGCGAGAGCACGTCAGGCGCCCGCGGCGCGACTACCCCTTGCGGGCCCTGTCCTTCTCGTCCTGCTTCAGCTGCTCCTCGATCCTCTTGCGGATCGCCTTCTTCTTGTTCGGCCCCAGTACGGTGCTGCTTTCGAGCGCATCACGACTGCTCTGATGCAGCGGGTGGGACGAGTGCCGGAACTCCTCATCCGTCGCCCTGGGTTCGGCCGTGGTGCTCTGGGAGCCGAAATAGAATCCCATGGCGTCGCGGATCATTCCCTGATCCTGCCCCCCGAAGGGGCCTCCCCACGTGGGATCGTTGACGGCCCCTTCGTTCTCGCGGGCCTGACCGAGAAATGCGCGTCCGTAGTTCGGACCGAAGACCGCCTCCAGCTTGCCGCCACGCTCCCAGCCCTTGGACGGGTACTCCTCCACCTTCGCATTGTGGTCGATCACACCCTCCGCGGCCATGGACCGGGACGGGGATATGTCGATGGACAGGGTCTTGATTCCCGCGAACGCGAACTGATCGGTGACTCCACTGCGCATTCCCACCGCGCCGAGGATGTTGAACTTCTTCTTGAGGAACCTCAGCAGTGCGAGCTGGGCGCGGCGGTCCCTCGCCTCGGGCCATTTCCAGTACTCGAGCAGGTGCGGCCCGTCGATGCCGCCCGGAGCCGGAAACCCGCCGATGGGGATCGGCTTCACCCCGGCGCCGAGCGCGGCATGCGTCTCGACCATGCTCTGGATCTGAGCCAGGCCCTCCCGGCCGGTGTCGAGCGCGGGGGCGTTGCCCTCCCCCGTATGACCACTGTCCCGGAAGTTCACGATGACGTACGGGACACCCTCCCGGAACCTGCTCAGTACGTGAGTGGGATTCCCGCACGCCGCCTCGAACGCCTGCTCGGTAACGGTGTCCGGGGCCGCGTACTGGTCGTAGAACCGTTCAAGCCTCTCCGCGCCGCCGTCGGCTCCGGCCCACGTTCCCTCGGTGAGCATGCCCTGCTTGAACTGCTCGGTGGCGAGATTCTCCCCACCGCCGTGATCGAGCCCGAGCCCTTCCCCCGAAGTCTTCTTGGTGTAGAAGATCCGACCGGGCCCCAGATCCGCGTTGAGCTGGAACATGCCCAACGCCTTCCGGTCGAGAGCCGCCTTCCTTCGGGGGCGCTCCGTCCTCTCGCGGTCGATCTCACTTCCGGCCCTTACCCTGATCGTTTCCGCAAGCCGGTCCCGCTCCGTCGCCACACGGGTCACCTCGCCCTGCTTGAACGCGTCGATCCTTGTCTTGTAGTCCGCCTTGACCGCCGCTTTGTCGGCGCCGGCTGCGCCCGCTCGTTGCCCCGCTTCGATTTGGAGGCGCTTCAGTTCGTCCTTGTACTCTTGTACCAAGCGTTGAGAATGCGGACTCGAACTCGCCGCCGCCCGCTCGGAATTACCCACCCTTTCAGCGATCCTCGCACTGTCCTCGACCTCGTCGAACTCATCCAACAGGCCGTACATGACAAGCTTGAGGTTCCTGTCGACGAGCATGGCGGCCCGGATGTGGTACATGTCGCCGGAGTGCCCCGCGGCTACGACGAGGGTGTTGTCCTTCGTGAGCCCATGCTGCTGCGCATCCGCCTTACTACGGAGTTCGATACCGAAAGACGGCGCGGCCACGGCCGTGCTCTCCTGCGTGGTCGTCACGGGGGGTGGCGCCATGGCGGACGACGATGTCTCCTCGATCACGCGCTGAACGGAACGCTGAGCCGGCGGCGACCGGACCTCGCTCCGCGGCGCGACGTCCCCCGCCGGAGCCGAGACCGACAGGGCACGTCGCGCGTTCGCCTCGGCTTCTCGCTCGAAGCGGTCGGACGGGTCGGAGACCTTCAGGCCGGAGCCGTTGTCGGTTCCGGCGACCGGCCCTTGGCGCTGTTGGATGACGTGGGTCAACTCGTGGGCGAGGGTGTGCCTGTCGGCACCCCCGTCGCCGATGACGACATGGTTGCCGGAGGTGTAGGCGCGGGCCCCGACCTCGGTCGCGGAGGCCTTCGCCGCGGCGTCCGTGTGGATCCGCACATCGGAGAAGTCCGCACCCAGGCGCGCCTCCATGTCGCTGCGGGTGCCCTCGTCCAGGGGGCGCCCGCCGGAGCGCAGCACATCGTGGACGGCGGAGCGCTGCACGGCGGGTGACTCCGCCTGGTGCCCGCAACCACTGCCGTGCTGATGCGGTTCGGGCGCGGCCCAGGGGTGACCGGCCTGACGGAGCATCTGGACGACCGCGGCGTTGCCGACCACGGCTTGCAGACCCGGCAGGCCCAACTGTTGTCCGGACAGTGACCGCTCGGGCGTGCGGGAGGAGGTACCGTCCCTGTCGGCCTCGGCGGCTTTGGCGTTCTCGTGATCGCGCACGGGGATCTCTCTGGTGGCGTGGGTTCGTCGGCTCCTTCTGGATACGCCGCCGGGAACCGCGGATGCCAGGTGCGTCCGGGCAGCATGAACTGACCGAACGGGCAAAACTCACCGGACGGGCCATTCAGGACGGTTCCCGCACTCCCCTAGCGGTGACGCCTGAGCATGAGGACGACGCTCGTCACGGTCGCGCCGACGGCGGTCACCGCGAGGACGAGGAGGCCCGGATTGACCCACCACGGGACGACCTCGATGCCGTGGCACACCAGACTCACGGGCAGCGCGCTGCTGGAGTCCGGGTAGTCCTTGATCCCCACGCCGAAGTAGCACGCGTCGTCCGGAAAGAGGAACGGCAGGTACGACAGCCCGTACACGTGCACCGCCCCGCCCGCGAGGTAGGCGAGCCCGGCGACCCAGGCGGCCTTCTTGGCGGGCGTGCGCGGGGAGCGGGGCGGATCGGGCTGGGGCAGTTCGTTGCCCCGGCGGGCCCGGACCAGTCCGACGTAGGTGATCCCCGCCCAGGCCGGCAGGCCGATGGCGAGGATCATCGTCCCTATGAGGGTCGTCATGATCAGCAGCCGCCGATACGCCCCTCGACGGCGGCCGTCACGAAGGCCGTGAAGGCGACGGGGGCGGCGCGGAAGGCGGGGCCTTCGGGGTTCTTGGAGTCGCGGACGGCGATGTGGGCGGTGAGGTCGGCGATCTCGATGCACTGACCGCCGGTGTCGCCGCTGTACGAGGACTTGCGCCGGCGCGCTCCCGTCAGGTTCTGGTTGCTCTCCATAGTGTTCCTCCATGACGCGGGTGATCAGCGTGGTCGAGTCCTCCACCGGCAGAGCGGCCGCTCGGAGGTGATCGTAACGGCGCGACCCCTCCCTGAACGCGGCTGAATCCACCGTCATATGCCCTTGGACGAAGTCCTCGGTGCAGACGCTCGCCAACGTGGTCCGGCACGTGCCCGGCCGGCGGTGCTCGGTCCTGATCCTGCGAGCCGTACGGGCTCCGGGGCGAGGTCACGGACGGGGTGCCCGGAGCCGTGTTCGCGAAGGCTGCGGATCCGTGGGACGAGGGCGGGCGGAGGCTGGTCCTGGTGGAGGCGGTGACGGATCGGTGGGGGGTCGACGAGCGGGCCGACGGGAAGACGGTGTGGTTCGAGTGCGACGCGTAGGGCACGATGGGCGCCCGTACCCGCGTACCCGCCAGTAGGAGTCACCATGTCCGTGCCCGAGCCCGAGATCCTTGCCGCCTTCGAGGCCGCGAAGGGCTTCATGCCCGTCGGGGAGGGCCTCGCGCTGTACGAGGCGGCGACCGAGGCGGCGAAGCTCGGGCTGCCGCTCCTGGAGGTCGGCACGTACTGCGGGCGCTCCACGATCCTGCTCGCCGACGTGGCCCGGCAGGCGGGAACGGTCGCCGTGACCGTGGACCACCACCGGGGCAGCGAGGAGCAGCAGCCGGGGTGGGAGTACCACGACGAGACCGTGGTCGACCCGGAGGTCGGGCTCATGGACACGCTGCCGACCTTCCGGCGGACGCTGCGCAGGGCGGGGCTCGAAGAGCACGTGATCGCCGTCGTCGGGCGGTCGCCGCAGGTCGCGAAGGTGTGGGGCGGACAGCTCGGGTTCGTGTTCGTCGACGGCGGGCACACCGACGAGCACGCCACCAACGACTACGAGGGCTGGGCCCCCAAGGTCGCCCCCGGGGGCCTGCTGGTCATCCACGACGTCTTCCCGAACCCGGAGGACGGCGGCCAGGCCCCGTACCGGATCTACCTCCGCGCGCTGGAGTCGGGGGACTTCGAGGAGGTCTCGGTCACGGACTCGCTGCGGGTCCTGCGCCGCCTGGGCTGACCGTCGTCCCGCGTCTCGCCTCCCGTCCCAGGAATGACGACGGGACGCTGTGCGGCCCTTCCGCCGTGTGCCCGCTCCTAGCGTGTACCGGGTCGGGTCATCACAGATCGGCGCCCCGGGCGGGGCGCGGAGGGGGCATTCATGAGAAGGCGATTCGCGACGGCGGCCACCGTGGGAGCGATGCTGGTCGGCGCCGTGGCGGCGACGGCCACACCCGCTCAGGCGTACGTGACGACGTCCTGGAAGTGCCGGAACATCGGCGCCGGCGACCTCTGCATCCGCAGTGTGCCCAACGGGTGGGACGCCAAGTACGCGAAGCGCAGCGGCAACGCCGTCCTCGTCGACTTCAACCTGGTCTGCGTGAACGGCACCAAGGCGGGCTGGTGGGGCTCCGACGGGGCGTTCTGGATCTCGGCGGGTGAGACGCGGACCTACACGTTCGGGATCGGCCGCGACTCCAACACGGCGTGCAACGTCCGGCTGTTCGACCGTAACAACGGCGGCTGGTGGGAGACCGAGGTCATCTACTGGGGCGAGTGACCTCCCGGCTCCTGGCGGCCCGACAGCCCGACGGCCGCCACCTCGGAAGGTGACAGCCGTCGGGTGAAGGCGCCTCGCGCGGGTCGGGTCAGAACCCCGAGGTCACGTACAGGCAGTTGGTGTAGCTGTAGCCCGATTCGATCTTCGCCTTGCTCGTCTTGGTGTCCCCGGCCGTGGACGTGCCGGTCGAGGCCCGCTTCTGGAGGAAGTGGTAGTCACCGGCGGGCAGCAGCAGGGTCGCCTTCGGGTACTTCGAGGACGGACCGGTGCAGGCCTTGATCTTCTTGCCCTGCGAGAAGATCGGGCCCGGGTACTTGGTGCAGGTCCCGCACGCCTTCAGGGTGACCTTGCCGGTCATCGGACCGGTGTAGAGCAGCTCGACCTCACCCGGGCCGTCGTTGCTGACCACCATCACCATCCGCGCGCCGCCGGGCACGTCGGCCGAGGGCAGCTTCTTGCCCGCCGCGGGCTCCTCGTCGGCGATCTCGGCGGCGATGGCGATGGAGCGGGCGTGCGCCGCGTCCGGGCTGCTGGGGTAGTCCTTGGCGTACTGGGTCATGGTCTTGATCGCGTCGTCGTACTCCTTGCTCTTGAACTGCGAGGTCCCGCAGGCGAAGTCGCCCCGCTGGACCGCGCCTGCGGCCTCCTTCGACGCGTCTTCGAGGGCGGGGTCCGTCATGTTCTCGACGGAGGAGTGGAGCGCGCGCAGCTCCTTCGTGGTCTCGCACGGAGTGGCGCCGCCGGTGAGGGCGGTCGTCCGGGTCTTGATCGCCGCGCGGACCGCCGGCTCGACACGGGTGGCCTGGGCCGACTTCGGGAAGGTGTCGTACAGCGCGTTGAGGCTCTCGCTGGCCGGCGGGTCGGCGGCCTCCACGCCGAGCGCGGCCGTCCCGCACTCGAAGAGGGACTCGGCCAGCGGCTCGTCGGTCTTGGCGGGCCGGACGCCGAGCAGCTCCTTGTCGACGGTGCCGTCGCCGGCGAGCCCGCGCAGGTGCTTGAGCGGCGCGACGGCCTCGCAGTACGCCTTCTTCGCGTACGGGCGGGAGACCGTCTCGTAATACGTGTCGAGGCGCGCGGGGACCAGCTTCCCGGCTCGCGAGCCCGCGTGCTTGGTGCCGAGCTCCTGGTAGGTGGCGAGCGCCTTGCGGTAGGTCGGCTCGGCCTTGTCGAAGGTCAGGCCGTCGTCGGCGGTCTCGACCAGCGCGTCCGCCGCCGAGAGGCGTTCGAGCAGGGCCTGCTCCTTCGCCTCGTCGCGGGCCGCCCCGTACGCGAGCGAGCCGCCCGCGGGCACGGCCAGCAGCACGAGGGCGAGCGGCAGCGCGAGGCGGCGGAAGGAGGCGCCGATGCTGAGGGTGGCGCGCAGCCCGCGCCTGGCGCCGTCGGCGGCGGCGAGCAGCAGGAAGGCGCCGTAGCCGACGAGAAGCCCGAGGGGCACGCCGTCGACGTCGGCGGGGAGCGCCATGACGAGGAGGGCGGCGGTGGCGATCCAGCAGATCGCGGCGCCGACCCAGTTGCGCAGGAGGACGTAACCGAGGCCCAGGCAGGAGAGGTTGAGCAGGCCGATCATGGCGGCCTGTGCGCCGTTCGCCTCGCCGGGCGGCTGCGCGGGCGGCTGCCCGCCGTCCCCGGGCGGCGGGCCGTACCCGGGCGGGCCGTACCCCGGCGGCCCGTAGCCGGGCGGCGGCGGAGGCGTCCCGGCACCGGCCCAGCCGGGCGCCGGGGCGGGACCCGCCGCGGGCACGGGGCCCTGAGCAGGACCGGGAGCGTGGCCGGACGCGGCGGGGCCGGGATCGGACCCGGCTGGCGCGCCGTGGGCGGCAGCCGCAGCGGCGGCGGGCGGCGGTCCGAAGCTCAGCGTGGGCGGCGACGCGACGGGCGCGGCGGGTGGTGCGGGTGGTGCGGGTGCGGCAGGCGCGGGTGGCGCCTCCCACGGTGCCGCGGGAGTCCTCGGGTCCGGCACCCGGCCGTCTCCGACGGGCGGCCGGTCAGACGGTTCCGGACGTACGCCAGACGGCTCGGGTCGTCTGTCGGACGGTTCCGGACGCGCGTCGGACGGTTCGGGACGTGCGTCGTTCGGTTCTTCCCCCACCACGGTTCCCCCTCGTGGGCCATGCGCGGTGACACCCCACCGTCGCCTCTTCTCACCTACCCTTCACGGTCTCCCCACACGCGTCCACCGTTCCGGGAAGCGGTGACCAACCTGCGACCTACCCCCTACGGGATTTCGTCTCATACAGGGCCTAGAGTCGCCAGGTGCCGTACGACCACCGGAAGACCACCCGCCGTACCCTCGCCCTCACCCTCGCCGCCGCGGGCTGCTGCGCCGTACTCGCCGGCTGCGCGACCTCGCAGGCCTCGCAGCAGGACAGCGGGAAGCAGCCGAGCCCGTCACTCGCCTCCGGCACCGCAGGCGACTCCGGCGGACAGCCGACCAGCTCCCCCGCGGCGACCGGGACCACCGCGGCGACAGGATCCCCTCCTCCGAGCCGGTCGAACCGCCCTCTCACCGGGCGGACCGTCGTCATCGACCCCGGCCACAACCCTGGCAATTTCCGGCATTCCTCGAAAATCAACCAGAAGGTGAATATCGGCACCACTCGTAAGGAGTGCGACACCACCGGCACCTCGACGAACGCCGGATACACCGAGGCCTCGTTCACCCTCGACGTCTCCCACCGACTGCGGGACCTCCTCACCGCGCGCGGTGCCGAGGTGGTCCTGACCCACGACGCCGACCGCCCCTGGGGCCCGTGCATCGACGAGCGGGCGAAGATCGGCAACGCGGCCCACGCCGACGCCGTCGTCTCCGTCCACGCGGACGGTTCCGCCGTCGGCAACCGCGGATTCCATGTGATCCTTCCCGCACGCGTGCGGGAAGGATCCGCCGACACCGCGAAGATCGTCACCCCGTCCCGGGAGCTGGGCGAGCGGATCGTGGACCGGTTCGCCCGTGCCACCGGAACGGCTCCCGCCAACTACCTTGGTTCCGGTACGGGGTTGGATGTCCGCGACGATCTCGGGGGACTCAATCTCTCAACCGTCCCCAAGGTCTTCGTCGAATGCGGCAATATGCGTGATCCGAAGGACGCACAGCTGCTCACGTCGGAGACGTGGCGGCAGAAGGCGGCCCAGGGGATCGCGGACGGCATCGCGACCTACCTCAAGGGGTAGAACCCGCGGGCGATAGATTCGCTCCGTACGATGGGGCAGCTCCGTGCCATCCCCCGTGCCATGACCTGAGCGCCACCCCGACGCGACGACCCGACGAAGGACTTCTTACGTGAATATCCGCTCCCTCACCCGAGGCGATGGCGTGCTGATCGGTGCAGCGGTGGTGCTGTTCATCGCCTCGTTCCTCGACATCAGCGGCTGCGACGCCGCCCCCGCGATCTGTGACCAGGTCCCGACCACGAACTCGTGGGAGATCTCCTACCTCGGCTGGGGCTCCTTCTTCCTCGGCATCGCCGGCGCGGCCCTCGTGATCACGTCCCGCAGCCTGCCGCAGCAGCGCAAGGTGGCCGGCTTCGAGCTCGGCCAGGTCGGTGCCGCGTTCACCGTCGCCGCCGCGTGGACCCTGCTGATGTGGATCTTCGAGTCGGAGAACTCCGGCGCGGGCCTGGTCCTCGGCCTGATCGCCTCCCTGGTCCTGGCCGGTGCCGCCGTGGCCGGCCCGATGGTCCCCGCCCTCCAGGCCCCGCTCGTCGGCGCGCCCAAGCCGCAGACCCCGCAGCCGTACGGCATGCAGCCCGGCCAGCCCGGCCCGCAGGGCGTTCCCGGCGGCTACGGCTACCCGGGTGCGCAGCAGCAGCCCTTCGGCGGACCGCAGGACCCCTCGCAGGGTGCGGGCCAGCCGTTCGGCGCGCAGGCCGCCGCCGCCCCGCAGCCGCAGGCCCCTCAGCAGCCCGAGCCGCAGGCCCAGGCTCAGGCCCCGCAGGCGCCCGCGGCCGCGGACTTCACGCCGTTCTGGTTCGCGGTCCCGGTCGGCCGTCCGCTGTACGCGGAGGACGGCTCCCAGGCGCCGATCGCCGAACTGGCCCCGGGTACCTGGTACCTGGCGGTCGAGCAGCGCGGTTCCACCCTGGTGGCCCAGACGCAGGACGGCCGTCGTGGCGTGCTGCAGGACACCACGGGCATCCAGCGCGGCTGACCCGTCGGACAGCTTCACGGCCCCTCGCCCGGAATCCCTTCCGGGCGGGGGGCCGTTGGCGTACAGTCCCCGCATCGCCTGAACTGACGGATCGTCAGAAAGGATGCGGGGCATGCGACTCGGACTCGCCCTCGGCTACTGGGGCCGCGGCCCCTCCGCCGCCCATCTCGACCTCGCCCGCGAGGCCGAGCGGCTCGGCTACGACTCCGTGTGGACGGCGGAGGCCTGGGGCTCCGACGCCTTCACCGCGCTGACCTGGATCGCCGCCCACACCAGCCGCATCAGGCTGGGCACCGCCGTCGCGCAGATGGCCGCCCGCGCCCCCACCACCACCGCGATGCACGCGCTCACCCTCGACCACCTCTCCGGCGGGCGGGTCATGCTGGGACTCGGCCTCTCGGGGCCGCAGGTCGTCGAGGGCTGGTACGGGCGCCCCTTCCCCCGCTCCCCGCTGACCGCGACCCGGGAGTACGTGGACGTGGTCCGCCAGGTCCTGCGCCGCGAGGCCCCCGTCCGGCTCGACGGGCGCCACCACTCCCACCCGTACACCGGCGCGGACGGCACCGGCCTCGGCAAGGCGCTCAAGCCGATCACCCACCCGCTCCGCGCCGACCTCCCGATCCTCCTCGGCGCCGAGGGACCGAAGAACATCGCGCAGACGCTCACGATCGCCGACGGCTGGCTGCCGCTGTACTGGACCCCCGACCGCTGGTCCGAGGTGTACGCCCTGCCCGACCGGCTCCCCGAGGGCTTCCTGGTCGCCCCCATGGTCCGCGCCCAGGTCTGCGAGGACGTGGCGGCCGGACTGCTGCCGGTCAAGGCGATGCTCGGCTTCTACATCGGCGGCATGGGGCACGCGGCCCGCAACTTCCACGCCGACCTGATGGGGCGGATGGGGTACGAGAAGGAGGCGAGGCGCGTCCAGGAGCTGTTCGCGGCCGGGCGGCGCGAGGAGGCCGTCCTCGCGGTGCCGGACGCCTTCGCGGACGAGATCTCGCTCGTCGGCCCCCGCGAGCGGATCGCCGAACGGCTCGACGCATGGCGGCGCGGCCCGGTGACGGACCTCCTGGTCACCGCACCGGACCCCGCGACGCTCCGCCTGCTGGCCGAACTCGACAGCTGAACGGACGGATCAGCCGCCGCTGAGCTGCGAGGCGCTGGGCACCTTCTCGACGACCTCGGCACCGGCGCTCTTTCCCGCGTCCTTGACGCTGTTGATGACGCTCTCGAAGGCGCCGACGTCCCCGTCTCCCACCTCGCCCTTGCGGAGCTTGGTCCCGAGCTCCTTGAGCGACTCGATGCCCGCCGTGAGCGGCGCGACCGCCTTCGAGAGCAGCGGGTCGCCCTTGGCGTTGTTCGCCGCCGCCTTGAGCCGGTTGTACGTGAACGCGCCCGCGAGGCCCGCCTTCACCAGGGCGAAGGTCCGGCCGTCCGCGCCCTTCTTGAACTTGCCCTCGCGGTACGGCTTCACGATCCACTGGTACGCGGCTCCCGCGGCCAGACCCGCGTTGGCCACGAACCGGGTCTTGGCGAGCTTCTGCTGCTCGAAGCTGCTCGAAGCCGTCGGGGTCGCGGCGCCGCTCGTACTCGCGTCGTCGTCACCGTTGCAGGCGGCGGTGGTCAGGAGCAGGGCGCAGGACAGCAGCAGGGCCACGACACCACGGGACACGGACCGGGGTATGGATCTGGGCACGACGGGACCTCCCTGGGGGTAGTGGCGTCAGCCTCTCCGCAGCCCCACCGGCCCGCCACCCGGACGGCTCCGAACGGGTCCCGGCCGTCCCCGGATGTCCCCGGCCGTCCCAGGGACACCGCCGACCCTGGCCTTCCCGTCCACGGGGATCCGAAGGTGATGCCCAGCAGCCCTTCCGGGCCTCCTCCTTCCTCATCCCCTGGAGCACCGCATGAACAAGGCCCTGGCAGCCCTCGCGGCCGCCGGCATCGCCGCCACCTCCCTGATCGCCGTCGCGCCCACGGCCTCGGCCGCCGGGTGCGTGACGAGCGGCATCTGGACGGGCTACCTAGAACCCGGCACGGTGGTCTACAAGGCCTCCGGCGGTTGCAGCGACCTGAACCTGACCTACGCCGACGCCAAGGACGACACCTCCGACTACTACGTCGGCTTCTACAAGAACGCCGCAGGGGAGTGGAGGGCCGGCTCGCGCGGCTACTTCGCCATCGACGACGGCCGGTACGGCACGGACACCTTCGTCCTGGTCTCCGACCTGACCCCCGGCCGGGCCTTCAGCGTCGGCGCCTTCAGTTACGGCGGCGACTACGTCGAGATCACCCACTGACACCGGCATGGGCCCGCCGCGCGACGCGGCGGGCCCACCGCCCTTCCCTCGTCACACCCCGAGCCTCACGGAGAGAGCACCCGACCATGCCTCGCGCCGCCCGCCGCCCACGCCGCCTCGGCGCCCTCGTCCTGTGTGCCGCCCTGGCCTCCCTCGTCGGCGCCTGCACGAGCACCCCGGACGCGGCCGGCCCGCAGGAGCGGCGGGCCTCCCCCGCGCCCGCGTCGGTGTCGGTGTCGGTGTCGTACGACATGCCGGCGGACGTCGCCTCCCTGGTGCTGCCGACCACGGGAGAGGGCACCCGTTGGACGCAGGGCCTGGACGCCTTCGGCAGGCTTGCCGCCGCGTGGGCGGTCGACGGCTGTGCGCGCCGGATCGGTGAGACCGTGCCGGACTCCCCTCCGCCGATGTTCACCCGGTACTCCGGTCTTCCCGACCTGGACTTCCTCGGGACGCACGGCTTCGGAGAGGGCGCCGCCGTCCCGGGCACGCCGCCCGTGACGCGCCCCACGACGGACCCGCCCACGGCACCGGGCCCCCGGCTTCAGCGGTGCCTCGCCGAGGGAAGGACCGTCGGACGGGAACTCACCCAGGTCTACGCCCGGTTGCACATGAGCTGGTTCGCGGAGATCGCACCGGTCGACCGCGCCCCCGAGGTCCGGCGGGCCTACGCCGGCCTCGGGCGTTGCCTTGCCGCACACGAGGTGAACACCCGCGACGAGGACGCCTTCTTCGCCCTCGTCGACCGGCGTCTGCAGGCCGCCGACGCCGCCGACGCCCGCAGGCTCGGGGCCGTCTACGCGACGTGCATGAAGCCCGTGGAGGCCGCGCGGGTGCCGCTCCGCGAGAAGGCGGCTGCGACGTTCCGGGCCTCGCACTCCGCCGAGATCGCGGCATTGCGCATCGAACTACCCAAGAAAATAAGGGAGTTGGAAAAGCGCTACCGCATCCGCATCTCCTTCCCCGAAGCCTGACCCGCCGTGCCGGACGGCTCGGTACGGGGCCCGCCGTCCCGCATCGCTCCCGCGGCGTCCCCGGGACGGCGGGAGGCCTGGCCGGACGACACCCCGCGCCCTGAGGGTGAAGGCGCACCCGGAAGCGGTCCGGATGCGTACGGGACCAGAAAGGGTCGCCTCACACCATGAGCAACAACACGGGCTTCCGCAGAAAGCTCGCGGCCGTCGCCACGTCCACCGCTCTGCTCTTCGGAGCCGGAATCGCCACCGCGAGCACGGCCTCGGCCGGCTACAACTGCCCCTCGGGCTACCACTGCGCCTTCCACCTGTACACCAAGGCCGGCGCCTCGCACCAGTACTTCACCAGCGACCCCGACTTCACCGACGACATCTTCGACGTCCACGGCGCCGACGGGTACTACGGCTACGGGTACGGAGACGTCGTGAACGACAAGGTGTCCGCGGCCAGCAACTCCAGCACCGCCGGATACGAGAGCCACTACTACCGCGACATCAACTACGGCGGCGGTCTGGCCTTCTGCGTCAATCCGGGCAGCTCCATCGGCGACTTCACCTACATGCCGCTCGACCAGCAGAACGTGGCCAGTTCACTCCTGCTGCGGGGCACCACGAGCGTCCACTGCTACTGATCCGCCCACCCGAGGGCGCGGCGGCACAGGAGTACGCCGCGCCCACACGCTCCCCACGTTCCGCGGAAAGACGTTCCGCAGAAAGGCAGCCACCGCCATGACCGGCCCCGGCCGTAGCGCCCTCGCTCTCGCCGTGATCCTCGGGGGCGGTGCGGCCGCCGTCGGCGGATGCGCCCTCGTCGCCCCGCCCGACGCCGCTCGGGTCCCGGCCGCCGCCACCGCGCCGCACGCGCTGCCTCCGGTGACCGAGCGCCTCTTCAGCTGGACCGATGTCGACTACCGCAGCACTGAGGCGCAGCGCCGGTACGCCGTCGCCTGCATGGCCGAACACGGCTTCCGGTACGCCCCACCGGCCCCGCCGCAGCCCGGCACGGGCACCGACCAGCGGCCGCAGCCCTTCGGGCAGGAATCCGCGGCGCCGTCGGCCGAGACCCCGCCGCCCGCCGAGAAGCCGCCCGTGCCCGGCGGCCCCGAGACCACGAAGGCGTACGGACTGGCTCTCTTCGGGGACGAGAAGAAGCGGGTGAGCGCCAAGGGCAGCGGCCGGATGAAGGTCTCCCGGCCGGGGAACGGCTGTCTCGCCGAGGCCGAGACCAAGGTCCTGGGCGACGGCCGGATGCGGTGGCTCCAGGTGCGGATCATGCTCTTCGAGGCTCAGGAACAGGCGCGGACGCACCTGGAGAAGGACCCGGAGTTCCGCGCCCTGAACGGCCGCTGGCGGGCGTGCATGAACGGGGCCGGGTTCCGCGACGCGACCGATCCCGCACGACTGCTCGCCTCACTGCGTACGGTGGGCGCCCGCCGCACCGACGCCTCGCTCGCCGCCGACCTGCGCTGCAAGGAATCGACCGGCTACCTGCCCACGGCATACGCGCGTCTCGCCGCCGTCCAACAGCGCTGGCTGGACGCCCGTCCGGACGTCGACCGCGACTGGAAGACCCTGCTGCGCCGCCAGGACGAGGCGACGCGCACGATTCCCGTACCGAAGGCGTAGGCCGTGTCCGGAAAGTCCCGCCCGGCCCGCGGGCGGACGGCGCTACTTTCCGGACACGACCTAGCCGCCGCAGCAGTCCGGTTCGAGCCCGGCCGGAAGCCGCTCGCCGCCGAAGACGGCGACGGTCGCCTCCTCGCCGCCGAGGGCCGCGACCGCGAGGAGGAGGGAGCCGGCGGTCCAGCTGGTCTGCTCCTCGGGCCACATGGCCTTGTCGCTGTCGGTGTCGCCCTCGAAGACGTATCCCGTCCAGTACATGCCGTTGTCGGCGCGCAGGTGCTGGATGTCCTGGAGGATCGTGAGGGCCCGGTCGGACTCCCCCATCGCCCAGAGGGCGAGGGCGAGTTCGCAGCTCTCGCCGCCGGTGACCCACGGGTTGGGGATCACGCAGCGCACGCCGAGGCCGGGCACGACGAACGTGTCCCAGTCGGCCTCGATACGGGTCTTCGCCTCGGGTCCGGTGACCGCGCCGCCGAGGACCGGGTAGTACCAGTCCATCGAGTAGCGGGACTTGTCGAGGAAGCGCTCGGGGTGCCGACGTATCGCGTGACCGAGGGCGCCGGCTGCCAACTCCCAGTCGGGCTGCGGCTCTTCACGGGTCTCGGCGATGGCGAGCGCGCAGCGGAGCGCCTGGTGGATCGAGGAACTGCCGGTGAGCAGGGCGTCGTTCACGGGGGTGCCGTCGGGCTCGCGCTTCCAGCCGATCTGACCGCCGGGCTGCTGGAGCCCGAGGACGAACTCGACGGCCGCGTAGACGGCGGGCCACATGCGGTCGAGGAAGGCGTCGTCGCCGGTGGACAGGTAGTGGTGCCAGACGCCGACCGCGATGTACGCGACGAAGTTGGACTCCAGGCTCCGGTCGGTGACCTGGTCGGGCTCGCCGTCGTGGTAGGCGGCGTACCAGGAGCCGTCGCTGTTCTGGTGGCGGGCGAGCCACTCGTAGGCGCGGGCGGCGGCGGCGTGCTCACCGGCCGCGTCCAGGGCCATGGCGGCCTCGGTGTGGTCCCACGGGTCGAGGTGGTGGCCGCGGAACCAGGGCAGGGCACCGTCCTCGCGCTGCACCGCGAGTATCCCGGTGACGGTCTCGGCGGCCTGCTCGGCCGTGAGCACCCCGGGCAGGACGAGGTGCTCGGCGATGCGCTCGGGGGAGGTCACTGGGTGTCGGCCTTGGGCAGGTGGGGCTTGGTCGCGTACGCCACGAAGCTCTTGCCGACGACCGGGTTGAGCAGCTGCTCGGCGACCCGGGTCAGGGCGGGCTTCTTCATGATGTCCCAGACCAGGAGCTTGTGGTACGCGCGGACCGGCAGCGCCTTGTCGTTGTCGACGCCGAAGGCGCACTTCAGCCACCAGTACGGCGAGTGCAGCGCGTGCGCGTGGTGGGTGCCGTACGGCTTGAGGCCGGCCTGCCGGATCTTGCCGAGGAGTTCGTCGGCCTTGTAGATGCGGATGTGACCGCCCTCGACCTCGTGGTACGCGTCGGAGAGCGTCCAGCAGATCTTCTCGGGGCCGTAGCGCGGGACGGTGATCGCGATCCGGCCGCCCGGCTTGAGGACGCGGACCATCTCGGCGAGGACACCCTTGTCGTCCGGGATGTGCTCCATGACCTCGGAGATGATGACGACGTCGAAGGACTCGTCGGGGAAGGGCAGGTTGAGGGCGTCGCCCTCCATCGCGGTGGCGGTCGCGCCCGCCGGGGCCTCCCCCGCCTCCTTCATGGCCGCGAACCACTTGGCGACCTCGCGGATCTCCTCGCCGTTCTGGTCGAGCGCCACGACCTGCGCACCGCGCCGGTAGCACTCGAAGGCATGCCGCCCCGCACCACAGCCCAGATCGAGCACACGGTCGCCGGGGGCGAGCGGGAAACGAGTGAAGTCGACGGTCAGCACGAGATCCTGCTTTCGCGGTTGGAGAGTCGGGGTGGGCGGTCGCCGCCCTGTGGTGGGCAGGCGTTCCGCAGGGCGCTGGGGGTCCCCCCTGCCCGAGCGAAGCCGAGAGCTTGGGGGAGGGTGGGCTCACCCCACCCACCGGGCCGCACTCGGCAACGGCGGCGAGGTGTCACCGGCGGGCTCCGACTCCCTGCCGGGCGACCGCCTCGCGGTACAGCTCGGCCGTGCCCTGGGCGGCCTTGGCCCAGGTGAACCGGGACAGCACCCGTTCCCGCCCGGCCGCGCCGAGCCGTGCCCGCAGGGCAGAGTCATCCAGCACCCGCCCGAGCGCCGCGGCCAGCGCCCCCGCATCCCCGGGCGGCACCGCAAGACACGTCTCGCCGTCGGCCCCCGCGACCTCGGGAATCGCCCCGCCGGTCGTGGCGACCAGCGGCGTCCCCGTGGCCATCGCCTCGGCCGCCGGCAGCGAGAACCCCTCGTACAGCGACGGCACGCAGGACACCTGCGCCGACCGCACCAGGTCGACGAGCTCCGCGTCGCTGATGCCCTTGACGAACTCGACGGCGCCGTCGAGCCCGTACCGCTCGATCGCGGCGGCGACGGGGCCGTCCTCGGCGCGCTTGCCGACGACGACGAGGTGCGCGTCGGGGTTCTCGGTGCGGAGCTTGGCGAGCGCCTCGATCAGGTGGATGAGGCCCTTGAGCGGGACGTCGGCGCTGGAGGTGGTGACGATCCGGCCGGGGATCTCGGCGACGGAGGGGTCGGGCGACCAGAGGTCGGTGTCGGCGCCGATGTGGACGACCCGGATGCGGTCGTCGCGTACGCCGAGGTGGTCGACGATCTCCTGCCGGGAGGTGCCGGAGACGGTGAGCACGGACGGCAGCCGGCGGGCGACGCGCTTCTGCATGCGGGTGAAGGCGTACCAGCGGCGGACGGACGCGCGGCGCTTCCAGTCGGCGGCGGCGTCGATCTCCAGCTGCCGGTCGACGGTGATGGGGTGGTGGATCGTGGTGACGAGCGGGGCGCCGATCGCGCGCGGCCCGCCGAGGAGCCCGTACCCGAGGGTCTGGTTGTCGTGGACGACGTCGAAGTCGCCGCGGCGGGCGGCGAGCATGCGCCGGGCCCGCAGGGAGAAGGTGAGGGGCTCGGGGAAGCCGCCGGTCCACATGGTGGCGACTTCGAGCGCGTCGATCCAGTCGCGGTACTCGTCCCGCTTCGGCGTCCGGAAGGGGTCCGGCGAGCGGTAGAGGTCGAGGCTGGCGATCTCGGTGAGCGTGAGGCCCGCAAGGCCCTCACCCTCGTCGAGGACGGGGTACGGCTGGGAGCCGATGACCTCGACGCTGTGCCCGAGGCGGGCGAGTTCGCGGGAGAGGTGCCGGACGTAGACGCCCTGACCGCCGCAGAAGGGGTTCCCCTTGTACGTGAGGAGAGCGATCCGCAACGGACCGTCACCGGCAGCGGTGACGCCCTGTCGGGGGCTTGCCTCTATGGCCTCAGCGGTCATGCGCGACCCCCTTCGAGCGTGAGTTTCGCCGGAGCGTAACCGCTCGCGCTAATCTAGAACAAGTTACAGACTTGATCGTTCTTGATCTCTGGCTTGATCTCCTTGATCCTTCAAGGAGGACAGAATCTACCGGCAGGTAGCTCCGTGGTGAGAGCCGGAACAGGTGATTCGCGCCACGGCGCCCACACCGCCATACTGTCGCTCCCCACCGCACGGAACGGGACCTCATGACCGCAGACAACAGAGCGGACCTCAGACCCGCGTCGCCGCCCCTCACGGAGCGCCAGGAGGCGCGGCGCCGCCGCATCCTGAACGCCAGCGCACAGCTCGCGGCGCGGGGCGGCTTCGACGCCGTGCAGATGCGGGAGGTCGCCGAGGCGGCCGGGGTGGCCCTGGGGACGCTGTACCGCTACTTCCCCTCCAAGATCCACCTGCTCGTGGCGACCATGCAGGACCAGCTCCAGCACATGCACACCACCCTGCGGAAGCGGCCGCCGGCGGGCGCCGACCCGGCGGAGCGGGTCGCGGAGACACTGATGCGGGCCTTCCGCGCGCTCCAGCGCGAACCGCAGCTCGCCGACGCGATGGTACGGGCGCTGACCTTCGCGGACCGCGGTGTGAGCCCCGAGGTCGACACGGTCTCACGGCTGACGACGGCGATCATCCTGGACGCGATGGGGGCGGAGCACCCGACGCCGGAGCAGCTCTCGGCGGTCCGGGTGATCGAGCACACCTGGCACTCGGCGCTGATCACCTGGCTGTCGGGGCGCGCCTCGATCGCCCAGGTGAAGATCGACATCGAGACGGTGTGCAGGCTGATCGACCTGACGGCGCCGAGGCCGACACCGTCGTAGGCGGGGCGCGGCGCAGTCGGGGTCGCGGTCACGCCGCAGTCGGGGTCGCGGTCGCGCCACAGTCGGGTTCGCGGTCGCGCCGCAGTCGCCGCTCGTGTCCCCGGCGGTCGACGTACCGGGGACGCGAGCGGCACCGGTCAGGAGGTCTTGGCCTTCGCGTTGGCCTCCGCGATGACGGCCGCGCACGCCGGGCTGCTGTCGACGGCGACGAACATCACCAGCTTCAGCGGGCCGGCGGAGTGGTTGCTGGCCTGGAGCTGCCAGCTGCTCTTCTTCAGGGACTTGATCGTCGAACCGGCCGCCCCGGAGCTCCGCTCCTCGTTCCAGCCGCCCTTGGTCAGGGTCGCGACCGTGTCCGTGTAGGACTTCGCCGGGTTCGTCGCCTTCTCGCCGTCGGCCGTCCAGCTGACCATGCAGTCCTTGGCCTCGGCCGGGATCTGCTCGCCCGAGGAGTCCTGCGTGAAGCCGGCCCCCGTCGCCGCGTCGGTGATCTCCTTGGTGACAGCGGTCCCGGTGAGCCGCTCGTCGCCGCCCGAACCGCCGGAGCCGCCCGTGGCGCTCGAACCCGCCGACGACGAGCCGCCCTTGGCCGTACCGCCGCCCTCGCTTCCGCAACCGGCGACCAGCAGAACCACTCCGGCGGCCGCGGCCACCCACTTCGCCTTGCGCACGACACTCCCAAAAAGGCATGTACGACGGCCTCTTGCCCCCGTTTTCAACGGCACAGTTTTGCACGTGGGAACGGGCGACGTGCGCAACCGCGCCATTCGTCAGGGCTGTTCGGCGTCCGGCCCGAACAGTGTCTCCCGCTCCCTCTTGCCGAACTTGGCCATGCACGCGTCCTCCGAAGCCTGCAGGGAGATCATCTCCAGGCTCATCGCCTGCTGCGCGCTGGTGTGACGGGCGTACAGCGTCCAGCCACGCTTCTTGAGCGTGACCCCGGTCAGGGTGCCCCCGTGCTCGTCGAGCTTCTCCACCTGACGGTTCCCCTCGGTCCACTTCTGGCCGACGAGGGCGGCTACCGCCTTCTTGAAGCCGTCGCGGGAGCCGTCGACGGGAGGTCCGACGTACTGCCACGCGGCAGTGCAGGCGGCGGCGCGCTCCGCGAGCCGCTCCCGCTCCGTGGACGGGGTGGGCCCCGGCGTGGAACCCGTGGGGGTCGGCCCGCCGAGCCCCGGAAGGTCGGACTTCGGCAGTCCCGACTTCTCCACGGCGGCGACGATCTCCGCGTGCGCCGTCTCACGGCCGAAGGCGGAGTCCCCGGCCCCCGCGCCGGTCCCGCACCCCGCCCCGAGGAGGAGCACCGCCGTCGCTCCCGCGACCGTCGCCCACCGTCTGTCCCGACCCCACATGCCTGCCCCGCTCCCTGCGCGTACGTACGTGTGCCGAGGGAGTGTCACACATGCGGTACGCGCAGGTCACAGCGGTTCCGGCCCGGAGGGCCCGGGGCGCGGCCGGGCCGTTCACTCCTCCGGGGGGAACACCGGCTCCCCGCTGTCCGCGACGGTGATGAGGATCGCCTCCACCGGGCACCCCTCGGCCGCCGCGAGCAGTGCCTCGCCCGCGTCCGACTCCGCCTCCGCCGGGTGGGACTGGCGGGCGGTGTCGAGGCGGAAGCCGTCCGGGGCGTGGTTGACGCACATGCCGGAGCCGATGCAGATGCTCCGGTCGACCTCGACGTGCCAGCGGTCGCCCATCACGCGCCGCCCTCGTAGCCGCCCGGCAGGTGGATCATCTTGTGCTCCAGGTACTCGCCGAAGCCCTCGGGGCCGAACTCCCGCCCCAGGCCGGAGTTCTTGTAGCCGCCGAAGGGGCCGAGCATGTCCAGGCTGAAGGTGTTGACGTTGAAGGTGCCGGTGCGCACACCCCGGGCGAAGTCGATGCCGTGCTCCACGTCCCCGGTCCAGACGCTGCCGCTGAGACCGAAGTCGGAGTCGTTCGCGATCCGGTGCGCCTCGGCCTCGTCCCCGTACGGCAGGAGGCAGATGACCGGGCCGAAGATCTCCTCGCGGGCGATCCGCATCGAGTTGTCGACGCCGCCGAAGAGGGTCGGCTCGACGTACCAGCCGCGGTCGAGCCCGGCGGGACGTCCGCCGCCGGAGAGGACCTTGGCGCCCTCCTCCTGGCCGATCCGGATGTAGTCGAGGGAGCGCTGCTGCTGGCGCCGGGCGACGAGCGGGCCGACCTGGGTGGCCGGGTCGAGCGGGTCGCCGACGACGAGCGCGCCGGCCGCCGCGGCGAAGGCCTCGGCGATCTCCTCGTACCGGGAGCGGGGGACGAGGATCCGGGTCTGGGCGACGCAGGCCTGGCCGTTGTTCATCCAGGCGGCCGGGACGATCCCGGCGACGGCGGTCGCGAGGTCGGCGTCGGGCAGGATCACGGCGGCCGACTTGCCGCCGAGTTCGAGGGTGACGCGGGTGAGGTTGCGGGCGGCGACCTCCATGACGCGTTTGCCGGCGGCGACCGATCCGGTGAAGGAGACCTTGTCGACGCCCGGGTGGCCGACGAGGTACTCGCTGACCTCGCGGTCGGCGGGCAGGATGCTGAGCACGCCCTCGGGCAGCCCGGCCTCGGTGGCGATGTCGGCGAGGATGTACGAGTCGAGGGGCGACTCCGGCGACGGCTTGAGGACCACCGTGCAGCCGGCCAGCAGCGCGGGTCCCAGCTTGGCGGCGGCGGTGAACTGCGGCACGTTCCACGGGACGACGGCCGCGACGACACCGACCGGCTCCCGCCGGACGAGCAGCGGCCCGAGGATGCCGCCGCGCCGCTCCTCGTACGTGAAGTCGCGGGCGACGGTGATCGCCGCGTCCCAGACCATCATCGCGCCGAGCGCCTGGGCGAGCACGGACCAGGAGTACGGGGAGCCGTTCTGCGCGCTGATGGAGCGGGCGATCTCCTCGTGCCGTACGGCGATCGCGTCCTTGATGCGGCTGACGACGGCGATCCGCTCCTCCACCGTCATCCGGGGCCAGGGCCCCTCGTCGAAGGCCCGGCGGGCGGCGGCCACGGCCCGGTCGACGTCGGCGGTGGAGGCATGCGGGACACGGCCGATGACCTCCTCGGTGTGCGGGGACACCACCTCGATGACGTCCTCGCCGAGCGGGTCGGTCAACTCCCCGCCGATGAACAGCTTTCCGTGCTCCACAAGCTCGGTCATGACCGCCGCCTTCTGAGGGGAGTTAATTCCTGACGATGTCTCAGAACTGATACCAGTTCTAGTTATGATGGGCAACGGTCGAGCACGCTCCGTACCGCCGCGGAGAACTTCCGTACCGCCGTGGAGAGATGAGGATCCATGCAGGGACCCATGCCCCAGGTGACCGAGCACGGCGGAGGGGTCTGGTCGCTCCGGGTGCCCATCCCCGACAACCCCCTCGGCCACACCCTGGTCCATGTCCTCGACACCGACCGCGGTCCGGTCCTCGTCGACACCGGCTGGGACGATCCCGCGTCCTGGGCCGAACTCACCGGCGGACTCGATGCGTTGGGGCTCTCCGTGCGGGAGGTCCACGGCGTGGTCATCACCCACCACCACCCGGACCACCACGGTCTCTCCGGCCGCGTCCGCGAGGAGTCCGGGGCCTGGATCGCCATGCACGCCGCCGACACCGCCGTCGTCCGCCGCACCCGCGAGGCCGAACCCGGCACCTGGCTCGACTACCTCGCCCGCAAGCTCGCCGCCGTCGGCGCCCCCGAGGACCACCTCGCCCCGCTGCGGGCCGCCCGCGACTCAGGCCGTATGCGCACCTTCCCCGGCCTGCGCTCCGCCCTCCCCGACCGGGAGATCGTCCCCGGCGAGCTCCTCGACCTGGCCGGACGGCGACTGCGCGCGATCTGGACCCCCGGCCACACCCCCGGCCACGTCTGCCTGCACCTGGAGGAGGAGCACCCCTCCCGGCTGCCCGGCCACGGGCGGCTCTTCTCCGGCGACCACCTGCTGCCCGGGATCACCCCGCACATCGGGCTGTACGAGGACCCCGACGACGCCACCGAGACCGACCCCCTCGGCGACTACCTCGACTCCCTCGAACGCATCGGCCGCCTCGGCGTCGCCGAGGTCCTCCCCGCCCACCAGCACGCCTTCGCCGATGCCGCCGGCCGGGTCGGTGAGCTCCTCGACCACCACGAGGAGCGGCTCACCGGACTCCTCGGCCTGCTCGCCGCCCCGCTCACCCCCTGGCAGCTCGCCGAGCGGATGGAGTGGAACCGCCCCTGGGAACAGATCCCCTACGGCTCCCGGAACATCGCCGTCAGCGAGGCCGAGGCCCACGTCCGCCGCCTGGTGAAACTGGGCCGCGCGGAGGCGGTGCCGGGGACGGAACCGGTGGAGTACGTGGCCGTGTGAGCCGTCACGCCTTGAAGAGGCGGATGACCGACGAGATCAGGACCACCGGAGAGACGCCGCCGCCGAGGATCATCACCGGCATCGCCACCCACCAGAGGTAGTGCCGGCCGCCGTCGTCCCCGTACTCGTAGCCGTTGTGCACGAACAGGAACCAGAGGAGGTGCAGGGTCAGCACCACGCACAGCGCGATCCAGTAGAGGGCGACACCGGCCGACCACAGCCGGACCCGGCCAGGTCGGACCGTCCGCAGCCGTCGCCGGTAGCCGTGGAGCCCGACCATCGCGGCGATGAGGAGCAGGGTCGCGGGGACCCGCCACCAGTCGTTCATCGCCCACAGATAGGGCCCCTGCTGCTGGTCGGAGAGCGAGGGGTGGTCCACGGCCCGGGTCATGAGGTCGGCCCCGCCCACCAGGAAGGCCACCATCGGCACCAGATAGAACAGCCCGAGGACCGGCCGCCCGAGCCCTGCGGTCAGCGCCCGCAGGGCGATCTCGCGCGGCAGCGACACCCCCGCGGGGGAGGTCGAGGCGGCCCGGGCGCGCGGTACGGCGCCGGAACCCCGGACCGGCTCCCGCGCGGGCAGGACGGCGGTGGGGGCGGGGGGCTCGGGCCGTGGGCGGGCCTCGGGATCCGGCAGGCCCCCGGGCGATCGACGGGGCGTCGGCGGCGGCGTGGGGGACGAGGGCGGGCTCTCCGGTGGAGCCGGTGCGGGCGGGTTCGACGACGGCAGTACGGCGGTGGTGGCGCCGGGGGCCGCGCCCGAGTCCGTCGGCGCGCCGCCCGCACCCGTTCCCGGCACCTGCGGGCCGCCCGCGCCGGGCTCCGGTCCGTCCTCCGCCTCCGCGTTGAGCAGCTCCTCCGCCTTCTGCGCGATGGCCGCGATCACCGGTGCCGGCAGCCATGTCCCCGCCTCCGCCCGGTGGGCGTCGGTGTCCGCGGCGGCCGCGAGTTCGGCCACCGCCGGACGGTCCTCGGGCCGCTTGGCCAGACAGCGCCGTACGAGCTCCCCGAAAGGCCCCTCCACACCGGCGAGGTCCGGCTCGTGATGCACCAGGCGGTAGAGGAGCTCAGCGACCGAGCCGCCCCCGAAGGGGCCGCGGCCGGTCGCCGCGAAGGCGAGGACCGCGCCCAGCGAGAAGACGTCCGCCGCGGGTCCGATCGTGCGCCCCTCCGCCTGCTCCGGCGACATGAACCCCGGCGACCCGACCACCAGTCCCGTCCCCGTCAGGGCCGTCTCGTCGGCCGAGCGCGCGATGCCGAAGTCGATGAGCAGGGGGCCGGACGGCGACAGCAGCACGTTGGACGGTTTGACGTCCCGGTGCACCAGGCCGGCGCCGTGCACCCCTTCGAGGGCGTGCGCGAGGCCGGAGAGCAGGCGCCACAGGGCCGGAGCGGGCAGCGGCCCGTGTCCGGTCACCGCCTCGGAGAGCGCCGGGCCGGGTACGTACGCGGTGGCCAGCCAGGGCACCTCCGCGTTCGGGTCGGCGTCCAGGACGGGCACGGTCCCCGCACCTTGTAAGGACTGGGCGGCCCGCACCTCGCGGGCGAAGCGCGTACGGAATCCGGGGTCTCCGGCGAGGGTGTCGTGCACCACCTTGAGGGCGACGGTCCGGCCGCCCCGCGACCGGCCGAGGTAGACCCGGCCCATGCCGCCCTCGCCCAGGCGGTAGAGCAGCCGGTAGGGACCGACCGCCCGTGGGTCGCGCTCGGTCAACGGCCGCATTCCGCACCCCCCTGAAGACGCTGTCCTCGTCATCGCGCGCGTGCGCCTGCGTACGCGAGCAGCCGTCAGGATGGCACAGCGGCCCCTCCCCCGGCAGCGCGCCCGCGAAGCCCGCGTCACAGGCCGTCCCACGCGCCCGCGCAGCCCGGTGTGAGGCGCCTCGCACCCGCCCGGCCGCGGGCCTACGGGCCGGTAGAGTGAGGGCGTCGTCATCATGCCCGTACGGGGGGAAGCCGGTGGGAATCCGGCACTGACCCGCAACCGTGAGCCGACTCCCCACCCGGGAGCGGCAAGTCGGAATGCCCCGCCCGGGACGTGACCGCCGGCACCGTCGAGGAATACGGAGCCGGAGCCTGGTGCCCCTGAGGCGTGCCGGTGCCCGGCCGCAGGAGAGGGCCCCATGAACACCGTCCGCCGCGGCGCCGCCGCGCTCGCAGCCGCCACCGTCCTGCTCGGCACCGGAGCGGCCGGGGCGGCCGTCGCCGCTCCCGCAGCGCCCTCGCCCTCGGCCGTCACGATCCCGCCCGGTCTGTACGGCACGAAGGACCCGACGTACGACGGTGTCTGGCGTCAGTCGCTCGCCTTCCTCGCCCAGCGCGCCACCGGCTTCCAGCCTTCCGACCAGGCCATCGGCTGGCTGCTCGACCAGCAGTGCGACGACGGCTCGTTCAGCTCGTACCGCGCGGACGCCAAGGCGCCCTGCGACGCCAAGACCATGCGGGACACCAACGCCACCGCCCTCGCCGTGCAGGCACTCCGCGCGGTCCGGAAGCAGTCCACCTTCCCGGAGAAGGTCGACAAGGCCGTCACGTCGGGCACCGACTGGCTGCGTACCGTGCAGAACAAGGACGGCGGCTGGGGCTACAGCGCCGGCGGCGCCAGCGATGCCAACTCCACCTCGGTCGTCGTCGGCGCGCTCGCCGCGACGGGTGTGCGGCCGGGCTCTTTCACCTCCGCCGAGGGCCGTACGCCCTACGACGCGCTCCTCACCTTCACGCTGCCCTGCTCGGACAAGGCCGGCGCGGGCGCCTTCGCCTACCAGCCCGACAAGACCGGCAAGCTGCTCGCGAACGCCGACGCCACCGCCGCGGCCACCCTCGCGGGACTCGGCAAGAGCGTCGTCGCCACCAAGGCCTCCCCCGAGCAGCCGCCGGTCTGCAACGACCTGTCGAAGCCGACGATCGAGCGGGCCGCGCTCAACGGCGCCTCCTACCTGGCGAAGGCCGTCGCCAAGACCGGCCACCTGGCCCTGCCCCCGATGCCGGGCGCCACCGACACGAGCGAGCAGCCCGACGTCGGCAACACCGCCGACGCCGTCGTCGCGCTCGCCGCGTCCGGCGCCGCGAAGGAGGCGAAGCCCGCCCTCGAGTGGCTGGAGAAGAACTCCGCCGCCTGGGCGAAGGAGGGCGGACCGGCCGCGTACGCGCAGCTGATCCTGGCCGCCCGCGCGACGGACACCGACCCGCGCGAGTTCGGCACGGCGGACCTGGTGGAGCAGCTCAACGCCACCGGCCCGGAGCCGAAGACCCCGGACACCTCCGCCTCCTCCACGAGTGACGACGAGGGCGGCCTGGGCTTCGACCTCTGGTGGATCATCGGCATCGGCATGGTCGTCGGCGTCGGCATCGGCTTCCTCGTGAGCGGCCGCAAGAAGTGACCGCCGCGAGACGGACGAGGCAGGCGAGGCGGAACCGTTCCCGTGTCGCGGGCGCGGCGGCCGGTGCGCTGCTGACGCTCACCACGGTCGCCGTCGCGGCGGCTCCGGCGCAGGCCGCCGGCTACCGCTACTGGTCGTTCTGGGAGAGCGACGGCGGAAAGCCCTGGGCGTACGCCACCCAGGGACCGGCGACCGCCCGCCCCGCCGACGGCGACGCGATCGGGTTCCGCTTCGCGATCAGCAACGGCACGAACGACACCTCCCTGCCGTCCGTCGCACCCGACTCCTCGGGGATCTGCGCGGGCGTGGAGAAGAAGGACGGCACGAAGCGGATCGCGGTCGTCGTCGACTTCGGCGGCCCCGCGGACGCGCCGCCCGGCGAGACCCCGCCGGAGAAGCTGATCAAGGTCGGCTGCGCGCAGGTCCGTGAGGAGGCGACGGGCGCGGAGGCGCTCGCCGCGGTGGCGAAGCCGCTGCGGTACGACAGCGCGGCCATGCTGTGCGGGATCGCCGGCTACCCCGCGCGGGGCTGCGGCGAACCGGTCGGCGAGCAGGCCCCGGCACCGGCCGCGCCGAGCGCGTCCGCGTCGGCCGGGGAAGGCGGCGGGGGCCCGTCCCTCGGCGTGCTCGTCGGCGGGGCGGCCGTCCTGGCCCTGGGCGGGGCGGCGATCTGGAAGGCCCGCCGTCGCGGATGAGCCCGGTATGAAGGTGGGTCCCGCCCTCCGCGCCCCCGTGGCGAGCCGGGCCAACGCCCTGCACGCCGGAGCCTGGTGGCTGTGGGCGCTCGGCCTGGCCGTGGCCGCCTCGCGAACCACCAACCCGCTCCTCCTCGGTCTGCTCGTCGGGGTCGCGGGCTATGTCGTGGCGGCCCGCCGCACGGACGCTCCCTGGGCGCGCTCGTACGGCGCGTTCGTGAAGCTCGGCCTGTTCGTCGTCTTCGTGCGCGTCGTCTTCTCCCTCCTGCTCGGCTCCCCGATCCCGGGGACGCACGAGCTGTTCACGCTGCCCGAGGTGCCGCTGCCCGACTGGGCTCAGGGGGTGCGGATCGGGGGGCGGGTGACGGCCGAGCAGCTGGTGTTCGCGGTGTACGACGGCGCCAAGCTGGCCACCCTGCTGATCTGCGTGGGCGCGGCGAACGCGCTCGCCAACCCGGCGCGACTCCTCAAGTCGCTGCCGGGCGCGCTGTACGAGGCCGGGGTCGCCGTCGTCGTGGCGATGACCTTCGCGCCGAACATGGTCGCGGACGTGGTCCGGCTGCGTACCGCCCGGCGCCTGCGCGGCCGCCCCACAGGAGGGGTGCGGGCTGTGCTCCAGATCGGCCTGCCGGTCCTTGAGGGCGCGCTCGAACGGTCGATCGCGGTCGCGGCCTCGATGGACGCGCGCGGGTACGGGCGGACGGCACAGGTCCCGGCCTCCGTACGGCGCACCACGAACGTCCTGACCCTGGGCGGACTGCTCGGGATCTGCGCCGGTTCGTACGGGCTGCTCGCGGCGGAGGGCGCGGGATACGGGCTGCCGCTGCTCGGCGCCGGGCTGCTCGCGGCCATGGCGGGGCTGCGGCTCGGCGGGCGCCGGACGGTCCGCACCCGGTACCGCCCGGACCGCTGGGGGCTCCGGGCCTGGCTGGTCGCGGGCTCCGGGGTGACGGTCGCGGTCCTGATGATCTGGGCGAACCAGTACGCGCCGGAGGCGCTGCACCCCGGGGTCGTCCCCCTGGAGATGCCGGAGCTGCCGCTCTGGCCGGCGGTGTCGGTCCTGGTGGGCCTGGTGCCGGCGTTCGTGGCCCCGGTCCCCGCCTCCGCCTCCTCCGCCGTCCCCGCTTCCGTCCCCGCCTCTGCCTCTACCTCTGCCCCTGCCGTCCCCGCCTCCGCGCCCCCGTCCGCGTCCGTCGTTCCGAAGGAGAACTCGTGATCCGCTTCGAGAACGTCTCGGTGACCTACGAGGAGGACGCCGAGCCCACCCTGAAGGCCCTGGACCTCACCGTCCCCGAGGGCGAGCTGGTACTGCTCGTCGGCCCCTCGGGCGTCGGCAAGTCGACCCTCCTCGGCGCGGTCTCCGGCCTCGTCCCCCACTTCACGGGCGGCACCCTGACCGGCCGGGTCACGGTCGACGGCCGCGACACCCGCACGCACCCGCCGCGCGAGCTCGCGGACCTGGTGGGCACGGTCGGACAGGACCCGTCCGCGCACTTCGTCACCGACACGGTCGAGGACGAGCTGGCGTACGGAATGGAATCCCTGGGCCTCGCGCCGGACGTCATGCGGCGCCGCGTCGAGGAGACCCTCGACCTGCTGGGCCTCGCGGAACTCCGCGACCGCCCGATCGCCACGCTCTCCGGCGGCCAGCGCCAGCGGGTGGCGATCGGCTCGGTCCTGACCCCGCACCCGAAGGTCCTGGTCCTGGACGAGCCGACGTCCGCACTCGACCCGTCGGCGGCGGAGGACGTCCTGGCGGTGCTGCAGCGACTGGTGCACGACCTGGGCACGACGGTGCTCCTCGCGGAGCACCGCCTGGAGCGGGTGGTGCAGTACGCGGACCAGGTGATGCTGCTGCCGGAGGGCGTGATGGGCGCCCCCGCCGAGATCATGGCCGTCTCGCCGGTGCATCCGCCGGTGGTGGGGCTGGGGAGGCTGGCGGGGTGGACCCCGCTGCCCCTTTCCGTGCGGGATGCGCGGCGGCGGGCGGGTGAGCTGAAGGCGCGGCTGGAGGGCCGAGTGCCTGGGGGCCCTGCGGGGATTCCCTCCGCGCACGCGGAGGATTCGGCCCCGCAGGCGATCGAGGCGCGGGGGGCCGGGGGCGGAGCCCCCGGTTTCGGGAAGGGGCGGGGTGGGGGACTCAAGCTCTTCAAGCGGCGCCGCGCCGAGCCCGCACCCGCACCCACCCCCCTCGCCCTCATCGAAGGCCTCGCCGTCCGCCGCGGCCGCGTGGAGGCCCTCCGCCGCATCGACCTGACCGTCACCGCCGGCGAGACGATCGCCCTCATGGGCCGCAACGGCGCCGGCAAGTCCACCCTTCTCTCCACCCTCGTCGGCATGATCGCCCCGACCTCCGGCACCGTCCGGGTCGCGGGCCTGACCCCGCACACCTCCAGCCCCCGCGCACTGATCCGCCAGGTCGGCCTGGTTCCGCAGGAGCCGCGGGACCTGCTGTACGCGGACACCGTCGCCGCCGAGTGCGCGGCGGCCGACGCCGACGCGGGCGCGGCGCCCGGGACCTGCCGGGCGCTGGTGTCCGAGCTGCTGCCGGGGGTCGCGGACGGTACGCACCCCCGGGACCTGTCCGAGGGGCAGCGGCTGACGCTCGCACTCGCCGTGGTGCTGTCCGGCCGCCCGCCCCTGCTCCTCCTGGACGAGCCGACCCGCGGCCTGGACTACGCCGCGAAGGCCCGGCTGGTCGCCCATCTCCGCACCCTCGCCGCCGACGGCCACGCGATCGTGCTCGCGACGCACGACGTGGAGCTGGCGGCCGAGCTGGCGCACCGGGTGGTGATCATCGCGGACGGCGAGGTGGTGGCGGACGGGCCGACGGCGGAGGTGGTCGTCTCCTCCCCCGCGTTCTCGCCGCAGGTGGCGAAGATCCTCGCCCCGCAGCCCTGGCTCACGGTCGAACAGGTGGAGGCGGCGCTGTGAGTACGGCGAGTTCCCGCCCGGTCCGGCTCGGTCCGCGTTCCGTCGCCGCGCTCGTCCTGGTCTCCTTCGTCGGGGTCATCGCGATCGGCTGGCCGCTCCTCGCCGACGCGGACTCGGCGGTCACCGACCACGCGGCCGACGCCCCCTGGCTCTTCGCCGCTCTGCTGCCGCTGTTGATCGCGGTGGTGGTCGCCACGATCGCCGACTGCGGGATGGACGCCAAGGCGGTGGCGATGCTGGGCGTGCTCGCGGCCGTCGGCGCGGCCCTGCGGCCGCTGGGGGCGGGGACGGCCGGTCTGGAGCCGATGTTCTTCCTGATGGTGCTGAGCGGCCGGGCCCTCGGCCCCGGCTTCGGCTTCGTCCTCGGCGCGGTCACCATGTTCGCGTCGGCCCTGCTCACGGGCGGGGTGGGGCCGTGGATGCCGACACAGATGCTGGCGATGGGCTGGTTCACGATGGGGGCCGGGCTGCTGCCGGGGCCGAGCCGGCTCCGGGGCCGGAGCGAGCTGCTGATGCTCTCCGTGTACGGCTTCCTGGCCGCCTTCGCGTACGGCACGGTCACCAATCTCTACGGCTGGGTGACGGTCGGTGGCGGGGAGAGCGCCGCGAGCTCCGGGGACGGGGGCATCTTCTTCCTGCCGGGCGCCCCCCTCCACGAGAACCTGGTCCGTTTCCTCGCCTTCGTCATCGCCACCTCCCTGGGCTGGGACCTGGGCCGGGCCGTTCTCACCGTCGTCCTCACCCTCACCATCGGCGGCACGCTCCTCAGGGCACTGCGGCGGGCCACGCGACGGGCGAACTTCGAGGCCCAGGTCACATTCGGGGCCCCTGAGAAGCCCTCCCCGGGTGAGGCGCCCCACAGGACCTACGTCACGTACGAGCCGGAATAGTAGTCGGGCGGTACCCTCCCAAACCGCCCACATCGGGGTATGACCTGCGCAAACGTCTCGTACCCACCCCCCGGGACGTTCCGCCCGGGTCCGAACCTTCCTCGTACAGGGGGTCGTTGCATCGGCGTTCCGGCCCTGGTTGTCTGGTGGACGTCGCCAGGCAGCCGGTGCTCACCACAGCGCCTCGGACGGCCGGTTCCCTCCAGTTCCCGGGTCCCCCGGGCTCTGGTTCCGGCTTGCCGAAATCGCCTGACGCAGCCCTTGTTCCCGAAGTTAGGTAGAAACCTTGATCCGCTCGATCACCACTCGTGTCGCTGCCCGCAAGAAGACCCTCGCCGGCACCGCAGCTGTCCTGCTTGCCGCCTCGGGCGCGGTGATCGGCACGACGGGCTCGGCTTCCGCCGCCAGCCCGCAGGACCTTGCTCGTAAGATCGTGCCTGCTTCGCAGTACGCGTCGTTCAGCAAGATCGTCGAGCACGAGTCGCACTGGAACCACACCGCGACGAACTCCTCCAGCGGCGCCTACGGCCTCGTCCAGGCCCTCCCGGCCTCGAAGATGTCCTCGGCCGGTTCCGACTGGAAGACGAACCCCGCCACCCAGATCAAGTGGGGTCTCAACTACATGAACGAGCGCTACGGCTCCCCGAACGCCGCCTGGGCGTTCTGGCAGGCCAACGGCTGGTACTAAGAGTCACCGCCGCACAGCGCACCCGCAAGGCCCCGCCTCCCTCCCAGGGAGGGCGGGGCCTGCGGCGTTTCCGAGGCCGGGCCCCTACAGCCGCTGGATGATCGTCCCGGTGGCCACCGCCCCGCCCGCACACATCGTGATCAGCGCGAACTCCTTGTCACCGCGCTCCAGCTCGTGCAGGGCGGTGGCGATCAGCCGCGCCCCGGTCGCCCCCACGGGGTGGCCGAGGGCGATGGCGCCGCCGTTGACGTTCACCTTCTCCAGGCCGTTCAAGTCCCGGTCGAATTCCTGCGCCCAGCTCAGCACCACCGACGCGAAGGCCTCGTTGATCTCGACGAGGTCGATGTCCCTGAGCGACATCCCGGCCTTGCCGAGGACGGCGCGGGTGGCGTCGATCGGTCCGTCGAGGTGGAAGTGCGGGTCGGCGCCGACCAGGGCCTGGGCGACGATCCGGGCACGGGGCTTCAGTTTGAGGGCGCGGGCCATCCGCTTGGAGGCCCACATGATCGCGGCGGCGCCGTCGGAGATCTGGGAGGAGTTCCCGGCGGTGTGGACGGCGGTCGGCATGACGGGCTTGAGGCGGGCGAGGCCCTCCATGGTGGTGTCGCGCAGGCCCTCGTCCCGGTCGACGAGCCGCCACATGCCCTGCCCGGCGGCCTGTTCCTCCTCCGTGGTGGGGACCTGGACGGCGAAGGTCTCGCGCTTGAAGCGCTCCTCGGCCCAGGCGTTCGCGGCCCGTTCCTGGGAGAGCAGTCCCAGGGAGTCGACGCGTTCGCGGGTGAGGCCGCGGTGGCGGGCGATGCGCTCCGCGGCCTCGAACTGGTTGGGCAGGTCGACGTTCCACTCGTCGGGGAAGGGCTTGCCGGGGCCGTGCTTGGATCCGGAGCCGAGCGGAACGCGGGACATGGCCTCGACACCGCAGCTGATGCCGATGTCGATGACGCCGGCGGCGACCATGTTGGCGACCATGTGGCTCGCCTGCTGCGAGGAGCCGCACTGGCAGTCGACGGTGGTGGCGGCCGTCTCGTAGGGGAGGCCCATGGTGAGCCAGGCGGTGCGGGCCGGATTCATGGACTGTTCGCCGGCGTGGGTGACCGTACCGCCGACGATCTGCTCGACGCAGTCGGCGTGGATGCCGGTGCGACCGAGGAGTTCGCGGTAGGTCTCGCCCAGGAGGTAGGCGGGGTGGAGGTTGGCGAGCGCGCCTCCGCGCTTGCCGATGGGGGTGCGTACGGCTTCGACGATGACGGGTTCCGCGGCCATGAGCTCGTCCTCTCCTCGACCGGACGGGGCGTCCCGGCAGCCCGTCGGTCGGCGTCACGTGGGAACTAGTACGCGTTCTAGTTCTGCATGCAGTCTTATGACTGCTACCGCGGGTACGCAAGGGTCCGGGAGGCAACAGTTCCCGTTCCGGCCCTTGCTACTTGTAGAACTCGTTACTAACTTTCCCGGCAACTTCTGATGGTCCATCAGATATGGAGAGTGTTGCCGATGGCCGCCTGCCCCCATCTCCCCGCAGGGCACCTTCCCGAGGGGTTCGACGCCACCGACCCCGATCTGCTCCGCGACCGCGTCCCCTTCCCGGAGTTCGCCCGGCTGCGGCAGACGGCACCCGTCTGGTGGTGTCCCCAGCCGCCCGGCATCACGGGCTTCGCGGACGGCGGGTACTGGGCCGTCACGCGCCACGCCGACGTCAAGTACGTCTCCACCCACCCCGAGCTGTTCTCCTCGAACGAGAACACGGCCGTCATCCGCTTCAACGAGCACATCACCCGGGACCAGATCGAGGTCCAGAAACTGATCATGCTCAACATGGACCCGCCCGAGCACACCCGGGTCCGCCAGATCGTCCAGCGCGGCTTCACCCCCCGAGCGATCCGGAACCTGGAGACCGCCCTGCGCGACCGCGCCCACTCCATCGTCGACGAGGCGAAACGCGGCGCGGACGCCGACGGCACCTTCGACTTCGTCACCCGGGTCGCCGTCGAACTCCCCCTCCAGGCCATCGCCGAACTCATCGGTGTCCCCCAGGAGGACCGTTCCCGGATCTTCGACTGGTCGAACAAGATGGTCGCGTACGACGACCCCGAGTACGCCATCACCGAGGAGATCGGCGCCGAGGCCGCCATGGAACTCATCGGCTACTCGATGAACATGGCCGCCGCCCGCAAGGAGTGCCCCGCCGCCGACATCGTCAGCCAGCTGGTCGCCGCAGAGGGGGAGGGCAACCTCTCCTCCGACGAGTTCGGCTTCTTCGTCCTGCTGCTCGCCGTCGCCGGCAACGAGACCACCCGCAACGCCATCAGCCACGGCATGCACGCCTTCCTCACCCACCCCGACCAGTGGGAACTCTTCAAACGGGAACGGCCGGCGACCGCCGCCGAGGAGATCGTGCGCTGGGCGACCCCCGTCGTCTCCTTCCAGCGGACCGCGACCCAGGACACCGAACTCGGCGGCCAGAAGATCGCCAAGGGCGACCGCGTCGGCCTCTTCTACTCCTCCGCCAACAACGACCCCGAGGTCTTCGCCGAACCCGAACGCTTCGACATCACCCGCGACCCCAATCCGCACCTCGGCTTCGGCGGCGGCGGACCCCACTTCTGCCTGGGCAAGTCCCTCGCCATCAAGGAGATCGAGCTGATCTTCAACGCGGTCGCGGACGCCCTGCCCGACCTGACCCTCGCCGGCGAACCCCGCCGGCTGCGGGCGGCCTGGCTGAACGGCGTGAAGGAACTCCGGGTCCGCTCCTCCGCCTGAACGCGTGCGGCGGGGTGGGGCGGAACCGGAACCTCCCCGGCGAATCGGAACCTCGTCGGGGAACCGGAAGGTCACCGGGGAACCGGAAGGTCACCGCGTACGTCCCACCCCGCATGCGGGGGACACACAGAATTCTGACCACCATCGTCGCGCTGCTCGCGCTCCAGCTCGGCTCGCTCGTCGCACCGGCGTACGCCTGCGGCTGCGGCGCCATGATCCCGACCAAGGACCAGCGCATCGGCGTCGACCGCGAGGAGTCGGCCGTCCGCTGGGACGGACACACCGAGACCGTCGTCATGCGCTTCAACGTGCACGGGAACGCCGACCACGCCGCCTGGATCATGCCCGTGCCCAGCCGCGCCGACGTCACCCTCGGCGACCCCGCGCTCTTCGACTCGCTCGCCCGGCTCACCGAGCCCGAGCAGCGCGAGCGCCACTACTTCTGGCCGCGCGAGGGCGACTGGCCGTTCGACGTCGACTACGGGGACGGGGTTGGGGCCCCGCCGCCCGGCGCGGGCACCGGCGTCGGCGTCGTCGGGCGCGAACGGCTCGGTCCCTTCGACGTCGCCCGGCTGACCGCCACCGATCCGAAGGCCCTCGGCGACTGGCTGCGCGCCAACGGCTTCGAGCTGCCCGAACGACTCACCGGCGCGCTTCAGCCGTACGTGGACCAGAAGTGGGAGTACGTCGCCGTCCGCCTCGCACCCCAGCAGAAGGACGCCGTCCTCCAGGGCGAGCTGACCCCGCTGCGGATCGGCTTCGCCTCCCCCGAACTCGTCTACCCCATGCGGCTGTCACGGCTCGCGAAGACCTCCCAGAGCCTCGGCCTCTACATCCTGGCCGAGCACCGGATGGAGCCCCGCTCCCCCATCGGCGGCGACGCCCCCGAGGTGACCTTCGCGGGCCGGATCGAGCCCGAGGGCCCCGTCATCGGACTCGCCGGGGAGCAGCCGGTCCAACTGACGGTCCTGGAGCAGGAGTTCCCCCACCCGGAGCGGATCGACGACGACCACCGCCTGCGCGCCGTCGCCGACACCCCGTACCGCCGGGTCGAGTACACCGACCGGCTGCTGACCGTGGGCGACGGAATCCCCGTCTGGATGCTCACGGTCGGCGGCGGTCTGCTGCTCACCGCCCTCGCGACGCTGCTTGCCGTACGGGTGACAAGGCGCCGCCCGGACACCGGCCCCGGTGTACGTTCGGTCACATGACGAACCCTCAGGCGAACCCCCGGTGGTCGGAAGTCGACCACTACTTCGGCGAGACGATCGCCCCGGCCGACGAGGCGCTCACCGCCGCGCTCGCCGACTCCGCGGCGGCCGGGCTGCCCGAGATCGCCGTCGCCCCCAACCAGGGCAAGCTGCTCCACCTGCTCGCCCGGATGCAGGGCGCGCGGACCGTCCTGGAGGTCGGCACCCTCGGCGGCTACAGCACGATCTGGCTGGCCCGCGCCCTGCCCGCCGACGGTCGGCTGATCACCCTCGAATACGACCCGAAGCACGCGGACGTCGCCCGCGCCAACATCGCCCGGGCCGGCCTGGACCAGATCGTCGAGGTCCGTACGGGCGCTGCGCTGGACAGCCTGCCGCAGCTGGAGGCGGAGGGCGCGGGCCCCTTCGACCTGGTCTTCATCGACGCCGACAAGGTCAACAACCCGCGTTACGTGGAGTGGGCCCTGAGGCTCTCCCGTCCCGGCACGGTGATCGTCGTCGACAACGTGGTGCGGGGTGGGAAGATCGCCACCCCGCACCCGGACGACCCGGCGGTCACCGGCACCCGTGAGCTGTTCGACGTGGTCGCCGCCGAACCCCGCCTGGAGGCGACCGCCCTCCAGACGGTCGGCACCAAGGGCTACGACGGCCTGCTGCTCGCCCGCGTGGTCGACTGAGGACCTGTCGGGGTCAGGAGGAGACGGTCGTCCAGTCGCCGCTCTGCGAGGCGGGCACCCACGCGTTCGTGTCACCGAAGTACGTGGCGAACGAGCAGGAACTGCTCTTGTAGAAGGAGACGTTCACCTCGCCCTTCCACCACCAGCCTCCGACCCAGGTGTCCCTGCCCGGAGTGTTGAAGCACCCCGACACCGCGTCGCCGTTCTGGTTGTAGCCCTGGACGCGGATGGAGTAGACGAGGCCGCTGCTGTCATGGAAGTGGATCTGCTGTCCGTTCGACGCGGCGAACGACTGCCCCGCGGAGCCCAGCACTCCGGTGAAGGCCAGGATGCCCGCTCCTGCGACGGTGGCGACCTTGTTGCGTACGTTCATTCCCGTGACTCCGTTCACGCTGGGGCGGTATCTCCAGCGGTGAACTTAGGCCCGCGCGGCCCGCGGTGGTGTGCGGGACGTGCAGGGTTTCTGTGCTCTGCGTGCCGCGGGGTGGTCCGGGACGACGCGCGATGCTCGGTAGGGGTGATCCCGTAGGCCTCGCGGAACGCCCGGCTGAACCCGGTGGCGCTGGCGAAGCCCCAGCGCGCCGCTATCGCCTGAACGGGCTGACCGCTCAGTTCTCCGCGTGCGAGGTCGGCGTGGGCGCGCTCCAGCCGGCTCTGGCGGATGCGTGCCGAGATGGTCAGGGGCTGGTCGTCGAAGAGGGTGTAGAGCCGCCGCAGGGACATGTTGTGCCGGTCGGCGATGGCCTGGGGCGTCAGGCCGGGGTCGCCGAGATTGTTCTCGATGAAGCGGTGGATCCGCTGCACCGTCTCCCGGGCACGGGCCTCGGCGGGCGCCTCACTGGGGTCACCGAGCTGCTGCGCGAGGAACACGGCGGCCAGGTCGAGGGCGATCGCCCCCATCGCGCGCAGCTCCTCCGGTCGGCAGTGCGGGCCGCGCGCGCGGAGGGTCCTCAGGAAGTCGGCGAAGATCGCCCCGGCCCCCGCGTCCGCGGCCAGGCCCCGTGCGAGGAGCCGGTCCACCCGGTCCGGGCCCAGTGCCAGGGCCTGACGGGGAATCTGCAGGACCACCGACTCGACCTGCCCGCCTATGCATTCCCCCTCGCTCGGCCGTGAGGTGTCCGTGAGTACGAGTCCCCCGGCGACCACCGCGTCATTGCCCCGCTGGGAGATCCTGACGGCACCTTGTGTGACGAGTGCCAGCTGCAGATGCTCGGGGTCGCCCCGCCGGACATGAACCGAGGTGCGACGCGAGACCACCGGTGAGCAGGCCAGCGCGGACAGCCGCACGACGCCGAGATCCAGGTCCGTGACACTCGCCCGGAAGTCGGCCGCATGCCGGGTGCTGAGCATGACGGGCATGACCTCGTTGTCCACGGTCTGGCAGAACCAGGCGAACGTGTCCTCACGCGCCCCGACAGCCTCCGACTCGACCAGCGATCCCATGCGGCCCCCCACACCTCGACGCGGCAGCGATCCAGCCCCGTAACTGGTTGCCGCACGGCCGTGCGTCACGCCCCCTGCCGCATGGTCGATTATTTCAGGCATGCATTTTCGGCCACCGACCGGCACGTTCGAAGCCACTCCCCGGCGTCGTACCCCGGATCAGGTCGTCGGCGCGCTCTGCCGCCAGCCGGTGAAGAGGGGGACCTCGCCCGTGGTGTCCATGACGGCCACGCCGAAGGGCCGGTCGAAGGCGATGCGTTCCACCACCTTGTGGCGGAACGGGGCCGCACCCCGGGTCATCGTCACCGCGGTGGCAGAAGCCGCCTCCACTCCCTCCTCGGCGACCTCGACCCTCACCTCCTGCACCACCTTGGAGAGGACGAGGTCGGCAGCGGAGAGGCCGAGGAAGTCGGCCTCGTGACGGCTCATCGCCCGGCGGACGCCGAGCGTCGGCAGGTGGTCGTGGACATCGGTCCTCGTACGGAGGGTGAAACGCGGCAGGAGGAGTTCGGCCGAGTCCGCGACGAGCCCCGTACGCGCACCGGGCCCCGCCCAGGCGGCGGGCAGCACCTCGGCCGGCCCGGCGCCCTCGGGGCCGAGCAGGAACCGCACCCGGGCGCCCGCGTCCCCCTCGCAGGGCAGTTCGACGACGGTGACCCCGCCCGCGTACCAGACCCAGGCCGCCGGAATCCGCTGCCGCATCGTCGGTACGGGCAGGGTGACGCCGTAGCCGTCGGTGAAGGGCTCGTCGTGGGTGAGGTGCCCGGGGAAGGCGGTCAGCCAGGAGGCCTTCAGGGCGAGGGCGTCGACCAGAACGAGGTCCTCGGAACCGTCGAGTCGGAGCGGCAACCGCTGGATCCGTCCGCCGGTCGACTCCCGTACCCAGGCGTCGATTTCGTCCTGGGCGTCGGGGATCTCACCCAGGGACATGTCGTCCGTCGCCCCGAACACCTCGTCGGGCAGAGCGAACCAGGCCGCTCCGGGCAGCACCCCGAACCGCACCCCGGGCAGCCCGCGCCGGAAGGCGTCGAGCACCGGCATCGTGCTCCACACACCGGTCGCCAGCGCCACCCCGCCCGTCGCCCCGAGCCGCCGCCCGGCGCCCGTCACCGCCTCGGCGGCCGCGTCCCCGTCGACCCCGAGCAGCTCCCGCAACTCCTCGGCGGTCCGCCCCCGCGCCCCGGAGGCCACGGCGCCGAGCGCCAGCCACAGCCCGGCCGGAGAGCAGACGAAGTCGTCGTCACCGAGAAGGGGCAACCAACGCACGGCGAGGGCCTGTACGGCGTCCGCCTCGAAGGCGGTGGGACCGGGAGTCATATCCTGCCTTTCATGAGCATCGTGAAGATCAACGTCCTGACCGTGCCGGCCGAGCAGCGTGAGGTCCTGGAGCAGCGGTTCGCCTCCCGGGCCGGGGCGGTGGAGGGCTCCGACGGCTTCGAGTGGTTCGAGCTGCTGCGTCCCGTCGAGGGCACCGACCAGTACCTGGTGTACACGCGGTGGCGCAGCGAGGAAGACTTCCAGGCCTGGATGAACGGTTCCATGAAGGCCGCCCACGGAGGCGGCGGCGAGGGCGGCGGCGAGCGGCCGAAGCCCGCGGCCTCCGGCTCCACGCTCTGGTCCTTCGAGGTCGTCCAGCAGGCGTCCCCGAAGAACTGACCGTCCGAGTCGGGCACCGGAAGCCAGGGCGGCCTCAAGGTCCGGGCGCCGCCAGGCGCCGAAAACCCGGCTGCGTCCCAGGTCGTGCGCGCCGCACAATGGCACGCATGACCTGGACCTTCTCCCCGGAGCGCGTCGACACCCCGGACGCCACCACCCTGCGCCGCGACTACTACGGCGACGTCGCCGGCCGCTACTGGAAGCGCCCCGCGACGAAGGCGGAGATCGACCAGGGCCTGACCGACGACGGGGTCGAACTGCTGACCCCGCCGACCGGACAGTTCCTCGTCGCGCGGTACGAGGGCGAGCCGGCCGGCTGCGGCGGGGTCCTCCTCCTCGACGAGGACCGCGCCGAACTGACCCGCGTCTTCCTCCGCCACGCCTTCCGCGGCCTGGGCGGCGCGTCCGAGCTCCTGACGAACCTGGAGAACGCGGCACGCGAGCTCGGCGCCCGCCGCATGGTCCTCAACACCCGCCTGGACCTGGTCGAGGCCCGCGCCCTGTACACCCGGCACGGGTACGCGGAGATCCCGGCGTACTGCACGGGCCCTTACATGGACATCTGGTACGGCAAGGGCCTCTGAGCCGTCCCGGGGCGGGGCCGTGGCGGCTCCGGTCAGCGGCTCCAGACGACGACGTCGAAGATGACGCGCGTGTCGGAGGACAGGCCGGCCAGTTCCTTGACGGTCAGGCGGGCGAGGCGGCCGTCGTTCGTGGCGGCGCAGACGACCATGCCGGTCTTCAGCTCCGTCGCCGTCGAGGTGCCCAGGGTGTCGATGTCACGCGCGCAGTCCTCGTACGCGGGCGTCTTGTTCGTCGAGTCCTTCCACACCAGCGCCTTGACCTCGTCCCCGGGCTGCAGCATGTGCCCGCCGAACGGGTAGACGGAGAAGTCGTTCTCGTCGCGGATCTCGGACTCCGCGGGGGGTGCGGAGTCCAGGTCCTTGTCCTCCGCGAACGTGATCACCAGAGGGCCCTGCCACTCGACCGTGCCGGCCGGCTTCGCGGGCGGGGTCGGCGTGGCCGCCGTCTCCGGGGGCGCCGAGGACTCCCCGCTCTCGGTGGCCCCGTCGCTCTGCGTGGTCTCCGGGCTCTGCGAGGAGTCCGAGGGGGCGTCGTCGCCGCCCCGGCTCTCCCCTCCGGACGGGGTCGCCGAGGTCGTCGCCGAGCTCTGCGCCGCGGGCGGGGTGCCGTTCCCGTCGTTGTTGCTGCTCACCAGGTACGTGCCGACGACGCCGATCACCGCCGCCACCAGAGTGGCTCCCGCACCGATCCAGGCGCCCCGGTGCGAGGACGTACGCGCCACGACGATCGGCGCCGGGGCGCCGTAGCCACCGCCGTACCCGTCGTATCCGCCGTTCGCCGGACCGGTCGGCGGGTGTCCCGGAGGTGCCGGCCAGCCCTGACGTGGCTCTTCGCTGTTCATGCTGCCCATCCCCCTGTGATGCGATCTTGAAGGGGACAGCGTACTGACGGGTCCTGAGTGATGGTCATACAGGGCGTACGGCCGCCCAGTCATGCCTGCCGACCGCGAGGCGGATCCGGATCGTGGGGCGGATCCGGATCGTGGGGCGGATCCGGATCGTGGGGGCGCTCCGCGTCCGATCCGCTCAGTTCGGCGGTCAGTTCCTCCACCAGCTTCACCAGGTCGGTCGGCCGGTCCGGCCCCCACCAGCCGCCGAGCAGCTCGGCGAGCGACTCCTCGCGCGCCGTGGCGAGCCGGGTCGCCGCCTGTACGCCCTCCTCGGTGAGGATCAGCTGGAGCCCCTCCCGGGCGACCAGGCGCCGTTCCTCCACCTGCCGGGAGGCCTCCGTGATCACCCGCAGCGGCACGGGCACGTGCTCGGCGAGCCGGGTGGGCTCGACGGTGCCGTGGCGGCGGATGCGGAGCAGCAGCCAGCTCGAAGCGGGCAGCAGGTCGAGCCCGGCGCGGGCGGTGATCTTCTCGTAGATCGCCTTGCGGCCCGCACGGGACCCGAGGACGGGCAGGGCGCGGGCGCATTCCTCGTACGAGGAACGCTCGACGGGGTCGGAGGCGAGCGTCCGGCTGGTGTCGGGTGCGGTGACCGAGGACCGCAGCTTGTCCTCCTTGAGGAACCAGGCGAAGACGAAGGCGACGAGGACGACGGGCGCCGCGTACAGGAAGACGTCGGCGATGGACGTGGCGTACGCGTGCAGGACGTCGGGGCGCAGGTCGGCCGGGAGCGAGGCGACGGTGCGCGGGTCGGCGGCGACCTGCTCGGGGCCGATGCCGGGCGGGAGGTCCTGTCCTGAGGCGGTGGCGGCGGCGAACACCTCGTCGAGCGAGTGGGTGAGCCGGGTGGTGAAGATCGTGCCGAAGACGGCGACGCCGAAGGAGGCCCCGATGGAGCGGAAGAAGGTGGCTCCGGAGGTGGCGACGCCGAGGTCCCCGTACGGGACGGCGTTCTGCACGACCAGGACGAGGACCTGCATGACCAGGCCGAGGCCGACACCGAAGACGAAGAAGTAGACACTCATCTCGCCGGTGGAGCTGGTCTCCGTCAGCCCGTGGAGCAGGAGCAGTCCGAGGCAGGTGACGGCGGTGCCGGCGATCGGGAAGACCTTCCAGCGGCCCGTACGGGAGACGATCTGGCCGGTGACCGTCGAGGTGATCAGGATGCCGGCGACCATCGGCAGCATGTGCACGCCGGACTTGGTCGGAGTGACGCCCTGCACGACCTGGAGGAAGGTCGGCAGATAGGTCATCGCGCCGAACATCGCGAAGCCGATGACGAAGCTGATGACCACGACCAGGCTGAACGTCCGGACCCTGAACAGCTTGAGCGGCAGCACGGGTTCGGCCGCCCGCCGCTCGACCTGTACGAACAGGACGAGGAGTACGGTTCCGAGGACGGCGAGGCCGATGATCTGCGCCGAACCCCACGCCCAGGTGGTGCCGCCGAGCGAGGCCACGAGGACCAGACAGGTGGCGACGGAGGCGATGAGAAGGGTGCCGAGGTAGTCGATGGTGTGCCGGGTGGAACGCACCGGGACGTGCAGGACGGCGGCGATCACGAAGAGGGCGACGATGCCGATCGGCAGGTTGATGTAGAAGACCCAGCGCCAGGAGAGCTGCTGGGTGACGACCCCGCCGAGCAGCGGACCGAGGACGCTGGTGGTGGCGAAGACGGCGCCGAAGAGCCCCTGGTACCTGCCGCGCTCCCGCGGCGGCACGAGGTCGCCGACGATCGCCATCGACAGCACGATGAGACCGCCGCCGCCGAGGCCCTGGATCGCGCGGAAGGCGATGAGCTGCGGCATGTTCTGGGCGATGCCGCAGAGCGCGGAGCCGATGAGGAAGAGGACGATCGCCGCCTGGAAGAGCCTTTTGCGCCCGTACTGGTCGCCGAGCTTGCCCCAGAGGGGGGTCCCGGCGGTGGACGCCAGCATGTAGGCGGTGACCACCCAGGACAGGTGCTCCATGCCGCCGAGCTCGCTGACGATGGTCGGCAGGGCGGTGGAGACGATGGTCTGGTCGAGGGCGGCCAGCAGCATGCCGAGCAGGAGCGCACCGATCGCGACGAGCACGGTGCGGCGGCTCTGCCCCTCCCCGGGCACGGGGGCGCCACCGAGCTCGGAGGGGCTGACTTCCTGGGCCATGGGCGTCTCCTCGGGGCGTCTCGTCGGGCGTCCCGCCGGACGGCCCATGGGACGGCTTCTCCATCCTGGTCCGAATGTCCGGATATGGCCTGCGGAGGGGCACGCCTGTTCGCCCACCGGAAGGGGGTGGGCTGCATAATCGCCAGCAGTTGTCTCGGGGAGGGGACCCATCATGACCGGACACGTCTGTCCTGAATGCGGTGTACAGAGACCTGGCTGCGCCTGCGCCCAGGCGGAGCTGGCGGCGGCCGAGGACTTCGATCCGCTCCGGATCAGGCCGTACGTGACGCTGGACGCGGCGGAGGGCGGGGCGGGGGGCCCCGGCGCGTACGCGACGGACGTTCCGTACGAGTCCCCCGGCGCGTACGCGACGGACGACCCGCCGACGGCCCGGCTGGCGGCGATCCGGGACGACGGGGGGCCGAGCGGGGGGCCGGGCGGGGATGCCGTCACGGTGCAGGCGCCGGGTGCTGGGGCTGGAGCAGGTGCTGGGGCTGGGGCCTACGGGACCGAGACGTACGGAACTGAGGCGTACGGGACCGAGGCCTACCGGACCGAGGTCCTTCCGGCCGTGTCGCACGCGGGCGGCGACCTCTCCGAGACCATGCCGCTCCGGCTGCACGGCGTCGGTGACATTCCCCCGCCGCCCGGCCACGAGCGAGGGCACGGGCGGGGGCAGGGGCGCAGGCGCGGCATGGTCGTCGCGGCCGTGGCCGCCGTCGCCGTGGCGGGTACCGCCGCCCTGGCGGCGGCCGTGCTCGGCGGCGGGGACGAGCCCGTCGACCGGGCGGCCGTACCCGAGGTGACCACGAGCGCGTCCCTGAACCTCGCCGTGTCGGAAGCTCCGTCCCCTTCCTCCTCGTCGGAGAGTCCCGAGCCGACGTCGTCCTCCCCGACCCCGCGCAAGACGTCCGCGTCCCCGTCGGCCACCCCTTCCGCGAGCAGCACGGCCACGCCGCCGAGCGCCTCGGCGAGCACGACCGGCGCGGCGCCGCCCCCGGCCGCCACCTCCTCGGCAACACCGGCCACCGCCTCGCCGACGACGGCACCGGCCACGACGTCACCCCCGACGGAGTCGCCGGGGAAGGGCGAGGAGGAGCCGGAGACCCTGAGCTTCGGCTCCAGCGGGCACGAGGTGCGGGAGCTCCAGCGACGGCTGACCGACGTGGGGGTCTACGAGGGCCGGATCAACGGCAGGTACGACGACGAGGTCTGGGAGGCGGTCTCCCTCTACCAGTCGTACATGTACATCCAGGACGACCCCGAGGGCGTGTACGGCCCGAACACCCGCGAGGTCCTGGAGCGGTACACCCCTCACATCTGACCTCCCCGGTCCGTGCGCCCCGCGAGTCCCGTGAGTCCCGGCATACGGACCGGTTGGCCAAGACGGCCCCCGGTTTTGTATCGTAGAAAAACAAAGTGGCCCCGCCCGCAATCCCTGACCGGTGGGCGGGACCGCTTCGTTCTCCGCACCACCCCCTCTGGAGACCCGATGCCTGCCACCACCCCGGCAACGCTCACCGCCCGCGCCCTCCTCCTCGACATGGACGGCACCCTCGTCAACTCGGACGCCGTCGTCGAGCGCTGCTGGCGACGCTGGGCGGAACGGCAGGGCCTCGACGGGGAAGCCGTGCTCAAGGTGGTCCACGGCCGCCAGGGGTACGCGACGATGGCCGTCCTCCTCCCGGACCGCCCGATGGACGAGAACTACGCCGACAACCGGGTCATGCTCGCCGAGGAGACCGCGGACCTCGACGGTGTCGTGCCCGTCCCCGGCGCCCCCGCCTTCATGGCCGCGCTCGCGCAGCTGCCGCACGCCCTGGTGACCTCGGCGGACGAGGCCCTCGCGCAGGCCCGGATGGGGGCCGCGGCGCTCCCGATGCCGGAGACCCGGGTCACGGCCGAGGGCGTCGGGGCCAGCAAGCCGGACCCCGAGGGCTTCCTGAAGGGCGCGGCCGAGCTGGGCTTCGACCCGGCGGACTGCATCGTCTTCGAGGACTCCGAGGCCGGCATCCAGGCGGGCCGCGCGGCCGGCATGCGGATCGTGGGCGTGGGCCCGCGCGCGGCGGCCTTCGCGCCGGACGTACACATCGCCGACCTCACCCAGCTGCGGGTCGAGGCCGCGGCCGACGGTTCGATCACGCTGACCGTCCTTCCGTAGGCCCCACCACCCCAGACTCCACACCTCACCCTCAGCGGAACGAGACCCCGGACCGAACACGGTCCGGGGTCTCGTTCCGTCCGCGCGCACCCACCCCCGTGACACCGGGCGGAACCTGGCGCTCCATCAGAACACGTCCCACCCCTTGATGTGACGTGTTCATGTCGCAACCCTGTTACCTGGCGCACCCCCCACCGAAACCTGGCGCCGCCACGATGACCGGGCCATCGCCCGGCACCCCCACGGGGACGGCACCCAGCCACGGTCCCCCCATCCCAAGGGAGCTCACATGCCCGTCGGCAACGTCTACGCGCGTCGACTCGCTGTACTCGCCACCTCCGCCGCCCTCACCGTCACCGGTCTCCTCGCCACGGCCCCGGCCGCCCAGGCCGCCATGCCCACCCCGGTCAGCGCCGCCACCGCCCGCACCTACCTGGCCGCCCTCACCGTGAAGGCGGAAGGTTCCTCCTCGGGCTACAGCCGGGACCTCTTCCCGCACTGGATCACCCAGTCCGGTGCCTGCAACACGCGCGAGACCGTCCTCAAGCGCGACGGCGTGAACGTCGTGACGGACTCCAGCTGTGCCTCGATCAGCGGCAGTTGGTACTCGCAGTACGACGGCGCCACCTGGACCGTGGCCTCCGACCTCGACATCGACCACATGGTCCCGCTCGCCGAGGCCTGGCGCTCGGGCGCCAACGCGTGGACCACCTCGCAGCGCCAGTCGTTCGCGAACGACCTCACCCGGCCGCAGCTGATAGCCGTGACGGACAACGTCAACCAGTCGAAGGGCGACCAGGACCCGGCGGAGTGGCTGCCCTCGCGGACCGCCTACCGCTGCACGTACGCCCGCGCGTGGGTGCACGTGAAGTACCACTGGAACCTCAGCGTCGACTCCGCCGAGAAGAGCGCCCTCCAGTCCGTCCTCAACGGCTGCTGACCGCCCCACCGCTGACATCACATCAACAACGGACACCGGGAAGTGAACCTCACCACACACTTCCCGGTGGCCGAATGTTGAACTTGCAAGCACTACTGAGGGGTGCCTAACCTTACGGCCTCATCGGTTTCCGTCCCCCCGCTCCCCGTCCACCCCACGGACGAGGCCAGGCCGAAGGAGTCCCCCCATGAACACCCCGAACACCCTGAACACCCCACGCAATTCGAACGACGCGAAGAGCCCCGGCGGCGGCGCGAGCACCCTCTCGGGCCGCCTCGACCAGGCCCAGCCGTACGCGCTCGGCCTCTTCCGCATGGTCGTCGGCCTGCTCTTCGCCTGCCACGGCGCGGCCTCGCTCTTCGGAGTCCTCGGCGGCGCGATGGGCGGCGGCACGGTCCCGGCCGGCACCTGGCCGAGCTGGTACGCGGCCGTGATCCAGCTCGGCGCCGGTGGCCTGGTCCTGGCGGGTCTGGGCACCCGGAGCGCCGCGTTCCTCGCCTCGGGCTCGATGGCGTACGCGTACTTCAAGGTCCACCAGCCGGAGTCCCTCTTCCCGCTGCAGAACGGCGGCGAGACCGCGGCCCTGTTCTGCTGGGCCTTCGCACTGCTCGTCTTCACCGGCCCGGGCGCGCTCGCTCTCGACCGGCTCTTCGGCAGCCGGGTCGGCGCGGGCTCCACGACCCGCAGGACGAGCGAGGAGCAGGCCGCCCCGGTCACGGCCTGAGCGACGACGCCGGCCGGGGTGAGGCCCAGCGGCCCCACGGCCGGCGTCACCGCCGTACAGAAAGGGCCGTACAGAACTGCCGTACAGGAAAGGGCCGGGATACGCAGCACGCGTTCCGGCCCTTTCCCGTGCCCCGACCGCCCGGAACCGGCCCCTCGGGTCGGCCGCTTTCCCGCAGAGCCGCACAGGTTCGAACGGGGAGGGCCGGGCCCTCGGCCCTCCCCGGGCCGGGCCCTCGGCACCACCCGGGCGGGCCCCGGCACCCACCCAGGCTGGACCCCCGGCACCCACCCGGCAGACGGCCTCACGCCCCCGCGTAGGCTCTGCCCCTGTGAATCTGCTCGACAGCCTGGGCTCGCTGCGGTCGCTCACCGCCGGTCCATGGATCTACCCGGTGGTGGCGACGTCGATCCTGCTCGACGTCTTCCTGCCCGTGCTGCCGAGCGGCTTCCTGGTGATCACCGCAGCCACGGCGGCGGCATCGGCCACCGCGGCCACCCCCGACGTACCGTCCCTCATCCCGCTGCTCCTGTGCGCGGCCACGGCCTCGGTGCTCGGCGACTTCCTCGCGTACCGGCTGGCCCTGCGGGGCGGCGCCCGCCTGGACCGTACGATCGCCCGGTCGAGGCGCCTGTCCATGGCGCAGGAACGTCTCGGCACCGCACTGGCCCGGGGCGGCGGACTGCTCGTGGTCCTCGCGCGCTTCGCGCCCGCGGGCCGCTCGGTGGTCTCGCTCGGCGCGGGCGCGGCGAAGCGGCGCGTCGAGGAGTTCCTGCCGTGGTCGGCCCTGGCGGGCATCACCTGGGCCTCGTACAGCGTGGGACTCGGCTGGCTCGGCGGACAGTGGCTGGGCGCGACCTGGTTCAGCGCGGGGGTGTCGACCCTCGCGCTCTTCCTGGTCGGCGGGCTCGCCGCCTATCTCATACGGCGTCCGCCTGAGGCTCCCGCGCCTGCCTCCTGACGGCGGGATGCGCCCCGCGCACCTCCAGGCCGTCGAGAAGTCTCGCGGTCGCGTCGGCGATCTCGTCCACGGCCCGCTCGAAGACCTCACGGTTGTGGGCGGCGGGGTGGTGGAAGCCGGAGACCTTGCGGACGTACTGCAGGGCGGCGGCCCGGATGTCGGCCTCGGTCGCCTCCTCGGGCAGCGCGGGCGGTCGGAGCGTCTTGATGCTGCGGCACATGCCTCCAGTGTGGCGCGCCCCACTGACAACCGCCGCGAACAGGGCACCGGGCCCCCGGCCGGGGAACATGAGGAGCGGTCCGGCACAGGCCACGAGGCAGCCCGGCACAACCCAGCCCGTCCAGCGAAGCAGCCCGGCACAACCCAGCCCGTCCAGCGAAGCAGCCCGGCACAACCCAGCCCGTCCAGCGAAGCAGCCCGGCACAACCCAGCCCGTCCAGCGAAGCAGCCCGGCACAACCCAGCCCGTCCAGCGAAGCAGCCCGGCACAGCCCGGCCCGTCCAGCGAAGCAGCCCATCAGGAACCGGGAGCGGCCCGGCGCAGCCCGCAAGGCAGCCCATCAGGGACCGGAGCGGCCCGGCACGGCCGGGAGCGGGGTGCTCAGGCCCCGAGACCCCGTCGGCTGCGCGCGTTGATCTCGGCGGCTCGGGCGCGCAGCTCCCGCAGGGGCGTGGCGAGCTGGACGTCGGCGGGCTCGGCCTCCCACTCGGCGCCGCCGTGGACGGCCCGGATGAGAAAGCGCCCGGAGACGCTCTCCACATAGAAACCGACCCGCCCGGTGGCGGTGTCGCGGACGAGGTCACCGACCTCGGGCAGTGGCTGCACGCATCCCCTCCGTCCCGATTCCTGAAGCATTCCCGGAGTACTCCTGAAGCATGGGGACACCCAGAGAAGCGGCGCGGACCCGCCCTGTCAACGTATCTCTAGAGATGTCCCCCGATGGATGGATCGACCGGGCGGGACGGCGTACAGGTGTGCACCCTGGCCGCGGGGTGCGCCGTAGGGTGTCCCGCAGATGAAGGGAGTGGTCCACCCGTGACTGACCAGGACAGCGCTCGTCGGCCCAAGTACCAGCGCATCGCCGACGAGTTGAGAACCGCGATCCAGTCAGGCGCCTTCGCGCCGGGTGACCGGCTCCCCGGCGAGAACGACCTCATGACGACCTACGCCGTGGCCCGGATGACGGCCCGCCAGGCCCTCTCCGTGCTGCGCACCGAGGGGCTCGCCGAGGCCCGCAAGGGCGCCGGGGTCTTCGTCCGCGTCTTCCGCCCGTTGCGCCGCCGGGGCATCCCGCGCCTGTCGGGCGAGCAGTGGGGCAACGGTCGTTCGGTCTGGTCGGCGGACGTGGAGGACCGGGAGCTGGTGGTCGACCAGATCGAGGTCGGCGAGACGGAGGCCGGCGCGCGGGTGGCCGGTGCGCTGAACCTGACGCCGGGCGCACCCGTGTGCGTCCGCAGCCGCCGGTTCGTGCTCGACGCGAAGCCGGTGCTGCTCTCGGTCTCGTACCTCTCGGCGGAGCTGGTCCGCGGTACGCCGATCGCCGAGCCGGACACGGGGCCGGGCGGGACCTACGCCCGGCTGACCGAGCTGGGCCACCGGCCGGTGCGGTTCCGCGAGGAGATCCGCTGCCGGATGCCGACGGCGGACGAGTCGGACCGGCTGGCCCTGGAGTTCGGGACGCCGGTGGTCCTCATCGGTCGTACGGCGTTCACCGGGCCGGGGATGGCGGTGGAGCTCAACGAGATGACGCTGGACTCGTCGTCGTACGTCCTGGAGTACGACTTCGACGCGTGACGTCGCACCGCAGTCCCGGGTCGGCGTGGACGACCTCCCCTTCGTACGCGGCGGCGGCCAGCGCGACGGCCTCCGCGGCCGTCACCGCCGCCCCCACATGGGTCACGACGAGCCGCCCTGCACCGGCCTCGGCGGCGCTCCGGCCGGCCTGCGCGGCCGAGTGGTGCCCGGGTGCGCCTCCGTCCGCCTCGCACACGAACAGGTCGCAGTCGCGGGCGAGTTCGACGAGGGAGGGGCAGGGCTCGCAGTCGCCGGAGTAGACGAGCGAGCGTCCGCGCTCGTCCTCCACGCGCAGCGCGAAGGCGGGGAGCCCGTGCTCGACGGCCCGGGACGTCAGGGTCAGCCCACCGATCCGAGCGACATGCCCGTCGTGCAACTCCTCGACGGCGAAAGCCCTTCCGACGGGACTGCGCTCGCTCCCGTTGGTGAGGAACCCGGCGAGCCGATCCGCGATGCCGGCGGGTCCGAACAGCGGTACGGGCAACGGGAGCTCACGTCCCGAGTAGAGCAAGGCGTAGTAGTAGGTGAGCAGGTCGGCGGAGTGGTCGGCGTGGAGATGGGAGATCCAGACGGCGTCGACGTCGCCGAGAGCGACGTACCGCTGGAGCTCGGCGAGGGTGCCGCTCCCGGCGTCCACCCAGACCCGGACACCACCGCCCTCGACGAGATAGCCGGAACAGGCGTTGCCCGGCCGGGCGAAGGGGGTGGCGGACCCGAGCACGGTGATCCGCAAGGACGCGTCGAACATGAGCCAAGATTAAATTACCTCGACGCCAACTCACGCGAAGTTGTGCGGATGAGGTGAAGAGCGTGCGTATTCTGTGTGCTCGTCGGGACCCATCGGCGGGCTTCCGGCAGAAACTGAGGGACATTCATGCTTCGCGCACGCACGTTCGCGGCCGTGACCGCGGCCGCCGCCTCCGGCATCCTGCTGCTGCCCACGCAGGCACAGGCCGCCGGATCCGTCCACCTGTACAAGATCTACTACGACAGCCCGGGCACGGACCGTCGCTCGAACACGAGCCTCAACGCCGAGTACGTGCAGATACGCAACACGACCGGCGCGGCGGTCAACCTGCGCGGCTGGACGCTGACGGACACGGCGAACCACAAGTACACGTTCGGCAACTTCACCCTCGGCAAGGGCAAGATCGTGACGGTCCGCACGGGCCGCGGCACGAACTCGGCGGCGAACGTCTACCAGAACCGCGGCGCGTACGTCTGGAACAACGACCGCGACACCGCGACGCTGAAGAAGTCGAACGGCACGCGGGTCGACACGTGCTCGTACAACTCGACGCGGGTCGACTACAAGTGGTGCTGACCCCGCACCGCACGTGACGAAGGACGGGCCCCGGGAATCCCCCGGGGCCCGTGCTCACTTCCGGCCCGACTCCCCCGCCTCGGCGGCCTTGGAGGACTCCGAGGACCCTGAGGACTCCGAGGGCTCCGGGGACTCGGCCGCTCGGGCGGCCGGGATCCCGTGCTGCTGCACGTCGGAGTTGACCTGCCCGCCGAGGGTCATGACGTTCAGGGTCGCGGAGTTCTCGTTGGCGATGGCCTTCTCGACCCGGGCGACGAGCGTCGAGAACGCCTCCCGCTTGGGCAGGTGGTGGTACGGCCCGACCTTGGCCTCGAAGTAGACCCGCTCGTGCCCGAGCAGTTGCTCGGTGGACCGGTAGTTCTTCCACTGCTCGCGGTACCGGTACACGCTCTCCAGCGAGACGGCGGCGACGACCACGACGCTCAACACGGTGGCGGTGACCCGCGCGAAGACCAGATCCAGGTTCACGAACACGGGCACGAGCGCGCCACCGACGACGGAGACGGTCCGCATCCGCAGATGCATCGCCTTCATCCGGGTCGCCTTGGAGTCGTACCACTCCTGGTACTGCGAGAGCCTCGTCTCGATGTACCGCTGCGGCGTCATCTCGCCGCCCTGCACCACGGGTTCGGGCGCGTCTCCCACCTCAGCCATACGGCGAGTACATCCGTCCTGCCAGGTCCCCGTCAACTCTCCGCCCATTCCCCCACAGCCCGCCACAAGGTACTTTCAACCGACCGTCAACACCCCTTCGGCCACCGAAACTTCAGGGAGGAACCGTGGCGCAGCACCACCTCACCCACCCGACCACCGCCACCAAGGTCGGCATCACCCTCGGCATCCTCGCCGCCGCTCTGATAGCCCTGGCGGGCCACACGACCACCGGCACGACCGAGGCCAGCAACCGCGAGACGGGCACGGTCAAGGTGGAGGCGAGCGCGGGCGACAAGAAGGTCGAAGTGATCAAGGCCTGACGCCACCACGGACCGTGAAAGCCCCCTCGCCATGACGGCGAGGGGGCTGTCACGCTCATGCTGTGCTCCAACGGCGAAGGGAATTCAACCTGTACAGCCGGGGACGGGAACGGCCCCGCCGCAGTTGTTCGGGCGGTTGTCGCGCACCGCGGAGCCGATCAGCGTGACCGTGCTGCCGGCGTGGTTGTAGACGCCGCCGCCGTCGTTGCCCGCCGTGTTGCCGTGCACCGAGGAACCGGCCAGGGTCACGGTGGAGTCGAGGTCGTTCCAGATGCCGCCGCCGTCGGCACCCGCCGTGTTGCCACGCACCGAGGAACCGACCAGCGCCACCGCGCTGTCGAAGATGTTGTAGACGCCGCCACCGGACCTTGCCGCCGTGTTGTCGCGCACCGTGGAGGCGGTCAGCGTGAGCGTGGCGTCGAAGTTGTTGTAGAGGCCGCCGCCGTCGATCGTCGACGTGTTGCGCTCCACGGTGGAGCCGGTCAGCCTCACGGTGCCGAAGTTGATGAGGCCGCCGCCGGAGTGACCGGTGTTGTCGCTCACCGTGGAGCCGGTCAGCCTCACCGTGCTGCCGGCGTGGTTGTAGATGCCGCCGCCACCGCCCGCGGTGTTGTGCTCCACCGAGGAGCCGGTCAGTTCCAGCGTGCCGCCGTCGTTGCGGATGCCGCCACCGTTGCCTCCCGCGCCGTTGGTGACGGTCAGCTCATGCAGCCGCACCCGGACGGCCCCGGTCACCGTCACCACGGAACCGGCCTGGTTGCCGTCGAGCACAGCACCCCCGAGGCCGATCAGGGTCAGGTCCTCGTCGATCGCGAAGGGCCCGGTGCAGGTCCCCCTCACCAGGAGCGTCGCCCCCGGGGCGGCACCACCGATGGCGGTCTGCAAGGCCGCAGGGTTGCCGCGACAGTCCACCGAAGCGACCGCCGCGGCCACAGCCGTCACGGCCCCGCCCAACCCGACCGCCCCCGATGTCGCCACCAGCACCGTCGCCGACAGCAGTGCACGAGCAGATCCCTTGAGCATCCGGCTTCTCCGTTCTCCACACGAGGCACACCGGAGACCCGGCCCCGCTGCCGTAGACGGGCATGGACACCCCACGCACCCGCACCCGCACCCGAGAACAACCGATCCCCCACCCACCCGCAAGCCACGCCGCAACCAGCCCGAACACCGCCCGAACGGCCCGCGAGAACACCCCGTGTGGCCGACGACCCACCCAGGCCACGGAGGGAACTTCGAACGAAGGACGCCACGGGAGCGAGAGACCAAGCCCCATGAGGCACCCGTCCTCGGACGGCCTACCGACCTCCCCACGACGACCGAGGCCCCGCGCCAAGATCGACTGGGGGTCCTCACACCGATGGGAGCGGACGCTTTCGAACCGCCGACATCGCCTGTGCAAGTTCGGTTGTGCGGTCACGGCCACGGGTCGGCCGCTGGTGACGGCTGCTACGGACAGCCGGGCAGGACCGCTGACATCCACCGTCGTCGATGCCAGCCGTGGATGTCAGATCCGCTGGGGCGGAGAAGGAGTCGGTACGGGCGCAAGCAGTGGGAACTCCCGGTGAACCACTGCCCGATCGCCCGTCTTTGCAGCACCGGGATCGCAGCCGGGACGGACGATACCCGAGCCGAAAGGCACCGGCGACTCCCGGCTCGTCGGGGCTACCGTGCGGACATGACGAGTAAGCGGAAGCACTGGCGGGACGACTTGGGGTCCCCGGCAACGATCGCCCTGTTCCGCACACCCGACCGCTGGCGCTACGCCCTGTACTTCTCGGAACCCCGCGGTGCCGCGGACGGCTACCTAGCCCGTCCCGGTGCCGAAGGCGAACCCGGCGAAGCTCAGACAGCCGCGCACGCCAAGGCCGAGGAGATAGCCGGCCAATCGCTGACGATCTCCTGGCAGGCGAGCGAGGAACCGGGTTGGTGGACGGGAGCCATCACGACCGGCACGTCGGAGCCGACGCCTATCCCTGCTGCCGGTTGACGGGGATCTCGTAGACGATCTCGCACAGGGCAGCCGGGACGACGATGTCCGCCGCCTCCACGGGCCGCCCTTCGGTGCTGTAGTACGTCCGCCGGATGCGCGTTCCGCCCCACGGCCTCCGTGTCCGCCGGGAACCGCGACCCCTCGGGCTGCTCGCGCGCCGCGGACCGAACCATCCACACCCGATGCCGCGGCTTCGACGGAACCGCAGCCCTGACGCTCATCATGATCAGCCGAGCAGGCCCCAGAGCCCAGGTGGCCATGGACGTTGATGTCAGATGTAGATGTCAAAGGCCCCCAGATGATCAACTGGGAGCCTTTGCACTGGTGGGCGCGGACGGTTTCGAACCGCCGACATCTGCTTTGTAAGCCTGGCACCACGCGTGGATACGTCCTCGCTGGTCGTCGCGCGTGCCACGCGACGAGTCTCTCGACGGGCGTTCACCCCGCGACGGGCTCCGGGTGTCCGTGGTTGACCGCTCGATCTGGCACGGATCTGGCACGAGAGCGCGCCGAGGCCAGGGGGTCAGTCGTGCCGCGAAGCTGGTACGCGGATGCCGGAACCAAGGTCGGTAGAAGCCGCCAACAACTGGGCTGCCGCTTGCAGCTCGCGTTCCCATGCCGGAAGATCATCCGGTCCGATCCATTCGCTGTACTCCGCCGCGATGGAGAGGAACTGTGTCTCCTCCTCAGTGTGTGCCGCGACGGTCATCGAGAGGCTGTTGCCCACTTCCTTGGGACTCAGATCGCCTTGCACAAGACCGAACGCGAGGCTCACGAGGAGACGTCGGCCAGCCGTCTCCTCATCAGGCAAAGGCACGCCGAGTTCGCTCAGCGCCTGGACGTACAGCTCGCGGACCTCGGTCACATCGCTCCGGCGCGGCAGGCCGGCCAGCTCACGCAGGGCAGGAGAGTCGTGCCCGTCAACTAGCGCGTGCGCAGCGAGCATCGGGAGATCCTCTGGGCGGAGTACCTCCGCCACGTACTGCCAAGCACTGTCCTGCAACCGGTCCATGACGGCCATCGTGAAGGGCGCGAGGCGTTTTGACCAGCAGATTGCCATTGGTTCAGAGGCCTCAGCGGCTTGCCTGCAAACGGCTCTGGAGGCCTCGTGCGTCTCGCCTATTTCAGCAGCTCAAAGGTTCATTCCTCCCTCGCTACAGGCTCTATTTCCACGAATAGGCCGCGAGCCGCGAAGACCGCCTTGTAGGCCTGGGTCAAGTTGTGGTGGAGGATCAGGGTGTTTGGGTGACTGTCACCCAGCACTTGCTGGCACTGAGTAAGGGTCAGCTCAAGCAGGGGTACGGCTCGGTTCAGGTCTCCCGCAGCGAACAACGCGCCGGCGAGGTTGTGGCGGGTGGTCAGAGTATCGGGGTGGGACTCCCCAAGGGCCTTCTCGCGCTGAGCAAGGGTGGCCTCGTATACGGGAATGGCCCGCTCGAAGTCTCCTGCTGAGTCGTATGCGTGGGCGAGGTTGTGCTGGCTGGTCAGTGTGGACGGGTGGTTGTCCCCAAGGATCTGCCTACTCTGGTTAACGGTCATCTCGAGCAACGAGGCAGCGCGTAGGGGGTCGCCCACCGAGTAAGCGCTAGCGAGGTTGTTGCGGCTGGTCAGGGTGTCAGGATGAGTTTCTCCGAGAACCTGCTCGCGCTGGGTGAAGGTGGCCTCATACAAGGGGATGGAAAGCTCGATGTTTCCGGCCCCTTGATACGCGAAGGCGAGGTTGTTGCGGCTGTTCAGCGTTTCGGGGTGGTTTTCACCAAGAATCTGTTCACGCTCGGCAAGGGTGGCCTTGAGCATGGGAATGGCACGCGTGAAATCTCCGACCTCTTGATAGGCGAAGGCAAGGTTGTTGCGGCTAATCAGAGTATCGGGGTGGGTTTCGCCAAGGACCTGCTCACGTTGGGCAAGAGTGGCCTCAAAAATAAGGATGGCGCGCGCCAGGTCGCCCGCCTTCTGATATGCGCGGGCGAGGTGGTTTCGGCCTTGCAGAGTCTCGGGGTGCATGTCCCCCAGGATCCGTTCGCGATCGACCAGATTGGTTTCGTACAAGGCGGTCGCTCGCGCCAGATCCCCGGCGGACTCGTAGGCATGGGCGAGGTTGTTGCGACTGTAGAGCGTCTGGCGATGAGTGTCGCCCAGGGCCTGCTCATGCTGGGCAAGGGTGGTCTCGAAGAGGGGAATGGCATGCCTGAGGTCCCCTACGGCCTCGTAGGCGTACGCCAGATTGTTGCGGCTGGTCAACGTGTCGGGGTGGGTTTCACCGAGGACCTGCTCGCGCTGAGCGAGGGTGGCTTCGAATAGGGGCATGGCGCGCCTCCAGTCGCCTGCAGCCGCGTATGCGCCGGCGAGGTTGTTGCAGGTGACCAAGGTGTCAGGATGTGTGGCGCGCATAGCGCGCTTGCGCTGATCGAGGGTGGTTTCGTACAGCTTGATGGCCCGATGTAGGTCTCCGGCAGCCTGGTAGGCATAGGCGAGGTTGCTGCGGCTGGCCAGTGTGGATGGGTGCGTGTCGCCCAGGAGACGTTCGCATTGGGCCACGGTGGCTTCGCGGAGAGGGATTGCGCGTGCGTCCTGACCCTGCTCATACAGGTAGGTCATCACAGGCTCGTAAAAGTCAGGAGGTAGGTCGCTGTTGTGGTTAATGGGGCTGCTGGCAGCAAGAGCAGACACATGGTCGATGTGTGGTATCCAGTGGTTTTCGGGTGCCGCTTCCTCGGCTCCGTCCGGGTACAGGACCTGTGCCACGACTTGCTCAGCCTCACCTCTCCCTGCAGGCGAACCCTGCTCCGTCAGTGCGGCGTTGCGCAGCACAGTTTGTACCAAGCGGTGGATGGCTAGCTCACCTGGGGAGGAGAAAGCGATCATGCTGTAGGCGTGCAGCATGCCCAGCGCCTCATCCAAAGCGAGAGGATCGGGTGATATGTGGCTCAGTATGGTGCGTGAGATGCCTTCGGGAGCGAGCCAAGCAAGCGTGTTCAGCACGGTGACGGCAAATGGGTTGCGGATGGTCAATGTGGCAAGCGTCTGATCCCAAATGCGCGCGATCGTGCGTTCGGGGTCGACGCTGTCAGGAGCGCGGTCTAGCAGCAGCCCAAGCTTCTGTCGATAAACGTTTATGGCAATGCCGGTCTGCTGGAGATACGCGCCAGCCTGTTCCAGGGCCAAGGGCAGGTAGCCCAGATCACGAGCCAGCCCTTCGGCCTGGCGGCGCTGTTCATTGGATGGAGCGCGGCCTTCGAGCGCGATCGCGCACAGTAGGTCGGCAGCGGCGACTTGGTCGAGCAGCCCCAGTGGCAGGGTCGGGGCGATGGAGTGCCATCCAGTGGCTCTGCGGCTGGTGGCGACATGGTGCCCATTGGGCAAAGCTCCCAGATACCGGCGCAGATCCCGAGGATCTTCGACGTTGTCGAAGATCAGAAGCCATCCGGGGTGCCACTGCAGCCATTGGATCGCCCAGGCGGTTCGTTCTTCCAGTTGGGCGGATGCCGCCCACTGCGGACACAGGCGTAGGGCGAGGGCGGCCAACTCTGCGCTGATTTGATCAGGTGACTCTGCAGTGATCCACCAGACGAGGGTGTACTCCGCACGGTAGCGGTGGGCGTAATGCAGCGCCAGTGCGGATTTGCCGATGCCTCCCAGGCCGTGAATGGCATGCGTCTGTGTCACCGCGGCCTCGCGCCGACCCGTCAGCAGTCGCCGTAACTGCAGCAACTCGTCTTCCCTGCCCAGGAACACCCCTGTTGCTGGCGCGGGGAGATTCCCCAGTCCGGTTGGTGCGGCAACATTCATAGCCCAGTCGATTGCGTCAGGAGGCAGCGTCACTACGTTGGCGCCATCCCCGGAGATTGCCACTCCGATCCTGCCTGCCGCGATCGCTCGGTCTCCTGAGGCGGTTGCCTTCGAGGGCGTCAGCGGGTCGTTGGTGGTCACGGCTGGGTGGTCGCGTTGTCCCCGGTCACCGCGGTGGTGATCGTCTGTGCCGCGATCGCACGCTGACCCGACGCAATCACAGTCATCGGGGCGTGCACAGCTGGCAGCAACCTGGTGAGCTCCAGCAGTAGTTCTCGGTCCTCGCGCAATGCGCGCTTGATTTGCTGACGCAGTGCCGCTGCGGCATCGTCGTCTTCTGGCTCACTGGACGCATCATGTACCGCAGCCTCCAATGCTGCGCGACCCTCCTCGTTGCGGCGTCGCCACACTGCTTGTAGCAGGCGCCGGCCCACGTTCGCCGTAGCCTCGACGGCTGCACCTTCGGTCCGAGTAAGTACTCCTGCTCCGTAAGCTCCCAGAGCAGCCGTCAGGTACGGGGCCGCTTGGCCCAAGAACTGAACGATCTCCGCACTCATCCTCAACCTCGCTTCTAGAGCGCAACTGACGCCCGCCTTCCAGCCTAGGAACCAATTACGCCTCGGGGAGCGCAGAATGAAGAATCCCCATGTTTGGTCCTCGGAACGGCTGAGAGGAGGCGGGCGCTCCTTACTCGCCGTTCGTAGATGCGAAACAGCCTATTTCGTGGCGAGATAGGAGGATCCGACGCCTGACAGCACTGAAGGCGCGACGCTGCTGCCTCAGCGTCGACTGATGGGTACCTCGTAGACGATCTCGCAGAGAGCGGCGGGGATGATGATGTCCGCAGTCTCCACGGGGCGACCCTCGCTGCTGTAGTACGTCCGCCGGATGTGGGTGACGAGGGCGGCCTTCTGGATCCCGAGCAGTGACGCCTCTTCGGCAGTCGCCAGCCGCGGCTCCGGCTGCTCGACGGAGTGGCTGACGGTGATGCCGATCGCGGCCATTCGGATGACGACGCCCGCCCCGGCGTGCGGACCGCCCTCGGGGAGCACGATTAGGGTGCCAGCAGTAAGGTCGTACGGCTCCCAGCTCGTCGAGAGCTGTACGGGCCTGCCATTGGCGAGGAACTCGTACACCGTGCGGACGCACAAGTCACCCTCGGCGATACCGAGCCGCGTCGCGATCTCCGCCAGCGCCGGAACCTTGGCCTCGGTCCGGCTCTCCCAGTCCCCCTGCTTACCCAAGGCCCTCATGTCGGCCCGGAACGGCGAACCGCCACCCTGCTCGCGCGCTGACGAACGAACAACGCGCACACGCTGACGCGGCTCCGCGACGTACGTACCGGATCCCGCCCGCCCCTCCAGGACTCCTTGCGAGATCAGCAGCTCCTGCGCTCGACGGACGACGTTCTCGCCGACACCGCACTCCTGGCCGATCTGGGCACGCGAAGGGAGACGGTCTCCGGGCTCCCACTCGTGCTCCGCGATCCTCCGCCGGAGTTCGTCAGCGATGCGGAGATACGGCGGCTGCTGCTCAAGCATATGGAAAATCTAGTCCACTAGCTCTAATCTAGTTAACTAGCTTCACGCAAAGTGACCCCATGGCGACGGAGGCTCTCCTGTGCCCGCTTCGGCAGCAAGCGCAGAGGACATCGCCGCCCGGCTGTCCGCCCTAGGACTCACCACACGCATGGAGGAGAACGCCCGTCACACATCGATCGAAGCGGAGGTACCGGAGTCACTCCCCGCCGAGACATGGCGGGAGGCCTTGGAAGTGGTGGCGGAGGCCGATCGATTCGGACTCCAGGCCAGCAGCCTGAACGGCCGCACCTTATGGGCCGCCGTACACAGAAGGGTCCACGCGACGGGCGACGTCCGGGGACCTGGCCATCAGCGATAGGAGCTGATCAGCATGTTGAACCGTATCCGCCGCGCAGTTGGACGCACCAGAGTCCACCCTTTAAGGCCGACGCGCTTCGTGCCGCCTGAGGTCAACTGATGCCCCCGCAAGCCACCCCGTACCGGTCGAGCTCGTGCCGGATCGGCACGCACAACGAGTGCGCGCAGTCCTCACCTTCGCTGGCGCCGGTCGGCGTCCCCGTGATCTACGAGGCGTGTGACTGCCCCTGCCACCCGGCGGCCGGCCGGAAAGCGCCAAAGGAGGCAACGCCATGAGGAGCTGGACGCCCAGCGGCGCGCTGGCCTCCAACGTCGAGATCACCTCCGCCAATGTCCAGCGGGGCGACGTCATCCAGATCGGCGGCCAGGCATGCCGCGTAGCCGATCTCATCCAACTCCCAGGCGGGGCAAAGCGCCTCCTCTTCGAGTCGGGCGAACTGCTCACCATGCACTCCCGAACCCGGCTCATCGCCCTGCGGATGCAGAGAGTTGGTGATCAGCTCCGTGGCTTCTCGCCGTCACGTCATCGCCGATGACCTCAGGGCCCAGATCTCGACCGGCCGCATCAAGGCCGGCGAGCGGCTCCCCTCCGAAACCCAACTCGCCGCCCGCTACACGGTCAGCACACCGACCCTGCGGAGCGCCCTCGCACTCCTCCAGGCCGAAGGGCTCGTCGAAAAGGTCCACGGCAAGGGCAACTTCGTCCGTCGCCCTGTTCAGAGGATCACGTACCGCGGCGGCAGCCCGACACCGCCGACTCCCGCCCTGCAGAGCAGCATCCGCGTCACCAGGATCCGGGCGCGCGGCCACCTGTGCACCTTGCTGCGAGTACCGGTCGGGACTCCCCTCACCGAATTCCATTGCCTGAGCCACGACGGCACCTCGCCCTACGGCCTGGCCCGCGTCTACATCCCGCGCGATCTGGCGCCGGCCGTCACACCCGACGAGTCGCCCTGGCCCGCAAAAGAGGCGACGCCACTGGCCGAGATTGAGGAAACGCTCTGCGCTCGCCTCCCAACCGCATTGGAGGCGGCAACTCTCCGCATCAGCCCGACTCTCGCCGTCCTGGCCATCACCCGCGTAGCGACCGACACCGCCGGCCGCGTCGTGGAGGCAGCAGTGCTGGCCATCCCCGGCGACCGTGCGGAAGCCATCTTCACCACCCACCACACGGCCGACGACAGGAGAACCGAAGGATGACACCCCACAACGAACTCCGCCTTCTGCCGTGGTCGGGACCCGACGGCAAGCCCTGCTTCCTGAGCACCGACACCGCTGGCGGCCCCCTGTCCCGTCTGGCCAACCACGCCGAATCCGCTCAACTCTCCGCCGGCGCGGAGCTCCTGGAGCACGCCCATGAAGTGCTCGTCGACGAGACGTCGGATCCGGAGGAGCTCCGCCTCCTGGCGGCGGACCTCGCCGGCGCCCTGCGAGACGCACTCCGCGTAGCAACAAGCCGCGGCCACCGTCTCCCGCGCCCTGACTCCTCCGGCCACGGAGGCAGCAACGAGGACCCCCGCCTGCCGGCAGGCGCCTTCGGCTAGCAACCGCTCGACGCAGCGACACGAAGCCCCGGACCAAAGTCCGGGGCTTCGTGCACACGGCTCCGGAGGCCGCGTGTGCCCAGCGCGCATCTGCTGGTCAGAGGCTTGAGCCGTGGCGCCAGGGAAGCCCCCGTCCACAAATAGGCCGCGGGCTCGACGCCAGTTCCGGAACGTGGTGAGGGCGCCCCTTAACGGGGCCACCCCCACTACTCCGCTCCTGGCGCTACGGGAGCAGGCCCGTATCCGTCGCGGCTGGCTGCTGCCGACCTTCTGCGCAGCCATGGCAAGCAGGTGCCTGAGTGAGCCCGGCACCCACGCCGTCGGGCATGCCTTCTGATCCGTAGCTCTAGCCGGATCGGTCAGTGACGGCCATTCCGGCCGCTACCAGGCTCCGGAAGGACGCTACCGGACGGGGGCAGTTGCTGGGGTTGCGGTACCTGGCTGCTGTACCGCAGGATCCCGGCGGGGGTGACCATGGAACGGCATTCGCTGGAGAAGCTGTTGGCCGGTGACGACGAGGCGTCCGCGGCTGCTCTGGCCGCCCTCCGCAGCGGCGCCACCTACCGCGTGTGGGATACGACGCATCCCACAGAACAGCACGCCGGGATCTTTGCACGCCGACTTCGGCGCATGCGGCTGCACGGAGTCGAACCTCTCGGGCTCGAACGAATGGTGCGGCTCCTCCGCGAGCATGGCCGGCCGGTGCGCGGAGGGCTGATCGATTCTGCCGATCAGCAATGGACCTTCCTGATCTACTTCACCGAAGACGGCAGCGCACTGGTGGCCTGCGCCCGCCTGCAGCGGCGGGTCGAGCGGTCACCGCTTTAGGAGTTCGATCACCCTACGGCACGGCGTGCCGAGACAGGGCTCGCTGGCCGCTCTTCGATCCACCTGCGGAGACCTCGGTTGCCGTTGATGTCAGCTGCTGATGTCGCTGGGTCCACGCGCGCAGCTTAAGGGTGAGGCAGTCCGGTCGGCGCCGAAGCCATTCGCTCGAAGCCGCACCGCAATAACGATCCCCTAGATGGCGGATTGTGCCCGACAGTTCGAATGCCGAAAGAATGATGGAAGCAGTCACGCGGAAGGAGAATCACGTTGACATCGTATTTCGGCAGGTCTCCAGGGAATCCCTATCGGGGTACCGAGGCGGCCATTGAGAGCGGCTTCGGTATTGGAGAGCGGCTTGCGAACGAATACGGATACAACGTAGAAATGGCCGCCACCGAGGTGCAAGCGGCGAAATCGCTCACCCTGGAGCTAGCCAAAGATTGGAGCGGGGGCCTTTCCCTCAACTTTCTGGAGCTGACAAGTCAGCTTGTAGCGGTGGCGGCTGTCGCCCGTTCTAGCAACGGGGAGGGCGAGGTAGCCAGTGATCTACTTAGAGACTACCTACAGGCATCACTTGAGCTCGCAAATCACTTTGGAGAGCCCTAAACGCCCCTCCAGCTAAGGCACCCTAAAGGACTCGCCATGGGCGTGAAGAAACACATCAAGGCGGCACTGCAGCACCGGCAGGCAGAGGCCCTGGGGCTTCCCTACAGCTACGAAACAAAAGCCAAGAACCATTCTCCTCAGGAGAGGGAAGAGTCATACTCGAATCGCACACATATGATCACGTGGGTCGCAGTGGGGCTCGCCGCCTTTATTGCTCTGGCGGGTGGAGACTTTAGCGCTCAGCTGCTTTCGGGCGTGCCGCTCGTATTGAAATCCTTGCTAGTAACACTGATTGGCGTGAGCGGCTTCTGCCTCGCCCACGCACGGATCAACTTTGAGTTTGCCGTACGAAGCATTCAAAGGCGATGGCCTACAGGCCATTCAGCGCGGAACCAGCAGTGCGATTGGAACACAAGCGAAGACGCGAAATGGCCTCGCAATGGGGAGAGGTATTGGCATCTCGGGAGGTACGCTTTCGCCCTTGCAGGAATCTGTTATCTAGTCGGTGCCTGGTGGGGCTGCCCTTAAGGAGATGGCGGAAGGGCCTCGTCGATCTGGCCCGACGACTCCTCATCCTCCATTCCCGAGTGCTGAGGTCGCGCAAATCAGATACTGCTTCGGGCAAGGGAAACGCAAGGTGGTGTGGACCTGCGCTGGAGATTTCACGGGGAACCTGTCAGCCTTCCTTGCCCGCGGCTCGCGCTGGCTCCCATCCCGTCTGCCGTCGACCCACACGCATGTGGAGCGGGCGCGGGTCCTGGCGTCCAGGTGGAGCGCGCCACTGTACGAACGACCTGGACGCCAGGGCCCGTGTCTGCTCGGCTCTGCCTGGGTCGATGGCAGGCGGGATGGGAGCCCCCACCTCCATCACGACGCTGCCCGCAGTCGTCCACGGGCCCCCTCGATCCCGGAGCCTGAGCGCCCCCGCCGGAGGCATTGTCCTGGCCGGCACCTCGCACACTCGCCCCGGCCACACCGTGGTTGTTCCCGCCCATCAACCCGAGCCGTCAGGCGTGCGGACGGCGGCCGGGCTGGAGCGGGGCGGAGACAGGAGCGCAGGCCCGGGCGACGGGCCGCACGCGCCGCGCGTGCGCGGCGGGTGCCTTGATGAAGTAGAGAAAGTCTTACCGCGCTGCCCTCAGAGGACGATTGGCTTGTAGGCCAGGGCTCTGTCGACGACCTTCTCGGGCGTCAGCTTGGGGTCGGGGTCCCAGCAGATGTAGTCGCTGATGTGCGGGCAGGCCAAGCCCCGTTCAAGGGTGGCCAGGATCTGGGAGGACTCTTCCTCGGGAGTCTCTGGGTTCATAAGGCGTTCGGCCAGGGGGATCGCTTCCTCGCGAGTCATCCGCCATGCCGGTTGCGGGCTCATGGGTGCGTAATCAGGTGGCGGCCGTCGTGGCTGCGGACGTGGGGGCCGTTTCCGTCCAGGGCATCCAGGAGGCGGATCGCGTAGACCTCCGCCATGCGCTCCTCGACCTCAACCGGTGTCAGCCAGTCGACCGCGGTGGACTCGTCCGAGGTTCGTTCGGTGCCGCCTGAGGGCTTGCAGCGGAAGACCAGGGCCACGATGCCGCGGGTGGTGTTCTTGTAGACGCCGGTCAGCTCGTCCACCTCGACGTGGATGCCCGTCTCCTCCAGGACCTCGCGGGCGACGCCTGCTTCCGGGGCCTCGGTGAGTTCGAGGACTCCGCCCGGGAGTTCCCACGTGCCGTTGTCCGCTCGGCGGATTGCCAGGAGGCGGCCGTCTTCGCGCACTACCGCTCCGGCCACGGACACCGAGTGGAGTGGCGTTGACTTTGTTCCCGCGCTCCCGTTACTCATGTACAGGAGCATAGGAGAGTGGGTAGGACCGTGGGAACTCCAGCAGGAGCCGGCAGGGCCGTACCTCGGTACGTGCAGATCGCCGACGAGATCGTTCAGCAGATCCGGTCCGGCGTACTCAAGGCTGGTGAGATGGTGCCCAGCGAGTCCGAGCTCGTCGAGCGGTACGGGGTCGCCGGCGGGACCATCCGTAAGGCCATGGTCGAGGTGCGGGCCAGTGGGCTCGTCGAGACCCGGCACGGCAAGGGCTCCATCGTGAAGGACCGGCCTCCCGTGCGGCTTCGGTCTTCGGATCGGTTCCGTGCTTCTCATCGGCGGGGCGGTAAGGCTGCCTACCTCGCCGAGTCCGAACAGTCCGGCGCCACGGCCAAGGTGAGCGTCCTCTACATCGGGCCCATGGAAGCATCCGCAGACATCGCCGAACGGCTTGGTGTCGAGGTGGGGACGCAGGTGCTCGCGCGACGGCGTCTGTACTTCCGGAACGGGACTCCCGTCGAGACCGCCTCGTCGTACCTGCCGTGGGACGTGGTCAAGGACATCCCTGAGCTGTTCGCCGAGAACCCTGGCCCCGGCGGCATCTACGCCCGGCTCGAAGACCAGGGTCACATCTTCGCCGAGTTCGTCGAGACACTTCAGGCTCGGCCGGCCGCGAAGGCGGAAGCGTCAGAGCTCGCTCTCAGCCCTGGGGCGCCTGTAGTGCACCTCTTGCGGGACGCCGTGACGAAGGAGGGGCGGGTCGTGGAGGTCTGCGACACCCTCATGGCTGCTGACCAGTTCGTCTTCCAGTACCGGATCCCCGCGACCGACTGACGCTCGCTCAACTCCCCTCAACCCGCTGCGGTTTCCATCCGTGGCGGGTTGACTCATGTACAGGAGTGGTGCACTCTTCTTCATGTCACTCCTATACAGGAGTGAATGAGTCCAGCCTCTATAGAGGAGTGATCCACTGTGCGTCAGATCCCTGTCGACACGTCCGCCGCGATGGTGATGGTGGCCCAGCCCCCGGCCCCGAAGATCGCGAACCGTCAGACCGGTGAGATCGCCACCGACCGGGACACCGGTGCCCCGCTGATGACGGTCGACGTCATGTTCGTCATGGACGGCAACGCCGAGATCCTGAACCTGACCGTGCCCAAGACCGGCATCTCCGAGGAGCTGTCCATGGGCACCCCGGTCGCCCTGACCGGTGTCGTAGCACGGCCGTGGGAGAACGAGTTCAACGGCCAGAAGCGCCACGGCATCAGCTTCCGCGCCGTCGCCGTCACCTCGCTCGCCGCAGCGAAGGTCGGCTGACCCATGACCGCCTTAACGGTCACCCTCGCGCTGGTCGCCACGGTCGCACTGCTGCTGCGGTGGCAGCGTCCGGCCTGGTACTGGATGAGCTTTGGCGTCGTCTTCGCCGTGGTGCGGATCCTGGCCCGGTACGCGTCGGTCATGGACGCGTGTGGGCTGACCGTGCCGCCCTCGCGCTGGCGCCTGGCGTTGGCCCGGATGACCGGCCGACCCGTCCCCGATTCGCGGGCGCCCCGGATCCTGCGGCTGCGGCCGACTCGGACTGGGCTCACACTGCGGCTGAAGCTGCGGCCCGGCCAGGACGCGTTCGACTTCTCCGCCGCCTCGGACCGGCTCCGCCACTCGTTCGTCATGCAGAACGTCACCGCCCGGGAGGTCCGCTCGGGTGTCGTCGAGCTGCGGATGACCGGGTACGACGTCCTCAAGCGGGTTCACATGCCCGCGGCTGCCCGTGGTGGGGTGATGCGCGTTCCGGTCGCCATGCGGGAGGACGGAGAGGTCTACTACCGCGACTATCGCCAGACCCCTCATGCCTTGAACGTTGGTGCCACGCAGTCTGGGAAGTCCGTCTATCAGCGCAACCTCGTCACTGCGCTCGCCGCGCTGGACGTTGCTTTGGTCGGCATCGATTGCAAGCAGGGAGTCGAACTCGCTCCGCTCGCCCGGCGGTTCAGCGCTCTGGCCGATGACCCTGATGCCGCCGCCGACCTCCTCGACGCGCTCATCGAGCACATGGAGGGCGTCTATCAACTGATCCGTCGCGAACAGAGGTTGAGCGCGGATACACCAGATGCGGAGATCACCGCCGATATCTGGGACCTGCCCGACCACCTGCGACCGACTCCCATCGTGCTCCTGGTCGACGAGGTTGCCGAGCTCGCGCTCTACGCCACGAAGGAGGAAGAGAAGCGCCGCGACCGGATCATTACCGCTCTCGTCCGGCTCTCCCAGCTCGGCCGCGCCGCCGGGATCTACCTGGAGATCTGCGGGCAGCGCTTCGGCTCCGAGCTCGGCAAGGGCATCACCATGCTTCGTGCCCAGCTCACCGGCCGGACCGCTCACCGCGTCAACGATGAGACCTCCGCCAACATGGCCTTCGGCGACATCGCCCCGGACGCCGTGCTCGCCACGGTCCAGATCCGCACCGACCGACCCGGCACCGCTGTCGCCGGCGACTCCTCTGGTGGGTGGGTCCGCATCCGTACTCCCCACCTCACGCTCCGGCGGGCCGTGAACATCGCGAACTCCCACGCCCACCGCACGCCCGAGATCCCCGCGCTGGACGCCTTCCGGCCCGTCCTGCCGCCCCTGGGCAAAGCCGCGGCCCCGTCGACCGTCACGGCTCCCGCGATCGCCTGAATCCCCTCGCTCCACGGCGGCGTGACCGCTTCACGCCAGGTCCCTACCCCGCCCATGCCCGAAACCGAAAGGAGGACCCACGATGCGTCCCATCCGCCGACCGGACGCCGTCCTCGTACAAGCCGTGATCGCTGGCGCCCTGTCCTTCGCTCACCTCCACGACCTGGCTGCGGCTGCCGGACAGTCCGGTTGGAAGGCTTGGGCCTACCCGGTATCCGTGGATCTCCTGCTCGTCGCCGCCTGGCATCGGTTGCGGACCTCGCGGGCTGCCGGTGTACCTGCTCGCTCGGCCTGGACATGGTTCATGGTCGCCCTGGCCGCGTCGCTCGGTGCGAACGTTGCCACCGCCGGGCTCCTCGACCTCGGCCACGTTCCCGCCTGGCTGCGCATCCTCGTCGCGGGCTGGCCTGCCCTCGCGTTCCTCGGCGGCACGCTCCTCGTCCACTCCCCCGGACATCCGGCGGTCGCCGCGCCGACGGAACCCGACACGGCCATCGAGCAGCCCTCGGCCATGGAAGCGGTCATCACGCGAGATGACGTCGCCGAGCCGGAGATCACCGCCGCATCGCCCCTCTCCTCCCCGGAACCGGAGCCGGTCCCGGAACCCGCACCGGAGCCCGAACTCTCCCCCGTCGCTGTACCGCCGGCCCTCGTCGCTCACGCCCGCAAGGTCGCTGACGACTACCGCGCCCGCACCGGCTACCCGATCGACGCCGACACCTTGCGCGCCCGCCTCGGCGTCCCGCCCCTGATGGCCAACGCCATCGCCGCCCAGCTCGCCTGACGGGAGACCCCCCATGGCCGCTCGCGACCGCTTCCACTCCGTGATGCGGATCGGTCCGGTGCAGATCGGCACCCACCGCGACCGCCACGGCCGCACCAAGTACGCCGCCGTGTGCACGTCCGATGGCTGCGGCTGGTCCACCGAGTACTCCAGCTCCTCGGCCGCCCAGCTCGCCGCCCGAACCCACCGCTGCAGGCCCCGCTGACCTCGAAGGAGAACCGCGTCATGGACGTCCCGCTCTGGCTCGCCCTGATCGTCGTCGGCGGTCTCGGCATCAAGCTCATCCGCCCGCCCTGGTGGCTCGTCGCCGTGATCCTCCTCGGCGGCTTCCTCCTCGCCGACAGCGTCCTCGCCCCGCTCATCGACAACACGATCAACAGGTAGGGAGAACCGTCATGTTCCAGCCGCGGATCCCGGTCAACCCGCTTCCGACCGGCATCGTCACCCCGCTCGTCCAGCCGGCCGTTATCGCCGACATCGCGCCCCGCCACACCGACCACGCGGCGGCCTGCAACCACCACCACGCCCCGACCCCTGCTCCGGTCCCGGCGCCATCCTCCGCTGTGCGCCTCACCCCGGCCGGCCTGGCCCTTGTCGTCGTCGGAGGCGTCCTGGTCGTCGGCGCGGTCCTGGTCTCCATGCTCCTGGCCGTCGCCGTCAGCACCGCCTCGGTCGCTGTCTGCGCCGTCGTCCTGCGCTCGCTCCTCAACGGCCAGCAGCGGCGGCGCTAGTCGGGCCTCCGGGTGGCTCAACCGCCAAGTCTCCGCCGCCCGGAAGCCCCGCCCCAATCCAGCTCGCAGAACCAGAAGGACGCACTCCATGATGACCGTCCCAGCCGCCTCGTCGGCGGGGTTCGACACCGCCACCCTGGGCGACATGCTCCGGGTGGCCGGGTCCCCCGGCTTCGACCGCTGGAAGGAGCAGATCCACCGCACCGGCGGCTGCTCCCACCCCATCCACCTCACTGGCTGGACTCTCACCCGGGACAAGACCACCGGTGAGACCCTCCATCGGTACTCCACCGACACCGAACCGGGCGCACGGCTCCGGATCGCATGCGGCAACCGCCGGGCCTCCCGCTGCCCCGCCTGCGCGTGGACGTACGCGGGCGACACGTACCACCTCATCCGCGCTGGCCTCGCCGGAGACAGTGCCCGGGCCATCCCCGCCGCCGTCCGCGAGCACCCCCGCGTCTTCCTCACCCTCACCGCCCCGTCCTTCGGACCGGTCCACAACCGCCCCGGCACCCGGCCCTGCCGCTGCGGTATCCGCCACGCCGAGGACGACGCCGCCGTCGGCACGCCACTCGACCCCAATTCGTACGACTACGCCGCCGCCGTCCTCTTCAACAACCATGCCGGGCAGCTCTGGCAGAGGTTCACGAACCGCCTCCGCCGGGAGATCGCCGCCACGGCCGGCCTCTCGCAGCGGGAGCTGAAGGAGGTCGCCCGGATCTCGTACGGGAAGGTCGCCGAGTTCCAGAAGCGGGGCGCCGTCCACTTCCACGCCGTAATCCGCATCGACGGCCCGGGCGGTCCCGACTCCCCGCCACCGTCGTGGGCGACCACCGAACGCCTCACCGACACCATCCGCGCCGCCACCACCCACGCGTACACGACCGTCGCCGTCCCTGCCATCGGCGACCACCCCACCCGCCGCCTCCGCTGGGGCACCCAGCTCGACATCCGCCCCGTGAAAGCGTTCGGAGACGGCTCGGACATCACCGAACAGGCCGTCGCCTCCTACATCGCCAAGTACGCCACCAAGGCTGCGGAGACGACCGGCAGTCTCGACCGCCGCGTCGGCAACCGTGAGGCCCTGGTCCTCCTCGGCGTCCCCGACCACACCCGCCGCCTTGTCGAAGCCTGCTTCGACCTCGACCCGCTCTACCCGGATCGCCGCCTCCTCGCCTGGGCCCACATGCTCGGCTTCCGGGGCCACTTCTCTACCAAGTCCCGGCAGTACTCCACCACCCTTGGCGAGCTCCGCCAGACCCGCGCCGACTACCGCGCCACCCAAGAACGCGCCGCCCGCGGCCTCGACGACATCAAGCCGGACACCGTCCTCGTCCTCACCTCCTGGTCCTACGCCGGCCAGGGCCACTCCCCCGGTGAAGCCGCCCTCGCCGCCTCCATCGCCCGGAACATCCAGCTCAACCGTGAGACCGCACGCGAAGCCCTACGCGACCAACTCGCCCTGGAAGGAGCACCCGCATGACCGACCGACTGCTGACCGTGGGCCAGGCCGCCGAACTCCTTGGCACCACCGAGAGGTTCCCGCGTCGGCTCATCGCCGAACGCCGGATCGTCTTCGTCAAGGTGGGGCGGCATGTCCGCATCCCTGAGCGGGCCTTAGAGGAATTCGTCGTCGCCCACACCGTCCAACCGATCGCCAATCGCCGACGATTCGCGGCGGTGGCCTGATGGCGAACAGCAAGGGCAAGCGTCGCCGCTTCGGTGCGGTGCGCAAGCTGCCCTCAGGGCGTTTCCAGGCTCGCTATCAGGGGCCCGACGGAATCACACGATCGGCCCCCGAGACGTTCGCCTCGCAGACCGATGCCGATCGCTGGCTCGTCCGCCAGGAAGCGGAGATCATCGACGGCAAATGGAAGAGCCCAGACGACAAGGTTCTCTTCGGGGTGTACGCCGACGCCTGGTTCAAGGAACGCGACTACGCGGCGACCACCCGCGAACGCAGCGGCAGCGCGCTGCGCCTCCATGTCCTGCCGACCTTCACGGACGTGGTCCTGAGTGAGATCACCACGCCTCAGATCCGCCGCTGGCGTGCCAGCCTCCTGGAATCGGGTGTCGGTGAGCCGACGGTCGCCAAGGCGTACCAGATCCTCCGCGCCATCATGAACACCGCAGTCGACGACGAGCTGATCCAGCGCAACCCCTGCCGAATCAAGGGCGCCGGGGCAGCCAAGACGGCCGAGCGGCCCTTCCTCGACGTCAGCGAGGTCTTTCAGCTCGCCGACGCTGTGCCGGCGCGCTTTCGGGTGTTCATCCTGCTGGCGGCCTTCACCGGGCTCCGCTTCGGTGAGCTTGCCGCGCTCCAGCGCCATGACATCGACCTCGACCGGCGAACCGTCACCGTACGGCGGGCTTTGGCCGAGACCCGGACGGACGGCATCCTGGTCAAGACGCCCAAGAGCGCGGCCGGTGTACGCACCGTCGCCTTCCCGGCCTCTCTGGCGGAGAGCCTGGCCACTCATCTCGCCGTCTACGCCAAGCCGGGTCGGACCGGGCTGGTCTTCACCGGAGCCCGCGGCGGGCAGCTGCGCCGGAACAATTTCCGCCGGCTGTGGCTGCGGGCCTTGAAGGCCACCGACCTTGGAGACGTCCACTTCCACGATCTGCGCCACACCGGGAACACCCTCGCCGCGACCGGTGGCGCCACGACGCGTGAGCTGATGCAGCGGATGGGGCACTCGTCGGTGCGGGCCGCGTTGATCTATCAGCACCTGGTGAACGGTCGTGACCAGGCCATCGCCGCCCATGTCGACGAGCAGATCAGGAAGGTCCGGCCGACAGAGCCCGGCGAGGCATCTGGCACGTAAGTGGCACGACGCCTCTCCACCGCTCTCGCAGCTGGGGAAAGAACAAGGCCCAGGCTCCCGGTTCAGTACCGGTGACCTGGGCCTTTGTCGTGCTACCTGCTGGTGGGCGCGGACGGTTTCGAACCGCCGACATCTGCTTTGTAAGAGCAGCGCTCTACCCCTGAGCTACGCACCCGTGGAAGAGGCAACAGCCTACATGGCGCACGGGTGGGTGCTGCAAACCGATACCTCCCGGTGGGGGGGTATCCCCACCCTGGGGACGGTGGGTCGCCGGATCGTGACGGCGGGTGGTGGGGTCGTACGGTCGGGGGACTGTTCGCGTTTCCGGGTTTCTTGTGGGGGTCTTGGCGTCATGGGTGTTGCACGTCGTCCGTTCCGGGTCTTGTTCGCCTCCGGTGGAGTGCTGGTCGCCTCTCTCGCGCTCGTCGGGTGCGGATCGACCGATGTCGAGGGGGCGCCCGTGGAGCGGAAGACGTTCGCCTTCGGCGGGACCGCGCTCACCGTCGACTCCGACGACTCCGAGCTCGTCATCACTCCCGCCGACATCGACGACGTGCGCGTCGAGCGGCAGGTGGACGGGTGGGTGTTCATGGGGTCGGGGCCCGATCCCGAGTGGAAGCTCGTCGACGGGAAGCTGACCCTGCGGGTCGACTGCGACGGTGTCTCCGCCAACTGCGACGCCGTCCACCGGATCCAGGTCCCCCGCGACGTCGCCGTCACCGTCGAGAGCGACAACGGGCGCGTCACCGCCGAGGGCTTCACCACCCCGATGAAGGTGCGCTCCGACAACGGGGACGTCCGTGTGCGCAAGGCCGGCGGCGCTCTGGACCTCGGCACCGAGAACGGTGACGTCGCCGTCGAGCCCGGGGCCACCGCGCCCGAGGTCGTCGCCCGGTCCGACAACGGCGACGTACGCATCGTCCTCGGCTCCGTCCCCCGCCGCGTCGACGTCGTCACCGACAACGGCGACGTCCACGTCTCCGTCCCCACCGCCGAGTACGAGGTGACCGGCGCCAGCGACAACGGCGACGTCCGGATCGACGTCCCACGCCGTGACAAGAGCGAGCACTCCGTGAGCGTCCGCAGCGACAACGGTGACGTATCCGTCCTCACGGCGAACTGACCGGCCCGTGTGTTCGTCCTTACCGGGTGGGAGAATGAACCGGACCGGGCACGGCGGACACAGCACGGGAGAGGTACGTGGCGGCGAGCGACGCGAGGGGGGCGGGCGGCGTTCGGCGTCGTGATGCGCCAAGCCGAGGGCAGACCCACTCCGAGGACGGCCCGAGGGCAGGGATTTCCGGGCTTCGGCTTGCCCTTGCCCTTCCGCTGCTCCTCGGTGCCATGCTGCCGCACGCCTTCGCCGGTGGCGGTACCCGCCGCTGGTTCGGTGGGCGCGGTGAGAGCCAACGGGCCGAGGCGCAGGCCGCCAAGGACGCCGCCGCCGCTGCCTTCTACGAGCTCGACACCGCCCAGCGCGGGCTGCGCATCTCCATCGAGACCATCACCGCCGTCGACAGCTCCCCCGAGACGCGCCGCGCCGTCGAGGGCTTCGAGGCCCTCGGGCGCCGGATCGACGAGGTCAGCCACACCTACATCAGCGCCGTCGACGCCCACGATCTCGACCGCGACGAGCTCGACGCCGCGACCGCCGACCGGGCCCGGGCCGAACTGACCCGTGCCAAGGACGAGCTGGACCGGGTCAAGGGGGAGCTCGACCGGTTCGAGGCGGGCCTCGCTCCGTTGCTCGGGCAGGCCGAGACCCAGCTCGCCCGGCTCGCCCCGGCCGTCGAGCGCGCCCGCCAGGCCCTGCGCGGTGCGAGCGGCGCCCTCGACTCCGTACGGGAGAGCGGGCTGCGCGCGGACGACCTCGCCGCCCGGCTCGCCGCCCTCGGGCCCGAGCTCACCCGGCTCAACGAGGGCGCCGGCCGGCACGGCGTCCCCGAGACCCTCCAGCGTGCCGACAAGG